>NZ_JAUUTZ010000042.1 GCF_030678915.1 Paracoccus wurundjeri | reverse complement strand
AAGCCGGGGGGCGCCACCCTTTCGCGGGGGCGGGGTTTTTGCGAACCGGCGGTTTTGTGGCGGCCGGGGGGGGCGGGGGGGGCGCCCCCCGCACCCCCGAGGTATTTGGACAAAGAAGAAGGGGGAGGAGGGGAGGCGATCCGGTCAAGCGCTATAGCTGTTTGCGGGGGTGGGTCTGCCGCGTGGCGGGATTACTTCCGGCCGATACGCGGTTCCGAGCCGTCCAGAAGCCGGGAAATATTGGTTCTGTGCCGGATGAAGATCAGTACGGCCATGAACAGGCTGACCGGAATCAGATCGAATCTGCCCATGGCCCATGCCAGAATGGGGGAGAACGCGGCGGCCAGCAGGGCCGACAGGCTGCTGATGCGGCCAAGTGCGGCGGCCAGAAGCCAGATGGCACAGGCGCCAAGGCCAAGCGGCCAGTGCAGTGCGATCAATGTGCCAAGGAAAGTCGCAACTCCCTTGCCGCCTCTGAAGCCCAGCCAGACAGGAAAGCAATGGCCCAGATAAGCGGCGCCGCCCGCCAGTATCGCCGCCGTATCGCCCGCGAAATAACGGGCAAGCAGAACTGCGGCGGCGCCTTTGCCGGAATCCAGCAGCAGCGTCGCCAAAGCGGCGGGCCTGCTGCCGGTGCGCAGCACATTGGTCGCGCCGATATTGCCCGATCCGATATTGCGCAGATCCCCCAGCCCCAGGAACCGGGCTATGATCATGCCGAAAGGAACCGAACCCAGAAGATAGCCCAGCACTGCCCACAGGATCAGCGTCATTCCTTGCCTCCGAAGACGCGCTTTCCGGCAACCCATGTGCCCAATACGCGCCCCTCCATCCTTGCGCCGTCGAAAGGGGTGTTCTTGGATTTCGACAGTAGTCTGAAACGGTCCAGCACAAAAGGCGCATCGGGATCGAACAGCACCAGATCGGCGGGCGCGCCCTTGGCCAGCCGCCCGGCGTCAAGTCCAAGCCTGCGGGCGGGGTTCAACGCCAGCGCCCGCCAAAGCTGCGGCAGGCTTAGCCCGCCCTGATGGTAAAGCCGCAAGGCGGCAGGCAGCAGCGTTTGCAGGCCGACCGCACCGGGGGCGGCGGCCTCGAATGGCAGGCGCTTTGATTCCTCGTCCTGGGGCGTGTGGAAACTGGCGATCACGTCGATCAGCCCATCGGCAACGGCCTGCACCATGGCCAGCCGGTCGGTTTCCGGTCGCAGTGGCGGGGTGAAGCGGAAGAAGGTGCGGTAATCGCCGACATCGTATTCATTCAGCGTCAGATGGTGAATCGAGACGCCTGCGGTGACATCCAGCCCGGAATCATGGGCGCGCGCCAGGGCGGGCAGGGCGCCGGCGGTCGTAACCTGATCGGCATGCCAGCGACAGCCGGTCATGGCGACCAGAGAAAGATCGCGTTCCAGCCCCATCACCTCGGCCACGGGCGAAACCGAGGGGATGCCGTAAAGCGAGGCGAATTTGCCGCTTGTGGCTGCCGTGCCTTTCGACAGGCCGAAATCCTGGGGATGACCGACGATCAATGCGTTCAGGCCACGCGCATAGGTCATGCAGCGGGACAGAAGCTTGGTATCGGTGACGACACGGACGCCATCGGTAAAGGCAACCGCGCCCAGATCGGCCAGAAAGCCGATCTCGACCATCTCGCGCCCTTCGCGCAATTTGGTCAGTGCCGCCATGTGCCTGATATTCACCGGCGCATCCGCGGCCCTGCGCGTCACGAATTCCAGCGATTCAGGGTTATCGATAGGCGGCATTGTATCGGGCCGCGCGATCACCGTCGTCACGCCGCCCGCCGCAGCCGCAAGCCCTGCGCTGCGGAAGCTTTCCTTGTGCCGTTCTCCGGGCTCGCCGATCTTGACGCCCCAGTCGATCATGCCGGGGGCCAATGCCCGCCCCTCGCAATCGATCACCGCCGCACCCTCGGGCGGGGCTTCATCGGGGGCGCCCGTCCCCTCGATCTGTCCGTTTTCGATCAGCAGGCTGCCCATTGCGTCGGTTTGCGCCTCGGGGTCGATCAGGCGGGCATTGGTGAAAAGGGTGGTTTCAGTCATGTCGTTGCCCTGTTGGTCGGCTTTGACGCAAGAGTTCGTCCCGTAGGGTAGAGATCATCGAAAACACCTCGCGCGGGTTCGCAATACGTTCGAGTCCGATTTTCTGGCTCAGACCGCGCCAGCTATGGTGTTTGGCAAAATAGACGTTGCCGGGGTTTCGATCTGTCAAATCGATGTTTTCCAACCGCTCGAGATGCCAGCTTTCAAGGCTGCGGCCCATGAGAGGTAAATTTCTGGCAATCATCGTGCGCCGGTTGGTAAGGGTGTAATAGGTTCTGCGGCGGACCATTTGCAGCCATAAAAACGGATACAAGACGAGCGCCATTCCGACAGAAAAATGCAATATGCCGAACATCCAGATAAAACCGCCTGCCGTCATGGCGGCCATTATCCAGATCAGTGCAATTCCAGAAAATATAATGCCGAAAGGAATCTGGAAATAGTCAAAGGGCCGCAAACTTATCCCCGGTTTAGGGCGGCCCCGCCATTGCAAGATTTCTCCCGGCAGCAGGATATCTGCCCAGTCATCAGGTCCGGCGGAAGGCATGCTGTTCTTCCCATTCATACCATGACTCCCGCTGCGGCCTTGCCCCGCTCGGCCCGCAGGTTCCGTGCCAGAAGGTCAAGCGCGGCCATGCGTACGGCCACGCCCATTTCGACCTGATCCTGAATGACGGAACGGTTGATGTCATCCGCGATCGTCCCGTCTATCTCGACGCCGCGATTCATCGGGCCGGGATGCATGACGATGGCATCGGGCGCGGCAAGCGCCAGTTTTTCCGCATCCAGACCCCAGCGGTGATAATATTCCCGCTCGGACGGGATGAAGCCGCCATCCATCCGTTCCCGCTGGAGGCGCAGCATCATGACGACATCCGCGTCTTTCAATCCCTCGCGCATGTCCTCGTAAATCTCGACGCCCATTTCGGCCACGCCCGACGGCATCAGGGTCGAGGGGCCGACAAGGCGGATCCGGTTCTCCATCTTGCCCAGCAGGATCAGGTTCGAGCGGGCCACCCGGCTATGGGCGATATCGCCGCAAATGGCGATTGTCAGGCGATGCAGCCGGCCTTTGCTGCGGCGGATGGTAAGCGCATCCAACAATGCCTGTGTCGGATGTTCATGCCGCCCGTCGCCGGCATTGACGACGGCGCAATTGACCTTTTCGGCCAGAAGATTGACCGCGCCGGAATGCGGATGGCGCACGATCAGCAGATCGGGATGCATGGCGTTCAGGGTCAGTGCCGTGTCGATCAGCGTTTCGCCCTTCTTCACGCTGGAATGCGCCATGGCCATGTTCATCACATCCGCGCCCAGTCGCTTGCCCGCCAGTTCGAAACTGGCCTGCGTACGGGTCGAGTTCTCGAAGAACATGTTGATCTGGGTCATCCCGGCCAAAGCGTCGGAATGTTTCACCGTCCGTTGATTGAGCGCGACATATTCCTCGGCCAGATCCAGCAGGGTGGTGATCTCCGCGGGCTTCAGATGATCGATACCCAGCAGGTGACGGGCGCGGAAAGTCATGGGCGGCCTCGAGTCGCAGTGGCGTTGCCTTTCTATCGCAGAAGCCGCCCGGTGCGGCAAGACGCCCCGGGGACTTGAGTATCATCACCTATGGCCACGCCGCCCGCCGCTTTCCGCCGCCTTTCAGCCGATAGCCGGGATTTCGATTGCCGAGTGTGATCAGCCCGGATATGGCAATCCGATGCACCGTTATCGCCCTCATATCACCGCGACGCTGTGGCTTGGCCTCCCGTTGATCGGCAGCCATCTGGCGCGTATGGCCATCGAGGTCAGCGATACGGTGATGATGGGCTGGTACGGGGTCGATGAACTGGCCGCGCTGGTCATTGCGGGATCGTTCCGTATCACGCTGTTCTTCCTTGGCATGGGCTTCGGGACGGCGGTAATGGGCTTGATCGCCACTTCGGTCGCCCGCGGCCATGAGCCCGAGGTCCGCCGCGCTGCCCGCATGGCGCTGTGGTTGTCGATCCTGTTCTCGATTCTGGTCATGCCGCTGATGTGGTATTCCGAGCCGATCCTGATCGCATTGGGGCAGAACGCCGAAACCGCCGCCATGGCGCAGCAATATCTGCGGATTGCAGGTTGGGGGTTGCTGCCCATGCTTTGCGGGCTGACGCTGAATTCCTATCTGGCGGCGCTTGAATGGCCCAATGTGATCATGTGGATCACGCTGGCGGGACTGCCGGTGAATGTGGCGCTGAACTGGGTGCTGATCTTCGGTAATCTGGGTGCGCCCGAACTGGGTGTGCGCGGCGCGGCGATCGCTACACTGATCACGCTGACGATGCAGCTGGTGATACAGGTCGCCTATTGCGCATGGCTTCCCGAGGCGCGCAAATTCAAGCTGTTCCAGCGGTTCTGGCGCCCGGACTGGCAGGCATTCTTCGCGGTCGCGCGGCTTGGTCTGCCGATTGGCCTGACCATGCTTGCGGAAGGCGGGCTGTTCGTGGCTTCGAATGTCATGATGGGCTGGATCGGGACACAGCAGCTTGCCGCCCATGGGATCGCCCTGCAGATTTCCTCGATCACCTTCATGGCGCATCTGGGACTGTCTAATGCCGCCACCGTCAGGATCGGGCAAGCCAAGGGGCGCGGGGACGCGGGCTGGATGCGCGATGCCGGCGTGACAGTGACGGCGCTTTCGATGAGCGTCGCGATGATCGCCGTCGCCATCTATCTTCTGTTCCCCGAAGCGCTGGTCAGCCTTTATCTCGACCCGAACGATCCGCAGCGCCCTGCCATCATCGCCATCGGAGCAAGCCTGCTGTTCTTCGCCGCGCTGTTTCAGTTCACGGATGCCCTGCAGGTGGTTGCGCTTGGGCTGTTGCGCGGAGTGCATGACACCCGCGTGCCGATGCTGATCGCCGGTTTCAGTTACTGGATCGTGGGCATGCCGGTCGCCTATGGGCTGGCCTTCATCGCCGGGATCGGCGCTCCGGGGCTGTGGTTGGGGCTGGTCTTCGGGCTAAGCTGCGCCGCCGCCTTGCTGCTGATGCGTTTTTGGCGCGGGCATGCGAAGGGGGACTGGACCCGGCCTGTGCCTGCGGTCTAACCTGCGCCCGATATCGGCATCCCGTATAATATGAGCAGGAGGTTAGCCATGCGTCCCGTTTTCGTGCAGTTCCGCTGCGAACCCGGCAAAACCTATCAGGTCGCCGAGGCCATCTATGACCGGGAGATCGTCAGCGAGCTTTACTCGACCTCGGGCGAATACGATCTGCTGGCCAAGGTCTATATCCCCGAAGATGAGGATGTCGGGAAATACCTGTCAGAAAAGCTGTTCGATATCCCGCATATAAGCCGCACCCTGACCACGATGACCTTCCGGGCGTTCTGATGGCGAAACCGCTTGCCTTCGCGCCGATCCCGGCCGGTTTGCCCGCGACGGTGCCCTTTATAGGCCCTGAAACCCTGCAACGGCAGCGCGGCCGCCCCTTCGCCGCCCGACTTGGCGCGAATGAGAACGGGTTCGGCCCCAGCCCGAAGGCGGTGCAGGCGATGCGCGAAGCGGCGGCGGAGATCTGGCAATATGGCGACTCGACCAGCCATGATCTTTTGCAGGCGCTGGCTGCCCATTTATCCGTTCCGCCCGCGCATATCGTCGTGGGCGAAGGGATAGACGGTCTGCTGGGGTTGCTGGTGCGGTTGTTGATCGCACCGGGCGATGCCGTGGTCACCTCGGACGGGGCCTACCCGACCTTTAATTATCACGTTGTTGGGTTCGGCGGTGCATTGCACAGGGTGCCTTATCGTGACGATCACGAGGATCTGCAGGCATTGATGGTCCGCGCCCGTGAAACCGGGGCGCGGCTGGTTTATCTGTCCAATCCCGACAACCCGATGGGAAGCTGGCATGACGGCGCGGCGATCGAGGCCATGCTGGACGATCTGCCCGACGGCGCCTTGCTGCTGTTGGACGAGGCCTATATCGAATTCGCCCCGAACAGCGCCATTCCCCGGATTGCCGCCGACGATCCCCGCGTCATTCGCATGCGCACCTTTTCCAAAGCTTATGGCATGGCAGGGGCAAGGATCGGTTATGCATTCGGGCACCCGGATCTGATCGCGGGTTTCGAGCGTATCCGCAATCATTTCGGCGTAAACCGGATTGCGCAGGCCGGGGCATGGGCGGCGCTTGCCGATCACGAATGGCTGGCGCATATCCGGCAAGAGGTCGCGGCCGCCCGTGACCGCATCGCACGAATCGCATCCGATAACGGCATGCAGCCGCTGCCTTCCGCCACGAATTTCGTGACCGTCGATACCGGTCGCGACGGCGCTTTTTCCCGTAATCTCGTCGCTTGGCTGGAGGAAGAGGGCATCTTTATCCGTATGCCGGGTGTTCCGCCGCTTGACCGCTGCATCCGCATCAGCTGCGCCCCGTCGGACGAGCTGGATATCCTGGCAGAAATCCTGCCGCGTGTCCTTGCCCGCCACGGTTGAGCCGGATGCACATTTAAAAAGCTTGCTTTCCCTTCGTCGCTATCGCTCCTCATCCGCCGGGATATCCGGACGAAGAAGAAGGTGGGTTTTTGCTTCTTCTTCATGGCAAGGAAATATCCCCGGGGTCCGGAGCTGGTTCCGGTTCAGAGGACCCGCCGATAACGGCGCAGCGCCCGACCTGCCGCCCGGATCAGCCCAGCAGTCTGCATGTCAGCGGGCTGTCGGGGCGGGTAAGCGCCTCGATCACGTCGTAATGGTGACGGCCGGGATCGATGACGCAATCGGTGGCCGCACCCAGTCCTGCCCATATATCGGCCAGAAGCCGCGCCTGGCGCAGGAATTCGGGCCGCTCGGCGCCCCCGACCCATGTTGTGACCGGAATATCCGGGCGCGGCGCCAACAAGGCCGGGCTCTCGCTTCGCGCCTCGGCCATGTCGATGGCCAGGACATCATTCATCGCCGTCCGCATCATCGCACGCAGATCGGCAAGCGGCGAAATCGGCACGCAGGCGGAAATGCGGGACGCCACCCCGTTGGGCAGGGTGGCGTCGTCGCAGATCATCCGTGCCGCCAGATGCCCTCCGGCGGAATGCCCGGTCAATGCGACAGGCCCGGCGATCCGTCCGGCCGCGTCGGAAATGACCGATGCGACCTGGCGGGTCATCTGCGCGATACGCGCACCGGGGGCAAGCGTGTAACCGGGCATCAGCACCGCCCAGCCGCGCGCGACCGGCCCGGCAGCCAGATGCGACCAGGTCGCGGGGCCGGTTTTCATCCAGAAACCGCCATGAATGAATACGGCCAGCCCCTTTGCCGTGTTCTCAGGCAGGAACAGATCGCCGCCGTCGATTTTTTCCTGACGCGCCGTCTGGCGAAAGGCGGCGGCCGCGGCTTCCCACTTTGCCGGGTAGTCGTTTCCGCCCGGGATATGCGCGGCATTCGCATAGGCGTCGTCCCAATCTTTGACCTGATACAGCATCCGCAGCCTCTTTCCGTTTCCCTTGAGTGTTGCCATTGTTATCACCCATATCAAGCCGGGTGAAATGGGGCCGGCGTCGATCATGGGCGGATTTCCGGTGCCGGGCGTAATATGCGATGGATGGAGCCGCTCGATATTCTTCGGAATGCAAGCCGGGCTCTGCTCAATTCCGTAAAAATCCGATATGACGTTGCGACAGGGGACTTTCCATTAGCGAGTTCCCAAAGCAAGAATACGTGGTTAACGGGGCACTGCCATGATCAACAGATATCTTGCGCCAATCCTGATTGCATTTCTGCCGGTGTCCATCGGCTGGGCCGAAACGGACAATCTGCGGGTCGAATTCGTGACCGCCGAGGAAAAACCCCTGCTGCTCGATTTGCGGCTTTCGGGGACGATGGAAGCAAGTGACAGCGTCGATCTGGGGTTCCGTCAAAGTGGGCGTATTACCGAAGTGCTGGTCGAAGAGGGGGATCATGTCGCGCGGGGCGATCCGCTGGCCCGGCTTGATTCGGTGCAGCAGGAACAGGGGCTGAACGTGGCCGAGGCCAGTCTTGCCGCCGCCCGCGCGACTTACGAACAGGCAAAACAGGCTGCCGACCGGGCAAACGCCATGCTGGAACGCGGTGTCGGAACGCGCGCGGCCCGCGATCAGGCGGCGCAGGCATTATCCGAGGCGGCAGGGGCGGTCGAGCGCGCCGAAAGCAGCGTCGATCAGGCGCGTCGGGCTTTGGACGAGGCGGTGCTGCGTGCGCCGGACGATTCGGTGGTGACGGGGCGCGATATGTCGCCGGGGCAGGTCGTGGGCGCGGCGCAGCCGGTGGTGTCCCTGGCCAGCGTGGGCGGGCTTGAGGCGGTGTTCAACTCTCCGGATCATCCATTGCTGGACAGCGCGATGGGGGCCGAGGTCAGCCTGACCACGATCGATGTCGAAGGGCCGGAAATGACCGCGACCGTGACCGAAATCGCGCCGCTTGTCGATCCGGCCACCGGTACGGTCACGGTCCGCGCAAGAATCGAGAACGGCCCGGAAGGTGTCGCCCTTCTGGGTGCTGCTGTCCGCGGGCAATTGCGGGTGCATAGCGATAGCGGCATCGTGGTGCCCTGGACGGCACTGACCCGGCAGGGGAAGACGGCGGCGGTCTGGATCGTGGACGAGCAGGGAGAGGTCAGCCTTGCCCCGGTCGAAATCAGTCATTTCTCGGATCATGGCGTGTATCTGTCTGCTGGGCTGGAGCCTGGGCAGATCGTGGTCGGCGCGGGCTCGCAATTGCTTTATCCGGGACGCGTCGTGGAAGCCGCGGGGGGACAGCCATGATACGGATGACGATACTGGCCTGCACGGCGATGCTGGCGGCGTTTCCGGCCGCGGGGTTCGAATTGCCCGACTGGCTGGGCTTTCGCGGCGAGGCCGCGACCGAACAGCCGCCGCGCCCGGTCGTGACCGAGATCGTCGAGGATCGCGGTGACGATGCCCGTTCGCTTCCCGGAACGATTGCCTCCAAGACTCAGGTGACGATGGCGTTCCAGACCCTTGGCCGGATGATTTCGCGTCATGTGGAGCTTGGCGATGCCGTCGAGCAAGGCGCGCTTCTGGCGGAATTGGCGACCGAGGATCTGGCGGCCACGACCCGCGCCGCCACTGCCGCGGTCGATGCCGCAGAGGTGCAGCTTTCCACCGCCCGGACCACGCTGGAGCGGACACAGGCGCTGGCCGGGCGTGGTGTTGCGTCGGACGCGCAGCTTGAACAGGCACAGCGGGCCATGGCAGCGGCACAGGCCACAGCCGATCAGGCGAATTCGGAGTTGATCCAGGCGCAGGATGCCGAGGGCTTTGCCAGAATGACCGCGCCTTTCGCCGGAGTGGTCAGTGCGGTTTACGAGGCGCCGGGTGCGGTGGTCGACGCAGGCGGCCCGATCCTCCAATTATCGGCGGAAGACGGGCGCGAGGCATTGCTTGACCTGCCCGAATCCGCTCTTGCGGCATTGCCGGACAATGCCGTGTTCACCATCTGGCAACGCAGCGCGCCGGAACGGACCGTTACCGCGACGCTGGACCGGATCGAGCCGCTGGCGGATATCGCGACGCGCACCAGAAGGCTGCATCTGACATTGCCGGCGGATGCGCCTTTCCGGCTGGGCACGCTGATCCGGGCGCGGGTCGGCACACCGGGCGAGCCCGCACTGACGCTGCCCGACGGGGCGATCTTTCAGCAGGACGGTCAGCCGCATGTCTGGCGGGTCAGCCGTGAAGGAGAGATCGGGCAGGTTCAACCGGTGCCGGTAGGCATCGGACTCAGTTATCGTGGCCGGGTTCTGGTCACGGATGGGCTTGCCATCGGCGATGAGGTGGTCATCCGCGGCGTGAATTCGCTGGAACCCGATCAGAAGGTGGGACGGAGGGTCGAACCGTGAGCCGCTTCAATCTTTCGGACTGGGCGCTGCATCACCGCAGCTTTGTGTGGTTCCTGCTGGTTCTGTCGCTGCTTGCCGGTGCGCTCAGCTATATGAATCTGGGCCGCGAGGAAGATCCGAATTTCACCATCAAGACCATGGTGATCTCGGCCGCGCTGCCGGGAGCGAATATCGAGGATACCCTGAAGCAGGTCACTTCGCGTATCGAAACCAAGCTGGAGGAACTGGACGAACTGGATTTCACCCGCTCGGTCACGATGCCGGGGCAGGCGGTGGTCTATGTCGAATTGCTGCCGACCACGCGCGGCCCCGAAGTGCCCGAGATCTGGCAGCGCGTGCGCCAGATGATGTCCGATATCCAGCCGGAATTTCCACAGGAATTTCAGGGCTTTCAGTTCAATGACGATTTCGGCGACGTTTTCGGCAATATCTATGCGTTCACGGCCGACGGCTTCACGCTGCGCGAAATGCGCGACCGGGTCGAGACGATCCGCAAGCGCGTCGCGGCGCTTTCCGCCGCCGGCAAGACCGAGCTTCTCGGCGTGCAGGATGAACGGATCTATCTTGAATTCTCGACCGCGCGACTGGCGGCGCTTGGCCTGAATCAGCAGCAGGTCATGGAGACGCTGGCCAATCAGAACGCGATTGCCCCTTCGGGTGTCGTGCAGGACGGCCCCGAGCGGGTCCTGGTCCGTGTCGGCGGGCAGTTCGATGATGCCGACTCCATCTCTGCCGTCAATCTTCGCGTTGGCGAGCGGTTCTTTAATCTGGGCGATGTGGCGACGATTACCCGGGGCTATGAGGACCCGCCCGAAGCCCTGTTCCGCTACAAGGGCCAGCCCGCGATAGGTTTGCAGATCGGGATGCGCGAGGGCGAGAATATCCTTGAATTCGGCAAGGAGCTTGATCTTCTGATGGACGGTGTCGCCCGCGACCTGCCAGTGGGGATCGAAATGGCAAAGGTCGCCGATCAGCCGCATGTCGTGGATGAGGCGGTCGGTCATTTCGTGCAGGCCCTGGCCGAGGCGGTGATCATCGTCCTGATCGTCAGCTTCGTCAGTCTTGGTTTCCGGGCCGGGTTCGTCGTCACTCTGACCATTCCGCTGGTTCTGGCGATTACTTTTGTCATACTTGAACTTTACGGCATCACCCTTCAGCGGATCTCGCTGGGCGCTCTGATCATCGCGTTGGGCTTGCTGGTCGATGATGCGATGATTGCTATCGAAACGATGATCTCGCGGCTTGAGGTCGGGGAATCCCTGTCCAAGGCGGCAAGCTATGCATGGACCTCGATCGCCTTCCCCATGCTGACCGGCACTCTGGTGACGGTGGCGGGGTTCATTCCCATCGGCCTGAACAATTCGGCGGCGGGCGAGTTCACCTTTTCGCTTTTCGTGGTCATCGCGGTGTCGCTTCTGATCTCGTGGATCGTGGCGGTGCTTTTCGCGCCGCTGCTGGGCGTGACCTTCCTGAAAGAGAATCTCGCGCATCATCAGGAGCGAAAGGGCTGGCTGCGCCGGGGGTTCCACCGGCTCCTGCGGGCGGGAATGCGATTCAAATGGGTGACCATCGCTGTCACTCTGGCGATATTCGGGATTTCGCTTTGGGGCATGCAATTCGTCGAACAGCAATTCTTCCCCGATTCCGACCGGACCGAGGTGCTTGTCGATATCGGGGAACGGCAGAACGCCTCGATCACCAAGACCCGCGAGGATATGGACCGGCTTGAATCCCATCTGGCCGATAACGACGACGTGCTGTTCTGGACCTCCTATGTCGGGCGGGGCGCACCGCGCTTCATCCTGTCGATGGATGTGCCCACGCCGGGGCCACATATGGGCCAGATCGTCATCCAGACCCCCAGTGCCGCGGCCCGCGACAGGGTCAAGAACATGCTGAACGACCTTGCCGTCACGGATTTCCCGGGCGTCGATATCTATGTGAAGAATCTCGAGATCGGGCCGCCGGTGGGCAAGCCGGTGCAATATCGCGTCAGTGCCCCCGGCACGGATCAGGCTCGCGATGCCGCGCGGGGACTTGCCGCCGTGCTGGCATCCGAGCCGCGCCTGCGCGATATCGCGCTGGACTGGAACGAGCCCGCCCGTGTGATCCGGCTCGAGGTCGATCAGGATCAGGCGCGCAAGCTTGGCGTGTCCGGGCAGGATATCTCCGAGGCGCTTTCGGCGGTGTTCTCGGGCAAGACGATAACGCAGTTGCGGGACGATATCTTCCTGATCAATGTCGTGGCGCGCGGCGTCGATACGGACCGGCAATCGCTGGATTCGATCCGCAACCTTCAGCTTCAGACGGGATCGGCCGGAAATATCCCGCTGATGTCGGTCGCCAGCCTCGAATACGATACCGAACAACCCCTGATCATGCAGCGCAACGGTCTGCCGACGGTGACTGTCAAGGCGGCGATCAATGGCGACGATCAGCCCGCGACGCTGGTGCAGGCACTGGACGGCGCGGTGTCGGATTATGCGGCCACGCTGCCCGAAGCGGTCAATATCGAAATAGGAGGCTCGGTCGAGACCTCGGGCGACAGTCAGGAGCCGATCGCGGCGGTCGTGCCGGTCATGCTGCTGATCATGGCGCTGCTGGTCATGGCGCAGATGCAAAGCATCCGCCTGTCGCTGATCGTCTTTGCCGCTGCGCCTCTGGGGCTGATCGGCGTCGTTGCCGTATTGGTGCCCTTCGGCGTGCCGATGGGTTTCGTCGCGATCCTTGGGATATTGGCGCTTATCGGCATCCTGATCCGCAATTCGGTCATCCTCGTTCACGAGATTCAGGTGCTTCTGGAAAAAGGCAGGTCGAAATGGGATGCGGTATTCGAGGCATCGGACAGCCGCGCCCGGCCCATCCTGCTGACAGCGGCGGCGGCTTCGCTGGCGCTGATTCCGATCGCCCGGCAGGTGTTCTGGGGACCGATGGCATTCGCCATGATGGGCGGGATCATCGCGGGTACGCTGGTGACGCTGATCTTTGTTCCGGCGCTTTACTGTGCCGTGTTCGGAGTGCGCCGGCCCGACCCGGAAACGGAGTGATTGCCGCGATGCCACGTTACGCCGCTCGGCAGAGCCACAGGCAACCGGCATTTCCGGCCAACCCCCGAATGCTCTAACCGGGTTCCGGGCGCTTGTCGGAAAGGCGGATGATGGTGCTTTGAAGCCTTTGGGCCAGCGGGGTCAGCACGCGGCGACGCAGGCTCAGCAGGTAATAGGGCGAGACCCGGATGTCATGCGGCGTCCGCAGAACCGAGAAACCGGCATTGATGGGCGGCTGGGTCAGCATCCGGGCCAGGTCTTCGGATAGCGGCGAAACCGCGTCGCTATTCGACAGATAGGCGATCGTGAACAGCAGCGACGCGCTGTTCACGATCCTTGTGGGTTCCGGGATCCCGACACCTGCAAACGCCGCCAGAGTGGCCTCGCGTATCGGGGCGCCGCGGGTCTGCATGATCCATTCATATTCCAGAAGCTGCGTCAGCGTGACCGGATCATGCCGTGTCATCGGATGACCTGCCCGGACCAGGAACCGGACCCTTTCGCCCGACATTTCACGGATGTTGAAATCCTTGCTGTCGAATTCCGGCAGGATGCGGGCAAGCGCCAGATCCATTTCACCCGCGGCCAGATATGTCAGCAATTCGCGCGACGGCTGCACATCGACGGTGATCTCGGCCTTGGGGGATGTCGCCTTCACCTCGCGGATGGCCGAGACCACGATGTCGACGGCCGGGCCGGTCACCGCGCCGATCCGGACCGATCCCGCCTCGCCGCCTTTCATTTCCCGGATATCGCTGGCCATGCTGCCATATTCCCGCAGGATGGCCTGCGCACGTCGCAGGACCGAAAGCCCGATCTCGGTCGGCTCCATGCCCTTGGGCTGCCGCAGGAACAGTCTGGCGCCGATCTTCTGCTCGATACCCGCAAGCATGCGCGAGGCGGCCGGCTGCGTCATCCCGCAGGCTTCAGAGGCCATCTGAAGCTGTCCGTGCTGTGCGATCTCTTGAATCAGGCGCAGCTGGACAGGTTTCAGGAGTGAGTGGGTGTTGGGATATGACATATCAAACAAGGTATGTGGATTGCAGATTTTGGCATTTTACAGTCAAGACGACGTTTTGGTAAAGCAATCCGTGTACCGCGGTTTCCGGCGGTCATTTTTGTCAGATAAAGAAGTCTGCCAATCAGGGAGGTTACCATGAAATTCAAGGTCGCAGCGGTTGCGCTGTCGCTTGGCATGTCCGGGTTTGCGTTCGGGGCCATGGCTGAAACAATCGGCATCGCCATGCCCACCAAGTCATCCGCGCGCTGGATCGACGATGGAAACAACATGGTCAAGCAGTTCCAGGAGGCGGGATACGACACCGACCTGCAATATGCCGAGGACGATATCCCGAATCAGCTTGCCCAGGTCGAGAACATGATCACCAAGGGCGTCGACGTGCTGGTCATCGCCGCCATCGACGGCACCACGCTGTCGAACGCATTGGCGAATGCGGCGGCCGCCGATATCAAGGTGATCGCCTATGACCGCCTGATCCGCGATACGCCCGATGTCGACTATTACGCGACCTTCGACAATTTTCAGGTCGGCGTGCAACAGGCTAATACGGTGGTGCAGGGCCTCAAGGAACGTTTTCCCGATGTGAAGCCGTGGAATGTCGAATTGTTCGGCGGAAGCCCGGACGACAACAACGCCTATTTCTTCTATGACGGTGCGATGTCGGTATTGCAGCCGATGATCGACTCGGGCGAGATCGTCATTCCGTCCGGCCAGATGGGCATGGACACGGTGGGGACGCTTCGCTGGGATCCGGCGACCGCGCAGTCGCGGATGGATAACCTGCTGTCGGCCAACTATACCGACAAGGAAGTGCATGGCGTGCTGTCGCCCTATGACGGCCTGTCCATCGGCATCCTGTCCTCGCTGAAGGGCGTCGGCTACGGTTCGGGCGATCTGGCGATGCCGATCGTCAGCGGTCAGGACTCCGAGGTGCAGTCGGTCAAGTCGATCATCGCGGGCGAGCAATATGCGACGATCTTCAAGGATACCCGCAAGCTGGCCGAAGTCACCGTCGATATGGTGAACGCGATGCTGGAGGGCGAAGAACCCGAGATCAACGACACCGAGACCTATGACAACGGCGTCAAGGTCGTACCGTCTTATCTGCTGGAGCCGGTGGCCGTGGACAGTTCGAACTGGGAAGAGGTCCTGATCGGTTCGGGCTATTACACCGAAGACCAGCTGAAATAAGTCCGATTTGCGGAAACAAGCCATTGCAGGCCGCCCCCTTTCCGGGCGGGCGGCCCGCGCAGGTACAGCCAGCACCGGAGTGAAGGCATGACCGCGCTTTTGGAAATGCGCAACATCACCAAGACCTTTCCGGGCGTCAGGGCACTGGACAATGTCAGCCTGACAGTCCGCGAAGGTGAGATACACGCGATCTGCGGCGAAAACGGCGCAGGGAAATCCACGCTGATGAAGGTGCTTTCCGGGGTCTATCCGGCCGGCAGCTATGACGGCGAGATCATCTATGACGGCAAGCCCGCCGAATTTCGCGATATCCGCGAAAGCGAGGAACTGGGCATCATCATCATCCATCAGGAACTGGCGCTGGTTCCGCTTCTGTCGATCGCCGAGAATATCTTTCTGGGCAATGAGCGCGCGGCGAATGGCGTCGTCAACTGGCGCGAGACCTTCCGGCAGACCGAGGGGCTTCTGGCCAAGGTCGGCCTGCGCGAGCCTCCGGGTGTGAAGGTGGACAGTCTCGGTGTGGGCAAGCAGCAGCTTGTCGAGATCGCCAAGGCCCTGTCCAAGAATGTGCGCCTGCTGATCCTGGACGAGCCGACCGCCGCATTGTCGGAATCGGACAGTCAGGCGCTGCTGGATCTTCTGCTGGAACTGAAGGGGCAGGGCGTTACCTCGATCATCATCAGCCACAAGCTGAATGAGGTACGCAAGATTGCCGACGGTGTCACCGTGATCCGTGATGGCGCGACGATTTCGACCATCGATGCACATCAGGGCGATCTGACCGAAGACAGGATCGTGCGCGATATGGTCGGGCGCGACATGGCGAACCGTTATCCCGATCGCGAGCGTCGCGCGGGCGAGATCGTGCTTGAACTGAAGGACTGGAACGTCTTTCACCCGCTTCATGCCGACCGCCAGATGATCCGGGATCTGTCAATGGAGGTCAGGGCCGGAGAGGTGGTCGGCATCGCCGGGTTGATGGGTGCAGGCCGGACCGAACTCGCGATGAGCGTATTCGGGCGCAGCTATGGGCGGAATATTTCCGGGCAGGCGTTCATGCACGGAAAACCGGTGGACCTGTCCACGGTGGACAAGGCGATTGCCGCCGGGCTGGCCTATGTGACCGAGGATCGCAAGACCCTTGGCCTGATCCTCGAGGAAACCATCCGCCGCAATACCATCCTTGCGAATCTGGACGGAGTTGCGAATGGCGGCATCGTCGATGAGAACCGCGAAACCGCCGTCGCCGAGAAGTATCGCGCCGCATTGAACATCCGCACGCCGGGCGTCTTCCAGAAGGTCATGAACCTGTCGGGCGGAAATCAGCAGAAGGTCGTCCTGGCCAAATGGTTGTTCACCGAGCCGGAACTGCTGATCTTGGACGAACCGACGCGGGGGATCGATGTCGGCGCGAAATATGAAATCTACAATATTATCAACGATCTGAGCGCTGCGGGCAAAGCCGTTGTCATGATCTCGTCGGAAATGCCCGAACTGCTGGGCATGTGCGACCGGATCTATGTCATGAACGAGGGCAGATTCGTGGGCGAACTGCAAGCAGAGGACGCCTCGCAAGAGCGGATCATGTCGCTGATCGTCAGGGAGTAGGAAATATGGAACAGGCCAGCAAGGCGCCGGGGATCGGCAGTTACATTTCCAGGCATATCCGCGAATACGGGCTGCTCTTTGCCCTGATCGCGATCATGTTGTTCTTCGAAATCGTGACCGGGGGCACATTGCTGCGGCCGGTCAATATCACCAACCTGTTCCTGCAGAACAGCTATATCATCATCATGGCGCTGGGCATGCTTCTGGTGATCGTGGGCGGCAATATCGATCTGTCGGTCGGGTCGGTCATGGGCTTCATCGGTGCATTGGCCGCTGTCATGGTGGTCAGCATGAAGCTGCCCGTAGGCGTGGCGATGATCGTCTGCCTTGCGGTGGGTGCCGCGATTGGCGCGGTGCAGGGCTATTTCGTGGCCTATTGGAAAATTCCGTCATTCATCGTGACGCTCGCGGGGATGCTGGTTTTCCGGGGATTGTCCCTGTGGCTGCTTGCCGGGCAATCCATCGGCCCCTTCCCGCGTAATTTCCAGATGATCTCGACCGGGTTCATTCCCGATCTTTTCGGCCCGGACAAGCCCAATATCCTTGCCATTGCGGTTGGTGTGACAACCGTTCTCGTGCTGATCTGGCTGGCGCTGCGCAACCGCGCCCGCAATGCGCGCTATGGGATCGAGGATGAGCCCTGGGGATTGTTCCTCTTGCGTAACGCGATCATCTCTTTCGCGCTGCTTTTCGTGACCTGGAAGCTGGCCTGGTTCCGGGGCCTGCCGAATGTGCTGATGCTGATGGTGGTCCTGACGGTTATCTATGTTTTCCTGTCCGAACGCACGACCATGGGGCGGCGCATCTATGCGGTGGGCGGCAATGCGAAGGCCGCGAAACTGTCGGGGATACGGACCGAGCGGCTGACCTTCCTGACTTTCGTCAATATGGGATTGCTGGCGGCGCTTGCGGGGCTGGTCTATGCCGCGCGGCTGAATACGGCCACGCCCAAGGCGGGCTTCGCCGTCGAACTCGACGTGATCGCCGCGGTCTTTATCGGCGGTGCCTCCATGGCGGGCGGTTCGGGCAAGATCGTCGGCGCGGTGGTCGGCGCGTTTATCATGGGTGTCATGAATAACGGCATGTCGATCCTTGGCATCGGCATCGATTATCAGCAGGTGATCAAGGGGCTGGTGCTTCTCGCCGCGGTATTCTTCGACGTCTACAACAAGAACAAAGAGGGCTGAAACATGCATCTGTCCCAGATCCGCCTGAACGATGGAGCACGCGCGGTCGCCCTGCGCGAGGGCGAGAGGGCGCATGTCGTCCGGGATACGGCCAGCACCTATGAGCTTGCACTGGCGGCAATCGCCGCTGGCCGCAAACTGGGTGAGGAAATCGCGGCCCGCGGGCTGGGCGAAACTGTCGATCTTGCCGTCGCCTTGTCCGAGGGGCGTGTGCTTCTGCCGCTGGATCATCCCGATCCCGCCCATATGCATCTGACCGGGACGGGGCTGACGCATACCGGCTCGGCCTCGGCGCGGGATTCGATGCATCATGGCGTCGATCCGGACGCATTGACCGACAGCATGAAGATGTTCCGCATGGGCGTGGAAGGCGGGAAACCTGCCAATGGCGTGGCCGGTGTGCAGCCCGAATGGTTCTACAAGGGCAATGGCCATGCGGCCACCGCGCCCGGGGCGGCGTTGCTTTCTCCGGAATTCGCGTTGGACGCGGGCGAAGAGCCCGAGCTTGCAGGGCTTTATATCGTCGCGCCCGATGGCCGGCCGTTCCGGCTGGGCTTTGCGCTTGCGAATGAATTCTCGGATCATGTGACCGAGCGTGGTAATTATCTGTGGCTGGCGCATTCCAAACTGCGCCCGGCAAGTTTCGGCCCCGAAATCCTGATCGGCGATCTGCCGGACCATATCGATGGCGAGTGCCGGGTTCTGCGTGACGGCGCGGCGATCTGGGAAAAGCCGTTCCTGTCGGGCGAGGCGAATATGTCGCACAGCATCGCCAATCTTGAGCATCATCACTTCAAATACGATCTGTTCCGGCAACCGGGCGATGTGCATGTGCATTTCTTCGGAACCGCGACGATTTCCTTCGCGGATGGCGTATCGGCCCAGCCCGGCGACATATTCGAGATCAGCAGTGCACCTTTCGGCCTGCCGCTTCGCAATCCGCTGCAAATTTCCGATTCCGGTCCTGTTCATATCGAAACGCTGTAAGGGCCTGTCATGAGCTTTACCCCCGCACCCTGGCCCCGCAGACTGCGCTCGCAGGAATGGTATGGCGGCAATAGCCGCGATACGATCTATCACCGCGGCTGGCTGAAGAATCAGGGCTATCCGCATGACCTGTTCGACGGGCGTCCGATCATCGGTATCCTGAATACCTGGTCGGACCTGACGCCATGCAATGGGCATTTGCGGGAACTGGCCGAAAAGGTGAAGGCGGGTGTCTGGGAAGCCGGCGGTTTTCCGGTCGAGGTGCCGGTATTCTCGGCCTCGGAAAACACGTTTCGCCCCACCGCGATGATGTTCCGCAATCTGGCCGCCCTTGCCATCGAGGAAACCATTCGCGGTCAGCCGATGGATGGCGCGGTGCTGCTGGTCGGTTGCGACAAGACCACGCCAAGCCTGATGATGGCGGCAGCCTCGACGGATATTCCCTCTATCGTCGTCACCGGCGGGCCGATGCTGAACGGTTATTTCCGGGGTGAGCGGGTCGGTTCCGGCACCCATCTGTGGAAATTCTCGGAAGCCGTGAAGGCGGGTGAGATGACGCAGGAAGAGTTTCTGGAGGCCGAGCAGTCCATGTCTCGGTCATCCGGCACCTGCAACACGATGGGCACGGCCTCGACCATGGCCAGCATGGCGGAAGCTTTGGGCATGGCGCTGTCCGGCAATGCGGCGATCCCGGCTGTGGACAGCCGCCGCCGTGTCATGGCGCAGCTTTCCGGGCGGCGGATCGTGCAGATGGTCAAGGACGATCTGAAACCTTCGGATATCCTGACCAAACAGGCATTCGAGAACGCGATCCGCACCAATGGCGCCATTGGCGGCTCGACCAATGCGGTGGTTCACCTGCTGGCGCTTGCGGGGCGGGTCGGTGTGGATGTGACGCTGGATGACTGGGACCGTTGCGGGCGCGATGTGCCGACTATCGTGAACCTGTTGCCGTCGGGCGAATATCTGATGGAGGAATTCTTTTATGCTGGGGGTCTGCCGGTCGTCATCAAGCGGCTGGGCGAGGCGGGTCTGCTGCATAAGGATGCCCTGACTGTCTCGGGGTTGACGATGTGGGACGAGGTGAAGGATGTCATTAATCATAACCCGGATGTTATCCTGCCCACCGAAAAGGCCCTGACACCGCAGGGCGGTATTGCGGTTCTGCGCGGCAATCTGGCTCCCTCAGGGGCGGTACTGAAACCCTCGGCGGCCAGCCCGCATCTGTTGAACCATCGGGGCCGCGCCGTCGTGTTCGAGGATATCGACGATTACAAGGCGAAGATAAACGACGACGGCCTCGATATCGACGAAACCTGTGTGATGGTGCTGAAGAATTGCGGCCCCAAAGGCTATCCCGGCATGGCCGAGGTAGGAAATATGGGCCTGCCGCCCAAGGTGCTGAAAAAGGGCATTACCGATATGGTGCGGATATCCGATGCGCGCATGTCGGGCACCGCCTATGGCACCGTGGTCCTTCATACCAGCCCCGAGGCGGCGGCGGGCGGAACTCTGGCTGTCGTGCAGGATGGTGACATGATCGAACTGGATGTGCCGAACCGCCGCCTGCATCTTGAGATCAGCGATGAAGAACTGGCCGCGCGTCTGGCGGAATGGCGGCCAAGGCATGAGCGGCCCGCCAGCGGCTATGAATGGCTGCACCAACAGCACGTCACCGGCGCGGATACCGGTGCCGATCTTGATTTCCTGAAAGGATGCAGGGGCAATCCGGTCGGAAAGGACAGTCACTGATGAAAATCGCTTTGGCCGGCATCGGCAAGATCGCTGTGGATCAACATGTGCCCGCAATCGCGGCCAGCCCCGATTGGGAACTGACCGCGACCGTCTCGCGCAGCGGCAGGGTCGATGGTATCGAGGCGTTCACCGGGATCTCGGAAATGCTGGCTGCGCGCCCGGATATCGAAACCGTCAGCCTTTGTCTTCCTCCGGTTCCCCGCTTTGCCGTGGCGCAAGAGGTGCTGCGTGCGGGACGGCATCTGATGCTGGAAAAGCCGCCCGGTGCAACATTGTCCGAGGTGCATGCGCTTGAGCAATTGGCGCAAGCGCAGGGTGTCAGCCTGTTTGCGACATGGCATTCCCGCATGGCTTACGGCGTGGCCGGGGCGAAGGCATGGCTTGCCGGGAAACAGCTGCACCGGGGCCGCATCATCTGGCGCGAGGATGTGCGGAAATGGCATCCCGGGCAGGACTGGATTTTCGAGGCCGGAGGCATGGGCGTGTTCGATCCGGGCATCAACGCCCTGTCGATCCTGACCGAGATCCTGCCGATACGCCTGCATTTGACCGGCGCCGAGATGGATTTCCCCGCGAACCGTCAGGCCCCCATCGCCGCGCGGCTGGATTTCGCGCAGAATATCCATGCCGATTTCGACTTCCGTCAGGAAGGCCCGCAGACATGGGACATGGAGTTCGAGACAAGCGGCGGTCATCTGGCCCTGCGTATGGGAGGCAACATGCTTGAGATCGACGGCAAGGAAGCTGCGGGCGAAAGCGATATCATGGGTGAATATCCCGCGCTTTACGCCCGTATGGCGGAACTGGTGCGCGGTGGGCGCAGCGATGTGGATCTGTCGCCGATGATGCTGGTCGCCGACGCGTTCACGCTGGGCCGTCGCAACACGGTTGAAGCTTTCGAATTCTGAAGGAGTGCGGATGGCCGGGATCTATGACGAGCGTATTTGCGAACTGGGCGAGGGGGCGCTGTGGCATCCTGAACGTGGCCAGTATTTCTGGTTCGACATCCTCGGTCGCAGATTGTTGTCGCGTCACATGGGCGAGGCGCAGGAATGGCCGTTCGACCGGATGGCTTCGGCGGCTGGCTGGGTGGATGCCGATCATCTGATGATCGCGCATGAGCATGGTCTGGGCCTGCTGAACCTGACAAGCGGCGAACTGAAGCCGGTCGCCGCGATCGAAGCCGAAAAGCCCGAAACACGTTCGAATGACGGGCGGGCAGACCGTCAGGGCGGTTTCTGGTTCGGGACGATGGGCAAGCAAGCAGAGCGGGGCGCAGGCGCGATTTACCGGTATTACAGGGGTGAAATCCGTCGCGTGGTCGACCGGATCACCATCCCCAACGCGATCTGCTTTTCTCCGGATGGGGAAACCGCCTATTTCGCCGACACGAAAGAGCAGAAAATCTGGACCCTGCCGCTGGCTCCGCAGGGCTGGCCCAGGGATGAACGCAGGCTTTTCCTTGATTGCGGTCTGCTTGGCCTTAGCCCGGATGGCGCGGTCACCGATTGTGAAGGCGCGCCTTGGGTTGCCTGTTGGGGTGCGGGGGCAGTCATCCGCTTCGGGCCGGATGGGCGGCAGAAGGACAGGCTTGGGGTCGGGGGCAGGCATTCCAGTTGCCCGGCATTCGGCGGCGCGGATCTGGATGAAATGCTTGTCACCACCGCATGCGAGGGCATCGACCATCCCGACGCCGCGCAGGGGGTGACCTATCTGGTCCGGCCCGCCGTGAAAGGGCTGCCGGAACCACAGGTAGTATTGTGAGTGCCCGGACCGTCTGCACCCTGCCGGACGGGCGCGCTGTACAAAGCATCGAGATCGGGTCAGGCGGGCTAAGCGCGCGGATCCTGACGCTTGGGGCGATCGTGCAGGATTTGCGGCTGGATGGCGTGGGTCATCCGCTTGTCCTCGGCTCTCCCTGCATTGAGGATTACCTTGGCCCCACGCGCTATTTCGGCGCGATCGCGGGGCGTTTCGCCAACCGTATCGGGGGCGGCAGATTTTATCTGGATGGCAAGGAATACAGCACCGACCGGAATTTTATCGGGCGTCACACGCTGCATGGCGGGCATGACGGCGCGGCCTTTCAGAATTGGCGGATCACCTCGGTCGCGCCGGACAAGGTCAGCCTGACGCTGCATCTGCCCGATGGCCATATGGGTTTTCCGGGGAACCTGCATGTGCAAGCCGATATCGGGTTGACCGCGGATTCCCTGATTATCGGGATCACGGCCGAAACGGATGCCGCGACGCCTTGCAGTTTCGCCCATCACGGCTATTTCGACCTTGATGGCGGCGGCGATATTCGTAATCACTCGCTGATGATTCACGCCGATACCTATCTTCCCACCAATGATGAGCTTATCCCGACGGGCAGGATCGCGCCGGTGGCGGGAACGCCTTTTGATTTCCGCGATCTGCGCGGGATCGGTAGCGCGGGCTACGACCATAATTTCTGTCTGTCCGACGGGCCGCAGCCGCTTCGCCCGGTCGCGCGTCTGGTTGGCGAAAGCGGGCTTGGGATGCGGGTCGAGACGACAGCCTGCGGCTTGCAGCTTTATGACGGCGCCGGGATCAAAGGCGTTGCGGGACTCGGGGGGCGCATATATGGACCCTGGGCCGGGGTCGCGCTTGAAACGCAGCATTGGCCCGACGCGCCGAACCGTCCCGGTTTCCCGTCCGCGATTCTGAGACCGGACAAGAGGTACTCCGAAACCACCATTTACAGGTTCATCCAATGACCGCCCGATTGATCGCCATCGACTGGGGCACCAGCTCTTTCCGGGCGTGGTTGCTGGGCGATGATGGCGGAGTCATCGAGGAAATTCCCTCGGGGCCGGGCATCATGGCGGTCGCGGGTGGAGGTTTCGAGGAATGCTTCTCGACGCTGCTTTCTCCTTGGCTTTCACGCTGGCCGGATCTGCCGGCCATTGCCTCGGGGATGATCACCAGCCGCAATGGCTGGGTCGAGACGCCTTATCTGCCACTGCCGCTTGATGCAAACGGGTTGGCCGCCTCGCTGCTGCGCCATGTCACGCAGGATGGGCACGAAGTTCATTTCACCGCCGGCGCCGTGAAAAACCCCGATCACGGCGTGCCGGATGTCATGCGCGGCGAAGAGGTCGAAATCTTCGGTCATCTGGCCGGGCAAGAGCATGCGGATGGCCTGTTCATCCTGCCGGGCACGCATAATAAATGGGTTCAGGTCGCGAATGGCGTGCTGTCCGATTTCCAGACCTGCATGACCGGAGAGATTTTTGCCCTGCTTTACAAGGACTCGATCCTTGGGCGGCTGGCCACGGATGATCCGGCCGATCCGGCTGCGTTCGGGCGCGGAGTTGCGGCCGGCCTGTCCGGGGGATCGTTGATGTCGCGACTGTTTTCCGCCCGTTCGCTGGCCCTGATGGGGCGTCTGGAGGGCGGGGATATCGGCGATTACCTCTCGGGTCTGCTGATCGGGGATGAGCTGGCGGTCCGGCTGCCACTTCCTGATGAGCCTGTGACGATCATTGGCCGTGGCGATCTGGCGGAACGATATGCTAACGCCATGGCGCAGGCCGGAGCTACGGCGGTCGTGGCACCGCCCGGCATGGCGCGGGCCGGGCTATGGGAAATCGCGAAACTGGCAGGATTGGTTGAATGATGGATTGGAACAAGGCTTTTATAAGCTGTCCGCTGGTGGCGATCCTGCGCGGCATCCAGCCGGAAGAGGTCGAAGATGTGGCCGAAGCCCTGATCGGTGCCGGCTTTACCCAGATCGAGGTTCCGCTGAATTCTCCTCGTCCGTTCGAGAGCATCTCACGTTTTGTCCGATATTGCGGCGACAGGGCTGTGATAGGGGCGGGCACCGTTCTGACGCCCGGGCAGGTGATCCAGGTCGAAGAGGCGGGAGGACGCCTGATCATCGCACCCAATTTCAACCCCGATGTGGCTGTGGCCGCTGCGGATCGTGGACTGATCTACGGTCCCGGTGTGGGAACGGCGAGCGAGGCGTTTTCGGCGATTGCGGCCGGGGCGGCGTTTCTGAAGCTGTTTCCGGCAGAGATGATCCCTCCGGCTGCCGTCAAGGCATTGCGGGCGGTTCTGCCGCAGGAATCCCGTCTGCTACTGGTCGGGGGCATAAATCCCGATACGATGGCCCCTTACCGAAAGGCCGGTGCTGATGGGTTCGGCCTGGGTTCGGCGTTGTATAAACCGGGGATGCCTGCGGCAGAGATCGGCGAGCGGGCGGCAAAATTTATTGCGGCGTGGTTATCGGATGGATCGGCCTGACCCCATCCGGAACAGGTCACGCCGAACCGGAGATGCCGGTTATTTGCGTCCCGCGATGGGGGGGGGGGGGGGGGGGGGGGGGGGGGGGGGGGGGGGGGGGGGGGGGGGGGGGGGGGGGGGGGGGGGGGGGGGGGGGGGGGCGGGGGGGGGGGGGGGGGGGGGGGGGGG
>NZ_JAUUTZ010000041.1 GCF_030678915.1 Paracoccus wurundjeri | reverse complement strand
TTGGGGCCGGGGGGCCCGGCGGGGTGGGCGGGGGCTGTAGCGGGGGCGGGGGCGGCCCGCGGGGGGGCAATTTCGCTGGGGGGGGGGCGGGGGGGGGGCTGGCTGCGGCGGGCAAGCGCAAGATGCGCGATCGCTTCGGCCAGCGGAACCGCAGGCGCAGCCTGCGCCGGGCCGGGTGGCAGTGAATCGGACGCGGCAAGCTGCGGCGGACCTGTCTCTTCGCCGTCACCGAAATCCTGCCAGATCACCTGATCGCGGCGCGCGGGCAATATCACCCGGCACGGGCGTGGAAGCCCGTAGGCGGCGGCCTCGGGCGCACTGATGCCGATGGCGGGGATGCTCAGCGATAATGCCAGCCCACGCGCCGCCGCGACGGCAACCCGGATGCCGGTGAAATTACCCGGCCCGGTGCCGACACCGATCACATCAAGGTCGCGCCAGCCCAGCCCGGCCTCGGCCAGCATTTCCTCCAGCATCGGAAACAGCCGTTCGGCTTGGCCTCTGGCCATTTCCTCGCGGCGGGATGCCATGATCCTGCCTTCGCACAGCAAAGCGGCCGCGCAATGCGCGGCCGATGTGTCAAAGCCAAGGACGACGGGTTCAGGCAACGGGCCTGACCTCGATCACCTCGGGGATGTAATGGCGCAGCAGATTCTCGATCCCCATTTTCAGCGTCAATGTGGACGAGGGGCAGCCCGCGCAGGCACCCTGCATATGCAGATAGACGATTCCACGATCAAAACCGTGGAAGGTGATGTCGCCGCCATCCTGTGCCACGGCCGGACGAACACGGGTATCCAGCAGTTCCTTGATCTGCCCGACGATTTCGGAATCCGGGCCGTCATGGGTGGCATGGCCGTCATTTGCCGGCGCTTCGCCCTCGATGGCGGGGGCGCCGGACTGGAAATGTTCCATGATGGCGCCAAGGATCGAGGGTTTCAGATGGTCCCAGGGGGCATCCTCGGATTTGGTCACGGTGACGAAATCGCGGCCTAGGAAAACGCCTGTGACACCCTCTATCGCGAATATACGCCGTGCCAGAGGCGATTTTTCGCCTGCCCCGGCATTCGGGAAATCGGCGGTGCCGCTGGCCAGCACGGTTTCGCCGGGAAGAAATTTCAGCGTCGCCGGATTCGGCGTGGTTTCGGTCTGGATGAACATGACTGCGCTCCTTTGGTTCCGATATGGCGACGCGGAGGGTGCGGGTCAAGCGCTACCGGCGTCAGGTGATCGCCTCCAGACGTTCTTTCGAAAGATCGCCGGGCACGACCGTGATCGGGCAGGACAGGGGGCCCGCCTCGCGCAGAAGCCTGCTCAGGACCGGGTTCGCGGCTGCCTTGTCGCTGTTCAGTCCAAGAACGACAATGCCGATTTCCTCATCCTCGCTGATCTGTGCGATCAGTTCCTCGGCCGGGTCGCCTTCCCGGATGCGCAGTTCCGGCTCGACCTTCTGGCGCGAGCGCATCCATTTGGCGAAGACCTCGAAATGCGCCTCTATCCGCTCCTGCGCTTCGGCACGCATGACATCGGCGACGCCGAAGCCGTGTTGAATATCATTGGCGGGGATGACCGACAGGATGACCACGCCGCCACCGGTATTCGCCGCGCGCATGGCGGCAAACCGCATCGCGTTCAGGCATTCGTGACTATCGTCCAGCAGGACCAGAAACTTGCGCATCGAAAACCGCGCCTTGCTTGGAAAATCACTTTTAAAGTGACCTATGTGTAGCAAATAGGCAAGCCACCTCTTGTCAAACCCAACTCTGGGTTCCCATGCAATGAATACCGTGTTAATCAAGGACTAAGCGGGTAAAATAATCGGGATTCCGGGGTGACCATCCATCGTGATTGGGGCGGGGGCGAGTTTGGCGCAAAGGCGATAAGCCTTGCGGATGTCACCAATGCGAATCTGGTTCTGCAACAGGATGAGGATGGCGCCGAAGCTGTCGGGCATCCGTTTCGGAAAAGACTGTTCGATGTCGTATTCGCCGTGATTTTGCTGATCCCGCTGTCGGTCGTAATGGCTGTTGTCGCGTTGATCCTGCTTATCGTGCAGGGGCGGCCCATCCTGTACCGGGCGGAACGGATGCGCGCGCCGGGGCAAAGCTTCCGGCAACTGAAGTTCCGCACCATGCTGCTGCAGGACAAGGATTCAGGCGCAACCGGGGCGCATAAACATTGGCGCATCACCCCGATCGGCCGCTTCCTGCGGCGCAGCCGGATAGATGAATTCCCTCAGCTTTTCAATATTTTGCGCGGCGAGATGAGCTTTGTTGGCCCGCGCCCCCCGCTGCGTGAATATGTCGAGCGGTTTCCCCTGACCTACAAGCAGGTCCTGCGCTGTCGTCCAGGCGTGACCGGCCTTGCCACGCTGATCTATCACCGGCACGAGGATCGTATCCTTGCCCGTTGCGACAGCGCCGAGGCGACCGAGCGTGCCTATTACCGCCGCTGCCTGCCCGCCAAGCTGCGGATCGACCTGATCTACCTGCATCAGAACTCGCTTGCGCTTGATCTGTGGATTCTGTGGAATACCGCCAAGATCGTGCTTTCCCGGCAAGAAGAGCGTCCCCGCCGTCACCGCAACCGTCCTCAGTCGCCGAAGATTTCGACCGGATAGCCTACGCCCGTCAGGTACAGCCCCTGCGGCGGGCAGACCGGCCCGCATGCGGCGCGGTCGCATGCCGCCAATACGTCGCCCACCTTGCGGGGATGCCATGATCCCGCGCCCACCCGCTCTAACGTGCCGACGATCGAGCGAACCTGATTATGCAGGAAGGATCGCGCCCGCAGATGGAACAGGATTTCCTGACCATGCGGGATCTCGCGTTCCTCGACCCTGATCTCGTCCATGGTCTTGACCGGGCTTTGGGCCTGACAGATCGACGAGCGAAAGGTGGTGAAATCATGCTTTCCGATCAGATGGGCGGCACCCTGGCGCATCGCCTCGGCATCCAGGTGATGCGTGACCTGCCAGACCCGGCCTTTCTCATGTGTCACCGGTGCGCGGCGGACAATCAGCCGAAAGCTGTAGCGCCTTTCGGTAGCCGAGAAACGGGCATGGAAATCGTCATCCACCCGAGCCGCCGCCAGAATCGCAACCGGAGCAGGTTTCAGATGGAAATTGAGCGCTTCGGTCAGGCGAAACGGATCCCATTCGCGGCCCAGATCGGCATGGGCGACCTGACCGGTGGCATGCACGCCGGCATCGGTCCTGCCCGCAGCCGCGATCCGCGCCCCTTCGGCGAAACCCGGGTCAAGCCGCGACAGGGCGTTTTCGACCGTTTCCTGCACCGATGGCTGGTCGGCCTGCGCCTGCCAGCCTGAAAAGGGACCGCCGTCATATTCGATCTTCAGGGCGTAACGAGGCATTTATCGCTTGGTCTTTTCCTGTTCGGGCATCGTCAGAAGATCGTCCAGCGTCTGCGCATCCTCGGATCCCAGCGCCGGGCGCGTATCCGTATCGCCGGACGCATCGGGGGGCGTATCGGCCGGGCGCACTCCTTCGCGGGCCAGACGGTCGCGCAGTACCGAAATCTCGATATCCAGATCGCTGCGGTCACCCTCCAGCAATTGCTTGCTGCGCGCATTGAAATCATTTTCCAGATCGGTCAGGAACTGCTCATAGGCCGCCCGCGCGCCGGCATCCTGCGAGCGGGCATAGAGATCGGCGAATTTCACCGTCGCGTCGCGCGCGCCCATGAGATAGACGCCCATATACCGGCGCACCGCGCCCAGATTTGCGGGTTCTTCGCGGACCTGATCGAATAATTCCTGTACGGTCGCCTCGAATATTGCCACCCGGGCCTCCAGCCGCCTTTCGCCGCTGCGCCGGATCGCATCCTTCATCTGGTCCAGATGGGCCTGCCCCTCGGCGATCATCCGGGCGGCGCGATCCTGCTGAAAACTGTCGATGCCCTCCATCCCCTTGCTGCGCATCGGATCGGCGCCAAAGGCCAGCCAGTGCAAGCCCAGACCGGCAATACCGATCAACCCGCTTCCGACTATCGCGCCCGGTTCGAACGCGCCCAGACCAAGGCCCAGAGCGGCCATCACGCCCCCGAACAGCTTGCGGGGAATGGCCGGGCGGCGGGCGACCCTGCGGCGGTCATAGGCGGCCTCGGCCTTCAGGCCCTCGCCGGTCATCCACATTCCCGCGGCGATCAGTCCGAAGCCTGCCAGATTGGCGACCAGCCCGGCCGGATCCTGAAAGAAGGCGGTAAGAAGCAGCGGCGTGGCGGCAATGGTGATCCATTTCGGCCTTCCCTGAAGCCGATGCCGGGTTTCCATCGCGGGCATGCGCCCGGAATTGCCGGTGATCCCGCCGGGAGAGAACTTACCGCCGTAACGTTGTGACATGCCCGCTCCTTATCCCGCGCCGGCAAGGGACGCATAAAGCGCCAGCAGCACAAGCAGATAAAAGCTCAATCTTTGCATCGCCTTGCCAGACATGATGCTTTTCCTTTCGCATGGGCGGTTCCCGCTATATATCGGCACGATCCGGCGAATTGCAAAGCGGATGGGCGGAAAAGCCGGTCAGGCGGGAAACAAACGGTCAAGCTCCTGTGTCAGCGGGTCGGGATTGCCGATCTTCAGCCGCACCGGCAATGCCAGCACCCTGGCGCGGAAATCGCGGGGCAGGCGCACGGCGTCCTTTTCGGTCGTCACAAGCTGTGCGCCCCGCATCTGCGCCTCGGTCTCCAGCCGTTTCAGCAATGCGGGCGTAAAGGGCTGATGATCGTCCAGCGCCTCGCCCCGAACCAGCTCCGCCCCAAGCCCCTGCAGCGTGGCAAAGAATTTCTCGGGGTGGCCGATGCCAGCGAAAGCAAGCACCCGGTGGCCCTGCCAGTCGATCCCGGTTTGCAGTGGCGCAAGTTGTCCTTGCAAATGCGGCAGGCCGGCAGGTGGCGTAAACTGTGCCTGCGCCGGGCCGTCGCCGATGGACAGCAGCAGATCCGCGCGTGCCAGCCCCGCCTTGACGGGTTCGCGCAGCGGTCCGGCAGGCAGGCACAAGCCATTGCCGAACCCTTTGGCGGCATCGGTGACGATCAGCGACAGGTCATGGGCCAGCGCCGGATCCTGAAACCCGTCGTCAAGAATGATTGCCTCTGCCCCGGCAGCGGCCGCCGCCCTTGCCCCGGCTGCCCGGTCATCCGCGACCCAGACGGGGCCGAACGCGGCCATCAGCAAAGGCTCATCCCCGGTCAGTGCGGCGTCATGATCCCGTTCATTAACCCGCAGAACCCCCGAGGCATTGCCGCCATAACCGCGCGACACGACATGCGCGGCGATGCCCCGTGCCTGCAGCAATTGCTGCAGATGGATCACGGTGGGGGTTTTGCCGGTGCCGCCCGCGTTCAGGTTGCCGACGCAGATCACCGGTACGCCGACGCGGATGCGCGCGCCGCCCCGCAATCGCCGCGCCGTGGCATGGGCGTAAAGCGCGCCCAGCGGCGCCAGCATCCGGGCTTGCAGGCTTGGCGGGTGGATATACCAGAAAGCGGGCGCGCGCATCATGTCCGGACCTTTTTCAGCAGATCCAGTATGTAGGCGGCGATCTGCATGGCGACTCCTGCGCCGCCGGTGCCGACGGTCCAGGCATTGCTGGCAAGATCGGCGACCAGTTCAGGCAGGGTGAGTTCGGCGATGACACGCGCCAATTCACCCGGATTGACAACCTGCCGCGCCGCGCCGCCTGCGTCAAGCTGATGCCATTCGGTCGCAAATCGTTTTGTTGCCGGTCCGTGGACGATGGCCGATCCAAGTGCCGCCGGCTCGAACGGGTGGCGGGTTTCGTCGTCATCCCCGGATAAGGTGCCGCCCATATAGGTCACCGGGGCCAGACGGTACCAAAGGCCCAGCTCTTCGGGGGAATCCACCAGCAGGACCTGAACATCGTCCAGCGGCTCTTCATCCATTGCCCGCTGGGCGACGATCAGGCCGTTCCGTTCGCATCTTTCCGCCAGCGGTCCGATGCGTTCGGCGGAAGCGGGGATCAGAAACAGCAAGGTGCGATGGGCCTGACGCAAGGCGGCGCGATGCGCGGTCAGCACCGCCTGCTCCTCGGATGCGGGAACGCAGGTGGCAAGCCAGGAATGACGGCCGTTGAGAAGATCGGCAATGACTGAAAGCTCGGCCTCGTTGCAGGGCAGGGGATCGCGGATCTCGGTGATGGGGCCGGTCATCGTAACCCGGCGGGGGGCGATACCCATGCGCCGCGCCGTTTCATGACTGGCGGTGTCGGTCGCGAAGATCATGGTCAGCGAATTCAGCAGATCGCGCCGCATCCCGGCGGTCAGCGTCCAGTGCAACTCGCGTGGTTGCAGATCGGCCTCGCCCAGAATGACCGGAATTTCCTGTGCGACCGCCTCCGAGATCAATGCGGCAGGCAGATCAGCCCCTAACAGAAGCACCGCGAAAGGACGGGCTTGACCAAGCAGATCCCGCATCATGTCGCGATTTCTGTCCGGATCGGGGTGACCTCCGGGCGTCAGTTCGTGAATGCGCAGGTCGGGGCGGGCTTTCTTCAGGATCGCGGAAATCCGATCGGCCGCCAGTTTGCGGGATTGCGCGTAGCTGAGGAAAAGCAACGGGCCCTGTCCTTCGGGCAGGGAAATCCCGCCCGAAACATCGGAGCCGTGGCGCAGATGCAGCCACAGGCCAAGCCGTCCCAGCCCCGCAAGGGCCATCAGCTGCCAAGTTCTTCAGTCGGCCCGGCTGCCTGTTCCTCATCGCGCAGGCGATGCAGATGCGCGATGAAATAACGGGTATGCGCGCTGTCCACCGTGCGCTGCGCTTCGGATTTCCAGGCGTTATACGCGGATTGGTAATTGGGGAAGACGCCGACGATATGGATGGCGTCGGTGTCGCGGAACTCGTTCCGCTGCGGATCGACAAGCTCGCCGCCGAATACGAGGTGAAGTCGCTGGGCCATGGGATCTCCTTGATCGTGCTGTTTTGGATAAGCGTAACGCGGGGACGGCACGAAATGAAGCGGTTCCGGCTATGATCGTAAGCGATTCGTGAACGTCGGCTGCGACGGCCGTCTGCCACGTTCGCCGCGCGACGGTCTGGCGCCTACAGCCCCGCCAGTTCCATGACCACCGCCCATTCGGCATCGGTCACGGGCTGAACGGACAGGCGCGTATTATTCACCAGCGCCATATCCTTCAGGCGCGGCTCGACCTTGGCCTGCTCAAGCGAGACAGGGCGTGGCAGCGGCCTGACCGCCTTCACATCCACGCATTCCCAGCGGGAATCATCGGTGGTGCTGTCGGGATGGGCTTCGGCGACGACCTCGCAGATGCCGACCGCCTCCTTGCCCTGATTCGAGTGATAGAACAGGCCCAGATCGCCCTTTTTCATTTCCCGCATATTGTTGCGGGCCTGATAATTGCGCACGCCGTCCCATTCCTCGCCCTGATCGCCCTTCGCAACCAGATCGTCCCAGCCGAAAACATCGGGTTCGGATTTGAACAACCAGTAAGCCATCAGCCGATCACCTTCTTCCATTCCGTCACCTGTACATCGTCGAACAGCCCGGCGGATTTATAGGGATCATTCGCGGCCCATTGCTCTGCCGCGGCCAGATCCGTCGTGTCGAGAATAACCAGAGAACCCCGCATCTCGCCCTGTTCGATCAGCGGGCCGGCCATGGCGACGATACCGGTGTCATTGATATAGGCAAGATGCGCCTCGCGGGTATCGAGACGGGTCTGCAAGGCGCCGGGCTTGTCCCGGCAAATCACGGCGAAAAGCGGCATCATTCCTCCTTCAGCGGACGGTTCATCAACAGTTCCATAGCATCTCCCACGGAAACGCTGCCCTGTGCAAGCTGTGCGACCATTCCGGCGATTGGGAGATCCTCGCCCATCTGCCGGGCCAGTCCGGTGACGGCAAGGGCGGTGGCTGCGCCTTCCACCGTGGTGGCGGCATCGAAATCCTGCCCTGCGCCCTTCGCATGACCAAAGCGGAAATTGCGCGATTGCATCGACGAGCAGGTCAGCATCAGATCGCCCAGCCCCGACAGACCGGCCAAGGTTTCGGGGCGCGCGCCAAGCCGGGCGGACAGGCGCGACATCTCGGCGAAGCCCCGGGTGACGATTGCGGCCCGGGCGGAATCGCCCAGCCCGGCCCCGATCGCAACCCCGGCGGCGATGGCGATGACGTTTTTCAATGCGCCGCCCAGTTCCGCACCGGTGACATCCGTGGTCCGGTAAAGCCGCAGAACCGGTGTCGACAGCGCATGTTGCAGCACCTTGCCCCGTCCGGCATCGGCGCAGGCAAGCGTCAGGGCCGTCGGCAGCCCCCGGGCGATATCGGCGGCGAAAGACGGACCGGTCAGCACTGCGACCGCCGCATCGGGGCAGGCAGCGGCGATCAGTTGCGACGGGCCGGTCAGGCGGGTCAGGTCAATGCCCTTGGCGGTGCTGACCAGGGTCTTGCCGCGCAGGATGCGGGCGTTCGCGGTCAGGAAATCGTTCAGTTTCTGCGCGGGCAGGGCCAGCAATATCGTATCCGCCTGTGCCGCCTGTACCAGATCATCGGTCACGGTGACCGCATCGGGCAGGGTCACGCCAGGCAGGCGCGGATTCTCGCCGCTCCAGCCGGTGCTGCGCCCCCAAAGCGCCACCGGCCCATTGGCGGACAGCGCGACGGCAAGCGCCGTGCCGAATGCTCCTGCGCCCAGAATCGCCAGCTTCATGCCTTTGCCCCTTTCTTGCCGCTGCCCAGCATCGGCGCGGCGCTTTGGTCCAGCGGCCAGCGGGGGCGGGCGGCCAGATCCATGCCGTCGCGCGCGCCTTCGCGGTAACGTTCTATGCCTGCCCATGCGATCATGGCCGCATTGTCGGTGCAAAGCCGAAGCGGAGGCGCTAGGAAAGTCGCCCCGGCTTCGGCCGCAACCTGCTGCAAGGCCGCGCGGATGGTCTGATTGGCGGCGACCCCGCCCGCTACGGCAAGGGCCGGAACCGGGCTTGCGGCCAGCGCGCGGCGGGATTTCTCGGCCAGGATCCCGGCCATGGCGGATTGAAACGCCGCGCAAAGATCCTGCCGGTCGGCTTGCCGCAAGCCGCCCTGTTCGGCGATCAGACGGTCGCGCAGGCGCAGCGCGGCGGTTTTCAGACCGGAAAACGACATGTCGCAACCGGGCCGGTCAAGAAGCGGTCTGGGCAGGTCGAACCGGTCGCCATCGCCCAGCCGCGCCTCGGCCTCTACCGAAGGACCGCCGGGTTGCGGCAGGGCCAGCAGCTTGGCGAGCTTGTCGAACGCCTCGCCCGGGGCATCGTCGATGGTGCCGCCAAGGCGATGAAATTCCTGCGGGCCGTCCACGCGAAGGAACTGGCAATGCCCGCCCGAGACCAGCAACATCAGATAGGGAAAGCCGATCCCGTCGGTCAGGCGCGGCGTCAGGGCATGCCCGGCCAGATGATTGACCCCGACCAGCGGCAATCCGGCCCCCGCCGCGATCCCCTTGGCCGTCATCACCCCGGCCATGACTCCGCCGATCAGCCCCGGCCCTGCGGTCACCGCCACGGCAGACAGATCGGACAGGCCCAGTCGGGCCTCTTGCAGTGCCTGCTCGACGCAATGGTCCAGCCGCTCGGTATGGGCGCGGGCGGCGATTTCGGGGACGACACCGCCGAAATCCGCATGCATCTCGGTCTGGCCCGCGACGACCGAGGACAGAATCCGCCCCTCGCCGGTGACGATGGCGGCGGCGGTATCGTCGCAACTGCTTTCGATGCCCAGGAAAATCAGGTCTTCCATGCTCTTGTCCGCATGCTCTTGCCCGGAGGGGGATTGGCGCTTACCCAGAAGCAAGTAGCACCGCCGGACGGGAATTGCCAATGCCAAGCCGAATGACAGCAGGATTGTTGCTGACCCGCCCGGAGGCGGATTCAAGGCGCTTCGCCGCGATGCTGCCGGAATTCCGGGCGGTGATCTCGCCCATCCTGCGGATCGAACCGGTGGCGCATGATGCGTCGCGGCTGCGCGCGGCGCGGGGGCTGGTCTTTACCTCGGCCCATGCGGTGGCGTCTGCGGGGCCGGGGCGCGGGCGGCTGGCGCTTTGCGTGGGCGGGCGTACGGCGCAGGTCGCGCGGGCGGCAGGTTTCATGACGCGCGAAGGCAATGGCTTCGCGGACTCGCTGCTGCCGCTGATCGAATCGGCGGAAATGCCGCTGATCCACCCGCATGGCCGGCACCTTGCCCGCGAATTGCCGGTCGAGGGAATGGTGGTCTATGACCAGATCGCGCAGCCGCTGAACGCGGATGCGCGGGCCTTGCTTACCTGTGAAGCGCCGGTTCTGCTGCCGCTGTTTTCCCCGCGCTCGGCACGGTTGCTGGCGGCGCAGACCGGGGAGAGTTGCGCGGAGTTGTGGATTGTTGCGATCAGCCCGGCTGCGGCGGTGGCGTGGAGTGGTCCTTGCAGCAGGCAGATCACTGCCGCTGGTCCGACCGCCGACGCGATGGCTGCGGCCATCCGACTAATGGCGGGCATGGAACAAAGCTGATCACATCGGGTTGAGACTGTGGCGTTGCCTGAGTAGGTTAGCGTAAAGACATGGCAGCATGTATTTCGCCATGGCGTGTGATGACGGGGACCGAATGTGACCAAGCCAAGCAAAAGCAAAGCCTCGAAGACTTCGACGGAATCTCAGCCGGAACAGCCAACCGAGACGTTGAAATTGAAGAAAGAGGCGGCAGAGCCGGGTGCCGTCGCGACAAGGGATGTGGGTGAAGGCAAAGGTGATTCCGCCACTGCCAGCGGCGGGGTTATTAGCCCGGTTGATTCGACCCTTGTCGGCAAGGCCGGTACCGGACGCCCGGCGGCCGAGGCGAAGCAGGACACCGCGAATCCCGTGACCGATCAGCCGGGAGTGGCCGAACAGTCATCGGAATCGGCGGATATGACCAAGGATACCCCGAAGGATAACGCGACCACGGAAATCAAGGGCGGAGTTCCGCCGGTCGACGCGCGCAAGCCTGCGCAGGCCGCCGTCGCGGCTTCGGAAAAGGCGCCCGTTTCGGAGGTTGCCCCGGCCGGGGTGACCGAACCGGCGCCTGCGCCGCAACAGCAGGTGACCGTGCGCAAGACCGGCTTCTGGCCGGTGGCCTTTGGCGGTGTGGTTGCCGCCGGGCTGGGCGCTGCCGCGACGATCTGGGCGCTTCCCCATCTGCCCGCAGGCTGGCTTCCCGAACAGGAGGCCGGGATCGATGCCGAGGTGATCCGGGAAGAAGCGGTTACCGCCGCAACCGCAGCCGCCGAAGATGCCGTTGCAAATGCTCCGGTAGCAGAGGCGGCGCTGCCGGATGATATCCAGGCCATGCTGGAGGAACACACCCAGCGGATTGCCGCGCTGGAAGAAGCGGGTGCCGCAAGTCCCGAATCGCCGGATGCCGCGACCGAAGGTTCCGAAGATGCAGGCGCAGAGCCCTCTGATGCCGGGAATGCGTCGCTGGTTCCCTCGGATGATCCAGAGGCACCGGCAATCGATCTGACCGGGTTGCAAAAGCAGCTTGAAGAGCAGGCGGCGAAGATCGCACAGCTTGAAGCACGGCCCAGTATCGATCCCGAAGCCGCCGAGCGCGTGCAGGCGCTTGCCGATGAGGCGCAGAGCCTGCAGGAGCAGATCGGCGGCATGGCCAGCGATGTCGAAAGCCGGATCGCCGCCGTTCAGGAAGAAGCCGCCAAGCTGCAAGAGGAAGCTGCGGAAAGCACCCGGCGGGCGCAGGCGGTGGCGGCGGTTGCCTCGTTGCAGGCGGCGCTTGATAAGGGCGTGACCGCGCAAGAGGCGCAGCAGGCATTCACCGATGCCGGCATGGATGCGCCCGAGGCGCTGCAAAAGGACATTCCAAGCCTTGATGACTTGCAGGCCGGCTTTGGCGACGCGTCACGCGCGGTCCTGCGGGTGTCGACGTCGTCGGATGCCGAGGGCGGCGGCGGGAATGCCCTGACGAATTTCCTGAAGGCCCAGACGGGTGCGCGTTCGGTTGCGCCGCGTGAAGGGGATGATGCCGATGCGGTGCTGTCCCGGGCGAATGCCAGCGTCGAGGCGGGCGATATTGCCGCCGCGCTGGACGAAATGCAGGCATTGCCCGAAAACGCCCGACAGGTTCCTGCCATGGCCGAATGGCTGGCGGGGGCACAGGCTTACAATGATGCGCAGGCGGCCTTGTCCGACCTGACGACATCCACGAATTAAGGACCCGGCCCATGTTTCTGTCCTTGCTGAAGATACTGTTCTTCTTTGCTGCGGTTCTGGCGATTGCCCTTGGCGCGATAAAATTGTCCGAGACCGCGCAGCCGCTATTCCTTGAATATGCCGGTACCGAGATCATGCTGACGCCGGTCAAGGCGGTTGTCGCGCTGCTTGTACTGATGGTGCTGGCATGGCTTGTGTTCAAGCTGCTTGGACTGGCGCTTGCCTTTCTGCGTTTTCTTGCGGGGGATGAAACCTCGATCAGCCGCTATTTCACCCGCTCGCGCGAGCGCAAGGGATATGATGCGCTTGGCGAGGGCATGCTTGCCATCGCCTCGGGCGAGGGAAAGCTTGCGCTGGACAAGGCCGCGAAGGCCGAGAAATTCCTTGACCGGCCGCATATCACCAATCTTCTGACCGCACAGGCTGCCGAGGTCGCGGGCGATACCGCACGGGCCAATGCGACCTATCGCAAATTGCTGGAGGATGAGCGCACCCGTTTCGTCGGCATCCGGGGGCTGATGAAGCAGAAACTGGACGAGGGCGATACCAAATCCGCGATGCTGCTGGCCCAGAAAGCCTATGCGATCAAGCCGAAACACAAGGAGCTTCAGAACACCCTGCTGGAACTTCAGACGCGCGAGCATGACTGGAAGGGCGCACGCGCCACGCTGAAGGACAAGCGCCGGCAGGGCGAGCTGACGAAGGATGTCGCGATCCGCCGCGACGCCGTTCTGGCGCTGCAGGAGGCCAGCGAGGTGCTGTCGAGCGAAAACTCGGTCAGTGCGCGCGAGGCGGCGATCTCGGCGGCCAAGGCGTCGCCCGATCTGATCCCTGCGGCGGTGCTGGCGGCGCGCGGTTACATTGCGCAGAAGAATTTCCGCAATGCGACCCGTATCCTTGAAAAGACATGGTCGGTGCGACCGCATCCCGATATCGCGGCCACCTATGCCGAGATCGTGCCGGACGAGACGCCGAACCAGCGTCTGCGCCGTTTCGACGCGCTTCTGCGCAAGAACCCCGATCACGAGGAATCGCGCCTGCTGAAAGCCGAGCTGCTGCTGGCGGCCGAGGATTTCCCCGGCGCCCGCCGTGCGCTTGGCGATCTGGCGCAGGCGCATCCGACCGTGCGCACCCTGTCGATCATGGCAGCGGTCGAGCGTGGCGAGGGTGCCGATGACAGCGTCGTCCGGGGCTGGCTGGCGCGCGCATTGACGGCTTCGCGCGGCTCGCAATGGGTTTGCGACAAATGCCACAACATCATGTCCAACTGGGCGCCGGTCTGCGATAGCTGCGGTGGTTTCGATACGCTGACATGGCGCGAACCCGAGATGAAGGATCCGGCCCCGGTGACTTCGGGTGCCGAAATGCTTCCACTGCTCGTTGGTCCGATGAACAAGGGCGGGACGGCAACTTCGGAACCTGCTGCCATCGTGGATACGGATGCCACCGTTTCCGATGTCGAAGCGCCGCAGCAAAAGCCGGAAGCGCCGTCTAAGACCGAGATCGCGGATGTCGCGCCGGGGATGGTCCCGCGCGAAGAGGATTACGTCGATGTCGATCCGTCGGTCACCGTCACCACGCGCGAGACGCCCGCCGAAGCCGACAGCGGCGATGAAAGCGCCACTGCCGCTGACCGCCCTGCCACCGATCACAAGGACGAGCAAGAAGCGGAGTTCACGCCGGTCCGCCCGGATGTCGAGCCGCCGGATAGTCCCGCGTCAGGGCGTGTCAGCTAGAACGGGTCGCGTTGGATCGGAAACGCCGGTTACTTGCGCCGCCATGGCCGGAGGCGCTGCCCGTCGCCGGCAGGTCTCTTGAGCCGGTGGCGACCCCGAGGTATTTGGACAAAGAAGAAGAGGAAGCGGCGCGAATCCGGGCGGGTGTCATATTCTAAGACGTTTTGGACCGGCACGGCTGAAACGAGCGCGTTGATCGCGCCGGTCGTCTATCCGCCGGCGTCGAATGTCTGATCCCAGACATTGCCTTCGGTGTCTTCGGCATGGACGCTGATCGGCTGGCCATTGGGTTCATAGGCAAAGCGGAACACCGGATCCTCGCTGACCGAAATCCCGGCCTCCATGGTGAACAGCAGCTCATCGCCCTGCTTGACCTCCAGCCGGTCGATGAAATGGGCGGGGATGTTCATCAATGTCACCTGATCGCGTTGCAGCCCGGAAAACATCGGGTGCCGGATCATCAGGGTGCCCAGAGTGCGCCCGTCTTCCTGCGCGGTTTTCCAGCGCATTTCGCCCATGCTGTCCTTGACCGCCGCCATATCCTTGCCCGCCGGGGCCGAGCATCCGCCCGATGCCTTGACGAAACGCCCTGCCATGACATTGCCGCCATCCGCCAATGTCCCGATGGCGCGCAGATCTGTATAGGCGTCGACGCGGACCCGAACCTCGAAATCCAGCGGCATCAATGCCTCGCCAAATGTATATTCGGCGGCGACCGGGGCCGGGTTCGCGTCGATCACCAGCATGAGATCCGTCAGAGCGGGGGCGTCAGAGGGCTGGCTTATCCGGACCGGCACAATGGCCGCATCATTGGCGCGGATCGGCGCATCAAGATCCAGTATGGCGGGGTCCATCGATGGCTCTTCGGTAAGACCGATGACGGATTCCCGCAGATCCTCCCATGTCTCCGAAGGGCGCAGAGCATTCTCCTGGGCCCAGACGGGCGCGGCCGTCAAAAGCGCCGTTGCAACAAGCCAACCTTTCATTGCCCCCTCCAGATCTCCCCGGGTTTAAACAAAGCCGGTTGCCATCATAGCATATTATCCCTGCAATTCGCGGGTCTTCTTCATCCGCCGATAGATCAGTTCGGCGGTATCGGCTGTGGTATCAGTTGCGGCATCCGCTTCGGCGCGGGCCACGACCTGCGCATGCAGCGGCGATTTCGAGCAAACCGGGTCGGTCGCACGGGCATCACCGGCAATGGCCATCGCCTGACAGCGGCATCCGCCGAAATCCAATGTCTTGCGGTCGCAGCTTTGGCAGGGTTCGGGCATCCATTCCGTGCCGCGAAAGGCATTGAAGGATTCGGAAAGATGCCAGATATCCGATAGCGAGCGGTCGCGGGCATTCTCGAACCGCATCCATGTGATCGAACCTGCCGCATGGCACGGCAGCACCGAGCCATCGGGGCCGACATTCAGCCCGGTAGAGCCCCAGCCGCCCATGCAAGCCTTGGGATAGACGGCATGGTGATCGGCGGGCACGTAATCGATCACCAGCTTGCCGCGCAGCCTTGTGCGGGCGTCATTGACGACCTGCCGGGCAAAAACCGCCTGTTCGCGCGTCGGCATCAAAGCCTTCCGGTTCAGGTCGGCCCAGCCGTGAAACTGCACGGTGGCCACCTCGATCCGCCTTGCGCCAAGGGTTTCGGCCAGCGCGATCATATCGGGCAGGCGTTCCATGTTCTGGCGATGGACAACGGCGTTGATGGTCAGAGGAAAGCCGATCTCGGCCACCCATCCGGCGAAACCCATCTTCTTGTCCCACGAGCCGGGATGACCGCTGATCCGGTCGGCCATGTCTGGGCGAATGCCTTGCAGCGAAAGCTGAACGTGATCGACCCCCGCCTGATCCAGCTCTTCCAGACGCGCCCGCGTGATGCCGATCCCCGAGGTGATGAGATTGACGTAAAGTCCCGCGTCCCGCGCCGATGCGACGATCTGGGCCAGATCGCGCCGCGCGCCGGGTTCGCCGCCCGAGATATGGACCTGAAGCACCCCCAGATCCGCAGCTTCGCGGAAAATGCGCGCCCAGTCCTCGGCGGGCAGCTCTTCTGCGGCACGGGTCAACTCGACCGGGTTCGAGCAATAGGGACAGGCCAGAGGACAGCGGTGCGTGATCTCGGCCAGCATCGCCATCGGCAGGCCCGGAGTGACCGGATTGCCGTCAAGATCGCGGGGTTGGGTGGGAAGGTCCTTCATGGCGAATCCTTAGGGGAGCTTCGGATCGTGATGGAAATGGTTGCGTATCGCGTCCTGCGATGGCCGGGGGATTTTGCATCCCCCGGACCCCCGGCAAGGTATTTGCGCAAAGAAGAAGAGCAGGGGCGCGGTGGGCATGGCCGGGTCGCGGTCGTCCGGTGATATGTTCCGGAGGTCATGGCTGATCCTCGGCGTCGATTTCTAAAGGTTTCAGGAATACCATGCGCCGCTCGATCAGCCCGGTCAGGAAGTCGCGGATATCGCCGGCGATCTGTTCGGACGGGGCATTGTAACGTGCGGCGAGGTCGCCGGTGATGGCGGCCATGCTTCGCCGCCCGTCCAGTTCCGACAGGATCGCGTCCCCGATGGCATCCAGTTGCATGGCGCGTTCCGGGGCTTGCAGCACGCGGATGCCACGCACGCGATCCTGTTGCAGGCGCACGCCGCGCGGCAGATAGGGGATGTCGTCGGGGCGGATCAGCGGTTCCATTACAGCAGGCCTTCTCCGGGCCGCCATGCGCCGGGCGGGATATTGTCCTGCACATAGGCATGCCAAAGCGCGTCAAGCTGTGCCCAAAGCACATCGGTCTTGAAGATCAGGGCGCGCGCGGCGGCGTCCTGTTTTTCCAGCGTATCGGCATGAGTCAGCACGTAATCAAGGCCGAATGCGACATCCTCGGGCGCTTCGGTCAGGCGCTTTTTGAAATAGGCAAGGCTGCGGTCATCGGCGAAATCGTAATGCGCCAGCAGGCCCTCGATCCGCTGGGCGTGGATTTTCGGGGCGAAAAGCTCGGTCAGGCTGGCGGCGACGGCATCCAGCAAGGGCATGTCGCGGACGAAACGGACATAGGCGTCGACAGCGAAGCGGGTGGCGGGCAGGATGCCCGTGCCGCCGGCGACGTAATCCGGATCCAGACCTACGGCGCGGGCAAGGGCAAGCCAGCGACGGATGCCGCCGCCTTCCTCGACCCCGCCGTCGTGATCCTCGATCCGTTTGCGCCAGCGGCGGCGCAAAGCCGGATCGTCCACGCGCGACATGAAGGCGGCGTCCTTCATCGGGATGCGCGATTGATACATCCACCGGTTGATGACCCATGCCCGAACCTCGTCCGGGGTGCATTCGCCGCCATGCAGCCGGGCATGAAACGGATGGCGGTCGTGATAGCGTTCCGCCCCGATGGCACGCAGGCGCGCCTCGAATTCCTCGCGGGATTGCGGTTGGTTGGGGACGTCTTTCACAGCGTGATCTCCATTCCGTCGCGGCCGATCTGCCAGCCCTGTGTCTCTGCCTCGGCCGCCTGCGGGCTTGCGGGATCGGTCAGAGGGTTCGAGTTGTTCATATGCACGAAGATCCGCCGCCCGATATCCAGCCCTGACAGATCCCGGATCGTCTGTACGACCGGCATATGCCCCATGCGCCGCCCGGTTTTCTGGCCAAGCCCCATGCGGATCATCTCGTCATCCTCCCACAGGGTGCCGTCGAACATCAGCAGATCCGCACCGTCGATGCGGGATTTCAGCCAGTCCGGCATATCGGCGCAGCCGGGAATATAAAGCGCGCGCCGCCCCCCGGCCCTCAATTCGACCCCAACCGTCGTTTCTCCGACAAGGCCGGTCTCGACCACCTCGCCCTCCTGATACAGCGGCACCTTGCCAGGCACGGCGAAAAGCGTGGCGTCCAGACCGGGCGCGAGGCGGATATCCTGATCCAATGCGACCTCGCGGCGTGTGACCAGATCCGTGCGCAGAGCCGACAACATCGGGTTCGCCGCCAGCGCCTGATGAATGGCGGGGGTGGCAAGCAGGTCGAACGCCTGGCTTTCGCGCAGGGTCAGAAGCCCTGCCACATGGTCGATATCGCCATTCGTGACCAGCACCGAACGCAAGGGCATCTGCCGGGGTCCGGCGGGATGCAGGGCAGGCGTTGCGGCCAGTTGCATGCGAATATCCGGGGAGGCGTTCAGGATCGCCCAGTTCTGCCCGTCCGCGCTGACCGCGACCGAGCTTTGAGTCAGGGGCGGGATACGCCCATTACGTGCGGCATTGCAATTGTCACAGCCGCAATTCCATTGCGGCAAGCCACCGCCCGCTGCTGCGCCCAGAATGATGATCTGCATATCGCGTCAGACGAAATCGGCCCTGCCCGAAGCACTCGGACAGGGCCGGTTTCTGTCTGCTCATCATGGATCAGAACAGTACAGGCTCATCCTCGGCCGGAGCGTACATGTTGATTTCCATGCCGCAGGCAATTTCCTTCAGGGTAGGCTTGGTCCATGCCATAAACGTTTCTCCTCAAGCAGTGCCGTGGAAATCACGACTGGATCTTATGGTAGATGAGAGGCAGCATGTGTCAACACGACGAAGGTCTGATGCCGATCTTTTTACTTTGAAAAGGTCATGATTTTTACCGGGAAAGGCTCTGTTGGGAACATTCGGCAATGATTCATCTGATTTTAAGCGCCTGTCTTGCCGGATCTTCTGGTGATTGTGTGCCAATTCTCCTGCCTGAAGCAGAAAGCGCTGTCATGGCGGAATGCGAGTCGCAGGCGGAACGAGTCAGCCGGAACTGGCTGAAGCGACATCCGGACTTGGCGGGAGATCAGATTTCATGCCAATCGGTTACTTCACTGCCTGCTTTGCCACTGCGGGAACTGGCACCCGGTATCCATGTCTATCTGGGCGAGCCGGTTCAGATGGAAGAATCCGCGAATGGCCGCATCGCTAATCTGGGCGTGGTGATCGGAGAGAAATCCGTCGCGGTGATCGATAGCGGGGTCTCGCGGCGGCAGGGGCAGGAATTATTTGCTGCGATCAGGGAATTGACCGATCTGCCGATCAGTCATGTCATCCTGACGCATATGCATCCCGATCATGTGCTTGGCACATCGGTTTTCAAGGAAGCGGGCGCCGAGATCGTCGGCCATGCCGCATTGCCGGCCGCGCTTGAGTATCGGGCGCAGACCTATCTGGACAATCTTGCCGAACTCTATCCGCCGCAGGAGGTGATCGGAACCGAGGTCGTTCTGCCGGATCGACAGGTCGCGGATCGCGATATCATCGACCTTGGTGGCCGGGAATTGCTGCTGAAGGCCGAGGGTACGGCGCATACCGACAATGATCTGACGGTTTTCGACAGAAAAACGGAAACATTTTTCAGCGGCGATCTGATCTTTCGCGACCTGACCCCGGTTGTCGATGGATCCCTGAATGGCTGGCTTGAATGGCTGGACGCCGCGCCTGCGCCGATGCCGCGCCGGATCGTTCCGGGGCATGGAGAGGTTGCGGAGAGCTGGAAAAACGCTGTCATGCCGCAAACGGAATTTCTGACCATGCTCAGGGACTCCACCCGTGCCGCGATAGCTGATGGATTGCCCATGTCCGACGCGGTGCCAGTGATCGCGAAATCCCTGCAAGTAATTGCAAATACATGGAATTCTTTCGAAGAAACTGCGGCGCGTGACGCGACGGCAGCCTATAAGGAACTGGAATGGGAGTGAGTTTTATTTGACAATTCCTTACGGGAAAGGACTGATAGCGATAACAATCAATCGTCGGAACATGTTTCCAGAAAGGTTCAGGGAGGATCTTATGAAAACTGTATTTTATGTTACCGCCGCCGCAATTGCCCTGGGTGCCGGAATGGCGCAGGCGCAGATGGTGATCGAACCGGGCAGCGATGATCGCATCAACTGGCAGAGTCTCGAAGATTTCAAGGCGGCTCATGGCGATCTGGATGGCCAGTCATTCACGGTACTTGGTCCCTGGCTTGGGGTGGATCAGGACCTGTTCACCTCACTTCTGCCCTATTTCGAAGAGGCGACCGGGGCGAAGGTGAATTATTCCGGCTCGGACAGTTTCGAGCAGCAGATCGTGATCGACAGCGAGGCGGGATCACCGCCGGATGTCGCGGTCTTCCCGCAACCCGGTCTGGCCGCCGATCTGGCGAAGAAAGGGCATCTCAGGCCGCTGGGCGAAGAAACGGCGCAATGGGTGCGCGATAATTATGCCGCCGGCGACAGTTGGGCAGAGCTGGGCATTTATGCGGGCAAGGACGGGGAAGAGGCGATGTATGCCTTTCCCTTCAAGGCCGATGTGAAATCGCTGGTCTGGTATATTCCCGAGAATTTCGAGGATGCGGGATATGAGGTGCCCGAAACCTACGAGGATCTCAAGGCTCTGACCGAACAGATCGCGGCGGATGGCGAGACGCCGTGGTGTATCGGGCTTGGTGCGGGCGGCGCGACGGGCTGGCCAGCGACCGACTGGGTCGAGGATCTGATGCTGCGGACCGGCAACCCCGAAGATTACCGGGCCTGGACCACCAACGACTTGCCGTTCAACGATCCCAAGGTCGTGGCGGCGATCGAGGAATTCGGCTGGTTCGTCAGAAATGACGATTTCGTCTCGGGCGGGGCGGCATCGGTTTCCTCGACGGATTTCCGCGACAGTCCCAAGGGCCTGTTCGAATTCCCGCCCGATTGCTACATGCATCATCAGGCCAGCTTCATCCCCTCCTTCTTCCCCGAAGGGATCGAAGTCGGGCTGGATGTGGATTTCTTCTATTTCCCGGCCCCTGCCGATGGCAGCGTTGGCAAGCCGGTGCTGGGCGGCGGCACGATGTTCTCGGTATTGTCGGACAATCCCGCGGCGCTTGCCTTCATCGAGTTTCTGAAAACCCCCGCCGCGCACGAGATCTGGATGGCTCAAAGCAGTTTCGTCACGCCCCATACCGGCGTGAACCCCGAGGCTTACGCGAATGATACGCAGCGTAGGATGGGGGAAATCCTGCTGGATGCCACGGTTTTCGGCTTTGATGGATCCGATCTAATGCCCGGCTCGATCGGCGCGGGGGCGTTCTGGACCGGCATGGTCGATTTCGTCGGCGGCGCATCGGCGCAGGACGTAGCCGACCGGATTCAGGGGAAATGGGACTCGGTGAAGTAATGCGCATCATGCCGCGTCCGATCAAAACCGCCGCTCTTCACTTCTTCACGCAGATATCCCGGGGGTTGCCGGCGGGTCGTGCCCCGGCCATCGCGGGACGCGAACAGCTGAATTGCTGATCGGACGCGGCATGTTCTGACATGTTTTTCGGAGGGGACTGAAATGGAACTGTTCCTGATGGCTGCGGGCACCATCGCCTTGGGCGTGCTGGGCTGTGTGGTCTGGTTCTGGGGCTCGAACCTCGTCCTTGACAGTATCTACCCGCCGCGCGGCAGGAATGCGGGCGACAATATCCGCAGGGCGAATATGATCCGTCCCTGGCTGTTCGTCGGTCCGGCGGTTCTGTTTCTGGGCGTTTATCTGGTCTATCCGGTCATCGACAGCTTCTGGCGCTCGCTGCATAATGCCGATGGCAGCCGGTTCGTGGGTGCCGGTAACTACCTTTGGGCATTGGGCGACGACAAGTTCCGGGAATCGATCTGGAACAATCTGCTATGGCTGCTGGTCGTGCCCGCCCTGTCCACGGTGTTCGGTCTGCTTGCGGCGCAGCTGACCGACAGGATCAGATGGGGCAATATCGGCAAATCGCTGATCTTCATGCCCATGGCCATCAGCTTTGTCGGCGCGGGCGTGATCTGGAAGCTGATCTATGAATTCCGCGAATCGGGCGAAACCCAGATCGGCCTGCTGAACTGGATCGTCACCCGGCTTGGCGGAGAACCGCAAATCTGGCTGACACTGATTCCATGGAACAATTTCTTCCTGATGATCGTATTGGTCTGGATTCAGACCGGTTTCGCAATGGTCATCCTGTCGGCGGCGCTGCGCGGCATCCCCGAGGAAACCATCGAAGCGGCAATCCTTGACGGTGCTTCTGCGTGGCAGCTGTTCTTCAAGATCAAGGTGCCGCAGATCATGGGTAGCATCGCCGTTGTCTGGACCACCATCACCATCGTCGTGCTAAAGGTTTTCGACATCGTTTTCGTGATGACCAACGGCCAGTGGGGCACGCAGGTTCTGGCGAATCTGATGTATGACTGGATGTTCCGCGGATCGCCGGATTACGGCCGCGGCTCGGCGATTGCCATCGTGCTGATGATCGTGGTCACGCCGATCATGGTCTGGAATATCTACAATGCCCGCAAGGAGGCCGGCTGATGGAGGGAATGGCCGGAAAGAAATCCTCGCTGACATGGGCGGTCCATATCTCTGCCTTTCTGCTGGTGGTGTTATGGACGATCCCCACTCTGGGGCTGTTCGTCTCGTCCTTCCGCGACCGCGACCAGATCTCGTCAGGCGGGTGGTGGGCGTCGTTCTTGCCTTCCGAACGGACCGGATATGCCCGTACCGGAACCGATGACGATGCAAGGCAGGTCGATGGCCTGTATGTGATCGAGGGCCTGGTAACGGAGGGCGATCAGAAACTGTCGGCATGGGGGACAGGCGCACGCGAGCCGGGCAAATACCAGCCGGGAGAAACCGTCGAGATCGAGGATGGGTGGCAGCTGACGGTAAGCGAGGATGGCAGCTACCGGCTGACATCGGAAAAGCCGTTCGGGATGCGGCGGGGCGAGCGGATCTTTACCACAACCGCGACACCGCCCGATTTCACGACCGGGAACTATCATCGCGTGCTGACCGCCGAAGGGCTGGGCCGCGCCTTCATGAACACGCTGACGGTAACGATCCCGGCCACGGTGATCCCGATCCTGATCGCGGCTTTCGCGGCCTATGCGCTTGCATGGATGCGTTTCCCGGGCCGCGCCCTGCTGACGGCAGGGGTGGTCGGTCTGCTGGTCGTGCCCTTGCAGGTCGCGCTGATTCCACTGTTGCAGATGCATAACGCCATCGGCATCGGCAAGGGATATATGGGCATCTGGCTGGCGCATACGGCATTCGGCCTGCCGCTGGCGGTCTATCTGCTGCGCAACTACATGATCGGCTTGCCGCGCGAGGTGATCGAGTCGGCCCGCGTCGACGGCGCGAGTGATTTCCAGATCTTCCGGCGCATCGTCCTGCCGCTATCCTTTCCGGCATTGGCGAGTTTTGCGATTTTCCAGTTCCTCTGGGTCTGGAACGACCTTCTGGTCGCCACGGTGTTTCTTGGCAATACGCGGGAACAATTGGTCATGACCGGCGTTCTCCGCGAATTGATGGGGTCGAAAGGGGGCGAGTGGGAGATTCTCGCGACCTCGGCCTTCGTCTCGATCGCGGTGCCGCTGATCGTATTCTTTTCAATGCAACGATATCTGGTTCGCGGCTTGCTGGCCGGTTCCGTCAAAGGTGGCTGAATGAACGAAAATACTGCAAACTGGTGGAAGGGCGGGGTCATTTATCAGGTTTACCCGCGCAGTTTTCAGGACACGACCGGTGATGGCGTGGGAGATCTTGCCGGGATCGCCCAGCGCCTGCCCTATGTCGCCTCACTGGGGGTGGACGCGGTCTGGATCTCACCCTTCTTCACATCGCCGATGAAGGATTTTGGGTATGATGTCAGCGATTATCGCGGCATCGATCCGATCTTCGGCAGCATGGAGGATTTCGACTGGCTGATCGAACGCGCGCACGAGCTTGGCCTGAAGGTCATGATCGATCTGGTGATGTCGCACAGTTCGGATCAGCACCCGTGGTTCGCGGAAAGCCGTGCCAGCCGCGATAATCCGAAAGCCGGCTGGTATGTCTGGTCTGATCCCAAGCCGGACGGAACGCCTCCGAACAACTGGCTGTCGATCTTTGGCGGCAGCGCCTGGCAATGGGATGCGCGGCGCGAACAATATTATCTGCATAATTTCCTGACCTCCCAGCCGGATCTGAACTTCCATAATCGCGAGGTTCAGGATGCGCTTCTGGATATGACCGAATTCTGGCTGCAAAAGGGCGTTGACGGGTTCCGGCTGGATACGATCAATTTCTATTTCCACGATGCGCAGTTGCGGGACAATCCGCCGCTGGTGCCCGAACATCGCAAGGCGGATACCGCGCCGGCGGTGAACCCCTACAATCATCAAAGCCATAAATACAACAAGTCGCAGCCCGAAAATCTGGCATTTCTCGAACGGTTCAATACGCTTCTGAAACGCTATGGCGCGGTATCGGTGGGCGAGATCGGCGATAGCGAGCGGGCGCTTGAACTGCTCGAGGAATATACGGGCGCGCCGCAGGGCATGGAAAGCAAACGGCTGGACATGTCCTATGTGTTCGACTTTCTGTCGGGCCATGATCTGACCGCGCAACGGATCGCAGATGTCTTTGCGCAATTGCAGAAAATCGCACCGAATTCCTGGCCGTGCTGGGCCCTGTCGAACCATGATGTGATGCGCCATGTGACACGCTGGAATCTGCCCGAGCAGGCGGCAAAGGCCTATTGCACCGTGCTGATCTGCCTGCGCGGCTCGGTCTGTCTGTATCAGGGCGAAGAGCTTGGCCTGCCCGAAGCGGAATTGCAGTTCGAGGAGCTGCGCGATCCTTACGGCATTGAGTTCTGGCCCGAATTCAAGGGGCGTGACGGCTGCCGCACGCCGATGGTCTGGGATATGGGCGTGAATGGCGGCTTTTCGACAAGCCAGCCCTGGCTGCCCGTTCCACATGTGCATTTGCAGCGCACTGTTGTCGGGCAAGAGGCGGATGCGCAATCCGTGCTGCATCATTATCGCTGGGCCATCGGGCTGCGGCACAAGCATTCCGCGCTGAGGCTGGGCCAGATGAGCGATATTATCGTCAATGGTCCGCTCTTGTCGTTCCGTCGCCATGACGATGCGCAAACATTGCATATCCGCGCCAATCTGTCCGACGAAGAGGCAGGCGGGCTGGAGCCGTGGCAGGTTCAGATCATCGAAGGTTGACAGGGAAGGGGCTGACCGTGGCCGATTTGAAACTGACTGATGTCGCGAAATCCTATGGCGAGGTCCAGGTCCTGAGGAATATCGACCTTTCCATCAGGTCGGGCGAGTTCATCGTGTTCGTCGGCCCTTCGGGCTGCGGGAAATCTACGCTTCTGCGGATGATCGCGGGGCTGGAGCAGATCACCGGCGGCTCGTTGGATATCGATGGCGTGCGGGTCAACGATATTCCGCCCAGCCAGCGCGGGATCGCCATGGTGTTCCAGTCATATGCGCTTTACCCGCATATGACGGTACGCGACAATATGGCCTTCGCACTGAAAATCGCCGGCAAAAGCAAGGCAGAGATCCGCGAGGCGACCGACCGCACGGGCAGGATGCTGCAACTGACGCCCTATCTCGACCGTCTTCCCAAGGCGCTGTCGGGCGGTCAGCGTCAGCGGGTGGCGATCGGGCGGGCGCTTGTGCGCGATCCCAAGGTTTACCTGTTCGACGAACCCCTGTCGAATCTCGACGCCGCCCTGCGCGTGGCGACCCGGATCGAGATTGCGCAGCTAAAGGCCTCGATGCCCGACCGGACAATGATCTATGTGACCCATGATCAGACCGAGGCCATGACGCTGGCCGACCGGATCGTGGTGCTGGCGGGCGGCGGTATCGCGCAGATCGGGGCACCGCTGGAACTGTATGAACGTCCGGTGAACGAATTCGTCGCCCAATTCATCGGCTCGCCCGCGATGAACCTGTTGCCGGGTAAGGTGGCTGCCGTGGGCGAGGTGACCACTGTTGCACTGGACGGCGGAGGGCAGGCGCAACTTGCGGTTCCGACACGGGCGGAGGATGAAGGTCTGGCCGTCAATCTTGGCATTCGCCCCGAGGATATGTTCGAGACCGACGGTCCGGCGATATTCGAAGGCCGCGTGGATCTGACCGAGGCGCTGGGCGAGGTGACGCTGCTTTATTTCGGAACCGGACAGGATGCGCCGCCGGTGATCGCGAAGCTGCCTGGGATCCATTCCGGGCTGTCGGGGCAGATCGTGCGCCTTGCCGCGAGACCCGACGCGATGCATCTGTTTCATGACGGGAAGTCGCTTTTGTATCGCTGACGTGTCTGCGCATGATGAATGGCCTGCGCGATATGCGTCAAGATTTATGCGAGTAGCCGATCCTCTGCGCGGGATGCCCGATGCCGGTCGCCGCAGGGAGAGAAGGGGCGTGACGATCGGGCCGGCGTAGCCATCACGGCGGGAACGGGCATATGGATGATCCGAGCCCAGCGATGGCCGGGGGCGCCGCCCGTTGCCGGCAGGTCCCTCGAACCAGTGGCGCGACCCGACAGCGCCCCGAGGTATTTGCCGCAAAGAAGATGTGCAAGTGAAGCCAGGCGGGGCGGTTGTTCCGGCGGTTTTCGCGGGCTGTTTACCCGGCCGGGAAAGTGGGATGGGTATCCGCTATCCGGCTGAATGAAAAACGCCGCCCCGAAGGACGGCGTTTCATATGGATCATGTCGGTGTGGTTCAGAAGCCCAGACCGGCATATTTCGATTTGAATTTCGACACGCGGCCGCCGGTATCCATCAGGCGGGTCGAGCCGCCGGTCCATGCGGGATGCGAGGTCGGGTCGATGTCAAGCGTCATGGTCTCACCCTCTGCGCCCCAGGTCGAGCGGGTCTGATAGGTGGTGCCGTCATTCATCTTGACTTCGATCATGTGATAATCGGGATGGATGTCTTTTTTCATCGGGTGACCTCGTTCAAGCGTTCGCTTCAGCGCCCGATTTGGGCTTGTAATTGGTTTTTTCGACGATACGGGCCGATTTGCCGCGACGGTCGCGCAGGTAATACAGCTTGGCGCGGCGGACTTTACCGCGGCGGACGACCGTGATCGCATCGATATTGGTCGAGTAAAGCGGGAAGACACGCTCCACGCCTTCGCCGAAGCTGATCTTGCGGACGGTGAAGCTGGCGCCGATGCCGTCGCCGCCCTTGCGCGAGATGCAGACGCCTTCGAAGTTCTGCACGCGGGTGCGGGTGCCTTCGGTCACCTTGTAGCCGACGCGCACGGTGTCGCCGGCTTTGAAATCCGGGATGGTCTTGCCAAGCTCTGCGATCTGCTCGGCTTCGAGTTGGGCGATCAGGTTCATCGCATTAATCCTTTTCATGCTCGCGGTGGTTCCGCGATTGGTCTGATGCGCCCGAGAGCTGTCGGTCCTTTGCCGGGTCCATGTCCGTGCGGGTTTCCCCTTCGGTCCATGCCCGCCACAGGTCGGGGCGGCGTTCCTTGGTCAGCCTTTCGGCTTCGGCTGCCCTCCATGCGGAAATGGCCGCATGATTTCCCGACAGCAGAACCGGCGGAATCTCGCGGCCTTCCCATTGGGCGGGCTTCGTGTACTGAGGATGCTCCAGAAGACCCCGGTTGCCGATGGAAAAGGATTCCTCGGCCAGCGAATCCTGATTCCCCAGCACGCGCGGTATAAGCCGAACCGTCGCGTCGATCAAGACCTGTGCAGCGATTTCGCCCCCGGTCAGGACATAATCGCCAATACTGACCTCTTCGACATCATAAGCGTCCAGCACGCGCTGGTCCACCCCCTCGAAACGGCCGCAGATCAGCGTGACCCCCGGACCCTGCGCCAGTTCGCGCGCGCGGGACTGAGTAAAGGGGCGCCCGCGCGGGGACATATAGATGATGGGTGCGGCATTCCCCGCCTCTTGCAGGGCGGCGCTCAGGACATCGGGGCGGATCACCATGCCCGCGCCGCCGCCCGCCGGAGTGTCATCGACATTGCGATGCCTGCCGATGCCGAATTCGCGCAGATGGATACTGCGAAGGTTCCACAGGTCCTCGGCCAGCGCACGGCCCGTCAGGGACAGGCCGAGGATGCCGGGAAATGCCTCGGGGAACAGGGTGACGACAGTCGCGGTCCATGCACCCTTGCGCTGCGGCTCTGCCATCAATTCGCGCGGGCGCAAGCTGGGCCTGACGGACAGGCGCCCATGCGATTTCGGCGCCCCGCTCATTCGTCCGAGCCGGGCGGGTCGGCGATGATCCGGCCCGCTTTCAGATCGACGGTCGGAACGATTTCGCGGGTGAAAGGCAGCAGCAGCAGTTCCTTGCCCGCCACTTCAAGAATGTCGCCCGCGCCGTGATCGAAGATCGCGCGAACCCGGCCAAGCGCCTGTCCGCCGGTGTCGAAGACCTCCAGCCCGATCAGATCGGTATGGTAGAATTCGTCATCGGGCAATGAGGGCAGGGCGTCGCGTGGTGCCCAAAGGGTGGTGCCGCGCAGGGCTTCGGCGTCTTCGCGGGTGGATATCCCGGACAATCTTGCGCCCAGCCCGTTCTTGACGGGGCGGGTCAGTTTGACGGTGAAACTGCGGGTGCCATCCTCGGTCGTAAGGGGGCCATATCCGGCGATGTCCTGCGGCTGGGAACAGAAGCTTTTCAGCCGCACTTCGCCCCGGACCCCGAAGGCTCCGGCAATAGCTCCGACGCAGACTTTATCGGTCATGGGCTACCCCCTGTCGCAGAAACCCGCCTTACTCCAGCTGCCGCCATGATCAAGGCAGCGATCCTTCTGATATGACCGCTCGGCCAGCATTCCTGCAAGGAAAGCCAGCGCGAGCAGGGCCGATAGGCGAAACAGCCGGAACATAACGCTTTCGCGCATTCAGGCCCACGCCGGACAGCGCGGGCCTGATCCTGCGATCATTCTTCCGCGGCGGCTTCCGGTGCGGCCTCTTCAGCCGGGGCGTCGGCTGCTGCGGCTTTTTCCGCACGGGCAGCGGCGCGATCCTGGGCTTTCTTGCCGGGTTCGGCCTTTTTCATGTTCTTGCGCTCGGTCTTTTCCTTTTTGCCTGCGGCTTCAAGGAAACGGGCGATGCGGTCGGTCGGCTGAGCGCCCTGATCCAGCCAGTGCTGCACGCGCTCCATGTCCATCTTCACGCGCTCTTCGCTGTCTTTCGGCAGAAGCGGGTTATAGGTGCCCAGCTTTTCAAGAAAGCGGCCGTCGCGCGGCTTGCGCGTATCGGCGGCGACGATGGCGTAATGGGGGCGCTTTTTCGAGCCGCCACGGGCCAGACGGATTTTGACTGCCATTGGTTTTCTCCTTGTGAAATGGCGTATCGGACGCGTATCGCGCCCGTCAGGGTTGCAGTTGTTCGTGATGCCGGATCACTTCGGCGATCACGAAATTCAGGAATTTGCGCGCGAATTCCGGGTCGAGATCGGCCTCACGCGCGAGGCGTTCCAGCCGCTCGATCTGTTGCGCCTCGCGCGCGGGATCGGACGGCGGAAGATCGTGTTCGGCCTTGAGACGGCCGACGGATTGGGTGTGACTGAACCGCTCGGCCAGGGTGTAGACCAGGATGGCGTCCAGCCGGTCGATGCTGTCGCGATGTTCTTTCAGCAATTCGGCGGCGCGGGTGACTGGATTGGTCATGCGCTGACTCCTGTGGCGGGCGTGGGGGGCGTCGGTGGGGCCGGG
>NZ_JAUUTZ010000040.1 GCF_030678915.1 Paracoccus wurundjeri | reverse complement strand
GTGATAGGCCGACCGCAACGGCACGATCGGGTCAGGACGCTGCGGCCTCGAGCGCTGGCTCAAAGCGCTCGGAGAAGTCATCAATGGTCGTTTGACCCTGGTCGACGGTGAGGGTGGGACCGGCAAGAATGATGTTCAGGTCGGTGATCCCGATCAAACCGAGCACCTGGCGCAGATATGCACTGGCGACGTTGGCGCTCTCGAAAGGCGCGCCTGGCGAGAAGTCGCCTCCTGTTGCGATGATGACGGTGACCTTCTTGCCGGTAACCAAGCCTTCGTAGCTCGGGCTGAACGTGACGCCGACGCGAAGAACATGGTCTACCCAGGACTTGAGAACGGCCGGAATCGAGAAGTTGTACATCGGTGTGGCGATGAGGATCTCATCCGTGGCCTTCAGCTCGGCGATCAATTCGTCAGAGACACGAATTGCCTCGACCATTTCCGGCGAGTGCTGTTCTGGCGGGGTGAAGGCGCCGCCGATCCACGGCAGGCTGATGTATGGAACGTCAGTCGTGGAAAGATCACGCACGGCGACATCGCCGCCGTGAGACGATTGCCACTTTTCCGTAAACCGCTTGGCCAGATTACGGGATACTGAATATGGACCTCGGGGACTTACTTCGATGACAAGAAGATTGGACATATTTCACCTTTCGGCTGGTTGGAGCGGTTCCGTTTTGTCAGATGTGTGGAACCATGATCGAGGCCTAAAGATCGAACTCAGCCGCTAGAAAATGAAGGTGGCAGAACCGAAACCGGCCGTTGCGCTCACGCGAACGCAGAGCGCGCTCGGCGGTGGCTTTTCACGCATATCCGAAACGCCCGGCCCGTCGGCATACGCCGTGCTCGGTCGCCAAGCTTGCTCAACTCTTTGCAACATTCAGATGCGACGAGGAACATCGCGAATGCTCTGCAGGTCGACGATGCTAACAAGCCGTTCAGGCGAGTCAGGCCAAGACCACGGTGACCGACACAATGCCTCGGGGCGTTCGTTGGACGCACGCGCGAACCGCCGCCGCCTGCTATGAGTTAACGTCGACAACGGTGCGTCCACGCACCTTTCCTTGGAATATCCCGTCGACAACGTTCGGAACATCCGCAAGGCCGACTACGTGTGTCATCGCAGCAAGCTTACCCAGTTCGAGATCCTGCGCGAGGCGTGACCACGCCATTAGTCGGACTTCCTTGGGCGCGTTTACAGAATCGATCCCAGCCAGCGTGATGTTCCGCAGTATGAACGGGAGGACCGATCCAGGAAGGTCGACACCTTGAGCAAGTCCACACGTCGTCACCACGCCACGATACTGTGTTTGCGCGAGCAGGTTCACCAGAGTGTTGCTTCCAACGGAGTCCACTGCGCCAGCCCATTTCTCTTGCGCAATGGGGCTACCCGGCTCCGATAGAGTACGGCGGTCGATAATCTCCGCTGCCCCAAGCGCGCGCAGATATTCCTCCTCCTCAGGTCGCCCTGTGGATGCAACCACCCGGTATCCCAGTTTCGACAAGATCGCGATTGCAACCGAGCCGACGCCACCGTTTGCTCCGGTCACGACGATATCGCCGCGCGAGGGGTCCAGTCCGGCGTGTTCCAAGGCCAGGACACTGAGCATGGCGGTATAGCCCGCCGTCCCGATCGCCATAGCGTCCTTCGTTGACAGAGACTCGGGGAGCTTCACTAGCCAATCGCCCTTGACGCGAGCTTTCTGGGCGTAGCCGCCATGGTGCGTTTGACTTAACCCCCAACCATTAAGGACAACGCGGTCTCCGATCGAGAATCCATCATGCGAGGACGTCTCAACCGTACCGGCCAGATCAATCTCAGGGACAAGTGGAAACGCCTGAATGACATCCGCTTGACCACTGATCGCCAGTGCGTCCTTGTAGTTGACGGTCGAATACTCAACGGAGATAGACACCTCGCCTTCCATCAGAGTTTCGTCGTCCATTTCGACGATATCGGTGGAAATTCCATCGTGAGTTTTAGAAGCCAGAAGTGCTCTGAACATCGGTGCTCTCCCATACAGGTTTAAGGCCCCGCGGAGCTGCGCGCGTGGAGCCGCGATCAAATCGTCACTTTATAGCGCAGCGGACCGACGTTGGAGGCAAGGTTAGGGCAACCGCTTGTTGCGTCTGCGCGAACGACGGCACCGGGTTAGAATTGAATGGCATGTCAGGAACGTGCCGATTCCAGACTAGCCTTCACTGCTGTTCGTTCGAGCCCGGGTAGATGCCTGGGAGAGGTAGTCCCAGTCTGGCTCCGGTCCGAAGCGAGCAACGAGAGCATCAATGAAGGCCCGGGTCTTTGCTGGTGGTGGGCCGGGAGGGCGGACAGCGAACAACGCCTGCTCGATCATGGGGAACGAGGTAAGGAGCGGGATAAGCGCCCCACGCTCGATCGCTCCCGCCAGTACGAAAGTCGGCAGAGCCACTATGCCCATCCCGGCGATCGCCGCCGCCACAATTGTCTCGGCATTGTCGGAGCGCATTCGGCCAGCGACGCGGATCGAGGTGACGCGATCCTTTCCGCGAAACCGCCAAAGGTCACCCCCGGGCACGCCGTAAATGATGCAATCATGGGCGGTGAGATCCCGAGGCCGCTTTGGCGCTTTAAGCTTGGCGAGGTAATTCGGGCTTGCGGCCACGCTGATACGCATGGGCGCGATGCGCCGGGCAATCAGCGTTGAGTCCGGTAAGGCGCCCATGCGGACCGCCACGTCGATCCCATCAGCAAGGATGTCGATCCGCCGATTGGTGAAGGAGGCGTCCATCTTCAGCTTGGGATGATCCCGCATGAAGTCCACGAGAAAATCCGCCAGGTGTGCGGTCCCGAAGGCAATTGGCGCCGTGATGCGCAGAACGCCCGTCAGCTCACCCGTGCTCCGCGCGGCATCGCGCAGAGCTTCGGCGAGCTCGCCGAAGGCACTGCCGGCACGAAACCGAAGCGCGTCCCCTGCCTCAGTGGGGGTAATGCCTTTGCTACTACGGGTGAACAATCGAGTGCCAAGGCCCTCTTCAAGCCGGGCGACACGTCGGCTGACCACCGACTTGGAAGTTGCCATCTCAACAGCGGCGCCGCTGAAACTGCCAGCCTCGGCTACGGCTAGGAACGCCTTCACATCTTCGAGGTCTGTCATCGTTCCCTCCAACGCAACACGCTGCTTTTCTGCGGCATGCTTTCGACTAAAAATGCGAACGAGAGTGTAGCTATTCAAGAGTAGTTGAATTGCCACCTCAAAGGGTTGGGCGCAGATCTCGGACAGTGCTTATGCTTTCCAGCTGGGACGCGACTGCCAGAATCGTTGATTCCGCCAACCAACTGCCCACGATCTGGACGTTGATCGGCAGACCTTCACTGCTCGTACCGAACCGCATCGAGATTCCCGGCAGGCCGGTGACGTTGAGCGGCACGGTCGCGCCCTGCAGATACGTGGCATCGACCGTCTGGCCATTGATGACGAACTCCTCCTGCCCGTGCTTGTGGGCCGGGAGGGGAAGCACCGGCGTGATCAACGCGTCGAAATTCTGGAAATACTCGGCGAAGCCATCGCGAAGGCGCTCGGCCGCCTGCTCAGCTTCGATATAGTCCGCCATGGACGTGTCGGGCAGCGACAGCATCGTCTTGGACATCTTGTACATCTGGTCTTCGTGGCCAGCGGTTGCCTCGGCGAAGGCTGACTTCATCTCCATCACATGGATGCGGTTGAAGACGTCGAGCGCGAAGTCCTTTTCGAGCGCGGGAATACGGACCGGCTCGACATGCAGCCCGAGGCTCTTGAGCGCCTCAGCAGCGGCCTCGACCACCTTGGCGACTTCGGGATCGATCGGGCCGAAGCCAGGTTCGACCAGCCAGCCCACCCGAAGCTGCCGATAGGGCTGACGGCCAATGCCGGCGTCGAATTGAACGGTGCTCGTCGAAAAGGCGTCGTGGCCGTCCGGACCGGCTAGCTGCGAGAAGGCGAGCGCCAGATCACGGATACTGCGGGCCATTGGCCCCACATGCCAGAAGCGGCGGGGCGCTCGCGGATAAATGCCTGTCATAGGGACACGGCCATGCGTCGCCTTGATTGACGAAATACCAGTCTGGGCAGCGGGGCCGCGCACCGAGATGGCGAGATCCGTACCGAGACCGATCGGCGACATGCCCGCCGCGATTGCCGCCGACTCGCCGCCGCTCGAGCCGCCCGGCGTCCGCGTCAGATCCCAGGGGTTGCTGGACCGGCCGGTAAGGAGATTGTCGCTTTCGATCCAGTAGGAGAATTCGGGAAGATTGGTCTTCGCGAGGAGGATGCCGCCGGCCCTCTTCATGCGTGCGACGCTGGTTGCGTCAGCGTCTGGCGTGCGGCCCTTGAAGATAGGCGAGCCACGCTGCGTCAGCACGCCGGCGGTGTCGATCGAGTCCTTGACCGTGAACGGGACGCCGTGAAGGACGCCGAGTTCTTCACCCGCGCGGACCGCGGCGTCCGCCGCTCCGGCCTGCGCAAGGGCGTCATCGGCGAGCGTGACGATCGCGTTGATCTTCGAATCCACTGCCTGGATGCGCTCCAGATGCGCCTTGACGACCTCGACCGAGGACACCTCGCGGCTGCGGATTATGTCAGCGAGCTTCGTGGCGTCCCAATAGATGATGTTCTGACTCATGGCTTTCTCTCTGTTTCGGGCTCCCACACACCGTATGCGAAGCCTACCTGTCGTTCGTTAGGTCGATATAGGTGCTTTATTTTCTGCTCGTCAACCCCTATCTAACACTTGGTAGGGCGAAGGCCGCTGGAACCGAGGCGTGGAGATGACGACGAATTCAAAGGAAGCGATCCTAGCGTCTGCCAGGCAGATCGCTCAATCACACGGCTACAGCGGGCTGAACTTCCGCGATCTCGCCGCCCAGGTCGGGATCAAGGCGGCAAGCATTTATCACCACTTCCCCAGCAAGGCAGGCCTGGGCGCGGCGGTTGCGCGGCGTTATTGGGAGGATACCAAAAGCGAGCTCGACACCTTGTTCGCCGACTCGAGGGATCCGATCAGTGCGCTCCGGGAATATCCAAAAATTTTCCGACGGTCGCTCGAGAGCGATAATCGGCTCTGCCTCTGCAGCTTCATGTCGGCCGAGTATGATGATCTTCCGCACGAGGTAACGGTGGAGGTTCAGACCTTCGCCGAAATCAACGTCGCCTGGATCAGCAAGGCGCTTGTCGCGGCCGGCGCTGCGCGCCCGGAGAATAGCGAAGCCCAAGCACGCGCGATTTTTGCAGCGGTCGCCGGTGCTCAGCTAATCGCGAGAAGCCGTTCGGACATTTCGATGTTCGACGCATTGATCGAAAGCTATCGGGCCAAAGGGCTCCTGCCGGACTAAAGCGTGGCCGGTCCCCTGCCCCAGTCGTCGCTCAGCCAGATACGCCGCCAGCGTATGAATCGCGCCGAGTCTGCCGGAGGCTCCGTGTGTGGATGCCCCGTTTCATGCAAGGGAAATCCGTGCCGCTGAGCATGTGATCGGGTGCGGTCATGTGTCAGGCCTGTCGATACGGCTAAGTGGTTGCCGCGGGCCGTCATGGAGATACGCGGAACAGGCGCAAATCAACTCAGCGAGCTTTTCGCTCTTGGAGCCTCGGTGCCTTTCCTGGTCCCGATCAGTCCGATCGTTTGCCCTTGACGTTCACGACCTCCTCACATGCCCACCTCTCCTGATCCCGCAGCGACCGAGCGCTTGCTCAGGCAGCTGCGCTACCGGGATACCGATAGTCTTCTTTCTTGGTCTGCATGGCCCAACTCGCGCAGGCCATCATGTTTGCCAGGGCCACAGCGACCAACATCAGCGAATTGCGGTCCATCGTGAAACCGCTTGCGCTTGACGAGCGGCGCTGCGTTCAACTCGCCAAGGTCTTGTCGAACAGTATCTGAAGATTATCGAAGGCCCCAAGCTCGAAAACTTGATGATCAAGGACGTGTTCTCTGACCATAGGCAAGCGACCTACGGTCTCTTCAAGCGTCTCTTCGTCAGGTGCCTCGTAAACCAATATAACTGCTGGCTGCTTAGGCGAAAAATAGAACTCCCGAAGAGGGCCACTTTGGTAAGACCGCCAGACCTCCTTGACTTCTTCGAGCATAAGCGGGGCGACATCATCCATCGTCTTGCCATCAGCAATCGAAAATACGACCAAGTATTTCATTCAGCCATCCCCATTGTGTGCCTCATTACGTGGACGCCAAGATGTATTTCCTGCCTCGGCGGAGTTGAACCCAACGTGCCTACATGTCAGTGTTGACCGCATGTCAACACCACCTTTATCGCCAAGTCTCCAACAACTCCTTTGGTTTGTGCGCATTGTCGAGGCCGGATCGTTCTCCGAAGCGGCCCGAAGGGCCGGCACTTCGACTTCAGCCATGTCAAAGGCGGTTTCGCGCTTCGAGCAGACGCACGGCATTCGCTTGTTGCATCGCACGACGCATTCTTTCTCGCTTACTGATGAGGGGGATCGCTTGTTTGGCCGAGGGCGCTGCTTGCTCGACGAATTGGAGTCAGTCGAGGCGACATTGACTGAGTTGGGTAGCCGAAGTGCGACCGGCCGGGTTCGCTTGAGCGCGCCATCGGCTTTCGTCCGGTCCGTCATAATGCCGGAGTTGCCGCAGTTCTTAAATAATCATCCCGATATCGACATAGAGATTCAGTCTGGCGACGAGATCGTCGATCTCGCGGCGCGGAGCATAGACATCGCCGTGAGGACCGGAAATCTCGATGGTTTGCCGGGACATGTTTTCAGGCAAATGTACACCTTCCCATGGATCGTGTGCGCGACACCAGATTATCTGCGTCGGTATGGAGTCCCCGACAAGCCTGGGGATCTTGTGGCTCACCGACAAGTAGGGTTCAGGAACAAGTCCACCGGTCAAATCGACAGCTGGCGCTTTAACTCGCCGATGGATGGAACGGCCATTCGTCACAGCCCTCGCCCAAAGTTCGTTTTCGACGACGGTGCGGCTGCCTGGAGCATGGTGAGAGCTGGGCTGGGCATCGGATGGGTCCCGTCTTGGCTCGGGCTCGATGACCTCCGCAGCGGCGATGTGGTCGAGGTTTTGACGGAGTGGCGATCTGCGGAAGCGCCACTATTCGCTGTCCGCTTGGATCGGCGCCTAACGCCCGTGCGGACTCAGATCGTCATGGACTTCCTCGGGAGCCTTTCGTCGACTTGGCAGGTGTAGTGTCTTCGCTTGGATTGGTCGGTTGCGTTTTGGGTGAGTTCAAATTAGCGCCTTGACCAACGAACCGAAGATGCCATATTAGACCAGTCTCCTAGTGATGGTGAAGTATCGTGTCTCTTGCACTGAAGTCTGAAAAACCCTCCGACGTGAAGTCTCATATCCTTGATACGTCCAAGCGGCTTATCGCAGCGCGCGGGTTCTCGGCTGTAGGGTTGAATGAGATTCTGCTCGGTGCTGGAATCCCTAAGGGCTCATTCTATCACTATTTTGCCTCGAAAGACGCATTCGGCAAGGCCCTGCTTGAATACTATTTCGAGAACTATCTTGCTGAAGTCGATTTATTACTCGCCGATGAGTGCGTTTCAGCACGCGAGCGGCTGGCCGCATATTGGCGCTTCTGGCGGGACAACCAGGAGCGTGACGATCCAGAAGGCAAATGCCTTGCTGTGAAGCTTGGCGCCGAGGTGTCCGACATCTCCGAAGGCATGCGGATCGCGCTGAAGAATGGCACATCGGCTATTGTCAATCGGCTATCGCGGGTTGTGAAGCAGGGACTGGCAGATGGTTCAATCGAGAGCAGCCGCAATCCTTATGACGTCGCAGAGACGCTCTACCAGCTATGGCTTGGCGCGAGTGTCATGACGAAGATCGCCCGCAGCCCGGCCCCATTTGATGCCGCTCTGGCCGCTACCGACCAAATCCTGTCGGGGAAATAGCGCAAGGAGATCAGATTTTTGACTGAAAAATAGACGACCGGTCTACTTATGCCTACATAGCTTTTGCCGAAAATGCGTTATGGCCCGACTGTCATTCGAGCAAAGTATCTTCCGCCGCCGGATGCGTGACGAACCATCATTAACAACCGAAGGAAAATGAACATGAAAATCCTGATCGTTTTGACATCGCACGACCAACTTGGCGACACTGGTCGCAAGACTGGTTTCTGGCTTGAGGAACTCGCTGCGCCCTACTATGTGTTCAAGGAGGCCGGGTACGTAATAACGCTTGCTTCGCCGAAAGGCGGCCTGCCGCCACTCGATCCCAAAAGCAACGAGCCCGATTTCCAGACAGACGAGACCCGGCGGTTCGAGGCCGACGCAGAGGCCAACGAGGCGCTGGCCAACACCGTCAAGTTGGTCGAGGTATCTGCGGACGACTTCGACGCTGTCTTCTATCCGGGCGGCCACGGTCCGCTCTGGGATTTGGCCGAAAGCAAGGACTCGTCCAACCTTATCGAGGGCTTCATTGCTGCTAACAAGCTCGCCGCCTTGGTCTGCCACGCGCCTGGTGTGCTGCGGCACGTGAAGACTCCTCAAGGCCGGCCGCTGGTCGAGGGCAAGAAGGTGGCTGGCTTCACCAACACCGAGGAGGCCGCCGTCGGCCTGACCAAGGTCGTCCCCTTCCTCGTCGAGGATGAGCTGAAGGCCAAGGGAGGCATCTACTCGAAGGGTCCAGACTGGGGCTCGTACATCGTGCAGGACGGCTTGCTGATCACCGGCCAGAACCCAGGCTCGTCGACTGCTGCTGCGCAGCGGCTGGTCGAACAGCTCAAGGCGTCGGCGTGACTGCCTATGTCGTCTTTGTCCGCGAGACGGTGACCGATCCGCAATCCCTTGATCGCTACAGGGAACGGACATCGGCCGCGCGAGACGTGCATCCGCTCGTGCCGCTCGCCTTCTATGGCACACATGAGGTGTTGGAAGGCGAGCCGGTCAATGGGGTTGCCATCCTGAGCTTCCCGTCGATGGAAGCCGCACGGGCGTGGTACGCGAGTCCGGAGTATCAGGCCGCACTTCCTCATCGCCTGAGGGGTAGCACGGGCATTCCTCCGAACTCTGGCCTTCCCGCAGGATCATATCGAACTTGGCCGCGACGCCGGCCAGCGTCGTTGCGGACGTTACTGCCAAGGTATCGGCCAGTGCCTGTGCATGATCGGCGGCCACCAGTTCCTTTTGCCGTGCCGAAGAATAACCGATCACGGCATCGGCTTCCGCCCAGCGAGCCTGATGGGCCGCAAGTTCAGCTTTTGCTTTCGCGTATAGCCCGGCCAGCGCAGGAGCCCCGCCAAGCAATTCCTCGATATCCTCGGCTCGGGACAGGGTGACGGTCACCCCGTCATCATCCAGATCGACCTCTGCGCGAGGAAAGCCGATCCTGCGTATTAGCAAAGCCTCAAGGTCCTGTTGCTGTCGGCAAAGCCTATTCGTTTGGTGATGGGCGGCCTGCCAGTTCCGCCACAGCGCCAGCGCAGGATCGGGATCGGACTGATCGGCACCTGCCTCTGCGACAGGTCCAATGATCTGAAATGGCACGGACATCATGCCCGCCGCCGTCACCTTCAGCGCCTTCCGGCGCGTGACGCCAGCATGAATTCGTGTATGGTCGGAATCACCCATGATCCGAGCTCCCTATAGCTTGGGTTGTGGTCAGGGTCAGGGGGAAGTGCCAGCTTCCCCCGACCCGTTTCTTTGATAACAAGGTAATTATGGCAAAGCAAGAAAAAACTCCGTTAACACGGAAAGGGAAGCGAGGGCCTGCTCCAACTGGCTGGGGCACATTGGTCGGTGTGCGCTTGCAACCCGATCTGCTCGAGTGGCTGGACGCGGAATGCGCCAAACAGGACGATCAGCCATCACGACCCGAAATGATCCGGCGGATACTTGAACGGCTGAAGACATGAACGGTGATGTCGGCTTCATGGACGAGACCGCACTGCGGGTCGTTGTACGGCAGCTCCGAGGCATTACCGAAGCGAAGGTTTTGTTTGTCGGCCATCATCCGGAATTTGAGGACGAGTTTATCAGCATCCTCCTTGCCCTGGATATTTCGGTAAGCAGTGATCACACCGAGGAACTGGTACCTGCTCCGCATCGGCGATTCAGTTTTCGGTTCAGTGGCTCGACAGTAGCGATCACAGTCGCGCCAGATGTCGATCCTGATCACTACTAGGCCGGGAGATCTCTACATCATATTCCACACAAATCCCAAAAGAATTAACGGGGTCCTGCATCTATAGGTGTCCCCAATCTCCCCGCGCAATTTCCACCCCTGTGGGAAGAACACCCAGCAAGTTCAATCGGATTTCCACCTCTTGCGCACGCTCAATAGCGGCATTGGAATAATGGGGCTGTCCCTCACCTGCCTGCCAAAGTTCAGTCTGCGTGACAACCAGGCTGCCTCCGTTCATGGGCCGAACGATCTCGGCCTCAGGCACAGAAAGCGGATCGAGATTGAATGGCACCCATCCAAGCCAGCCTATTCCCAGGCGCGCCCGATCAAGGGGATGGTGTTCCATATTATAAAGTCTCGGGCCGAACCGAACATGCATCGGACGCTTCCATTGCGTCACAATATCCAAAAGCTCAATGTAATTCTGCACTTGCGCCCCTCGGGAAGGGTGCGGAGCACGGATTTCACCGGTTAATTGTGCGCCGAGATTATCGGAATAATATCTGAAATTATAGAAGACTTTTTCGACGCCCAATCTCGATTTTGCGTCATCGTTGATTCCGACGGAGAAATAACTTCCGTCGTTATCTTGCTCGGGAAGCGATCCGCGCAGATACTCAACATATTCTTGGGATTGGTTCCAGAGGCTGAAACCCGCCATGCTCCAGCCAAGATCGAATGCAGGTATATTTTCGATTCTGTGAAGTAGCTGAAAAAAATCATCCACCCCCTTATCGAAGGTGACTTTCTGAGCCGGCATACTAACACTTAGCGATAGGTCCATGCTTCCTCGCTCTCAGACAAATGGCCGCACTTCCATTTCGTGATACCAGCCCGGGATGTTTTCAAGAAACATTGCCCCAACGTAGAGGCTGGTTCGCGGATGACTGAATACCCATTTCAAACTCACATCGCCGTAATGAGGCATGACGGCTCCGTGTTGTCTCCGCCCCTGACGGATCATCGGGTCAAAAACCGTTCTCTGGATATCTGCGCGTAATGCCCAGTCATGAAGCTGAGGGCTACCGTATTCCCAGCGTTCTGTCCGTGCATAGCTGTCCTTGAGAAACCCATCATAGCCGTGTTTGGTTTCCAATAACAGGCATTCTGCTGGATGCAGTCCATCGAAATCCACGGTGGAAAACTGCCATTCTTCGATTAGTGACGCCGATGGTTGATAGTCATGCCACGGACATACAAAGTGCTGATAGTCTTAGCCCCGCTTCTGTTCGGCTCTTCCTTGTGGGGCAGGTCTCGCTACCGCTGAGCCCTGCTGTCTTGGAAGGCAGTTCTCGCAATTGGCGCATTCCTGGTCTGTATCAGCCTGAGCGGCAGATTGATCCTCAGTTGTCGCGTCGCGTCGGGGAACCGGCGCAGGGATTGGATCGGTCCCGGTGCCGGGTGCAGGATGGGGCACAGGAGGTGCCGGCACTGGTCTCGGTGTCGGTGCTGGAGGCACCGGACGCGGCACCGGAACCGGATTTGGTGCCGGTATCGGCGCGGGTGCCGGGCGGCCGAAAATAGCGCGTCCCACAGCTTTAAGTAATTCACCAACAGCACGCGCCCTGCTCATTGCCACCGCTGACGCCCGCGATCTTATCGCCAACGGGAAGGCTCTTCTCTGGGATAAACGATACAATGAACTCGTGGTCTGGGTCGGGGTGTTTGCCTGTTTGATCGGGTTGATCCCGTCGCTGGGATCGCTCGCCAAAGGAGTGATCAAGATCATCTGGAAAAACGCGGGCGAAATGGGTCGCGTGCTGATCTATATCAACAAGGCATTGCACCGTACCGGGGTCGCGAAAATCAACGGCTATCGTTTTGTTAAAAAACTTGGCGATGAAGTCGTTTCGAGAGTTGGAGAGGTAAGTCAGAAATTCGACGAGTTTCTGGATTTTTGCGCGTCGAAAGCAAGTTTTTTGGTGCAAGCAGCTTGCTCGCGAGTATTGAGACCGTGCGTGGAATGGCGCGACAGCAATTCAACGAGGTCGCGACAGAGATCAGTGCCAGAATATCGCGCGGACTAGCGGCGTTCGCCACTCACGCATGGCGGGTGATGCCGGGTCAGGGCATTATCGTGCGCCGCGCGATGGCAGCAACCCGCCAAGCTTATGGCTCGTGGCAGGATACCATGCGGCGGATCGGGTTTGACAAGAATGCGCTGGAGGCAGGGGCAGAACCGATTGATGCGGATGCGGCACGTTTTTTTGACGATGCTCAAATTCTCGCTTCGCGATGGTATGACGAACTTCTTTCTGACCCGAAGCTTCCCCCATATTTACGCCAGCAGGCCGAAGCTTCCCCGGATTTCTTTCGAAGGCAGCTGGCGACATTTGGCAGCAAGCCGCACTATGAAACCTTCACCCCGAAACAAAGCCTGTACCGTGTCATAGACAAACCTGACAGTCACACAGGCGGGTTCTGGAGCAAGGCTATTCCGCCAGATGATGAGGCGGCGTGGCGAGCGCGTGATGCCGTGAAAAACGGCTGGAACGAAGCGGGAGCATTCATTAGGGCGGAAGTGCCACCACCCCCGGCCGGACTGGTTGGAGAGATTGCTCCGCAACAATTGGAAAATTATCCTGGGAAAATGTTGCGCGGCGGCGGAGAACAGGTCTGGTTACCAGGGCCAAAAGAAGGCGCCGTTGCGCAGACGCAGGTGAAAGATTACTGGCACACGGCTTGGAATGACCGTGCGCCGATCAACCCTTCTCGTGCTTCTCTCAAAGCCGGAAATCCGAATGAGTGTGATTTATGAAACAGCAGATCGATGCTTTTAACGCAGCTCTTACCGCCTTTGATACTTATGCGCAGATACTGCACGATGCGGCGGTGGCGGTTCGGGCAGGAGATCGGCGGGATGATTTGATCGTATCACTGATGCGCTCAGAAACGGATGTTTTGCCACCGGATATTGTGGATAAATTGATTGAAGGGGCGGTACTCGTAAAGGAGGCGGCACCACGGATTCAAAATTTACTCGCGAAGCCGGATGTCAATCAAGCCATTCTGTCTGTGCTGGCGCACAGCAGGAATTTGGACAGAAGCTTAGAGCGCACACTTGACCTCCAAAGCCCGTCCCATGCCCGCGTGCCGCCGCCATATAGGTTCTTTGAAAAATATGTGGTTCAGTTGCGCGCAGCATTTCCTCGCGCCGTCGGCACACCATTCGATACGCCTCAGAAAAGAGCCTTCCAGCATTATTTGGAAACCGTCAATAATCCATGGCGGTAACTGGCTTCCGAGTCCACGACAGGCGCGATCTTACGCGATAAGGTCAAGCACTATTGGCATACGGGGTGGAATGATCGTCCACCTGTTAATCCTTCGCGAGCGTCAATTCGCGCGGGTAACCCAACTGAGTGTGACCTATGACACCGACAAAGGCTTTCCAGATAGCGATAGCAGTCTATGATACTTATGCGGATCGCTTACAGACCTTCGCATACCGTGATCGCAAGAGCGTGTAACCCATCGATAGGGTTTGGGGTTCTCGTTATGCGCATCGATGTCGGCGGCAATGTCAGCCTCCAATTCGGCGGTGGAGCGAAGGACACCATCATCTTCTGAGTAGAGGAAGGCGAATACCGCATGAAGATGCCCGCGCCGGAGGGCCAGCGCGGGCTATCCCGACCTCTGCTCAAAAGGCCATCCTGTGACAGGGAGACACAGGGGGGCGAAGAGTCAAGACTGCCCTGCGCCCACGATGCCAACCTTGGCTTGCCGGAAATGTTCCTGATGAGGAAAGATGATAAAAGGGCCTGCGCCGGTTAGGACCCGGGTCAAGATTTGGACACCCCGCCTGCAGAAGCCCGCGATCGCCACTTTCTACCGGATCACCTGAATTGATCGGACGCGGCTTTGTTACCCAAACCGGGCCGCATCGACGGCGATTTCCGCGCTCCTGCCTGATTGAAAAGGGGGTAATGGGGACATGTTTGACAGTCCGGCCTTCAATTGTCATGATTTAGTATCTGAATTGTCTCGTGATTTTGTTGCGCGGCGCGCTCGGTCCTGACCAGAGCGGGGATTTCGTCCCGTGTCCTGCAAATCGATGTCATGGGTGAATTGTGTGACAAAGATCCTAAATAACAGGAAGTAATATGACTTATAAAACCATTTCTGCCGCGAGCATCGCCGCTTTGCTGATTGGCGCAAGTGGCGCCATGGCGGAAACATGGCGTTATGCGTTCGAAGAGGCACTTGAAGAGGTGCAGGGCAAGTTCGCCCAGAAGTTCAAGGAAGAGGTCGAGGCGAATTCCGATCATGAAATCCAGCTTTTCCCATTTGGTACATTGGGTGAATCGGCGGATATCATGGAGCAGGCGCAATCCGGCATCCTGCAATTCGTCGATCAGTCGCCCGGCTTTACCGGCGCGTTGATCCCCGAAGCGCAGGTTTTCTTCGTGCCCTATCTGCTGCCAGCAGGGCAGGCGCAACTTGTGGAGTTCTTCCGAACCTCGAAAGCGATTCACGAGTTGTTCCCGCCGCTTTATGCCGATCAAGGGCTGGAACTGTTGACCATGTTCCCCGAAGGCGAGGTCATGATGACCACCCAGAAAGAGGTCAAGTCACCCGAGGATCTGAACGAGGTCAAGTTCCGGGTGATGACCAATCCGCTGCTGGTGGACAGTTACGAAGCCTTTGGCGCGACACCCACGCCGCTGCCTACCGGCGAAATTTACGGTGCGTTGCAGACAGGGATCATCCAAGGTCAGGAAAATCCGGCCTTCTACATTGAATCGATGAAAATGTATGAGGTGACAGATCACATAACTCGCATCGGTCATAGTAATTACACCACTGCCGTGATGGCCAACAAAGAGTTCTTTGACGAGCTTCCGGATGAGGACAAGAAGGTCATCCAGGACGCGACCGCTGCGGCCTTCGACTATATCATCGAGTACCAGGAAGGGCTGACCGAAGAGTCGCTGGCCAAGATCCAGGAGGCCAAGCCCGAAATCACCATCACCACCCTGACTGAGGAAGAGCGCGCGCCGTTCAAGGCGACGGCCGAGTCGGTCGAGGAGAAATTCTTGGAAATCGGCGGCAGTCAGGCGGAGGCCATCCTTGACCAGATGAAAGCCGATCTTGCGGCTGCTGCGGGCGGCGGAGAAACCTCATCTACCGCCGAAAACGAAGACGAAGCTGCGGCAGCGGAAACTTCGGCGGAAGGCGAAGCCGTAGAGGAAGAAACCGGCAACTGACCCGGAGGGTTGGCCCAAGATCTAGGACCTGGCCGGTACTCGGCCAGGTCCTAAGGGATTGCCATTTGATTCCGCCCCGCGGCTCGTTTAGCGCTCTGGCATGAAGGTCACGACCTCGATGCCGCCGGCACCTTCACTGCTGCCTTCACATGCCATGTCGGCGTCTTGCCAGCTCGCTACGGTAGAACGGAGAAGATATTGATCCCGCATCTGCAGGAAAACCGTAAGCGATGGAGTGGACGCCCCCCCGGCGGCATCTAATGTGCCAAGGTAGCGGGTGTTGAAACACCACTACGAGGAGAGCGTCCATGAACGATGTTAGCATCATCGGCCAAGATTTGGCCAAGAACGTATTTCAGGCGCATGGCGCCGGCGCGGACGGATCGGTTGTATTCCGGCGTAAGCTGTCGCGTGCGCAGCTGATGAAGTTCTTGGGTGAGCAGCCGTCTTGCGTGGTGGCGATGGAGGCCTGCGCCAGCGCCCACCACTGGGGTCGGGTGATCGGTGATCTCGGACACGAGGTCCGGCTGATCCCACCAGCCTACGTGAAGCCGTTCGTGAAGCGCCAAAAGAACGACATGGCGGATGCAGAGGTATGCGGCGGGGCTTCGCCACGCTCGCCGCCCAGGCCGAAAAGGTTCTGTCCGCCGCCGATCCGTATTCCGGCCACCTCTTTGTCTTCCGTGACCGGCGCGGTGATCTGTTGAAGATCATCTGGTGGGATTCGCAGGGGGCCTGCCTGTTCAGCAAGCGGCTTGAGCGTGGGCGCTTCGTCTGACCCAAAGAGTGTAATTCTCATCCATCGTTCTTCAGAAGCCAGTCAGGCGGCACGCTCCAGTGCAGCCCGGATCTGTGCTTCTGTGGCGGCGATCGCAGCCTTGGTGGCGTCCGGGCTTATCACTGTCCCTTCCACGCGGATCAGGAAATGGTCATGGCTGAAAGTTTGGGCGATGAAACTTGCAAAACGAAGTAGCCACCGACAGGCCATCGTTGCTCTTGCTCGTCGACTGGCAGTTATCATGCACCGCATTTGGAGCGATGGTACCGAATTCCGCTGGACAAGAGAAAATGAGCCAGCAGTCGTCTGATCAGTCTACTGAAAGGAGAAGATAGGGTTCCGCCCCAGGCGGAGATATGTCCTTCGCAGGACGATGGATGAAGCGAGTTCGCAATTTTCGCAGTGCCGACAGCGATCTCGCTGTCAGGACGCTTCTCAGATTGAACCGTTTCGTTCTTCTGACCCCATGCTGGGAGGGCCAGCATGCCGATCCCGAAGAGAAGCGAGACCTGCGAATGGCAACAAATATAAATCAGGTGAAAAGTTCGAAGTACTTGACGTCAGTACGCCGAATAGAGAAGCGACAATTAACAACCACGAAGAAGGCGGCGGACGCAATGCAGAAGCTGCTGGACGCGCGTCAGTAGGCCCGGAGATCATTACCATAGATAGTCCTGTTCTCCGGCCAAGCAACAACATGGCACTCATCATCGGTGCGGGTATATCGAGACGATGGTTCCCGGTGCCGGTGGGCGATAGCCCAGAGCCCTTTGCCGTCATTGAACCCCCAACGACAGTGATGATATGGCGCATATTTGGAGGTGACGTCATGGCAATCGCTGTATTCTGCACAAGATGGCGCGTGCTGATTCCGGCCTCGCTTACAATGGCCGCGTTCATTCTGATTGCTGTCTTTGCCGCACCTCTTAATCGCCTCATGGGGCCGAGACTGCAATCGATCCTGACTGTCGACCTGATCCGACAGGTGACGATCTCGCTCGCTTTGTTTGCTTGCGCGAGGTTTATTCTGCTGACGCTGAAATATCGTCTGCAAATCCGCAACAAGGGCAGGCGGCCAGTCCCACAGGTGGTTCTGGATGTTGTCAGCACGATCGTCTATGTGCTGGCCGCCATCATTAGCCTTTCGCTGTTCCTGCGTGATGACTTGTCGGGGCTTCTAACCGGTTCGGGATTGGTATTGGCGGTGCTCGGTTTCGCGATCCGCAACGTGGTGGCGGACGTTTTCTCTGGCCTCGCCCTCAGCGTTGAGGCTCCCTTCCGCATCAATGACTGGATCCAGATTGATACACTAGGTCGGGGACGCGTGGTTGAGATCGGATGGCGCACGTCGCGGTTGGTGACCCAGGATAGCACCTATGTCATCCTGCCGAACAGCCAGATTTCCCGTCAGAAGATCACGAACTTCAGCGCTCCGCGCGAGGAATATCGCGATTCGATCGAATTAACCTTGCCAGCAGATACGTCCGTCAACGATGCACGTAATTTGATAAAGCTTGCCCTGCGCGGTGTCAGATCCCTGATCGCCGATCGCAAAACCGAAGTTCATGTGATTCGCTACGGCCCGCAAGGGATCAGGTATCAGGTGAAATATTGGGTTCCCCGGCATGATTTTGAGGTCGCTTGCCGTAACGAGGTCTTCTGCGCCATCGACCGCACCTTGCGAGAGCGTGGCATTCGCATTGCCATGGCGCCGCTGAACACTCTTGCTGAACGTGATGAACAGGTGGTTGCCGACGAAGGCTGAGCCGCTTTACCATTGCTGCGATCAGCACTCCTCCTATTGTTTTGAGAAGTTCAGCAGCATCTTAATGCCCATATTCAGTTTTCAGCAATCGATCGCTACTCGCGCGTTCAAATTGAGGGTGTTGACGCCAGCTCTCTGCCTTCTGCGATATTCGCGTTATGTGGTTGAAGGGCGTGCCGTTCGCCAGATTTCAGGCGATCCTATTCCTCTTCGGGAATCTTCAAGAGCACCGTGTCGTCGGCGCCAATGGTGCGGCCGTCCTGGGTGCGGATATCAAGGTGAACCGGTAAGCGCTTCTCACGATCGACCAGAACTGAATGCTCCTCGTCCGGTCCAAAAAGATGGCGTTCGCCGAATTGTCGCAGCGCAACCATCACCGGAAACAAGTCCCGGCCAATCGCAGTTAGCCGATATTCCATGCGTGAGCCGCTATCACCGGTCGGGACTGCTTCCAGTATACCGCGCGAAACAAGTGTGCGCAGGCGCTCTGTGAGAATGTTCTTGGCGATGCCGAGGCTCTTCTGAAACTCACTGAAGCGTGTGAGGCCATCAAAGGCGTCACGCACGATCAAGAGCGACCACCAGTCGCCGATCACATCCAGTGATCGGGCACTGGGACAGTAGTCTCCCTTGAGGCTCTTTCGCCTGACCATTGACTTGGCTCCAATACAAGAAACGCACCAATATTCAATTTTGGTTGCGTCATAAAACCAAACAGGATACCTGTTCGTTGGTTTCATAATACAACCAAATTCCACAGGAGTTTGCAATGGATTCGATAAGACACGTAGCGCCGGACGGCGCTGCGAACGGCGTTGCTCACCCAACTGAAACGCAAAGGCAGGATCGAGATCGCGGATCAGCATTTGTTTCCCAGCCAGAAACACAGGCGTCAGTGCTCACCCTGCCGGTCACGCTGCTGTTTGCTGTCGCGAGCGGCCTCGCAGTCGCCAACGCCTATTTCGCCCACCCGCTTCTAGACGTGATGGCTGACGATCTTGGGTTCACACGCGCGATAGCTGGCCTGATCGTCGGAGTAACCCAACTAGGCTACGCACTTGGTCTGATCTTGCTGGTTCCGCTAGGCGATCTCATCGATCGTCGCAGGCTCATCGTTGGTCAGTCGCTGTTGTCCGTTCTGGCTCTGGGATGCGTGGGCCTTTCTTCTTCCGCGGCGATGTTGCTGGCATCAATGGCGGCGGTCGGGGTCCTGGCTGTCGTTACGCAAGCCCTCGTCGCATATGCTGCGATCCTGGCCCGGCCCGCCGAACGTGGACATGTCGTTGGTGTGGTCACGAGCGGCATAGTTTTCGGTATCTTACTGGCGCGAATGGTGGCTGGAATTCTGACCGACCTTTCAGGGTGGCGAATCGTATACCTTCTGTCCGCTGTTCTGACACTGATGATTGCCGGGCTCCTCTACAAAGCTCTCCCGCGTCAAGAGAAGCCAACGACGAAAATGTCCTACCCGCGCCTGATCCGTTCCATGCTCACCCTTTTTGTCGAGGAGCCCGTGCTGCGCATCCGCGCCATCATCGCTATGTTGATCTTCGCCAACATCACAACTCTGCTTGCACCTCTCGTATTGCCCCTGAGCGCACCACCCTTTTTATTGTCTCATACCCAAATCGGGCTCTACGGCCTTGCTGGTGTTGCCGGCGCGCTCGGAGCTGCACGCGCTGGCCGGTGGGCTGATCAGGGGAACGGGCAGCGCACAACCGGCATCGCGCTCGTTCTCATGCTGATCGCTTGGTTACCGATCGCGTTGCTGTCGCACTCTATTCTGTGGCTCATCGTCGGTGTGTTTATCATTGATTTCGGCTTGCAAGCGACGCATGTCACCAACCAGGGCATGATCTATCGGGTTCGTCCGGAGGCGCAGAACCGTCTCACCGCCGCTTACATGATCTTCTACTCGATCGGCAGTGCTTTCGGATCCTCAATATCCACGATTGTCTATTCTTACGCCGGTTGGAACGGCGTCTGCCTGATGGGTGCGATCATCAGCATCCTGACGCTTGCATTCTGGGTTTTGACGTTGCGGGCGACACCAATGATTGCCACACAGCGACTAGTCGCTGCGGAATAGTCGAAGGCGCCTTCTCTAATCCGGCGTTTGGGTCAAATATTTTCGACTGAGGGCTCGACCTACCACTGCCAGGGCCTATGGCTGGTCAGTGGCGCGGTAAACAACTTGACGATGCCCGCCCCAGGGGCTGGTCGCGGCGATGAGTGCGATCAACAACGTCAACACTGCCGCCCCGTCGATCCCTCTGCCCTCCGACATAGCAAGGATGGGGACAAAACCTGACCAGCATCACCGAGGGCCCGATGTCGATTTTATGCTCCCTGAATGTCAAGGTTGCCGTCGTGGCCTTTCAAAAGGTCCCTTGTTTACGCTGCCCGAAGCGGTGTGAGCGCGATGTCAGCGAGCGTTGCGCCGTCGAGATCCGCGAAAAAGGCGGCCTCAGCGCTGCGCAGGCGCGATTTCAGACGGCAGCGACCGTCGAGCCCGCAGGCGCCGCCAGAGCCGAAGCACTCGACGAGCGGCTGGCCTTCCTCCAGCAGACGCACCACGGTGCCGAGTCGTATCCCCTCCGCCGGCTGGGCAAGTGTCGCACCCCCGCCGCCGCCGCGACGGGTTTCTATCAGCCCTGCCTGCGCAAGACGCTGCATGATCTTTGCCAGATGGTTGCGCGACAATGCAAACTCCTGCGCCAGTTCTGCGGTTGAGAAGGCGCGCCCAGGTGCGCTCGCCATACGCATCAGCATGCGCAGGCCATAATCGGTGAAGGAGGTAAGACGCATAAGTGCCAGACTCGCTCTTAAATTGGTATTTACAATACCTATTAACAAGTGTAGCCTGAAATTCAATAGTAAAAATGGGGTCACCATGACTGCCGTCGACAACATGCCGCGCATCATCTCCGCCCGGCCGGGGATGACCGCTGCCATCATGGACGAGACCGGTCTTGATGAGGACACACTGCGTGACCTCGTCCATGATTTCTATGCGAAGATTCGCCGCGATCCGGTTCTGGGGCCGATCTTCGCCACACGCATCGCCGATTGGGGAACGCATCTGGAACGGATGGTCTCCTTCTGGTCCTCGGTTGCTCTTATGACGGGGCGCTACCATGGCCGCCCGGTGCCGGCGCATACACCACTGCCGATCGATGGTCGCCATTTTGAACGTTGGCTGGGGCTTTTCCGCGAGACGGCACGCGAAGTCTGTACGCCGGCGGGCGCCGCCCATGTGATCGAACGCGCCGAACGCATTGCCCGTTCGCTCCACATCGCGATAGAGGAGGCACAGGCCCTCCCTGATGCCGTTCCCGCCTTGCGCTGACAAAGGGGGCTCCGATGTCCGATACCGCCGTACTGACCCGCCATATCGAGACGTATTATCGTACCCCTCACCGTCTGCGCGGGGTCATCACCACAAGGATCACCGCGCTGTTGCACCCCCATTCGACGAAAATCCACTCATCCGGGCAGTGTAAGCGGCATTAATAGAGGACCAGGCGATGTCAGCCCAGATCAGCGATCCAATAGAAGAACGGCGAGGCTTTTTCACCCGCTGGTTCATGTCCACCAATCACAAGGACATTGGTATCCTTTATCTGCTGACGGCCGCTGTGGTCGGACTGATTTCGGTTAGTTTCACCGTTTACATGCGGATGGAACTTCAGCACCCCGGTGTGCAGTACATGTGCATGGAGGGCGCGCGCTTCATCGCCGATTCGTCGGCTGAATGTACGCCCAACGGCCATCTGTGGAACGTCATGATCACCTATCACGGGGTGCTGATGATGTTCTTCGTGGTGATTCCGGCGCTGTTCGGCGGTTTCGGCAACTATTTCATGCCGCTGCATATCGGCGCCCCGGACATGAGCTTTCCGCGCCTGAACAACCTGTCCTACTGGATGTATGTCGTCGGCGTCTGCCTTGGCATCGCCTCGCTGCTGGCTCCCGGCGGCAATAGCGAGATGGGATCGGGCGTCGGCTGGGTCCTGTATCCGCCGCTATCCACGACCGAGGGCGGCTATTCCATGGATCTGGCGATCTTCGCCGTCCACGTCTCGGGCGCCTCGTCGATCCTTGGCGCGATCAATATCATCACCACCTTCCTGAACATGCGCGCCCCCGGCATGACGCTGTTCAAGGTGCCGCTGTTCGCATGGTCGGTTTTTGTCACCGCATGGATGATTCTGCTGGCGCTGCCGGTTCTGGCGGGCGCGATCACCATGCTGCTGCTGGACCGCAATTTCGGCACCAACTTCTTCAACCCGGCAGGTGGCGGCGATCCGATCCTGTATCAGCACATCCTGTGGTTCTTCGGCCACCCCGAGGTGTATATCATCGTCGTGCCCGGCTTTGGCATCATCAGCCATGTCGTCAGCACCTTCTCGAAAAAGCCGATCTTCGGTTATCTGCCGATGGTTCTGGCCATGGCGGCCATCGGGGTGCTGGGCTTCGTCGTCTGGGCGCACCATATGTACACCGTCGGCATGTCGCTGACCCAGCAAAGCTATTTCATGCTGGCGAGTATGACCATTGCGGTGCCGACCGGCATCAAGGTCTTCTCGTGGATCGCAACGATGTGGGGCGGCTCGGTCGAGTTCAAGACGCCGATGCTCTGGGCTTTCGGCTTCCTGTTCCTGTTCACCGTGGGCGGCGTGACCGGGGTGGTGGTGTCGCAGGTGCCTCTGGACCGGGTTTACCATGACACCTATTACGTCGTGGCCCATTTCCATTATGTGATGTCGCTTGGCGCGGTCTTCGCGATCTTCGCCGGGGTCTATTACTGGATCGGCAAGATGTCGGGCCGTCAATATCCGGAATGGGCAGGCAAGCTGCATTTCTGGATGATGTTCATCGGGGCGAATATCACCTTCTTCCCGCAGCACTTCCTGGGCCGTCAGGGGATGCCGCGCCGCTATATCGATTATCCGGTCGAGTTCGCTTACTGGAACAATATCAGCTCGCTTGGCGCCTATCTGTCCTTCGCCTCGTTCATCTTCTTCTTCGGCATCGTCATCTATACGTTGTTCTACGGGAAGCGCGTGACCGAGAACAATTACTGGAACGAATATGCCGATACGCTGGAATGGACACTTCCATCCCCGCCGCCCGAACACACGTTCGAGCAGCTTCCAAAGCGCTCGGATTGATACCGTATCCTCTTCTCCCTTGATCAAAATGATCCAGCTGGTCCTGCAGGGCCTTGTTGCGTTTGTCTTTCTTGCGGCTGGCGTATTCAATCTGGCTGGTATGATGACTGAGGAAATGGTGCGCCTTGGCTATCCGGGCTATTTCACGACCATTATCGGCGTGGCCTATATCATTGGGGTGATCTGCATCTATCAGCCACGCTTCGCTTTTCTGCAAGACTGGGCCTTCGGTGCCATGGCGGCCACGCTTGTGGGCGCCGCTGGTACGCATATCCTTATCGGCGACCCTATCAGCAGTGCTACGCCGGCGATTGGGACCCTAGCTGCACTCGTGGCTACCTATGCTCTGCGCGGGCGGTTTCGCGAAGACTGATCAACTTGGAGGGTCCATATTCGTGATCTCCCCACTTGTAACACTCCAGCGTTGTTGGACGTAACACGAGTGTCGCAATCAATTATCGAAGGAAAGACCAATGGCATTCTTAATCCGGCGTTTCCTGCCTCGTGCTGCGGCAGCAGCACTCACACTTTCAGTTGCCTCCGTTGCATCCGCCAATGAGATATTCGCGACCAACGGAGTTGCGATAAACGGTTACGACGCCGTCGCCTATTTTACGGAGAACAAGCCTGTGGCGGGCTCGGACAGGGACGCTGCACCATGTCATCCCACAGGAATCGTCCGTCGGCTTAGGGCCGCTTCTCAGACATGCGTCGCCTCCAGTTCCCGCTGTGCAATCGACAAGGCATACTGTCCCGGAGGCCGGCCGACTTCGCGCGCGAAGGCGGTGTTGAACGCGCTGGCTGAGCCATAACCGAGGGCGGTGCCGATCTCGGACAGGCTGCCGTCGCCGCGACGAAGCCAGTCCTTGGCGAGACTCATCCGCCAGTCGGTCAGATAGGCCATTGGCGTGCGCCCCACCTCACGCTCGAATCGCGCGAAAAAGCCCGAGCGCGACAGCCCAGCCATGCGAGCGAGGTCAGCCACCGTCCAGGGCCGCGCGGGATCGGCATGCAGGGCGCGCAGCGCGATGGAGAGCTGCGGATCGCTGAGGCCCCGCAGCAGGCCCGGCGGCGCGGTGATGCCGCCCGAGGCACGGAACGCCTCGATCAGCAGGACCTCCAGCAACCGCTCGAGAACCACCTCGCGCCCGGGCCGCGAGGCTCGCGCCTCATCCGCGACCAGGCGGATCAGCATCGCCAACCGTGCCTCGCCGCGGATCACCACCAGATCAGGCAGCAGCGTCAGCAGCAGCCCGGCATCCCGCGCCGCAAAGGTGCAATGGCCGACCAGTTGCTGCGTCGTAACCGGCAGTTCGGAATCCCCGATGCGTACCTGTCCGGGGGCAGTCAGAACGGGATTCGAGAATTGCCCCTGTGGCAAGACAGGATCGGGGCTGGAAAAGGTGAAGCGCCGCGCCGCCGGGATCAGTGCGAAATCCCCCTCCTCCAGCAGAACGGGCGGGCGACCGTCAACCTCAAGCAGCGCCTGACCTGACAGGGTCAGATTGTAGAAGACAAAATTGTCCTCATCCCGCCGCACCCGCCATGCGCCCGAGGCGCTGGCCAGCTTGGCATAGGGTGCGCCGGGGCGCAGCAGCGTTACGATCTGGGTCAGCGGATCGGTCATGCTAATCGCAATTTGGACTTTTGATGAATCATCATGGACTTCGGATTATAGAGCGTCGCACCGTCCGTGGCTAGGTATGTCGGACAACAATGAAAGGACTTTCCCATGCCCACCATCCTGATCACCGGCTGCTCGTCGGGCTTTGGCCTTGAGACCGCGCGGCACTTCCTGGCCCAGGGCTGGACCGTCATCGCGACGATGCGGAATCCGAAGCCCGATCTGCTGCCCGCCTCTGACCGGCTGACGATCCTGCCGCTGGACGTCACCTGCCCCGACAGCATCGCCGCTGCGGTGGCGGCTGCGGGCGAGATCGACGTGCTGGTCAACAATGCCGGCATCGGCTGGCTGAATGCGGTCGAAGGCACGCCTATGCCGATCGTGCGAGAAATCTTCGGAACCAATACCTTCGGCACCATCGCGATGATCCAGGCCGTGTTGCCGCAGTTCCGCGCCCGCCGGGCGGGGGTAATCATTAATGTGACCTCCAGCGTCACGTTGAAGAATTATGACCTGCTGTCAGTCTACACCGCCAGCAAGGCTGCGGTGAATGCGCTCACCGAAGTGATTGCGCTGGAACTGGCCCCTTTCGGCATCCGGAGCCATGTGGTGCTACCGGGTCAGGCGCCGGGCACGGCGTTTGGCAGCAATGCACGTGAACGGATGGTGCAGGCGGGCGGCTTCCCCGAGCCCTATGCCGAGATGGTTCAGGGGGTGTTTGCACGACTAGCCGCCGGGACCGATGAGGACAAGACCCAGGCCGAAGATGTGGTGGCGGCAATTTGGCGCATCGCAACAGATCCAGCCGCACCGGTGCGCCTGCCCGCAGGCGCAGATGCAGTGGCTCTGTTCAACGGCTGATTTGATGCAACGGGGCGCGGTCGATGTCGTCGCGCTGCGCCCCGACGCGCCTGCACTCTCTTGGCGAAGATGGCTAAGTCCGGCTATGCTTCTGCGCTGATCGCGAACGGCCGGTTTCGGGAGGGTGACTGCACTGCCCTGGCATACGTTGACCGGCGGCTATCTGGCCGACAATGCTGGGCGGCCCGTTGTTTCAGATTTCAACGGCTTCGGCAATCGCAAGTGCATCTCCAAGCTCGACACCGAGGTATCGTACCGTACTGTCCATCTTGGTATGACCGCGCAGGAGTTGAACGGCGCGCAGATTGCCAGTCTTTCGGTAGATTTGGGCAACCTTGGTTCGGCGCATGGAATGCGTCCCATAAAATGACGGCTCGAGGCCGATCGACGTGACCCAGTCCCGGACCAGCCGGGCATACTGACGGGTCGAGATGTGCAGCCGCTCGTGAAAGCGACCAGGCCAAAGATATTCAGACCCGATCATCATCGGGTCTTTGAGCCAAGCCGTGATCGATTTTCGCGTGCCCTCGGTGATCTCGAAGCGAACCGGTTTCCGGGTTTTGCTCTGGATGATCGAGGCGCGCTCCTTGACCTGACCAGCCGCGTAGACATCGGCGACCTTGAGCTTCACCTGATCACAGCCCCTCAGCTTGCTGTCGATGGCAAGGTTGAACAACGCAAGATCGCGGACATTGTTCGCAATCTCGAGTCGGACCCTGATCGCCCAGACATGTTTCGGCAGCAGCGGACGCTTTTGGCCGACGATGCGACCCTTGTTCCAAGCGGGGCGGCAGGCGCGAATGGCGGGCAAGTTCTCAATGGTCATGGCGAATCCTCCGATCCACCACTCCCGCCTCACCGTCAGCTGGATGCCGGCGCGCCAGCATATCATGGCGCGGCAGAGATCGGCAGCAAAGAGCCCATACATCAGCCACGAGCAATAACCCTGGGTCTTACCGAGCGGATGGTTTAGGCTCGGCACATGGGACTGTTGACCTTCAGCATAAACGTCACCCTGGACGGCTGCATCGACCATGAGGCGGGAATCGCTGATGACGAGACGCACGCGTTCTTCACCCGCCTTATGGACGAGAGCGGCGCGATGCTGTGGGGCCGCATCACCTACGAGATGATGGAGAGCTACTGGCCGGCGGTTGCCCGCGGCGACGTGGAGGCACCGCCGGCGATACGCGAATGGGCGGTCAAGCTGGACGCCAAGCCGAAATACGTGGTGTCATCGACGCGAAAGGACTTCTCGTGGACCAACAGCCACCATATCGCCGACGACCTGCGAACAGGCGTGCAGAGGCTCAAGGACGCAACACCGGCCGGCGTGCTCCTCGGTAGCGGTAAACTCGCAACCGAGCTGGACCGGCTGGATCTGATCGATGAGTATCAGTTCCTCGTCCATCCCAGGATCGCCGGCCATGGCCCGACCTTGTACCGGGGCGGGCTACCCAGTACGCGACGGCTCGAACTGGTCTCAGCGAAACCGCTCCGCAACGGCGCGGTCGCTATACACTATCGGCGCGAGCGCTGACCCGGAGCAGCCTCAACGCCCAGCTCGGGGCTCGGGTGTCGTGGGAGTGCCGTCGATTAACAGTCGGTGGTGGGCCACCCCTTGCCGGTTCCAGTGATGACAGGAGGCGGTTTAAAGCTGTTTGCCTCATGCTACGTTGCCGCAAGGCGGATCAGAGCCCATACCGCCCAGCACAATTTCAGACCTGGGCCGCCACGCTTGACTTGTCGATCACGGACCAGACGGCCCGTATTCTGCCCTCTCGAAATTCGTAGAACACGTTCTCTTCGAAGCGGACTCGTGTTCCGTTCACCGACAAGCCGAAAAGCTGGCCTGCTGGTGTGCAGTCAAATGCAAGCCTACTTGCAATCATGGGCGGATCGCAGACAAGAAAGGCAACATTGAATGAAAGATCGGGGATCGCTCGGAAATCCGCGACGAGCATGTCCCGGTAGCCGTCGAGCCCGATGGCCGTCCCGTTATATTCGACGTTGTCCGCAACATGGCGCTGGAGCTTGCCCCAGTCCTGTGCGTTCAAGCACGCAATGTATTCCCGGTAGGCATCTATGATCTCCTCCCGCTTCATCAGATCACCTCTAAATATTTGTCTTGTCCATCTTGAGTAGCAGAGATAGCGCAGCAATCACATAACCGCTTCTGCCCGCATACTGTGAGTTCACCCATCACCGGATTTTGCGATTGCAGCGAACGGCAGGAATGACGGGTCGCACCGCAGCATCAAAACCACCGGTGGAGGTCGGCTCTGGGCCTAGGCTGTGTGGAAACTTCTGCGGCCAGACCCGCGCGCGACGTTATCGGTTCAGAGGGGGTGTTTCGCTTGATCGGTCGTCTCCCGCCCGCCTGCGGGCCGCGGAGAGGGTGCTGGATGCCTTCCCCCAGCGTCTTGGGGTAGCCTCTTGCCTGTTCAGCCGGGAATAGCCGCCATCAGCCTGCGGATGCCGATCAGGGCGGCCATGCGCTTGATGTTGTAGGCCAACACGTTCAACGCCATTTCGGTCCTGACGCCTCGAAGGCGGCGCGTCAGGAAATGGGTGGCCCCCATCCAGGCTTTGATCGTGCCGAAGGGATGCTCGACCGTGCTTCGGCGCAGGGTCATGGGATCGGCGGCGCTGCGCAGGCGGTCGCGCATCTCGTCCACCAGATGCTCGTATTCCCAACGGGTGATGCGGCGCTCCTTGCCAGTGGTGCAGCGCGACTGCACAGGGCAGTGCTGGCATTCATTGGTCCAGTATCGCCGGACCTTGAGCCCGTCTTCCTCGCGCGTGTAGCGATAGGCCAGCTCATCCCCTGTCGGGCAGATATAGACGTCGCGCGCGGCGTCATACTTGAAGTCGGCCTTCACATACATGCCCTTGCTGCGGTTCCCGGATGTTTCCGGGCGCGGCAGGGTCGCAGTGATACCAGCATCGTGGCAGGCGACGATCTCGGCGCCGCTGAAATAGCCCTTGTCGGCGAGGGCGTGCAGGTCATCGCGCCCAAGCGCCTCCTTGGCTGCAATCGCCATCGGGCTGAGCTGGTCCCGGTCGAACCCTTTGTTCGTGACATCATGCGTGACGATGATGTGGGTTTCGGTATCCACGGCACATTGCGCATTGTAGCCCACCATGCCGCTGTTGCGCGCGCTGGTGGCCATGGCGCGGGCATCCGGATCGGTCAGGGATATCTGGCCGTCAGGGGCATCGGCCAGCGCCTTGTCCATCGCCTTGAGTTTCCCGATCTCCTGCTTCAGGCGCCCGTATCGCTGCGCCAGATGCGCAACCCTCTCGGTCCGCGCTTCGCCTTCTTCCTGCCGGTCGATGCGGACCATCTCGGTGATATAGCGTTCGACGTCCGCTTCCAGATGTGCGAGGCGGCTGGCGATCTTGCCCTTGGTGAAGTTCTTGTCGCGGTTGTTCACCGCCTTGAATTTGCTGCCGTCGATGGCCACGCAATCCCCCTTCAACGTGCCGATCCGGCGGCACAGCTCGACAAATTGCGCGCAGGTCTTGCGGATGGCCGCACCGCTATCGCGGCGGAAATCCGCGATGGTCTTGTGATCCGGCACCAGCCTGCTGGTCAGCCACATCACCTCGACATTGCGCCCCGCCTCGCGCTCCAGCCTTCGACTGGAGGGGATACGGTTGAGATAGCCGTAGATGAACAGCTTGAGCAGAACCGCAGGGTGATATCCGGGCCGGCCCGTGCGTGCAGGTGCTGAACGGGCGAACCCAAGGCCGGGCAGATCGAGTTCATCCACGAAGAGATCGACGACGCGCACGAGGTTGTCCTCGTCGATCCAGTCCTCCAGGCGATCCGGAAAAAGCGTGATCTGACCGCGATCGACCCCTTCAATGAAACCTGACATAAATGCCCCCCTGTATCACAGGAAGCATACCACATCTTGGGGTTTCCACACAGCCTCGGCCGTTACCGATTAAATGCCCGGGGAGCAGTTTACTCCCGAGCCGTCGTTACCTTGGCATCCTTGTCTGATGCCGGTTGCGTGATCCAGGAAAGACCTGCTGACAGCACACACAGGGCTGCCATCACCCAGGCAATCGCCGAGAATGCGGCGTCACTTGCAGCAAGGCGTGCGGCTTCCAGCATTGGGGAAAGTTCGCCGGGAGGTTCGCCAAAGCCGGGGATGGAGGCGGTCTTGTCGCCCAGCATGGAGGCATAGCGATAAGCGGCAAGACTCCCCATGGCTGCGACCGCGATCAAGCCTGCCACGCGGGAAATCGCATTGTTGATTCCCGACGCCGCCCCAGTGTCCTCGTCTTCAACCGAGGTCATCACCGCTGTCGAAAGCGGTGACACTACCAGAGCCATGCCCAGCCCCATCACGATCATCGATGGAAATACCGCGAACCAGAAACTGCGCATACCCGAACCGACCACAGCAGCTAGGCCCGCAAAGGCCGCGGCCACGATCATGCTGCCGACAGTCATGGGTAGGCGTGGTCCAAGACAATCCGACAAATGCCCGACTGGGCCAGACAGGACCGCAATGGCCAGCGACAAGGGTAGGAAGAGGACGCCGACCGTCGCCTCGGCCAGACCCCAACCGGCAATAAGCAACATGGGTAGATAAAAGAGGATGCCCGACAAGGCGAAATAGAGAAAGAAGGTCGCCGCGTTGGCGCCGGAAAAAGCCTTGATCCTGAACAATGACAGGTCGATCATCGGGGCTTTCTGAAATGCCTCCCAGATGATGAACCCGAAAAGTGCGATCAAACCCCCGATCATGAAGATCGCCGTCGCGCCGGATGCGGGCTGATCGGCCTCGGCAGCCGGCGCGGTAAGAGCGTAAGCCAGGGAACCGAATGCGACGATCGCGAGAACGGCCCCGACCAGGTCGAGCTTGCGCTGCCCCGTCGCCTCATCCGGTGGAACTTTCAGCAAGAGCAGGATAGCGGCACCGCCAAGCGGCAGGTTGATTGCAAATATCGCGCGCCAGATACTGTCGTCAAAGGCGGATAATAGAAAGCCCCCCAATACCGGACCAAGCGCCGTCGTCAGGGCCAAAGAGGCCGCCCAGATCCCGATTGCCCTGCCTCGCTCGTCTTTCGGATAAGCCTTGGCAATGATTGCAAGGCTTGCGGGAACCATGAATGCCGCGCCCGCGCCTTGAGCGGCCCGGGCCAGGATCAGGTAACTCACATCCGGCGCGATCGCGCACACAAGTGACGCCACGATGAACAGGATGATCCCGGTAATGAAGATGCGTCGAAGGCCGAACTTGTCACCCGCACTTCCACCAACGAGAATCAGAGCCGATAGCGTCAGGGCGTAGGCGTTGGAAATCCACTGCGCATCGGCGAGAGACGCACCAATATCGCTGCGAATTGCCGGGATCGCAATCGAAACGACCGATCCGTCGATAAATCCGAGCGCGGAAGCAAGTATGGCCGCGATCAGGACAAGACGCCGCCGCGCCCGAGGACAAAATGAACCGTCCCCTCCGGGAGGAGAGGAAAGAGGTATCGGATCCGGGCTGGCCTCGCACGGGGAATGCATATGAACAAATCTAGCTGCAGCTTACGTCGCTGACAATGAATACGCCGCCAATCGTAGAGTTGGTCTTGCTGTGTGTATTGCAACTGCCACCCCTTCGGCGCTAGACTGATATCAGGACATGGCTGGAACCCTGTGCTGTGCGAGCAGGCGTTCATTTATCCTTGGGAGCCGCAAATCGCACGCCGTCGCGCCAGTATTTTTGCGACGCCATGCTGCTCAAGG
>NZ_JAUUTZ010000004.1 GCF_030678915.1 Paracoccus wurundjeri | reverse complement strand
ATCTGCTCGTCAGTCAGCCAGAAAAGATTACTCATCGTGCCCCCACTGATCAGAGGGTATGAATCACGCAGCAACGGTCGGTGCAACCCAATTAATAGGTCCTGAGCCTAGTCCTCCGGGCGTTCCGGGTAAGCCAATCACGTTCTCCATGTTCTGGAAAAATTTAAGGCGAATTTCTGAATCATTAAGCGCCGCATCCGCGTGCCGCTGCTGAGCGAGAAGCCCGGTATTGACGACGCGTGCGATCCCGTCAATTCGTACTCCTCCGCTTTGGCCGCGAGAACTCACATGGATTTCGCGACGCGCAAAGCCCGGAGTTTTGGCATTCGCCAAATTGTCGGCGACAATTTCGGTTCCGCGCGAGGAAACGGCGAGTCCCGATACCGCGCTCAGCAATGCATTTCCCAAACTCATGCCACAACTCCTGATTAACCCTGGGACAATACGCTTTGAATTATCGTTTTATGTTAGTCGTCTCCTGCATCATCTCATCCACGGTCTGGATAATTTTTGCATTCGAAGCATAGGCGCGCTGGGTTTGAATCATATTCGTCAGCTCTTCTGCGATATCTGTGGTCGATGCTTCACGCGCATAGCCGTTGATCGTGCCTGCCGGCCCGTCTCCGGCATCCCAGAGAAAGAACCGTCCAGAGGTCTGGGATACTGTATATGTCTGGGCGTTCCCGGCGTTCAGACCGTTCATGTTGGGGACGGTAACAACGGGAATCTTGTAGTATGACTGGATTTCGTCATTATCATACTTCACTCGGAGAATACCGTTTTTATCAATCTCCGCCGAAACATACCTGCCTACCGGGGCGCCGTTCCGATCAATGTTTTCCTGAGCATAGGTGTCGCCAATCTGTTGCAGCAACTTGTTTTGCCCGCGTGGCTGACCGATCATCAGATCAAGTTCCCCTCCGGCGACATTCAGGGGAATGATACCTGTTTCCGGATCATAATCTTCTCCAGAAATTGTGGTCACCGAGGCGATTGAGCCTGCATATTCCGCGGTACCATCGAAGACCACGGTATATGAGCCGATCAGGTTATCCGTCGGTCCCTTGGCCAGATCCCTGACATCCATCCGCCAAGTCAACGACATGTCGTTCGTGTTCGACACCTGCGGCGTGTAGGTGATATCCAGAAACTCGGTCGTTCCCAGATTGGCATAATACTCGATCGTGGAGCGAGACACAGCGCCATCGGCCCCCAACGCGGTTTCGGTCGCAGGCAAGGTAACGCCCAGTTCAATTCGGGTCGTCGGGGTGCTTGTTGCCTGGCTGAGCGGCAGTCGTACAGGTGTTAGGCTGGATGAAGTATCACGAGATGGCGACGAAAATGTACCATCCGCGTTATAAGCCCAGCCCATCAACACCAATCCCGAGGCTGTTCGCAAATAACCGTCGGCATCAGGCTCGAAACTTGCGGTGCGGGTCATGAGCAGCGGCAGATTTGGAGAATCCGCAACCACATCGGCAATTCCCGTCGTGGGAAGCATTCCGCCACCGTCAATTGCCAAATCCAATGCGTTTTTGGTCGAAACAAGTGAGCCGGACTGATCCACCCGGCGGCCATTCGACGTGCGAACACCACCGGCGGAATACCCCCCGCCGCCGGTGCCGCCCAGGACGATCGCGTCGAATTCCGTTTCGACCCGACGATATCCCATTGTCGAGGAATTCGCGATATTATCCGAAATGGTGGCGAGCCGGATCGCATTTGCCACCAATCCGGCGACACCGGCACCCATTGCTGAAGTCATCGACATGAGAGAAACCTCTTTACCTGGTTCAATACCGGCAGCATCAGCGAGACAGTTTAAGATTCGCCTAACAGCACGATATTGCGCTTTAACGAAGCAGGATGACTTCGATCCGGTTATTGGCAGCATTCATGGGATTACCGTTGCGATTCTTCCGATCCGCAAAGCCGGTCACCCGCTGAATGCGCCGATCCGGCAATCCGGCCTGATCAAGCAGATTGCGCAATGTATGCGCCCTTGCATCGGACAGTGCCCAGACCGGCGAGGCAATCAGCGTCTCGGGATAGGCACGCACGTGACCAGAAATTGCCAAGTCATTTCTGGTGTCTTCAAGAACACGGGCAAGCACCGCTGCAATTTCTTTCAAAACCGGTCGTGCTTGGGCGGTATCTTCCACAAAAAGCGGCTGATCGGTCAGATCACCGACTTCGATTACCAGGCCTTCATCCGTCATTCTGGTGACAACATGGCGCAGCAGATTGGTCAATTGCTGAGATTCGGCACCGGTGCCGGTCAGCCGGTCCTGAACCTGCCGGGCCAGTTCTTCGAAATCAGAAGTCTTCTGACTATCGGGAAGATCTTCGAATATGGCGTGACGGATCCCTTGTTCCACACCATCACCGGAAGCGCCGGATTTCTGCACTATTGTTGGATTGAAATAATCCGCAAGGCCCGAACGCTGCTGTTCGGTCGTGGCATTCAGCAGCCACATCAAAAGAAAAAAGGCCATCATTGCCGTTACGAAATCCGCATAAGCGACCTTCCAGGCCCCGCCATGATGCTGCGCGTCACCCGCAGCAACGACCCTTTTGATAATGATCTTATTCTTGTCCACAGCCATGATTATACCCACCAATTGCAACGGGTGCATTTATGGAGAAGAACAATCAGGGAACAAGTTAATGCATCAAATGCAGTTCATTTTCGTACTCAGTCATAGCTGCGCCGATCCTCGATAACCTTGCCATCATTGGGAAGGCTGCCCGGCGGAACGATTTCGATCCGCCCCTTCAGTTTGAGCGTATCCACCACCGACCCCGCATAGACATTCGGGTCCCCCTGCTGCGCTTCGATCTGCACGGTCATCAGATCCATCTCACCCTCACGCTCGGCGATGATGCGCGCGCGGGTGATTTCAGGATGCCTGGCAATCAGCACCGCGACCTGTTCGGGCCGAACGAACATGCCCTTGATCTTCGTGGTCTGATCGGCACGGCCCAACCAGCCCCTGATGCGCATATTGGTACGCCCGCATGATGAAATCCCGGGCATCACGGCCGACAGATCACCGGTCGCGAATCGAATCAGCGGATAATCGGGGTTGAGCGATGTCACCACGATCTCACCGACTTCACCATCGGGCACCGGATCACCGGTACCCGGCCGGACGATCTCGACGATCACGCCCTCATCCACGATCATCCCGTCCAAAGCATCGCTTTCATAGGCGATATTCCCCAGATCGGCGGTTGCGTAGCATTGCCGTGTCACGATCCCGCGATCCGCATAGCCTTGCCGCAACGATGGAAACAGCGCACCTCCACCGACGACGGCCCGGGTTATGGACAGATGCAGACCCAGCTCGTCGGCGCGATCCAGAATGACCTTCAGGAAATCCGGCGTCCCCGCGTAACAGGTCGAGCCGATATCCACGGCGGCCTGCACCTGAAGATCGGTCTGGCCGGTTCCGGCAGGCAGAACCGCCGCATCGACAGCCCGGGCGCCGGAATCGAACATCATTCCCGCTGGCGTCAGGTGATAGCTGAAGCAATTCTGCACGATATCGCCACGTCCTATACCCGAGGCATGCAGAAAGCGGCCCAGACGCCACCAGTCGCGCTCGTGCCGCCCCGGTTCATAGATCGGTCCGGGGCTTTGAAAGATCAGATCGAATTCCGCGGGCGGCCGCGTGGTATAGCCACCGAAAGGCGGGGTTTTCTTCTGCGCCGCCGAGAGTTCGGCCTTGCGGATCACCGGCAAATGGGCAAGAGCGGCGCGATCTGTCACCTGCGCTGGCTCGACCTCCTGTAGCAGCCGAGCCAGCACAGGCGCAGCCTTGGCGCGGGCGATCGCCCTGGGCAGGGCCTGAGCCAGATCCGCGATACGCGCCTCGGGATCGCGGGTTTCCAGATCGTCGTAATTTCCGGTCATTGTTGCTCCTTACGCCAGCCAGCGTTTGCGGCGGCGGTAGCTGCGCACATTGCGGAAGGATTTCCGGCCCTCATCCGACATGCCCAGATAGAATTCCTTGACATCCGGGTTCTCGCGCAGGGCGGCAGCGGGACCATCCATCACGATCCGGCCATTTTCAAGGATATAGCCGTAATGCGCATAGCGCAGCGCCACATTGGTGTTCTGCTCGGCCAGAAGGAAGGTCACCCCCTCGCCCTCATTCACCGCCTTTACGATCTGGAAAATCTGCTCGACCAGTTGCGGAGCCAGCCCCATCGAAGGCTCGTCCAGCAGAATCGTCTCGGGGCGCGACATCAGGGCACGTCCCATGGCGGTCATCTGCTGCTCACCGCCCGAAGTATAGCCGGCCTGGGATTTGCGGCGCTCGCGCAGACGGGGAAAATAATCATAGACCATCTCGAGATCGCGCCTGATCGCCGCCCCGCCATCCTTGCGGGTATAGGCACCCGTCAGCAGGTTTTCTTCAACGGTCAGGTGTTCGAAACAATGCCGCCCTTCCATCACCTGAATGACGCCACGCGATACCAGCGCCGCGGGATTTCGCGCCGCCACCGGCTCGCCACGATAGAGGATGGAGCCCTTTGTCACCTCTCCCCGCTCGCTGGCCAAAAGATTCGAGATCGCCTTCAGCGTCGTCGTCTTGCCCGCCCCGTTACCACCAAGCAACGCGGTGATCCCGCCCTTCGGAACCGAAAGGCTGACGCCCTTCAGAACCAGAATGACATGGTTATAAATCACCTCGATATTATTGACTTCCAGCAGGGCTTCACCGTCTTCGGCGTCAAGCATGGACCTTCTCCGGCAATAGGGATCCGGCGGCAATCTCCGCCGCCGGGCATGTCATCAGCAATCGCGCGGGGTGACCCCGGCCTCCTTGGCGTAAGCCTCGCTGTCCTCGGTGATCAACGGCTCGAGGACCTCCTTATCCGGCTCGGTGAATTCGGTGATCAGGTTCCACTTGCCGGCCTCGGCATCCCATTGCTGCATCCGCGACATTCCGCTGCCACCGTGATTGTCGCAGGTCATCTTGATCTCGGGACCGAAATCGGGAAGGCCAAGCTCCGTCAGCCGTTCGGGCGTGATGTCAAGCTGCTCGAAACCATCGCGCAGCTGCTCGGGATTGATCTCCGAGGTCCCGGCAAGTTCCTGCGCCTTCAGGATCGCCTCGGAAATCACCAGCGCCGCATACATGCCGCGCGAATACAGCACCGAGCCGACATGCTCGCCGCCCTGCGAGGCCTTGCCCGGCTCGATCACATATTCCTGCAGGTCGTCATAGATCGGATAATCCGTACCGACGCCGTGGAAGGTCAGTGCCTTGTAACCGTTCGCCTGGGCGCCCACCGGCTTCACATCAACCTCGGAGCCTGACCACCAGATCCCGATGAAATTCTCCATCGGGAAACGGATATTCGCCGCCTCCTGAATCGCCGCCTGATTCATCACGCCCCAACCCCACATGATGACGTAATCCGGGCGATCGCGGCGGATTTGGAGCCATTGGCTTTTCTGCTCCTGTCCTGGCGCATCCACCGGCAGTTCGGTCAGTTCGAAACCGTGCTTTTCCGCCAGATCCTGAAGCGTCCGGATCGGCTCCTTCCCATAGGCCGAATTATGATAGACCAAGGCGATCTTCTTGCCGTTCAGATCGCCGCCATTCTCGTCCAGCAGATACTTGATCGCGACAGAGGCCCCGTCCCAGTAATTCGCCGGGGCATTGAAAATCCACTCGAACACCTTGCCATTCTTGGCCGAAGTGCGTCCATATCCCGGCGTATACAGGACTTTCTTGTCGACCGAGACTTTCGGAATAAGCTGATAAGTGATCCCGGTCGAAAGCGGGTTGTAAACCAATGCGCCCGAATCCTTGGTCGCCTCGTAGCATTCCACGCCCTTTTCGGTGTTATAGGCCGTCTCGCATTCCGGCACCTGGATCTTCTCACCGCCGATCCCGCCGTCACGTTCGTTCAGCAAAGTGAAATAATCGTTGAAACCATCGGCATATTGGGTACCGTTCGCCCCATATGCACCTGTGCGATAGGATAGGTTAGGCACCACCAGATCGGCCAATGCCGGGCTTGCCGCCATTATCCCGGCTGTCAGAAGCGCAGTAAATTTCCGTTTCATTGGGTCTCCTCCCCAAAGTTGAGATTGGCCGGTTGTCCCGGTCACTAAGATTAATGCGGGAATGGCCAGAGCCGGAGTTTTTCCTTGGTCAGTGCCCAAAGGCGCGCCAGCCCATGCGGTTCGGCAATCAGAAAGAACACGATCAGCGCACCAACGATCATCAACTCGAAATGCGCTGCGAGATCAGTGGCCCAGCCGAATTGCCCGACCAGCAGGTTCTTCAGCACCACCGGCATCAGAACCATGAAAGCCGCGCCCGCGAAGCTTCCAAAGATGCTGCCCAGCCCACCGATGATGATCATGAACAGAACAAGGAAGCTCTTGTTGATCCCGAACGCCTCGCCCACTTCCGCGGCCCCAAGATAGACCGAGAACAGCAACGCCCCAGAGACCCCAACGAAAAAGCTCGATACGGCAAATGCCGAAAGCTTGGCGGTCAGGGGATTCACCCCGATGATCTCGGCAGCGATATCCATATCGCGGATCGCCATCCATTTGCGGCCCAGCGTTCCCCGAGTCAGGTTCCTCGCCACCCAGGCCAGAATGAAAACAAACACCAGGCAGATCAGATATTTCGCCGCAGCGCTGGTCGACGGTCCGGTCACGGCAAGGCCAAATACGGTGCGCGTCGGCGCCGTGATCTGCCCCGATGCGGAATAATTGTAGAACCACGGCACCTTGTTGAAGAGCCAGACAAGAAAGAACTGCGCGGCCAGCGTCGCAACAGCAAGGTAAAAGCCCTTGATCCGCAACGAAGGCAGCCCGAACAGCATTCCGACGATCGCGGTGATGCCGCCGGCCAACAGGATATGGATGACGATATTGATCTCGGGGAAGGTGGTCATCAGCTTGTAAACGGCATAAGCCCCCACCGCCATGAAGCCGCCGGTCCCAAGACTGACCTGCCCGGCATATCCCGTCAGGATGTTCAGCCCCAATGCCGCAATGGCATAGATCAGGAACGGCACCACAACCGCATTCGCCCAATAGTCGTTGATGACGAAGGGCACGATCATGAAGGCCACGATCACCACGGCATAATAGGCGACCCGGTCCAGCCGGATCGGGAATGTCTGGCCATCGTCGCGATAGCTCGTCTTGAAATCGCCGGCCTCACGATACAACATTTGTCACTCCTGCCCGATCTGCCGGATTTGGATATTCATATGCAGAAGAAGGCCGTCCGGCTTCTTCTTCACCCAAACATCCCTGCCGGGAGGCATCAAACCTGTCCATCCTTCAGACCCTTTCGATAATCCTCTCGCCGAACAGCCCCTGCGGACGGAAGACGAGAAACAAAAGTGCCAGCACATAGGCGAACCAGTTTTCGGTCGCGCCACCGATCATCGGTCCGACGAAGAATTCGAACATCTTTTCGCCTACGCCGATGATCAGCCCGCCCGCGATGGCACCGGGAATCGAGGTGAACCCGCCAAGCATCAGCACCGGCAATGCCTTCAACGCGATCAGCGAAAGGCTGAACTGAACCCCGGATTTGGTGCCCCACATGATCCCGGCGACAAGCGCCACGAAACCCGCGATCGACCAGACCATCACCCAGATGAAGCGCAGCGAGATCCCCACCGACAGCGCCGCCTGATGGTCATCGGCCACTGCCCGCATGGCGCGGCCCTGCTTGGTATATTGCGCGAAGGCGACAAGGGCGGTGACCAGCAATGCCGCGATGATCGCGGCCCAGATATCGAGCCTGTCAATGAAGAATCCGTAGCCGAACCAGTTCGCCGAGACGCTCTCGATGCTTTCCGAGATTCCCTGCGGCAGCCCGACATCCAGGTTCTTGATATCCGCCCCCCACATCACATCGCCCAGCCCTTCCAGGAAATAGGCCAGCCCGATCGTTGCCATGAACAGGATGATCGGCTCCTGTCCGACCAGATGCTGAAGCACCAGTTTTTCGATCAGGAAGGCCAGCAGCACCATGACCGCACCCGCCAACAGGATCGCGAGAACTACGGGAACGGTCCAGCCGAAATATTCCAAATGAGTGCCGAATATCGAGTTGATCAGATGCGCGAAAGGCACCTGTCCCTGCTGTATTCCCACCAGCGTCAGCGCCGCGAACAAGGCCAGCACACCCTGCGCATAGTTGAAGACGCCGGACGCCTTGAAGATCAGCACGAAACCCAGGGCGACAAGCGCATACATCACGCCGGTCATCAGGCCGTTCATGAACACCTCGGCGGCGAAGATCAGTTGGTCCATCGGCCTGCCTCCCCTGTCTGCATGTCAGTCATGCGCCACCCCCAGATAGGCATCGATAACCTCTTGATTGTTCCGAACCTCATCGGGCGAGCCATCGCCTATCTTGCGGCCGTAATCCATCACCACCACGCGGTCCGAAAGATCCATGACGACACCCATGTCATGTTCGATCAGCGCGATGGTGGTCCCGAACTCGTCATTCACATCAAGGACGAAGCGCGACATGTCTTCCTTTTCCTCGACATTCATTCCCGCCATCGGCTCGTCCAGCAGCAAAAGCTGCGGCTCGGCGGCCAGCGCGCGGGCCAGCTCGACCCGCTTCTTCAGCCCGTAGGGTAGCCGTCCGACCGGCGTCTTGCGAATATTCTGGATTTCCAGAAAGTCGATGATCCGCTCGACCTGAGCGCGATTCTCGATCTCCTCGCGCTCCGCTAGCCCCCACCACAGCGCCTGCGACAGAAATCCCGCCTTCATCCGGTGCAGGCGCCCTGTCATGATATTATCCAGCACGCTCATCCCGTCGAACAGGGCGATATTCTGGAAGGTCCGGGCGATACCCAGCCGGGCTACCTCATAGGGTTTGACCGGTCCGCGCCGCTCGCCCCGGAACCAGACCTCGCCCTCCTGAGGAACATAAAAGCCCGAGATCACGTTGAGCATCGAGGATTTTCCGGCGCCATTCGGCCCAATGATCGCGCGGATCTCGCCCTCGCGAATGTCAAAACTGATATTCTTGATCGCCTCGACGCCGCCGAAACGCAGGGTGATATTCCTCAGCTCCATCAAGGTGCCGCCAAGCTGACGGCCGGCTGTGGCGATATCCGTCTGCGTATTCATTGCGCCGCCACCTTCTGCTGCACCGCATCACCGAAGACCTGCACATCCTCGATCCTTAGCGTCGCCTTTATCTTGCCCTTGCGGCCATCCTCATAAGTCACTTCGGTTTCGGTATAGATACCGTCTGAACCATCATAGAGAGCCCCGACCAGATCGGCGAATTTCTCGCTGATGACGGCGCGGCGAACCTTGCGGGTGCGCGTCATCTCGCCATCGTCGGGGTCGAGTTCCTTGTGCAGCACAAGAAAGCGGTGAATCTGGCAGTTGGACAACATCTCGTCACCGGCGACCGAGGCGTTGACCTCTTCGACATGGGATTTGATCGTGGCATAGACCTGCGGATGCGCGGCCAGTTCCTGATAGGAGGCATAGGCGATATTGTTCCGCTCGGCCCAATTGCCGACAGCGTTCAGATCGATATTGATCATCGCCGTGCAATAGTCGCGATTATTCCCAAGCACGACTGCCTCAAGAATATTTGGAAAGAATTTCAGTTTGTTTTCAACGTATTTCGGCGCAAACATACTGCCATCGGCCATCTTGCCCACATCCTTGGCCCGGTCGATGATGCGCAGATGTCCGGTCGATTCCTCGAAAAAGCCTGCATCGCCCGTCGCGACCCATCCGTCAGGATCCTTGGTCGAGGCGGTGCTGTCCGGGTTCTTGTAATATTCAACGAAAGTGCCGGGGCTGCGATAGAAGACCTCGCCATTCTCGGCAATCTTCACCTCGACCTCGGGAGACGGCACACCGACCGTATCGGAACGTACCTGGCCATCTGGCTGCTGGGTTATGAACACCGAGGCTTCGGTCTGGCCGTATAGCTGTTTCAGATTGATACCCAGACTGCGGTAGAAATCGAAAATCTCGGGGCCGATCGCCTCGCCGGCGGTGTATCCGACCCTGATACGACTATAGCCCAGCGTATTCTTCAGCGGCCCGTAAACCAGCAGCTTGCCCAGCCCATATGCCAACCGATCCGTGAATCCGACGGTTTCCTCATCCAGAAGCGCCGGTCCAACGCGCCGCGCGATCTTCATGAACCGGTCGAACAGCCATTTCTTGATCCGCCCGGCATCCTCCATCCGGATCATCACCGAGGTCAGTTGCCCTTCAAAGACCCGTGGCGGCGCAAAGAAATAAGTCGGGCCGATTTCGCGCGTATCCGTCGCCATCGTATGCGCGCTTTCGGGGCAATTGACAGTAAAACCAGCCCAAAGCGCCTGCCCCATCGAAAAGATGAAATCGCCCACCCATGCCATCGGCAGATAGGCGACGATTTCCTCGCGCATGGTCAGGCGGTCGAAATCGCAGGTATTCTTCGCCGTCTCGATAATATTGCGATTGGACAGCACCACTCCCTTGGGCTTGCCCGTCGTTCCCGAAGTATACAACATCACGCAGATGCTGCTCTCATCCAGTGCAGCAATACGCGCGTCCAGTTCAAGCCCCAGCCGGGGTTCCGCCGCCCGACCCTGATCCTGCGTATCGGCAATGGAATTCATACGGGAATGGTCGTATTTCCGCATCCCGCGCTTGTCGTTATAAAGGATCCGCTCGACCCCCTTGACGGATTCTTCGACCTCCAGAACCTTGTCCACCTGCTCCTGATCGCCGCAGATCACGAAGCGCGCGCCGCAATGCTCCAGCACATAAGCCATCTCTTCCGCCACCGCGTCCTGATACAGCGGTACCGGAATCGCCCCGCACATCTGAGCAGCGATCATGCTCCAGTAATGCGCGGGACGATTCCGGCCGATGACAGCCACGTAATCGCCCTGTCTGAGACCGAGAACCAGCATCCCGAGTGCAAGCGCCCTGATTTCTTCGGCCGCCTCTGCCCAGGTCCAGCTTTGCCAGATGCCGAATTCTTTTTCCCGATAGGCGGGCCTGTCGCCAAAGCGGGCCACATTCCGCGCCAGAAGTGCAGGAATCGAATGCAACGCGCCCGCAAGCGTCTGCTGGTCCGTCATGTCTCCTCCCTGTCGCATGCGTTTACCGCATGTCTGCCGAAGCGCCTCCCACCCCGGTTGACGATCACATTTGCCAGCAATCTTTACCGCAGTTTTGCGCGAATCCTACGAATTGTTACACCGCTTCGATTGAAACATTTCCATTTGAACCTGAACCGGTGCTAATCAGGTCTGCGGAGGACAGAAACACGAATGACGCCAACTGAGATGCGCGATGATCTGACCCGCTCGGGCCTGAACCTCATCGGTCAGGCATTGTCGATCTTCGACGCCGATCTGCGTCTGGCAGTAGCGAACCGGCAATATCAAAGCATGTTCGATCTGCCCGACGAACTCGTGAAGCCCGGCACCAGCTTCGAGGATACCATCCGCCACATGGTCAATCGCGGCGATTATGGTCCCCAGGACGACCCCCGGGCGGCCGTCGCCTCGCGCGTGGAACAGGCCCGCGCGTTCGAGCCGCATTACTTCGAGCGTCAGCGCGCCAATGGCCACTGGATCGCGGTCGAGGGCGCCCCACTGTCGCAAGGCGGCTGGGTCACCGTCTATACCGACATCACCCATAGCAAAAAGCAGGAATCCCTGCTGCGTACCCGGTCCGAGGAATTGTCCGAGCAATTGCTGGATCATACCGAACGGCTTGCCAGTGCCAATCGCGAACTGGCCGCAGCCAATGCCGCCCTGCAGGAAGCACAGCGGGTTCTGACGCAGATCGAAGCCCGTACCCGGCAAGTGACCGAGATGGTGCCCGCGCATATCGCGCATCTGGATGCCGCTTATCGCTATACATTCTCGAACCACCAGCAACCGACGGTCTTTCCCGGCAGTACTGGCAAGGTGATCGGAAGCACGGTTGCCGAAGCGCTGGGGGCCGAGACTTTCGCAACCCTGCAACCGTGGATCGACCGTACGCTGGCCGGAGAAGCGCAGGTCTTCGAAATGACCCACAGACCGTCGGGACATCGTGTTCGCATCGCGCTTACGCCTGACCGTCTGGGGCAAGGGGTCTATGTCCTGTCGACCGATGTCAGCGCCGAGGTGCAGGCACGCGAAGCACTGACGCATGCCAGCAAGCGCAGCCTTGCCGCCGGGCTGACCTCGGGAATGGCGCATGATTTCGGCAATCTGCTGACGATCATCCTCGGCCTTCAGGGACGGCTCGCCTCGATGGCCTTGCCAGCAGAGGCAGCCGAAGACGTAAAGGCGACCTTGGCCGCGGCTCGCCGTGGCGCCTCGCTTCTGGATCGGCTTGCCAAGATCAGCGGTCCCCGCGAAATCGCGTTGCAACCCGTGGAGCTGCGCCCACTTCTGAACGAGGTGGTGACACTCGCCCGCCCGTCGCTTCATGAGGGGGTGACACTTGTCCTGGCCGCCAGCTTGCCGGATGCGCCGCTGCTTCTTGATCCTGATGCCTTGCAGGATTCGCTTCTGAACCTGATCCTCAACGCGAATGCCGCGCTTGATGGGCCGGGACAAATCGATCTGACCGCACAGATCGGTGGCGACTGGATCGAAATCGCCGTCACCGATACCGGTCCCGGCTTCTCGAACGAAGCGCTTAAACGGGCAACCGAGCCTTTTTTCAGCACCAAGAAGGAACAGGGTTCGGGGCTTGGTCTGTCGATGGTCTATGACCAGACCAAACTGGTCGACGGGGTCATGCGGCTGGACAATACCGCCACAGGTGCCCGGGTCAGCCTGCGCCTGCCATACCGCCCGGTTACGCCGCAGATGATCCTGCTGGTCGAGGATGACGATACGATCCGCACCGATATCCGGAGCCAGCTGACCAGTCTGGGACATTCCGTCATCGAGGCAGGCAGCCTGACAGAGGCTCGCAGGATGACAGATCTGCCGGGATTGACGATGATCCTGTCGGATATCCATCTGGGCGACGGGCTTGGACTCGATCTGACGGGCGCGGGCCTGCCGATCGTGCTGATGAGTTCCGTACCGCAGGATGACCCGCTGCGGCGTTCGATTTCCGGGCAGGTCCTGACCAAGCCTTTCACCGCCGCCCGTCTGGCGGCCGCCCTGAACAGCGCAATCAAGGAATCCGCATGACAGATATTCCCGTTATCGCGATTCTGGATGATGAGCCCGAAATCCGACGCCTGCTGTCATCCGCCCTTGAAGAAGCGGGCTTCCGGACGCACAGCTTCGCCCGCGCAGCGGAGTTCGAGGCAGCTCTGCGCCGGATCACACCGGATGCCTGCCTGATCGACCTTGGTCTGCCGGATCGGGACGGACTTGCCCTTGTTCACCGGCTTGCGACGGAATCGGGGGTCGCAATCATCATCATTTCGGGTCGCGCTCAGGTGCAGGACCGTGTGGCGGGGCTGGAACTGGGCGCGGATGATTATGTCATCAAGCCATTCGAGCCGGTCGAAGTCGTCGCCCGTATCCGCGCCCGGTTGCGACGCCCGGCTCAGCCCGCCAGCCACGACGCCCAGATCGCCGGCTTCGCGGGCTGGACCGCGGATTTCGACCGTTATCTGCTGATTGCTCCCGACGGGACCGAGATTCCGCTCAGCCATGCCGAGGCCGAGGTGCTGCGCATGTTCACAGATGCGCCGCGCCGCCTGATTACCCGAACCCAGATGCTTGACGCATTGGGAGGCTCGGCCGGGGACAGTTTCGACCGCGCCATGGATGTCCGGATCTCGCGCCTGCGCACCAAGCTTCGCGAAGATCCCAGGAACCCGCAGCTGATAAAGACGATCTATGGCGCGGGTTATATTTTCCTTGCCGAAGTAACGTGACCTGCGTCTTCCGGAATATCATCCTGTCTGCGGGTCATCCTTCAGTGCACTGACGATATCGCAATCGGGCGCATCGGAACGGGAAGACCGGATATCGTCTACGCAGACAAGCGCACCCAGACCGGAACATGATCGCTGGGTTTTTCCCCTGCCCTGGCCTCGCGGTCTACTCCGGTTTCCTCAAGCAGATCGGCCGCCTGAGGCGACAGGAGCATGTGATCAATCCGGATACCGTCATCCTTGTTCCACGCTCCGCCCTGAAAATCCCAGAAGGTAAAGGGACCGCGTGTGGACCACGGATCGCGGGCGCGGATCGCATCGGTCCAGCCTTGCCACACGATTCTGCGCAAGGCCGCGCGGCTTTGCGGCAGGAACAATGCGTCTTCCCGCCATTTCTCGGGACTGGCGGCGTCGCGTGCTTCGGGGATGATATTGAAATCGCCCAGCATCACGACCGGCATCTCTGCCGCCAGCAATTCCTGGGCACGCAACCGCAGCCGCTCCGTCCAGGCAAGCTTGTAGTCGTATTTCGGTCCCGGCACCGGATTGCCGTTCGGCAGATACAATCCCGCGATCCGAACCGCCTGCGCGCCTGTTACGGTCGCTTCGATATAACGGGACTGTTCATCACCATCGTCGCCCGGCAGGCCGCGGATCACATCTTCCAGCGGCAGCTTCGACAGGATCGCCACCCCGTTGAAGCCCTTTTGCCCATGCGTTTCGATATTCCAGCCCAGATCCTCGAAATGCGCGCGCGGGAAGGTCTCGTCAACGGATTTGATCTCTTGCAGAACCACGACATCGGCATCTGCCCCGGCCAGCCAGTCGGTCAGCGCATTGATACGGGCCTTGATGCCGTTGATATTGAAGGATGCGATTTTCATGGCGACATAGTGGGGCGCTGCGACAGAATTGGCAAGCGCCGCGCAGGTCTTTTGGAGCAGGGGGCTGTCCGCCACCCGTCCGATCCGGACGGATCGGCCTACCCCGAGGATATTTCCGTGAAGAAGAAGCGGTTAAGGCTAATAGTTCAAATCGAGAAAGACGTACCGCAGCCGCAGCTAGAGGTGGCATTCGGATTCTCGATCGTGAAACGCGCTCCGATCAGTTCATCGGTGAAATCTATCACCGCGCCGGTCAGATAGGGCAGCGACACCGGGTCGACCACAACCTTCTGGCCACCACCTTCCAGAATCAGATCGTCGTCTTCGGCGTCATCCAGCCGGATATCGTACTGGAATCCTGAACAGCCGCCCCCCGCAACCGCCACACGAAGCGGGCGGGGATCGGTATCGGCATTGATCTCGGCCAGTTGGGCAAAGGCCCGTTCGGTCACTTTCGGAGGCACGTTCATGGGGCGTTCCCGTTTTCGTCTGCTTAATGGGAATATAGGCTTGCGTCGAACACCCTGCAAGGATGGTCCATGACTGTACCCTATGCCTGCCAACCCGAAGACAGCCGAGGCCGGCTGTGGTCCGAACAATTATCGACCTTCCGCTCGCCATGGCAACGGGACCGGGACCGGATCATCCATTCCTCGGCTTTCCGGCGGCTGAAGCACAAGACGCAGGTCTTTGTCGAGCATGACGGCGAGGAATATCGCGGCGATTATTACCGGACCCGGCTGACCCATACAATCGAAGTCGCGCAGGTTGCGCGAACCATAGCCGGGGCGCTGGAACTGAACACCGATCTGGCCGAAGCCGTCGCCCTTGCGCATGATCTGGGACACCCGCCCTTCGGTCATACGGGCGAGGATGCGCTGGCCGCGCTGATGCAGCCGTATGGCGGCTTTGACCATAATGCGCAGGCATTGCGGATCGTCACCATGCTGGAACGGCATTACGCCGATTTCGACGGGCTCAACCTGACATGGGAGACATTGGAAGGCATCGCCAAGCATAACGGCCCGGTGACCGGTCCGCTACCCTACGCGCTGGCCGAGGTGAATACCGCATGGGATCTGGAACTGCACACGAATGCAAGCGCCGAGGCGCAGGTCGCGGCGGTCGCCGATGATGTGGCCTATAACCATCACGACCTGCATGACGGGCTGCGCGCCGGTCTGTTCGCTGAAGAGGAACTGGCCGAGCTACCCGTCATCGGTCCGGCTTTTGCCGAGGTGGACCGGCTACATCCCGGACTGGATCGCATGCGGCGACGGCACGAGGCCCTGCGCCGGGTCTTCGGCGTGATGGTCGAGGATGTGATTGCCGTGGCCCAAAACCGGCTGACCGGGCTGCAACCCCGGTCGGCGCAGGAAATCCGCGACATGGACGGACCGATCATCCGGTTCTCGAAACCGCTGTATCAGAATATCAAGGCAATCAAGGCCTTTCTGTTTCAGCGGATGTATCGCGCGCCCTCGGTCGTGGATGAACGCCATCAGGTCACCGCTATTCTCAACGATATGTTTCCACTGTTCCTGAACGATCCTGCGCAGCTTCCGGAAGGCTGGCGGCAGGCCGCCGAGCAGGCCGGCAACAAGACCGAACGCGCCCGTATCGTTCTGGATTACGTCGCGGGCATGACCGATCGCTATGCGATTGCCGAGCATCAGCGATTGTTTTCGTCACTGAACAGATAATCCCAATGAATTATCAATCCTCCTCATGATCTTGTAGAAAATTATGAATTTGCGGGCGGGTCACACACTGCCTATGTTACTGCTGGCCTGAGCAAGGATAAGAGCAATGAGCGGCAAACTGACCCTTTCCCCCGTATTCGAGGCGCTGAACCGCGCCGCCCATGAGCGAATCCTGATTCTGGACGGGGCCATGGGCACGCAGATCCAGACGCTGGGACTGGACGAGGGTGATTTTACCGGCACCTCCTCGGGTCAATCTCTGCGCCACAGGACCGAGCATCCGCAAAAGGGCAATAACGATCTGCTCAGCCTCACCCAACCCAAGGTGATCGAGGAGATCCATTACAAATTTGCCATGGCCGGGGCAGAAATCGTGGAAACGAACACGTTTTCCTCGACCACGATCGCGCAAGCGGATTACGGGTTGCAGGCGGCGGTACATGACCTGAATGTTGCCGGTGCGCAGGCCGCACGCCGCGCCATGGACCGCGCGACTGCGGAAGACGGCAGGCCGCGCTATGTCGCCGGAGCCCTTGGCCCGACCAACCGCACGGCATCCATCAGCCCGGACGTGAACGATCCCGGCTTCCGCGCCATCAGCTTTGACGGCCTCCGCGTGGCATATCTTGAACAGGCTACCGCCCTGATCGAAGGCGGGGTGGATATCCTGCTGATCGAAACCATTTTCGACACGCTGAACGCCAAGGCGGCGATTTTCGCCTGCGGGCAGGCGATGCAGGCGCATGGCAGGCAATTGCCGCTGATGATCTCGGGCACGATCACCGATGCTTCGGGCCGCACATTGTCGGGCCAGACGCCTACGGCCTTCTGGCATTCGGTCAGCCACGCCCGGCCCTGGACGGTTGGCCTGAACTGCGCTCTTGGCGCCGAAGCCATGCGCCCGCATCTGAGCGAGATTGCCGGCGTGGCGGATACGCTGGTCTGCGCCTATCCCAATGCCGGCCTGCCCAATGCCTTCGGTCAATATGACGAAGGCCCCGAGGATACCGCCCAGCAGGTCGCCGAGTTCGCCCGCGAAGGGCTGGTGAATGTGGTCGGCGGCTGCTGTGGCACGACCCCTGAACATATCCGCGCCATCGCCGAAGCCGTGGCCGAACACAGCCCCCGAAAGGTGCCTGAATATGCCTGAACGCCTTCTGCGCCTTTCCGGGCTGGAACCCTTTGTCCTGACCTCTGACATTCCCTTCGTGAATGTCGGGGAACGCACGAATGTCACCGGATCGGCCCGTTTTCGCAAGCTGATCAAAGAACGCGATTACGCCACCGCGCTGGAAGTCGCCCGCGATCAGGTCGAAAATGGCGCCCAGATCATCGATATCAACATGGATGAGGGCTTGATCGATTCGAAAGCCGTGATGGTCGAGTTCCTGAATCTCCTTGCGGCCGAACCCGATATCGCCCGGGTCCCGATCATGCTGGACAGTTCGAAATGGGAGGTGATCGAGGCCGGGCTGCAATGCGTGCAGGGCAAATCCGTCGTAAACTCGATCAGCCTCAAGGAAGGCGAGGACCAGTTCCGGCATCACGCGGGCTTGTGTCTGGCCTATGGCGCCGCGGTGGTCGTCATGGCCTTCGACGAAACCGGACAGGCCGACACCTTCAAGCGCAAGACCGAGATTTGCGCCCGCGCCTATAAGATTCTGACCGAGGAAATCGGATTCCCGCCCGAAGATATCATATTCGACCCGAATATCTTCGCCATTGCGACCGGGATCGAAGAACATAACAATTACGGCGTGGATTTCATCGAGGCGACCCGCTGGATCCGCCAGAACCTGCCGCATGCCCATGTGTCGGGCGGCGTCTCGAACCTGTCCTTCAGTTTTCGCGGCAATGAGCCTGTGCGCGAGGCAATGCATGCCGTTTTCCTGTATCACGCCATTCAGGCCGGGATGGATATGGGCATCGTCAATGCCGGACAGCTTGCGGTCTACGACCAGATCGACGCCGAACTGCGCGAGGCTTGCGAGGATGTCGTTCTGAACCGTCGCGACGACGCCACCGAGCGGCTTTTGGAGATTGCCGAAAAATACCGTGGCGAGGCTGGCGGCCCAAAACGTGAAAAAGACCTGTCATGGCGTGAATTTACGGTCGAGAAGCGGCTTGAACATGCGCTTGTCAACGGCATCACCGAATATGTCGAGGCCGACACCGAAGAGGCGCGGCAACAGGCCGCCCGACCGCTTGACGTGATCGAAGGGCCGCTGATGGCGGGCATGAATGTCGTCGGCGATCTGTTCGGCGCAGGCAAGATGTTCCTGCCGCAGGTGGTCAAATCCGCCCGCGTGATGAAACAGGCCGTCGCCATATTGCTGCCCTATATGGAAGAGGAAAAGCGCCTGAATGGCGGCAGTGACCGCGAAACTGCGGGTAAGGTGCTGATGGCCACGGTCAAGGGCGATGTCCACGATATCGGCAAGAATATCGTCGGCGTCGTCCTGGCCTGCAACAATTACGAGGTGATTGACCTTGGCGTGATGGTTCCCTCGCAGAAAATCCTTGAGGTCGCGCGCGAACAGAATGTCGACGCGATCGGCCTTTCCGGCCTGATCACCCCGTCTCTGGACGAGATGGTGCATGTCGCCTCCGAGATGGAGCGTGAAGGCTTCAACATCCCGCTGCTGATCGGTGGGGCGACGACATCAAAGACCCATACTGCGGTCAAGATTTCCCCCCAATATCAGAAAAATACGGCAATCTATGTCACCGATGCCAGCCGGGCCGTGGGGGTCGTGTCATCGCTGTTGAGCCCTTCACAACAGGAAGCTTATATCAAGAATATCCGCGCCGAATATCTGGATGTGGCCGAACGCCATGAGCGCTCGGAAGCAGCCAAGAAACGCCTGCCGCTGGCCGATGCGCGGGCAAACGCCCTTAAACTGGACTGGACCGGTTTTTCCGCGCATGCCCCGTCTTTCACCGGCACACGTATCATCGATGACTGGAATTTGCAGGATATCGCCCGCTATATCGACTGGACGCCGTTCTTCCAGACATGGGAAATGAAAGGCGTCTACCCCCGTATCCTCGATGACGAGAAACAGGGCGAGGCCGCCCGTGCCCTGTTCGCCGAGGCGCAGGAAATGCTTGCCCGTATCATCGAGGGCAACTGGTTCCGTCCCCGCGCCGTGGTCGGTTTCTGGCCTGCCAATTCCGTAGGCGACGATATCCGTCTTTATACCGGCGAAGACCGGACAGAGACGCTGACAATGCTGCACACCCTGCGGCAGCAGGTGTGGAAACGCGGCACCCGCCCGAATGTGGCATTGTCGGATTTCGTGGCACCAGAGGGCAGCGGACCCGATTATGTCGGCGGCTTCGTGGTCACCGCAGGACCCGAAGAATCCGAGATCGCCGCCCGGTTCGAGCGTGCGAATGACGATTATTCCTCGATCATGGTCAAGGCGCTGGCCGACCGTTTCGCCGAAGCCATGGCCGAGATGCTGCATGAACGTGTGCGCCGCGAATTATGGGGTTATTCGCCGGATGAAAACCTTGGCAATGCCGACCTGATTGCCGAGCGTTATGACGGTATCCGCCCTGCCCCCGGCTATCCGGCCCAGCCCGATCACACCGAAAAGCTGACTCTGTTCAGCCTGCTTGACGCAACCAACGCGACGGGCGTCGAGCTGACCGAAAGCATGGCGATGTGGCCCGGATCGTCCGTTTCGGGGTTCTATATCGGACATCCCGAGGCTTATTATTTCGGTGTCGCCAAGGTCGAAGAGGATCAGGTTCGCGACTACGCCGCCCGCAAAGGCATGTCGCTCAGGGAAACCGAACGCTGGCTGACGCCGATCCTCAACTATACACCGAAGGATGCGGTTGCCTGATGGGTAGCTATCGCTACTGATCGGAGATGAAGGGGCCGGGGGAAACAATCCCCCGTGCTCTGTCAGATATCCACAACGACTTTCCCGATCGGGTTCGAACAGCAGGCCAGGATATACCCCGCCTCGATATCCTCGTCCGAGATGCCGCCGTTATGAACCATATGTACCTCGCCTTCGAGCTTGCGGGTCTTGCAGGTGCCACACAGGCCGAATGTACAGCCCGAGGGAATATTCAGCCCGCTTGCCTTGGCAATGGCCAGAACGGTATCGGTTTCGTTGCAGCGCGCACTGATCCCGGATGCCGCAAATACCAGTTCTGATCTGGCTTCCTCGTCTGGCACGACATCATCCAGATCCGGGGCCTCGGCTTCGGTTTCGACCGGCGCGCCAAAGCTTTCCTGATGATAATGATCCATGTCGAAGCCAAGCGAGATAAGGATATCCCGCACCGCCTGCATGAAAGGCTCGGGACCGCAGCAGAACACCTCTCGCTCCAGGTAATCGGGCGCCATGAGACCCAGCATCAATTGGCTGATCCTGCCCCGATAACCGTGCCATGACTGAAACTCGTCATGCTCTTCGACGGTGATATGCAACTGCAGACCGGATTCCCGGTTCGCCATGTGATGCAACTGCTCTTTGAAGATCACATCGGATGGACGCCGGGCCGCATGAAGAAAAGCGACATCGGGTTTCTTCCCCGAATCCCACAGCCAAGTCGTCATCGACATCATCGGCGTAATTCCGGAACCGGCAGAAATGAAAAGATATTTCTCACCCGGATGCCGCTGAAGGCTGAAAATCCCGGCGGGACCGTAAGCCTTGATCTGCATTCCCGGCTTCAGATTATCCATCATCCACCGCGTCGCGATCGAATTGGGCTGCGCCTTCGCGGTGATCGAGACATACATCGGTCGCGAAGGCGAAGAAGAAAGCGTATAGGTCCGCTGCACATTCCCGCCCGGCACGGGCAGGTCCAGCGTGATGAACTGCCCCGGCTCGTAATCGAACCAGGCACCGGACGGCGCGCGAAAGGTGAATGTCGCGGTATCCGCCGTTTCCGGTACCATCTGGGTAAATTCCAGAAGCTCGGAATCGTCCCACGGCTCGGCCGACCAGTTTATACGCTGCTTGACCATCACTTACTCCGCCGCCGCCTGTAGCGCCAACCGGCTGCTCATCACTCCGCAATACCAATCGATCAGATGCAGAACCCCCATTTCCTGCCGCGGAGAATAAGGGCCGGGCTCATAGGCGGGGCTCAGGATGCCAGCCTGATTTTCTTCGACCACCTGACGATCCTCGTCATTTGTCGCCAGCCAGACTTCGGTCAGCTTGGTCAGGTCGTAATCCTTCCCTTCCTCGGCATCCTTGTGAACCAGCCATTTGGTCGTGACTTCGGTTTCGGTCGGGCTGATCGGCAGGATTCTGAAGAGAATGGCATGATCGGGCAGAAGATGGTTCCAGCTGGTCGGGAAGTGATAGAACATCAGCGACCCGGCATCGTTCCACGGAATCGTCCCCATCCGCCGCGCGACGGCGGCCTTGCCCGACATGGTGAAGCTTTCCTGATGATCCATCAGCGGCACCCGCGCCATGCGCCATTGCAGATCCGGCGCGCTCACGAAACGGGCGGGCAGCCGGGCGGCATCGCAACGATCCCAATGTTCGAGAATGACATCGCTGGCGGAATGCGGCCCCTCCATCACCGTCATTTCGGGATCTTCCGAATAGGTCCGGCAAAGCGAAGGATGCGAGCCGCCGCAATGATAGCATTCGCGGTTATTCTCCATCACCAGCTTCCAGTTGCCCTTCTCGATGATGGTCGAACTGAACGCAACCTTGGAATCCGCAAGCCCGCTGGGGGCGAGATAGGCCATCAGATTCTGGGCGAGCTCATTGATGGCGGGTGGGATCTGCGCAAGACAGATGAAGACCATTCCGCCCAGATCGACGCAGTGAATCGATTTCAGCCCGAATTTCGCCGGATCGAACCCTTCACCCATATCGCGCGCGTAAAGAAGTTTGCCGTCCAGATCATAGGTCCACTGATGATAAGGGCAAACCAGCTTCGGATTGGTGCCATTGGTCCGGGGACATAGCCGCTGCCCACGATGTCGACAGACATTGTGAAAGGCACGAATGCGACCATCCGCGCCTCTTACCACAATCACGGGATATTGCCCGACATTCAACGTAACGAAATTGCCGGTGGCGGGAATCTCGCAGGAAGGCAGCGCGAACAGCCATTCGCGATACCAGATTTGCTCCAGATCGTCCTGATATGCCTGTTGGCTACAGTAAAGATCGCGCGGCAGCGAGAAGCCGGGCTTTCGGGCCGCGATCAGTTCTGCGGTAGAGGGTGCTGTGATCATCACGTACCTGGCTTGTGACATGCGCATCATGCGCGACTTGGTTGACACAGGCTCTACAACCGCTGAGTCGTACTGCCTGTTTTACCAATCTAACCTCTGCAGCCGGGCCATAAGGACAATTTGCGACACAACATTGACGGATTAAGACACATGGTGCGCTGCGCTATTCACGTCTGCTTGTGCAGCCGACGGCAGGATTTCTGCCCCGCCCCCATCCACGGGCATTCGCGGATGAACCGGCCGCGCATATTGATCGTGATAGCGGATGATATCGTCTTCTTCCAGATAAACACCGGTCTGCACCTCGATCAGGATGACCGGTACCTTGCCCGGATTCGTCATCCGGTGAACCGCGCCCAGTGGCACGTAAACAGACTCGTTTTCGCTTACCAGTCGCTGGTCGTCATCGATCGTCACCAGTGCGGTTCCGGAAACGACCACCCAATGCTCTGACCGGTGCATGTGCTTTTGCAGCGAAAGCGACGCACCCGGTTCGACCATGATACGTTTGACCTGAAACCGATCGGCGCGCGCCAGCGTCTCATACCACCCCCAGGGGCGGTAATCCCGCGGGAATGCGACGGCCTGTTTGCGCCGTTTCGCGGCAAGCGCGTCAACGGCCAGGCGTACATCCTGCGCCCGCTTCAAATCCGCCACCAGAACCGCATCGCTGGTGGCCACAACGATCGTATCCCGCAATCCGATACCGACCACCTGCAGATCGTCGCCCTCCGAACGCAACAACACATTCTGGCAATCGATCGCGGTCGAGCCGCCATCTGCAACAACTGCATTCCCGTTCGGGCAGGCCGCCACCGTCTCCTGCCAGACGGAATCCCATCCGCCGAGATCGGCCCATGGGCAAGTCAGTGGGCTAACCGCAATATTCCCGGATTTCTCCATGATCGCGTAATCTAACGATCTATCCGGCAGTTCCCGCCAGGGCGCATCAGCGAGCCGCAGGAAATTGGTGTCGCGTCGGGCCAGATCGAGAGATGCCTGAACCGGCGCAAGAAATTCCGGCGTATGGTTTCGGAACTCGTCAATCATGGTCTGCGCCTGAAACAGGAATATTCCCGCATTCCAAAGGCAATTGCCGCGGGCAAGCATATCCGCAGCGTGATCGGTTGCCGGCTTTTCGACAAAACGGCGCACCATCTGAAAATCGCCCTCTTCCTCGGCCAGTTCGAGATAGCCATAGGCGGAAGCCGGTCGGTCGGGCCGGACACCGAAAACGACGATCCGGCCGGTTTCCGCAATTTCCGCCGCCTTCATCACGGTTTCCGAAAACGCGACGGCATCGGAAATCATGTGATCCGAGGGTGCGACCAGAACCAGACCACGAGGATTCCCGGCGGCAACCATTTGCGCAGCGGCCAATATCGCCGGCGCGGTGTTCCTGCCAACCGGTTCCACGACGATTGTCGCCCCCGAAACGCCCATTTGTTCAAGCTGTCCGGACACGATGAAACGAAAATCCTCGTTTGCCATGACCAGAGGCCGGGTATAGTCCGGCCCGACAAACCGGCGTATCGTTGCCTGAAAAAGCGTTTCATCGCCCGTAAGTGATGAGAACTGCTTGGGGAATGTCCTGCGGGAGACCGGCCAGAGCCGCGTACCAGCCCCCCCTGCCAGCAAAACCGGGGTGATTTTTCTCAAAACATGATCCGTCATCGGCCAATGTCCCAATTACCCTGAACATGGCGCAGCGATGACCCGATCACCGCATTGCGCCTTGCTGACAGATATAACCGAGATCGGCTGGCCGGTGAACGAGATGACTACAATTGTCGATATTATGGCGAGGATTCGTGGAAAGGAAATACGCAGGAATGCGGGATCCTGTTTCACCGTTTTTTGGTCCAGGCCCGCCGGCTGCAGGCGTTCAAACGCTTTCGCAGCCCCGGGCTTGGTGCGACCGAAGCGATTTCAGCCGCTTGACGCCAACGGCTGCCTGGACCGGGTCGCCAATACCCAGACCGCAAGCGCAAACCCTGCCACACCGCCCGCCAGTTTCCCAAGCAGCAATGGCAGAATGATTGTCGGCTGGAAATTCGCCGAGAAGGCCAGATGGTCCCCGAACATGAAGGCACCGCAGACTGCGAAAGAGATCACCAGTACCTTGTCGCGCGGTGGCATGTCCTTGATCAGCCTGAACATCGCCAGCACATTGGCCGAGGCGGCCAGCAGACCGGCCGTGCCTGCCGATGACAGGCCCAGCCGGGCTCCCACCCATTGCATCGGTTTTTGCAGGAAATGATTCAGCATCCAGACCATGGGGAACGCACCACACAGCATGATCCCGATATAGCCTGCGATTTCAAGCGCACGGAACTGGTCCTCTTCATCAGCGATGATCGGAGCGAAACCCCAGTGACCGAAGACCCAGGTAAAGAACCCGGTGAAATATTCTACGATCGAAAAAACCAGAACCAGCGTGATGGCCGCGTTCATGATCCGCCCGAACCCTAGGAACAACCGGATCATGAATGCCGGAAACAGCCGCAACCCCACCGCAAGGACCACGCAGAACAGGATCAGCGGTGCGATGTTGCGCAAAACGCCCAGCATGCCCATCGCCAGCTGATAGGTCGCCGCGCCGGTGGCTGCGATCTCGGGCCGGATTGCAACCTCCATCACGCCCAGCACCAGGCAAGAGACCAGCACGCCTATAGGGATCGACAACACGCCGCACATGATGCCGACGGCCATGTATTCATGATCCTCCTTGTCCAGCATGGCGAGCCCCACGGGGATGGTGAAGATGATCGTGGCGCCGGCCATGAATCCGGTGAGGGAAGCCATGATCCAGCCCTCGTTCGAAAGCGCAAGCTCTTTGGCCAGTTGATAACCGCCCATATCCACGGCGATGATCGAGGTCGCCGCCATGGCCGGATCGGCATTGATTGCCTGAAAGGCCGGACTGATCACCGCCGTGACGAAAGCCGAAAGATAAGGGATCGATGCCATGATCCCGGCCACGGGGATGAAGATATAGCCGATGGCGTGAAGACCCGCATTGAACTCTTTCCCCAGCGGGCTTTCGCTGTCGATGATCGAGGCAACCGCTCCGATAATCGCCGAAATCATGATGATGTAGATAACGAATGTGCCGATATGGGCCATTGGCGAACTCCCTGTCGAGGTGAAAGGCGGGCGGATTCTTGTAGTCCGCTTCCACCGAAAGCTCAGCGGAAAAGCTGGGCCAGATGGTCGTTGAGATAGAACCCTTCCGGGTCCAGCTTGCGCCGCAACTCGCGGAAATCGTCGGCGCGCGGATAGATCGAGGTGACATCCTCGCCGGTCAGGAAGTGCATCTTGCCCCAATGCGGACGCGACCCGTAGCTCCGCAGGATCCGGTCGACCGCACGCAGATAGTCCCAGTAGTCCTTGCCCGGCTCGCCCGAAACCGAGACGGTCACGCTGTCCTGCCGGTAGAAGGGGCTAAGCCACGCCTCGTCACCGGCGGTGAAGCGGTATTCGATGGGATAGATCGCATCGGGGAACTCTTCCAGCATCAGCTTGCGAACCGCACGCACGGCATCCTTTCCGTGTTCACGCGGTACGGCATATTCGAGCTCGTGGAAATTCGCGATATATTCGATCGGATAGACGTCAGAGCTATAGGCGACCTTCTCGAATTCGGTCTCGAATGGTTCCGCGTCAGTGATGTCGATGACCTTCATTTCGCAGACATCCGTACTGCGCCCCGTCTTCGAGGTGGCAGAGGTGTCGGGCAGGCAATAACAATGCCGGCTTTCCTCATAAGGGCACCAGAAGAAGCTGAAATGACGATGCGTCTCGGCAAGCTCGTCATGCCTCTCCATCGCGGAGTCGAAATCCTCGCGCCAAATCTTTTCGTGCAGCCGGTAACTGTCGGTCAGTTGCAGCGTCATCTCCGAAATCGCCCCCAATGTTCCCAGCGAAACACGGCTGGCAAGAAGAAGCTCGGGCGTGCTTTCATCGACGATCTGGACGGACCCATCGGGCTGGATCAAGCGCATGCCGACGATGGAATCCGCCAGAACCGGCAGGGCCGCGCCGGTGCCATGCGTACCGGTGGTCAGGGCCCCTGCGATCGCCTGACTATCGATATCACCCTGATTGATCATCGACAGGCCCTCCGCCTTCAGCACCTTGACGAGATCATTGAACGTCGTCCCGGCAGAGGCGGTCACCCTGCGTTTCTCATGATCGATGCTTTTGACGCCTTTCATATTGGCCAGCGTCAGGTGAAGCCCGTTGGTCAGGGCAACCGGAGTGAAACTGTGACCCGAGCCGGCAACCCGGACATTAAGCCCTTTCGCTGTCGCATCGGCGATCATGGCGCATAGCTCATCTTCGCTTTGCGGCGCTCCTCGTGCGGCGCGGACACAGGACTGGTTACCGACCCAGTTGCGCCAATGGGCGTGTTCCAGGCCAAAATCGTTGATGGTCATCCCATGTGAAGACGTGTTCATATCTTCCCCCTTTGCTTCCGGATCAGATGGCAGTGTAGGCATTGTCGGCGAACAGATGCGCCCCGTTCACGAAGCTCGCATCATCGCTGGCCAGGAACAGAGCAGCTTTCGCGACCTCATCGGGACGGCAAAGCCTGCCCTGAGCGGCGGCGATGGCCTCCTCGGATACATCGACGCCGTTTTTGGTCAGCAACTCGATCTCGCGCAGGCCATGAGCGGTCGCGATGAAACCGGGGCAGACCGCGTTCGATCGGATATTGCGATCCCGGAACTCTACGGCAAGAGCGCGCGCGAACATGTGGCACGCGCCTTTACTGGTGCAGTAAAGCACTTCCATAGGCGTGCCGACCACCGCTGAAATAGAAGAGGTGCAGATCACGCTGCCGCCCCCCGCCTCGATCATGCCGGGCAGCACCGCCTTGCTGACAAGGAACATGCTTTTCACATTCACAGCCATGATCCTGTCCCATTCTTCCTCGCTTGTTTCGAGGAATGGCACGGCTGCCAGAATTCCGGCATGATTCATCAGCACCGTGATCGGCCCGAACGCGTCCGTTACTGCCTTGACGCAATTCTCCACCTGCTCTGCGTCCGAAACATCCGCAGGGGCGAAAATCACGTCATGACCTGCCTCGCGCAAACGCCGGGCAACGTCATCTCCCTTGCTTCGCGGCAGATCGACAATACCGACCTTCGCGCCTTCCGCCGCGAAAAGCTCTGACGCGGCCAATCCGCAACCGCCTGCGCCACCGGTAATCAATGCCACCTTGCCCGCCAATCTTCCTGTCACATCAGCCTCCCTTGACCAGAACTTGCACGCCCGGCCACAATGCGTGTCCATGGAACCCTGGGCCGGTCCCTCCCAAGGCCGGGTAAGAGAAAGCCTAGGCGACAGCACATGAATGGCCATATGTCGAAAGTTATATGCCCGGAGGCGGGCCGATGATCTCGCAACGATTTTCCGATGCGGTGGCGCAGACGATCGCGACCACTGGAAGTGTACATTATGGGCAAGCCCTTGATTCATTGATAGAATGCGTGGCGGAATTCGATATGAGCTGCGCATTCGTCTTCAGTTCCGATCATAGACCCATCGTCATACATGACGGCTATTCCGAGACCGTCGACCGTCGTGCCCTGCGCTCCTATCTTCGCGGAGCCTATCTTCTGGATCCTTTCTATACCGCCTGCGTCTCGGGCGTGACCGAGGGCCTGTGGCGCATGCGCGATCTGGCGCCGGACCGGTTTTATGACGCGCAATTCGCATGGTCGCGCGAGGTTCATCCCTGTATTTCGGATCAGGCCGGAACGCTGGTCGAGGAAGTGGGCTTCATCGTTCCCCTCGCCAATGGAACGGCAGCCAATTATTCACTGATGCGCAATCGCGGTGGCGAGCTATTCGATGATGCCGAATTCGAGTCCCTCGCAAGACTGACACCGATCATTGCCGCCAGCATAAGGCAGCACTGGCCGTTCATCCAGAATTCGGAGGCGGACGCCCCGGCGGCTCGGCGAGATGCCGATCTGGTCTTTCAGCAGGTTTTCGGGGATGCGCTTACCCCAGCCCAGCATTCGGTGACTCAGTTGATCCTGCGCGGACACAGCAGCCTGTCAATCGCCGAGCATCTTGGCATTACGGAAGGCACGGTCAAGATTCACCGGTCCAACATATATCGCCGCCTTGGCATTTCCAGCCAAAGCGAGCTCTTCCAGCGATTTATTGAACATCTCGTGGAATAAGGCCCAAGAGCCTGCCGTACTGCATCAGAAACGCCGGTTATTTGCCTCCCGCGATGGCCGGGGGCGCTGCCCGTCGCCGGCTGGTTCTCGAACCAGTGGCGCACCTGCCGGCGCGCCCCTGAGGTATTTATCGCAAAGAAGAAGGAGAAGAAGAGAGAACCAATCCGGGCAGATGCGACAGGCACTAAATGCCCGTTACGTCTTTCGCGGGCGCTCCGGCGATATATACCTGTTGAACCGCGCGATCATCGCCCATGATCTGCAAAATGAACAATTCTTCAGCCAGCGTTTCTGCCCGCTCGGCCCGCAAGGACATCGCGCCGGTAGCATGAACGTTCAGCACGACCAGATCCGCATCCGATCCCGGAGCCAATGTTCCGATCCGGTCCTGCATCCCCAATGCGACGGCATTTCCGCGAGTGGCCCAGTGAAACGCCTTCAGCGGATGCAGTTTCTGCCCGTTCAGTTGCAGGATCTTGTAGCCCTCGTTCAGCGTTTGCAGCATGGAATAGCTGCTTCCGCCACCGACATCCGTGGCGATTCCGCTGACGATACCCGCCGCGCTTAGCCCGCCCTCATCGAACAACCCCGAGCCAAGGAAAAGATTCGAGGTCGGACAGAACACCGCACGACTGCCCGTTTCCGCCATCCGGGCGATTTCGCGTTCGCGCAGATGGATGCAATGACCAAGCAAAAGCCTGTCCGAAAGCAACTCGTAGCGCTCATAAATATCCAGATAATCCCGTGCCTTGGGGTATAAATTTAGCGTAAATTCGATTTCTTCAAGATTTTCGCTGAGATGGGTCTGGACGTGACATTCCGGGTATTCGCGGACCAAGCTGCCGGCCATCTCCATCTGTTCCGGCGTCGAGGTAATGGCAAAGCGGGGCGTGATCGCATAACGGAGCCTGCCGCGACCGTGCCATTTTTCCAGTAACCGCTTGCTGTCATCATAGCCTTGCTGTGGTGTATCAAGAACCCCGTCCGGCGCATTGCGATCCATCATCACCTTGCCGGCCACCATCGCCATATTGCGCGCCTCCGCCGCCTCGAACAGCGCTTCGGCGCTTTCGGGATGGACCGAGCAGAAGGCAACGGCAGAGGTCGTACCATGCGCCACAAGCTGATCAAGGAACAGACCGGCCATACGGGTGGCGTGACCACGATCGCTGAAACGTGCCTCTTCCGGGAAGGTATAGCTGTTCAGCCAATCCAGAAGCTGCGCGCCCCAGCTTGCGATCACCTGCACCTGCGGGAAATGGATATGCGGGTCGATGAAACCCGGCATGATCAGATGCGGGCGGTGATCCGTCACGGCCAGATCGGGTCGGGCAAGCGCGGCATAATCATCCACCGCGACAATGCGGCCATCCTCAATCAGAATGGCGCCGTCTTCGAGATAGCGGTGGTTATCTTCAGTTTGGGCGGGATCGGCGTGAAAGCCGAGTACGCGGCCACGAATCAGATGTTGCATGAGTGCCTGGACATGGAAGCTGTTGTGTTCAGCCGGGCCATCAGCTCGGCGGCGGTAAAGGCGGCGATCACCGCCGGGCGTTTGTCGGATGAGAATCCGGCTCCGATAGGTGAGATCAGCGGCGCAGGATCAATGCCCCGTTTGTGGGCAAAACGGTCGAACTGCGCGCGTTTCGTGGCGCTGCCGATCATGCCGGTATAGGCAAGATCGTTTCGGGCAAGCGCCTCTGCTGCCAGCAGGAAATCCAGCGCGTGGTCATGGGTCACGATGACGATGAAACTGCCGGGGCGGGCGTGACGGATTTCGGATTCGGGCAGCGGGGTGAGACGGGTATCCAGCCCGCTGGCCGCCAGCGACAGCTCTTCCGGGCGCTGGTCGATCAGAACCGCGTTGACCGGCAGCGGATGCAGCGCAAGCGCAAGCGCCCGCCCGACATGACCCGCGCCGAAAATCAGGACGTCTGGGTATTCCTGCGGCTCCGGCCCCTTGCGATCAAGGCCAAGATGCACCCGTCCCCCGCAGCATTGCCCGATTTCGGGGCCCAGAGGAATATCCATCTCGGCTTCGCCCTCGCCCGTCTTCAGCATCTGCCGGGCGCGGTCGATGGCCATATATTCCAGCTGGCCGCCGCCGATTGTGCCATCCACGCTGTCAGGACCGACGAACATCTCGGCGCCTGCTTCACGCGGGGTCGAGCCGCGAGCCGATATGATCCTGACACGGATCATCGGCGCAGCCGCTCCACCGCCAACAACACCCGTTCCGGCGTGGCGGGGGCGTCGAGCCGGGCGGGCTCGCGATAGTCCGCAAGCGACGCGACAGCCATGTTGATCGCCTCGAACACGCTGATACCCAGCATGAAGGGCGGTTCTCCCACGGCCTTGGACCGCTTGATCGTACGCTCGGCATTCTCGGACCAATCGGCAAGCTTCACGTTGAAGATACGGGGACGATCCGAGGCCAGCGGGATCTTGTAGGTCGAGGGCGCGTGCGTGCGTAGCCGCCCCTTGTCGTCCCACCACAATTCCTCGCAGGTCAGCCAGCCTGTGCCCTGCACGAATGCGCCCTCGACCTGCCCCTTGTCGATCGCCGGGTTCAGACTGCGGCCCACATCGTGGATCACATCGGCGCGGTCGATCACGTATTCACCGGTCAGCGTGTCGACCGACACCTCGGACACCGCAGCGCCATAGGCGAAGTAATAGAAGGGTCGCCCCTGCCCCGTCGCGCGGTCCCAATGGATCTTGGGCGTCTTGTAGAACCCCGCCGCCGACAGATGGATGCGGGCCATATAGGCGGACTTGATAACCTCATCGAAGGGAATCGCCGTGTCGCCCGCCATGATATGGCCGGGCACGAAGCGCACATCTTCACGCGGGGACTGCCAGCGCTCGGCCACGAATTCGACCAGCCGCGCCTTGATCTGCTCGGCCGCGTCAAGCGCCGCCATGCCGTTCAGATCGGTGCCGCTTGAAGCAGCCGTTGCAGATGTATTCGGCACTTTCTCGGTCGTGGTGCGGGTGATCTTGATGCGCGAGATATCGCATTGGAACGCCTCGGCCACGATCTGCGCGACCTTGGTGTTCAGCCCCTGCCCCATCTCGGTCCCGCCGTGGTTCAGGGCAATCGAGCCGTCGGAATAGATATGGATCAGAGAACCGGCCTGATTGAACCATGTCGCGGTAAAGCTGATACCGAATTTCACCGGAGTCAGGGCAATCCCCTTACGGATCACGCCGCCTTTCGCGTTCCAGTCCAGAACAGCCTGACGGCGGGCCTGATAATCGCAGTCAGTTTCCAGTTCAGCGAAGATACGCGGCAGGATCTGGTCGGTGACCTCCTGATGATAGGGCGTCAACTGGCCGTTCTCATACAGGTTCTTCTGCCGGATCTCATAGGGATCGCGGCCAAGCGCATAAGCGATCTCCTCGATGATCCGTTCGGCCACGATCACGCCTTGCGGGCCACCAAAGCCCCGGAATGCGGTATTGCTGACGGTATTGGTGCGCATCGGATGACTGCTGATCCGCACATCGGGGTAATAATAGGCATTATCGGCATGAAACAGCGCCCGGTCGGTCACCGGACCGGACAGATCGGACGAAAATCCGCAGCGGGCATACCAATCCCCCTCAACGGCAAGAATCCGACCTTCATCGTCAAAGCCAACCTCGTAATCCACCACGAAGTCGTGACGTTTGCCGGTGGCAGTCATGTCGTCATCACGATCCGGGCGGATTTTCACCGCGCGGTTCCACTTCTTCGCAGCCACAGCGGCGACACAGGCGAACAGGTTCATCTGCGTTTCCTTGCCGCCGAACCCTCCGCCCATCCGGCGCACATTCACCACAACCGAATGCGAGGGCACATTCAGCACATGGGCAACCATATGCTGCACCTCGCTGGGATGCTGGGTCGAGACGTTGATCGTGACGTCGTCATCCTCGCCCGGCACGGCCATTGCAATCTGGCCTTCCAGATAGAAGTGATCCTGCCCGCCGATCCCGAAACGCCCTTTGATCCGGCGCGGCGCGGCACTCATCGCCGCCCCGGCATCGCCGCGCTTCAATGTCAGCGGCTCGGTCACGTAGCCCATGCCCTGATCGCGCGCGGCTATGGGATCCAGCGCGAAGGGCAGTTCCTCGTAAACAAGTTTCGCCTTATGCGCCGCCCGCCGCGCCTGATCGCGGGTTTCGGCCAGCACCGCAAAAACGGGCTGACCGTAGAAATGCACTTCCCCATCCGCGAAGACCGGCTCGTCATGCTTGCCGTTCGGCGATATGTCATTGACGCCCGGAATATCCTTGACCGTCAGCACCCCGATCACGCCAGGCGAGGCGAGCGTTTCGGAAAAATCCGCGCCGGTGATCATGCCATGCGCGGATTGCGACAGGCCCAGATAGGCATGGATCAAGCCCGCCGGTTCGTTCAGGTCGTCGGTATACTCCGCCCTGCCGGTCACATGCTTGATCGCGGAATCGTGGATGGTGTCGCTATGGGCCAAACCCCTGATCTCGTCTTTCATGGTTATTCCCCCACCGCATATTTCAATCGCACGGGCAGATCGGTTTCGGATTGCTCCAGCCAGAAGCGGCGGAACAGGTTCCCTGCCACTGCCCGGCGGTAATCGGCGCTCGCACGCCAATCGCTTAGCGGTTCGAAATCCTGCGCCACGGCTGTTGCTGCCGCCTCGAATGCGGGCGCGGCAAAGGGCTGCCCTATCAATGCGGCCTCGGCCTGTGCGGCACGTTTCGGAATGCCGGCCATGCCGCCAAACGCAATCCGCGCATCGGTTATCATACCATTTTCAATCATGACCTGAAAACCTGCGGCAACAGAGGTGATGTCGCTGTCGCGGCGCTTCGAGATCTTGTAAGCGGCGATTTTCGCTTCGGGTTGGATCGGGATGATCACCTCTTCCACGAACTCGCCCGGCGCGCGATCCTGTTTGCCATATTCGATAAAGAAATCCTCAAGCGCCACATCGCGCCGCGTCGCGCCCTTGCGCAAGACGATCCGCGCACCCAGTGCGATCAACAGGGGCGGCGTATCCCCGATGGGCGAACCGTTGGCGATATTCGCGCCGATCGTGCCCATGTTCCGCACCTGCCAGCCGCCAATCCGCAACAGGTAGTCGTACACCGCAGGAATGTGCCGACGGAGCAGCGGAGCAGCCTCGCTATAGGTCACGCCCGCCCCAAGCCGGATCTCGCCATCCGTAACGGTCACTCCTTTCATCAAATGCCCGATAAAGACCGCCGGAGAGATGTCGCGCAGGAATTTCGTCACCCACAGCCCGACATCGGTTGCACCCGCGACAATGATCGCCTTGGGATTTTCTTCCAGCACCGCGGCAAGATCATCAACATCAGCCGGAATGATCGCGCGCTCGCCACCTTTGGTCAGCTCGACCCGCCCCCGACGCATCTCGTGCAACCGCGCAGCGACGGTTTCACGTTCAACCGTCAGGGCATCCTGCGCCTGCCCGCCTTCTGCCCCCGCAGCCAAAGCCGCTTTCACGATCGGCTCGTAGCCGGTGCAACGGCACAGATTTCCCTGCAACGCCACTTCGATCTCAGTCGCCCCTGCCTGCGGATTGCTCATCCACAACCCGTAAAGCGACATGACGATCCCCGGCGTGCAGAAACCGCATTGGCTGCCGTGATGCTGCACCATCGCCTTCTGGATCGGATGCAACCCGCCATCCGGTCCGTGCAGATGCTCGACCGTGACGATATGGCAGGCATGGCACGAGGCCAGAAAACGGATACAGGCGTTGATCGGCTCATAAATCAGCCCGCTTTCGGTCAGGCGTCCCAGCAGCACGGTGCAGGCGCCGCAATCGCCCTCGGCGCAGCCCTCCTTGGTGCCGGTCAGACGGCGGGCCACACGCAAATAATCCAGCAGCGTATCCGAAGCGCCGACCTCGGTCAGTTTGACCTCCTGATCGTTCAGCAGAAAACTTAGCTCGGGCTTCATTTCACTCTCCCTGGCATAGATAACTGGCGGGTATGATCACTCAACAGGATCCAAGGCCATCAACGTAACATACAGTTCTTACCCGTCCGAAAGCCTAAGCCGGAAAGAATCCTTGCGAAATCGCTTTCAACGCGGAAGACTTTACACGATTCCTTGAAAACGAGCTATTCTCATGTCCTATCTTGAAAGTCTGCGGGTCTTCGTTCGGGTGATCGAATTGGGTTCGATCACCGCAGGGGGACGGGATTTGCGACTTTCGCCTGCCGTCGCCTCGAATCGTATCAAGGATCTTGAAAATCGTTTCGGCGTGCGGCTGCTGAACCGCACCACCCGCCGCCTGACCCCGACCGAGATCGGTCGCGCCTTCTATGATCACGCCCGCCGGGTGATCGACACGCTCGACGAGGCCGAAGCGATGGTCAGCACATTCTCGGGCAAACCGCAGGGCGTGATCCGGCTGACCGCGCCGCTTGGGCTGGGCCGAAGGCTGATCGCGCCGCTGATTCCGCCCTTCTGTCACGACAATCCGGGGGTGGAGTTCCGCCTGCGGCTTTCGGATCGCAATGTGAACATCGTCGAAGATGCCATTGATCTGGCGTTCTTTCTGGGTGAGCCCGCCGATTCCGCGTTGAAATGGCGCAAAATCGCGGATTGCCCGCGCGTTCTGGTTGCATCTCCCGAATATCTCTCCCGGCACGGGACACCGGCGCAGCCGGAGGATCTGGCCGATCACAACTGCCTGTTGCTGCGATATCCTCGCAGCCCGGAATATTTCTGGGTGTTGCAAACAGATGAAGGGCCAAAGAAAATGATGGTATCGGGACATTTCGACACGGATGACGGTGACGTCCTGACCTCATGGGCGCTTGCGGGCGAAGGCATCGCGAATCGCCCACGATACGAGGTCGCCGAGGATATCAAGACAGGCAGGCTGATCGAGGTGTTGGCCGATACGCCGCCGCCACCCGCGCAATTCGGCAGCCTGACCCCTCATCGCCGTCTTCAGGACCCCAAGGTCCGCATGTTCGCCGATTACGCTGTTCGAGAGTTGAAAAGGAAGTTCTGAGTTACCGCGAACAGGAACTGATCCAGTTGCCTGCGGGCGTGCCTCTGCTTCACGACCAAGGCCGGCACTGCTGGCAAGCTTATTGCCTGTCTAACCCGACCCAATTCGCCTCTGCCCTTTTTCTTCAGCTCCCCGGATATGATTCCCAGCTGCATCCGCACCGATATCACGCCCCACCTTGCATATGGCGACAACCAGTTCGGCCACGAAATGCAGATCATCGTCATCAGTCAGCAGTGCATCCACCGGTATCGAAAAGAAAAACGGCGGGGCACGATCAGGATCGCTGCTCATCTCGGAGGCATGATCGGTATAATTCTGTCCTGCGCAATCAACACAGCGAACCGGAAAACGACCCGACCCGTTTGCCCCTGGCACCGAAACCGGTTCAAGCGGAGCGATTACGCAATCGGTCATCTTGCCTTTTGTCCGGCGAATGATCCGTAACAATTAACCAGGCACATATCCCCGAAGATCCGGGTGCAAAACTCATTCCCCCAGCTGCATTTCCGTCACGATGGATGGTTGATAATCCTCGAAGGTGATATTGTCCGCAAACTGGCGGGCGGCATTTTCCTCGGAGGAGGACTGCACCGTCCAGCACAAGATGGGAATACCCTGCGCCTTGAGCGCATCAACGCGGGGATTGGCCAGATCGCTCTTGTCATGCGAGATGAAGCAGGAACCGGACTGATCGAAATCGGCAACCGCCGCAAGATGGCTGCGGGTCTTGTGGTCAAGCAGTGGCCAATCCTCGGCAGGATAACCGCAAGAGGTGATGCCGACCGGAATGTCGGGCCTCATCTCGTGAAACGCCCGAACGGTATGCGGATTGAAGGACATCACGGCGACCAATCCTTGATAATTGTCAAGTTCCTCGGCCACTCGTCGGTGCAACTCGCCGATATCACTGCCCAGCCGCCCATCCTGATCCTTGATCTCGATCAGCAGCGGCACACGCCCGGCAACCAGTTCCAGAAATTGCGTCAGGGTCGGAATCGCCTCATCGCTGTCCAGCAGCCGCTTTTCGGCCAGATCAGCAGGAGAATGCACCGCAATCGCAGCCTTATCCCCGGTCAGGCGCACAAGGTCGTAATCATGAAACACCATCGGTGTGCCGTCGGCGGCGGGCTGGATATCCAATTCGATCCCGTAACCCGCTTCGATCGCCGCCCGGGCTGCCGCCAGTGAATTTTCCGGAGCGCCCGGCCCATGCAAGCCGCGATGGGCAATCGGCAGGCGAAGAAAGTCAGGCGGCAGCCGGCTCATCATTCTACCTCGAATATGGCTTCGATCTCGACCGCGACTCCCAAGGGCAATGACGGCGCGGAGACGGCGGCACGCGCATGGCGACCCGCATCGCCGAATATCTCGACCATCAGATCCGAGCAGCCATTGATGACCTTGGGCTGTTCGGTGAAATCCGGGGTCGAATTGACGAAGCCGGACAGTTTGACCACCCGTTTCACCTTGTCCAGGGAACCCGTCGCGGCCTTGAGCTGCGCGATCAGTGCCAATCCGCAACGGCGTGCGGCAGCGGCACCTGCTTCGGTTTCCATGTTCTCGCCCAATTTGCCGATAATCAGCCCGTTTTCATCCGCACTGATCTGCCCCGAAACGAAAACCAGATTGCCCGACCGGGCAAAAGGAACGTAATTCGCCGCCGGAGCAGGCGCATCCGGCAAAGTGATACCCAATTCGGCCAGTCTGTTTTCGATGCTCATTCGGTCCTCATTCATTGAAACGTTTACGGGAATCCGGGAACAGGATTCGCAGCGCAGACTAGAGCGGAACCGGAGCGGAAGGAAAGAGGGGCGGGCATTTCTCTTCCCGTCCCCCTTCGCGCGGCGCGATTTTCCGGCGTCAACGGAAATAATCGCCGGGAATAAGATCCGATCTGCCTTGAATCATGGCGAGAATCTGCGCGGAGGGCCTGTAAGCCGGATTCTGTCCCCCGGAGTCGCCCCCGGATGGATGACCATTCCTCTGGCCCGGCCGTTACCGGCCGGATCAAGCTGCCTACCCGGATCTGCTGGGGCAAGGCGGCCCTGCGGGTTTCCCCGCGCGCGATCCCTATTCGGCATTGCTCCCGGTGGGGCTTGCCATGCGGGGTCTGTTGCCAGCCCCCCGGTGGGCTCTTACCCCACCGTTTCACCCTTACCCTGCGGATGCAGGGCGGTCTGTTCTCTGTGGCGCTTTCCCTGGGGTTGCCCCCGCCGGGCGTTACCCGGCACCGTCGCCTAATGGAGTCCGGACTTTCCTCGCGGCCACGCGCATTGCTGCACAGGCCACGCGGTCATCCGGCCCTCCGCGCGATATCGATATGGCGCGGATGGGGCGAGCCGTCAATGGGGCGCTGCCCCGTCGCGCCTGCGCGCGACTCCCCGGGATATTTGGATGAAGAAAAAGAGTTATCGCTTTGGACGGTAAGAGAGAGTACCGGCGATTCCTCCTCCGCCGTCTTGCGGATGGTTGCGCCCGTCAACGACCATGACATCGGGAAAGTCGAAAGGGCTGACACCTTCGATACAGGCGGCATTGACGCCGTATTCATTCGGATTCGAACGGCGGCGGTGATGAGTGTAGATACCGCAATGGCGGCAAAAATAATGTTCCGCCACATGAGTGCCGAACTGATAGAGGGTCAGGGCGTCCCGTCCTTCGCAGATGGTCAGACCGTCCAGCGGCACGCTGACCGCAACCGCGCCGCGCATCCGGCACATGCTGCAATCGCAGCGACGGGCCGTATGCAGGCCGTTGGTGAACCGAAGATGCAGGCGAACGGATTGGCAATGACAGGCCGCGCGGGCCATAGTCATGTCGAAATCGGCGGGCATGGCTGGGCATGTTCCTGATATGATCGCGCCGCCCCGGCAGCGCGGCGACGATCGGCTATGGTTTCGGGGCCGCCTGCCCAGGGGCGGAAACGCAGGCGAAAGGCGGCAAGGCGAAGCGGTTCATCGCAGGCGGGATAGCCGATCGCATCAAGGCTGTCAGACAAAGGCGTATCGGGACCGTCGTCAGGCCAGAGCGCCAGCCCCTCATGCGCAAGGCGCTGCCAGTCGAAGCGGGGGCCGGGATCGATCTTGCGACCCGGCGCCAGATCCGAATGGGCGATCACCGATGCCGGGCCAATATGCCAGCGCGACATGATCCCGCGCAGCAGCTCTGTCAGGGCATCCATTTGCCGCGAGGTGAAAGGCCGGTCGCCGGGATTGGCGATCTCAATTCCGATGCTGCGGGAATTCACATCCCCGCGGCCTTGCCATGCGCCCGCACCGGCATGCCATGCCCTGCGGGTTTCGGGAACAAGCGCCTCGGCTATGCCAGCCTCGCCGATCAGCCAATGGGCACTGACCTCGGCCCGGGAATCGCAAAGCCGGGCGCGCGCCACCGCCGCATTCGCCATACCGGTATAGTGAAGCACGATAAGTTCGGGGCGCTGCCCGCGCCGATCACCGTGATTTCGGCTTGGATAGGCCGCCGTCACTGGGCAGGTTTGGCCGCCGGAGCCGCCGCAGAAGCGGAAGCAGGCTTTTTCCGGCCTGCAATATCGGCAGCCGTCGGAGCCTTGAAGGGCCGCGCGACCGGAATAACCTGCGGAGATTCATTGCCCGCCATCAGGGCCGCCTCCCGCGTGGTCTTGTATTTGCCGTAGGGCGTCGCGCCATATTGGTAATTCGGATTCCAGCCCTGATTTTCGGCACAACCGGCAAGCGCCAGCACCATGATGATCAAACAGCCGCGCATTTTGAACCTTTCCCTTTTCCCGTCCGCCGCAGCTTACCACCAGCATTCCGGCTTGGCCACGAATCCCGCCGCGCGCTCCAGCACCAGCGCCTGATTAAGCAATGCACCCTCTTCAAAGGGTCTTCCGATGAGTTGCAGGCCAAGCGGCAATCCCTGACGATCCAACCCGACAGGAACGGAAATCCCGGGCAATCCTGCAAGATTCAGCGTAACGGTGAACACATCGTTCAGATACATCTGCACCGGATCGGCATTGTCCATCGCCCCAAGAGCAAAGGCCGCCGAAGGCGTCGTCGGCGCAAGAATCGCATCGATTCCATCCGCATAGGCATTGTCGAAATCGCGCTTGATCAGAGCCCGGACCTTGCGTGCATGATTGTAATAGGCGTCATAGAACCCCGCCGACAGCACATAGGTGCCGATCATGATCCGGCGCTGGACTTCGGGGCCGAAACCTTCGGCCCGGGTTTTCTCGTACATTTCGGTGATGCCGTCGCCCTGCCCCAGACCTGCCCGACGGCCATAGCGCACCCCGTCATAACGCGCGAGATTGGAAGAGGCCTCGGCCATCGCGATGATATAATAGGTCGGTAATGCGTATTTCGTATGCGGCAGGCTGATATCGACGATCTCGGCGCCTGCATCGCGCAGCATATCCGTGCCCTTCTGCCACAAATCGTCGATCTCTTCGGGCATGCCATCGACGCGGTATTCGCGGGGAATACCGATCTTTTTGCCACGGATATCGCCGGTCAGAGCGGCTTCGAAATCGGGGACCGGGATGTCGGCGGAGGTCGAATCCTTTTCATCGACCGAGGCCATCGCGCCCAGCATGATCGCCGCGTCGCGAACCGATTTCGTCATCGGTCCGGCCTGATCGAGGCTGGAGGCATAGGCGATCACGCCATAGCGGCTGACCCGGCCATAGGTCGGGCGCAACCCGACAATGCCGGTAAAACTTGCAGGCTGACGAATCGAGCCGCCTGTATCGGTGCCGGTCGCGGCAATGCAGAGATCCGCAGCCACGGCAGCCGCAGATCCACCCGAGGACCCGCCGGGCGTGAGTTCGTGACCATCGATCTTCCACGGGCTGATCGCCTTGCCGTAACAGGAATTCTCATTGGCTGAACCCATGGCAAATTCATCCATGTTCAGCTTGCCCAGCATGACCGCGCCCGCATCCCACAGGTTCTGCGTCACTGTGGATTCATATTCCGGGACGAATCCTTCCAGTATGCGGCTGGCCGCCTGAGATGCCACGCCCTGCACGCAGAATACATCCTTGATCCCAAGCGGGATCCCGGTCATCGGCATGGCATCGCCTGATTTGATCCGTTCATCCGCAGCGCGCGCCATCTGACGAGCCTTGTCCGGCGTGCCATGCACGAACGCGTTCAGCGCCCCTGCCGCCTCTATCGCATTCAGACAGGCATCGGTCAGTTCGACCGAGGTCACATCACCCTTGTGCAATGCATCGCGGGCCTCCGAGACGGTCAGTTTGTTCAGATCGCTCATTCCACCACCTTCGGCACGGCAAAGAACCCTTCACGCGCGTCGGGCGCGTTCGACAGGATCCGCTCGGGCATTCCTCCGGTCGTCACGACATCCTCTCGCCGCTTGAGCCGCATAGGCATGACACCCGTCATCGGCTCGACGCCTTCGACATCGACTTCCTTCAGCTGTTCCATGAAATCCAGAATACCGCTCAACTCGCGTGCAAGCGCGGGCAGCGCCTCATCCTCGACCGCGATCCGTGCCAGTTTGGCGACCTTCCGGGCCTCGTTTTCGGTAATCGACATGGCTTTCCCTTTCGTTGACTGGCGGTTTACAAGGCTGCGCGCGGCACTGCAAGAAGCCGCCGCATTTCGCCTCAGCCAGCCACCGGCGAACATGTCGCGGCCCGAGCCAGGAGACGCTATACATGCAACATGCCGAATCATCCGGGGAATCCTTTGGCCCCGCTGTGTACAGGGATGTCTGGCAGAGCAGGCACTAAGCCCGTCCGGCATTTAGTCATCCGAAAGGATCCGGTCCGGCTTGGGTAGGCAAGCCGCGCTGTCCGCCGCGACATGCCCCCTGTAGCCAATTCTGCTTACAATTCCTGAAACTGAAACCGGAGGATGAAAAATCTTCAAATCAGCCCGTTTTTTCCCCTTGCACCCGCCAGTATGCTCGCCTAAACACCGCTCCACGCAGCCAAGGGCCTTGGCAGCGTCAAAGGTGGCCCGTTCGTCTATCGGTTAGGACGCCAGGTTTTCAACCTGGAAAGAGGGGTTCGATTCCCCTACGGGCTGCCATTTCATTAGGTTGATAGCGATTTTTCCTTTCGAGTGACTAATTTTTTCGCTTAAGTCGCGGGAATATTGTGTCCCCAATTATGCCCTCGCCGATAAGCCGGACAATCTGCTGAGGATCGGCAGCGCTGGTGGATCGCTCCCTTCTCCCGGCGTCAGATGGCCAGCCTCCCGCATACCCGCCCATGATGGCTATGGCATCGACTACAGCCGGTGTCGAACCCACCGGCTGGTTTACCGAATTTTCCGATCTGACGATGGCCGCCTGCTGAGGCCGCCATCGTCAGGGATTCAGATCCGCGCGTCAGTCGGCATTGACGAAATCAGCCAGTTCCTGATTATCGGCCACGGCCTGCATATACGCGGGCTCGATATAAGTTTCAGCCTCGGGCGCTTGCGGGATGGTGCCGACGCTGGTCATGAACTCGGCGATCTGCGTCATCCAGCCGTCGACCTGAGACGCGCCTCCGTCGCGCGCCATCATCGCGACCTGTTCCTCCAGCGTGAAAGTCGGGCGCAGCTTGAATTCGGCGCTGGCTCCCTCATCCGAAATCTCGACTCCGCCTTCGGAATAGAAATCGACCAGCAGTTCCTGTGCCTCTTCCGGGTTCGCCTTGATCCAGCGGATGCTTTTCAGATAGACGGCAAGAAATTTCTGAACCGCCTCGGGGTTTTGCTCGGCATAATCCGAACGCACAACCAGCGCGCCGGGCACCACCGCATCGGCATCCGCACCCGAACACAGGTAGTCGTAACCGGCGCGTTCCTGCAGCGTATAGGTATTTGGCGCCCAGACACCGGCAAAACGGCCATTGCCACTGATCACGGCCGAGATGATCTGCGCCTGCGCCAGATTGACGAATTCCACGCCCGACGGATCGATGCCCCATTTCTCAAGACAGGCGCGTGCGGTGTAATCGGCGGTCGAGTTGGTGGTCAGCAGCAGGCTGTCGATCATCGAAGGATCGGCTTTGACCGCCTCGATCTCGTCCTTGGCAACCATGATCGCATTGGTCCGCGATTCGTCATTGGTCAGGCCGATGGTCGTCAGCCCGTACCGCGCCGCGCCAAGGATCGCAGGGACCGAGCCGGTGCCACCGACATCCCAATCCTGCGCCTGTGCTGCGGCGATCTGCGGTGCGCCCGCGGGGAAGGTGACGAATTCGGGTTCCAACCCGACCCCGGCCCACCAGTCATTTTCGGTCGCGATATAGAATGGCAGCGCCCAGTACAGCGAGGGCTGATAGCTGATGCGGATCGTTTCCGCATTCACCGTCCCTGCCGTCACCATGCCCCCGGCCACCGCGACGCACAGCGCAAGACCCGTCGAAATTCTGGTTTTCATTTATTCCTCCCAGGAATGGCATTCGTTTGGTTTTATCCCTCAGGCGATTTCCATCGCCTTTTCCTGACGCAGGCTGCGCCAGATCTGAGTGCGGAGATGGACGAAACTTTCCAGATCCATCACATCCTCGATCTTTTCATGCTCGTCCCAGCGTTCAGCCTCGCGGACCGAGCGGATATCGAGGATCTCCTTTATCCGGCCCGGCTGACGTGTCATGACAGCCACGCGATCCGCCAGATACACTGCCTCTTCCACCGCATGGGTAATAAACATGACCGTGCGCGGGTTGCGGCGCGCAAGGCGCACCAATTCCTCTTGCATGACGACGCGGGTCTGCGCATCCAGAGCGCCGAAAGGTTCGTCCATCAGCAGCACATCGGGATCAAGCACATAGGCCCGCGCGATCGAGACCCGCTGCTGCATCCCGCCCGATAGCTGATGCGGAAAGGCATCGGCATAGCTGGTCAGGTTCATCAGCGCCAGAATGCGCCCGATCCGGTCGTCACGCTCGGCCCGTGCAACGCCATTGTTACGCAGGCCCAGCTCGATATTGCCTCGCACGGTCTTCCACGGCATCAGCGCGAATTGCTGAAACACCACGGCGCGATCCGGGCCGGGGCTGGTCACCCTGACGTCATCGACGCTGACCGTGCCGGATGTCGGCTGATCGAACCCCGCGACAAAGCGCAGGCAGGTGGTCTTTCCGCAGCCCGAGGGGCCGACCACCGCCATGAACTCCTTGTCGGCGATATCCAGATGAACGCCTTTCAGCGCCTCGACGCTGCCCTGCTTGCCGCCGTAGACACGGCCGACATTGTCAAAGCGGATCGCTCCCATTCGTCCATTCCTTTCAGATTATGTTGCAAGACCACGGCGACGCAGGATTACGGTTTCGGCACCGCGCAGAACGATGTCGATGACCAGCCCGATGATGCCGATGCCGATCATTCCCGACATGACGGTCGTGGTCGAAACATTGCCCTGCCCCTGCACCATCATGTAGCCGATGCCCGTAGAGGCCACGATCAGTTCGGCCCCGACCAGCGATTGCCAGCCCAGCCCGGCCGAGATGCGCAACCCCGCAATGATCGACGGCACCGCCGAAGGAAGCAGTACCTCGGAAATCATGCGCAGGTCGGGCGTGCCCAGCATGCGGGCGGCCTCGATCAGCCGGGGATCGACAAATTTCGCGCCGCGATAGGCGTTGATCAGACAGGGCGGAAACGCGCCGGCAAAGATGATCATGATCGGCCCGCCGATGCCGGTGCCGAACCACAGCGCGGCAAAGGGCACCCATGCGATCGGCGCGATGAAGCGGACGGCGTCGAACAGCGGTGTCACGATGTCGTCCAGCAACCGGAACCAGCCCATCAGCAGGCCCAGCGGGACACCGATAAGCACCGCCAGGCCGAAACCGCCCGCAAACCGCAGCATGCTGGCCCAAAGATGATCAAGCAGTGTTCCACCCGCGAAACGGTGGGACAACAGATGGATGAAGCGTCCGGCGACCTCGGCGGGCGAGGGCAGGAACAGTCGTGGCACCAGCCCCGACAGGCTCAGCAATGTCCAGAGCGCAAGGAAGCCGCACAATCCGATAAATCCCAGCAGGAAAGTGTTGTCGGTCTTGAGAATGCGGATCATGTCAGTTCAAAGCCTTTGCAGCGGTGTTCCAGGCAAGTGCGCGTCTTTCTGCCATTCCAAGAGCAACCGTCATCAGCCACCCGCACAAGGTCACCGCGATCATTCCGACAAGGATCATTCCGGGATAAAGATCCTGCTGCGCCGCGTTCAGGACCCGTCCCAGCCCCGTCATCGCACCGACCAGTTCGGCGGCGACCAGCGTGGTCCAGGATGCCTGCAAGGACAATCGCAGCCCGGTAAAGATCATCGGACTTGCTCCTGGCAACAGGATCTCGCGCACGAAAGTCAGCATGGGCGTGCCCAGCATCTGCGCGGCCTCGATCAATGTCCGGTCAAGGCTGCGCATTCCGGCATAGGCGTTGATCACGGAAGGCACGAAGGCCGCGAACCAGATCACCATGATCTTTGCCATATCGCCCAGCCCCAGCCACAGAATGGCAAGCGGAATCCATGCCAGTGGGGGGATCGGGCGAATGATCAGAAAAACCGGGTTGATCAGCGCCTCGGCCCTGCGGCTCCAGCCCATCAGCAACCCCAGCGGCACCCCGGTGCAGACCGCCACCAGAAAGCCCAGCGTCACCAGCATGACCGACCGCAGAATATGTTCGGTCAAAACGCCGTTGGCATAGCCGCTGCCGGTGATCTGGACAAAAGCGAGCCATGTATCCGATGGCGACGGAAACCTGCCCGGTGAGATCACCTGCGTCACCGAAGTCAGCAGAAACCAAAGAGCAATGACCACAAATATGGTCGCGCTACCGATCACCGTCTTCCGTGACATTCCGATCCTCCCCATCTATGTAAGCGGTTACATAGATGGAAATGACAGTCAATCTTTTTTCCACGGACCAGCATCGCAACGCGCAAGTCAATCCGAAATCGGGCAGATTTCAAAAAATTACTTATATAAATCAATAGATTATTTTGATACCCGCTTGAGATTGCGCCAGATGCGACAATATGCGGCCGGATTATACGTTCTTGTATGAAGGAGGTGGCGCATGGGTTCCCCGCGCAACGATTTTCGTCGGCAAAAGAATGCTCTGCCCCGATTTTCTATCGATCAGGTGCTGCAGCAATGTGGCGGCCTCTTGTCCCATCCGCTTATGCGGCACCCGCACCGTCGTCAGTTCGGGAAAAGTGATCGAGGCAATGTCGATATCGTCAAATCCGGTAATGGTGACGTCTTCGGGAACCCGCAGCCCCATCCGATGAGCAGCCCGCAATGCCCCGGCCGCCAGAACGTCGTTACCGCAGACGACCGCCGTGACCGCCCGATCCGCCATCAGTTCGGCAAAGGCTCTCGCGCCGTTTTCCAGCCCATAGGGAACTTCGGCCACGCCCCGAAACGACAAGCCTTTCTCTGCCAGCAGCGCACGGGCGCCCTCCAACCGGTTCCGGGCCCGGTCATTCCCTGCGGTCAGACCCGAGAGCATCGAGATATTGCGATGGCCAAGATCCAGCACCAGCCGCACCATCGCGACAATACCCGCGACATTGTCGAATCCCGCATAGGGATGCGCATCACCACAGGCCCAGGCAAGCACATAGGGAACTTTGCGAATCGCCAGCCATTCGTAAATCGCCGGATCACGGTCGAAACCCACCAGCAGCAGCCCGTCCGCCCCGCGCGCGACCAATGCCTCGATCTGTTCCCTTTCGCGTTGCGGATCATAGCCATAGGACGCGACCAGCAATGCAAACTTCCCTTCCGGCAGTGCATGTTCGAACGCGTCGATACCATGCGCAAAAACTGCATTTTCCAGCGTCGGCACCACCGCACCGATGATTCCGGTCCGCCGCGACGCCAAGGCGCGCGCGCCGAAATTGGGCGAATAATTCAGTGTGCGAATCGCCTCCATGACCTTTTTTCGAGTGGCGGGCAAAACCCGGTCGGGGGCATTCAGACAACGCGAAACGGTCGCCGTGGATACCCCTGCAAGCGCCGCCACATCGTCCACCGTCGCATGCATCGCCCTGTCGCTCACAGCCCGCCCCCGTCCATCCCGCAACGTGGCAGGCAGTTTCGCAGCCTGCGCGGAATTTGACCAGAACCGATCACGAGGGGGGTTGCAACAATCGCATGAAAGCGCTTACATCACGAAACGGTCGCAGGGAAAACGTTCCGTGGCAGGTCTTGTTCACCCCGCCAAAGCCGCGGCCGATCATAAGAAGAACGGAGGATGACATGGCCCTGCGCTACCTGAAAAAAGCCCCGAAGACCGCGGCCACCGATGCCGGTGAAACGCGTCGGATCGTCCAGAAAATTCTTGATGACATCGAGCAGGGTGGTGACGAGGCAGCCCGCAAATATGCGTTGGAACTGGACAAATACGATGGCGACATCGTCCTGACCCGGGACGAAATCGAGGCCGCAAGCGCACAGGTTCCGCAGCTACTGCAGGACGATATCAGGTTCGCCCATGACAATGTCCAACGCTTCGCCAGGGCACAGCGCGATTCGCTGCGGGATTTCTCGGTCGAACTGATACCGGGACTGACAACCGGCCAGCGCGCCATCCCTTGCCGCTCGGTTGGTTGTTATGTGCCGGGCGGTCGCTACAGCCATGTGGCCTCGGCGATCATGACCGTCACCACCGCCAAGGTTGCGGGTTGCCAGAACATTACCGCCTGCTCTCCGCCTCGTCCGGGTGTTGGCATCAACCCCGCAATCATCTTTACCGCCGATCTCTGCGGAGCGGATCGCATTCTGTCGCTTGGCGGCGTTCAGGGTATCGCGGCCATGGCCTATGGTCTGTTCGGCAGCGCCCCCGCCGATATCCTTGTCGGTCCCGGCAACCAGTTCGTGGCCGAGGCCAAGCGCATCCTGTTCGGGCGCGTCGGAATCGACATGTTCGCAGGTCCGACCGATAGCCTGATTCTGGCCGATGCAGGCGCCGATCCGATGCTGGTCGCCGCCGATCTGGTCGGACAGGCCGAGCATGGCTATAACTCGCCGGTCTGGCTTCTGACTGATGATCAGGCGCTGGCCAACAAGGTGCTGGCGCTTGTCCCCCGGCTGATTGCCGATCTGCCCGAGGTTAACCGCCTGAATGCCGATGCCGCCTGGCGCGATTATGCCGAGGTGATCCTTTGTGCCGACCGCGAGGAAATGGCCGCGGCATCCGACGATTACGCGCCCGAGCATCTGACCGTGCAGGCAGCCGATCCCGATTGGTGGCTGAACCGGTTGCAATGCTATGGCTCGCTGTTTCTGGGCGAGGAAACGACGGTCGCCTTCGGCGACAAGGCATCAGGTCCGAACCATGTTCTTCCGACCTCTGGCGCGGCGCGCTATACGGGCGGGCTGTCGGTCCATAAATACATGAAACTGGTGACATGGCAGCGGGCAACCCGCGAAGGCGCGCGCCCCATCGCCGAAGCCACCGCCCGCATCTCTCGCCTTGAAGGGATGGAGGGCCATGCCCGCACCGCCGATATCAGGTTGAAAAAATATTTCCCCGGCACCTCTTTCGATCTGGACGTGATCAAATGATGCCGTCCGATCTGTTTTCCGTCAAAGGCCGCATTGCCTGCGTCACCGGCGCCAGCAGCGGTCTTGGCCGCCATGCAGCCCTGACGCTGGCCCGGAATGGTGCGCGGGTCGTGGCCATTGCCCGCCGGGCGGGCGAACTGGAAACGCTGGCGGCGGGGGCCAAGGGGCATGTTCATCCGCTACCCGCCGATCTGGCCAATCCGGACGCCATCGCCGATATTGCTGCCGCTGCTACGCAACCCTTTGGCGCGCCTGATATCCTGATCAACGCAGCGGGCGTGAACCTGCGCCAGCCCGCCGATCAGGTCACCCGCCCGGGCTGGGATCTGACCCTGACACTGAATCTTTCGACACCCTTCTTTCTGGCGCAGGCCCTGGTCCCGGCGATGCGTGAACGCGGCTGGGGCCGGATCGTCAATTTCGCCTCGCTGCAATCTTATCGCGCCTTCGCCGCGGGCATTGCCTATGGCGCGTCCAAGGGCGGCGTCGCCCAGATGACCCGCGCTATGGCCGAGGCGTGGTCAGGTTCCGGCATCACCGCCAATGCCCTTGGCCCCGGTTTCTTCCGCACCGAACTGACCGCCGCTGTCTTCGCCGACGATACCCTTGCCGCGCGCAATGCCGGGCAGACCTGTATCGGCCGCAATGGCGAGCCGCAGGACATGGACGGACCGCTGCTTTTCCTATGTTCAGAGGCCTCGGCCTATGTGACCGGGCAGATCCTGATGGTTGACGGAGGATTCACCGCGAAATGAAAGCCCTGGTATATACCGCTGCCGAAACGCTCAGGATAACCGACATGCCTGACCCGGTCCCGCAGGCGAATGAGGTCCTGGTGCGGGTCGAGGCGGTCGGCATCTGCGGCTCGGACATACATGCCTTTCTGGGCCATGACGAACGCCGCCCCCCGCCCCTGATCCTTGGTCACGAGGTCGCCGGCACCATCGCCAGTGGCCCCCGCAAAGGCCAGCGCGTGACCGTGAATCCGCTGGCGACATGCGGCGCCTGCCCCGCCTGCCTGTCAGGGCGCGACAATCTTTGCCCTGATCGCCATATCATCTCGATGCCGGGACGCGAGGGTGGATTTGCGGAACTGATCCGTTCGCCCGAGCGCAACCTTGTGCCGCTGCCCGGCCATGTGCCCGCAACCGTCGCCTGTCTGACAGAACCGCTGGCCTGCGGTTGGCACGCGGTCAAGCAAGGCTTGCAATCGCTTGAGGGCAGCGCGGACCGGGTTCTGATCCTTGGTGGCGGAGCCATTGGTTTCGGCGCGGCCCTGTGCGCCCGCGCCCTTGGCTGCCACAGCATCACTATTATCGAACCGAATCCGTTACGCCGGGAAAAACTTGCCGGGACCGACAGCTTTAAGATTCTGGAACAACCGCCCGCAGATATCGCCCCGGATCTGGTCATCGACGCGGTGGGCTTTGCCGTAACACGGCAAAATGCCTCGGATCTGGTCCGTCCCGGCGGGGTTATCCTGCATATCGGTCTGGGTCAGGCCAGTGACGGGCTGAACATCCGGCGCATGACCCTGCAGGAAATCACTTTCATCGGCACCTATACCTATACGCAGCAGGATTTCCACGATTGTGCGCAGGCGATCTTTGATGGCCGCCTTGGCCCCTGCAACTGGACCGAAACGCGCACCCTTGGTGACGGCCCGGCAGCTTTTGCCGATATTCTCGGCAATCGTATCGCCTCGCCCAAGCTTGTCCTGTTGCCATGACCCATTCACTTATCCGGGTCTGTGTCTTTTGACAGGTAGTGTAAAAAAAACTTACAGTTCATATAAGAATTAATCCGTTTTTGGCAGCGGAGATTTCAAATACATTGATTCTGCCGGAACAAGGTTCAGCACAGGGCACGATGCAGTCTGTTCGGGCAAGACCTGAATTCAGGGAGGGATTTTTTCGGTTTCGCCCAAATCCGCCGGCTTTCACCTTCTGACTTCCCTGCCACAGTCGGGGAACACCGCCAGCATCGACGGGCCGCGTTGGGAGACGTGGTTCAAGCCAGACCAGTCCAGGGAGGAGACATGCAACACAAGGATCCGTTGCTGACCGTGCAGGGTGTCACCTTGCAATACAAAACGCCCCATCATCTGATCACGGCGACCTATAGGGTCAGCTTCGACGTCATGCAGGGCGATCGTTTCATCCTGCTTGGCCCGTCGGGCTGCGGCAAGTCCACGCTGCAAAAGGCAGTGGGCGGCTATATCACCCCGACCGAAGGCGAAATGCGCCTGAAGGGACGCAGGATCACCCAGCCCGGGCCTGACCGGATGATGGTCTTTCAGGAATTCGACCAGCTTCTGCCATGGAAGACCGTCAAGCAGAACGTGACCTTCGCACTGCAGGCATCGGGGCGGATGAACAAGCGCGAAGCCGAGGAAAAGGCAATGGAATATGTCGTCAAGGTGGGTCTGGAAAGCTTCGCCGACAGCCATCCGCATATGCTGTCGGGCGGGATGAAACAGCGTGTTGCCATCGCCCGCGGCATGGCGATGGAACCGGATATCCTGCTGATGGATGAGCCCTTTGCCGCCCTGGACGCCCTGACCCGGCGCAGGATGCAGGACGAGTTGCTGAAATTGTGGGACGAAACCCGCTTCACGGTTCTTTTCGTCACCCATTCCATCGCCGAGGCAATCAAGATCGGCAACCGCATCCTGCTGCTGTCGCCCCATCCCGGCCGGGTCAAGGCTGAACTGAACAGCACTACCGACCCGGCCCGCGCCACGGAACTGGAACAGTATATCCATCAAATGTTGTTCGCCCACGAACCCGAGGAGGCCGAGCATGTCTGAAGCGGTTGCACAATTGCGCTCTATCCGCCCCGAACCGGACGAGCCCCGTCCCGAGATCTTTCACGACGAGATCGACGGCGACGATCTGAGCGTCGTCGAACAACGCCTGTCCCTGTTCGAAATCCTCTATCGCGAGGCCTGGCTACGCAAATTGTTGATCCTGATCGCTCTGGCGGTGATTTGGGAAATCTATGGCCGCTCGCTGAACAACGACCTGCTGTTTCCCACCTTCTCGGCGACGATGGCGGCGTTTTTCCGGGCGGTGATGGATGGCTCGCTGCCCGCTGCCGCCTGGTCCTCGGGCAAGGTGCTGTTGATGGGTTACGGTCTTGGCATCGCATTGGCGGCAACGTTGACGGCGCTGGCCATGGCGTCGCGGATCGGCACCGATTTTCTGGAAACCATGACCTCGATGTTCAACCCGTTGCCGGCCATCGCGCTGTTGCCACTGGCGCTGATCTGGTTCGGTCTGGGCAATGCCAGCCTGATTTTCGTGCTTGTCCACTCGGTGACATGGGCCATCGCGCTGAATACCCATTCGGGCTTTCTCAATGTCAGCCAGACGATGAAAATGGTCGGGCGTAACTATGGCCTGCGCGGACCGCGCTTCATCGCCAAAATCCTGATCCCCGCCGCCTTTCCAAGCATATTGACCGGTCTCAAGATCGGCTGGGCCTTCGCATGGCGCACGCTGATCGCGGCGGAACTGGTCTTCGGCGTCAGTTCGGGTTCGGGGGGGCTTGGATGGCTGATCTTCGAAAACAAGAACATGCTGGACATCCCCAAGGTCTTTGCCGGGTTGCTGACCGTCATCATCATCGGCCTTGTCGTCGAGAACCTGATCTTCCGCACCATCGAACGGCTCACGATCGAGCGCTGGGGCGTGCAGCACTGACAGGACAGCCGGCCCCTGCCACAACGCGGGGGGCCAGCCATCACAAGCCGGCACATGGCCGGCATCAGGGAGGATAAGATGAAACATTTCAAACTAACCGCGCTGACTCTGGGTCTGGTCATGACCGCCATGCCCGCACTGACCGAGGTAACGACCGTGCGGCTCGCCAAGCAGTTCGGCATCGGCTATCTGCCGCTGACCCTGATCGAGGAACAGGGTTTGCTGGAAAAGCACGCGCAGGAGGCCGGGCTTGAGCTAAGCACCGAATGGCTGCGCTTTACCGGTGGTTCGGGCATGAATGAGGCGCTGTTGTCGGATAATCTCGACATCGCGTCGGGCGGTGTCGGACCACTGCTGACGATCTGGGCACGCACACAGAACAACATGCAGATCAAGGGGATTGCGGCGCTGGAATCGATGCCGCTCTATCTGGTGACGACCGATCCAGAGGTGCAGTCGCTGGCCGATTTCAACAGTTCTCACAAGATCGCATTGCCTGCGGTCAAGACCTCGATTCAGGCAATCACGCTGCAGATGGGGGCCGAAAAATTTCTGGGCGAGGGTCAGCACGGTGCGCTGGACGCCTTTACCGTCTCGATGGGCCATCCCGATGCGCAGCTTGCCATGATGGGTGGTCAGTCCGAGATCAACGCCCATTTCGGCGCTCCGCCCTTCCAGCAGCAGGAACTGAAGGATGAAGGCGCGCATAAGGTTCTGGACAGCTTCGAGGTGCTGGGCGGCCCGCACACCTTCAACCTGATCTGGGCCAAGAACGACTTCATCGAGAATAATCCCCAGGTGACCGCCGCGCTGATGGGCGCGCTTGAGGAGAGCATCGCCTTCATCAATGAGAACCCCAACGAAGCCGCGCGAATCTGGGCCGAAGCCGAGGCAACCAATCTCAGCCACGAGGAAATCGTCGAACTGATCACGGATGAGCGGGTGAACTGGACCACCACGCCGGAGGGCATCCTGCCCTATGTCGAATACATGTCGCGTTCGGGCCTGATCACGGTCTCGACCGAAGACTGGCGCGATATCTTCTTCGAGACCGTCCACGATACGGATGGCAGCTGACAGGCAAGCGGCGGCATCCCTGCCTCGCCGGTCCGTCCGGCGGGGTTCGCTTAGGCAGAACTGAACAATCCCGGGATTAGCGTGAAACTCGTGTAAATGATTCTCTTGGGATGTAACGATAAGGGATGAGGCATCCGGCCCATAGCTGCACAGGAAAGACGGCACCCATGTCCATCAGAATGCTCCGGACACTGATCGCCATCGCAGATCGCGGCACCTTCAGCGCGGCGGCGGATGCGGTATTCGTCACCCATGCCGCTGTCAGCCAGCAGATGCGCGCGCTGGAAGAGGAATGGCAGGTGGCGATCTTCAACCGCTCAACCCGGACACCCGAACTGACCCCGGTCGGCCGCGATATCGTCGCCAAAGCGCGCGAGGTGGTGCGTGCCTATGACGACATCCTGCCCTCTGTGATCGGAAATGACGGGCTCAGCGGCCGCTTTGCACTGGGATCGGCGCCCACGGCACTGACCGGGCTGGTGCCGCTGGCGACATCCATCCTTCAGGCGCGTTATCGCGATCTGCATGTGGCGCTGTTTCCGGGTCTGACCACCTATCTGATCCATCAGGTCGAACGGAACAGCCTTGATGCGGCACTGGTGTCGAAACCGCCCATCCTGCCCCGCGATCTGGTCTGGCATCAGATCGCCAGCGAGGAACTGGTGCTGATCACATCTCAGCGCGTCGACAGCGACGACCCGGCCGAGATTCTGCGCACTCATCCCTTCATCCGCTTTTCACGCGATGCCGTCGTCGGCACCATCATCGAGGGCTGGATGCAGGCCCATGACATCCATGTCCATGACAGCATGGAGATGGTCGGACTCGATGCGATATCCAGCCTTGTGATGGCGGATCTGGGCGTATCGATCATTCCGCGTCCCTGCGTACAGGTGCTGAACCCGCTGCCGCTGCGCCAGTTCTCGCTGGCCGCGACGGATCCGCCGATACGCGAGCTTGGCCTGATCCATATCCGCGATACAAGCAAAAGCCGCGCCATCGAAGAACTGGTCGGTGCCATGCAGCGGGCGGTCGCGATCGGCAAATTCTCTCCCGATACGATTACCGGAGCATCGTGACGTGACGGCAGGATTCGTAGCTGCCCTGATGGCGGGCGCCCTTGCAGGGGGCTTCATCAACGGGCTTGCGGGGTTCGGCACCGCGCTGCTGGCGCTTGGCGTCTGGTTGCAGATCATGCCGCCACCGCAAGCCGTCGCGATCGCGGTGGTGATGTCGGTGGCCAGCGGTTTGCAGGGGGTCTGGATCGTGCGCAACAATATCCGCGACAATCCGCGCAGGCTGGCCCGGTTTCTGCTTCCCGCGATCATCGGCGTTCCGCTGGGGGTCACATTGCTGTCGGTGATCGGCACTTTCACGCTGAAGATGACCATCGCCGCTTTCATGATCGTCTATGGCGGGTTCTTCACGTTGCGCCGGTCTCTGCCCCGATTTGACCGCCCGACGCCGGTCGCGGATTCCACTATCGGCTTTCTGGGCGGCATCCTTGGTGGGGCAGCCTCGCTGTCGGGCGCGCTGCCGACGATGTGGTGTGCCATGCGGCCCTGGACCAAAGGCGACACCCGCGCCGTGCTGCAACCCTATAATGTTTCAGTTCTCGCGCTGACGATGCTGTTTCTGGCATGGCAAGGGCAATATACCCGCGAAACGCTGCTGCTGATCGGGCTATCGCTGCCCGCCACCATGATCGGCGCACAACTGGGCATCACCCTGTTCCACCGGCTGGACGATCTGGCCTTCCGGCGACTGCTGATCGGGCTGATGTTCGCCTCGGGCCTGCTGCTGGCGCTGCGCGAATTGTTCTGACGGTCGGGGATCAGCCGATCAGCTCGTCCCGGCGATCATCCGTCTCGCCAAATCGCTTCAGCGTGGCCGGTCTCGTGCCTTCGTAAACCCGCTCAAGATTCTCGGCGATCTTGGCGTTCTCGCGTTCGAAGAGGCAGTTTCCCTCCAGATCCGAAGCGACGAGGAACGGCCCCATACGATTGCATTTCAGCACCCACATCGCCTGTGCCAACCCCAGTTCCTCGTGCCAGTGGACGGCCTCGACATTCTCGACCCCGCGCCCCAGCAACGCGCCGGTGCCATAGCCGACGGTGGACAGATAGACCGCACCATTCGGGACGAAATATTCCTTGTAATCCTTCGAGGACATGCCGCCCTTGCCGACGATCAGCCGTGCTCCGGTCCTGGCCATCCATTCGGGCAGCCATTTGGCGAAACGGAAACTGGCGGTCGCGGTCACCGCGCCCATGTCGAATGTGCCGTCCTCGCGGATCGAGGCCGCGGGCGAGCAATGAAAATTCGCCGCGCTTTGCGAAGGCAATTCCATCGGAATATTGGCCCGCCCTTCCAACGCCCTCATATAAACGCCCTCTCGCGCAGTATACATCAGCCCCTGCAGATAAACGACATCGCCCAGCCGCAACGCGGCGATATCGTCATGCGTGGGGGTGGTGGACAGGATCACTTCACGCAGTTTCATCCGGCAGCCTCCAGCGCCATGTTCCAGTCGACGCCTTCGCGCCGCTGATAGGGAGTGAACCAGTCAGGATCGGTGCGATGCTCGACCCGTCCATCGGGAAAGATCCGCGCCACCGCCCGGCGCGAGGACAGGCAGAATGCGTGAACCGACATCTGCATGCCCCCGGTGTGACAATAGCCGACCTCGATATGGGCATCGATCACCATGTTCTTGCCAACGAAACCCATCGCGCCCATGCCGATGGAATTGCCAAGCTCTTTCAGTTCCTCTTCCAGCGTAGCGATGCGGGGATCGCTGTTGCGGTCGCCCACGGTGCGCAGACATGCAGCACGTTTGCCCAGCACCATGCAGCTGTCCTTGCAGCCGCCCAGACCGATGCCGATGATCGCAGGCTGGCAGGCCAGACCCCGCTTGCCGAAGGCCACCAGACTGTCCAGATAGAAACGCTTGATCCCCTCGATCCCGTCCGAGGGGAACAGCATCCGGTAATCGGTCCCGAACAGCCCGCCCTTGTGAACGGTGATCAGGTCGATCCATTCGCCGCCCGGTTCATAGCCATATTCGATCTCGGGCGCGCCAATACCGACATTGTTGTCATGATCGGTGCGCCACAGAGGATGCACCCGGTTCGGCCGCAACGGAACTGAGCGCGTGGCATCGGCGGTCGCGCGGCGCAATGCGGCCTCCAGCGCGATGGGGCCGCCCTCGATCCGGGTATCGTTGCCCATCTTCACATACCAGCGCGGGGTCCCGGTATCACCGCACATCGCGCGCCGGTCCTGTTTCGCGGCCTCATAGTTTTCCAGCATCGCCTGCAACACGAAGGAACTCAGGTCGCCGTCCTCGGTTCGTGCGGCAGCCTTCAGCCCATTCAGGTAATCCTCGGGGATCTCGATGGCGGCCTTGGCCATCAGGGTTCCGGCGGTGGCTTCAATAACATTGATCGGAATCATGTTCGCTTCCTCCTCGGTCGGCTATTGCGCGGCAACCAGCGTTTCCGGCTCGCCTTCGGGCAGGATGGTTTCGCCGGGCCGGACGATGGTGAAGCGCACATCCTCGCGTTCCAGCTCCAGTTCATCGCCCTTCTGGCGGGCCACGGTGAAATAGGATGTCTCCATCTCACCCGGCTCGGGGAAATCCTCGCGGTAATGCGCTCCGCGAGAATTCTCGCGCAATTCGCCCGCCCGCGCGATGACGGCGGAAATCTCGGTCAGGGACGCCATGTTCAGCCAGTCATGCCATGTCAGGTTGAAGGCCAGATTCGACGGATCCACCCCGGTTTCCATCAGTTCGCCCCGAATTTCCGCGACCCGCCGCTGTCCACGTTGCAGACCCGGGCCGGTGCGCATGACGCCCACATCCTCCCACATTGCCTCTTGCAGCTTGTGGCGCAGGCTCTGGATATGGCCCGGCTTGCGCCGAAGCGGATGGCAGGCGCGTTCGATCTCGGCCGCCAGCACCTGTTCGTCAGGATCGCGCAACGCGCCCATGCTGCGCATATCCATGCCCATGACATCGCCCGCGATCCCGCCATAAACGGTCGAATTCGCCACGCCATTGCCGCCCAGCCGGTTCGAGCCATGCGCGCCGCCCGCATCTTCGCCGGCGACATACAATCCCTCGATCGCGGTGCGCGTGTCGGGATCGACGACAACGCCGCCCATGAAATAATGCGCGGTCGGCACCACCTCGACCTTGCCGCCCGCCAGATCGAAACCGGAATCGGCGCAGCGTTTCACCATCCCGGCGAATTTGCGGCGCACATTCTCGGGACCCAGATGACTCATCGAGATGAACATGCCGACCTGATCGGGATCGTTGTTCTTGCGCATCTCGGCATAGATGCCACGGCTGACCACATCCCGCGTCGCCCGTTCGCCCTGCCGGTCATAGTCGAACATGAAGCGATCGCCCCGCGCGTTCAGCAATTGCCCGCCCGCGCCACGCAGCCCCTCTTCCAGCACGGTGCCGGTCATGCGGGTGTCATCGCCCGCCAACAGGCCCGTCGGGTGGAACTGCACCATCTCCATGTCGCGCAGGGGAAGCCCGATGCGCAGCGCCATCGCCAGACCGTCCATCGTCTTGTCACCCGATGGCGTGTGATATTTATACATGGTCGGCCCGCCGCCCGTGCCCATCATCACGCATTTGGCCCGCACGAGGCGGAAACGGCCCGTGCGCATGTCGATAAACAACACCGCGGCCAAAGCAGAGCCGTCGCGCGTCGGGATCAGCCCGATGGCGCGATGCTCTTGCAGCTTGCGGATCGGGCGGGCCAGAACATGCTCCATCAGCCGGCTGATGATCTCGATACCGGTCAGATCGCCCTTGTGAACGGTGCGGTCAGCGGTCTGACCGGCAAAAGCCTTCTGATGCAGCGACCCGTCGGGATTGCGGTCGAAGAAACAGCCGATTTCATTTTCCAGCTCGCGGATACGGATAACGGCCTGTTCACATAACCGCCACGCCATGTCCTGATTGGGCAGCCATTTGCCGCCCTGTATGGTATCCATGAAATGCCGCTCGACCGTGTCACCGCCGCCAAGCGCAACGTTATAGCCCCCCTGCACCATCCGCGTGCAGCCGCATTTGCCGATCAGCCCCTTGACGGCCATCGTGATCCGCGTGCCCTCGGGCGCGGTCTGCTGGGCGTGCAGCGCGGCGAACAACCCCGCCCCGCCTGACCCAAGGATCAGGATGTCGGTGTCTTCGCGTTCGATATCGCGTATTGACGTCATATTCACACCGCCTGCAAAAGGAATGTGCCCGAGATCAGGAACGCCCCGGCAATCGAGGCCGCCGCCAGTGTTTTCTGCCGCGCCGACCACGGCAGAAACTCCAGTGCCAGAAGGCGCAGCCCGCCGAAGAAATGCACCGCCAGCAGGAAGACCAGCCCGAACTCGGCCAGTTTCACCGCCGGATTATCGGCAAGGCCAAGAAAGCGGTCAAGGCTTTCGGGCCGCGTGAGCGCCAATGACAGCACATGGAAATGCACCGGCAGGAACAGCGCCAGCGCCAGCCCTGACAGCCGATGCAGCATATATGCAAGCCAAAGCGGATGATTCCTGTGCGCTTTCAGCATCATGCGAATGTCACGGCCAGAACGGCACGCCCCCCCATGATCAGCAGCAACATCCCAATGCCGCAGGTAACGACCTCCAGCCACCGCCCGCGCAGCCCGGTCATCTCATGCAGGATCACCCGCAGCCCGATGGCCGCATGGGCCGCAACCGCAAGGACGAAACTGCCGTAGAACAGGAACCACCAGACGCTGCCCTGCGTGCGGTCGAGAATTTCGGCGGTCGAAAGCCCGCCCTGCACAGCATAGATCATCACCGCGATATGTCCCAGCACCAGAGGTGCCATGACCATCGCGCTCAGCCGTTGCGCCATATACAGTCCGATATTCAGCATTGCCCTATTCCCCGCGCCTGAAGAATGACCGCGCGCTGGCGCGTTTCAGCCCTGCAATCGCGCTTAGCGGATCCAGTTCATTGGGGCAGAAGCGCGTGCAACTGCCCTGCGAGTGGCAGTTGTGGCATCCGCCCGCGCCCGACACGCTGTCCAGAACCGCCTGCCGGTCCTCGACCTTCGCGTCATTATACAGCGTCCATGCCCGTTGCAGCGCCGCCGGACCCAGATAGTCGGGATTGCCGGCAACCGTATCGCAGGCGGCATAGCAGACCGAACAGTTGATACACTCGATCCCCTTGTTCGCCTCCACACGGCCCGGATCGTCAGGGGGCACCTGCTGGATCGGATCGTCCCGGCTGCGCGAGGGGCGATGCACGCCGCCCGCCCTGATCCATTTGTCGAAAAAAGGATCCATGTCAGCGGCCAGATCCTTGATCACCGGCAGATTGCGCAGCGGCCCGATCTGCAAGGCGCCATCGCGCAGCACCCGCTTGACATGGGTGCGGCAGGTCCAGCGCGGCACCCCGTTCACCATCATCGCACATGACCCGCACATGCCCACCCGGCAGGCATAGCGATAGGTCAGCGACGGATCGGCGGATTGCTGGATCCAGCTGACCACATCCAGGACCGTCTGGTTATCCCGCGCGGGCACCTGAAATGTCTCATAGGCACCCTCATCACCCATCCCGCGCCAGACGGATACCTCCAGCAATTTTGACCTGTCGCTCACAGCACACCTGTTGGCTTTCCTTGTTACAGATGTAAGCGGCAGATGAGCTAACAAAAAACGAGTAATTTTAATTATTCATGTAAGATACTCTTACGCATAACCCATGCCTGTTCGCTCTCACAGCATGCGGACTTCCTCAGTACCGCGACTCGAAAATAATTAAGATGATACCGCATATTGACAGCAAAGCATTGCGAGTGTCTACATAGGGTATGTCTTGGTGCCCGCGACTCATCTCGGGTGAAAAGGGAAGCCGGTGAGAAACCGGCGCTGCCCCCGCAACTGTGAGCGGTAAGCCCAGGCCCGTTATTCCACTGGCAAAGATCGCCGGGAAGGAGGGCCGAAGCGACTGAACCGCAAGTCAGGAGACCTGCCAGGACGACAGAAACGAACCGGTCGGAGGGCCCGGAGACGTTGTGCAATGCGGTCCGCCGCATGTGTCCGCGTCCCTTATGCCTCTCGATCATAACAAGGCAGAAAAAAGGGACAGCAGATGAGCATCACCGTTTATTCCAAACCCGCCTGTGTACAATGCACCGCCACGACTCGCGCGCTTTCGGCCAGGGGCATTGCATTCGATCTGATCGATCTGACCAAGGATGACGAGGCGATGGCCCGGGTCACCGAACTCGGCTATCGGCAGGCGCCTGTCGTGATGACCGCCGATGACCACTGGGCCGGATTCCGCCCCGACAAGATCAGCGCACTCAGCTGATAGTCGGATGGGCGGCATCGTCTACTTCTCTTCGCGATCAGGAAACACAGCCCGCTTTGTCACCCGTCTGGGGCGGATGGCGAGCCGCATCCCGATCCCGCCGGAAGAGCCGATGCCCGCCCCGCGCACGCCCTTCGTCCTGATCACGCCGACCTATTCCGACGGGCTGGGCCGGGGGGCGATCCACAGACAGGTGATCCGGTTCCTGAACGATCCGGACACAAGGCATCATCTCCGCGGCGTCATCGCCTCGGGCAACCGCAATTTCGGGGCGACATTTGCCCTGGCGGGCGATGTGGTGGCGCAGAAATGCTGTGTCCCCGTTCTCTACCGGTTCGAACTGGCCGGAACAGAGACCGATATCGTCCGGGTCAGCGAAGGACTGGACAGGTTTTGGAAAACGCACTTCTCGACCGCGATCTGAACGATGCCGCACCCGCCAAGGCGGTGCCCGCCGAATGGCAGGGGTTCGACTATCATGCACTGAACGCGATGCTGAACCTTTATGACGAAAAGGGGCGCATCCGCTTCGACGCCGACCGCATGGCGGCGCGGCAATATTTCCTTCAGCATGTGAACCAGAACACCGTGTTCTTTCACTCGCTGGAAGAAAAGCTGCGTTATCTGGTCGATGAGGGTTATTACGAGGCGCAGGCGCTGGCGCAATATGATGACGCCTTCATCACGCGGATCTGGGATGCGGCCTTCAAGCTGAAGTTCCGTTTCCCGACCTTTCTGGGGGCGTTCAAATATTACACCAGCTACACGCTGAAGACCCGTGACGGGAAACGCTATCTCGAACGGTTCGAGGATCGCGTGGTGATGGTTGCCCTGACCCTTGCGCGTGGCGACGAAACACTGGCCATGCGACTGATGCAGGAAGTGCTGAATGGCCGCTTTCAGCCTGCCACGCCGACCTTTCTTAATGCCGGCAAGGCGCAACGGGGAGAGCTGATTTCCTGCTTCCTGCTTCGGATCGAGGATAATATGGAAAGCATCGGGCGGGCGATCAACTCGTCGCTCCAGCTCTCCAAGCGGGGGGGCGGCGTCGCGCTGATGCTCACCAATATCCGCGAACATGGCGCCGCGATCAAAGGCATCGAGAACCAGTCCTCCGGGGTCATCCCGGTGATGAAGCTGCTAGAGGATTCCTTCAGCTATGCCAATCAGCTTGGCGCGCGGCAGGGGGCGGGGGCGGTCTATCTGAACGCGCATCATCCGGACATCCTGCGCTTTCTCGATACCAAGCGCGAGAATGCCGATGAGAAGATCCGGATCAAGACGCTTTCTCTGGGCGTGGTGATCCCAGATATCACCTTTGAACTCGCAAAGAAGAACGAGGACATGTATCTTTTCTCGCCCTATGACGTGGAAAAGGTCTATGGCGTGCCCTTCTCGGAAATTTCCGTCACCGAAAAATACCGCGAGATGGTGACCAACGCAAAGATCCGCAAGAAAAAGATCAACGCGCGGCAGTTCTTCCAGACACTCGCCGAAATCCAGTTCGAATCCGGCTATCCCTATATCATGTTCGAAGACACGGTGAACAAGGCCAACCCGGTGGCGGGCAGGATCACCATGTCGAACCTTTGTTCCGAAATCCTGCAGGTGAACGAGGCGTCAGAATTCAACGACGACCTCAGCTACAAGCATCTGGGAACCGATATTTCCTGCAATCTCGGCTCGCTCAATATCGCGCGTGCAATGGATGGTGGCGATCTGGGCGAGACGGTGGAAACCGCGGTGCTCGCGCTTAACGCGGTAAGCGAGATGTCTGCCATCGACTCGGTGCCTTCGATCCGCCGCGGAAATGACGAAAGCCATGCCATCGGGCTTGGCCAGATGAACCTGCACGGTTTCCTTGCCCGCGAACATATCCATTACGGCTCGCCCGAGGGAATCGACTTCACCAATGTCTATTTCGCCACAATTCTCTTTCACTGCCTGCGCGCCTCGAACGCGCTGGCAAAAGAGCGCGGCAAAAGCTTTGCGGGCTTCGAGGCGTCGAAATATGCCGACGGTTCCTTCTTCAACAAATATGTCGAACAGGACTGGTTGCCCGAAACCGATACGGTGAAGGCCCTGTTCAAGCGCTTCGCCATCGCCGCGCCCAGCCGCAAGGAATGGGGCGCGCTGAAAGAATCGGTGATGAAGCACGGGCTTTACAATCGCAACCTTCAGGCGGTGCCGCCGACAGGCTCGATCTCTTATATCAACAACGCCACCTCTTCGATCCATCCGATCACGTCGAAGATCGAAATCCGTAAGGAAGGCAAGATCGGCCGTGTCTATTATCCGGCCCCCTACATGACTAATGACAATCTCGAATATTATCGGGATGCCTACGAAATCGGCGCCGAGGCGATCATCGACACCTATGCCGCGGCGACCCAGCATGTCGATCAGGGTCTGTCGCTGACGCTGTTCTTCAAGGACACAGCCACGACGCGCGATATCAATCGCGCCCAGATCCATGCCTGGAAGAAAGGCATCAAGACCATCTACTATATCCGCCTGCGCCAAATGGCCCTGGAAGGGACCGAGGTGCAGGGCTGCGTGTCCTGTTCGCTGTGAGAAAAGCCATGAAAGACCTGCCCCCTACCCGCCCCGTCCCGCCTGCGATCAACTGGAACCGGCTGCAGGACGACAAGGATCTGGAAATCTGGAACCGGCTGACGGTGAATTTCTGGCTACCCGAGAAAGTTCCGCTGTCGAACGACATTCAAAGCTGGTCGCAACTGACCGAGGACGAGCAGCGGCTGACGATCCGCGTCTTCACCGGGCTGACCCTTCTGGACACGATCCAGAACAGCGTGGGCGCGCCCTCGCTCATGCCCGACGCCATCACCCCGCATGAAGAGGCGGTACTGACTAATATCGCCTTCATGGAAGCCGTCCATGCGCGATCCTATTCCTCGATCTTCTCGACCTTGTGCTCGACCGCCGAGGTAGACGAAGCCTTCCGCTGGTCCGAGGAAAACGCGCAGCTTCAGGAAAAATCACGCCTGATCCTGAAGGAATACGGCGCGACGGCGAATCCGCTGCGCAAGAAGGTGGCGAGCGTCTTCCTCGAAAGCTTCCTGTTCTATTCCGGCTTCTACCTGCCGATGCACTGGTCAAGCCGCGCGCGGCTGACCAACACCGCCGACCTCATCCGGCTCATCATCCGCGACGAGGCGGTGCATGGTTATTATATCGGCTACAAGTTCCAGCGCGGATTGGAGCGGCTGGCCGAGTCCGAACGGCAGAACATCAAGGATTTCGCTTTCGCACTGATCTTCGATCTCTACGAGATCGAGTGCCGCTATACCGAGACGCTTTATGACCCGCTTGGCCTGACAGAGGACGTGAAGGCCTTTCTGCACTACAATGCCAACAAGGCGCTGCAAAATCTGGGCTTCGAGTCGCTCTTCCCCGATGAGCTATGCCGTGTGAACCCGGCGATCATGGCCGCGCTCAGCCCCAATGCGGACGAGAACCACGATTTCTTCTCGGGCTCCGGATCGTCTTACGTGATCGGCAAAACGATGGCGACCGAGGATGAGGATTGGGATTTCTGATGGCGGACAAGGCTGCAACAGACACGCTTTCGATCGTGAGGGAATGGCACGAGGCTTTCGACGTGCCGGTCGTGGAAACCCCATCGATCCCGGAAACCCGCGCCCCGATGCGGCTCGCCATCCTCGAAGAGGAAGTGGCCGAACTGCGACAGGCCGTGGAGGCACGCGACATGGTCGAAGTACTCGACGCGCTTTGCGACATCCAATATGTCCTTGATGGTACCTTCCTCGAATTCGGCCTGCATCCGCTGAAAGCGGCGGCGATGGCGGAGGTGCATGCCTCCAATATGTCGAAACTCGGCACCGATGGCCGCCCGGTTCTGCGCAAGGACGGCAAAGTCCTGAAAGGGCCGGATTTCTTTCCGCCGGATCTGGCGGCCGTGCTGGCAAGGGAGAAATGATCCGATCATCCTCACGGATCCAGACGAAACAGGGACCGCTGGTCAGGGGGCTGGATCCGATTGCAGGATAAGCGATGACTTAGAGCCTGTCGCACCTGCCCGGTTTCGCTGCCTCCCCTTCTTCTTTGTCCAAATACCTCGGGGGTGCCGGGGGCCCCCCCCCCCCCATCGCGGGACGCAAGTAACCTGCGTTTCCGATTCAGCCGCGACGGGTTCTGGTTACTGTAACCCGCCCCCTCACGCTTCATGCGATATCGATTCCCTGAAAGCATAACCCGCCAGTTCCGGATGATCGGCGCGTGGACTCGTTCCGCGAAACCAGCCTCCAGGCTCGTCAAGTTCGCCTTCGGCGTTCAGAAAGACCTCCCGGTTGATCCTGGCGAAAACGGCATTCTCGGCATCCAGTTCGTCGTCATAACGGATCGCATCGACCGGACAAATGCTTTCGCACATGCCGCATTCGATGCATTCCGTGGGATGGATGTAAAACATCCGCTCTCCCTCGTAGATGCAATCGACCGGGCAGGAAGTGGTGCAGATGCCATCCTTGACGTCGATGCACTGACTTTGGATCACAAGCGCCATAACCTTTTTTCCGGCTTACCTGCCGCGCCAGACCGGCACGCGTTTTTCCCGAAATGCGCGGACACCCTCGTCGGAATCCTCGGATTTGAGGGCGGCAATCAGGGCAGGACGGCGCAGATCGCGCGCTTCTACAGGGCTGAGATGCGCAGTGGCGCGGATCGTGTCCTTGATCGCGGCGACCGAAAGCGGCGCACAAGAGAGAATATCCGTCACCCATGCATCGGTTTCAGTATCCAGATCCTCTGGCGGAACCACCGCATTGACCAGCCCGTAGCGTTCTGCCTCTGCGGCGTCCAGCATCCTGCCGGTCATCATAAGACCCGCAGCAATATTGCGCGGGATCAGCCGCTGCAATGCGACCATGCCGCCATCCAGCGGCAACCGCCCGACCTTGGCTTCGGGCAGACCGAATTTTGCGGTCTGCGAGGCGATGACGATATCGGCACCCAGAACCATCTCGAATCCGCCGCCCAAGGCCAGTCCGTTCACCCGGGCGATCACCGGCACGGTCAGCGTATGCCTTAGCGCGATACCGCCGAAACCATTGGGATTGGCCGCCGCCCAATAATCAAGGCCGCTGGACTCACCACCGGCTTTCAGATCCGCCCCTGCACTGAAGGCGCGGTCACCCGAGCCTGTCATCACCACGCAACGAATATCGTCACGTGTTTCGATCTCGCACCAGACACGCTCCAGTTCCGTCTCGGTCGCGACATCTACCGCATTCATGCGCTCGGGGCGGTCGATCGTCACCCGCGCAACATGCCCGGAAACTGCGAACAGGACGGTCATACGGCTTCCCTCCGTGCCACTGCGCGCAGGCCGAATTCGCGGATGACCTCCCCCGTATGTTCGCCAAGGCGCGGCGGTGTGTGACGGATGATCACCGGCGCGTCGCTCAGATGTACCGGAGAGCCGACAAGCGTGATCTGCCCAAGGATCGGATGATCAAGATCGACAAGCATTCCGTTCGCTTCGGTCTGAGGATCGTCCAGGGCCTCGCCAAGCGAACGGACAGGTGCGGAAAGTAGATCCTGTGCCTCCAGCCTCTCCATCCAGTATTCCGTGGTATTGGTGGCGAAAGCCTCGCGGAAACGCCCCTGGAGATATGGTTTATGGGCGCGCTGCGCTGCCAGATCGGGATATTCGGGGGACAGATCCTCTATTCCAAGCGCGGTGCAGATATCGCGCAAGGGATTCTGCTTGAACGCCCCGACAACAACCACCGCACCGTCGGAGGTGTCGAATACTCCCGTCAAGGGCATGGCGGCCCAGTTCAGCACCTCGCCATGCTTCGACCATTGCGCCGCCTCCTGCATCTGCATGGCCAGCATCGAGTCGTAAAGCGACACGCCGACCCTCTGGCCAAACCCGGATTTCTCCCGCGCCAGCAATGCCGCCAGGATGCCCTGAACCAGATGCATTCCCGCCGTATAATCACAAAGCGTCGTGGGATAGATCGATTTCGGTACCACCGGGTCCTGCGTTTTTTCCATGACCCCGGTCATCGCCTGAGCCAGGACATCCTGCCCGCCCTTATGCGCATAAGGCCCGACCTCGCCGAATCCGGTGCCCGAAGCACAGATGATCGCCGGGTTGATCTTGCGAAGGGTATCGTAGTCGAAGCCCAGCCGCTTCATGACCCCGGCACGAAAGTTATCCACCACGACATCGGATTGTGTCACAAGATCATAAACCATCTGCCGGCCCGCCTCGGATTTGGTGTCGATCTCAACCGATCTCTTGTTACGGTTAAGCGAGGCAAAAACGGCATTGTTCATCGCCACTTCCGAGGTGTCGCCAAAGAAGTTGCGCGACAGATCACCCGCGCCGGGTCGTTCGATCTTGATGACATCGGCACCGAAATCGGCCAGCATCTGCGTTGCGCATGGTCCCATCATCACTTGGGTGAAATCAAGGACACGGATGCCCTCAAGCGGAAATTGCTGCTCTGTCATCTTATCCTCCTTCACGCGTCCACTCGTTCGTCAATCAGCGCATTGACCGAGGGCACGTCCCCCGGATCAGCACCCTGCGCGCGCATCTGCTTCTGGATTGCGGTCACATCGACATCGCGCAGCGCGCATCCCGCCTCCAGCGCCTTGGTGACGGCGATGCCTGCCGCCTCGCCCTGAGCCATGCAGGGCGGAATTTCGCGGGACTGCTTTTGCGCCTCGCTTTCCACGGAATAATGCCGACCCGCGACGATCAGATTGTCGATCCCCTTGGGAAGCAACGCGCGATACGGCGTGTAATAATCCCTGCCGCGACAAACGCTGTCGGCGAAGTGACGGCGTTTCTTCACATCGTCCTTGGTGACGACATATTCGCCCTGCAAAAGTCGTGTCTGCCGGATGCCCATCTGCTCGGCCGCGCCCAGCATTCTGGCGTTCTCGAAACCGGGCAGGTTTTCACGGGCAAATTCCAGCAAGGCCATCATGCGGCGGCGGCCTTCATACTCGGCCTCGACCATATGTTCGGGCGACAGACCGTCGAAACCGGGCATATGCGGACAGTTGCACCAGACCACACCGGGCAGCGGCGTCTTCAGCCACCACATCCCCCAGGCCCCGCCGATGATCCGCCGGGCCTGCCGGTCGAGTTTCTTGTATTCTTCTGGGTTTTCGTATTCGAAGGCTTCGGCCTTCCCGGTGTCGACATCCATCAGCCGGAAAACCGTTGTGACGATGAACTGCCCGGTCGCAAAGGATGCTCCGGCAGACGAGGCCACATCCAGATCGCCCGAAGCATCCACCAGCATTTTCGCCCGGATCGCCTGCCTGCCTAGCTTGGTCTGAACGATTACCCCCGTCACCCGGCTGTCCTCGACCAGAGCTTCGGAAAACCAGCTATGCGTGCGCAGCTCGACCCCCGCCTCCTGCACCAGATCGAGGCTGACACGCTTCCATGCATCGGGATCAAAGGCCACTGCATGGATGATCGGTTGCGGCATGCCCTGTTTGTGGAAATCGATGCAGCCCCAGCGGGACCATTTCTGCCACATCTCCCAATTGGTCAGGCAGTCTTCAGGTGGCGGAAAGATCGCGGCATCCTGCCGCTGCATCCGCTCGACGAATTCGCTGACGATGCCGGTGGTGACGATCTCGCTGCCGTCATTCACCATGTCATCCAGCACCAGCACCATCCCCCCGGACGCCATGCCGCCCAGATGGTGATAGCGTTCCACCAGCGTCACCCGAACTCCGTTGCGGGCGGCCGAGACGGCGGCGGATAATCCCGCCGGACCCGCACCGATCACCAGAACATCCGTGTCGGAAACCACCGGCACCTGGCTCGCGCCGGACATGACGAAATCCTTGATACGGTCGGTCATTTGGACAAACTCCTCCTGTCGCGCCACGGCGATATCGGCACCGGGCGCCGTTTTCCTGAAAATGAATCTCTTAGGCTACCAGCGCACGATCCGGCGCTCGGCCAATGTCACCAGTGCGAACATCAGCACCGACAGGCCGGAAGACATGAACACGGTCGCGTAAAGCAGCGGCGAGTTGAAATTGAAGGTCGCGTCGATGATCAATGCTCCCAAGCCCAGATCCGCGCCCACCCATTCACCGACGATCGCGCCAATGACCGAGGTTGTCGCCGAAATTTTCAACGCCGAGAACAGGAATGGCAGCGAGGATGGAAGGCGCATCTTCCAGAAAATCTCGGATTTCGAGGCCGAAAGGATCCGCGCCAGTTCGAGCGTTTGCGGACTGACCGATTGCAGGCCCCGCACCATGTTGACCAGCGTCGGGAAGAAACAGATCAACGCGGCGATCACCACTTTCGCGGTTATGCCCGGCCCGAGGATCAGCACAAGCACAGGCGCAATCGCCAGGATCGGGATCGTATTGACAAACACGGCGATGGGAAAGAAAGCGCGTTCCATATGCCGCGAATGCACGAAAGTGACGGCGATCAGAATTGCGGCCAGATTACCCACAGCGAAACCGGCCACGCTTTCCACGAAAGTCGGCCAGAAATTCTGCATCAGCACTGGAAACTTGTCCACGAAGGTCGCTGCCACCGCCGATGGCGCCGGGGCGATATAGGTCGGCACACCGAACCCCCTTACGCCGACTTCCCACAACAGGATCAGCGCGGCGGCAGTCGCGATCGGCACGGCGGCGGTCATGGTTTTTTCCCGCCGCGCCGCCGCGCGGGCATCGGCAACAGGATCAGGAACGGATACGGTTTCGACAACAGCCATCAACAGGTCTCCAGCAAATCGCGCAGATATCCGCAGTAACGGGTGAATTCCGGTGTATCGCGCAGTTTGGTTTCGCGTGGCTCAGGCAGTTCTATATCGACGATCTGGCGCAGCCGGCCCGGATTCGCGCGCAACATCACGACCTTCTGGCCAAGGAACACCGCCTCGGAAATCGAATGGGTGACGAACAGGATCGTGGTGCCCGTCTCGCGCCAGATGTCCAGCAACTGAAGATTCAGACGGTCCCGGGTCATCTCATCCAAAGCGCCAAAGGGCTCATCCATCAGCAGCAGCTTCGGCTGGCAGACCAGCGCCCGCGCAATGGCGACACGCTGCCGCATTCCGCCCGACAGTTCGTGCGGCAATGCATTCTCGCGGCCTTTGAGGCCTACGAGTTCCAGCAATTCCCGCGGGTTGCGGGGCCCCGTCGGGATATCGATATTGCGTTTGCGGCCGATTTCCAGCGGCAATTCAACATTCTTCAAAGCAGAACGCCAGGGTAGCAGCGCCGCGTCCTGAAAAACAAAGGCGAATTCACGGGCCAACCGGGCTTCTTCTGTTGTCTTCCCGAAGATAGACACCTCGCCTGCGGCGGCGGGAATCAGATCGGATACCAGCCGCAGCATGGTGGATTTGCCGCAACCGGACGGACCGAGGATCGTGTAGAAAGAACCTGCCTCAATCTCAAGATCCAGCTTGTCGATGGCGGTGAAGCTGCCGAAACAGACCGACGCAGCCTTCAAAGTAGCGGCAGACCCGCCATGAGGAACGGTCACGGGGGCTCCGGTCAATGACTCTTTCGTTTCCATCATTTCTTTCACCCGTAGGTTGGCCGCGCCGGGGAAATATCCTCCAGCACCGACAGGGTCATGACGTCGTCCACAGCAGGAGCGCCGTTCTCGAACTGCCCAAGGCGATCGTAGATGTCGATCTGCGCTTGCCAGTTTTCGCGGGTCATGGCCCCCCACCCGCTGGCGACCGTCGCATCGCCGAAGCTGAAATCTATCACCGCGCCGACCGCCGCCAGTTCGCTTTCGCGGTCGAGATTGGGATAGCGCCCGACAAGAATATCCACCGCCGCTTCCGGATTGTCATGAACCCAGCCCCAGCCACGGGCGATGGCCCGCAGCATGCCACGCACCTGCTCGGGATGCTGCTCAAGCGAACTGTCCGTGACGTAGTAGGGATTAGCATAAAGCTGGATCCCGGCATCCCATAAGGTCATATCCACCCGGTCCTCGCCCAGTACCGACAGGGCGCTGGTATTCGTCTTCCAGCCGGTCACGACATCGGCCTGCCCGGTCAATAACGGCGACATGTCAGCCCCCATGACCAGCACTTCGACCTGATCTTCAGAGATGTCATTCGCCGCCAGCAGCGCCTGAAGCAGGATACGCGCGGTGCCGTTGGTCGCCACGGTCTTGCCGATCAGATCCTTCGGTTCGCGGACCGGGTTCTTTTCCAGCGAGAAATAGGTGAATGGGTGCTGCTGATAGCCCGCAGCGATGCATTTGACCGGCAATCCCTGCGAGCGCGCCAGCATCAGGGACGGGCTGGAACTGATCGAGCCCAGATTCGCCCGCCCCGACGCGACCGAGGCAACGCCGTCGATATTCGGCCCGCCCGGCACGACCTCCAGCGTCAGACCTTCTTCGGCAAAGAATCCCTGTTCGTCAGCCGCGATTTCGCCCAGAATTCCGTTACCTGCCAGCCAGCCCAGTTGCAGCGTTACAGCGAAGGTGTCGGCGCCCCATACGCGGCCGATTCCGACAACAGAACCGGTAAAGGCTGCGCCTGCGGCAACCCCCATGTTTCGCAACAGATTGCGGCGGGACAACCCGTCCAACATATATCTCGTCATTTGCATTTCTCCTGCTGGGGATAGGAAAGCGGCCCTTGGTTCGACCTTATGTTATTCCACTCTATCGCCGGGACGGTGATGCAGGTAGAAGAAAGATCGGCCAACAGTGGTGCGGTTTTTGCACCACCCATCCGGAGGTTGCGATGCATTCCATCTTCCTGAAATATTTTGACGAAGTCGCCAGACAAAAATCGATCCGCAAGGCGGCGCTTCTGCTGAACGTGTCTTCGACCTCGGTCAATCGCAAGATCCTCAGTGTCGAGGACAGGCTGGGCGTATCGCTGTTCGATCGCACGCCCGAGGGCGTAGAATTAACTTCGGTAGGGACGATTCTGCTCGAGCATTGCCGCAAGGTGCTGCACGATTACGAACGTATGAAGATCCTGATCGATGATATGCGGGACCTGCGTACCGGCCATATCAACATCCACACCATCGATTCCATCGCGGTCGGCTGCCTGCCCCGCGCGATGATCGAATTCGGCAAAATCTACCCGGATATTTCTATTTCTGTCACAACGGCCCAACCGGAAGACGTGGTTCAGCAAGTGGCCGAAGGAACAGCCGAGATCGGCATTGCCTTCACCTTCTCTCAACATCCCGATATCAGGCTGTTGTCGGAAAAATCGGCGCCTTTCGGCGTGCTGGTACGACCTGACCATCCCCTTGCCGGGCGCGCCAGTGTCACGGTCGATGATATCTCTCATTACCGGCTGGTCCGAACCATCGACGCCCGGGGCGGCAAATCGATCATCGATCAGGCGATCGCGACCTTGGTCACGCCGTTATCCACGCATATTTTCACGAATACCCTGTTTCTCGCGAAAGAGATGATCCTCGCCAACCGCGGTATCGGGCTTTACACAAAAATCGGTTTCTATGACGAAGTGGAGCGCGGCGATCTGGAATTCGTTCCGCTGATGCAGGAGATGCTCGCCAATATCCGGGTCGGGATTTTTGTCTCGGCCACAAGCGCCGTTGATACCGCCAAGCGGCTGATGTGCGATATGCTCGCCAAGGAAATGAGCCGCATGCGCCTTGATTCTTAAGAAAAAACTCTATCGCGTAGCTATGTCTGATCGACGGACAGGACTGTCGTTGGAATAGACAGGATGGTGCGGCAATGAATCGGCAAGGTTATTCCGGATCAGGCCACCGATCCGGAACTCATGCAATTGGCTTTTGCATTGCGTTGGCACCACGACCGTTGTCAGGCCCTCTCCCTCAGATGGTTTGGGCCTTCGATGTCAAGATTGCGCAACTCGTCCAGCGAATGCTGGTGTTCGGTGATCCTATCCACCGTCTGGCGGCAGGCCGCGTCATCGCTATGCAAAGGCCGTGCCGCGCGCTCTTCCAGCGGGGTCATCACGTCCGCAGTCGGCAAGACCCGCGCCTTTCGGGCGGCGATATAACCAAGCGGCCGGTTCTCATGCAGGAACATCTCAAGCCAGGCGCCAAGATATTCGTTTTCAAGATCGATGACGGCTTGATTGGGATCCAGAGCGTAAACCGAGATCACACCATCCCGCCCCACCCCATGGTTCGAGCGTTCCGGCACAGGTATAAGATCATCCGAGATTTCGTAGCGCCCAAGCATCCAGCGCATGACCTGCGCCGGGGCAGCCCGCAGGGCCGCGGGCAGATCCTCTACGCGCCCCGAACGAAACGCGGGAAGATGTGCAGTATCGAAGCAGCGCCATTGATCAGCCAGCTCGGAATGAAATATCAGCAGGAATCGCATCGTCAGCATGCCCGTTTGTTCTGTTGTCGCTGCCGGCGGGTTACGGCAAGGACGTAGGTATGGATGACCACGCTTGCAAGGGCAGCGATCAAAACTCGTAAATCACGCATGCCTGTTCCCGTTTTCAGCGAGGCGTTCCGGATAGCGTTTGCGTGGGCTTCCTTGACTGAATGGCAGTCGCTTCGGCATGCCATGAAGATGCAGCCGGGGCCATGAATCGCGGCAATGGTTGTCCATGAAATCGGGCCCCTCGCAAAATCGTTTACCTATGATGAAGAAACCGCCTTGCGGCATCCATGGATCACCCCTAATATGTTATGATATAACATTTCAAGGAGAGAAATATGCCAAACAAGGATACGCGCCTGCCGGTCACAGTCTTGTCGGGCTTTCTTGGCGCCGGAAAGACCACCCTCCTGAACGATGTGCTGAACAATCGCGAAGGCCGGCGTGTCGCGGTCATCGTCAATGACATGTCCGAGGTGAATATCGATGCCGATCTCGTGCGCGGGGGCGGTGCCGATCTTAGCCATACCGAAGAAAAATTGGTCGAGATGTCGAATGGCTGCATCTGCTGCACGCTGCGCGACGACCTGCTGCAAGAGGTCCGGCGACTCGCCGGCGAGAAACGCTTCGACTATCTGCTGATAGAAGGAACGGGCATCGCAGAACCCTTGCCCGTTGCCGCGACATTCGAGTTCCGCGACGAAAACGGCGAAAGCCTGTCGGATGTTGCCCGGCTCGATACGATGGTCACCGTGGTGGATACGGTTAATCTGCTTCGGGACTATTCCAGTCACGACTTCATCCGCGACAGAGGCGAAAGCCTGGGAGAGGAAGACGACCGGACATTGGTGCATCTGCTGGTTGACCAGATCGAATTCGCCGATGTGGTGGTGCTCAACAAGATCAGCGATGCCGGTCCCGGAAAACTTGATGCGGCGCGCAAGATCGTCACCTCGCTCAATCCCGACGCCCGGATCATCGAGACCGATTACGGGCATGTCCCGCAGGATCGCATCTTCGACACCGGGCTTTTCGATTTCGACAAGGCCCATCTGCATCCAATGTGGGCAAAGGAGCTTTATGGTTTTTCGGACCATATCCCCGAGACCGAGGAATATGGCGTTTCATCCTTCGTCTACCGGGCGCGCCGTCCATTCCATCCACAGAAAATCCACGATGTGCTGAACGGCCCCTTGCCCGGCGTTATTCGCGCCAAAGGGCATTTCTGGATTGCGACGCGGCCCGACTGGCTGGCGGAATTTTCGCTTGCCGGCGCGCTCAGCAGCGTCAGGCCGATGGGAATGTGGTGGGCGACGGTGCCGATAGATCGTTGGCCCAATCATCCCCAGGCGATCGAATATCTGAAGCGGAACTGGCTTGAACCTTTCGGCGACCGCCGCCAGGAACTGGTCTTCATCGGCTCTGGAATGGACCAGACGGCCATTACCGCCGCACTGGATTCCTCCCTGATTGGAGACGAGAGCGAATTCGTACCGCATCAATGGGCGGATCTGCCGGATCCATTCCCCGGCTGGCGAAACGCTTCGCAGGCCGCCTGATGCCACAGGCGGACATGACAAAACGCGGCTCCGCGATCCCGCGAAAGCCGCCTCCTGGCTGCCGGCAAGGTTGCGAAGCAGGGCAATTGACGGCACCGCGGGAAAACCCCAACACCAGAAGCACCCTTCGACGCCGTCGGCGGGTCAGTGACCCGATGGCAGCCTATGACCGGCTGCCTGCCGAACTACGCCTGTGGCTTGCTCAGGCCGCACTTCCCTGGTCGGCGCAATCGGCGCTCCGCCTCTGGCGCCGCGCGCTTCGGATCTGCGATGGAGATGTGACCAGGATGCATCTTCATCTCACCCGGATCGAGCGCAAACAGCTTTGCAAGGATGTGTGCCGCGTCTGGGGAAAAGATCACCCCGCAGCCTCGATGACATCCTTATGATCCAGCGCCCTGTCACGATCCTTACCGGCTTTCGCAGCGCAGGCAAATCCACCCTGCTGAAAAGCTGGATTGCCGACGAAAGCTTCGGCGATACCGCGGTGATCGTGAATGCGTTCGACAAGGTGGCATTCGGCGGACAACATCTGCATAAGTGCAATGAGCATTCCATGAATTCGGCCTCCGCCAGCCCCCCCTCGGTCATGGATGACATCCGCGAGGGGCTTCTTGCCCTTGCGCGGGCTGCCGATCGTGAAAAGGGTTCCTCATTTTCCCGGGTCGTGATCGAAACACCGGGAATCGCGGATCCGGCGCCACTTCTTTTAGCCTTCGCGACGGATGCCGAAATCCGTCGCCTCTTCTCACTGAACGGCGTGGTGACCTGCGTCGACTCGGTCAACGCGGAAGCGACGCTGGCTCAGTTCGAAGCGGCACGGCGGCAGCTTGCCGTGGCGGATCTTATCGTGCTGACCAAACTCGACCTTGCGACCACTGGCGATCACGTGACACTGGGCGCATGGCTTCGACATTGGGCGCCGAATGCGCTGCTACTGCGCGCTGAGGACACAAATCCCGCCGATATCTTCTCGATTGCGGCATTCGATCCTGCGGACAAACCGCCCGATACCGCGCATTGGACGGCGCATTACCCTAACCGTGCAGGACAGTCACGGAAATGTTGAGGTGAGTTCGGCCCTGCTCTGATGACCTGCGCCTGCGTTAGCGTGACGATACGCAACATTCGTTCTCTTGCCATAAGAAGATCCGCATATTCCGCAGAACTATCGCATTGCCGATAGACGAATGATTTGCCATCCTTGGCAGGTGAAGTTGCGGTAAGGGCCCGACGGGAGGGTCAGCCCTGCAACCGGAAGAAGCCGGCAGCGCCCGATTCCCGGGGCGTGCCAAGCCACGAAGGAGGAATCATGTCAGAACAGTCTGGAAACGCCAGAGCAATGCAAGATGCGGACACGCCCGACAGGTCGCGTCGCGGCTTTCTCAGGACAAGCGGCCTGACGGCAATGGGGGCCATGCTTGGCATGACCATACCCTTCGAGCGCAATCTTCCGGCGGGCTTGTTTCCCGTGGCTCTGGCCCAGGATACCGGACTGGATCTGATGGAGGCAAAAAAGGGGCTGGTGGTGTTGGGTGACCGGCCGCTGAACGCGGAAACCCCGGCGCATCTGCTGGATGACGATGTTACGCCCTATGAAAAGCTGTTCATCCGCATGAATGGCCTTGTCCCGCAAACTGCGCTGGATCAGGAGGCCGCGGGTTGGACGCTGACCATTGACGGGGAAGTCGATACGCCATTGGAACTGACTATCGAGGATCTGAAGTCACGTTTCGAAAACGTCACGCGACGGCTGGTGATCGAATGCGGCGGAAACGGGCGCGCATTCTTTCAACCGGGAACATCGGGCAATCAGTGGACTGTCGGCGCGGTCGGCTGCCCGGAATGGACCGGCGTCCGGCTGGCCGATGTGCTGAAAGAGGCAGGTGTCAAGGAAAGCGCGGTCTATACCGGGCATTATGGCAATGACGCGCATCTGAACGGCGAAGAGGGCAAAGAGGTCATTTCACGGGGTGTACCCATCGACAAGGCATTGCAGGAAGATGCGATCATCGCCTGGGAGATGAATGGAGAACCGCTGCCCGCGTTGCACGGCTTTCCCCTGCGGCTGATCGTTCCGGGATATCCGGCATCGGCATCGCAGAAATACCTCAATCGCATCTGGATTCGCGACAAGGAACATGACGGCGCGAAAATGACCGGCGATTCCTATCGCATCCCGGCCTATCCCGTCGCTCCCGGCACCGAGGTCCCCGAGGAGGACATGGTCATCCTTATGGAAATGCCGGTGAAATCCATCATCACATTCCCCGAAACCGGCTTCGAGGTGAAGGCCGGCGAAACGGCGGAAGTGCGGGGCCATGCCTGGTGCGGCAAGGGCGACGTCACCGCGATGCATGTTTCTCTGGATTTCGGCCAGACCTGGCAGGAAGCCGAACTGGATCCCGCGCCAAACCGTTTTGCTTGGCAACGCTGGCGCGCGAATGTGACTCCGCCCCAGCATGGGTATTACGAGGTCTGGGCCCGGGCGACCGATCAGGATGGCATCAGCCAGCCGCCCCTGTCCCCGGTCTGGAACCCTCGCGGTTATGCCAACAATATCCAGCACCGCATCGCGCTTGTCGCGGTTGCCTGAGCGGATGAGGCGAGCGATGACCATTATTACGAAATGCGCGACCGGTCTGGCCGTGCTGTTGCTTGGGGCGGGACTGGCTGCGGCTGACGCAAGACCCGATCCGATGAGCGCGCTGGCCGGCAGGCCGGCAGGCTCGGACCCGCTTGATCCCATGACGGCCATTCGCGCCAAAGCCGATGCCGGTGACAAGGGGGCAGGCAACGAAGAATTCGGTGGCCTGCCCGATGGCGTGGGAGCGGAAGAGACCTTTTACCAATGCGTCGCCTGCCATTCGGCCGAAATCATAAAGCAGCAGCGCGTCACTGATCACCGCTGGAACGAGTTGTGGACCTGGATGGTCGAGGCGCAAGGCATGGTTGAACCGGATGAGGAAACCAAGGAGATCATCCTGACCTATCTCAAGCAGAATTTTTCGTCCGAGAGATAGGGGCGCCGGATAATTTCCCCCGCCGGGCACTCGTTGAGTTCAGCATTTCCGCCATCGGCTGCCCTTGCCGAAGCGGAATATCTATAGCTTTCAACTCTTGCCCAGAATCTTTCTGGCCGAGCGTGTCAGCCGCTGGCCACCTTCAGGCGTCACCACGACCGTCTCGGAAAACCCTAGCCCCCGGGCGGTCGTGTAGACATGGAAAACCATGTTTTCCTCTAGCATCCATGTCTGATCGGGCAGGAAAACACGGGAAAAGTCGCTGCTGCGGGGCGTTCGGATATAAAGGCCCAGCGTGTAGGCGGTGACATTTTTATATTCGTCGCGCAGGCCCGCCTGCAACGCACCTTGCCGCATGATGCGATCGACATCGGCCACGACCGCGCCCGGTTTCATCGCCGCGATCTGTTCATCCTGAAGTGCCACGAGGGTCTGCGCGGCCTCGTATTGCTCGACCGAGGGTTCTCCGATCACGACAGGCCGCATAAGTCTTGCCCCGTAGCGAGAGACATAGGGGGTCAACTCCACATGCAGCACATCGCCGGCCATCAGGCTATTCGTTTGGAACAGGCCGTGAAGGAATTCGTGGCTGCCTTTGCCCAAAACGATCGGACCGGTCTCGCCGATATCCGCGCCCGAGCGCAGGAAACAGCTGGCCGCAATCGCTGCGGCATCGCGCGTGGTCAGCCCGGGTTGGGCCGCGGCAGCGATTTCCGCCATCGCCTTGTCCGCAATGGTCGATGCCCGGGTCAATAAATCGATCTCATGCGCGGATTTTATCCAGCGAAGCGATTCCGACAGGCCCCGCATGTCGATGAAAGCCGCGCCCGGAAGCCCGGCAGAGAATGCCTCCATCCTCGCCGGATTCCAGCTGATCGAATTGAAATCGACTCCGATCCGGGCATTTCCGTAGCCGCGGCCCCGGATCCGCGCGATCATTTCGGTCACCGGGCATGCATCGTCCGCATAGCCGATGATATCCCTGATCCAGCCGCCCTCGCGGCAAGGCGCCATGTCAAGCTCGCGCAATACGAACCAGGGATCGCCTTCGCGCGGAAGAAAGATCGCCCGATACATGGTTTCGGACACGGTGAAGCCCGAAAGCCATGCCATGATCTCGCCGCTGTCGAGGATCAGCAGATCGCAACCGGCCCGGTCCATTTCGGCCCGTGCCCTGTCCAGACGCCAGCGATATTCCTGCGGGATATCAGGCATCCTCATCGATACCGCAGACATTGAGGATGGTAAGCATGTAGACTTTGATCATGTCGATATAATCGACAATATCGACACGCTCATCCGGCATCGTATTGTAGCGCCCGCCGCAGCCGCAAACGATGCCTTCCATCCCGCCCAATTCGTAAAGATGGCCCGCATCCGATCCGTAGAAGCGCGTCGGCGTGATCGCTCCGGTGGGCTGTTTCTCGCCCCGGACCTCCTTGTAGGCGGCGTTGATCGCAGTCACGATCCCACTGTCGTGCCGGACCTCGTAGGGAGGCATCAGGGAAAGCCCCTGCTCCTCCATCGCGTCCATCGAAATCAGTTCCGTCTTGAGCCCGGGGAAGCGGGAACGCAGCGCCGTCAGCTCCTTTTCCATATCGGCCAGCACGCCTTCGCGTGTTTGTCCGGGCGCATAGCGGGCAGACCCTTTCAGGACGCAATAATCTGCCACTTGCGGCGGACGCCATTCTTCCAGCTCGCGGCCAAGCGCGCCTTTGAAGACACCCACATGACAGCGGTTGACCGAGGCGTGTTCGGGTGACAGCGCGCCTGAAAAAGTCATCGCGTTCAGGCGTGGCACCAGATCGCATCCCGCCATCACCGCATCGACGGCATCTTCCCGCTTCGACAGATGGCGCGTATCGCCGATCAGGTTGATCTGGAACTTCAGTGCCGCGGAATGCATCGTCACCGCCACCAGATCGCTGGGTTCGCAATTGACGAAATAATCGGCCTTCAATCCGTCGCGGATCAATGCCTCGGTACCGACCCCGCCCTGCAACTCCCCGACCACGAATGTCAGGATCACGTCACCCTTCAGTTTCACGCCGGCCTGCTTCAACGCCCTCACGGCACAAAAATAGGCCGCGTCGGATGATTTCATATTCGACACGCCGATGCCGTAAATGAAGTTGTCGTCGACCAGCCCGCCCCAGGGATCGACCGTCCAGCCTTCGGTTGCCGGATTCGTATCCAGATGGCCGTTGAAAATCAGGCTTTTGCCGCCGCCACTGCCCTTATATGTCCCGACCGCATTGCAGCGCCCTTTGCTGCCAAAATGATGAATATGCGCGTCCAGCCCGACAGCCTGCATCTCTTCGACCATGCGCTTGACCAGAATGGTCTCGCCCTCGGTCTCTGAATAGGTCTTATGCCTGACCATCATCGACACGAAGTCGAGGCAAGCTTTCTCATCGACACTGTCAAGCAGTGTTTTACGGTCCATTATCTTCTCCTGAGAACAATCGGGCCAAAGGCCCCCGGTAGTAGATGTCGTACTGCCTCCATCACCCCCCAAGCGCCGCAGCGGGCGATGTCACCGCCGCCAGAAGCTGCTGTGTATAGGGCGCGCGGTCGGAATCGCCGATCCTGTCCGCCTCGACGATCTCGATCAGATCGCCGCGATACATCACCGCGATACGATGGGCGATCTGGCGGATCAGGTTGATGTCATGGGTGATAAAGACATAGGCCGCGCCGGTGTCGCGATGCAGTTCCATCAACAGTTCTATCACCGAAGCCTGAACCGAAACATCCAGAGCCGAGGTGATCTCGTCGCAGATGACCAGACGCGGATTGGACAGGAATGCCCGCGCGATGGCGATGCGCTGCTTTTCCCCGCCCGAAAGCTGATGCGGATAGCGGTCGATATAGCTTGCGGGCAACCGCACCCGCTCCAGCATGGCTGCGATGCGGTCACGCGCCGGACCATCCGTACGGTCACCGTAAAGACGGATCGGCCGCGCCAGGATCTCTGATATCTTCTGACGCGGGTTCAGCGAGGCATCGGGATGCTGAAAGATGATCTGAACATCGCGGCGGTAATCGCGGTTCATATCGGCCAGGCCGCGCACCGGACGGCCGTCGAATTCGATCAGCCCGTCGAAGCGGTTCAGCCCGGTCATGGCCTTGGCCAGCGTGGATTTTCCCGAGCCGCTTTCACCGACGATGCCAAGCACCTCACCCGGGCGGATATCCAGCGTGATGGCGCGATTGCCCACCACCGCCTGAAAATCCCGGCGCAGGATGCTGTCCAGAAGTGATTTGCGGCCATAGCTGACGCTGACATCGCGAATAGTCACCAGCGGCGTCGCACTCGCCGCTGCCAATGGCTGCACCAACCGCCGTTCCGGACGGGGCACGGCATCGATCAGGGCACGGGTATAGGAATGCACCGGATTGCGGAACAATTCACCCGTCTCGCCTTCTTCGACGATACTGCCCTTTTCCAGAACCGCGACCCGACCCGCCGTCTGCGACACCAGCGCAAGATCATGCGAGATATACAGCGATGCCACACCGGTCTCGGACTGCAATTCCGCGAAAAGATCAAGGATCTGGCGCGATGTGATCACATCAAGCGCCGTCGTCGGTTCATCGAAGATGATCAGTTCGGGATTGCACGCAAAAGCGGTGGCGATCACCACTCGCTGCTTTTCCCCGCCCGAGACCTCATGCGGCATACGGTGCATCATCTCGGCCGGTGTCTTCAACCCGACATGAGCCAGCCGCTCCTCGCCTTCGCGCCACGCCTGAGCCCGGCTCAGCCCGCGATGACGGATCAGAACCTCTGCCAGCTGTTCGCCCAGGCAAAGGGTGGGATTCAACGAGGTCGCGGGATCCTGAAACACCATGCTCATCCGCCTGCCCCGGATATCTGACATCGCCCGCTGGCTTTGCGCGCGCAGATCGGTATCGCCAAGGAAGATCCCGCCGTCATTTTCATGGGCATTGCCGGACAGATAGCGCATGACCGCTCCCGCCAGAGTGGATTTACCCGAACCGCTTTCCCCTACAAGGCCAAGGATCTCGCCCCTTTCGATCTGGAGGTTGATACCCTTCAGGACCGGCACAGGTCCGGCAGGAACATGATAGGCCAGCGAATAGTCGCGTATTTGCAGGACCGGTTGGCTAGAGTTGGTCATCGTCAATTCCTCAGGTCCGGGGGTTCAGGGCGTCGCGCAGACCATCGCCAAGAAGGTTGAACCCAATGGCAGTCAGGGCGATGGCAGCACTTGGCCACAGCAGGATCCAATAGGACCGGTGCAGATATTGCCGCGCCTCGGACACCATCAGCCCCCAATCGGTCGCAGGCGGCTGTGCCCCAAGCCCAAGAAAGGACAGGGTGGCAAACAGCATCACGGCGAAGGACACGCGGATCGTCATCTCGACAACGATCGGGGCGATGACATTGGGCAGCATCTCGCGCAAGATGATATATGTGCTGCCCTCGCCGCGGGCGATCGCCGCACTGACGTAATCCTGCTTGCGCACGGCCAGCGCGACCGACCGGCTGATCCGCGCCATGCTGGGCATGAAGGCGATGGCGATGGCCAGAAGCGCATTGGCCGAGCTTGACCCCAGCAGTGACACGACCAGCAGCGCCAGCAGAAGCGACGGGATCGCCATCACGGCATCCACCGTGCGCATGATGAATTCATCCGCGCGTCCGCCCAGATAGGCGGATCCGGTGCCAAGAACGGCACCGCCCAGCGTACCGATAAAGGTCGCCAGAAGCGCCATGACCACGGTCGAGCGCGCCCCGTTCAGCAATCGGCTGAGGATGTCGCGCCCATATTGATCGGTGCCCAGCCAATGCTCGACCGACGGCGCGCCATAGCGGGCCAGAGCCTGCATGTCGGCAGGGCCATAAGGCGTCAGCCATTGTCCCAGAACAACCGCGATCAGGATCAGCCCGACGATCAGACTACCCAGAAAACCCTGAGGCGTCCGCAAAAGACGACGGAGGAAGTCAGTCATACTGGATCCTCTTGTCCAGCCACGCATACATCAGGTCGGCGGCGAAATTGACGATGGAATAGGTGGCCGCCATAATCATGACACCGGCCTGAATCACGGGCAGATCGCGGTTCTGGATCGCCGACATCAATGACCGGCCGATACCGGGGATCGAAAAGATCTCTTCGACCACGATCACGCCGCCCAGCAGATAACCCACATCCAGCGCGACGATGGTGATGGTCGGCAACAGCGCATTGCGCAGCCCGTGGCGGAACAGTACCCGGCGCGGATGCAGGCCCTTTAGCCGGGCAGCCCGGATATAATCGGTATGCATGACATCGACCAGCTCTGATCGCACCATGCGCGAGACATGGGCGATCATCATCACCGAAACGACGACAACCGGCAGGATCAGGCGCTCCAGCCCGCCCCAGAAATCCTGCGACAACGGGATATAACCGGCAGGCGGTAGTAATCCCCACATATCCGCGACCAGCATGACAGCCAGCGTGGCGGTCACGAATTCAGGCAGCGAGACGCCGATATAAGAGATGAAACTCACGATCAGATCGGCGGGTTTGCCCCGGCGTATGGCGGCAATCACGCCCATCGGCATTGCGAGAATCAGCATGAAGACCAACGCGAAGCCCGCCAGCGTCAGCGAGGTCCCAAGGGCCGAGAACAGCGCGGGTCCGACCGGTTGACCGGTCCGTAGCGAGGTTCCGAAATCACCTTGCAGCACGCCTCCGGCCCAATGCAGATATTGCATCCAGACCGGGTCGTTCAGGCCCATGCGCTGGCGCAAAGCCTCCAACGCCTCTTGCGTGGCGTTTTCGCCCAGCATCATCACTGCGGCATCTGCGGGCAGGATCTGGGTGATCCCGAACACCAGCACCGAGACGATGAACAGCGTATAGAAGATCAAAGCGATACGCTTCAGAATGTAGTTCGCTGACACGTCAGTTTCCCATATCGTAAGCCGTTCTTCCCATTGAAATCGTGCCGCCGGAATTGTCCGGGTCGGCCGCTCTGGTGCTTAGCCCTGCCGCGTCGGCGCCGTAGCGTCGAGCCAGGCAAAGTCAAGGCGGAAGATCGATCCGCGCGGGTGGATCTCGTAACCCTGCGTCCAGCTTCGTTTGGCGCCCAGCACATCGAAGAAGGCCGGGATGATCGACGGAACCTCTTCATTCATCAGCGCCTGCGCTTCGGTGTAAAGCGCCGTGCGCTCTTCGGCGGCACTGACGGCGCGGGCCTTGCCGATCAGCTCGTCGAATTCCTTATTGTTCCAGCGGGTCTCGTTCCAGGCCGCATCCGATGTGAACAGCAGGCTGACAATCCCATCCGGTGTCGGCTGCATGTTGTAGAAGCCGATATAGAACGCGCCCTTGGTCCAGACCTGATCGAGATAGGTCGCATGAGGCATCGTCGTCACATTGATGGTGATGCCCGCCTCGCTCGCCATTTCCTTCAAGGCGACGGCAAGCTGCGTGCGAAGCGCCGGGCGATCAGACGCGATCAGTTCGGCCTCGAACCCGTCGGGATAGCCTGCCTCTGCCAGCAGCGCCTTTGCCCGCTCGATATCCTTTTCGCGCTGTGGGACCGGCTGGAAGAACGGATAGGATTCGTTCAGCGGCGTGTCGTTGCCCATGGTGCCGAACCCTTCGGTCATGAAGTCAACCATGGCCTGCCGGTCGATGGTCAGGGCCAGCGCCTGACGCAGCCGCACATCGTCGAACGGCGCCATATCGCAGCCGAAATTGACATTGCAGAACTGGCCCGATGCAACACGTTGCAGGTCGATGCCGTCCTGACCTTCAAGCCGCATGAAATCATTCGGCGCAATGGTCGTCACCATGTCGATATCGCCCGCCATCAGCGAGGATACCTGCGCCCCCAGATCCGGGAAGACATGCAGTTCCACCCGATCCAGATAGGGGCGCGCCGGATCGTAATAGTCCGGGTTGCGCTCGACCACCAGAAGCCGGTCAGGCTCGTAGGAGACCAGCTTGAACGGCCCGGTTCCGATCGCGGTGGATCGCAGGCTGCCGAAATCGTCGGAGATCACCGAGGCAGGAATGACCCGCGCATTATTATAGGCCAGCGCGGCCGGGAAATCGGCATAGGGTGACGACAGGGTGAATTTCACCGTCGTCGGGTCGATGGCCTCGACCGTCTTGATCGGACCGACATTGTTGCTCGCCGGCGAGGCCAGCTCGGGGTTAAGGATCGCCTCGAAACTCGCAACCACATCGGCGCTGGTGCAGTCGGACCCGTCATGGAACTTCAGACCTTCGCGCAGGACAAAGGTCCAGACGGTCAGATCCTCATCGGCTTCCCACGAGGTTGCAAGATCGGGCTCCGGCTGCATCGTCGTACTCAATCGGGTCAGGCCGGAATACAGCAACTCGCCCGCCAGATATTCTGGATTGACCCGTGTCAGCAGGGGATGGATGACGCTGATGGCCTGATCAACAGCCACACGCAGCGTCCCGCCCTGTTCCGGCTCTGCCTGCGCAAGTGCCAGATGCGGGGCCGCGACGGCAAGAGCGGCGATGGCGGTGCTTGTCTTCAGGAATGCTCGACGATTGAAGGACATTCTGGAACTCCTCGGTTGGACTTATTTGTCTGGATTAAGCTCGGCCGCGAAATCATCGGCCAGATAGGCCAATATCGCGCGCGACAATGCGGCAAGATCGGCGCGGGTGGTGTGTTCCTCGGCGCCATGGGCATTCGCCGCCGGACGGATCAACCCGCCCAGAATGATCTCTTGCGCCACCCCGGCCTGCTGGACATAACCTGAATCCGATGCGCTGACGGCGCCGTATTTCACGAACTCTTCCGCATCATAGCCGAAACCGTGCTGAACCGCTTTGATCCAGCGCGGGTAATGCGGCCCTTCGGGATCTGCCGTGGGGGTCAAATGGCCGATCAGGTCGAAGCGAGGGCGTGCGCCTGTCGGGCACGCGGCGGAAAGCGCGGTTTCGATCTCGGCCCGGGCGGCTGCGAAATCCTCTTCGGGGGCGTAACGACGCGAAACAACAAAGGTGAAACGGTCTGGCACCTGACCGCCGCAGGTTCCCCCATTCGCCACCGTAACCGCAATCTGCGGCCGCAGCGGCTCTGCTCCGGGCTGTGCCGGCAGGTCCGAGACTCGTGCAGCAATAGACGGCCGCAGATCTTGCGCCGCCTGCATCATCGGCAATGCCGCCTCGATCGCATTCACACCCCGCTGCGCACGATCGGCGGCATGGGCGGCGAAACCGTCCACAGTGACCTGAAGATTGAAGCTGCCAAAGCAGCCTCCCCAGATCCGCGGTCCGGCCGAGCCGTTGAAGTTCAACAGATGCCCGTCGATCAAGCCTTGTTCCGCCAGATAGCGAATGCCGGGATAAAGTCCGCCTTCCTCATCGGTGCATAGCAGCAGTTGCGGACGATAGGCCAATTGCAGGCCAGTTTTCTTGGCTACGCGCAGGGCGTGAACGGTCGCGGCAATGGCGCCTTTCATATCGGCGGCGCCAAGGCCATAAAGAACGCCCTCTTCTTCGGTCAACCGAAAAGGATCACGCATCCAGCCACGCGCGGCGCAAACAGTGTCAACATGGAAGTAAAGACTGCAAACCGGAAGATCGCCCTGCATATCCGCAATCAGATTGGTCCGCGCGCCAAAGGCCGGCCCGTCTTCGACATGCCATAAATCCTTGGGCACGGTGACCCGCCGTGTGGTCATCCGCAATGGCGCCAGAATGCTTTCCATCAACGTGGCAAACGCATCATAGCCCGCACCGGGTGGAAATGTCGTATCCGTCGTAACCATCCGTGCAAGATCCGCCACCGCCAGATTCAGGTCGGTCTCGATCAGCCTGTCGGCCCGGGCAAATGCCATGTTCTGGGTCATTCTGATGTCGCTTGCTTCCAAATGGGCGCTTGCGGCGCATGATGAAAACTATAAACTATATAGAAATAAACAGAACTGTGGGCTTGACGTCAAGACCGCTGCCGCGATCAGTTCAATGAAATGCCAAAGGCGGTCAGCCGGAACGATGGGAGTGATGAAATTTTAAACAAAGATACTGCCTACGCCCCGATGTATCGGGCGGTTGCAAACCAGATTGCCGAAAGAATCACTTCCGGCGAATGGCCGACAGGAACCGTCCTGCCGTCTGAAACCGCGCTTGCACTGGAATTTCGTGTCTCGGTTGGCACCATCAGACGCGCGTTGGGCGAATTGGTGTCGGAAGGGACACTTGCAAGGCGGCGCAAGACCGGGACGGTCGTTACCGGGCGTACGCCGCGTCATTCACTGCGCTTTTACTACACATATTTCCGGCTGCATTCCCGCGCCGGTGATTTGCAGAACTCCACCGCGCGGGTATTGGATCTGCAATCCCGCGCAGCAACCACCGACGAAGCGCGACGGCTAGCGATTCCAGAGGGCACCCAGGTTCATGCATTGCATCGTCTGCGTCTGGTGAATGACCGTCCGGTCATGCATGAGACGATCGTGATACCTTGTCGGCTGGTCCCTGGTTTCCCGACAGACCCCGCCTGGGTTCCGGCGCGGCTGTATCCGATGCTGTGGAACGAATACGGGCTCAAAATTTCAGCCATTCGCGAACAGATCGAAGCAAGTATCGCGGATGCTGAAGATCGCGCATTGCTGAACCTGTCGCATCCCGCCGCCGTGCTGGTGCTGCTGGAGGTGGCTTATGACGAACAGGCGCAGCCCATCCTGCTGAACTCACATCGCGCGACAACAAGCGACGATGTCTATATCAACGAGATTCAGTAATTGCCTTTCAGACACGCCTGACCCACGACGGGGCGCCATCTGCCTTGAAAGACGATAAAAATGCCGCGCAGAAAGACCCATGCGAGCGACATCAACACTCGCATAGGCCCGCCCGATGCTGGTGATGATATCAGACTATTGCAGCATTTCCTCGGGCAATGACGCGCCGTGATATTTCTCGTAAATGTCGTTCAGTTTGCCATTTTTCAGATTGGTCTCAACCCATTCGTCAAGCTTCGCCTTCAGTTCCGGTTCATCCTTGCGCAAGCCGATAGCCAGATCAAAGGTTTCGATCGTGAATTTCGGTTCGAATGCAAGCTGGGGATTGCGCTCGCCGATCTGCTGCACCAGCGTTTCGGAGGTGGCCACGGCCTTGGCCTGCCCACTGACAGCGGCGGTGACCAACGTGGCGTCATCCTCATATCTGGTAACGGTGAAACCACGCTCTGCGGCCTGAGGCGTCAGATGGGTGTCCTGAGTGGTGCCGCGTGTTACGGAAATCGCAAGTCCCTGGGCATCCTCCCAGCCCGAGATATCCGAATCTGCCGGAGCGCCGACAACTGACCGAAGCGCGGCATAGGCTTCGGAAAAATCGATCACTTCAGCCCGTTCCGGCGTGACCGACAGCGTGGAAATAACAATATCCGCCTTGTTGGTCTGCAGGTTCGGGATCCTTGTGGCGCCCGTGGTCCCGACGAATTCCAGTTCCAGCCCCCAGTCTTCGGCAAGCAGACGCGCGGTTTCGACATCAGACCCGATAGGTTGCAGATCGTCATCGAGCATACCCGATGGCGGAATCGCAAGATCGGTGGCGACCCGGATCTTTCCAGCGGCCATGATATCGGCATATTGATCCGCCATAGCCGTAACGGGCAGCTGCGCCAATACAGCGACCGTCATGCCGGCGGCCAGCATCTTTCCAAGATTCTTCATCATCTTCTCCTCCACAATATATCGGGCATTCAGGCTGCCCGATCGTCAAAGTTCGTTCGAAACGAAATCGCGCAGTTCAGGCGTGGCGGGCGCAGACAGAATCTCCGCGCCGCCTTGTTCATGCACTCTGCCGTCATGCATGAAGACGATCCGGTCGGCGATACGCCGCGCGAAATTCATCTCATGGGTCACCATGATCATCGTCATGCCACTATCGGCAAGCTGCTCGATCACACGAAGAACCTCGCCGGTCAGTTTGGGATCAAGTGCCGAGGTCACCTCGTCGAACAGCATCACCTTTGGCTGCATCGCCAGTGATCGTGCGATCGCCGCCCGCTGTTGCTGGCCACCCGAAAGCTGTTCGGGATAGGCAGAGGCCTTGTCGGCCAGCCCGACCTTCGCCAATACATCCGCGGTGATCTTCCTTGCCTCGGATTTCGGCATCCGCTTCACCGAAACCGGACCCAGCGTGATATTCTGTTCGACCGTCAGATGCGGAAACAGGTTATAGCTTTGGAAGACGATGCCGACATCCAGGCGCAGCTTGCGCAGATCCAGATCGGCACTGGCGACCTGATGGCCGCAAACCTCGATCCGGCCGCTGTCGATCTGCTCCAGCCGGTCGATGCAGCGCAGGGCGGTACTCTTGCCGGATCCGCTGGCGCCGATCAGGGCCATCACCTGCCCTTTCTCGACCGAGAAGGACACGCCATGCAGAACCGTTACTGCACCGAAACTTTTTTTCACATTGTCGAGGACGACGATGGACATGAGGCGCTCCGATTTGAAATGTCAGGCTGAGACGAGTTCGATCCTCTGCGCGCGAGCAACACCCGTCCGCTCAAGCCGTCGACTGAGCAGAGAGACGGGAAAGCACAGGCAGAAATAAAGACCGGCGATGATCAGATAGATCATGAACGGCTCGAAGATCGAATTATTGATAAGCTGGCCCGCGCGGGTCAGTTCGACAAAACCCACAACAGAGGCAAGCGAAGTATTCTTGATGATCTGAACCGAAAAACCCACGGTGGGCGGGGTGGCGATCCGGATCGCCTGCGGCAGGATGACCTTGAACATCCTTTGCCCGCGGCTCAGCGCCAGACATTCGGCAGCCTCCCACTGGGCCCGCGGCACGGACTGAATGGCCCCGCGCCAGATTTCCCCCAGATAGGCGCTGACATAGATGGTCATCGACAGGCCGGCCGCAAGCAGGGGCGATATGGAAAAGCCCAGTGTCGGCAATCCGAAATAGATTACGAACATGATGACCAGCAGTGGCGTGCCCTGAACCAGCTGGACATAACCCGTTGTCAGGATGCGGATGATTCTCTGCGGGGCAATCCGCCCCATGGCGACGGCAAAGCCCGCCAGACCCCCGCCCAGGAAAGCCATCAGCGAGAGCACAAGGGTCCATAGCGCGCCATCAAGCAGGAACCCGATATGGTTAAGGTTGAGAGCCGTATCCATTTTCAGATCCTACAAGCTGGTTCCAAGGCGTCGGCGTCGGGGAAAGATGATCATGCCGATGCCCCAGAAGACCACGCGCATGGCCAGCGAAAGCGCGACATAGATCAGCGCGATCAGCAGATAGGTTTCGAGGGGGCGATAGGTCTCGGACTGGATGAAATTTGCAGCCGCCGTCAGTTCCTCGGTCGAAATCTGCGAAGTCACCGAAGACGCCAGCATCAACAATATGAACTGGCTGGACAGGGACGGATAGACCCGCTCCATCGCGGGCCTGAGCGCGACATGCCAGTATTGCTGGACCTTCGTCAGCCCCAATGTCTCGGCGGCCTCCCACTGGCCGCGATGGATCGAGTCGAATCCGGCCCGCATGATCTCGGCGGTATAGGCCCCCACATTGATCGTCAGGGCGATCATGGCGACCGTCACCGCCGACAAGGACAGACCAAGGCTCGACAGGCCGAAATAGACAAGGAAGATCTGCACCAGAAAGGGCGTATTTCGGATCGCTTCGACATAGAGCCCCGCCGTGGATGCGGCAAGGCGGAAGCGGGACCGCCGCGCCACGGCGCAAAGAGTTCCGACCAGAAAACCCGTCAGCGTCGTCACCGCGGCCAGTTGAACGGTCAGCCAGGCACCGTCCATCAGCATCTGCCAGCGGGCGATGATAAGCGTGAAGTCCAGTATCATGTGAGGCTCGCAGGGGTGTCGGGCCGGGTCGGCCGTCCCGTCATGCGGTCATAGACCCGGAACAGCGCCTGATTGCCGTTCGCGCCCTCGCCATGGGCTTGCGCGTCGATATACTGCGAGGTGACGAGACTGGTCGCCGGAAGTGGAACGAGGTTCTGTTGCGCAGCGCCCAGCACCAGACGCAAATCCTTCATCATCAGATCGATGCGGAATCCGGCCGAAATATCGCCCTCGATCATCGCAGCACCCAGATTTTCAAGCATCCACGAATTGGCGGACCCGCCCATCAGGACCTCTCGCATCTGGACAAGGTCGATGTCGCATGCCCTCCCTAATGCAAAGGCTTCACAAATGGCCTGAAGATTGATGCCGCAGATCAGCTGGTTGCAAAGCTTCACCGTCTGCCCGGCCCCCGAGGCGCCGACATGGTTGATCGTCGTTCCCATACCCTGCAAGAACGGGCGCGCCCGCTCGAAAGCCGTGGCCTCACCACCGGCCATGATCGTCAGCGTGGCATCCCTTGCGCCCACGGGGCCGCCCGACACCGGTGCATCCAGCATCTGAACCCCTGCCTTCAGCAGATCGGCCGCCAGTTTGCGGGTCGCCTCGGGGGCGATGGTGCTCATGTCCACATAAAGCCTGCCCCGCGGCGGGCCGGACAGCAATCCCCCGTCTCCACGCACGACCTCTTCGACCTGGGGCGTATCGGGCAGCATCGAGATAACGATATCGGCGTCGGCGGCTGCATCCGCGATACTCGCAGCAGGGGTGACACCGGTTTCCGCCATCGCATCGATCGCGGCCGGAACAACATCATAGGCCTTTACCTCAAAACCGGCCACAGCCAGATTGCGGGCCATTTCACGCCCCATGACCCCCAGCCCAAGGAAGCCTACACTTCCCTTCGTCTGCACAGACATCGTCTGTCTCCTCTCAGATTTCACCTTCCCAGCGCGATGCAAAGCGACAGCTTGGCATCCGCGGCGGTCAATTTTCTTCTTCCAGTTGCGCAAGCTTCTCGACGCGGCGAATGAAATCGTCATCCTGCACGAAACGAGCATCCAGAAACGAGCGGACCAGATCCCGCGCCAGCCAGGCTCCGACGATCTGCGCCCCGATGCACATCACGTTCACATCGTCATGTTCGACTGCCTGATGGGCCGAATGCACGTCATGACAGACAGCCGCCCGGATCCCCTTGATCTTGTTGGCCGCAATGACGGCCCCGACGCCGGTACCACAGATCAGCAGGCCACGCTCGCCCTCTCCGTTACGGATTTTCTGGCAAAGACTGCGCGCGATATCGGGAAAATCCACCGGATCGGGATTGAAACTGCCGATATCGACAAGGTCGTGACCAAGCTCACGCAGGAAATCCACGACACTCTCTTTCAGGTGATACCCGGCGTGGTCGCTACCGATCACGATCTGCATTCTGTTCTCCTTGGATGATATTGGTCTCTGCCGCGCTATTGCGCAGATTGGCGGCCGCACTGCGAAAGCCGGCCCGCCGCCTGAAATCAGCGCCGATCTCGAAATGACGCGTCAGCAATTCGTCGGCGACGCCCGCATCACGCGCAACAATAGCCTCGAAAATCTTGCGATGATGATCGATCAGGAACTCCCTGATCCCCTCGACCTGGATGATCTGCTCGCGGCGATCCAGATGTGAGCGCATCATCAGAGAGGCGATCGAGGAATAAAGGCTGATCAGCGTCGGTGAGCCGCCCGCCTGCACCAATGCTTCATGAAAGCGGAAATCGGCATGCCCGCCCGCCTCGGGATCGCGGATGGTCTCCACGATATCGTACAGACGCTCGGCCAGGCGGTCAAAATCGGCCTGCCCGGCACGACGACAGGCAAGACGGATGGCGTGATGTTCGATGGCGATCCGCGCTTCCATGATGTCATCGATCACCTCCGACTGCTGTGCCAGCGCGAAGGTGAAGAATTCGCCCAGGGTCGAGACATCGGGCCGGCTGACGATGGTACCGACTCCATGGCGGATCTCGACCGCGCCAATCATCGCCAATGCGCGCAGGGCTTCCCGCAGAACCTGCCGACTGACGCCCAGACGGGCCGAAAGCTCCCTTTCGGGCAAAAGGCAATCGCCGGTTTTCAGTTCGCCCGAAAGCAATTGTTCGCGCAGATAGGCCACGACGCCTTCATAGCCCCCCTTGCCTTCCGCCTTTTCACGAACAATCGACACAAATCCGTCCATTCATCTAACCGTGGTATGACCACTGGTATCATAATGGCATGCCCTGTCAATCCGCGATGCGCATGATCGATGGTGTTCAACGATAAAAATTTCGCGCTGCGCAGTTCGAGCGTGGCGCAGCCGACGGCCCTGTCAGCCGGCCGGCATCATCCGGTCACATATTTGCAACCGGGTGAGAACCCGCCAGATATCCGCGAAGAGTTCAGGGCAATTCTTTTGACAGATCCATATTTTCCACGGCCGGATCGACCCGGAACAGAACCTTCTCGACCCGATTGCGGGTCAGGACATAGTGATCTACCGCCAATTTATCGGCAAGTTCGACGTCATATTCTTCGATTGCGGCATATAGGACACGATGCTGGCGTTCGGTTTCCGCCAGATGCGTCGCAAGCTCTTCTTTCGTCGTGGGGTTCAGATATTCAACGGTGCTGACCTGAGCGAAACAGGCCCTTGCCAGACGAATCGTCCCAAGCAGCGCATTGTCGTAAAATGTCGAAAAATAACGATTATGCGCCGCACGCGAAATCGCCAAATGGAATTGCAGATTCGCCTCGGATCTTTCGACGCCGTTGGACACATCCTTGCTGCGTTCGAATGCCAGCATGGTTTTGTGGATCACGGCCAGATCCTCATCTGTCCGATGCTCGGCGGCCAGCCGGTGAATCAGGCGGCTTGAAACCAGCAATGCGTCGTAAAGCTTGGGAACCTCGTCGAAATCCATTGTGGCGACAATGGCCTTGCGACCGTGGCGGTGCACCAATCCATCGGATATAAGCTGAATGATGGCCTCGCGCACCGGTGTGCGTGAAACATTCATCTGTTCGGCAAGGTCCGCTTCGTCCAGCGTCAACCCCGGCCGCAATTCCAGTCTCAGAATGGCCTCGCGGATCTTTCTGGCAACCTTCTGACCATCCCGTTCGTCCACCGATTTATTCATTTTTATCCCGAAACGCTTTGAATCAATATTCACGGCCAGATGCATTCATTCAGGCCATAGGGCACACCAAGGATGTAGCGGGGGATTCGACCTCCGTCCACTCTGCATTATGTTCGGCGGAAATCGCGATGGCCTGCATCGCAGCGACACCGCTTAACGCCTGATGGTGCGTCACCGGATAAGATTGCTTCGCCAGAATATTGCCACCGAATGCGTCAAGCTCCCGCGCAAGGCCGTCGCAGGGATCGAAATTCCTGCGTTCCTGCGTCCCCGCCAGATCACAGGTGATCAGGCTGGACTGATCCGGCATTTGCACCCAGCCCTCCGAGCCGAAGACATGGAGCCGCCAGAAGCTGCCCGTGGTCATCAGCGTCGACAGGCTGCCAGTCGCCCCGCAATGAAAATCCAGCATGACACTGGTCACATCCCTCAATTGCGCAGGCGCCACGATGCGGCGGCTGACGGTCGATACCCTGCGCACAGGACCAAGCAGGGCAATCATCGCGTCAAGGACGTGAATCCCCATCGCGGCCATGCCGCCCGCCGGATTTTCATGCATGTCACCGCGCCACATCTGATCGGTATATCCATAACCGAAACTTCCCGAAAACGCGCCCTCGAAATGCAAAATCCGACCCAGCGCACCGACATCAACGCTTGCCTCAAGCTGCTGAAAGGCAGGCATGAAACGGCGATTGAACCCGACGCAAAGCTTGACATCCGCCGCCTGTGCGGCGGCAACAGCCGCTTCAGCTTCGGCAAGGTTAAGCGTCAGGGGCTTCTCCACCAAGACATGCTTGCCCGCGCGCGCCGCCCGACAGATCTGCGCACCATGCTGACTATGCGGGGTGGCAAGGACAACGGCATCGACCCGATCACTGCCCAGCACCTCATCAAGGTCCGGCAGCAACTGCAGCCCGTATTCGCGGCAGAAAGGCCGCGCCTTGTTGGGCGTTCCTGTGGCAGCATGGGTAAAGCGTAGCGCAGATGCAGGATTGGCGGCATTGGCCGCCACAAGGTTTCTCCCCCAGCGGCCCAAGCCGATAATCGCCGCCCGGACGGATGCACCAGAGGTCATAATTTCGCGCCTCCGTCGATAACCAGTTCGCTGCCGGTCATGAAGCCGGACAGGTCCGAGGCAAGATAAACCGCAAGTTCGGCAATCTCGGCGGGGGTGCCCATGCGGCCAAGCGGTTGCCGCGCATCGAAACTCCGCCGCGCGGCCACACTGTCAGGCATGGCCTCGATCCGCGCGGTCATCGATGGTGTCTCCACCGCCGAGGGGCAGATCGCATTGCAACGGATATTGGCCGGGGCATAATCAAGCGCAACCGATTTGGTCATACCTATCACCGCCGCTTTCGTTGCCCCATAGGCAAACCGATCCGGCGCGGCCCCGATCGAGGAAATGACCGATGCGACATTGATGATGCTGCCGTTTCTCTGCCGCAGCATCAGTTCCACCGCCGCACGCATCATCAGGTAGACAGAGGTCACATTCAGATCAAGCGACCGTTGCCAGTCTTCGGGGGTGCATGCCTTCAGATCACCCACCGCCACCATACCGGCGCAGTTGAACTGCACATCCAGACGCTCCAGCCCAGAATGAAACCGGCTCACCGTCTCATTATCCGTGATGTCGATCTCGACCGCATGCAATTCCCGGTATTGCCGGGCCAGAAGCGCCAGTCCCTGCCCATCTCGATCGAGTACATGAACCGTTGCGCCTTCGCGCAGATAGGCAAGCGCAGTTTCCCGGCCGATGCCGGATGCGCCGCCGGTCACCACGCAGACCTTTCCGGTCAGCCGGTTCATGGCAACCCTCCGCCGCTTTGGAACAGATAATCGGGCAGCCACAGGACGATCTCGGGGAATACCGTGATCAACGCGACGCCGAAACACATCAGGAAGAAAAAGGGCACACAGGCAGCGATGATCCGCGTGATGGATACCTTGGTCAGATCCTGAATGATGAACAGGTTGAATCCCACAGGCGGGGTGATCTGTGCCAGCTCTGCCATGAGGATCAGGAAGATACCGAACCAGATCGGATCGAAGCCCGCGGCCAGGATCAGCGGCAGCGTGATCGGCAGGCTCATCACCATCATCGAGATACCCTCGAGGAACATGCCCAGCAACAGATAGAACAGCACGAGAATGAAGATCAGTTGATAAGGCGACAGTTCCAGACCGTCGATGACACTGGCGATATCGTGGGGTACATGCATGAAGCCCATGGCGGTGGACATGAATGCCGCCGCGATCATGATTGCCGAAATCATGCAGCTTGTATGAACTGCTGCCGTAAGGCTGGAAATAAAGGTTTCCCATGACAATTGCCAGGTGCAGGCGGCATAGATCAGCGTTACGGCAACTCCGATTGCGGCCGTTTCCGATGGCGTGGCAAGGCCGGAATAGATTGCACCAAGGACGACCCCGATCAGGATACCGATGGGCGCCAGATTGCAGACACCTGTGATCATGTCCCTGAACCCGGGCGCATGCGAATCCGCCGGCGCCACGCTGGGCCGGAACAGGCTGTAAATGATCACATAGACCGAATAGATGCCGGCGATCATCAAGCCGGGGATCATACCAGCGGCAAAAAGACGCGAAATGGAAACCTCGGCCAGAACCCCATAGACGATCATCATGATCGAAGGCGGAATCAACAGCCCAAGACTGCCGGCACCGGCAAGCGAGCCATAGGACAGCGCATTCGAATAGCCGCGTTTCTTCAGTTCGGGGATCGTGATCTTGCCGACGGTCGCCGTGGTCGCCGCGCTTGACCCGCAGATCGCGGCGAAGACGGCAGAGCCGAAAATATTCGTATGCAGCATCCGGCCGGGAAGATAGTAGGTCAGGGGCGACAGCCCCTTGAAAAGCCGGGTCGATACATCTGTTCGCAGGATGATCTCTCCCATCCAGATGAACATCGGGATGGCGGAAAGTTCCCATGCGGTCGAACTGCGGATCACCAGCGGCGCGAGAATGGTTCCGATACGGTGGAAGGGCATGTCGATGAACAAGACCAGACCGACAGTGCTGACCAGCAGCAGGCCGGCAAAGACCCAGACGCCGATCCCCAGAAAGAAGATGACCAGCGCAAGAATTCCAAAAGCAACAATCAGGGATTCCATGGCTTATTCTCCCTCGATCTGTTCTTCCGGGACGCCATTGATCACGGTGTCGATCGCCGAAGCCACAAGCTGAATCAGGAAAATCACCAGACCCGCGAAAAGCGCGGCATCAATATACCAGGTCGGCGTCGCCATCAGGCTGGGACTGACTGAGCCGCGCGTATAATCGCGCATCAGGATCAGCCAGATATAGCGCGTCATGAAGGCGAACATGGCGAAGGTCGCCACGATGCAGAACAGTTCGACGGCAATGGCGATCTTCCCCTTCAGAAAGCGCCGCAGCAGGCTGACACGCACATGCTTGCGGCTCATGAAGGTGTGGCCCATCGCCATAAAGGCCATCGCGCCGGTCGCATAACCGACATATTCGCCCATCGAGTTGGTCGAACTTGCGAAAAAGTTCCGCAGGATAATTTCAAGGATGATGTGAATGACCATATAGACCAGAAGGGCGGCCGCAACCGCAATTCCAGCGCCCGAGCAGATCCCGGACACGCGAATGACTATACGCGAAAGCATGTTTCCAACCTCGGGAATTGAGTTGCGGACGCGCAACCACAGGCACGCCCAGTCAGATTACGATCCACGCTTTTCGGCGTATTCGTCCAGGATTTGCTGTCCGACAGGCCCGACGTTACTTAACCATTCATCGTAAACCTCTTGGCCGGACTGGCGCAGAAACTCAAGAAAATCAGCGGGAACGTCAGTGGTGATGGTGACGCCATTGGCGCGCATCTCCTCGAAGTTCTGCTCCACACGCTTTTCAAGATCTTCCCAGGCTGCGTCGCTGGCCTTTTCGGCGGCGGCGCGGATGATATCCTGTTGTTCCGGGGTCAGGCTATCGTAGATGTCCTTGTTCATATGGGTCATGTTCAAGGCCATCGAATAATTCACCGCGGTGAAGTCATCGAGGAACTCCCAGAACTTGGAACTTGCCCCGCCATCGGCGGAAGTCAGGACCGAATTGATGCTGCCTGCTGCAAGCTGTGGAACGGTATCCGCCCAGCTGATCTGGACAGCGGTGGATCCGGCATTCGAAAGCGTCCGTACGCCGCTGGCGTCCCAGCCGCGGATCTTGAGATCCTTCATTTCCTCGGCGGAGGTGATTGGCTCTTGCGCCCAGATACCTGAAGGCGGCCATGGCGTCGCCCAAAGCAATACCTGATTATGCTTTTCGAATAGCTCTTCGTAATGCGGACGCGCGACCTCCCAAAGAAGTTTCGCATCGGCATTCGTATTGGCGATAAACGGTAGCGACGATAACAGGAACAGCGGCTCTATACCCGACAGCGAAGTGGTGATGGTATCAGCCATATCCAGCGCGCCATCGCCCACCGCATCGAACTGATCGACCGATTTATATCCGATCGAGCCGCCGTAATGGCCGGTGATCGTCATTTCGCCCCCAGAGGCTTCCTGCACCGCCTCGATAAACACCTGATCCGCTTGCCCCATGATGGTGCTTTCACCGTATTCATTGGCAAGATCCCAGGAATAGCTTTGCGCCATGGCGGCCCCTGACATTGCCATCAGGGAAAATGCCGCACTCAGGATTCTGTTCTGCATGTTATTTTCCTCTCTGTTGATCTGTGGACAACGGCGATTCTTATCGTTACGCGACCTTTTCCGAGACATAGTTTTCGGCGACGAAAGTCTCGGTGAATTTGCCCGAGACCAGATCCTCGTGGATCGCCTCGGCCGTCCGCTCGCCGGGGTCGCCGTAACCTCCGGCTCCGGGGGTTTCGATCACCACCATGGTTTCATCAGTCACAAAGACGCCCGTGACCTTGGATGGCAGATTTCTGGATGTGCCGTCGTCGTTGCGCAGATGGAATTCACCCGTCGCCCCCGGCTTGCCGCCAAAGAGCCCCCAGGGCTGATGACGGAAACGGTCGCCGACGCCGTTGAATTCGCACAGATGACCAATCGGACGGATCGCCCGCCGGATGCCCATGCCGCCGCGATATTTTCCTGCTCCGCCTGAATCGGTGATCAGCGAATATTCCTCGACGCGCAGCGGATATTCCAGCTCGATCGCCTCGACCGGAAGGTTGGCGGTATTGGTGATATGGACCTGAACACCGTCCTTGCCATCCTTGCCGGCCCTTGCCCCCATACCGCCGCCAAGGGTCTCCAGATAGACATAGGAATTTCCCGTCTGCGGATCCGTTCCCGCGAAGACGGCACTGGTATTGGCTCCGTTCGCCGCCCCGACAACCCGGTCGGGCAGCGCATCGGCAAAGGCGCCCAGCACGACATCCACCACCCGCTGACATGAATTTGCCCGCATCGCCACAGCCGCCGGATGGATGCAGTTGACGAAACTTCCCGGCTCCGCCTTAATCTCGATCGCATCGAAAATCCCCTGATTGTTGGGAACTTCGGGATCCAGCAGCGATTTGAGCGCATAGCAGACCGCCGATTTCGTGGTATTCAGCGTCATGTTGAAATTGCCCGGAACCTGCGGCGAGGTGCCGGTAAAATCGAAGACGATCTTATCGCCTGTCTTTCTGACGGTCAGGGCGATCCGCACATCCTCGGTGCCCAATCCGTCATCATCCATCACATCGGCAAAGTTGTATTCGCCGTCGGGAACGCTGGCGATGGCATTGCGCATCCGCAGATTGGTGCGGTTGACGATCTCGTCGCACAAGACCGCCAGATGATCCGCCCCGTGACGCGCGATCACCTCTTTCAGACGTTTCACCCCGATCTTGACCGCCGCAATCTGCGCATTCAGATCGCCCAGCCGTTCATTCGGCAAGCGCATGTTCAACAGCAAAAGCCGCATGATGTCATCGCACAGCTCACCCTTGCGGAACAGGCGCAGGATCGGGATTCGCAGCCCCTCCTTGTAGATCTCGTTCAACCCGCCCGACATCGAGCCGACCGAGGCCCCGCCCACATCGGCGTGGTGCACGATATTGGCCACGAAACCCAGCAACCGGTCGCCGTCGAAAACCGGCATCGCCATGTTGATATCCGGCAGATGCGACCCCCCCGCCACATGTGGGTCATTGGCGATAAAGATATCGCCCGGCGCGAGGCTGTCGGAATATTGCTTGTGGATCAGCCCGATCAGGCCAGACATCGAGGCAAGGTGGATCGGCAAGGCGTTCTCGGCCTGAACGATCAGCCTACCGTTCCGATCCGCAATCGCGGTCGAATGATCGTGTCTTTCCTTGATATTGGTCGAGAATGCGCTGCGCATCAATGTCAGGAAACATTCATCGGCGATCGAGCGCAGGCTGTTCCAGCTTATCTCGGTCGTGATCGGATCAAGCGATACGGCATCAGTCATCGTTACGCTCCATAATCATATTCATCGCGGCATCGACCGAAAGCGTCCAGTCGGGCGGCACCAGTGTGGTGGTATCGAATTGCGTGATCAGGGCCGGGCCGCTGATGCGAGTGCCTTCCGCCAGCCCGTCGCGATCATAGACCGGGGTCGGAACAAAGCCGGTCCGTTCGAACCAGATCCGCTCGGTTGCGGCAGGTCGCGCCTTACCCAGGGGCCGTGCCGCATCGACTGCCTGCCTGGCAAATTCCATCGTCGCGCGGATGCGGACATTGACGATCTCGACGCCGGCATCAGGATCGTGATGACCATAGGCAGCTTCATGCTGCCGGAAGAAGGCCCGTTTCAGGGACTCGACCAAAGGAAGCTTTGCGGCGTGGCGGCCAGTGCCGATCTCGACCGGCAATTCATAGTTTTGACCGATATAGCGCAAATCCAGAATGACGGTCTGGTTGCGGCTGGTAATGAAAGCGGAATCGTCGCCCTGCGCCGTCAGCCATTCCTCGGCCTGATCGCTCAGCCGGCTGACCGCCTCGGCAATGATCGTCAGATCATCGTCAAGCGGACAGCGGCAGGTGGTGACATAGTTTTCCTGCAAATCCGCGACGATCAGCCCTTCGGCGCACAGAATGCCCGGCGCGCGCGGAACAAGGATGCGGCGCATGGCCAGAATATCGGCCACATCCGCCGCATGCAGACCGCCTGCACCACCGAAGCACATCAGGGTGAAGCCGCGCGGATCCTGCCCCTTCTCGATGGTGACCGCACGAATGGCCCGCGCCATATTCGAAGCGGCGATGCTGACGATACCATGTGCGGCCATTTCCAGCGACAGGTCAAGCGGCTTGCTGATCTGTTCGATGGCAGTCCGGGCAAGATCGCTGTCGATCGGAAAGCCGTTGGCAAGCCGCGCCGGCAGGCGACCCAGCACCACATTCGCGTCCGAAACCGTCGGCTTGTCACCGCCCCGCGCATAGCAGGCCGGGCCGGGCACGGCGCCCGCGCTCATCGGGCCGACCTTCAGCAGCCCGTCGGCACCAAGATGTGCGATGGATCCTCCACCTGCACCGACAGTATGAATATCGACCGTCGGCAGGCGGATGCGGAAACCCGCAATGTCGCGCAGGTTCGAGGTTTCGACCTTACCGTCCTGTATCAATGCAACATCCGTGCTTGTTCCGCCGATATCGAGAGTGATGATATTCCTGATCCCGGACATCCCGGCCGCCGCCGCCGCCCCGACCGCGCCCGCGGCAGGCCCCGAAAGCGCCGTTCGAACCGGAAAGCGGGATGCCTGCTCAATGGACATCAACCCTCCCGCCGACTGAAAGATGCCAAGCGCGGCCTTTGGCGCGACCTTCTGGATCGCCGAACTCAGCCGGTCCATATAACGTCCGACCTCGGGTTGCAGGAAGGCATTGATGACCGTGGTCGAGAACCGTTCATATTCGCGGAATTCAGGATGCACCTCGCTTGAGATCGAGACGCAGAGATCCGGATAGGCATTGCGCAAAGCAGCCGCGATACGTTCTTCATGGGCAGGATTGAGGAAAGAAAAAATCAGGCAGACCGCAAGCGATTCGACATCGGTCATCGGGCCAAGTTTCGCGACGATGGCGTCAATCTCGGCATCGGTCAGTTCGATGATCGCCTCTCCCTTCGGGCCGATCCGCTCGGAGATTTCCAGACGGTGTTCCCGATCGACCAGTGGCGGCGGAGCGTCGGTCTGCAAATCGTAGATGGCCGGGCGGACCTGACGGCCGATTTCCAGCAGATCGCGGAAACCGCGGGTGGTCACCAAACCGGTTTTCGGCCCTTTCCGTTGCAGCAAAGCGTTGGTCGCGACGGTCGTGCCATGAGCAAATCGGGCGATATCATCGCCGGCGATTTCGGCCTTTTCCTGCAATTCCCGCAAACCGTTCAGAATCGCCTCGGATGGGTCATGCGGCGTCGACGGGCGCTTATGCAGGACCGAAAGTCCCGTTGATAATTGCCGTGCCGAAAAATCGGTGAAGGTTCCACCCACATCAACACCGATCACCCAATCTCCCATCTATATCCTCCTGATTTTTAATTATAATTGCGGGACATCCAACACCCCGCAACTCGATTATCAAATATCAGTATGCAAATTGGATGCCGTACGTCAAACGATTCCAGACGAAAATCATCAAAAAAATCGCATTGAGTGTTCAGTTTGGATTCTGAAAACAGGGATGAAACGAGACCTCCCGAAGCCTCCGCAAGCGAGGAATCCCCGGCGAAGGCACGTCCCGCAAAACGATCATTCAGGCTGAGAACAGGTCCGATACCCAGTTCGTGAAGATCCGCACCGCTTCGGTCTCTTTGCGCTTGGCGTGCCGGCTCATGGACAGCACATGCGGCACTGCGATCCCCGGCCCCAAAGGCGCGGTGATTCTGCCGGATGACAGGTATCCTTCAGCATAGGTCGCATAAAGAACCGTCAGACCGGCCCCCACCGCCGCAAGATCAAGCGCCGAGATCGCGGTATCGACGCGCAGCACCGGCGGCCCCGATCTCTTGGATAACCCCATGCCATCCGACCAGATGTCCCAAAGCGAATATTTTCCTTGAATTTCGATCTGTGGAATGTCTTCAAGCGATGCTTTTGCCGCCAGACGCTCGGCATGCTGCCCGGCCCCCACCAGAACCAGTTGTTCATGGGACAACACGATTGCCTCGGACGGTATCAGGTCGCGCTTTTCAAAGGCAAAACTTACATCAGCCAGATCGATATTGGGATCCGTCCAGATGGAGCTGTTCAATTGCACGGCAATACCGGGATTACCGGCAAGAAATTCGGGAAGTCGCGGCGCCAGCCACAGGTTCAGAAAAGAGATCGGCCCTGATATCGTTATACCTTGCCGTTCGCGGCGACCGGTCAGGCCACAGGTTGCGGCCTCGGCCATGTCCAGCGCCTGCGTGATGCCCGGCAGATAGGCCTTTCCGACCGAGCTGAGTTCCAACCCGCTTGGCTGTCGGCGAAACAGCGGACGGCCGAAATACTGCTCAAGCGCCCGCACCCGCTGACTGATGGCCGCCTGCGTGCAGTTCAGTTCGGTCGCAGCGCGGGTAAAGCTGAGATGCCGTGCCGCGGCCTCGAAAGCCTGAAGATAAACAAGATGAGGAAGTTCGCGCATTGGCTTTGCTTACAGCTTTTCGAGACAGGATACAGGATCTCTTTTCCCACGGTGGGAAGGCCGATATTCGGGGCAATCTCGCGCATTCAGCGGATTAAGAATAACGGGCTTTTGCAAAATCAAACAACAGGAAACCTGTCTTCCCGCCAGCTTCCGCATCGTATGGCTAAAGTATCCGGCGCCCCTTGCATAACCGCCCCGCCCCACGCAATCTTATCCGTCATGGAGAATCTCAAGCGAAACCTGCCGCCACTGACAAGCCTTGTCGCCTTCGAGGCCGCGGCCCGTCTGGGCAGTTTTTCCGATGCCGCGCGCGAACTGAACGTCACGCGTGAGGCCGTCAGCCGGCAAATCCGCGCGCTCGAGGCGCATCTTGGCCTGTCGCTGTTCGAGCGCAGCGCCAACAGCACCGTGCTGCGGGACTGGGGCGCGCGCTATTTCGAGACAGTGTCCGGCAATCTGGAAAATATCGCGCTGGCCTCGGTCGCGATCAGGGGCGACGAGGATGAAAGCGTTCCGCCTGAACTGCCGATCGAGTCCGATCAGGAACACATCCTGATCGTCGATGACATGGCTGCCAATATCCGCAGGTTGCAGGACGTGCTTCAGGATCGGTATCAGATCACCGCTCATACCCGTGCCGAGGATGCGCTTGACTGGCTGCTTGCCGGAGGCGCGGCCGATCTGATCATGCTGGACGTGCGTATGTCGGGGATGGACGGTTATGCGCTTTGCCGCAGGCTCAAGGCGATGCCGCATTATGCCAAGGTGCCGGTCATGTTCCTGACCAGCCTCGATGCGCCCGAGGACGAGACCGAAGGTTTTTCGGTTGGCGCCTGCGACTATATCGCCCGGCCTTTCGCCCCGGCCGTGCTGCTTGCCCGGATCAGGGTGCAACTGGACCTGCGCAGATCCAATCTGGCGCTGGAGAACCTGTTGCAGCGCCGGGCGGATCGGCTGGAACGGGCCGAGACCTTGTTGGCTGATATCCGGGACAGGCTGGCCGATTACGGGGATTGATCGCCGTCCGAACCCATAACAGCGTGGCGCAGACGATCCAGCGCCGCCTCGATTCGCGGCTTGTCCACAGGCTTTTCCTGCACGACATGGCAAAGCTCTGTCGCGCCTAGCTGCAGGGCTGCGCCCCTGATCGCATGCAGCGCTTCGGCTAAAGGCAATTTACCGGCCAGCAATTCGCGCCATTCCTCTATCTCGGCGGGGATTCGCGCCTTCCAGCGCGCAGCCATCCGCTGATCGCCCCCGGTATTCCGCGCCAGCGCGGTATCGTCCAATACCGGCATGGCTTCCCCGAACACGGTCGTCAGAGTTTCCAGCAGGGCCGCGCCGGTCAGCGGCTTGGGCAGAAAGGCGGTGAAACCCGCATTCTGGCAGGCCAGCCGCGTTTCGGTCGAAACATCCGCGCTGGAAGCGATGACGGGGATCGTCACTCCCTGCCCGCGCAATCTGCCCATCAGGGCGATCCCGTCCATTTCGGGCATGTGCAGATCGGTAATGATCGCGTCCGGATGCTGATGATCCAGAGCCGCCAGCGCGGCACATGCACCCGGCACCGAGGTAGCTTTGACACCATTTCGGCGCAGCAATTCCTCCATCACCTCGCGGTTGATCTTACGATCCTCGACCACAAGGACACGCTTTTCCCGCAATGCCGGGGATGACGGAAGGTCCGCATCTGCCTGTTCCGCCGTCAGGCGCAATTCGCGATGGGTCAGCGGCAAGGGCAATTCCATCCCGTCAAGCGACAGGGTCCCATCAGCCAATCGCAACTGGCGGCCATCGGTTTCGCCGGTCATCCGCGCACGATCCAGCATCCGCCCCAGCCGGGCCCGTATCCGGGAATCGGGGATATCCAGCAGCGGTCGCGGCAGGACAGGTGCCGCACTGGCATGTTCCACCGGATCAAGCGGCAGGTCCAGAATGAACAGGCTGCCTTTATCCGGCCGGCTGCGCAAGGCAAGCCTGCCGCCCATACCCTGGGCCATCTCTTGGGCAATGGCAAGGCCAAGACCCGTGCCCGACACTTCGCGCGAGATGGTTGCATCCGCCTGAGTGAAGGGATCGAAAATCGCCGCCTGATCCCTTTCGGCAATCCCGGTGCCGCTGTCGAAAACGGAAAACCGCAACCGGTCGCCCCCCCGAAAAACCCGCAATGCGATCCGGCCCCGGGTTGTGAATTTCACTGCATTGCTGGTCAGATTCAGCAAAATCTGCGTCAGTTTCTGACGATCGCCCGTGATCATCAGCGGGACAGCGGGCGCGATATCGCCCTCAAGCTGTGGCGAAGGCGCGCCGATCAGGACCCGCGTCTGGGCGATCACCTCATCGAAAACCGCATCAACGGCAAAGGCGCGCCGCTCGAAGACCATATGGCCGCCTTCCAGCTTGGACAGATCCAGAACGCTGTCAATGCTGCGCAGCAACTGACGGGCGGCGCTTTGCATATCCGCCACCTGACGGCGCGAGGCCGCAGGCAGCCGCTCGGCCAGCAGCAATTCCGACAGGCCGGTAATTGCGTTCAGCGGAGTCCGCAACTCATGACTCATATTGGCCAGAAAAGCCGATTTTGCCCGCGATGCCGCAAGGGCGTCATTGCGCGCAATGACCAATTCGGCGGTACGCTGCTCCACCTCTTCGCGTAGATGGTCGCGGTAACGTTCCATCTGCGCGACCGTGCGCGCGAAATCCTGCGCCAATCGCGAAATCTCGTCATCGCGCGAATCAAGCCGCCCCGCCGCCGGGCCGGTCAGATGAAAGCCCTGTCCTTCTCGCAGCCCCCGCGCCGCGCGGCTAAGCACGCCCAGCGGCGAAATGATATAGCGCTGTGTCAGCAGAAACAGCAGCGCGGCCAGAAGGAGCGCCTGCAATACGGCGGTCAGCACAATGCGCAGCGCCTGCTGGGCGAAATCGTTATAGAATCCGGCGAATGAAAAGGTCACATCCAGCCTTGCGATTTCCCGCACCCCGTCAGGGGCCCGCAGCACGATCTCGCGTGTTTGGGTCAGCCGTTCGGGGGGCACCAATCCGCTTGTCACCAAGGCGGGAATTTCGGTTGCGGGCCGTTCCACCTGAAACCAGGGTATCTGCGCGATCCGCAATTGTTCGGACGACAGCAGAAGATCCTCTATTCGCAGTGCACGGATCAGCGGATCGTCCACCAGCCGGTCCAGAATGGCCTGAACCGTCGTCAGATCCACATCCCAATAGGCACGTTCCAGCTGCGGCGTGGCGGAATAGAGAATCCGCTCGGCATTGCCGGTCGCAATCTTGATGCCGCGCCGCAGATCGGCAAGCGCGCTTGCGCCGCCCAGCCCGACACCGGAAACGATACTGACCAAGGCCCCGGCCAGCACCAGCCGCCGTGCGATGCTACTTGTTCCCGCACGACGCATCACGACGGGCGCCTCATTCGCCCAGCCTCTCGCGCAGGATAGCCGGGATTCGGCCCTCGACATGCATCTGGGTCAGCACGAGGGCCAACCGGTCATGTTTTTCATGTCCGGCAGCGGTCCGGCTGAACCCGACGAAGCGGCCCTGGATATCCAGCGCGGTGGGCAGGGTCCGCACCCTGTCCTTGATCTCCAGTTTGCGCATGGCGTGATGCAGATTGGCCTCGCCCCCGACGATCACGTCAGCCCGGCGCAAAAGCAGCTTGCGCAGGCTGGTTTCATCATCGACCGAGCCCTCGTGATGGAAATGCGTGGCACTGTCGAAAGCGGGCGTATAGCTGAAACCATCCACCACGCCGACGGAAAGGCCCACCAAATCGTCGAGATTGGTGAAATCGGCCAGAGGCGCATCCGCCATCACCACAAAGACTATGCGCGTCGTCCGCAAAGGTCCGGTCATCAGCCAGCTGCGGAAACGCTGGGGGGTGGGCGCCAACTGGAACAGCCCGTCAGCCTCGCCCATATCCGGGGCAAGCAATGCCCGCCGCCACGGCAGCGGCACGAAATGCATTCCGATTCCCATCCGCGCGGCAGCTTCGGTCAGAATGTCGATATCGGCGCCGACGAACCGGCCCTTCTCGATATGATTATAGGGCGCGAATTCGTCCATGCCGACCATGGTCCAGATCTCGGGCTGCGCGCGCAGAATGGCAGGTGCCGCCAGACAAGCCGCGCCCCCCACCAGCGCGGATAGCAGGTACCGTCGGGACATCCCGCCATCGGTCATGTCGGCCATGTTGCTCATTCCGCCCAGCATGATGGCGTGAAGACCCTGTCTCTGTCGGGTGAAATAAAGTTGCCGCAGGAGGGCAATGTTTTCGCCTCTCACACCTGACCGGTTTGCTTTGATAACCCTGTCATAATCATAGGGAGAGACAAATACATGAAAAATGTCGTTACCGCACTTCTCGCATCCGCTATTGCACTTGCCCCCATAGCGGCGGCGGCAGAAAGCTGTGCGAATGCCGGACTGAAGCGGATTCAGGATCGCGGCACTCTGATCGCGGGCGTCAAGGCCGATTACAAGCCCTGGGGCTATCGCGACACTGACGGCAATATTGTCGGTCTGGAGATCGATCTGGCGCAGAAGATCGCCGATACGCTTGGCGTCGGGCTGGAACTGGTGCCGGTGATCGCCTCGAACCGGATGCAATTCCTGCAGCAGGGTCAGATCGATGTGATGGTCGCCACCATGACCGATACCGCCGACCGGCGCGAAATGGTGGGCATCAAGGGGCCGAACTATTACGCCTCGGGCACCGCCGCTCTGACGCCCAAGGCCGTCGGCATGACCGAATGGACCGAGTTGAAAGGCAAGCCCGTCTGTGGTGTTCAAGGGTCGTTCTATCTGCAGAAGATCGAACAGGAATACGGCGCCACCATCGCCGCCTTCAACAACGCCGCCGAGGCCAAGCAGGCTCTGCGCGACAAGAAATGCGTGGCTTTCGTCTATGACGATACAACCATCAGCGCAGATTACGCCGCCGGAGGCTGGGATGATTTCGAGATTTCCCTGCCAACAGAGGATTTCGCGCCCTGGGGTATCGCGGTCGCCAAGCCGGAAGAAAACTGTGCTCTGGGCCAGATCGTGTCGGGGCTGCAATATGCCTGGCACCGTGACGGTACGCTGATCGAGCTCGAGGAAAAATGGAAAGTCGCCCCCAGCCCCTTCGTGGCCGAGATGCATGAGCGGATGGCCGATCCGCTGGCGCAGTAAGGTCCATGCCGATGTTGGCGGAAATACAGGACTTTTTCCGGGAACTGGCCGCGAAGTCGCCACACTGGAACTTCATCTGGATCTATGATCCGGTCCAGATGAACCGGGTTCTGACCGGCTTGTGGATGACGGTCAAGCTCAGCCTGTTCTGTCTGGTGTTTTCGGTCATCATCGGCATCGTCGGCGCATGGGCGCAGGAGTCGAGAAGCCGGTTTCTGCGCGGGATCGTACAGGCCTATGTGCAATTCTTCCGCAACACACCGCCGCTGATCCAGCTTCTGTTCTTCTATTTCGCCCTGGGCCAGTTCACCCCCAGCTACAGCCCCGACGGCTGGCTTGAAGTGCCGATCATCTCGAATGTCGGCTGGGCGATCATCGCGCTGTCTTTCTTTGCGGGCGCGTTCAATATCGAAATCTTCCGTGCTGGCGTCGAGGCGGTGCCGACCTCTACCCGCGAGGCAGCCGAATCGTTGGGAATGACACGTCTTCAGACCTATACGAACGTGGTTCTGCCGCTGACGCTGCGGATCTCGCTGCCGGCGCTGTCGGCAAATCTGGTCAATCTGGTGAAAACGACCAACCAGGCATTCGCCATCGCGGTGCCTGAATTGCTGTATCAATCCGTTTCCATCTGGAATGATTTTCCCTCGGCCCAGAAGCCCACCATGTTGTTGATGATGATCTGTTATCTGGGGCTGGTTGGTTTGCTGTCAGCCGGTATGGGGCAATGGGAACGCAAGCTGAGGATCCCCGGCTATGGCACATAAAATGCCCGTTCCAATGTCCCGGAATCCAGCGGATAAGGGTGCGCTGCCGGTTTTGCTGCCCTTTACGCCCCGCGGCCCGGCCTATGACGATTTTTTCGCCACGCGCTGGCTGGCCTCTATCCCGGCATTCTGGTTTCTGGCAGTGGCCGCGCTGTTTCCCGCCATGGTCATGGCGCAGGCCGGGACCACCGCGATCCGGACACCGCTGGAGAAACTGTTCCAGTGGATGCCGTTCCTGTTCACACAGGGTTTTCTGTTCAACGTCCTGATCTCGGTTTTGGCGATGGCGATCGGAACCGCTATCGGCGCCTTCGCCGGACTGGCGCTGATTTCGCGATCGCGCATTCTGCGCGGCGTCGTACGGGTCTACGTCACGTTCTTCCGCAATGTGCCCTGGCTTGTGCTGTTGTTCGTCGTGCTTTTGTCCTTTCCCTTCCAATTTCGGATTTTTGGCACGGTGGTTCCATTTCCCGGCTGGTTCAAGACCGTGATCGGCCTTGCGCTTCCGGTTTCCGCCAATATCGCCGAGGTGGTGCGCGGCGCCGTCCAGTCCGTTCCCACCGCCCAATGGGAGGCCGCCGAATCGCTTGGCTTTACGCGTCGGCAGACCATCTGGCAGATCATCCTGCCGCAATGTTTCAAGCGAATGCTGCCGCCTTGGATGAACTGGTACGCGATCCTGACCATGTCCACGCCGCTTTGTTCACTGCTGGGCGTCGGAGAAATCATCAGCCTGACCCGGCAGGCAATGGAGGCCGAGGGTAATCAGCCGGAATTGCTGATCCCCTTCTACGGCTTCGCCCTGCTATTGTTCCTCGCATACTGCTATCCGATCGCCCGCCTTACCATGCGGCTCGAGCGTCGGTTCGCGGTCAAAAACTGAAAGGGTGCCCCATGACCAACTGGACCGCCGATCAACCTATCGTCCGGCTGCGCGAAGTTCACAAATCTTTTGGCGAGGTCGAGGTCATTCGCGGCATCAGCATGGATGTCATGAAGGGCGAGGTGATCTGCATCATCGGCCCTTCGGGGTCGGGTAAATCCACCCTGATCCGCTGCATCAACGCGCTGAACGATATTCAGGCCGGCTCGATCCAGGTCGAGGGCCAGGAAGTTCATGGTCCCAAGCTGGACAAGCTGGCCCTGCGGCGCAAGGTCGGTATGGTGTTTCAGCAATACAACCTGTTTCCACACAAGACCGCGTTGCAGAATGTGATGATGGCCCCCATCAAGGTGCTGAAGGAAAAACCTGCCGAGGTCGAGACCCGCGCCCGCGCCCTGCTGAAAAAGGTACGCCTAGAAGGCAAGGAAAACCAATATCCCGGCGAATTGTCCGGCGGGCAGCAGCAGCGTGTGGCCATCGCGCGCTCTCTGGCCATGCAGCCCGATGTGATGCTGTTCGACGAGGTGACGGCGGCGCTGGATCCCGAAACGGTCAAGGAAGTGCTTGTCACCATAAAGGATCTGGCCGCCGAGGGCATGACATGCATTCTGGTCACCCATGAAATGGGCTTCGCGCGCGAGGTCGCGGACCATATCTATTTCACCGATCGCGGCGTCATTGTCGAACACGGACCTCCGGCCGAGTTCTTCACGCAGGCCAGGGACCCGCGCACCCGCGCCTTTCTGGATCAGGTGCTGTAAACAGGTCATCAACTGGACACCATCTCGCCCTCAGCATCCCAAAATCCACAATGGGGCATGTCGCGCCCGCCCGGATTCGGGTCTTCCTCCCTTCTTCTTTGTCCAAATACCTCGGGGGTCCGGGGGGCAGCGCCCCCGGCCATCGCGGGACGCGAATAACCGGCGTTTCCGATGCAGCGGGAGACACTCTCAAACCCATCCAGCCCATCAGATCGGGCAGGTTTTGCTTCGGTTTCTGGTGCAGGGCGGACGATCAGCCCGCCAATCGGCTCATCTCGAAACCCGGCAGAACATCCGCAATGAAATCTGCCGCATATTCGGATGAGGCAATATCGAACAGCATATCCAGCCCCGGCTGCCCACCCCGCTCATTGCGGATCAGCACCGCATCCATATGCATGGCCCGCGTCTGCATGACCGTCCCCGGCCCGAAAGCATGGGTCCGACTGTCAATCGCGGTCAGAAGCGGCAATGCCTCGGACACACCCGGCCCGGACAGGTTCAGCCAGCACCAGCTTTCCTCTCGATATGCGTCAAATCCCTTAGGACCGGGCGCATCCCGCCATTTCCTCCGCAATTGCGTCAGCCGGGACGATCCGGCAACGGGATCGGCCAGAATGACAAACTCTTCCGCGCCCAGCCGGGCGATGGTCATGCCATCGGTCTCGATCACGTGATCCAAGCTTTCCGGCACAGGGCAATCGCAGGCAGTAAGCCATGCGATCGCACCCGGGCCACGCAATCCGAAACGCGGCAATGCGGACAGATCGAGCAACAGGTCCCGCCCATCCGCCCCCCATGTGGCCACCAAGGGCAGCCGATTTTCAAGCGGCCAGTTCCGGGCCGATACGTTATGCACGGCCATTTACATCTCCTGCCTTGCGTTTTCTGCGTCATAGAAGGGCAGAGCCGAGACTGCCGCGTCGATCTCGGTCCCTGTAAAGCCGCGCAACCTGATTTGCGTTCCCGGCCCGGCCTGCTCGGGCGCGACATAGGCAAGCCCGATCCATTTCGCCAAGCTGGGCGAATACCCGAATGAGGTAACATGACCGACGGGATGTCCCTCCCTCAGCACCAATGAAGATTCCCCGATCTCCGCCATATTCTCGCCCGGCAGAACGAAACCGCAAAGGCGGCGCTTCTCGCCAAGGCTCCTTCGCCGTTCGACTGCGGCCTTGCCCATGTAGAAAGGCTTTTTGCGCGATAATGCCCAACCCATACCCAACTCATCCGGCGTGGTCAGCGCATCGGTATCCTGACCGATAATGATATGACCCTTTTCCAGCCGCAGGATACGCGACGCTTCAAGCCCATAAGGTCGCAGGCTCAGATCCGCGCCCGCCTTGAGCAGTGCCGCCCAAAGGCCCGCCGCATGGGATTGCGGCAGATGGATTTCATAGCTGAGTTCACCGGTAAAGCCGATCCGCATGACCCGGACCGGGCAGCCCGCCAGTTCGCCCCTGCGACCATCCAGAAAGGCAAAGCCCTCGCGGCTGAAATCCAGCGTGCCGGACAGGCGTTGCAGCACCATGCGTGCGCGGGGACCGGTCAGGTTGATCGCCGCAAAGGCTGCGGTAACGTTCTGGATATCGACATTCATGCCGTGGATGGTCTTTTGCAGCATCATTTCGGCATAAAGCCGTTCGACCGCGCCGGTCGTGGCCGTGACATAGAAATGGTCCTCCGCCAAGCGATATGCCACGCCGTCATCCATAACCGAGCCCATCTCGTTCAAGGCAAGGCAGTAACGAACCCGGCCAAGGGGCTGCGAGGCATGCGCCATCGTATAGATGCGATCAAGGAACGCCCCGGCATCGGGGCCGCGCAGTTCCAGCTTGCCAAGGGTCGATACGTCCAGCATCCCCGCTACCTCGCGGACCACGCAGATTTCGCGACGGATCGCATCGGCCACGGAATCCTGCCCCGGATAAACGAAAGGACGCCACCATGCGCCGACCGGCATCATCCTTGCGCCCGCAGCCAGATGCGTGGCATGCAGCGCAGTGTGGCGATACCGCTCGGGCGTGGTATCGGCCAGCAGGCCCAGCTTTTCGGGACCGAAGGGTGGGCGCGAAGTGGTGATACCGATCTCGGCCAGACTGCGTGCGGTCTTCCGGGCGACGATTCGTGCCGTCGCCAGCGCGGCATGGCGCCCCTGCGATGGACCCATGCCAACGGTAGAATAGCGTTTGACCAGTTCCAGCTCGCGATAACCGTCGGCGACGGCATTTTCGATATCCTTGACCTGCAGATCCTCGTCGAAATCGACGAAATCGCGACCTTTCGGATGAGCCCGCAACGAAGCCGCCCTTCGCCACCCGGCTTGCACCGGGGGCAAATCCGGCGCGGCAGCCAACCCCAGCCCCGCCGCAGCCCTTGCCCCGGCGACCGCGCCGCTGGCGATCACCGCAGCCAGATCGGACAGGCCCGCCACCGCTCCGGCAAGATGGATATGGGCCGGCACATCGGTGATCGAGAAATGCGTGCCGCCGTCATCCGAGGACAGCCGCGCCCCGGCATGCAACGCAAGCTGATAGCCCGGTGTATAACCCCCGGCCATGACCAGCAGATCGCAATCCAGCCTGGTTCCGGCACCTTTGCCGTCCTGAATCTCGACCGCCTTCAGATGCAGGTTGCCCCGCGCCTGAAGAATATGGCAGCCACGCATGACCCGCACGCCACGCCGGGTCAGTTCGACGGACAGCCTGTCACGGTCCCCTGTCTCGGGATCAACGACGGCGGCAATCTGAAGCCCCGCATCGTCAAGATCCAGCGCCACCAGATAGCCGTCGCGATCGCCCGCATAAACCACCGCCCGCTGACCGGGGCGTACAGCGTAATGCCGCATCAACCGCTGGGCGGCCGAGGAAAGCATCACCCCTGGCAGGTCGTTATTGCGAAATGTCAGCGGCTGCTCATGCGCCCCCGTTGCCAATACCAGTTCCGAGGCGCGAACACGGATCATGCGGTCGCCATGCAGAACCGGCATCCAGTGATCGCTGAAATACCCGTTACAGGTCGCGCCCGGCAGGATGGTGAGATTCGGCAACGCCGCTGCCCTGTCTCCAAGAGCGGCCAGTTTTTCAGTCGCGTCGGTGGTTTCGACGTCAAAGCGGGCATAGGTCAGCGCGCCCCCCAGATCAGGTTCTTTTTCCACCAGAAGCACATCCGCCCCCGCTTCGGCCGCGCGGATCGCCGCGGCCAGACCCGCGGGCCCCGCGCCCACCACCAGCACATCGCAATACCGGGTTTCCTTGAAATAGCGGCGCGGCGCCGGATCAATGCAGACCACGCCAAGCCCCGCGGATTTGCGGATGATCGGCTCCCACCATTTCAACCAGCTGTTCCGGCCGGGGGCGAAAAAACTGCGATAATAAAAACCTACTGGCAGGAAACGGCCCAGATGATCGACAATACGACCCCGGTCCCGGCGTAAGCTGCCACTGACATTCTGCGGGGTGACCGAGATGCCCTCGGCGACCGGGCGCAGATCGGCGCGCGCATTGGCCTCATCCCCGATCTGGACCAGCGTATTGGCATCCTGTCCCGCCATTGTCAGGATGCCGCGTGGACGGTGATATTTGAAGGATCGCGACAGGATCCATTCGCCATTCGCAGCGAGCGCACTGGCGATGGTATCGCCGGCATGGGCCGCTATGCGACGCCCCTCGAAGGTAAAGCCGATATGAGCGCTGCGGTCGATGCGGCTACCCCAGCCATTGCCAAGTCTGTTCATCATGCTGCGCTCATGAATTCGTCTGCGGTTTGTCTGCGTCCGATCCCTTCAGATAGGTACGCAGGATTTCATCGGTGATCAGATCGCGTTCGGCGATGAACACGGTGCTGGACGGCGTATGACGCCACCATTCACGCAGTACACCCATTGGATTCGGCGTATGGAAAAGACGAGTGATCAGGTTTTCATCCGTCGCCTCAGCCGCATCATGGGCGGGACCGAGCCACTGGAATTCCGAGATGTTGCGAGGCCCGTTCATCGGGCAGGTCATGATTTTCATCGTTTGCTCCTAGTGCCCGGCCGCCGTGGCGCCCATTTCGTTCAACAGCTCGAACCGTTCGAAACGTTCCAGAGCGAAAGGCATCAGAAGATCCGGCACCCGCCCCGTCGCGATGGTCTCGGCCATGCGTTTTCCGGCCACCGCAGTCGCCTTGAACCCCCATGTTCCCCAACCGGCGTCAAGCCAGTAATTCTGCAGGGGCGACGCCCCCATGATAGGGCTGAAATCGGGCGTGATATCGGTGATCCCGGCCCATTGCCGCAAAATCTTGACATTATGCAGGAAGGGCATCAGTTGCAGCGCGCCGGTCGCCAGCGCCTCTTTCTGCGGCAGGCTGGAGCGCGTGGAGATCAACTGATAGGGATCGGTTCCGCCACCAATCACGATCTCCCCGCGCGAGGACTGCACCAGATAGGTATGCAGATTCGAGGATGACAGCAGGATATCCATGAAAGGCTTCAGCGGCTGCGTTACCATGGCCTGCAAGGGAAAATTACGGATCGGCAACCGGATTCCGGCCATTTCCCCAATACGCCCGTTCATCCCGCCCGCGGCTTGCAGGATCTGCCCCGCCGCGATGGTGCCGCGATTGGTATGCAGCTTGGTCATGCGGCTGCCGGTAATGCCGAAGCCCGTAACCTCGGTGCGCTGATGGATCTCGACGCCCTTTTCGGCAGCCCGCTTGGCATAGCCCCAGGCCACGGCATCGTGGCGCGCGGTACCGCCATCGGCATGCCATAGCCCGCCCAGGACCTCGTGCTGACCGCCGAAATCCATGTTCACATGCGGGCACAGTGTCTGTACCGTCCTGGCATCGACGACCTCGGCACGGATACCAGCATGCTTGCCCATTTCCGCCCGCAGCCGAAAGCTGCGCATCGCCGCATCGGAATGGGCCAGCGTCAACTGACCCCGCTGCGAGAACATCACGTTGAAGCCAAGCTCCTGCGACATGGTTTCAAACAGCGAAAGCCCCTCGCGATAGAATTCGATCGAGGGCAGAGTCAGATAGTTCGACCGGATCGTCGTCGTGTTCCGCGCCGTATTGCCACCGGCGAGATAGCCCTTTTCCAGCACTGCAATGTCGGAAATGCCGTGATAATGCGACAGGTAATAGGCTGCCGCCAGCCCATGCCCGCCGCCGCCAATGATCACCACATCATATCGCTTACGCAGATCGGGGGTCGCGGGAATGTCGCGATAGGGCCGGTGCCCCCGTCTCAACCCGTATTTCAGCAATTCCATCGGCATTGATCTACCCCGTTTCCCGTCCTCCATCTGGCTTGCAGGGGGCTGTTCGCGCAAGAAAAGGAACTTTGCCCTACGACCCCATTTTCGTTATGGGAGGAAAAGAAAACCGGCTCAGCGATTAATTACCGTGCTTCATATCGGCCTTTCTGATGCGAGGGGAAACCATCTTCGGCATTTACGAATACGCACCGTTGCGATCGCGGGTGACAGTCAGAAGACGGATAAGCGTAAATCGGCCTATATTTTCCAAATTTGCGACCGAGGCCGTCCAGAAGGCGTTGCCGAGGAATACGAAAAAACTGTTGGAGCCACTCAAAGAACATAAAATTTTTTTTCGGCAGGCATAACGGTGAATAATTTTCGCTGTAATTTGGTAAAATTTGCAAGATTTAGTCTCTTTTTTGCCAATCTATTGCTGACAAACGCAGTTTCGACCTAAAATAGAGGCGAAAATTGCAAGAGTGGTGGTAGTTTTGCAGATACCTGTACGAGCCGAAAGCGGGACCCAGATTATGCATTTCGGCGCACCGATTTCACCGGAAATCCTTTTCTGCTCATTCCATACGCCGGACGACTATTATGCACAGGCGGCGGCAACACTGCGCAGTTCCCTTGATCGCCTGGGCATCGCCCATGAAATCGCGGAAGTGCCCAAGGCACCAGGCGAAGAATGGCTGGAAATATGCCGTAAGAAGATCCCTTTCCTGCATTCGGTTTGCGAGCGGAACCCCCATCGCAAGATTTTCTGGATCGATATCGATTGCGACATCGATTATCTGCCGGATTTCGTTGCAGATTTTTCAGCCGATATCATCGGCTTCCAACGCGGCTTCGGCCATCCGATGCGAATAGGATATTCCAGTACCTCCCGCTTCTGGGAGCCGTGCTTCTGGGGCATCAACACGACTCCGGCGGCGCGCGATTATATTCGCGACGCCTATGCGGCCTGCAACAACATAAACCTGCGTGCGACAGATGATTTCTTTTTCGAGGAAGCCTGGCGCAAGAATGCCGAACGACTCACCTTCCAGATGATTCCGTCATCAGCCCTGCTGGGACGCGCGAATATTTCTGACAGCGCACGCCGCCCCTTCTTCTATTTCGGCTCCAGTGGCAATGTAGCAGCCTTCAAGGGGCTGGCGGCCCAGCATAATCGCTCTGGCGCCACGCATAACGGCAGCAGGCTAAGGCCCGAAATGAAGGCAATGGCCTTGAAAGCCGCACGGCAGGTGCAGACTGCCCTGCCCCAGCGCGTTGCCGTGCCGCTGCGCAGGCTTTCGGACGAAATCGGGCTGACGGAATATCTGTCACCAAGCCTGCCCGCCTCGCGTCAATTGTCGCCGCGCAGCATTTACAACATCATACATGACGCCCGTGAAGGTCGCCATGAGGCGGTTCACGCCCGGATCGCAGATATCACCTCGCGGCGCCTGCTTGGAAATGCCGATCGCGTCGTGATCGGGGCGGCATTCGCGTTGCTGGATTACGACACATCCCTGAAAGGCGATGCCTTGCCGCTGTTATGGTGGGACAAGCCCTATCCCGGGAATTACGGAGACTGGCTTTCGCCCCTGATCCTGCAAGGGCTGCTCGATAGGCCAATACGCTTCCAGCGCCCTGACCAGATCAATGCAGCGCCTCATCTCATGGCCGTGGGTTCCATCGGGCGGTTCGCGCAGCGCAGTTCCATTCTTGCGGGAACCGGTTTCAGCCGTGCGGATACCAAAATCGCGCCGAATGCCACCTATATCTCGCTGCGAGGGCCATATTCCGCCAAGCTTGTCGCAGAGGCAGGAGGCCCGAAAATAGACCGCTTTGGCGATCCGGCGGCGATGCTGCCCCGGCTTATACCGCTGAAGCGCCACAGGACGAACGGGCAATTGGCGCTGATACGTCATTTTGCACATCGCAACATCTCTTTGCGGTTGCCCGAAAATGTCGAGGAACATTCCGTTCTGGTATCGCGCCGCAGCGATATCGAGGCATTGATCGGAGTGCTTCTGCAATATGATGCGGTGCTGACCAGCGCGATGCACATCTATATCACCTGCCAGGCTTACGGCATTCCCGTCGCGCTCATTACCTTTGAAGGATTCGAGGACGCGGTTAGCGGAGACAGCCTCAAATATCGCGATTATGCCGCCGGTGTCGGCCTGCCGGAGCGCATGCCGCAAAGCATCGGCCACGACCTGCGTCACCGCATGCTTGAAGATCTTGTTCACGAAGATCGGATCCCCGCTGCCGCTATGGACGAAGTCGAAGCGGCGCTGACCGATGCTGTGGCCGTCTATGACAGGACACCCAATTCCCACCGCAAGAATGGACGGTAAACATTGAAAGATCTTGACCCTCCATTGCGCGTAAAATCCGCAAATCCACGTATCCCGGCGCCTGTCGGACAAGCAGGCTGGGCCAAGCGGCATACTCTGGTGCTTGGCAGCTTCTTGCTGCTATTTGCTTTGCCCGCCCTGCTTGTCACCACTTACATGTTCCTGATCGCCAAGGATCAATATGTCTCGGAAGTTTCATTTGTGGTGCGTGACGAAGAGGCGCAGAACCTAGGTATTCTTGCCGGATTCGGACTTCCGTCCGTGGGCAATACGACTACCGATGCGCAGATTCTTTACAAATATCTGCGCAGCCCGAATTTCGTCAACAAACTGGATCGGGAAATCGGGTTGCGAGCCCTTTATACCAAGCCCGAGGGCGACCGGTTCTTCACGCTTGGCGAGAACTCCAGCCTCGAGGAACTGGTCGCATATTGGCAGCGAATGGTCACGATCAGCGTGGATTCCGCCACGGGAATGATCGAGATTGAAGTGCGTGCCTTTACGTCAAAAGACGCCAATCTGATTGCGCAAAGCATTCACAGGGCGGCGGGACGGCTCGTCAACACCATCTCGGACGAAGCGCGAGACAATACCTTGCGTTATGCCCGGCGTGATCTGGAGCAGACGGAGGAGCAACTGGCCGATGCGCGGATAGCTCTGGCACAGTTCCGCGATCAGTACAAACTTATCGATCCGCAAGCGCTCATCACTACCAACGCGACCATCATTACCAGCCTGTCGCAGGAAATGACCGAAGCGATGGTTCAGCTTGAAACCCTGCGCGAGCAGGGTACGGCTGATGTGCGCATCAATCAGGCGAAAATGCGTGTCGACGTCCTGCAACGCAGGATCGAACAGGAACAGCAGCGCTATGGCGGCGACACGACGGGCGACGTCAAGTTCAGCACCGTGGTTGATAAATATACCAAGCTGCAACTCGATCTGGAGCTCGCGGAGAAAAGCTATTCCATCGCGCTTGGCGGCGTGGAAGCGGCACGGTCGAAATCGGAACAGGACAGCCGCTATCTGGCAACTTTTGTCGAGCCCACACTCGCCGAGACGGCGACCCGCCCGCGGCGGCTGATGATCACCGTCCTGGCCGTCACCTTCATCTTCATCGGCTGGCTCAGTCTTGTGCTGATCGGCTATAGCAACCGTGACCGTCACTGATGATCAGGCTGGAAAACTTATCGAAAAGCTTCACCGTCAACGGCCGCACCACGGTGGTTGCCCGCGATGTCAGCGTGACCTTCCCGACCGGCGCCAGCATCGGTCTTCTGGGACAGAATGGCGCGGGGAAATCCACGCTGCTGCGCATGATCGCAGGGGTCGTGCGCCCGGATCACGGCAAGGTGGCGACTACGGGAAGCGTCTCTTGGCCGGTCGGTTTTGCGGGCAGTTTCCATCCCGAACTGACCGGAGCGCAGAACACGCGCTTCATCGCCCGCGTCTATAATGTCAATGCCGACAAGCTTCTGACCTTTGTCGCCCGCTTTTCCGATCTTGGACATCATCTGTATCTGCCTTTCGGGCATTATTCGTCAGGGATGCGTTCGCGCCTGGCTTTCGGCGTCTCGATGGGCATCTATTTCGATACCTATCTGGTGGACGAGGTGACCTCGGTCGGAGATGGCAATTTCCGCGACAAGAGCCAAGCCTATTTCCGCAACCGTCTGCTGAACAGCGGCGCGATCATGGTCTCGCATTCGATGAGCATGATACGTTCCGTCTGCAATGCCGCCGCAGTGCTTCACGAGGGGCGTCTTACGTATTTCGAAGACGTGGAACAGGCCATCGAGGTCCATTTGTCGAATATCGGCGCCGGTAGCAATAATAATGAGGACTAGGTGATGCTGGAACGTCTGCTGCCTTATCGTCATCCGCTTACCCGTTTCCCCGCGATCCGTACTATCGGCGCTCTGATCTTTCGGGAAATGTCCACCTCATACGGCAAATCGCCAGGGGGCTTCATCTGGACCGTGCTTGAACCGGTTGGCGGCATCGCGCTTCTGACGGTGATATTTTCGCTGGCGGTTCGCGTGCCGCCAATGGGATCCAGCTTTGCGCTGTTCTATGCTTCGGGGCTGCTGCCGTTCCTGATGTTTCTTGATATCAGCCGAAGGATCGCACAGTCCCTGGCATTCTCGAAGCAGTTGCTGTTCTATCCGGGCGTGACCTTCGTCGATGCGATCGTTGCGCGTTTCGTGCTGGCCTGCATGATACATGCGCTGGTTTGCATCATCGTCCTGACAGGCATCGTCTATTATGACAATGTCGAGCTGATATTGGACCTGCCCCGGATCGTCTCGGCTTTTCTGATGTCGGCCGGGCTGGCGCTTGGCGTCGGCTGCGCGAACTGCTTTCTTATGCGGCGCTTTCCCCTCTGGGCGAATGTCTGGGCGATCATTACGCGCCCATTGTTCCTGATCTCCTGTATTTTCATTCCGTTCGACAGCATGCCCGAGGGATTCCGCAATATACTGTGGTTCAACCCCCTTATTCATATCGTCGGTACCAACCGATCCGGATTCTACTCAACCTACCGCGCCGAATATGTCCAGCCGGTATATGTCGCCGTGATTGCCGCCGTTCTATTTGGCCTTGGCCTGGCATTGCTGACCAAGTGGCATCGTGATCTGGCGCAACGATGATCAGGCAGGGCAGACCCGCCCATATGGTCAGGCGGCAGCAGCCGAAACAGTCAATGGTAAGATGTCAACCTCCTCCCATTCACCATCCAGCGCCCCACTGGTGGAACCGATCAGGAACAGCTGAAATCATGACCGAAGCAAGCACCCTCACGACGTCCTTTCGACCGGCACCGGCCTCCTTCCCGAAGCGCATCGCCAAGCGGATTTTGCCCGAAACGATACTGCGGCTGGTCAGGCAGAAAGCCGAGCCACCCCGGCAACGTATCACCATCGTGAGCTTTTACACCGAAGGCGGCTATTACGAACAAAAAGCGAATGAACTGCGCGGCCGTTGCGATGCATTGGGAATGCAGCACGACATACAGCCCATCACCTTTGCAGAGGGCACGTCATGGAGCGAAATCTGCCGCGCGAAGGTCCGCTTTTACCGCAAAATGTTGTTGAAGCATCGCAGCACTGTGATGTGGGTTGATGTCGATACGAAACTGCTTCGCAATGTCGATAATCTCGCAAGCAAATCCTATGACATTGCAGTTTTCATGCGTGGTTTCCGCTTTCTGCCACAGGAAAATTTTTCTCTTTACACGCGGCGTTTTCATCCGGGTTATCTTATCCTGAACTACACCCGGGAGACGCTGGAACTTCTTTATGAATGCAAGCGGATCGAACAGCAGACAAAGGGCGATTACACTGACGACTATATCCTTGAAGAAGCATTTCGCCGCACCACGGCGCGCCCGCGTCTTATGATCATGTCTCCCAACGACGTCTCGCGCCCGCAGGACCCGGAAAATCCCGGTGCATACTTCCTGCACGGCGATAGCGGAAACGTCAAGGAATTCAAAGGAAAGGTTCTTCAGCACACACCCGACATTCTTCGCCCTGAAAGCCAGAAGGTGGTCATTCAGGAGTTGATATCGGACGCCGCCCGTTTAGGCAAACGCGCATTGGTCTGCGAATATCTGCACGCAATCCTGGCGCGCGATCCCGAGGATTTCGGAAGCTATCATCGCCTGTTGGAAATTTCGTCCAAGTTTTCGGATCCGTCGGTACTGGCGACGAATTTAGAACTATATCGCAACAACGAGCATCTGTTTCCCTATGCATTGCGGTTCCGCCTGTTGCAGGCACTGGAAAAGCAGGACTGGCCGCTGGCGGATGACCTGTTCTCGCAGATCGAAAGCACAGGAAACGAGGCGGTCATAAGTTTTTCGCGCAGCCGCCTGTTCCGCGCCTCGCTTGACAGGCGCGCCGAAGAAAGGGGGCTCACGCAGGCCGAGCGGGTCAGGCTTTTCTGGTGGGAGCAACCTTATCCGGGCAATCTCGGCGATATCGTGAACCCCTATATCGTCGAGAAAGTCACAGGTATTCCACCCCAATGGGCCGGACGTGGCATCGGATTATGCGCAATCGGCTCGGTCATCAAATATGCCCGCGATGGCAGTCGCGTCTGGGGCAGCGGTACCCCGAACTCGCGCGACACTCTGGCCGCCGGTGCGCATTACCACGCTGTTCGCGGGCCATTGACGCGGGATTTGATCATCGAAAACGGTGGCCAATGCCTCGAGATCTATGGCGACCCCGCCTGGCTCCTGCCGATCCTTTATCCACGCAAACTCCGACCGACCCACAAGACCGGGCTGATCCTTCACTTCACCCATGAAGCCATGACCACCCCCGTCTCGCCGGACGTGAAGCGCATCGATATCCGCCGGCTGGGCTATTCCGAAATCGAGGCATTTCTGGATGAGATGCATGATTGCGAACGTATCATCTCTTCATCGCTTCACGGAGTCATCATCGCACAGGCCTATGGTATCCCGGCATGTCTCGCCACGGTCACGTCGTCCAGCACCCAGATTCATGGCGATGGCATCAAGTTCGATGACTATTATCAGTCAATCGGATACCAGCATGCTCCTAAGGAAGTGGATCTTTCGCAATTCCTGATCATTGACGACGATGTCATACATCCGGACGGCTTCCTGTTGGCGCGCAAACCCATAGATTTGACCGCATTGCTCGACGCGGCTCCTTTTGCGGTGACGCCGGGTGTGTCGGCCGCCGCGCAAGAATGGATACAAAACTGGCCGGACAGGGCTATATAATGGAAAACTTACAACTTATCCAAGCAAAGGCCATGACATATGGACCAACCCACAGGCGAGAGTGAACAAACCGAAGAATGCAATTCACCGAAATCGGTTTTGGATGCCAGACGCCTGCCGGTGACCTATTTGCGCGAGAAATCGTCAACATGGGATCGCGTGCGTTTTCGCGAGGTGCTGGAGACCGAGATCGATCCGGACATGCTGGGCGAAATTAGCCATCGCCGGATCGCCTTGCGCAATTTTGCGCCGTGGCGGTTGCACGAGGCATATGATGACAATGCCCATTCCGGGCACCCGCCCATAGCGGTCACCTCGGATATCGTGTCGATCTCACCCGCCTATGGTGCCGTGCTGTATAACCTGGCGCGCAGCGTCAATGCGAAGCTGATCCTCGAAGACGGGGCGGGCTTTGGTATTTCATCCATGTATCTCGCAGCCGCGGCCCGCGAAGAACAGGGTGGCATCTTGTTGTCCTTCGAGATCTCGAACTATTCGCAGCTTGCGCAGGCTTCGGTGAATCTCGTTGATCCGGGATCCCGCGTGGTGCAAGACGATTTTGCGTGCTTCCCAAGCCACCTTGCGGGAGCCGCGCAGGTCGATTTCGCTTTTATCGACGCGATGCATGAAAAAGACAGCATGCTGCGCAGCTTCAAATCTCTCAGCGGATGGATGGGTCCCCAATCCATCATCGTCGTGGACGACCTGTCCTATTCGGAATCGGCACGCGACGGTTTCAAGGCCATGATGCGCATGGAACAACATAATTTCGTCTGCATCGTGAACCAGCGCTTTGGCGTTCTTATCCGGGGATAAAGACCCGCATCCACATATCCATCAGATTTGAAGCCGCGGCACCCGCGCTCAGACGAAAACAGCAAGCGAGACCGACGGCCAGTGACATTTTCCAACTCTCAATCTCGCTTTGATTTCCTGGTTTATCGCGCCACGCCCGCCGGGATCATGGCAGCGATTACAGCGGCACGGCTCAACCTGCGAACGGCCCTGATCGAGCCGTCTGATCGTATCGGCGGCATGATGACTTCGGGCCTGAACGCGGTGGATATCTTGAACACCACACTGGTCAATGGCGTCGTCCGCGAATTCTTCAGAACAGTTCGCGACGAATACGATCTGCCCTATCTCCCTGCACGGATCGAAAGCAAAGTCGCGCTCAGGGTCTTTCGCGGCATGCTGGCGGAAAGCAAGGTCGAGCTGTTCCAGAATCGCGATATCCGCTTCGTCAGCCGCGACAGGACACGGATCATCAATTGCACTCTGAACGACAACCGCATCCTTGCGTCGCGCTGGTGGGTCGATTCCTCCTATGAAGGAGATCTGATAAATCTGGCCCGCCTGCGCTACCGGCTTGGCCGTGAAGCCGCAGACGAATTCGGCGAATCCTTCGCAGGGCGGCAGCCCTTTCGCTCGATGCTGCCCTGGGCCTCGGGCTACAATGTTTCTCCCCATACGGACACGGGAAGACTTTTACCCTATGTCGCTCCTTCGTCGCGGGATCCGGTGGGTTTCGCCGACAACGAGGTGCAAAGCTATTGCATCCGCCCCACGCTGACGAACAGGCCGGATAACCGGATTCCAATCACCCCGCCCATGGATTTCGACTTCGGCGAATTCGAACTTTTCCGCCGTATCAGCAAAGGTATCCGCATTGGCCGGGTTGCATCGAAAAACATCCCGATGATGGGCACGACTTTCAAATCGGCCTATTTCAATCTGGCCGAGCTGCCGAACGGCAAATTCGACATGAATTCAGGCCCGGCGGCGCCACTCAACAATCCCATGCTGACGCAAGGTTGGGTTACCGCCACATATGACAAGCGTCAGGAGATGGCGCAGGCGTTTTCCCGCTATACACGGGCGCTTTTGTATTTCATCCAGAACGACAGTTCCGTGCCGCAGGGTGTGCGCGATTTCTTCGGCGAATTTGGCCTGCCCGCGGATGAATATGGCAGTACCGATCATATCCCCCCTGATGTCTATGTGCGCGAAGGTCGCCGGTTGGTGAACCGGCGCATCTTCCGGCAGCAGGACATCGAAAGCGGAGGGGCGTGTCGCGCAGATGCTATTTGCGAGGCGAAATATCATCTGGACTGCAAACCGGTGCATTGGCGAACGAACCACAGCGGTACCAACATCGTGCGCGAAGGAATGTTCTTCACGCAAGACGCCTATCGGTATTCACTTCCCAAATGGATCATCCTGCCGGAACCTGCGGATTGCCGGAACTTCTTTTCCGTCTGCGGTGTCGCGGCGACCCATGTTGCGTTCGGCTCGATCCGGATGGAACCGACATGGATGGAATTGGGCAGTGCCGCTGCGATCATGGCCTATCTGGCAAACCGGAATCGCTGCCCCGTCGATGACATCCCGGGAAAGGCGGTCACCAAATTGCGGGACGAACGGTTCTTTCAGTGGCCCGGCCCCAGATTTCTCAGGAACAAGCTGCGCGACAAGGCCGTCACTTACTACAGGAAGATCTCAGGCAGAGGCGATTCAGCCTGACTAACACTGCTCAGACCGGTTTCAGCTGCGATAGAATCTTCTGCTCTGTTGCACTGATCATGCCGCTGTAGCGTATATTCTTGAAACCAAAGATCGTCGAATGGACATCCTCTCGATGACCCGCGACAAATGGCACCGCGGAAACCACTCTTAGTCCCGGCATCGCATTCAGCCATTCATCGATCGTGTTGGTCTCGGCGCCGCCTTCATCAGGATTCCAGTCCGCCATCCATTCCAGTGCCGTCCTGTTATAGACGTTGAAGACCATCCCCATCATATGCGATGTGTGAATGATACGGGCATCACCCATCGGTTTTTGCAGCATGATATCGGCTCTGCCCAATACACGTGTCATCACGCCGTTGAACACATCCCAGCGCGTCCGATCCAGATAGCGGTTGATCGCGGCATAGTAACGCGGGAAATCCCGGCCGAAAGAAGCGTCATCCTCGCATATCGTCAGACGACGGGCACCGGATTGCAATGCCTTGGCAGCAACGATCTTATAGCTCCAGGCGCAGCCCTTCCACGCCGGAAGCATCCTCAGCCCATTGAAGAATCTAAATTTTGGATCGACATCACCTTGAAATGTCTCGCGCCTGTTGTGGTATTCGGGCAGGCTGATACAGACACAGTTACGGTTGCGGATCGGGGCACCGAATGCCAGCAGATCCGCAAAATAAATGTCCGGCGGCAATGCGCCCGCATAGACAAGCCAGCGACCAATCGCCAATCCCATCTCATTTACGCTCTCGTCAATGGGTACAAGCGTGACATTGCGCAGTTCAGCACCTGCCGCGATCGCTTTTTTCAGCCCGGCACCCGAGGTAACTATCAGTTGGCAGCCGGGAAATAATCTGGCAAGAGCGCCGTCACCAAGATTTGGTATCGCATCAAGGTAATCATCCTCCAACACCACGGTAACCCCGTCTCGCAGGTTAAAATCCTCGCGGTCGGGGTTGAAGACAAGCTCCTTGTCGGTCGTCGTTGCAGTCGCTGCGCGCAGCAGACCATGCCGCGCCAGCTCGGCCAGAAAACGCGCTTTCAACCTGCCTTTGCCCGAGACTGAGAAGCTTTGCAGAGGCATGCCCATCCGCTCGGCCATAAGCGAGTTATCGCGCCTGTATTTCACGCGATTGACCGCACCGGTCATACCCTCTTGCTTCAGAACTCTGGAGACCTTCATTACCGCATCAAGCATGTCATGTCTCCGTTGATATTGTTTCAGACAGGTGGCCAAACTCAGGCACGACATGGCCATCGAAATTTCGCGCAATTAGAACGTCTTTTCATATTTGGCCGAACCGGATCGATGGTCAGAACAATCATCTACGAAAAGACGACGACTTAATTGTAGATTAAACATACATGATTGTTCAGGCCATTCTAAAAGGGTCGCGATATGTGAAGAGACGTTCTCCAAACCGCGATCCCGAGAAACTAAACTTACGCTTTAGCCGGACACCAGATATCAGCGGGCCAGCCGGGTTTCTGCCTGACGCCAGAATCACGAAGACGGGCAAGGTCATGTTCATCTTCATCCCTGCCGGGCGTGACAACCCGTCAGGCAAGACCGGTGTCATTTTGGCATCACCAATGCATCGCCCCGGTAGACCACCGGAAACCGATCCCGTAACCTTCAGCCGGTTGAGACAAGAGGATGCCATGAGCAGGGACGAAAACAGATCACGCGTCACTCATCACGACCGCATCCTGACCGAATTGCGCAATCGCATCACTGGCGGCGAATGGCAGCCCGGGTTCCAGTTACCCTTCGAAACCCAGCTTGCGGAAAGTCATGGCGTGTCGCGCATGACGATGAACAAGGTTCTGGCCCAGTTGACGCGCGAAGGATTCCTTGTCCGGCGGCGCAAGCTGGGCACCTTCGTCGCGCGCCCCATGACACAGGCCGCAGTGATGGAAATCGCGGATATCGAAGCCGAGGTGGCCGCGATGGGGCTGGCCTGGCGGTTCGATCTGCAAGAGCGCAGCCTGCGCCCACCGTTGCCGCAAGAGGTGCAGGCCGCGCGGATCAAGGATCACAGCCTGAATGTGCTGGCGCTGCGCGGGGTGCATTACGCGGGCGATCTGCCCTTCTGTCATGAAAGGCGGATCATCAATGCCGATATCGCACCTGCTGCGACCGGGGTGGATTTTCATCAGCTCGCCCCCGGAGCATGGCTCGTCCGTGAAATCCCATGGAGTTCGGCGGAACATCGCATCCGCGCAGTGCCTGCCTCGGGGCCGGTGGCACGGGAGCTGGGCCTTGCCAATGGCAGCGCCTGCCTTGAGGTGACGCGCCGCACAGAAACTTCCGGGCAATGGGTGACGCTGGCAACCCAGACCTATCCGGGCGACCGTCACCAGCTTGTCGCGCAATTCGGCCCCGGCAGCGGTGTGGAGCCCGGCTGACCTTCAGTCAAATATGACAACCGAGATCGCCATGCCTTCCGACAGGGCGACGACCAGATCGGGATCGGCACGATCCAGATCAACCAGATCCAGGCGCGACAACCCGGCGCGATTCTCAAGCAGCAGTGCAAGCCGTGCCCGCGCCGCGTCCTGCACCGGCTCAAGCGGACCTCTGATCACCTTGGCACGAAAGGGCCTGCGCAGCATCACGTTGAAATTCAGTACCGCCTTGCCCTCCAGCCGCGCTTCGCATGCGGTATCACCCGGAAAACTCAATGGAGGGCTGGCGGAGTCAATGTGATATTCCTGCCCCGCCACTGTCAGCCACATCGGCCCGCCCTCGATCACCGTCAGCATCCGATCCACGCCGGGAAAGGTGGAGAACGGGCCGTCAGAGGCAACAATGGCGGTCGAGATCCGCCAGTCGAAATCGTCAAATCCGGCATCGGCAGGAAAGACAAGGATTTCCGCCGTCTCGCCCCGGCCGTTCTTCCATCGGTGAAATTTCCGACCACTCAGCGGGTAAACGCCCCTCATCCAAGGATCGCAGGCAGGTGCAGCCCCTGTTCGCGCGCGCAATCCCTGGCGATGTCATAACCCGCATCGGCGTGGCGCATGACGCCGGTTGCAGGGTCGTTCCACAATACTCGCTCAAGGCGCCTATCGGCGGCCCGGGTCCCGTCACAAACGATGACGACGCCAGAATGCTGCGAAAAGCCCATGCCGACGCCACCGCCGTGATGCAGGCTGACCCAGGTGGCACCCCCGGCCACGTTCAGCATCGCGTTCAGCAGCGGCCAGTCCGATACCGCATCCGATCCATCGATCATCGCTTCGGTCTCGCGGTTGGGGCTGGCAACTGATCCCGAATCGAGATGATCGCGCCCGATCACCACCGGGGCCTGCAACTCGCCGTTGCGGACCATTTCGTTGAACATCAGACCGGCGCGGTGACGCTCGCCAAGCCCGATCCAGCAGATCCGCGCCGGCAATCCCTGAAAGGCGATCCGCTCGCCTGCCATATCCAGCCAGCGATGCAGATGCCTGTTCTCGGGAAAGAGCTTCTTCATTGCTTCATCGGTCTTGCGTATATCCTCGGGGTTTCCGGACAACGCCACCCAACGGAATGGCCCGATACCCTGGCAGAAAAGCGGGCGGATATAGGCAGGCACGAAACCGGGGAAGGCAAAGGCATTCCGCAATCCTTCTTCCTGAGCCATCTGACGGATATTGTTGCCGTAATCCATCGTCGGCACGCCGGCTTCGTGAAAGCCCACCATCGCCTCGACCTGATCGCGCATCGAGGCTTTGGCAGCCGTCACCACCTGTTCGGGGGCTGTTTCCTGCCGCGCACGCCAGTCGCCCACGGCCCAACCGGCAGGGCAATAGCCGTGCAGCGGATCATGCGCCGAGGTCTGGTCGGTCACAATATCGGGACGGCCATTGGGCAGCGCCTCGCCCGCCACCATCCGGCGATGGATTTCGGGAAAGATCTCGGCCGCATTTCCCAGCAGACCCACCGATTTCGCCTCGCCCCTCGCGGTCCAGCCGGAGATCAGAGCCAGCGCCTCGTCAAGTGTGGCGGCCTTGGCATCCAGATATCTCGTGCGGATACGAAAATCGATCCGGCTCTCGTCCACTTCGACCGCCAGACAGCAGGCAGCGGCGAAGACGGCAGCCAACGGCTGCGCACCGCCCATGCCACCCAGCCCGCCGGTCAGTATCCATCTGCCAGACAGATCGCCATCGTAATGCTGGCGTCCGGCTTCGGCAAAGGTTTCATAGGTACCCTGAACGATGCCCTGCGTGCCAATATAGATCCATGACCCGGCCGTCATCTGGCCGTACATCATCAGCCCTTTCCGGTCGAGTTCGTTGAAATGCTCCCAAGTCGCCCAATGCGGCACAAGGTTCGAATTCGCGATCAGCACGCGGGGCGCATCCTCATGCGTGCGGAACACGCCGACCGGCTTGCCCGATTGCACCAGCAGAGTCTCATCGGCTTCAAGATCGCGCAAACTGTCGCAGATCCTGTCAAAATCGGCCCAGGTGCGGGCGGCGCGACCGATACCGCCGTAAACGACAAGCTCATGCGGATTCTCTGCTACGTCCGGATGCAGATTGTTCATCAGCATCCGCAGCGGCGCCTCGGTCAGCCATGACTTCGCCGTCAGCTCTGTGCCGGTAGCAGGATAGACGATGCGGGCATTGTGACGCGGGTTGTTCATGTCAGTGACCTTTCAGGGACGGACCAGGCGCGGAGCAAGCCCGGCCAGCGCGTTGAGGATATCGGCAAGAATTTCACGCATACGGGTGCTGCGCGCGGGGTGAAGCTCGAATGGCGGTTCTTCACTGGCCAGATGCGAGATCTGCGCCAGTTCCATCTGGATCGCATGAACCCCGGTTTCAGGATGGCCGTAATGCCGCGTGGTCCAGCCGCCACGGAAACGACCGTTCAGGACGGTAACGTGATCCGCCGACGCCTGACAGATGCGCAGCGTTTCGGCCTCCAGCTCCGGGGCGCAGGTCGCGCCGCCATCGGTGCCTATATTGAAATCCGGCAGTCGTCCGTCGAAAAGCCACGGGATATGCGAACGGATCGAGTGGCAGTCATAAAGGATCGCCACACCATGAACGGCCTTCACTCGCGCGATCTCGGCCGAGAGGGCATCGTGATAGGGGCGATGCACCGCATTCAGCCAGTGGTCCCTGTCCCGATCGGCCGGTTCCCTGCCCTCGTGCCAGATCGGCAGATTGTCGAAAGTGGTCAACGGGATCAGCCCGGTGGTGGCCTGTCCCGGATAAAGGCTGACGCCCGACGGATCGCGATTGAGGTCAAGCACATAGCGGGACTGGATGGCGGTTACCGTTGTCACCTCCGGCAGCAGCCCGTCATAAAGCCGATGGATATGCCAGTCGGTGTCGCGCAGTAACCCACCCTCTTCGTTCAGACGATCGGCCACTTCCGTCGGCAGCTCGGTGCCGACATGGGGAAAGGCAAGGATCACCGGGCTGTTGCCCCTTTCGACGCGAACCGGCTGCATCAACCTACCTCCGGAAGAATATCCGCCCCGGCAGCGTCCAGTCCGCCTTCCGCCACCAGCGCCCCCGCGACCTCCATATCATTGCCCATGAAACGGTCTCCTTCTAAAGCCGGGATCCGCGCCCGAATGATATCGATCGCGGCCTGAAGCCGGGGCGAGGATTTCAGCGGCCCGCGCAGATCCACGCCCTGCGCGGCGATCATTCCCTCGACGCCGATGATCCACCACAGGTTCCGGGTCATAGGCAAAAGGCGGCGCGCGCCGTGACAGGCCATCGACACGTGATCCTCCTGATTGGCCGAGGTCGGCGTGCTGTCCACACTGGCCGGATGCGCCATCTGCTTGTTTTCGCTCATCAGTGCGGCAGTGGTGACTTCGGCGATCATCATGCCGGAATTCAGGCCCGGCGCCGGCGTCAGAAAGCCGGGCAGACCATAGCTCAGCGCCGGATCGACCAGCAACGCGATGCGACGCTGTGCGATGGCGCCGATCTCGGCTACGGCCAAAGCGATCATGTCGGCGGCAAAAGCCACCGGTTCGGCATGGAAATTCCCGCCTGAAACAACCAGGCCGTCGGACAGGATCAGCGGGTTGTCGGTTGCTGCATTCGCCTCGATCTCGAGTGTTCGGGCGGCCTGGCGAAGCACGTCCAGCGCAGCACCTGCGACCTGAGGATGACAGCGGATGCAATAAGGGTCCTGCACCCGCTCGTCCCCTTCGACATGGCTGTCCCGAATCTGACTGTCGGCCAGCAGCGCGCGCAGGGCACGGGCCACCTCGATCTGGCCCTGATGCCCGCGCAGCATGTGGATTTCCTCGGTAAACGGGGCGGTCGAGCCCATGGCCGCATCGGTAGACAGTGCACCGGTCACGATAGCGGCACGCAATGCGCGTTCGGCCCGGAACAATCCCGCTAATGCCAGCGCGCATGACACCTGTGTGCCGTTGATCAGCGCCAACCCCTCTTTCGCGGCAAGCACCACGGGTTTCAGCCCCGCGCGTGCCAGGGCCTCGGCCCCCGGCAGGCATTGATCCTGAAAGACCGCCTCGCCCTCGCCAATCATCACGGCGGCCATATGCGCCAGCGGCGCAAGATCGCCCGACGCCCCGACCGAGCCTTTTTCAGGGATGACCGGCATCACGCCTTTCGCCAGCATATCGCCGATCAACGCCACCACCTCGGGTCGTGTGCCCGAAGCCCCGCGTCCCAGAGACATCAGCTTCAGCGTCAGGATCAGTCGCGTCACCGCCTTGGGCAACGGTTCTCCGACGCCGCAACAATGCGACAGGATCAGATTGCGCTGAAGCGTCGCCACATCCTCTGCCGGAATGCGGATCGAGGCCAGCTTGCCGAAACCGGTATTGACGCCATAAACGGCATCCTCGCCCGCTGCCACCTCTGCAATGCGGTCAGCCGAACGGGCGATCCCCGCCGCCGACGCCGGATCGAGGCTAGGTGCGATCTCCTCCCAATAGATGCGGCGCAGGGCGGCAAGCGGGACCGATCCGGGGGTCAGCAATTCAGGCACGTTCAGACCGTTTCTCCGTGAAAAATCCGCGCATGAAGCGGGTTGAATCCGATCCGCGCAACAAGCTGTGCAGGCGTTTCGACATCCCACAGCGCGAAATCGGCCGAAAGACCGGGCGCGATCCGCCCGATCTCATCTTGCAGCCCCAACGCATGGGCCGCATGGCTGGTGACCGCTGCAAGGCATTCCGGCACCGTCAGGCCGAACAGTACCGCCCCCATATTCATTGTCAGCAAGATCGAGCTAAGCGGCGATGTCCCCGGATTGCAGTCCGTCGCCAATGCCATGGGCACGCCGGCGGCCCGGAATGCCGCAACCGGAGGACGAACCGTCTCGCGCAGCATGTAGAAGGCGCCGGGCAGCAGCACCGCCACCGTTCCCGCCGCCGCCATGGCGCGCGCATCCGCCCCGGTCGCATGTTCCAGATGGTCCGCGGACAATGCACCATGGCGGGCGGCAAAGGCGGTGCCGCCGGAATGCGACAATTGTTCGGAATGGATTTTCACCGGCAGGTCCAGTTCGCGCGCGCGCAGATAGAGCGGTTCAAGCTCCCTGGTCGAAAAGGCGATACCCTCGCAGAAACCGTCCACCGCATCGACCAGTCCTTCGGCATGAGCGGCGTTCAGACCGGCAATCGCGACCTCGCTTATATAATCCGGCGCGCGCCCCGCATATTCCGGCGGCAAGGAATGGGCGGCCAGCCATGTAGTACGGATCCGCACGGGCCGCAATTCCGCCAGCCGCCGCGCCGCGCGTAACATGTTCAGTTCCGCCGGAACCGAAAGCCCATAGCCCGATTTGATCTCGATGGTGGACACTCCCTCGGCCAGAAGATGATCCAGGCGTGGCAGGCTGACCTTGACCAGTTCCTCGACCCCCATCTCGCGCACCGCACGCATCGAAGCCCTGATACCCCCGCCTGCACGCGAGATTTCCTCATATGTCGCGCCATCCAGCCGCATCTCGAATTCATTCGCTCGGTCACCACCGAAAACAAGATGGGTGTGACAGTCGATCAGCGCCGGCGTCATCAGCCGACCACCGCAATCGACCTCTTGCTGGCCGCGCCGGGGCAAGCCGGCACCGACCGCCGTGATCCGGCCATCCTCGGTCTCGACCTCCAGCGCAGCGGGCAGCGGCGCGCGTTCCACGTCACCGTCGCAGGTAACGACTCTCGCATTGGTCCATAGCGTCGCGGTCATCCGGCCTTCTCCCCTGCTTGCGATCTGCCCGGAAATACGTCCAAGGGGCAGTTACCGCTTTCCTTGGGCATCTTTCAAGTATATACATATTGAAAGAGCCAAGCAAAGCGATTTTTTTCGGCGAATGCAAACTGGGGGATCCGATGACAATCCATGCCGCGGCCGCACTTCTTCCCGACGGCTGGACGCGCGATGTGCGCATCACCTTCACCGATGCGACGATCGAACAGGTACAGACCGGGATCGCGCCGCAGCCGGGCGATCATCGCGCAGAGATATTGCTGCCCGGCATGGCCAATCTGCACAGCCACAGCTTTCAACGCGGCTTTGCCGGCCTGACCGAGCAGCGCGGACCGGGCCAGGACAATTTCTGGACATGGCGCAAGATGATGTATCGCTTCGCGCTGGGCCTTTCGCCCGATGAAGCGCAGGCCATTGCCGCACTGGCCTGTATCGAGATGCTCGAGGCCGGTTATACCCGGCTGGGCGAATTCCACTATCTGCACCATGGGCCGGACGGGCAGCCATATGATAACCCGGCAGAGATGTCGCAGCGCATTTTCGCGGCAGCGACGGATACGGGAATCGCCCTCACCCATCTGCCGGTCTTTTACGCCCATGGCGGTTTCGGCCCGGAACCGGCAGGCGACGGGCAGCGGCGCTTCCTGCACGGGCTGGAGGATTATCTGCGGCTGATCGAAACCTGCGATGAATATACCCGCCCACAGGACCGCGTCGGCATCGCCCCGCATTCCCTGCGGGCCGCGACCATGGCCGAAATCATCTCCCTTGCCGAAGCGTTTCCCGACCGGCCCTTTCATATCCACATCGCCGAACAAGTCAGGGAAATCGAGGATTGCCTGGCCCATACCGATGCGCGGCCGGTGGAATATCTGCTGGCCAATGCACCGGTGGGCCCATCATGGTGCCTGATCCACGCAACCCATCTGAACAAGGATGAAATCCGACGCATAGCCGCCTCTGGTGCCGTGGTCGGACTTTGTCCAGTCACCGAAGCCAATCTGGGCGACGGTATCTTTCCCGCCGTCGAATTTCTGGCGCAGCAGGGACGGATCGGCATCGGCACTGACAGCAATGTGGAAATCACCCTGTCAGGAGAATTGAAACAGCTGGAATATTCGCAACGCCTGTCGCTGCGGCTGCGCAACGCGCTGGCTGTGAACGGTTCGACCGGTGCCAGCCTGTTTCATGCCACGCTCAGCGGAGGCGCACAGTCTCTTGGTGCCCCCGATCCGGCACTTGCCGTCGGACACCCTGCCGACCTGGTCGCCCTGAGCGATGATTGCCGGCTGGAAATGGCCGATGACCGGTTGATGGACCGCTGGGTCTTTGGACGCGACCTGCGGGTAGCCGATCTCTGGGCCGCGGGCGTCCATCTGGTCCGCGAGGGGCGTCACATCCACCGCACCCGAATCGCGGCGGATTATGCGAAGGCGATCCGGGATGTCCTGAACCGGATTTGATCACCTGTAGATTGCCCCCGACGGGGATCGCCGGGCCAATTTGAGGCATCCGAACCGCCTAGCGGTTCACTGGCGCAGTCGTCTCCCGCAGCATCAGAAGCGGGCGCAGCAGCGTCATCGGCGCAACCTCACGGCCCTCGATCCGGCGCAGGATCACGCGGGCCGCCTGCATGCCCAGCTCGCGCTTGGGCTGGCGGATCGTGGTCAGTGCCGGGGCCAGATGCGAGGCCATCTCGATATCGTCGAATCCCACGATCGAGACGTCTCGCGGCACCTGCATTCCCGCTCGCTGAAGTCGGGCGGTAAAGGCGCAGGCCATTTCATCCGAGAAGGCGAAGATCGCCGTCGGGCGCTCTGACACCGGCAAGGCCATCCATGCCTGCGCGGCGGCAGCGCCGGCCTGCAAGGTGAAATCGCCCCGAAAGACCGTCAGCGGCCTATCTCCGGCGGCTTCCTCTGCCCCGGCAAGACGCGCCTTGTGCAGCACATTGTCAGGCGGTCCGCCTATCACAGCGATGTGGCGATGGCCCAACTCGCGCAGATGCGCCACGGCCATGCGACCGCCTTCGCGATTGTCCAGCATGACACGCGGCAGCTTTGCCCCCTCGATCCACTCGCACGCGGTGATGACCGGGGGCGAATCCGGCGTTTCCAACCCCGCCTGCGGCACCAGCCCATCCGTCAGAATGATCCCATCCGCACGCGACCGGTCCAGGAAACGGTGCAGGCTGACATGCCGCCCGTCCCCGTCCTGTGTATCCGAAACCAGCAGGTCGTATCCGGCAGCCGCCAGTTCGCGGCCCATGCCATCAAGGATCTTGGCGAAGAACGGGTTGCCCAGATTGGGAACAAGGGCCACCACGCAGCCGGTGCGCTGCATCCTCAGGTTTCGCGCCGCGTGGTTCATCCGGTAGCCGGTTTCGGCCACCGCATTCATCACCGCCTCGCGCGTCGCCTCGGCCACCAGATCAGGCTGAGACAATACGCGGCTGACGGTCGAGGTCGACACGCCCGCTACCCGCGCGACATCCAGCAATTTGACCCGGCCGGGCGGGATGATCGGTTTATCCATGGCCAGACATTATGCGCGACATGCGGTCGGGACAAGAAAATGTTTGCAATCGATTGCAGAGCAGTGCAGGTTGACCGCCGGGAAGAGGTGAACATGCATACGATCAAAGGCCCCGCACTGTTTCTGGCGCAATTTATTGGCGATGACGGTCCCTTCGACACATGGGACGGGATTACCCGCTGGGCGTCGGAATGCGGCTATGTCGGCGTACAGGTTCCGACCAATGATCCGCGCATTCTGGATCTGGATCGCGCTTTGGAATCACAGGATTATCGGGACGAGTTTCTGGGTACCGCCCGGCAGAACGGCGTCGGGGTGACAGAACTTTCCACGCATCTTCAGGGCCAGCTGGTGGCGGTCCACCCCGCCTATGACGCGGGCTTCGACGCCTTCGCACCTGATTCGGTGCGCGGTAACCCTTCGGCGCGGCAGGAATGGGCGGTCGATCAGGTATCAAAGGCCATTCGCGTCAGCCGCCTTCTGGGGTTGGATCGGATGGCAACCTTCTCGGGCGCGCTGGCCTGGCCCTATCTTTATCCATGGCCGCAACGTGCGCCCGGCCTGATCGAGACCGCCTTCGATACGCTGGCCGCGCGATGGTCTCCGCTGCTGGATCTGGCCGAGGATCAGGGCGTCGATATCTGCTACGAAATTCATCCGGGTGAAGATCTGCATGATGGTGTGACCTTCGAGATGTTCCTTGACCGCGTCGGCGGGCATGCCCGCGCCAACATGCTTTATGATCCGTCGCATTATCTGCTGCAACAACTGGATTATCTGCAGAATATCGACATTTACCACGACCGCATCCGCATGTTCCACGTCAAGGATGCCGAGTTCCGCCCCACCGGGCGGCAGGGCGTTTATGGCGGCTATCAATCCTGGGCGGAGCGCGCCGGTCGTTTCCGCAGCCCGGGTGACGGGCAGGTGGATTTCAAGGCGGTCTTTTCCAAGCTGACCCAATATGGCTTTGACGGCTGGGCGGTGGTCGAATGGGAATGCGCACTAAAACACCCCGAAGACGGCGCCCGTGAAGGCGCGGGTTTCGTCCGCGACCATATCATCCGTGTCACTCCACATGCCTTTGACGATTTCGCGGCAAGCCATGTCGATCATGCGGCGCTTGAGAAGGCGCTGGGCCTGTGACTCCCGTTCGGCTTGGCATGGTTGGCGGGGGCAGCGGCGCATTCATCGGCGCCGTCCACCGCATCGCCGCACGGATGGACGGGCATTTCGCGCTGATCGCGGGGGCTCTGTCCTCGAACCCGGAACGCGCGGCGGAAAGCGCGGCGGAACTGGGGATCCGCAGCTATTCCGACTTCAACGACATGGCGGTGGCCGAGGCCGCGCGGGAAGACGGTATCGAAGCCGTCAGCATCGTCACGCCCAATCACATGCATGCCGCCCCTGCCGCGGCCTTCCTGCGGGCGGGCATCCATGTCATCTGCGACAAGCCTCTGGCCGCGACGGCGGAACAGGCGCGCAAGATTGCCGAGGCCGCAAAGGCCAGCAACGCGCATTTCTTCCTGACCCATAACTACAGCGCCCTGCCGATGGTCCGCGAGGCGCGGGCGCTGGTGGCCGAAAACGCGCTTGGCGCGATCCGACTGGTACAGGTGGAATATCTTCAGGGCTGGCTGGCTGGTCAGACGGACAGCAAACAGGCCGAATGGCGCACCGATCCCGCGCGGGCGGGTGCCGGTGCGATAGGCGATATCGGAACGCATGCATGGCAATTGGCCGAATATGTGACCGGGCAAACACCCGCCTTCCTGTCGGCGGATCTGTCCAGCATGGTACCGGGGCGTCAGGTTGACGATGACGCGCGGATCGCGCTGCGCTATGCCTCGGGGGCCAAGGGTGGCATCTGGGCGTCTCAAGTCGCCGTGGGACAGGAGAACGGTCTGTCACTACGCATCTTCGGCACGGAAGCCGCACTGGAATGGCGGCTGCAACGCTCTGAAGAGCTGATCGTCACGCCCAGGGACGAGCCGGCCCGGATCCTGACCCGCGCGCAAGACCGCAGCCGATCCTTCCGGACACCACCCGGCCATCCCGAAGGCTATCTTGAAGGATTTTCTAATCTTTATAGCGATATCGCATCGATTATTCGAGGTGATTCGACCCCTTTTGATCGCGTTCCGGGTCTTCAGGCCGGTTTGTCCGGCATGAGTTTCATCGCCGCCGCGCAGGCATCCGCCATCCGCGACGGCGCATGGATCGAGGTTTTGCCATGAGTATCCTTTCCCTACAAAACGTATCGAAAAGCTTCGGGCCGATTCAGGTCCTGCATAATGTCGATCTGGCGCTGGAACCGGGTGAGGTTCATGCCCTGATCGGTGAAAACGGTGCAGGAAAATCGACAATCATGAAAATCCTCGGCGGGTTTCTGGACCCGACCGAGGGGCAGATCGTGCTGGACGGCCAGCCGGTCGCTTTCGCCAGCGGCCCAGATGCCGAAGCACAGGGGATTGTCGTCATCCATCAGGAATTCAACCTTGCTTCTGACCTTACGGTTGCGGCGAATGTGTTCCTTGGTCGCGAATTGGGCGGCTTCCGCCTGAAGCACGCCGCCATGCGCGAACAGACTGCGGCGTTGCTGAAGCGGCTGAACACGAAGATCTCGCCCGACGCGAAGATCGGGCGCCTCTCGGTTCCCGACCGGCAGATGGTCGAGATTGCCAAGGCCCTGTCCCGCAATGCCCGCGTCCTGATCATGGACGAGCCAAGCGCCGTCCTGACCCATCGCGAGGTCGGCACGCTTTACGAACAGATCGACCGGCTGCGGGCCGAAGGGGTTGCGATCCTCTATTGCTCACACCGTCTGGACGAGGTTGCCCATCTGGCCGACCGCATCACCGTACTGCGCGACGGCCGCGTGGTTCGGCAGGCATTGCGGGGGGATCTGACCGAGGACGGTATGGCCACCGCCATGGTCGGACGCGAGTTGGAGGATTTCTATCCACCGAAAGGCAACCCCGCGCCCGAGGCAGCCCTTTCCGCCTCCGGGCTGGCCGTGCCCGGCCGTGTCCATGACGTCTCCCTGCAGTTGCGCAAGGGCGAGGTGCTGGGCATAGCCGGGCTGGTCGGATCGGGGCGCACAGAGCTGGCCGAAGGCCTTGTCGGCTTGCGCAGTTCCACCGGCGAAATCCGCGTGAACGGCAAACCGGTCAGGATCAACAACCTCCGCGACGCCTTTTCGGCGGGGCTGGCCTATCTGACCGAGGATCGCAAGGAAGCCGGACTGCTTCTGGACAAGGGTCTTCGCGTCAATCTTACGCTGGCCACGCTGGAGAAATTCGGTACATGGCGCATCGACAGCCATGCCGAGGACAAGGCACTTGCCCGCGCCACTCAGGATTTCGACATCCGCGCCAAGGACCCCAATATGCTGGCGGGCAAGCTGTCTGGCGGGAATCAGCAGAAGCTGCTGCTGGCCAAGACCATGCTGCCCGATCCTGAGATCATCATCATCGACGAACCGACCCGCGGCATCGACGTGGGCACCAAGCGGCAGATCTATGCCTTCATCCGCAAGCTGGCCGCCGAAGGCCGCAGCGTCATCGTCATCAGCAGCGAAATGACCGAAGTGATCGGCCTGTCCGACCGCGTGCTGGTCATGCGCGAAGGCAGGTTGGTGGGCGAGGTCGAAGGCGATGCCATGACCGAAGACAACATCGTGCGCCTTGCCATGGGCGTTACCTCTGACAGCGGGAAAGCCGCATGAAAAAATTTGACTTTCATATCCTTGGCCCGCTGGTCGCACTGATCGCGCTGGTTATTCTTGGCGCGTTGCTGAACAGCGCCTTTCTGGCTCCGGCCAATATCACCAATGTGCTGGCCCGGTCGGCCTTCATCGGGATCATTGCCGTCGGCATGACCTTCGTCATCACGGCAGGCGGGCTTGATCTGTCGGTCGGCTCGATGGCCGCGTTTCTGGCCGGGATCACGATCATCGCCATGAATGCCGCCTTGCCGGAGATCGGCGAGAACTGGGGTACCATCCTGATCGGGATGGGCGTCGCCATTCTGGGCGGGATCATCGCCGGGCTGGTGAACGGCCTTCTGATCACGCAGGCCAGAATCGAGCCGTTCATCGTTACCCTTGGCACGATGGGCATCTTTCGCTCGCTCGTCACCTGGCTGGCCGATGGCGGGACTCTTAGTCTCGAATACGGGCTGCGCACGCTTTACCGCCCGGTCTATTACGGAGGCATCGGCTGGATCACATGGCCGATCATCGTCTTCGCCATCATCGCCGTGCTGGGCGAATGGACGATGCGTCATTCCCGTTTCGGGCGCCATGTCGAGGCCATCGGCTCGAATGACCGGGTGGCGCGCTATTCCGCGATCGACGTGAATCGCGTGAAACTTCTGACATATCTGCTGCTGGGCCTGCTGGTCGGGCTTGCGACGGTGCTTTACGTCCCACGCCTTGGCTCGGCTTCGGGCTCCACCGGTGTGCTGTGGGAGCTCGAGGCGATTGCGGCGGTGATCATCGGCGGCACCGCCCTGAAAGGTGGCCGCGGCCGGGTCTGGGGCACCGTTATCGGCGTCCTGATCCTGTCACTGATTGACAATATTCTGAATCTGGCCGATCTGGTCAGCCCCTATCTCAACGGGGCCATCCAGGGGGTCATCATCGTTCTTGCTGTCGTGTTGCAGCGGGAGAAACGTACCGCCGACGAGCGGTAATTCCTGGGAGGGAAATCAATGAAACGCAGAAGCTTGATGAAAGCCACCGCATTGATCATGTCGCTGGGCATGGCATCCGGTGCCGCCTTTGCGCAGGACGACGAGAAAGTGACCATCGGTGTGTCGATCCCCTCGGCCACCCATGGCTTCATGGGCGGACTGAACTGGCATGCTCAGGACACGATCAATCGTCTGGGCGAGCAATATCCGAATATCGAATTCGTTCTGTCGACCGCGGGTGATGCGGCCAAGCAGGTCAATGATATCGAAGACATGATGGCCACCCGCAATATCGACGGGCTGGTCGTGCTGCCCTTCGAATCCGAGCCGCTAACCGCGCCGGTCGCTGCAGTGAAGGATGCAGGTAAGTTCGTGACCGTGGTGGATCGCGGCCTGTCGCAGGAAGGTATCGAGGATCTGTATGTGGCGGGCGACAACACCGCTTTCGGGCGCGTGGCGGGCGAATATTTCCGTGACAACCTGGAGGCGGGCTCTAAAATCGTCGTTCTGCGCGGCATTCCGACCACGCTGGACAATGAACGTGTCGAGGCATTTCAAGCGGCGCTGGAAGGCTCCGAGGTCGAAATCCTGGATATGCAGCACGGCAACTGGAACCGCGATGACGCCTTTACCGTCATGCAGGATTATCTGTCGAAATATCCCGAGATCGACGCGGTCTGGGCTGCCGATGACGACATGGCTATCGGCGTGCTCGAGGCTATCTCTGCCGCAGGCCGCGACGAAGAAATGTGGGTGATCGGCGGTGCCGGGATGAAGGAAATCGTCCAGCGCATCATGGACGGCGATCCGCAACTGCCGGTGAACGTGACCTATCCGCCGGCGCTGATTTCCTCGGCCATCGAGATGACGGCGCTCAACTTCGTCTCGAACGCCCCGATGACGGGCCGCTTCATCATCGGTAGCCAGCTGATCACGCCCGATAACGCAGAAAACTTCTTCTATCCCGACAGTCCGTTCTGATCTGACAGGATCGGGTAACGCACCTGACACGACGCGACCGTCACCGGTCGCGTCGTTTTTCATTGGAAGCCTTGCTGCACCGCAGACCAGGTGCAGGATGCCCGGCGGGTTCCACTACCTGAACTGCCCGAACCAGGGTGACTTTCCGGCAGCCCGGCAGGCAAACTCACCCTGCCCGTAAAGGCCTTAAGGACTTGGGAAAGGCCGGTTCCGCCCGCCGTTTCATGCATGGGCGGTCATCCGGGAAAGGTAACGAAGGTGACAGCGCCGCAAAGCACAGAATGCCGCTGCCGCTAAAAAGTAAAACCACCGGCCAATGGCCGGTGGCAGGGCAGCAGTATCTTCGCAACCGGATAACACGATGAAGCGGGATCGTCGCCGGCTTCTCAGTGCAATCCAAGCAATCGCGGAAGGAACAATGTGATTTCAGGAATATAGGTGATCAGCATCAGGAAGGTCAGAGCCGTCAGCAACCACGGCAGAACCGCCTTGCTAACCTGAGTCAGCCCCAGTCGGGAAATCGCTGACCCGACATAGAGGTTCAATCCGACAGGCGGCGTACATAATCCGATCTCCATATTGACTACCATCATGATCCCGAAATGCACCGGATCCACACCCAGCTTGACCGCGACCGGGTAAAGGATCGGGGCCATGATCAGCACGATGGCCGATGGCTCCATCACCATGCCCACCAGAAGCAGGATCAGGTTGACCACCAGCAGGAAGCCGATCTTGCCCAGCCCCATATCCACGATCCAGGCGGACATGGCTTGCGGGATCTGTTCGGATGTCAGAATGAAGGCGAACATGACCGCATTGGTGATGATATAGAGCAGCATCGCCGACATCGCGGCCGAACTCAGCAAGACCCGCGGGACGTCGCGCAACCGGATGTCCTTGTAGACCCAGACAGCGATCACAAAGGCATAAACGGCACTGACGGCGGCGGCCTCGGTCGGGGTGAAGATACCGCCATAGATGCCGCCCATGATGATAATGATCAGCATCAATCCCCAGATCGACTGGCGGAATGTCGTCCAGCGCTCGCCCCAGGTGGCCTTGGGCATGCGCGGATAGCCACCCCTCCAGGCCCGCCAGAATGTCGTTGTTCCAAGCATGGTTGCCAGCATCAGACCCGGGATCACACCCGCCATGAACAGCGTCCCGATCGAGGCTGACATGACCGAGTTGCCCTCGGCATCGGTCACCACCATACCCGAGGTCGCGACAGCATACATGACGATCACGATCGAGGGCGGGATCAGGATGCCCAGACCGCCGGCGGCAGCGATCGAGCCGACACCGAATTGGGGCGGATATCCCTGCTTGACCATGGCCGGAATAAGGATCGAGCCTACCGCCATTACCGTAGCCGGCGACGAACCGGAAATCGCGGCAAAAAGCGCGCAGGCCACCACCGCGGCAAGTCCCATACCGCCATACCAATGCCCCACCATCGAGGTCGCGAAACGGATCATCCGTCGCGCCACACCTCCATGCGTCAGGAAATTTCCGGCCAGAATGAAGAACGGGATCGCCATGATCTCGAATTTCTCGATGCCGGTGAACAGCTTCAGGGCGATGCTGTCCAAAGGAATACTGGTGAAGCCGAACAGGAACGCGAAGACGGTAAGACCAAGCGCGATCGATACTGGCATGCCGGTGATCAGCAGCACCGCCAGGATCATGAAGATGATGAGTGCGGTCATGACTTACCCTCTGCGGCTTCTTCGGCCTGTTCCTCGACGCCCTCGACCGAGTTGAGGTCATGATGGGCGATCTCGCCGGTGGTCAGATAGATCCAGAGCGCCTGGATGAAGCGAAAGCACATGAGCGCGGAACCCAGCGGCACGGCCAGATAAATGATCCACATGGGCATCTCGAGATCGGGCGAGGTTTGACCGCCCCGAGCAACCTCCCAGACGAAAGTCGTTCCGATCCATGCGATGATGAAGGTGAAGATGATACCGCCGGACATGGCAATAGTGGTAATGGCCTTACGGGCGGCGCCTTCGAGTTTCTCGGCCAGGATATCTACCCCGACATGAATACCGATGCGCACGCCATAAGCGGCGCCGAACTTGGCCATCCAGACGAACAGGTAGATACAGGCCTCCTGCGCCCAGGTCAGCTTGAGCGAATTGATCGCCTTGAAGGTCGCTCGGGCGAAATCTTGAAGTCCAGGCATCTCATGTGCCCGGGCCCAGCCGACGATATCCGCGGCAAAGCCGATCGAGAAACGATGGACGACCGCAACGAAGATCAGCATGACCGCAAGAGCCATGAGCACAGAAATCAGGATTTCTTCGAAGCGGTCGAGGAAGCGCAGTAACATGGCGAACCCCGATGATTGATACGAGGACCCTCGCGGGTCCTCGCGGTTAAGACAGGATCAGCTTTCTACGCCAAGCGTGTCATAGACCTTTTGAAGCAGGTCTTCGCCGATGCGGCCCGACATTTCCTCGTGGACGGGCTTAAGAATCTCGTACCATTCGGCGCGCTCCTCGTCAGTTAACTCGTGAAACTCGGTCGTGCCAGCGGCCCTCATCGCTTCCATCGCCGTGTCGTTCTCTTCCTGGGAGATCGAGTTCGCATAGGTGGTCGCCTCGGCCATGGCCTTTTCAAGGTTGCCGCGCACATCGTCGGGCAACCCTTCCCAGAAAGTCTTGTTCACGATCACCGCATAGCCCAGATAGCCATGGTTCGAGATCGTGGCATGCGACTGCACTTCGTGCATCTTCTGGGTATACATGTTCGAAGGCGGGTTCTCGGTGCCGTCAACAACGCCGGTTTGCAGCGCCTGATAGACTTCCGAGAAGGCCATGACCTGCGGCACTGCGCCGAGCGCTTCCATCTGCGCCTCGAGAATCTTCGAGGACTGAATGCGCATTTTTAGCCCAAGGAAGTCGTCGGGCACGATCACCGGACTGTTGGCCGACATGATCTTGAAGCCATTGTCCCAATAGGCCAGACCCTTGATGCCCTTGTCCTCCAGCATGGCCAACAACTCCTGGCCGATCTCGCCATCGGTGATCTTGCGCAGATCGTCATAACCGTCCACCAGCATGGGCAGATCGAACAGCTCGAACTGCTGGACGCCAAGCGGGCCGAATTTCGCCAGCGACGGCGCAAGCATCTGCACAGCGCCAAGCTGCAGCGCCTCCAGCTCTTCCTTGTCCTTGTAAAGCTGGCTGTTGGGATAGACTTCGACCTTGACCTTGCCTTCGGTATATTCCTCTGCAAGTTCCTTGAATTTTTCGGCGCCTTTGCCCTTGGGCGTATCCGGGGCGACGACGTGACTGAACTTGATGACGATGGTGTCCTGAGCCTGCGCCGGCAAACTAGCCGAAAGCGCAATGGCCGCGGCACCCGCGAGACGGGTGAAGCTGCGACGAGTCAGCATATGATCTTTCCTCCTGTTTACCGCCCTCCCGGCGGTTCCCTGAATTTTGCCAATTAAATCGCGTAGATCACGCGCGCGCTATTGTGGATATCCACAATAAAGCATTTCCGGCAAAACCGGATACCGTTTTTCACCCGAAAAAGCATCAAGGCAAGCGCTTACGGGATTTCGACACTCAAATGATATGCCAAAACGCGGTAGAGCCATGCAAAATCGCGTCTCTGGGGATCGGCTCCGGCTGCGAAGGATGACGGGCTTGCAGGCCGCAACATCCCGCCCGGCAAATCTAGGGCAGCGCAAGGGGCTGGGCGATGCGGATCGGCCGCAGCGAGAAATTCGAACGAACCTGTTCCACCGCCTCGATCGTCAGGATGTTTTCCGTCAGGATACGTTGGTAGGTCTTGAGATCGGCCACGACCAGCTCGGCCAGAAAATCGGCATCCCCGGACACCATATGGCAGGCGACAAGGCCGGGGATTTTGGCGAAACCCTGTTCGACAGCCGCCGCATTCTGCCGGGAATGCCGCCCCACCGTGATCTCGACGAAGACCGTCAGCGAAAGCCCCACCTTCTCGCGATCGATATGTGCCGTATAGCCGGTGATCACGCCCCGCTCCTCGAGCAGCTTGACGCGCCTGAGGCAGGGGGACGGGGAAAGACCGACCCGGTCCGCCAGATCGACATTGCTGAGCCGGCCATCTTCCTGAAGCGCGGCTGTGATTCTGCGATCTATATCATCCATAATGGCATTATACATTAATCTTATGAAATTTATTAGCTATATATGCCAATAATCGCATCACAAGCAACAATCTTTGGCAGGACATATCCTTTGGATAACGCTTATCCTGACAGATATTCCGGCTCCGCCCGGAACATGAAAATCTGACAGGCAGGAGATGCCGATGATCAGCCGCATCTGGTATGGCTACACCACAGCCGATAACGCAGACAGCTATCAGACCATCGTCACCGACGAGGTCATCCCGGATATTCTGGCGATGAAAATACCGGGTTTCGAAAAGATCGAGCTGTTTCGCCGGGACCGCGACACAGAGGTGGAATTCATCACCATCATGTGGTTTCGCGATATTGATTCCATCCGCGCCTTCACCGGCGAAGATTTCGAACTCAGCCATGTGCCGCCCCGGGCGCGAGAGGTGCTTTCCCGCTTTGACGAGCGCGCGCAGCATTATGATATTCTACTTGCAGAAAACGCCGCTGACGAAACCGGCTAAGCTGCTGCCTCTTTGATCGCAAGCTACATGACGGTGGCGATGGTTCATGATGTCTGCTGCGTGGAACGCCGATCCATTGCCTCTTGTCGGGCAGCCTATTATTCAGGCTTCCGGCATCGCGGGAGTCACCATTTTCTGCTGAACCACCTGCAGGTGATGAAACATCGCCTTGCCGGCGGCATCCAGATCGCGTCGTTCGATGGCGCCGATCAGCCGGTCATGCTCTTCGAAAGAGTGATGATTGGGCGGAGGTTTCTGATTACCGGCACGAAGCATTCCCCAGACGACGGTGCGCCTGACCGCATTCAACGCATCGAACAAAGCCAATAGCAGGCGATTTTCCGTGGCCTCCGCGACAAGGCGATGCAATTCGTTATCGGCCGCCTCGTATTGACGCCAGCTTGTCGCCGAATGCGTCCGGCTGACACAGACATGCAGCGCGTCAAGATGGGCCTGGGTCGCGTGCAATGCCGCCTCGCGCGCGATCAGCGGCTCGATCAACAATCGCGTGCGCATCACCTCTGCCGGATTGGTTATGCGGCCAATTTCGGACAGGTTCAGCACATTCATCGGCCGGGCACCGATAAATGTCCCTTTACCGACATGACGCCACAACTGGCCTTCTGCCTCAAGCGCAGCCAGCGCCTTGCGCAACTCCCCCCGAGATACGCCCAGGACATCGCCCAGTTCACGCTCTGGCGGCAACCGTTCTCCGGCCGCGAGATCCTGATTGGCAAGCCATGCGCGCAATTGCACAAGCGTCGCCTGATGAGGATCCGCGTCAGGTTGAGCGGAGGAAAAGCGTTTTCCCGTAACGTCAGGCACCTGATATTTCCCAACCAATTTCCATATTGATCAGCATCTAGAACAGCTCATGCAATCTGTCAATCTAGGTGATTCTTGCAATTACAGAGAAATTATATGCGATTCCACGTTGACTCAGGATTAATATCATGGAATTAGCTTAACCAATCATGGTGATTGGTTAAGATTGGTTTGGATAACTGTTCCAGCATCGGGGAGGATGTGCGGGATGATCGAAATCAGAAGCAAACTCTTGGGATTGATTGCGGGCACCGTGGCGCTTGCCGTCACTGAAATTCCGGCACAGGCGCAGGACGCGCCGATCCGGGTGGCCATGGGCGATATCGCCTCGGTTGAGTCGCTGGGCCTGCTTGTCGCGATGGAGCGCACAAAAGAGCGCGGCGTGCCGATGGAACTGACGTTCTTCAACTCGGAAGATGTCGCCACGCAGGCAATCGTCGGCGGACAGGCGGATATCGGGGTTGGCGCCCCCTATGCCTTTATCGAGAACTCGCAGGCGCCGCTGCGCATGTTCTACCGGCTTAGCTCATTACTCTTCTTTCCGGTCGTCAACACCGATTATTATAGCAGCTGGGAAGATCTTGACGGTCAGGAAGTGACCGTCCATTCGCGAGGCTCGGGCACCGAAGCACTGATGCGCCTTATGGAGCAACAGCACGGAATCGAATATTCGGCGATCAGCTATGTCCCCGGCGCCGAGGTCCGGGCCGGCGCCATGCTGCAAGGCACCGTGAAGGCGTCGATCGTGGATTCGTCGTCCTTCCGCCTTCTGACCGAGCAGGGCGGCGATAAGTTCGAACGGCTTCCCATAGAAGGAGTGAACGCAACCGACGAAGCCCTTTATGGCAGCTCTGATTTCCTTAACGAGCGCGAAGCCGATGTGGTTGTATTTGTCGAAGAACTGATGCGCACCTGGGCGGAAATCAATGAAAATCCCGAAATCGTGGCCGAACTCCGGACGCAATATGACCTGCTGCCGGATCTGCCGGAAGACGCGGTGAATGATATCGTGCCTTATTACACCGGCGCCGCACAGGACGGGGTTTTACCGGTATCGGGGGGTGAACCTGAAGATGTCGTGGATGATCTGAACTTTCTCGCCGCGGCGGGTCAGGTCGATGCGCCCGAGGGTGATGTGGATATCAATGCATATTGGGATTTCGATCTGCTGAACGCCGCCCGGAACTGACACTTCACGGAGCATGACGCCAATATCCGCGTCATCGTCTGCCGGTTACAGGATCTTACAATGACCAGCATGGATATCCACCGGATGCGCAATACAGCCGATCCCGGTCTTTTTACCCGCGCTCTGCGGTCCGGGCTCCCCTGGAAAATCGCCTCGGTCGCGTTGTTCGCATTGATCTGGCAGCTTACTGCCATGAGCGGTTTCAATTTCGCCTTTCCATCCTTCACGGCCATGATCGCTGCATTATGGGAAATGCTTGCGGACGGATCGCTGATCGCGGCTTTCCTGCGGACGATGGAACCGCTGGTGATCGGCCTGGTCTTTTCCATCGTCGTGGGTGTGGGCTCGGGGATCGCCATGGGCCTGCGTTCCGACGTTGAATGGATAACTCTGCCGATCTTCATCACCATGCAGGCCGCACCGATGGCCGCGCTGATCCCGCTTGTGACATTCGTCTATGGCATTGGTCTTGCCTCAAAAGTCGTGGCGGTCGTGATGCTGTCACTGCCGGTCATCGCGATGAACAGCTACAAGGCCGTACGGAACGTGTCGCCCTCGCTTGTCGACATGTGCCGATCCTATACGGGAACGCGCCGGCAGCAGATCACCCAGATCATTCTGCCCGCGGCCAGCCCGATGATGTTCGCCGGATTGCGGCTTGGCGTGGCGGAAGGCTTTTCCGGCGCCGTGCTGGCCGAGCTTCTGATCACCCCAACCGGAGTCGGCGACCTGATCACCTATCATCGCTCGATCGCCAATTTCGCGCATATGTACGCGACCATCGTGGCCATCGTTCTATTCGCAATCATCGTTGTTGGCCTGTTGCAATGGGTCGAGGCGAGACTGTTCCGCCCCGAAAGGAGAGAATGATGCAGCTTTCGATGACAGCAACAGCCGGCCCCGGTGTTCCGGTCGCCCCGGTCCGCGAGCCGATTGTCGAGGTCAGAAATGTCTCGAAACTTTACGGGAACACCGTTGTCGCCCTTCAGGATATCGATCTCAGCTTCGAGAAGGGCCATCTGACCAGCCTGCTGGGGCCGTCGGGCTGTGGCAAGACAACCCTGCTGAAAATCGTGGCCGGTCTTTTGCAGCCCAGTTCGGGCGAGATTCGGGTCAAAGGCAAACCCGTGAATGGTCCCGGAGCGGAACGGGCCTTCGTGTTTCAGGATTTTGCATTGATGCCCTGGGCGTCAGTACTTGAAAACGCGGCTTACGGTTTGAAGGTGCAAGGCATCGCGAAATCCGAACGGGAGGACCGCGCCCGGCATTATATCGGCGAAGTGGGCCTTCACGGTTTCGAAAAGAAATACCCGCATGAGCTTTCGGGCGGAATGCGGCAGCGCGTCGGACTTGCCCGTGCGCTGGCGGTCGACGCCGATATTCTGCTGATGGACGAGCCCTTCTCGGCCGTGGATGAACAGACGCGGCGCAAGTTTCAGGAAGATCTGATGCGCCTGCGTGAAGTCGAGAACAAAACCTTCCTGTTCGTGACCCATTCGATCGAGGAAGCGGTCTATGTCTCGGACCGGATCGTATTGCTGTCGCCGCGTCCGGGCCGCGTATCCGAGATCATCGATCCGCAGATCTCCAGGGAGATTTCGCCCGACGACCTGCGCCGTGACGAAAATTATCTTGATACCGTTGAGCGTATCTGGACCGGTATCAAGAAATACGTGGAGTAATGTAATGACCCTTTACGGACATCATGTGCCCAAGATGGCCTCGCTGATCGTCTGGGTCATCCTTTGGGAAATCGTTGGTCGCTTCGGTCTGGTCATGCTGTTTCCGCCCTTCACCGAAGTGATCGCGGCGATGGGCGAGGTCGTGACTTCCCGCAGCTTCGCAGAGGCGATCAGGATAACGGTCATATCCTATCTTCTGGGGCTGGCGCTTGCGCTTGTTCTGGGGATCCCGCTTGGCTTTCTCATGGGGCTTTCCCGGACTGCCGACAAGCTTCTGAACATGTGGGTGAACACTTTCCTTTCGGCGCCTCTATCCGCGTTGGTGCCAGTCTTCATGATCCTGTTCGGGCTGGGAACGCCGACGGTGGTCGTGACGGTCTTCATGTTCGCGGTATGGATCATCGTGCTGGACACACGCGCGGGCGTCCGGCATGTCGCGCCTTCGCTGCTGGAGATGTCCCGGTCTTTCGGCGCCTCATGGTCCGAGCTGTTCAAGATCATCTTCCTGGCCGCATTGCCCGAGATATTGGCCGGTATCCGGCTTGGAATGATCCGTGGCGTGAAAGGCGTTGTGATTGGTCAGCTTCTCGTCTCGATCATCGGTGTCGGAGCGTTGTTTTCGCTTTATCAGCAGAATTTCCAGATGGCCCATTTCTGGGCGCTTGTTCTTCTGCTTTTTGCTTGCGCATTATCCCTTGCCGAACTGGTCGCACGCCTTGAAAAACGCATTCAATATTATGCAGGAGAAAGAAACTGATGCCCGATACTCGTCAAATCTCACCCGAATTCGTGATCTCGCCCCCACCCGTGGCCAGCCTGCCGGTCGCAGGCAGCGACAAGGTCTTTCCAGTCAATCGGGTCTTTTGCATCGGACGAAACTATGCCGCGCATGCCGTAGAAATGGGGCACGACCCTGATCGCGAGCCACCCTTCTTCTTCTTCAAAAGCCCGGGTAACCTGACCTCTGACGGAACCTTCGCCTATCCTCCGATGACCGAGGATGTGCATCACGAAATCGAACTGATCGTCGCGTTGAAACAGGGAGGGCGGAATATTCCCCAGGAGACGGCCCTTGATCATGTATGGGGCTACGGTATCGGTCTCGACATGACGCGCCGCGATCTGCAGGGTGAGGCGAAGAAAATGGGCCGCCCATGGGAAGTCGGCAAGAGTTTCGAGCAGTCTGGCCCCTGCGGCCCGCTGAGTCCGGCATCCGAGATCGGCCATCCGACCGAGGGTGAAATCACGCTGGACATCAATAACGAACGCAGGCAATCAGGCGATCTGAACCAGATGATATGGAAGATTCCCGAGATGATCGCGATCCTTTCCCAGTATTTCGACCTTCAGCCCGGCGACCTGATCATGACCGGCACACCTGCCGGCGTAGGCGCGGTCAAGAAGGGCGACGTGATGACAGGCAGCATTGCCGGCCTGGGAGAGTTAACCGTCCGGGTCATCTGATTCGCCGGAGCCTATTTCTGACATGTCCGAGCAGATTCAGACCGCGTTGGCGGCCCTGCATAGCGTCCTTGGGGATACGCTGCTGGCTGTGTATCTGCATGGATCGGCGGTTTCGGGCCGTCTTCAGCCACAAAGCGACATCGATCTTCTGGCCATTACAGAGCGCAACCTGACTGAAGATCAGCGCGACGGGCTGCTGACGGCTCTGCTGCGGATTTCCGGTCGCCATCCAGCCACTGCAGGAGGCGCCCGCTGCCTTGAAGTCATGTTGTTTCGCCGATCTGACCTTGCCCGCGCCGCTTACCCGGCGCGGGCAGAGTTTATCTATGGCGAATGGCTACGCGACGGTTTCGAGGCTGGTGAAAGGCCAATGCCCACGCAGGATCCCGAGCATACGCTGGTTCTGGCGCAGGCGCGCCAGGATGCCATCCCTCTGTTCGGCGCAGGCGCGGATAAGCTTCTGCCCGAAATTCCGCAGAAATATGTCCGGCGAGCCATAGGCGATGCGCTACCGGCGTTACTGGGCGGAATACACGGGGACGAGCGCAATGTCCTGCTGACGCTTGCGAGGATGTGGCGCACGGCCAGCACCGGAGAATTCGTCACGAAAGATGCGGCGGCCATTTGGGCAATCCCGCAAATTCAGAACCGGGATGCTTCGACACTGGACTATGCGCGACGCGCTTATCTGGGCGAGATTGCAGATGATTGGGGCAGTCGCAGTGATGCTACGCAGCGTTTGGCCGCATATCTGCGAGATCAGGTCATCGAGTCGCTGTGATCACTCGCACTCAACCGGAAGCATTCGGGACGGGCGGGCTGTTCTAGAAGCGGTCGATCAGATCCAGCATCTCGGGCGGCAATTGATCTTCGCGCAGGGTAAAGCTGCGGCTGCCGCGCCCCTCGATCGTAACGGTGATATGATAGGTCACCCGGTCGGCACAATCTCCGCAATCGCGGGCAGCCAGGCGCTGCAGCTCTGCCGGGCGGAAAGCGTCATTCAGCTCTTGCCGGGTCGGCTCGGCCTGTGCATCCACATCGATCCGCTTGTGCAGAGCCGACGCGGCAATGCCGCCAAATCCTCCCTGAGCGTCGATTTCAATGAGCATGACCTTTTTGCCTGTAAAGTTCCGCCTGTGCCGAATGTAGGTTCAGATGCCGATTCCGACAAGTTTCCATGCCCGCCTCAGCATCGCGGTCTCGGAACTGCCCAGACCTGCCAGTTCCGTCGCCGCATCCATTGTCTGCCGCGCCCATTCCGCAAATGAGGCCATCGGGTTGTTCAGCCGCTCAAGCGCACGATACCAGACGCGACCCGGCAATTCCCACGACTTGCCGCCGATATAATTGCAGAATAGGTAAAAGGCATGGTTGGGGATGCCTGAATTGATATGCACACCGCCATTGTCCTCGCCGGTCGAGACGAATCCGTCCATGTGCCATGGCTGCGGATCCTGCCCCAGCAGATCGTCCGAATAGGCGGTGCCGGGCGCCTTCATGCTGCGCAGCGCCACGCCATTGATATCAGGGCCAAGGATGCCACGGCCGATCAGCCAGTCGGCTTCATGCACCTGCTGACCAAGGCTGCGTTGCAGCGTGAGACTGCCGAACACATCGGCGATGCTTTCATTCAACGCCCCAGCCTGATTCTCGTAGACCAGCCCGCCCGAATGCTGGATAACGCCATGCGCCATCTCGTGCCCGATGACGGAAAGCTCCAGAAAGCTGCGGAACAGTTTGCCGTCGCCGGTGCCATAGGCCATCTGGCTGCCATCCCAGAAAGCGTTGTTGTAGTTCCGGCGATGATGTACAGAGGCAATCAGCGGCATGCCCGAACCGTCCAGCGAGTTGCGGCCATATTCTTCGGCAAAAAGCGAAAATACCTGACCCGCGCCGTCGTAAGCAAGATCGGCATCCTCGATACCCGAGGGCGGGTCGCCTTCGCTGCGGACCAGCTTGCCGGGCAAGGCAGCTTTGTATTCGCCGTCATGAATACGGCGATCCGGACAACAAATCTTTCCGGCATCGTCAAGCGCAGGTCCGCCGAGCGCATCCGTCCTGACCGGTAATGGCGGCGTAACCTGCCCTGCCCGATCATCGCGCAGTTTCTCTGTCTGCTTCAGCAGGCTGCGGGCCATCTGGGCGGTTTTCTCATCGCCGCGCAGCGCCAAAACCCGCAACATATGAGGCGGAACTATGCAGTTGATCGGGTGATGAGTGGAAGAGCACAGCGAAAAACACATGGGCGCAGCCTCTGGCTTGTTCATGGGTCCAGCTTAATCCGAATCGGGGTGGTTTGAAAATGCTCACGCAGATTCGTTGCTGTTAATCCGTTGAGATCAATTGTGAACACACCGAAACCAGCCCTTACCGGCCTGCGGCACGACAATGCCGATATGGAAGAGCCGATGGGGCAGCGCTTGCATCCGATTTACACCTCATTCCGGCTCTGAACCACCAAGAGAATTCGGACCAAATAAAATGATATTTGTTTCAAATTTGGAACAATTCGGAGTTATTTATTTAGCAAATGGACTTTACAGAAACATGCCAATTGGTGAGTATGTACCGGGTGTAGGTTAACTAGTTTTTTGTTTATGCGTGACACAGCAAAAAATCTCTGACACATTCGCGAAAGGAGATGTTGAAAATTAATCATTCTGAAAATTCTAAATCATCCATATGGGAAATTTTTGATTTTAATTTCCCTTATACGCAGCAATAACTCACCATATTTATATTCATAATTGAAATTTAACGAAGACATTTCATCATTAATTTGAAAATAAATTTCAAAACAAGAGCGACGCAGAGCAATCTGCGCCGCTCACTTTAATCAAAAACGGGCATCATGAGGAGGATCGGATGTTGCATCGGCGTCTCATATACCCGTCCGCTGACATTTAGGTCATTCAAGCTCCTGTACGAGCAAGGTCCGCCCCCGGCACGATCCCGCGCTTTGCCGCCGGATGCGCGAAGTTTGCCGGTCAAACCAACGGCGGGTCATTTGCGCGAATTTCCGCCGGATTTTCCGGTCCACACCTGTTCCGCCCAAACCCGTATCGTCCGACGCGACAGGATGATGCTGCGTTTGGTCAGAAGATTTGCGACCATCCGAAGGCTCAGCAGAGGCCGGAAACATAGCCAAAGGGCATGAATAGCGGGAAGTTGCGGCCACGATAGAGGCGTGTATCGGCCATGCTTCCATATCGCGTTACGCGGGAAACTGCCTCAATCTTGCGGTGCCCTTCTGATGGGTAGACGAAAGCATCGTGAGCTTGAAAGGGACGAGGATACCGGTCATAAAAGGGTCACCAAGCGGCGACTAGGGTGACATGCACTTGCCCCGACGCAGTCGCCGAAGGTTTTATTTTAGTTTGCTTTCCCCCCACAGATGTATGCCGACCATGAGATTTTAGTCCATTTCCATTTGGGAACCCTATGTTGTCTAACGAAAACGTGAACTTAGAACGGCTCCCGTTTCCCAAGGCACGGGCACATTGGCTCGCCATCAAGGAAGTAGATGAAAGAAATGCTATTGATCTGGCATGCAGGCTGATCCCGCTTCATCCGGACCGACCATTTTTTCCCTCACATGCGCTGGATCTTGCCAAAACAACCGGGGATGAATTGCGAGTGGCGCGCTTGGTGCTGGATGTCGCGAAGCGAGAAGGCAGCGTTCAATTGCAGCCCGTCTTTACGGCGACCGACGTCCTTCTTGCCTCGCCCGATGTGACCTCATCGGAACGTGTCGAAGCGGTCAATCTGCGCGACAGTCTGATAGAGGCGTCGCCAGAACGGCATTTCTTTCGCGCTCAACTCGCCCGGCGCGAACGCGATCATCATACCGCGCTGCAAGAGGCCTCGGCGCATCTTGCGCTATATCCGTCTCATAAGCCGGCTCTTGTTCTGCGCGCCACGGCTGCAATGCAGACCGGACGTTGGGGACGATACTGCAACGAAATTCTGGCCCTGGCATCGATCGAAGGAAATGCCCGCAGCAATGAGATCCTGGACTTGTTTCAACGCTTCCGGACCGCACAAGGGCTATCTTCCGCCTCACCCGATGACCTTATCATACAGCAGGAATTGCTCGAGACGCCCGGCGCGGTTTATGAATACGCAATGGAACACGCACCGCCGCCGGATATGGACGCGCGGCAAGGAGTCGTGCTTCTGACGGGCTCTTTGGCCGGAGGCGGCGCAGAACGGATCGTCGCCACGATGCTCCAGGGGTTTCGCAGGATGGAATCCGATGAAAGCCCGCAGCTATGGCTATTTTCCAAGACTGATGGTGCGGCTGGTAATGCGCTGTTTTATCTTCCGTTGACCGGGCTTTGCGAAGATGAATTGCATATCATCGATCCCGTCCAGAAACCCGGCGAACCCTTCTGCTGGCTGCCGCCCTTTTATGCACAGCGGGCGCAGGCCATTTATGATGACCTGATGCGGGTACGGCCCCGTGTCCTTTATATAACTCTGGACGAGGCGATCATTGCCGGAGGCATTGCCGCAGTCATGGCGGGGGTGCCGGAAATCGTCCTGCATTGCCATAATATGAGCCCGCCGAACCTTCATGGTGACGATCGCCTGTCTTTTGGGTGGGACCGCGCATTCCGGGCGCTACTGGCCCGGCCCAATGTCCAGTATATCAACGTGGCCCAGGCCGCTGTGGACGATTACCTTGGCTGGTGCAAAGTGAACCCTGCAGATTGCCGGGTGACGGTGATCCATAATGGCGTCGATTTTTCCACCATAGACGAGTCACAAGATGATGATCTCCCGCGCAGCATCCGGCGGGAGTTGGGTATCCCCCTGCGCAGCCCCGTAGTGGGCGCCGCATTGCGTTTTACGGAAGTCAAACAGCCGCTGGTCTGGCTGGATGCCGCGCGCCAGATCCGCGAGGCGGTGCCGAAGACCCACTTCATCCTTTATGGCGATGGAGCACTGTTAGAGGCTTCCCGCGCATATGCCGAGGAATTGGGGCTTGGTGATTGCGTACATTTCCCCGGCCGTGTTTCGGATCTTGCTCACCGGCTGCCGGTGTTCGATATCCTGATGCTCTCCTCGCGATCCGAAGGCTTTCCGAACGTACTGATCGAGGCGCAAGCGGCAGGCGTCGTACCGGTCGCCTTTGGCGTTGGCGGCTGTAGCGAGACGATGATGCCGGGGCGCACCGGCCTTATCGTCTCGGACAAAACCGCCGATGCTCTTGCGGCCGAAGTCACAGGGCTGCTGACGAACCGCCGTCGCCTGTTGAAGATGAAGCGCGCCGGAATGGGCTTCGTGCGTGAGATCTTTTCTCTCGACCGGATGGTCACCGCCCTGCATCAGCTCGTTTACGGAGGCCAGCCGGCTCGGACAGCCGGCGGCAAGACAAAAAAGGACTGCAATGACACGTAAGACGCTTGTGACCGGCGGCGCCGGCTTTATCGGCAGTCACCTTGCCGATCGCCTGCTTGCCGATGGCGAGGAAGTTGTAATCCTCGACAACCTTTCCAGCGGCGCGCGAGAGAACGTGCCTGCGGGAGCCCGGCTGGTAGAAGGCGACATCCTTGACACAGAGCTGGTCGCCGATCTGGTGCGCGATGTGGATAGCGTTTTTCACCTTGCCGCGCTTGTGATCGTGCAGGAATGCATAAGCAACTGGGATTTGGGGCATCGAATCAACCTGGGCGGCACGATCGGGCTGTTTCGTGCCGCCGCAACAAAAGGGATACCGGTCGTATATGCCTCATCGGCGGCGATCTACGGCAACCGTTCCGGGTCGGAATGCCGCGAAGACAGCCTGCCGATGCCGATCTCTCCCTATGGCGCCGACAAGCTGGGCTGCGAGCATCAGGCCCGCGCGATGGCAGAGATCCACGGGCTGCGATCGGCTGGACTTCGCTTCTTCAACGTCTACGGTCCACGGCAAGATCCTCGTTCGCCCTATGCCGGAGTGATCTCGAAATTCTGCGCCAACCGCGCAGCAGACATGCCGCATACGGTCTTTGGTGACGGGTTGCAAAGCCGCGATTTCATCTATGTGGGTGATATTGCCAGGGGGCTGGTCAGCGCGCGTGGCAGGGCTGCGGATACCGGCGGAGCGTCAGTCTACAATCTTTGTACGGGATCCGAGAAAACGTTGCTTGATCTGGCAAAAGAGATCGACAGCGTGGCAGGTCGTGGCACGACCGAAATATCCCATGTCGAGCCGCGCGCCGGAGATATCCGCATGTCGCTGGGCAGTCCGGAGCTGGCATATAACGAGCTTGGCTTTCAAGCACAGACGGATCTTCGCAAAGGGCTGACATCGCTCTGGAATTCACTTGAAGTTAATAGGAATACCTGATGCCACAAATCACTGTGCTTCTCATGCCATGGGGCCGTGTCGGCAGTAATCTGGTTAACAGTATCGTCCAGAAATCCCGCTCCTGCCGGGTTTGGAATGAACCGCTTACAGCCGTCCGGACAAAGGTGATCGGTGGGGGCGGCACGCAGCCGGATGTCTGGCCCGCGCAACTGGAGTGGATGCGCGAACATATAGGCAAAAGCAATGAGGAACGGATATTCCTCAACCTCAATGCGAACGCGCTTGGGGACGCCGCAGCATTCAAGGATTACATGGCCGGGTTCTCACCGAATTATCTCATCCTCGACCGGCATGATGATCTTGCAACGGCGGTTTCGGCGCTACGGACAAGGGCATGGGTGAATGAAGCCGCTGAAAAGGGCGAGACACGTTCGTGGTCCATTCCCAAAGGGCTCGAAGTGCAGTTTCGCCCCTTTATCAATCCGCTGAACCTGAAGGCAGCATTCGCGAATATCGAGAGGGGCCGCGATAACATTGCGGAGATCACACAAGACGCCGGAGCCAAAAGCTTTTTTTACGAGCAGCTGGTCGAAGATATGAAAAGCGTCATTACCGAAATTCTGGCGGAGGCAGGAATTCCGGCCTATGATTTCAAAGTGACAAGCGGTAAATTCGGATCGACGAAACTATCGGACATGGTCGAGAATGCCGAAGAACTGATGCAAATCGCGACCGAGCGAGGGATCAGCACCGAATTATCGGTGTGATCCTCGCCCTCAATCGCTTCAGGCAATCGTCGCCTCTGTGCCAAGCCGCTTCAGAAGATCTTCGCGAAAACGATCCTCCCACCGTTTGTTTAAATCGGTGGATTGTCGCTCGATCCAGGGCTTGTGGTTCGCGGCTTCAGGATAATCGTTCAGGTCGCAGCCAAAAAAAGACGCGATTTCAGCAAGAACCGCCTTCTGGTTGGTGACGAACTCTTCGTAAATGACATTATAGACCGGAAGCCCGAGCATACCGATAAAACGCTCGATCATGCGGTTTTCCTGGTTAGCCGAGTTCAGGATCCGAAGAATTTCTTCAAACGAATAATCATCGTCAGAAATTTCGGATCTTGCCGCCATCACATGTGTCCATTGACCCGTACGCCGCGCAACGGCCCCCGAGATGGCCTGACGAACCAGATTTTGCCGGCGAAGATAAACGAAACGCCACCGATCCAGATTTTTCGGAAACTCGCCCATCATGAAAAGGAAAACGAGGCCAAGAGGAGGCATCTTGATCGACATGCGCCCGTCTTGCGTCGCGAACTCTTCGAAGGGACGCGCCAGATCCGAGGTATATGTCACCCCTGCATTTTGTACCACTCTCTTCAGCAGATCGCCGGTGTTCAGATATTCCCGGAACTGAAAACCATAGGCCTCCAGCGCAACCGAAAGAAGAGAGCTGCCTGACCGCGCCGTGCACAGAATGGCCGATTTCATGAAACCATCTCTGAAGCCCTGCCCTTGTGTATCAAAGGTCAATGGGTCGGGCATGTTGCGAGCAATGGCGGGCTCGGGAAGCCCGACGATCTCTCTCATTTCCTTGAGAAAATCTTCCATATATTCACCTTGCTTGCAAATGTCGCCTATCTGTACGTAAGATGCCGGACAACCGCAAGGCGAGGTTTCCGGCATGCGCATCCCTCGGCAATTCAACGCCGCGCAATCGAATGCCCCCGGCGTTTTGTGGTGATTTTCTTGAGATCGAGATATCCATTCCACCTCATGCGAGGGAAGCGAGTTCCTGCTTGAGAGCGGCATTTGCCGGCGCGATAGACAGGCCGTGACAAAGGATTTCGCGTGCCTTGTCATACAGCTTGGCATGGGCCGCCAGCTTCGCCGCAATGAAACAGTCGCCGGCCGTCGCAGGAGAAAGCTGTGACGCGGCTTCAGCCCATCCTGCCGCTAGATCCTTGCGCCCACGGCGCAGCTCGAACGAAAACAGCGTGCGAAGCGATTTGGCGCCAAGCTGACCCTCAAGGCCCTTCAGGCGCTTCCCGGCCCATGCTTCGACCGCGGGCTTCTTTCTGGTAACGGCCTGAACATAAAGCATCGCCACATACATATCGTCTCGCTCCCGTCCGGAGTTGCGGCGCGTCTCAACAAATTCCGAGACCGAGAAGGTTCCCTCGAGCACCTCGAGAACGAGCCGCCTGAGGGAATAGATACGATTGACCAGTGAACTCGTGGCGTGGCCTGAAAACGGACAGGGAACGAAAGTGAGATTGGAACATCCACGAAACAGATTGGCCTGCCTCGCATCAAGCCCCGTGAACGGATCATAGAAAAGATATCCGCTGGCAGGTCCCCGGCGTGTCATCGCGTCTGTATCGAAGCTCTCGATCATCCGCACGTCTTCGCGCCATCTGGTCTCCCATGGAACAATTCCGGCATCGAGCGTGAATTGAGGTGCCAGAGACACGGCGGGCACACCCAGTTGCGCAGACATAAGGGCAGCTCCGTAACCGCCCATGCTGGAACCATATGTCACCACCTTCCGAGAGGACGCAAAGGAGCGCGCCAGACGCTCGACCTCGGCCATCTCGGCACTTTGATACCAGTGGTTCCGGCGCGGAACGATGTGCAGTTCGTCAACCCCACGGTTTACGAAGACGCCATCACCGAACCCCTTGGCAGCCGTGGCCGGGCGATCTTGAAGCGGCTGCCGCAGCCACGAACCAAAGGTTATGACACCTTTATCCGCGCCACAGGAGGAGAGAAGAACGCATAGGTCGCCGCCATCATATATCACCGAACGCACGTCTTTGCTTCCTTCCCATCTTATGCTGCCAAAGCCTGTTTTGTATCGTTCAAGTTGTGCGATGAATCAATCGAGAATGTCTGTATCATCCGGTTTTCAGAGGATTATCGCCAATGTAAACGGCATGAATAAAACCAATATCTCCCCATACATGCCCGGCATAACGAAGCTTTGCGGGCACGCTTCCACTACAGATGATCCGCTTCGCCACATGTGACAAAATCCTCTATTGCGGGTTGTCATGAACTCTGCGGCGCAGACGTTCACACTCGGCCCGCAGCGCGTCGCGTTCCGCCTCGATTGCAAGCAGATTGATTGGGGGAACGGATCGGGTAACCTGCGCTGCGGCCTTCAGCACCGCCGCCCGCAATGGAGCACCGTATCGATTGCATGACAGTTGCGCCTGCGCAAGCGCCCGAGTCCAGAAAACACCTCGGGCATTCGTGGTCATATGCTCGGCCAGCGCCAGGTTCTCGGCCCGGATACGGCTTCTGGCACGAGGTTCCAGATAGATTACCTTAAGCGCATGATCCAACGCGATCACATCCGGCTGCACCATCACCAGCGGCTTCTGGGCATCTCCCAGTATAGAGGCCAGCGGATGTGTAGACGGCATCATCACTGCAAGCCCATGGCGAATAGCGTGCTCTGCGGCGCGGCGCGCGGTCCCTGCCCCGTCAAGGCACAGCAATGCATCTGCTTCCGCCAGGCTGGATATGATCTTCTGCGGCGGCGCACCGGCATCGATGGGTATGATGGTCAGTCCCGTCAATCCGGCCTTCGCCTGGGCGGCAGCAATCAGCGCATGCACGGAATCACATTCTGCGTGGGCGGGCATGACCACTGCAATGCGATGCGCAGCGGCCGGCGCTGTGGCATCCGGGCTTCCGGTGATTGATGCTTCCGCACACCAGAGCACCGCGCGGTCCCCCGTAGCTGTCCGCGCTTTGCGTATTGCGGCGGCCCGTCCCAACGCTCCATCCGCAAAAGCCAGATTGTGGTCGGACGGATATTGTATATCCGGGCGCACCGTCAGAGTCGCCGCAGACCAGCGCGCACCATACCGGTCCAGAAACTCGGGCATCGGCGCCGACATGATCATCCATTCTGCCACGGCCTCAAAAGCCGCCGGGGTTTCGAAGTGAATATTGTCGAATATCGGTCCATTCAGAAGCGCCGTCCCCAGCGCCCTGGCGTCGCCGGCCCATGCGAAAGCCTCGACGGTATATTTTCCTCTCAGCAGGTTACGAAGCGCAGTGACCTCGTCTGCAGTGATCTCACCATCATGCACCAGAGCCATGCGGCGAACAGCACCTTGCGCGATATCTTCCGATACACTGCGCAAATCGCCCAGCCGATAATTCGATCCACGGGGGATAGCGACACCAAATGCCCGGCGAAGCGGCAAAGATCCCCAAACTCCCAGATAGAACAGAGAATTGACTGGCGTCAGGCCATTCCGCGCCACGTCCGGCACAGGAACGGTTTCGCCGCCCATCCCCCGCCGCCGCATCAACGCGTCCCTGTAATCACCGGCATCCAATTCGGTGATCGCCAGCGGAAACAGCCCGAAACCGCTAAGTGGCGCCCCAAGGGCCCATTCTCCGGCGCCCAGAACATCTTCCGCCAATGCCTTGAAATCTTCAAACCGATAGCTGGCTAGATGATATCTGTTCATCGTCTGCCCGCCACCATAATAGTAGTGGTCATTGGGGCATGTAACCACGAAACTTCCGTCTGTTGTCAGGCGCGATCTGCACAATTCCAGAAAGCGGCGGGGATCTTCCAGATGCTCTATGGTTTCCGCACTGATGATGATGTCGAAATCCTCTGTTGTCCTTTCGAGATAACTGATCGCATCGTCGCGGACGAATTCGACATTCGTTTTTTCTCTTTCCAGCAAACGTGCCCTGGCGGCGGAAATCGCAGTCTCCGCAACATCGACGCCAACCACCTGAGCAGCCCCCCATTTGCTGATCAACGATGTCCCCAGGCCCTCGCCGCAAGCGATATCAAGAACGCGCTTGCCCGCCACGACGCCCCGCAACGGAAGATAGCGCAGACTGTGGATGGCGAATTCGGTCGGGCTGTAAGGAAGCGCGAGGTTAAGACGTTCCAATAGTTATTTCCTTATTCTGTCCTATGCCCGCCAAGTGAATGGATAGGCCGGTTAACGCCGGATTCGGCAGCACTCAAGAACCTGTTGAAGGCGGAAAGCATGCGATTGACCGAGAAATGACTGCGGACAAACTTCCTTCCTGCCTTCGTCGCCGCGCGTCGCCATTCCGGATCGTTCAATGCTTTCAGAACGGCGCGGGCCAGAGCTTCGTCCGACTGCTCGCGAACCAAAAGACCCGTTACGCCGTCATTCATCGCCTCCCGGCAGCCTCCCACATCGAAAGTAACAGGAATTGCGCCTCCTGCCTGCGCTTCCAGCAGGACGTTCGGAAGTCCCTCTGACCGGGATGACAGAACAAAGATATCCAGAAGGGGCAACCGATGATAAAGATCGTTCACATGCCCCGTGAAATGAACCTGCTTCTCAATCCCGAAATCCCGGCATCGCAACCGCTCCCTTTCAAGAAGCGCGCCTTCACCGAAAAGAACGAAATGGACATCCGGTCTTTTCTTGACGACGCGCCCGGCCATTCGAAGCCAAAGGTCGGGACGCTTGACCTCTTCGAAGCGAAAGGCCGTTCCTACGATCAATGATTTTCGAGGAATACCGAGTTCAGATCTGAAGGTCTCGAGAAACGGTTTGTCCGGACGTAGGAGCTGTTGTAGATCAAGACCATTCCGAACGATTTCGATCCGGTCAGACCGGGTATCGGTCCAGTCGGCGTAATCCTCGGCAACGGTTTGGCTGACCGCAATCATGCGAATTTCGTCTCGTTCAAGCAATGCCTGATAAGCGGCAGCCCATCCCTCCATCCCGAGGCCTGCATATACATCCGAAGGCCGTTGGTTATGAGAATGCAGAATGATGTTCGGAACGCCCGCAAGCAACCCCGCAAAACCCCCTGCCAGATTTACCATGTCCAGCGTCAAATATAGTGTATGCGGGCGACGCCACATCAGGAAATCATGGATGGCCTGCGACTTGTGGGACAGATTCGGAGGCAGCCAGCAGAAAGGCTCCCGCAGAGGCGCGGTCAGATCCAGCACCCGGATGTCTTCCCGATCAAGACCCGTCATCGGCAAATAGAACAGAGGATCGCGACCGGTCTTGCCGTCGACATCATAGATCGCCATTTCCACGGGCTTGCCCCTGGCCGAAAGATCGCCGCAGATCGTGGCGGCGATCCTTTCCGCCCCTCCACCAGCAAGCGACGGCGCAATCATGACGACCCCCTCCCGGTTTCCGGCCTGCGTCGGGGGACAAGAGGTTAGAACATGCCGGAACACGGATGCCGGGCTTTGCAGGTTTGTGCGGCGCCCTATATCCGCCCGAGATGTAAGAGAAACAGAACAGGCCTTAAAAAAGGAACTGACAGCTGCAAATGCCTCTTGGGCCTTTTTGTCCTGGCGAAAATCATTCAGTCCCCGGATGGCAGAGGCGCGCTCTCCCCACGAACCGCTGCGATAGGCCAGTAGCCCCAGTTCGCGCCTTCGCTTTGCGTCCTTCGGATGCTCTTTCACATATTGCGCAAGTATTCTGTAGGCATCGTCCCACCGCCGTTCGAGCTTTGCCTGATGGAATGCCGCCAGAAGCGCGATCTTGCTTCCTGCGGGACCGATACGATCAAGATAGTCCAATGGCTGCTGGCCGGTCTCTTCGCCAGACAACTCGGCAAGTATTTTCGCGGACCTGACCAGTATCTTGTAATCTACTTTTACCCCGCTCTTTGCCATCTCCAATGCCGAAGCGGCCGCTTGCCGCCGAAGGTCCAGATCCGTATCCTTTGACAGAAGTCTTCTGTAAAAGAACTGTCGCGATGCAAATACCGGCGCCATGGCCAGCGCAAATTCGCTTGCCTGACGAGGTGCCTTTCGCTTCAGTTCTTCATATCTCGCACGCGCCTCTGACAGGCTTGGTTCTGTCGAATTTTTCGGATAACGAAACGCGCAACATGTACTTTCTGGGCTAGACAAATTTCGCCCCCCTGAATAGCTTTTCTGACAACGCAATGATTTACTGAATTAAAATCCGAGATCATTTCGCGCAGATGTTGCGCTTCTTCTGGGTGATGATCGTTAATAAGGTTGTGTATTGAAAATGATGGTCTCTGTCTGACAGCATCCTTCGAACGGTTTGCGCCTCATCAGGTAACATACCATAAGATTGTGATCTATCCATTTTCCTGCACAGTCCGCAGGTCCGGCGGATAAACGACCACTTTGTCAGTCGCGCCGCATCACCGTGTCTCGGTGGCACATGTCGGGCCTCCAGTTCGATCAGTTGATCGGGGCGATCCTGCTGACGCCAGGATCGGTATGCGACGGAATTGGTGTGGTGCGGGTGCACCCGATGGCATCCCGGATGGTATCGGCAAACCCAGAAGATGGTTTCCGGATATCGGCGCAATCTTCGCAACGGCACCCGCAGCCATTCTCAGGCCCCGAATTTCCTCCAGAACACCGCTGAAAAACCGTTGATGATGAACGCCCGGACGACATGAAAGACGGTGACCAGCGCGACATTCAGATGCAGCGTTGTCGCGGTAGTGGCCATTTCAGAAAATCCTCCGGGCGAAATCGCAAGCACAGAACTGGCCGGATCGAAACCGCTGACCCGGGCGAAAACCGTCCCGATTACGGCAGTCAGGGCCATCATGGACAAGATGAGCGTTATGGCCTTTGGAAGCTGTCGTCCGATATGGCGCAGATGCACGGGCTTGAAGCGCGCGCCGATCGTCATGCCGATCATCATCTGTCCCAGCCAGAAAAGAAGCCTCGGCAGTTCTCCGCTGATAAGGCCGCCGACAGACAGGCAGGCGGCCCCGACCAGGGCCCCGATCATCCAGGGATTGTTCATCCGCAAAAGGCGCGCGCCCCAGGCCCCCGCGCCTCCGGCGGCAAGTACCGTTCCCAACCCTGTCCACCCCAGCGAAGATGTCGATAAGCTGGATGAGAAGGTTCCATGCAGGTCCAGCCAGAGAAGCAGAGGGGGCAGGATGCATACAGTGCAGGCGACACGCAGCGCCTGAACGATGGCGACAATCTCCATCGTGCCGCCCTCGGCGGCAGCGACATTGGACATCTCCGACAAACCGCCAGGGACCATCGCGAAATAGCCCGTTACCGTATCGGTCGACAGCCAGCGCGCAAACAGCCGCCCAAATAGTAACGCGACCCAGAGAGCGCCGAAATTCAGGATGACCGCAACAGGTACCCAAAGCCACAGCCCGGAAAGCGACGATGCCGTTAGTTTCAGCCCGATGGCCGCGCCGACAAGGATCTGTCCCGTCCGGCGCGCCCGGATATCGGCAAAGACGACCCGCCCCGAAAGCGACAGGATTGCCGTCGAGACCATCGGGCCGATCACCCAGGCCAGCGGCAATCCCAGGCGCGACATCGCAGCACCGCAGATTGCCGCGATCGCAATCGACAGAAGCTTGGACCGCGTCGGGCTCATCGTTGCTCAGGCACCTTCCAGAAGTCCCGAGAGGCGCTGCGAATCGTGGTGCTCCAGCGTCATCACAATGTCTACAATCTCCTGCGCCCTCGCTTGCGGTATCGTCGTGGTTGCCAGCTTCAGGAACTTGTCGCAGATATCCGCATCGCTGGCGAAAGAGAATTCACTGCCGCGCGGGGCTTCCACGGTCTCGGTCTCGACATGGCCGTCGCCGTAATGAACCTCAACGCGGACCTTGTGCCGGAACTTCGAGCCCAGAGCGGTGATCTCGGGATCATGAACGACGCGCACCTTGCGGGACAAGGCTATGCGGGCGGCATCATTCACGCATTCCGGCGGAAATTGTGTGACGAAGACATCCTCCTCCAGAAGCAGCGTCGCCACGCAGAATGGCAGATTGAGTTGCGCCGAAGTAAGCCCCTGCGGCTCGTAGGGCCATCCAACGTGATCGACAGTCACCTGCGAGCCGTAAACGACGATCTCGCGGATCGTGTCAGGGGTAAAGTCACGGCGGTGCTTGATATTGCGCAATGCGTCCAGCGTGGTGTGGTTCGATCCCACGCAGGAATAGAATTTAAGCGAGATGCGCAAGCTTTCCCAGTCACGGCCAAGACCGGCACTCAGCGCATCGAGGTCGAACCGGTCCGTCGAGCGCGAGAATGTCGTGCAGAACCCGCCATAAGGGGCTTCGAACACGTCGACGATTCCGGTGAAGCCGTTTCGGGCCAGCATAGCGCCATAAAGTCCGGATTGCGCCGAGCGGCCTGCGTGCATCCGCTTGACCATCGCCCCGAATTGCGCGGCCATCAACCCGGCCGACTGGGTGCCCGCGATGCCAAGAGCGTGGATCGTTTGTTCAGCATCCAGTCCCAGCGACCGCGCCGCGCCTGCTGCCGCGGAAAATACCCCCACGGTTGCACCCGAATGCCAACCTTGCCCGATATGTTCCTGCCCCATCGCAATTCCAACACGCGGCCCGATCTCGTAACCGGCTGCGATGGCGGTCAGCAATTCGCGGCCGTCAACCGGTTTGATGGATGCTGCCGCAAGCACGGCCGGAAGGGTGACGGCGCCGACATGCAGCACGCCATGGCGATGCACATCATCAAGTTCGAACCCCTGCACCTGCAGGCCATTCACCAATGCGGCATGCGGAGCGGAAAACCGCTCCGGTCCGCCCCAGGTTCCGCTACCATCGCTGCGATCTGTCTCGGCCAAGGTCTGCTTCAGAATGCGCGTCCATTCCAGATTTGCCCCGTAGAGCGCGCAACCGAAAGAATCCAGCATCAGCAATTTGACCCGATGCAGTACATCGGGCGGGATATCCTCAAGACTCAATCCAGAGACAAACTGGGCAATGGCGCGTGTATGCGGATTCGCACCAGAGGCGTGATGGTTCGACAAAATTAGTCCTCCCTGAACGGAAAATACGGTTGAAGCAGCTTCAAAGAACGGTTCGGGCGATATTTTCGTCCAGTGCTTCGTAGTCATAATAAGAGATGGTTTCGTAAAGCTCCGCACGCGTCAGCATCGTATCAAGCGTGGGCTCCGCCGTGCCGCCGGCGTATAGCTTCGCATAAAAATCCCGAGCGGCCTTCATCGCGACCCGGAATGCCGATACCGGATAGATGACCACCTCGTAGCCGATTTCCTGCCATTCCCGCATCGATATATGAGGGGTGCGCCCGAACTCGGTCATATTGGCCAGAAGCGGCATATCCAACTGTTCACGCACCCTGCGGATGATTTCATGCGAGGCGAGCGCCTCGACGAAGATCAGTTCCGCCCCGGCGTCGCGATAGGCGCGGGCGCGGTCAAGCGCATCGTCCAGCGATTCGGCGGCGGCATCCGTGCGGGCACAGACGATCAGCCGGTCCGCAGCCTTGCGCGCCGCTGCGATCTTGCGGCACATATCGTCGCGCGAAATAAGCTGCTTGTCGTTCAGATGCCCGCATTTCTTGGGAAATTTCTGATCTTCGATCTGGATGCAGGCGACCCCGATCTCTTCCATGTCGCGCACCAGTTGCATGACGTTCAGCGCCTCGCCGAAACCGGTATCACAATCAACGATCAATGGCAGGTCAGAGGCGCGAACAATCTGCTTGGCCCGCAGACGCACATCCTCCAATGTCAGCAACCCCAGATCAGGGAGCGCCATCGATGCCGACAATGCGGCGCCCGACAGATACAGCGCCTCGAAGCCTGCATCGCGGGCAAGCCGCGCTGTCATGCCATCATAGGCACCTGCCGTCTGCACGGATTTCCCCGCTGCGAGCAAGGCCCGCAAGTCGTCGCCGCGCGATACGGTCCCAAAGTCGGACATCATCCAGTCGGTCGCCATCACTTCTCCTTTCTGTTGCGATTCTTGTCGCTTGCGGCAGCCTGCCGCCCGCTGGCCGCTGCCGTGTTCCTCTCGCGCCACTGCCGCAAGAAGCCGTCGCGCGATGCGCGGATATGTGTCGCCATCAATGTGCGGGCCAAATCCGCCTGACCTGCAATGATCGCATTGGCGATCCAGCGATGTTCCAGCAATGCGCGCTCGCCGCGGCCGCGGATATTGCGATGGCCGGCGCGCAGCAAAGCCAGCAGATCGCGCAAATCGCCCACGCAGATGCGATAGGCCAGCGAATTGCGCGATCCGGTCAGGACGAGATGGTGAAAATCCCAGTCCCCCGGCCCTGAAGGATAGCTGTCCGGCACATCTCCCAAAGCCGAAGAATGCGCTGTCAGCAGATCATCCAGCGCTGTCCGCTCTGCCTCGGTCATTCGTTCCGCCGCACAGGCAGCCGCCATCGATTCGATGGCCTCGCGCACGTCATAGACGCTAAGGATACGCTGCTCATCCAGTTCGATGACCCGCGCGCTTTGATTCGGCGCCTGGGTCGCAAGCCCCGAGGCAACAAGCCGGCGGATCGCCTCGCGCACCGGGCCGCGGCTTACGCCGACCTGCCGGGCGATTTCGACTTCGCTTAACCGCGCACCAGGGGCAAGCCGACCGGAAATGATCTGTTCGCGCAGATGCGCATGCGCACGATCGGCAAGTAACGCACCCTTTTCGGTCGCATCGGACGAATTGTCTACATTAACAGTCATTATGTCTACAAAACCTTTGTTATTATTCTATTCATCCTACAATAACGCGAATCATGTTTACAATCATAATCTGACACGCTACCAAACTGTCTACAAGATGGCAGAGACCGCCATCTGAATATGGAGGGCGCAAATGCAAGCTTTGCTTGAAAGGCTGGCGGAGCGGCTGGTGGATTTCAGAACCATGGATATGCCGGAGCTTGCTGTAAACACAGCGGTCGAGGCCATCACCGATACTGTCGCGGTACTTCTGGCCGGTGCAGACGAGCCCGGGCTGCAGGCGCTGATCCGAGCAACCGAGAATTGCATCGCGCCGGGTCCTGCCTGGTGTGTCGCCCGATCCCGCGGAGTCGACATCCTCAGCGCAGCGCTGATCAACGGTATGGCGGCCCACGCGCTGGATTTCGACGATTGCAGCAACAGCATGGGCGGGCATCCCTCTGCCCCGCTCCTGCCGGCACTGATGGCGCTGACCGATCAAAGCGATGTCGACGGCGCAACCTTCCTTCGCGCCTACCTGGCCGGATTTGAGACTGAAACGCGATTGGGGCGCGCGGCCAATTTCGAGCATTATGAAAAGGGCTGGCATCCGACGGCCACATTGGGGACGTTCGGCGCGGCAGCTTCCGCCGCCGCCCTTCTGAACCTTGACGCCCGGGCAACGGCGCGGGCACTTGCGATCGCCGCCTCGATGGCTGCGGGGATCAAAGCGAATTTCGGCACTGATGTGAAACCCTTTCATGTCGGGCAATCGGCACGCAACGGCCTGCTGGCGGCACTGATGGCCGCCGAGGGGCTCAGCGCCAATCCCGACGCGCTGGAACACCCGCAGGGCTTCTTTCGTGTCTATAATGGCGAGGGCCGCTATGATGCCGACCGCCTGCTGGCGGATTGGGCGGTGCCCCTGGATATTGAAGAGGTGGGCATTGCCTATAAACAGCACCCCTGCTGCGCCAGCACCCATCCGGCGGTGGATGTCGCGCTTGCGCTTCGTCGCGATCACGGCATCACCCCGGATCAGATTGTCGCCGTCCGCAGCCTGACGCATCCGCGCCGGCTGCGCCATACCAACCGGCCGGATCCGAAAGCCGGGCTGGAAGGCAAGTTCAGCGTGCAATACGCGCTGGCCCGGGCACTGGCCGAGGGCGTGGTCCGCCCCGATGTCTTCAACGATACCGAGATCAGCCGCCCCGAGATCCGCGATCTGATGGCGCGCATCACTGCCGCGCCGCATCCCCAGGCGGATATGGCCTCGACCGAGCATTTCTTCGCCGAAGTCGAGATCGAACTGACCGATGGGCGGCTTTTGAGGGGTGAGATCGACCGGCCATTGGGGCGCGACCGCGACCACCCCCTGCCCAAAGGGGCGTTACGCGCCAAGTTCATGGCCTGCACCGCCCCGCGCCTGGGCGAAGCAGGCGCAGCCGCGCTTGACCACGCTTTGGCAGGATTACCCGCCGCGGCCTCCTGCCAAAAGATATTCGCTGCGCTGCGCACTGACACAGACAACCATCAAAGGAAGAGTACTGCCGATGCATGACGTGACCGGGGAAAACTTGGATGTAATTGTGGTCGGGGCGGGAAACGCCGCACTGTGTGCCGCGCTTTCGGCTGCCGAAAGGGGCGCGCGGGTATTGGTGTTGGAGGCCGCACCCGAAGACGAACGAGGCGGGAATTCCCGTTTCACCGGAGGCGCTTTCCGTTTCGCCTATAACGGGATCGACGACCTGCTGAAGGTCTCGCCTTCGATGGCCGACGAGGATCTGAGCAATGTCGATTTTGGCACCTATACCGAGGACCAGTTCTTCGACGACATGTATGCACTGACCCAATACCGGACCGATGCCGACCTGTGCGAATATCTGGTCCGCAACAGTCTGGATACCGCCGTCTGGATGGCGGGTCATGGCGTAAAATTGCATCCCGGGCTTGGCCGTCAAGCTTATCAGGTAGACGGCAAATTCAAGTTCTGGGGCGGATTGGCATTGCATATCAACGGTGGTGGAGAAGCTTTGCTGGAGGCGTTGTTCGCGAAAGTGGCGGCAACCCCCGCGATCCGCGTCGTCTACGAAAGCCCGGCGGTTTCCCTTGTCACGGAAGCCGGAAGGATTTGCGGCGTCGTGACCCGCCATGACGGGCACGACATAGAGTTACGGGCCGGCGCAGTCATCCTTGCCTGCGGCGGCTTCGAGGCGAATGCGCAGATGCGGGCCGAATATCTGGGCCCGGGCTGGGATCTGGCCAAGGTTCGGGGCAGCCGCTTCAACATGGGGTTGGGCCACCGGATGGCCATGGAAGCCGGCGCCGCGCCGGCGGGGCATTGGTCGGGCTGCCACGCCGTTGCCTGGGATGTGAACGCGCCGCCTTTCGGTGACCTGACGGTGGGCGACCAGTTCCAGAAGCACAATTATCCCTATGGCATCTGTGTCAACGCCAAGGGACGTCGCTATGTGGACGAAGGCGAGAATTTTCACAGCCATACCTATGCCAAATATGGCGGCGAGATCCTGAAACAGCCCGGCCAGTTCGCCTGGCAGATCTTTGACGACAAGGTGACACATCTGCTGCGCAGCGAATACCGTATCCGCCGCTGCACGAAAGTCGTGGCCGACACGTTGGAGGAACTGGCTGCCAAAATGGAAGGCGTCGATGCCGAGGGTTTCCTTGCCACCGCCCGCGCTTTCAATGCGGCCTGCCGGACGGATGTGCAGTTCGATCCCAACATCCTTGATGGCAAGTCGACCGAGGGTCTTGAGATCGACAAGAGCAATTGGGCACAACCGCTGGATAGCCCGCCTTTCCACGCCTATCACGTCACTGCCGGCATCACCTTCACCTTTGGCGGCCTGAGGATCGACACCTCGTCGCAGGTACAGTCAATCTATGGATCACCGGTCGAAGGGCTCTATGCGGCAGGCGAGATCGCCGGCGGGTTGTTCTTCCACAATTATGCAAGCGGCACCGGACTGATGAGCGGAGCAACCTTCGGTCGTCAGGCTGGCCGCAACGCAGCCGATTTCGCATGTGCGAAAGGCGCGTCTTCCGCTGCGTGAAAGCACTACCGAGGCGCCGCAGCGCGAGCGCGCGGCGCAGTCAATGAAGGGAGGATAAGATGAACATCAGATTAACGAATCTTTGGCCCGCGGTTTCGCGCCGCGCACGGCGCGGCGTGCTTGTCGCGGTGACCGGGTTTGGCCTTGGATTTGCCGCGCCTGCCCAGGCGCAAACCGATTTGTCCGGCGAGCGGGTCAATATGATCATCCCCTATCAGGAGGGGAGCGGTTCGACCATTCATGGCCGGTTATTCGCGATCGGGCTGGAAAAGCACCTTCCCGGTCAGCCGACCATCATTGTCGAGAATATCGACGGGGGTGGTTCGGTGCGGGGTATCAACCAGTTTGCCGCCCGGGCCAATCCGGACGGGCTGGATATTGCCGCAATCGCCACGGGAACCTTTTTCCAGTATCTGCTGAAAGACCCGGCGGTCGAATATGATCTGCCAAGCTTCCGCCCCTTCCTCGCTTCTCCTTTCGGGCTGCTGGTCTATGCAAGTACCGATATGGCGACCTCTGACGATTCCGTCGAGAATGTCCGGCAACTTATCGAGAACCCGCCGATCTACGGCGCATCGGGGCCAACCTCGTCGGATTTGCCGGTCCTGCTGTCCTTTTCGTTGCTTGGGATCAAGCCGCAATATGTGTTCGGCCTTAGCAACGCGGAGACCCGCGCCGGATTCGAGCGGGGTGAATTCGGGTTGAATTACGACAATATGGCATCATGGGCGCAAGCCGTGAAACCGCTTGTGGATGACGGGACGGCGCGTCCGCTCTTTACGCTTGGCTTCGAGGAAAACGGGAAAATCGTGCGGGACCCGATGCTGCCTGACGTTCCGACCTTCCTCGAAATCTACGAGGCAATCAATGGCAAGCCGTTGGAGGGTATCGAATACGAAGTCTGGAAAGCCGCATTCAATATCCGGGTTATGGGCTCGAAGATGCTGGTCCTTCCGGCTGATACGTCAGACGAAATCGTGGCTCAATATGCCGATGCCGCCGAAGCGGCAGTGGAAGGCGACGAATTCAAGACCGAGGCGGCACAGGCAACCCTTGGTGAATATCCGCAACGGGTCGGCGCCGATGCCGAAACGGTATTCAAAGCAAGTCTCGAAATGTCCGACGAGGCCCGCGCCTGGCTGTTCGATTGGCTTGAAAGTGAATTTGACGTGTCACGTTAAGCCCACTGCCGCCTAATGCTGGGACAGTGATTTGTCCCAGCCCTTCATACGGCCCAGGATAATATTCAGATGGACGCTACTATCTTTCAATATGCGATCGAAGCATTACTGACGCTGCTTTCGCCAACGCATTTCCTGTATCTGTTTATGGGAGTCACAATCGGGTTGACCATTGGCCTCATTCCGGGACTGGGCGGGATCGCCGGTATGGCGATCATCATGCCCTTTCTGTTCGGAATGGACCCGGGACTCGCCTTGGCGATGATGATCGGGCTGTCTTCCACAACCTCGACTTCTGACACGTTCATGTCGGTTCTGGTCGGGGTGCCGGGCGGCTCGAGCGCGCAGGCGACGGTGCTGGACGGCTTCCCATTGGCCCGGCAGGGTATGGCGGCGCGCGCATTGAGCGCGGCGTTTATCAGTTCCATGCTGGGCGGTATCTTCGGGGCCTTACTCCTGTCTATTGCCTTCGTCCTCGCCAAGCCGGTGCTACTGGCTGTGGGTTTCGGCGAACAATTGATGCTGGTGGTTTTCGCGCTAACGCTTGTGGGTATGTTAACGGGTCCCAGTATGGCCAAGGGACTTGCTTCCTGCTGCATCGGGTTGCTTCTGGGCACCATCGGCGCATCGCAGGCAACGGCCGAGTACCGTTTTACCTTCGACACGATCTATCTCTCGGACGGGATCCCGCTGGTTGTCGTGGCGCTGGGGATTTTCGCCTTTCCAGAGATCATTGATGTATTGCGCAAACATGCACGTATTTCCGAAGCCGGTGCGCTGGGTGGCGGCTGGATGCAAGGCATCCGGGATGTGCTGCGGCATTGGTGGATCGTTTTGCGTTGTTCATTTATCGGCGCCATCGTCGGGGCGTTGCCCGGCTTGGGCGGATCGGTGATCGATTGGATCGCCTATGGCCATGTCGTACAGACCTCGAAAGACAAATCCCGGTTCGGCAAAGGCGACATTCGCGGCGTGATTGGCCCGGAATCCGCTGCCAACGCGAAAGAAGGCGGCGCTCTTATCCCGACGCTGTTCTTCGGGATTCCCGGTTCGGGCACGATGGCGCTGCTGCTTGGCGGCCTGGTGGTGATCGGAATTACACCCGGACGGCCAATGGTAACCAGCCATATGGATCTGGTTTTCCTGATCATCTGGTCCATTGCGCTGGCCAATATTCTGGGCACCGCGATCAGCGTGCTGCTGGCCAAGCCGATTTCGCATGTGACGGTTATCCCCTTTGCACGGGTCGCGCCCTTCCTTCTGGTAATGGTGTTTCTGTCGGCCTATCAGGCGACGCGTGAATGGGGTGACCTCATCACGCTGGTCGCCATCGGCGTTCTGGGCATCTTCATGAAACGTCTGGGCTGGTCGCGTGCTGCATTGCTGATCGGCTTCGTGCTGGCACCGCGACTGGAGGCTGCGCTCTATCGCAGTGTCCAGATCTACGGCTGGGACCTGTTCCTGCGACCGATCTCGGTTGTTATCATGGTGCTGGCGGCGATCTCGCTGATATATGCCTGGCGTAATCGCGCGCATTCGGTCAGCGACGCCGAACGCGGCGAATACGAGGCATCCCTCGGCACGCTGGGAGTGCAGATCGGTTTCACGCTGATCGTTATGGCTGTCGGGGTGTGGTTCATTGCGACGTTGCTGCAGCTACGTTTCCTTGCATGGGTTTTTCCGGTCAGTGTCTGCGCATTGATGCTGGCCTTCTGCGCCTGGATGGTGTTCGGCATGATCCGTCGCGCGCCCTGGCCCGGATTGATCACCGATACCGAGGCCGGTGGCGACGGCAGCACACCGGGCAGCTTTCGGTTGCTGGGTTGGATTCTGGTTCTTCCGGCGCTGAGCTATCTGATCGGCTTCATCTATGCCGCGCCGCTTTATGTGCTGGGTTTCCTGCGCAGCAAGGCAAGGCTTGGCTGGATTGGCGCGCTATCCGGAGCGGTAGTGATCCTGCTGATCGAGATCGTACTGGCCAATGTCTTGCTGCTGCAATTCCCGGAAGGCTATCTTCAGGATTTGCTGCCGGCCAGTCGTTTCATCTATCGGCTGTGGTGAGGAAGCAGAATGCTTTATCTTGACAATGCCGATGTGCAGCGGGTTCTGGAGCCCCGGCGGATGACGGACAGATTGGAGCGGACTTACCGCCGCTTTGCGCAGGGCGGGGGCGTGACCCCGCCTCGCCTGGACGTGCAGCTGCCCGGTCCCGGACCCGATCAGGGCTATCAGCTGGGGCTCGCCGTCGGGGCCGATGCGGGTACAAATGACCAGCGGCCCTATGCCGCGTTGCGCGTGAAATCAGATCGTGTCGAACGCGAAAGCGGCCCGCGGGGTTTGCGAAAACGGAAATGGGCAGGGCAGCCCGGCAGGTATCTGGGGCTGGTACTGCTGTTTGATCCGCGCGACGGACGGCTTTTATGCGTCATGCAGGATGGCTGGTTACAGCGGATGCGGGTTGGTTGCGACAGTGCCCTGGGCGTGCGGTTGCTGGCGCGGCCCGATGCCGAAATACTGGCTATTCTTGGTTCGGGAGGCATGGCAGAAAGTCATGTCCTCGCCATCCGGCACGAGCGTCCTTTGCGCCAGATCCGGGTCTTCAGCCCTACGCCTGCCCATTGTGCGGATTTTGCTACCAGAATGCGGAACGAAACCGGCATCGAAACGCTGGCATGCGCCTCTCCTGAAGAGGCGGCGCGGGGGGCTGATCTGCTGTGTTCCTGCACCAATTCGGCGGAACCCGTCGTCGATGTCTCTCTGCTTGCCAAGGGCATGCATATCACCGCCATTGGCGGAGGGCTGACCAACGAGGCAGTGGCGCTCGTCGACTATGCATTGCGCTTCGGCACCGCAACCGCACCGCTTGGCTTCGATGACTGGAAGCATGACGAGGAATCGATGGTCTATTCCAACGCCCCCACCAGGCTGGCCTTTGGCGGAACCGCACAATTCGCGCATTTCACCGAAGGGGTGGAACGAACGCTGGTGGAATGCGGCAGCCATACAATGCGACGGGACGCGGAACAGATCACCTTCTCGCAGCGCGGTAATATCCACGGCATTCAATTCGCCGCCGCCGCGGGCGAGGTTTACGAGGCTGCCCTGCGGGCCGGTGCAGGGATGGAATGGTCCAAGCCCGCCGATGGCTTCCTGCAAGACATACGAAACTAGGATGGCGGAACGGTATGGCTAGAAGCACGGAGCAAAGCATGCAGGGCGTTTCATCCACAGACATGAAGCATAACGACCGGCTTGGGGCGACCGCCGCGGAAAAGCTGGCGCGTTTCGCCTGCGATCTGCGTCTGGATCGCGTGCCGCAGGATATTCCGCCACTCGCCGCCGCGATCCTGAAGGATGCGGCGGGATGCGCACTGTTCGGCGCGCGCTTCCCGTGGGCACAGGCGGTGGCAGAGCATCTGCGCGATCTTGGCGGACGGCCACAGGTTCCGATCGAGGGCTTTCGGGGGCTGGCCCTGCCACTGCCGCAGGCAGGTCTGCTGTTGGGGACAATGTGCCACGCCTATGAGCTTGACAGCTTGCGCAGTCCTGGTGCCGGCGTGCATCCGGGCGCGACTGTGGCGCTTCCCGCATTGGCTCATGCTCTTGCCGATCCATCGTTAACTGCCGATCGGGTAATCGTCGCAATCATCGCCGGATGCGAAATAATGTACCGGATTGGGGCCGCGACCATGCATTCCCCCGAGACACGCGGTTTTCACGCCCCCGGCCTGACCGGAGCATTCGGTGCAGCAACCGTTTCAGCTGTGTTGACGGGTATGAATGCCGATCAGCTGGCCCGCGCCTTTGGCATCGCGGGGTCGCTGGGCGGCGGGCTTCTGGCCTTCGCGAAAGCGGGCGACGGGGGGATGGTCAAGCGCCTGCATCTGGGTCGCGCTGCCGAAGCCGGTATGACCGCCGCCGCACTGTCGCGGCGTGGCTTCGAGGGCCCGTTGGCCGTTCTGGAAGGCCGTTTCGGATTGCTGGACGCCTATTGCGAGCATTCGGATCCTTCTCTTCTGACGCGTGATCTGGGCGAGAAATGGGAAATCCGGCAAACCTGCTTCAAGCGCTATGCTGCCCATATCACCGTGCATGGACCAGCCGAAGCGCTTCGCGAGACCGTCGGGCAACATGGTCTCAAGCCACGGGATATTGCCGGAATCTCTCTGGAAATGAGCGATAAGGTTTTGTCTCACCACAATATTCCGCAACCCGACGATATCATGTCGGCGCAATATAGCGTGCCCTTCATGACGGCGGCGGCATTGCACGTGGATTTGGACGATCCAAGATCGGTCACTGAAGAGCTTTTGCACGATCCGCATATTCGGAAATGTTCCGAAACAATCGATATCTGCGGAAATGGCGAGAAGAAAGGGTGGAGCTTCAAGCTAAAACTGGCATTGCAGGATGGAAATATAATTGAGCGGTCCGGTCACGGATTCTCGGGTGCCGATATCAAGGAGGCAGCACCGGATTGGCTTGACAGCAAGTTCGAATTGATGACTGCCGATATTCCTGAAAAACACGTCTGGGAAGAAAAGCTGATCGACATATCAAGCTCCATCGATACCGCCCGCTCGCCCTGACCGGGTAGGCAGTGCCTGATATCGGTGTGGGCAGGGTTGATCGCGCAAATCCATCCGGCAGGCAGTCATCGGCGTTGCGCCTTGCGAACAGATGCGCCTCTATTCCAACGCCGTGACCAGTGCAGGAATCTCATGTTCGAAGAAGTCCGAAAACGACGCGATTCTTGGCGGCATCTTCTGATAGGGTGGATAGTAAAGCGTCAGCCAAAGTTGCGGCGGGCACCAACTGGGCAGGATCTGAACAAGACGCCCGGACCGGAGATATTCTGCCACAATGAAAACCGGCAAAAGCGCGACGCCAGCACCATCAGCGGACATGCGGGCCAGCACCTCGCCATTATTTGCCGAGATCGTGCGTCCTGCCAAGATCGTGACGCTGGCACCTCCATCCGAAAGCTCCCAGCGTTCACGGTGCCGGTCGGATGTATAGCCCAGACAGGCATCCGCCTCCAGTTCGTCGGGATGCCGGAAAGTCGCGTAGGGTGTTCCCGGAGCGGCAACGAGTATGCGCTTGATGGTGCAGATCTTGCGCCAGATCGTGAACTTGTCGGAGGGGGGCTCCGATATCCTGACGGCAAGGTCGAAATCTTCCACAAGCATATCCAGCAGCTGGTCGGTCAAGGAAATCTGGACGTCAATTTTCGGATAGAGCTTCCGAAAACCACATAGAATTTGCGGCAGCACCCGTTGCCCCAATGACATCGGCGCGTTGATGCGCAAAAGACCTTCATCTGCCTTGTTGGCATTCATCAACTCGGCCCGCGCATTATCGAGCGCTCGTACGGCCGGGGCGAGTCGCGCCGCAAAGATCGCGCCATCGCAGGTAAGCGAAACCTGCCGCGTCGTACGCACAAAGAGCTGCACGCCGAATTGTGCCTCCAGCGCGGCAATCGTCCGGGTAACAGAGGCCGGCGTCATGTTCATGTCTCGCGCGACCTGGGCAAAATTTCGAGCCTGGGCGGCGAGCAGGAATACCCTGAGGGCTTTGAGCTCATTCATGTCAATTATTACGATTTACGTAATTCAAAGCTAACTATTACGTCAATTCCAGGCAAGTATCAATTGCACTAAATTGCGATCAACAAGGTTGCAATGCGGTCATGCCGCGGAAAGGCAAATCATGATCAGTCAGATCAAGGGCCTGCATCACGTCACCTCGATGGCGGCGGATGCCCGCCAGAACAACGCATTTTTCACCGATACGCTTGGACTTCGCCGTGTGAAGAAGACCGTTAATTTCGATGAGCCAAGCGTCTATCACCTCTACTATGGTGACGAGACAGGCACGCCGGGCACGGTAATGACCTACTTCCCCTTTCCGCACATCGTCCGGGGACGTCCCGGTGTCGGCGAAGTCGGGGAAACCCAGTTTTCGGTGCCGAAGGGATCGCTGTCCTTCTGGAGGAAGCGGTTTGCGGCAAAGGGTGTCGCAGGTCTCGAAGAGGACACGACGTTCGGGACCAGCAGGCTGAGGTTCCAGGGACCGGACGGTGACGGGTTTTCGCTGATTGAACTAGGCGATGACGGGCGCGCGGGCTGGACCGGCGCAGGGATCCCCGATGACGCGGCAATCCGCGGCTTCAGCGGTGCAAGACTGCGCTTGCAGGATACCGCTGCAACAGAGGAACTTCTGGCATTCATGGGCTATCGGCTCTCCGAGACAGAAGGTAACGTCACCCGTTTTGTCATTCCCGGCGGGAATGGCGCGGATACGATCGATCTTGAGTCGCTGCCCCGGTCACATTTCGCCCGCCAGGGAGCGGGATCGGTTCATCACATCGCCTTCGCCGTCCCCGATCATGCGGCACAGCTCGAGATACGCGGGGCATTGATGGATACCGGTTACCAGGTCACGCCGGTGATTGACCGGGATTATTTCCAGGCAATCTATTTCCGTACCCCTGGCGGAGTTCTGTTCGAGGTAGCCACCAACGAACCCGGGTTTGATCGGGATGAGGATACAGCACATCTGGGCGAAGCCCTCAAACTGCCGACCCGCTACGAGCCTATTCGCAAGCGCATCGAGGCAGGGCTTGTTCCGCTGTCCGGCTGAAGACTCGTTTTCCTCGCGAAAACGAAGCCAGATCAAGGAGAACTGTCATGAAAGACGCGGCTTATATCCATTATCGTCACGACGGCGCGGCGGATGCACCAGTCGTCCTCGCCCTGCACGGAACCGGCGGTGACGAGCATCAGTTCACCGATATTATGCGGCAGATTCTTCCTGATGCGGGACTCATCGCGCCGCGTGGGGATGTCTCTGAATCCGGTGCGAACCGGTTTTTCCGTCGCACCGGCGAGGGTATCTACGACATGAAAGACCTGTCCGTCCGCACCGGCAGGATGCTGGGCTTCGTGGACGGTATCCGGCGTCAATACGCGGGCAGACGGTTTTATGCGCTCGGCTATTCCAACGGCGCCAACATCCTTGCCGCAATGCTGTTCAGACAACCCAGGCTTTTCGACCGGGCAGCGCTGCTGCACCCGCTGATCCCCTGGACCCCCGATCCGCAACCCGACCTCAAGGGGCGACCCGTCTTCATCAGTGCAGGACGACAAGACCCGATTTGTCCGCTGCCGCAGTCGCTGGCACTGATCGACTGGTTTTCGAAGCAGGAAGCCCAAGTGGAAAGCGTGATCGAAGCGGGCGGCCATGAAATCCGCCCTGCAGAACTTAACGCGCTCGCGCAGTTCATGCGGACACCCGTTGGACAGGAGTTCATCCAATGAGCCAAGTACAGCCTTATTTCATTTCCCTCGCCGTGGGTCTTGGGATCGGTGTGATCTACGGCCTTTTGTCGGTGAGATCCCCTGCCCCTCCGATTATCGCCCTGCTTGGCCTTCTTGGCATGCTCGCCGGTGAAGCCGGAATCCAATGGCTGAAGGGTCATACGAGTTTCGTGCAGGCCTGCCTGCATGAAAAATCCTTCGCGCTCAAAACTTCCAAGGAAGTGGCGAAGGATCGTGACGCCGCCTGAGGCGCATCCCATTTATTCACCCCCGTTTCCAGGAGACCATTCATGTCCAGCAAACTCGACGTCCTCACCCCACAGAACAGCCAGGTCATCTTCATCGACCACCAGCCTCAGATGGCCTTTGGCGTACAATCGATCGATCGGCAGGTGCTGAAGAACAATACGGTGGCGCTGGCCAAGGCGGCCAAGGTCTTCGGCGTACCGGTAACGATCACCACAGTCGAGACCGACGGCTTTTCGGGGCCGACCTATCCGGAACTCCTTGACGTCTATCCCGAGACACCGCTTCTGGAACGAAGCTCGATGAATTCCTGGGACGACCGGAAGGTCCGTGATGCGCTTGCCAAGGGTGCCGATGAAGGCCGCAAGAAGATCGTCGTGTCGGGCCTCTGGACCGAGGTCTGCAACCTGACCTTTGCTCTCTCCTGCCTGAAGGATACCGATTACGAGGTCTACATGGTCGCGGACGCTTCGGGCGGCACCTCCGCCGATGCCCACAAATACGCCATGGACCGTATGGTTCAGGTCGGCGTCGTGCCTGTGACCTGGCAACAGGTTCTCCTCGAATGGCAACGCGACTGGGCCCGCAAAGAGACCTATGACGCGACCCTTGATATTGTGAAGGAACATTCGGGGGCCTACGGCATGGGCGTCGATTACGCCTATACCATGGTTCACAACGCGCCTGCCCGCACCAAGCACTCCGCTCCGCGCCTCGATCCCCAACCGGCGTGACACGGCAACGACCCGGCTGTCCCGCGCGGCCGGGCCTACCCTTTGCAGAAAGGCCGGCCCCGATATCCGAAAAACCATCAAGATTTTTTGCGAAGATCACGAAACCAAAGACCGCTATGCCACACATGGCGACGGAATGGAGTGTGAACCAGGCATCTCATCTGATGTTCTGATCATCAGCGGCATTTCGGTGGCCGGCGTAAAGGAAGGAAGCGGTGCAGCCTCCGCGCCGATGGGCCGGTTTATCGCGGATGTAACCGGAACCTTCGTGACGCTCAGCGAGATATTTGCGCATGACAGTTCACAGATCATCTAAAGGTTTCCGCCTCCGCCAGTCGCGGGATGCGCTTCCCGCAGCACGCTTCACCAACCAGACCTGTGAAGGAGATCCCGATGACCGACAACGCTCTGATCATCGTCAATGCCAAAGTCACCACACTCGATAAGCAAAAACCTGCCGCGGAGGCGGTCGCGATCCAGAACGGAAAATTTCTGGCGGTTGGCTCCGAAGGCGAGGCGCGGGCGGCCGCACCCACCGCCACCATCATCGATGCCGGCGGCCGTCGCCTTATTCCCGGTCTTATCGACAGCCATACCCATGTGATCCGGGGCGGTCTGAACTACAACATGGAACTGCGTTGGGACGGGGTGCCGAGCCTTTCCGAGGCGATGGCAATGCTCAGAGCCCAGATCGATCGCACACCCGCGCCGCAATGGGTACGTGTGGTGGGTGGTTTCACCGAGCATCAATTCACCGAGAAGCGCCTGCCGACCCTTGACGAACTCAACGCCGTGGCGCCCGACACGCCGGTCTTCATCCTGCATCTTTATGACCGGGCACTGCTGAATGCCGCCGCATTGCGGGTAGTGGGTTATACGAAGGATACACCAAACCCTCCGGGGGGCGAGATCGTTCGCGATGCGAAGGGTAACCCGACCGGTCTGCTGCTGGCACAGCCCAATGCGACGATTCTTTACTCGACACTGGCCAAGGGGCCGAAGCTGGATCCTGATTACGCCATCAACTCCTCACGCCATTTCATGCGTGAGCTGAACGGTCTCGGCGTCACCTCAGTGATCGACGCCGGCGGCGGTTTCCAGAACTATCCCGATGATTACGAAATCATCGAGAAGCTACATGCCGACGGCCAGATGACGGTTCGGATCAGCTACAACCTCTTTACCCAGAAGCCGAAAGAAGAACTGTCCGATTTCTCGTCCTGGGTGAAACAGGTCAGCCCCGGTCAGGGTGACGATACCTACCGCCACAACGGGGCGGGTGAGATGCTGGTCTATTCGGCCGCCGATTTCGAGGACTTCCGGGTTGAGCGTCCCGAGATGCCACCGAACATGGAGACCGATCTCGAACCGGTCATCCGCCTGCTGGCCGAGCATCGCTGGCCATGGCGCCTGCATGCGACCTATGACGAAACGATTTCCCGTGCGCTCGATGTGTACGAGAAGGTTAACCGGGATATTCCGCTTCAGGGGATCAATTGGTTCTTCGACCATGCCGAGACGATCAGCGAGAAGAGTATCGACCGGATCGCGGCGCTGGGCGGCGGCATCGCCGTGCAGCATCGGATGATGTATCAGGGCGAATATTTCATTGAGCGTTATGGCGCGAAAGCAGCAGAGAACACCCCGCCAATCAAGCGGATCATGGAAGCTGGCGTGCCACTCGGCGCAGGCACGGACGCGACGCGGGTCGCCAGCTATAACCCCTGGGTTTCACTCTCGTGGCTGGTAACTTCACAGACATTGGGTGGCACCCGGCTCTATCCCGCCGCGAACCGGGTTGATCGCGAGACGGCACTGCGGCTCTGGACCGAGACCAATACATGGTTTTCAAACGAAGAGGGTAAAAAGGGGCAGATCAAGCCCGGTCAATTGGCGGATCTTGCTCTGCTCTCCGACGACTATTTCTCTGTTCCCGAGGATGAGATCGTTCACTTGCGCTCGGTTCTGACCGTGCTGGGCGGCAATGTTGTACATGCCGATGGTGATTTTGGCCCGCTTGCGCCCGCCCTGCCCGCACCGATGCCTGACTGGTCGCCGGTTGCGGCTTTCGGCGGCTACTACAAGACATCCGAGGCACAGGCAAAACTGGCGGTTCATTGCGGCTGCGCCAATGATTGCGCGGTACATGGTCACAACCACGCGGCCGCGCTTGGCGCCAATGTACCCGCCGCCGATGCCCGCACCTTCTGGGGCGCCTTCGGTTGCGGTTGCTGGGCGGTCTGAACCGTCCCTGCCAACGAAACCTGTCCTGCGCGCACCGCAAACGCGCACTGCCGTCTTCCCCGATACGGCTGAAACGCAAATTCCAGCTGGCCGCCGACAAGGAACCGATATGACTGAACCAAGTGTGAAACCAGCCGCAACCTCCGCCCCCCTGAGCTTCCCGGTGTTCCGCGCACTCTGGATTGCCACGATCATCTCGAATGTCGGCACCTGGATGAACGATGTCGGCTCCGCATGGTTGATGACCTCGCTCTCGCCAAGCCCGCTGCTGGTCGCGCTGGTACAGGCGGCAACGACGCTGCCCATGTTCCTGCTGGCCCTTCCCGCCGGGGCAATGGCGGATATCATCGACCGCCGCAAGATGCTGCTCGCAGCTCAATCGCTCGGCCTTGCCGCGGCGGCGGCCTTGTCGATTCTGACATTGCTGGGATTCACGACCCCGTGGATGCTTCTGGGTGTAACCTTCCTGCTTGGTGTCTCGGCCGCACTCAGCGCACCCGTTTTTCAGGCCATCGTACCAGAACTCGTCGACAAGCAGGCTCTGCCCGACGCGGTGGCGCTGAACTCGCTCGGCGTGAATATCTCACGCGCCATCGGCCCTGCGCTCGGTGGCATCATTGTCGCGGCTGCAGGGATACCTGCCGTCTTTGCCCTGAACGCACTCTCTGTTCTGGCCGTTCTGGGTGTGCTGTTCTTCTGGAAGCGCCCGGAGACAGCGCATAGCTTGCCGCCCGAACATTTCTTCGGCGCCCTGCGTGCGGGATACCGCTACACTCGGCATTCCCCGGCATTGCGGCTGGTATTGCTGCGTTCAGCGGGTTTCTTCCTGTTTGCCAGCGCCCTTTGGGCGATGCTGCCTCTGATCGGGCGGCGCGCGTTGGGGCTGGAGGCAGCTGGCTACGGGGCATTGCTGGGCTGCATGGGCGCAGGAGCGGTGCTGGGCGCGCTGTTGCTAAAGCGGTTGCGCGGCCAAGTGCCGAGCAATACGATTTCCGTCTGGGCAACGCTGCTCTTCGCGCTTGCGACATTTGCCCTTGCCTTGGTTCCCAATGTCTGGATCGCAGGTGCCGTGCTGTTTCTGGCAGGGCTCTCCTGGATCGGAATGCTTACCTCGCTCAATGTCGCGGCACAGATGGCCTCGCCAGGATGGGTGAAGGCCCGGGCATTGGCGGTCTATCTGGTGGTGTTCCAGGGCGCGATGACCGGCGGCAGCATCGTCTGGGGGGTGATCGCAACGAAAGCCCATGTGCATACAGCATTAATTGTCGCTGCGGTCGGATTGGTTCTGTCGTCGGCACTGGCGCGGTTCTGGCACCTGCCAAATGATTCCACCACCGATCTGGCTCCTTCCAATCACTGGGCCGAACCCGTGGTCGCCGTTCCACCCGAAAATGATCGTGGTCCGGTGCTGATCGAGATCGAATATCGTGTCGATCCTGATCGGCTGGGCGAATTTATCGCCGCCCTGCGCAAGTTCCGGTCGACCCGTTATCGCGACGGAGCAATCCGCTGGGACGTCTGGGAAGATATGGCTGAACCTGGCCGGGTGATCGAGGCTTTCGTCGTCGAAAGCTGGATAGAGCATCAGCGCCAGCACGCGCGCGTCACCCATGCCGATCAGCTGGACCAGACGACCCTCAACGCCTTCCATCTGGGGGATCGGCCTCCGGTCGTGCAACATCTTTTACGGCCGTTGCCTGATGCCATTTCTCGCAGTACATCCTTCCAGGGCTAGGAAAAGCTATAGGCTTCAGTTTCGGAAAATGGCGATAGCGGCGCGGATGATAACATCGAGGAAGATGCCGCCGCATCGCTTATCTCCGCCTGACGAACAATCAGGCCGCACCATTCAGATGAGGCTGGTCAGGATCACTCATCGCATATGTCCCACATTGACGAATTTCCGTGACGGTACCGTCTGTTTAATCCGCCGCATGGCCTTCACGCCAATAGGCGACGATACTGTGATAGCCCTTTTTCAGTGCCAGGTCGTTTCGGACATATCTGCGCAATTCGCGAAAGGCGCCATCTTCGCATCCGACCCAGATGAATGGGGACTGCGCGTCTTTGGGTGGGGCATGGCGCTGCAACGCCGATACGAGACCGTCTGTGCGCAGAACCCACTCGACTTTCATGTTGCGGCGATACGCCAGGGGTTGGCGCTCTGCCTCATTCGCGATCTCGATGATCACATGCCCCCGCGCCGCAGCGGGCAACAGTTCCAGAAAGCGCGCGATGGCGGGCAAAGCCGTTTCGTCCCCCGCGATCAGATACCAGTCGCGATCCATCGGCAAGCTGCCGCCGCCCGGCCCGATCATCCCGATACGATCACCTGTGCGGGCTGTTTCCGCGAACCGGCTGCCCGGACCTGCCGCCTCGGCGTGAAGCACGAAGTCGATATCCAGCACACCGGCGGTAACGTCGATTTCGCGGATGGTATAGCGGCGGAATTCCGGCTTGTCGGGGCCGTCCGGCCATCTCTCCAACCCGTCCGGGCTGATGCGGGGTTCTGCCAGCCCATGCCCATCAGAGGAAAAGACAAGCCGGACATGGATATTGTCCAACCCCGCGAAAAGCGACAGATCGTCGGAAGCGAAACGGATGCGGCGCATGCGCGGGGTCAGATCCAGCATTTCGATGACGCGCAGCACCCGGTAATTGGGAGGCCGTGTCATGCGGGCGCCGTCACCCGTCCAGTGAATGGACAAGGGCTGCGGCGCGAATTCCTGCATGTGGCCCGCGATGATGCTGCGCAGATTGAACAATGCCGGAAACGTTCCGCCCACGACTTCGACCTGCACATGCCCGGCGTCTTCATGCAGGACGGCCGTGCCGAACGGAAAACGCAGATCATGGCGGCTTTCGGATCGGTTGTAGACCGCTCCATGCTCGGCAATATGTTCGCATAGTTGTTTCAGCATCGCTGCGGGTTCGCGGATTGCGATATCCGCCCGTGCGGTCAGCAAATGGCTCATCCTCTGGCTTCCTGTTGGGTAAGTGGGGCGGCGCCGTCGGTCATGATTTGCAATCGACCGGCCGAGCAACGCTCAACCCGTGCGTCGATCCGATAGACATGGCGCAGCATATCGGGGGTCAGGACCTCGTCCGGCGTCCCGAAAGCGAATAACCGGCCCTCGTGAAGAATGGCGATCCGGTCGGCCCATTGCGCCGCATAAGCGAGATCGTGCAGCACGACGACGGCGATGCGCCCCTCATGCGTAAGATCACGGACATGCTGCATGATCATGTGACGGCGGGCAAGATCCAGTGCGCTTGTCGGTTCATCCAGCAACAGCAGCTTTGGATCGCGCGCGATCGCGACGGCCAGACCGACAGCCTGCCGTTGGCCTCCCGACAATTGCCCGACGGCGCGATTGGCCAGATCGTCGGCACCAAGTCGCGCAAGGACGGTAAGGGCGGCCACATCTGCTTCCATGCCATCGGGCGAATGGCGTGGCAGCGCGGTCATGACGCATTCGAGTACGCTTAGCCCGACCCGTCCGATCACCCCTTGCGGCATGAAGCCGATCAGATCGGCACGGTGTGGCGGGGGCAAATGTGTCAGTTCCTGCCCGTCCAGCGTCACTGAGCCGGTAACAGGCAGCAATCCCGCAAGTCCCCGCAGCAGCGTGGATTTACCCGCGCCATTCGGGCCGATCAACGCCACGATGGTCCCAGGCTGTAACGATGGCAGCGTGATATCGTGGATCACTGCCCGGTTGCGGTAGCCGCAGCTTAGCTTCTTGATCCGGAAATCCGCTGTCATCTGCGTCCCGGGCGAAGGATGACTGCGAAAAAGACCGGCAACCCGACCAATGCTGTCACGATCCCGACCGGGATGATCACGCCCGGCACGATCACTGCGCTGGCGATGCCCGCAAGCGACAGGATAAGCGCCCCTGTCAGACAACTCGCAGGCAAGAGCAGGCGATGATTTTCGCCTATACAAAGCCGTGCGATATGTGGAGCGATCAGACCGATGAACCCGATGATGCCGACAAAAGCCACCGCGGTTCCAGCCAGCAGACTGATACGGATCAGCGAGAAAAGCCGCACGCGCTCGACCGCGACACCCATGGCGCGGGCGCGATCTTCGCCCAGCCGCAGCGCCATCAGGTCATTCGCCGACATCAGAGACCAGGGAATGACAGCCAGTTGAACCACGGCCAGAACGGCCAGCGACGGCGCATCTGCCCGCGTCAGGCTGCCCATCATCCAGAACACCAGAGATTGCAGCGTGTCTGCGCTGGCGACATATTGGATCAGCGACAACAGGGCCGAGGCCGTCAACCCGACGCCCACCCCGAACAGGACCAGCATATCGGTGCCCGCGCCGCGCAGGCGGATAAGCAATTGCACAAGGGAAAGTGCCCCAAAAGCAAAAAGGAACGCGTTCAACGGTACGCCCCAGAGGCCAAAACCTGGAACCGAGATACCCAATACGATGGCCAGTGCCGCGCCCAATGCAGCCGAAGATGAAACCCCCAGCGTGTAGGGTTCGGCCAATGGGTTATCCAGAACAGTCTGCATCTCGGCCCCGGCCAGCCCAAGCCCCGCGCCGGCCAACAGGGCCAGCAGCGCCATCGGCAGCCGCAATTGCCACAGAATCACGCCGGTTGTCCGATCGCTCTGACCGAACAACGCGGCAATAATTTGTCCCGGCGATACTCCCGATGGTCCCACGATGAGCGAAGCCAGAAACGACAGCAGGCAGCCTATTGCCAAGAATACAACAAATATCCTGCGCCGTCGGTGACTGCGCCTGTAGAGAGCAATCTGTTCGGCGGCGGATGTCACGGCGCCGCCTGCTGATCGACCCAGAATGTACCTTCCAATGGCACCGGCAGGAAGCGCTGGTTCATCTCTGCCAATGTTTCGGCGGGATCGATATCGTCTGCTGCTTCGGGATGTATCCAGCGAGCAAAGGTCTCGACGGCAAGAACCTCGAAGGGAGAGATCGTCAGAAGGTGCAGGATGCCATGTGCACGGCCCTCTCGCACGGCGGATAATTCCGGGCGAATGCCAGTCGCAAGCACCGAATCGAGCGAGGCTTGCGCCGAGTCTTCATCGCGCCCCACGCCCAGCACCAGCCCATGCGACACCTGAAGATGCGGGCCACCTGTCGCGATCAGGACTTGTGGATCGGCGGCAAGGATATGTTCGGCGGCGATCTGGCCGGCATAATCCGAAACCAGTTCGGAGCCGACAATCTGTCCTCCCGCGAAATCTACGAGATCGCCCAGCCGATTTCCTGCACCCGGCACCCAGCAGCAATCCGGCGTCGCATGACCATCGACCAGCACCGGTGGGCGGGCCGGGGCATCGGCGACAAGACGGGCAACCTGCGCATAGCGCGGCGCAATGAATTCCGCATATTCCCGCGCGCGCTGTCCCTGACCGATGGCGTCGCCCAGAAGCGTCAGCGAAAAGATTACGCGATCCTCGGGCGCGGCCACCTGCAGATCGGGACTGTCCAGATAGATCACCGGAATTCCCGCTGCCTCCAGACGCTTGCGAACTGGCTCCCACATGGGATCGAAGATGCGAATGACATAAAGATCCGGCGCCTGCGCAACGACACCTTCCACTGAAAAATCCGACGGCGTAGCCGAGCCTGCTTCGGGGATTTGGTCTATCTGCGGAAATTTCGCCCGCAAGGCAGCCTTGATGCCGGGATCCAGCCGCTGCGCGCTGCCCCATACGGCGATTGGCGCGACCGGATCGTCGGTCAACAGCATCAGCGACAGGATCAGGTCGGCTTCGTTGATCCCGATATGACTGGCTGGCTGATCCAGAACGACTTTGCGCCCCGTCGCATCCGTCAACGTGATCTCGGCACGCGCTGTCGCCGCCAATAACAGCGTGAACGCCAATGCGGCGATGAAAATGATGCCGCCTGCCCGCCAAGCGCCGTTCTTTTGCGTGCGTATTACCATTTGTAACCGATTTTCGCCTCAACCGTGCGGCCTTCGCCATAATTACAGCTTCCACCCGTCAGGTTAAGACATTGCGCGACGAACCGTCTGTCGAAGATGTTGCTGGCATGCAGTTGTACCGTCGCCCCTTCCACCTTCCAGGGAGATTCGGCCAGATCATAGGTGACGCCCAGATCAACCAGCCCATAGCCGGGGATGCGCAGTTCCTCGATATGCTGCGGGCTGGACTGATAGTCCGAGACGCCGCGGATTCCCGCACTGATATCCAGGCCCGGCAAGCCAGCATCCTTATATTGCATCCACAGCGATGCCTGATGGCGCGGCAGGCGCAGAACCTCATTGCCAACAGCGCTTTCGTAAACCGAACTGAGCACTTCCGAGTCGGAATAGGCATAGCCCGCGATCACGTCCAGACGGGGCGTCATGGCGAATTTCGCCTCGAGCTCAAGCCCGCGTACGCGCTGTTCTCCGCCCTGTATCGTCGCCCAGCCATCCAGCGGATTGGGGATCAGGGTGTTGTCCTCGGTCAGTTGGAATAATGACGCGGTGAACATGTTGCTGGTGCCCGGCGGCGTATATTTCAAACCGATCTCGTACATTTCGGTTTCGCTTGCCTCGAAGGGCTTGCCATCGTCTCCGACACCCAACTGCGGAACGAACGAGCTGGAATAGGCGGCATAGGGTGATACCCCATTCGCAAACTGGTAACTAATCCCAAGACGCCCCGTAACGGCGTCGTCATTATTGTCGGGTTGGCGCGTGTCCGCGATACGATCGAATGTATCGATTTCAGATCTATCATAGCGCAGCGCAGCAGTCGCAATCCACGAGCCCCAACTTAACTGATCCTGAACATAGACCCCAAGCTGGCGCCGGTTCTGCATGGCCGAGCGGGTAAAGGGCGGCCGCTCCACCGGGAAGCCGCCATATTCCGGGTCGGTGAAGTCGAGTCCCGGAACAGGAACATCCATGGCCGAGTTGCCGAAATTGGTCGAGGATCGGACCCAACTGTAATCCACACCGATCAGTGCCGTGTGTTCGACGGCACCCGTTGCGAACCTGCCCTCGACGCTGAGATCCATTGCCAGGCTGCGCAATTCGTCATCCGAGGCAGCGGTTACGCGGTTCATGACCGGGCCGGGGGTTCCCGGCCAGCCGGGCCACGAAAAGGCGGGGTTAACCAGCACAAGGAACATGTCCTGCCTGGAACGCGCATAACGCAGGTTCTGGCGCAGCGTCCAATTGGCCGTAAGGTCATGTTCCAGCTCATACCCGATCGCAGCATATTCGCGGTTGAACTCATCCGCTGCCGGATCGCCCAGATACAGGTCGCGCGGGATTTCATCGGCCGGGTTCGGCAGCAATGTCCCGTGGGCCGGATAGAAGCGCGGACTGAACGTGTCCTTGTCCTTCTGGTAATAGGCGAATGCGGTCAGGCGGGTGCTGTCGTCCGGCTCCCATGTCAGGCTGGGCGCGAAGGTCAACTTGCGATTACGTTCCCGGTCGATCTGGCTGCCCATATTCTTGGCAGTGCCGATCAGGCGATAGCTCAACGAGCCGTCCCGGTTCAGCGGCCCTGTAAAATCCCCGCCGATTTGATAGCCACCCAGACTGCTGGTCTTAGCAAAAACCTCGCGGCTGACTTCGGGTTGAGGGCGCTTGCTGACCAGATTGATCATGCCGCCCGGCATATTCTGCCCGTAAAGCGCCGATGCCGGCCCCTTGATCACCTCTACACGCTCCAGTGTGAACGGATCAATCGCCGGAGTGGCGTAATTCGCCGCTTCACCCGGAAGCAGAAGACCGTCCTGCCACGTATAGCCATAAGCGTCGAAGCCGCGGATCCACAGCCAGTCATATCGGATGTCGTAGCCATTGGATTCGGCCATAACGCCGGGCGTATAGCGCAGCGCTTCCGTGATCAGATCGGCGGACTGGGCTTCGAACTGTGCGCGTGGCACCACGCTCACGGTCTGAGGCGTTCGTGTCAGCGGGATATCCGTCTTGGTCGCCGAGCGGCTGTCTTGCGGTATCAGCATGTCGCCACCGGTCGCGTCATTTTGCGCGTTCAGCGTTATTTCGTCCAGAACCGTGGGCTGCCTGCTTGCGTCGCGGGCATCCTGTGCAGCGGCGAAACTCGCCATCGATACGGTAATCGACAAGATGGCCGCGCCATTCCGCAAGACGCGTCTGCCAACTGACCTGCAATTTCCGTTACGCATCGCTGGCTCCGTGATTAATCTGATAGGAACAGTCAAGATTGCCTAGTCTGTAGCCGCCTGCTAATCTTCCGCCAAGCCAAAGGGTTTTGCGCATGTGCAAAAGATTTATGCGAAACGACAAATACTGAAGATAAGGCAGGGCGAATGTACGAGCGCGGATCAGTGGACAGCATATCGGCTCCTGCCGAGCGGGTGACTGTTTCGGATCTTTGCGCAAGCCGTGATATCCGCCTGGATATCCCTTCGGATGCCGACGAGGACACGGCACTGATGTCTGGCCGGTTCCTGAAAAGAAAACTGGGAAACGGCCTGACCCTGCATGGCGGCGATTTCATCGAAGAACGGGCATTCAACGTTCACTCGTCGATCGAAGAGGGGTTGTCCTGCATCTTCTTCCTGAACGGTACGGTGGACACCCGCATTGGCGACCGCCGCTTTGGGTTTCAAGCGTTCGACAGACAGCCGGTCCACGCGGTAACGATGATGAATGCTCGCGCCGAGACATTCTCGCGCCGCACCTTGTCCCGGCAGAAAGTCACTCACCTGGTCATTGATGCATCGCGGGAATGGTTGGAAATTCACGGTCATGATACGGCTCGGGACAAAGGCGCAACGCAGACCTTGTTCGCCGAGAACCTGATCGATCACCGCTGGCTTGTGCCGCGGCGGTTACTGGAACTTGTTCGGGCCGTGATGGCCGCATCCACCGACAGGGCACCGCTTCAAAGTTTATATACCGAGGCCCTGACGATTCAGATCGTCGCGGAATCCATATGCTGCGCGACAGAGCGCGGGACATCGATCACCGAAGGGCTGAACGGATCATCTAAAAGAAGGGCCGCAGCACTGCGGCGGGCCAAAGAGTTCATTGCCGTGGAAGCCTGCAATGACATCTCCGTTACCCGTATCGCGAAAGAGGCCGCCGTCAGTGTCAGCGGCCTGCAATCGCTGTTCCGTCAGGATGAGGGTTGCGGCGTTTTCGAATATGTCCGCCGCATTCGGCTTGAACGCGCCAAAGAGGGGCTGACGCGCGGCGAGTTCGGCATCAGTGAGGCGGCAATGATCGCCGGTTATTCTCATCCGGCGAATTTCACCACGGCGTTCCGCAAGCGTTTCGCGGTTACCCCCAGCCTGCTGATCGGCAAGTAAGAGCTACGGGATGCCCCGAATATTGACCGATGCCTGATTGATCCTCCCCACCGGGCGGGTCCCGCGATCAGGCAGGCACGGGCGACAAGCCAATTCGCCCGCGGCCCCTCAGCCGGAAGGTCATGCCATCGGCCCAGATGCGGCGCAGGACCGGCGCGGCATGTGCGTCAAGTCAAAGCACGCACAGCGCCATCAAGCAAGTCCATCAATTGTCCGAAATGCCCATCCGATCTCGCCGGGGCATTCGGGTCCGACGTGATGGCAACCGCCAGCGCATGTTCGGGATGGGCAGCGATTATCTGCCCGCCATAACCACGGGCAATGATGAAACCGCTATCGCTGAGGAACCATCCATAGCCGTAGCTGAGGCCCGAATAGGGTGAGCGCGTACGGGGCTGGACCGAGGCCCGAATCCAGTCGGGCGAAATGACCTGCTGGCCCTCGAACCGCCCGCCGTCGCGCATGAGAACGGCAATCCGCAACATGGCACGCGGCGTCAGTGCCATTTCGTTACCGCCCATATAGAAGCCCTGCGGATCGCGGGTCCAGGCTGGAATTTCAATCCCGAGCGGCTGCCCAAGAACGGTCCGCGCCTGTTCAAGCAGGTTTTCGCCGGTCGCCGTCGCAAGCGCGGCACCAAGAATATGCGTGCTGCCGGTCGAATAGATCATGCGTTGGCCGGGCCGGGCGATCATCGGCCTGCGCAAAGCGAACGCAACCCAGTTGCCCGAATTTACCCAGCTTCCATAATTGCCGCCCGAAGTGCCTTCGAGGCCGGCACGCAGCGTAATCAGATCCTCGATCGTCAAGTCCGCGACGCCGGCCGTTGCATCCGCAGGAATGATCCCGGGCGCGACTGATCCCAGCGTCGTGCTGACCCCGGCAATGGCCCCTTGCGAGATCGCGGCACCAGTCAGCAACGCCACGATGCTTTTCGAACAGGATTTGATATTCGCGGCACGGTCGAGGCCGGGGCCACGCGGGGCTTCTGCAACGAGGATATCGCTACCGCGCTGCACAATGATCGCGTGAAGCTGGGATAGTTCCATCGCCTCCAAGCGAAGATCGCTTATGGTCTGGGCATGTGCCCGGATGACAACGGGGGCGGCAACCGCCGACAGAAGAGCAGCCGAGAAGGCGCGGCGGTTCAACATGGAATACCTCTCTTGCGGATATACGCGACTGTCTCACAGGCATCGCACGAATTTAACAGGCCAGGAACCAGCTCGGGAAAGTGATTGTGGAACGTTTTTCTATAACATGCATCCATCTGAAATGGATTGGTATATTTTCGGAACCGCAATATGCTGGGCGCTGTATGGGATATGAATTCATGCTCCACCATGATCGTCGCGCTCAGCCCTCAGCATGCCGATTCGTCCGGAAGCATGGTAATTACTTTTTTTTCAACTCGGATATCACGTTCGCTCGCCAAATATAGAGAACGGTTTTGACAGTCTTCACGACCGATGGACCTACCCTCATATATCTCCTGTTTCGCAGAGCAGCCAGAAAAGCGCCTGCATGATCGGCGTTCCGAAATCTCTTCCGGGAAACCCGATTCCGTGGTGCGGGCTTCTTCATGCCCGATATTTCTGCATCGCAGCATGAGTCCTGCCGGAATAAGCAGCATCCGATGCTTTTGCCACAGATTTTCCACGCCAAAGATTGGTGCTGCGGAGAAAAGAGGTAACAATCAAGACAGGCCGAAGTTCAACAGGAAGCCTATGCCCGCCCTCCTCCTCCCTGCGGGCGCAATAAGAGGCCCCGCGCTCCCTCCTCCCCGCGCGGGGCTTTTTATGACTAAATATATACTCACGATTTCCGCGCCCTGCACAAATCTTGCCAAACCCGGGCAGATCGATCGATCTGACAGAATGGGTCACCAGATGTGAGTGTTTGATCCCGACGAATACCGGAACTTTATTCAGACATCAGCATAAGCTTAGAAAACCGACCAGTTCATCTGCTGGCATAGCATCTCCAACGCTTGCGTCCCAAGAAGAGAGTTACCGTGCCGATTCAGCCCCGGAGACCAGACAGCGATTGATGCGATCCCAGGTACAATCGCCAGAATACCGCCCCCAACGCCGCTTTTTGCTGGTATGCCGACCCGAAACGCAAAATCGCCCGAACCATCATAATGACCACAAGTCATCATCAACGCATTTATTCGGCGCACGCGTTGAGCGGCCACGATCCGCGTATCGGTAATCGGATTGCGTCCAGATGATGTAAGAAACAGCCCGGCACGCGCAAGTTGCCGGCACGACATGGCAAGGGCGCAATAATGGTGATAGACGCCAAGAACATGCGCGGGCGCACCGTCAAGATTACCATTGGCTTTCAGCAGATTGGCTAAAGCTGCGTTGTTGAAGCCGGAATCATTTTCAGCTTGGGCAACATGATGATCGATATAAATATCATCATCGGCAGTGACAAACCGCATGAAACGCAAGAACTCACCAATCGTCTCTCGGGGCTGATAAGCACCAAGCAGAATATCCGCGACGACGATTGCTCCGGCATTGATAAATGGATTACGCGGGATACCCTTTTCCAGTTCAAGCAGGACGCTGGAATTGAAGGGATCGCCGGACGGTTCGCGGCCAACCCGCTGCCAGATACTATCGCCCCTATTGCCAAGAGCCAGAGTTAACGCAAAAACCTTGGAAATACTTTGGACCGAGAATTTTTCATCGGCGTCCCCTGCCAGCAGCGTCGTATCATCGGGCAGAACAACCGCGATTCCGAATTTAGCGGGATCGATACCTGCCAGAGGTGGGATATAGCCCGCAACCTCGCCGCGCTCGGTGCTTTCCCTTAATTCTGCCTCGATGTCGCTGAGCACGGCGTTCAGGCGGCGCTTCAAATTCTCTGAAAGGGGTGATCTCTGAAGAGACATATTTTAATCCCGAACCGAATTGCAGACCTGACGAAAGACCATATCAGGACAAACAACGGCTGAACATCGCGAGTTGCCGTTCCAGCGACAGGGCCGGATTGGGTTGGCCCCGCATCCTGCCCGAAACAACGCGTAAAGCCGACTTACGGGTCGCGGCCGATAAGCGCGACAAAAGGCCACTGTCAAGCAACAGCTTTTCTTTATCGCGGAACGTCATCAACGAGGCGATGACGATAAATCCATTTACGCCATCAACAAGGCCCGCCATAATCGAGACAAACAGATGGATGGAAGTTGAATAAGAATTTTTCTTTGGAAAGTCTGATCGCGCGCACTCCGGATATCAGTTGGAGTATCGAGATTCATGACCTTTCAACCAACACGACAGCCTTTTCGCTGGGTGCGACGCAGGTCCTGAAAACAGCGAGCCTGGCAAAAATATTCCTGCTTATTGAAGTGGCTGCACGGCTGAGCGAGAGGACACTTGCGGCGGATGAGCCCATTGATCGCCGCAACGTTCCGAAGGTGCAGGATTCCGGTCTTTGGCGGTATCTGAAAACCGATATCCTTCCTCTTGCCGATGCTGCGACGCTCGTGGCGGCTGTCAGTGACAATTGGGCAACCAATGCACTGTTGCATCGCGTTGGTCTCGACGCTGTACAAGTCCGAAGTGAAAGACTGGGATATCCTGAAACTGTGCTGGCTGACTATATCAGGGACGATCGGGGGCCGGCGCACCCGCCGACCGTCAGCAAGGGGCGGGCATCGGACTGGGTCGATCTGTTCGCGCGTATGCACCGCCGGCATCTGGTTTCCAAACATGTCGATGCACAGGTCGAGTACTGGCTTGGAACAGGCACTGATCATTCCATGGTTGCCTCCGCGCTGAACCTCGACCCCCTGATACATGGTTCGGCTCCTGGCGCTTTCGGCATTTATAACAAGACGGGCTCAGATAGAGGTGTGCGCGCGGATGCCGGCCTCGTTATGGGAAGGAATGCCTGCAGCTATTGTATTATCGCCAACTGGAACCCTGACGCTGACCACGTCGATGCTGTCGCAGAAATCATGCACGCTGCCGGCGATCTGGTACGAACGCTGGTGGCGGGAAAAAAGGACGGCGCGTAACGGCCGTTCAAACGCTCTGTCGGCGGCGAGAACCACCAGATGATTCATCGGCCTTAATACCGGCCTTCTGGTGCGCTTTCCGGAACAGCTATTGGCCGGCACATTACCTGACCGATACCGGGGGATGGCCCGCCTTCATCATTTCAGCGAAGGCAACTATCAGCGGACCTAGAAAGCAATATATCTGTGTTAGCTGATCAGAGCGCCCCGCTCCGCATCCGATATTGCCTTGTCGTCCGCTTTATGCAGGATGAGGGAAGTATAGTAATAAGTTCCAGTCAGGCAATTGACACATATTGATAATCATAGACAGATCAAAACACACCGATTCAGGTGATCCCGGCAGGGTATCACGCATCTTCGTGAATATCTTATACGCGCATTCACGGATTTTGACGATATGCACGGATTCAAATTTGTTAACGATGGAGTATTTACATGACAGATAATCACCCGGACCAGACAACGGCACTTCCTGAAAAACAGGATTCAAACCCGATTCTAACTTATCTCGCAGAGTGGAAGTCCCAGTTACTGGCCCTTGCGGTCGCACCATTCATCGGAATCGGTTTTGTGTTCGATTTCCTGCTTCGCGCCAAAGATTTTCCGGAACTCGCCAGCGCCATGTGGGGTGTTGCCGCTTTTTTCACAGGAATTTCCCTGTTTGCGCTTTTGCTGACTTGCGCCGCCTTTACGGCGGCAATGGCGGGCACTCATGAGCGTCAGATGCTTTCCAGCGGGAAAAAAGCAATTCTGAAATGGATCCCGAGGATATTCGCACTGGTAGCTATGCTGGTATTCGTTCCAATGGCCATGTCAGTTCTGGACACAAGTACGAACGGTTTCGGAAAGTTCATGACACCATATGTGAATTGGCTGAAGCTTCATTCCAGCCAGTGACTGTATGAATCGATATGTGCGGCTGCAAAACGCCTGACGTCTGAAGCTTTGCAGCCGCAGGTCGAAAGACCGTCGCAATCAGTGAAACGACAGGCCCGCCCGATGCCAGGCATCTTCCGGCTCAATCGCGTCTAGCTGCCGTTGGCCTCCCGAAGCGCGTGGATGACCGATTCGGCGGAATGCGCGATATGCACCTGAGCGGCCTCTGACGCCGCTTCCATGTCACCGTTCAGAATCGCTCTGACCAGATCCTTGATCTCCTTGGTGCTGGATTTGCGGCGCTCGGGGCGCACGACCGATTTGCGCCGCAAGGGCGAGGTGAGCAAGGTCAATTTATTCAGAATGTCATGACCAAGCGGATTTCGCGCCCCGGCAGAGATCAGGTCATAGAATTCACGCTTGGTGCCGACGATCTCTTCTGCCCCGCCATTCTGATAAGCTTCGATCAGCCGGTCCCGCATCACCTTGAGCTGATCGAACTCCAGTTCGGTCGCATTCTCCATGAACTGCCGGACCAGCAGGCTTTCGATGGCCCCACGAAGCCGATAGATATTGCGGGCATCCTCGATCGTCACCGCCGCAACGGTCAGGCCGCGATTGCCAACCTCGGTCAGGATGCCTTCCGCATGCAATTGCCGCAGCGCCTCACGCAGCGACGTGCGGCTGACATTAAGCTGCTGGCAGAGATCCTTCTCGATCAGCCGGGTTCCGGGCTCCAGCACTCCCGTCTCGATCGCGCGGCGCAGCGAGCGCATGATTTTCTGCCGCAAAGGGGCTGCCTCTGCGACAAGAGCGGTCAATCCTTCTGCCTTGCTTGTCACTCATGAACTCCAGGGTTTGGATGCGCCTTGCAGGATGCGTATTTCCGCGCGTTCGTTGTTTCCGTGTGTACATATCCAACAGAAGCTCCGCTGTCCATTAACCCGCCGGACCGGGGTGGCGTGGCTATAGCAGCGTAATGCAATTCTGGTTGGTTACAGCCTTTTGGGTACAGAATTTGACCAGTTCCGCGCGATACTCCGCATTTGCATGCATGTCAGACGACATATTTTCCATGTCCGCCCGAAGAGGGTCAAGACTTTCACTCTCAAATTTGTGACCAAGCGCCGATTCGGCCTCGTGCCAGCGATAAACGCCGTCATTGCCCGCCCCGGTGATCGCGACCCTGACGCCATCCGCATGAACCGCAACAAAGGCTGCGGCAAGCGCATAGCGAGAGGCGGGGTTCCGGAACTTCGCATAACCGGCATGTTCCGGCTTCCGGAAAGAAACCGAAACAAGCAGCTCTCCGGGCTCCAGCGCAGTCGTGTAAAGCCCCTGAAAATATTCCTCGGCCGTCAGCGTCCGTTGGTCGGTACGGAATATCGCGTCAAGCGCCAGAGCGGCGGAAGGATAATCGGCAGCGGGATCGTTATTCGCCAGCGATCCGCCAATGGTGCCGACATGGCGGACCTGAACATCGCCAATGGTGCCGACCATGCCCGCCAACGCGGGGATACAGTTTCGCACGACAGGCGCGGCCGCCACATCACAGTGACGGGTGGCAGCGCCGATGGTCAGATAGCTTTCATCCTCGGCAATGCCCTGAAGTTCCGGAATCCGGCGAATGTCGATCAGGCGGTCATGGCGCGCCAGATGCCCCTTCATCGCAGGCAGCAGCGTGTGGCCACCCGACAGAAAGGCGGGCGATTCACCTGCGTCATACAGCGCCTTTGCCTCATCGATGGAGCCCGGCCGCAGATAGGTGGTGTCGTAAAGATACATGAATCCTCTCTCAGCCCTGTGCCATCGCGGCCTGATGCCGCGCGCGATACGTCTCGGCCGCCGACAGGATCGCCTTGACGATATTGTGGTAGCCCGTGCAACGGCAGAGATTGCCTTCCAGATCATGCCGCACCAGCGTCTCGTCCAGCTGCCCCTTGTGCCGGTCGATCATATTCACCGCCGCCATGATCATGCCCGGCGTGCAGAAGCCGCATTGCAGGCCGTGATGGGTCCGGAACGCCGTCTGCACGTCATGAAGGCTATCGCCCTCCGCCAATCCCTCGACGGTTTGCAGTTCGGCATTCCCGACCGAGGCCGCAAGTATCGTGCACGACTTGACCGCCTCGCCGTTAAGGATAACCGTACAGGCTCCGCATTGCGACGTGTCGCAGCCGACATGTGTCCCCGTCATGCCCAGATGATCGCGCAGAAGGTGAACAAGCAGGGTTCCGTCCGGAACGTCGCATTCACGCTCCTGCCCGTTCACCGTGAGATTGACCAATGTCATGGAAACATCCTCTCTCTGAACATGTCAGGCATGGGCTTCATAAGCCGCAACCTCTTCAGCGAATTTGGTGAAGAACGCTTCGGTCAGCTTGCGGGCAGTGGAATCGATCAGCCGCGCACCCAGCTGCGCGATCTTACCGCCCACTTGCGCCTCGGCGTTGTAAACCAGTCGGGTGCCGCCACCGTCGTCATGCAATTCGACAAGCGCGCCTCCGCTGGCAAAGCCCGCGACCCCGCCCTGCCCCTTTCCCGAAATACGGTAACCCTCATCGGGGCGCACCTCGCTGAAGGTGACCGCGCCTGTGAAACGGGCCTTGATCGGGCCGATCTTCAGGACCACCCTGGCGTCGTATCCGTCATCCAGATTGCCGGAGAGACTTTCACAGCCCGGGATACAGCGCTGCAAGACCTCGCCATCGTTCAGCAGCCGCCAGACCACATGGCGCGACGTTTCAAGAAGACGTTCACCGACAAGTTTCATTCTACATTCTCCCCGGTCAGAACAGCATTGAGATGGGACAGATCGACATAGCGGGCATAGCTGTTCACAGGTGCCGCATTTCCATAAGCATTGCGAAGAGCCAGAACCTGCTGCGCGCCCTGATCCAGGAACCGTGCTTCCGGCGTCAGCCCGGTATCGGGCGACAACAGGCTGTTCATCACGAAATTCATCGCGGCGGGCTGGATCTGAGGCATCTTGCTTGCCAGAAGATCCTGTGCGGCTTGCCGGTTCTCCGGACGCAGGCTCCAGCGCAGCCCGGCCATGTATCCCCGCAGGAACCGCGCGACCAGATCGGGATGCCGCTCAAGAAACCCGCGCCGCGCTGCGATGACGCCGCCCTGATAATGCGCATAGGCTTCGGTCGAGCGTTGCAGCACATTGAAGCCCGCATTCTTCGCGATCGAGGTAAAGGGCTCGATCAGCAAGGTGGCGTCGCAAAGACCGGCTTTCAACGCTTCCCAACGCTGTGGAGCGGCGCCCACGGCATCGACCGAATAGGCATCGCGCGTGATGCCATTGCGGGCGCACATATCGTAAAAAGCGAAAGCGAAGCCGGTCGTCGGCGCATCCAGCGCGACCTTGCGTCCGGCAAGGGCCGCGAAATCCACGATCTCCTTACCGGTCACCACCGCCAGATCCAGCCGGGTGGCGCCGGCAATGGCGACATAGCCAGGATCCACACCCTCGGCTGCCGCGCCCTGCCCTTCATTATAGGCGACGACATTATCGAAGGCGGTGAAAATAATATCGAACTCATCCCGCGCCGTGCGCTCTGCCTGCTCGATGGAACTGGCTGTCAGCTCAAGCGTGACATCAAGCCCAATTTCGGCGAAATCCCCGTTCCGCATCGCCGCAAAAACGGGCAGGTTCGGGGCGCCGGGAAAGGCAATGACCCGGACGGTGTTCAATTCGGTCATCTGTTGCTCCTGTCAAGATTATCCTGATTGCGCTGTGCGGATCTCATCGCCTGCCAAATCCGCTGCGGGGTCACCGGCATGGAAATGTCGCGGACGCCGAATTCCGAAAGCGCGTCGACAATGGCGCTGACGATCACCGCCAAAGCCGGGGTCGTTCCGCCCTCTCCGCCGGCCTTGATGCCCAGCGGATTGGTCGGCGAATGAACTTCGGCGATTTCACAGGTGAAGGACGGCATATTGTCGGATCGCGGCATGCCGTAATCCATGAATGAGCCGGCCGACGGCTGCCCCGTCTCTTCATCGATGGCGCAAAGCTCCCACATGGCCTGGCCGACGCCCTGCGCGATGCCGCCATGAGTCTGCCCGTGCACGATCAGCGGGTTGATGCAGCGCCCGACATCGTCGACAGTGACATAGCGGGTGATCACCGGGGCGCCGGTATGCATACAGACCTCGATCTCGCAGATCGCGGTGCCGTTCGGAAAGACCGGCGTGTGCATCTCGTTCGTATGGGCCGCATGCAGCGCCCCCTTGTCGGCCGCGGTCGCCTGCGCCAGCGCAAAGATATCCGTGCTGACCCCGGCAGCCGAGAAAACCCCGTCATGAAAATCGATATCCGACGAATTGATCCCGTGCAGATCGGCGAAACGCGATTTCGCGTCAGCAAGCAGTTCGGCCGAAGCGATGGCCATGACCGTTCCCGCATGTCGCATGGACCGCCCGGAATGCGATCCCCCGCCCTCTTTCACGATATCCGTATCGCCCAGGATGATCTGTACCCGCTCTACCGGGACGCCCAGCATATCGGCGACAACCTGCGCGAAACTGGTTTCGTGACCCTGCCCGCTGGGCTGAGTGCCGATGATCACCTCGACACGGCCATCCTCGGTCACGGTAATCTCGGCGCGCTCCCTCGGGGTACCGATCGAAGACTCGACATAATTGGCAAAGCCACGGCCCAGCAGTTTGCCTCGCGCACGCGCCTCGGCCTTGCGGGCCTCGAACCCGTCCCAGTCGGACAGCTCGATGGCGCGGTCCATGTTCTTTTCGTATTCGCCGCTGTCATAATGCTGCCCGACCGGATTGGTGTAGGGCATGGCATCAGGCGGCACGAGGTTCCGACGCCGCAATTCCACCCGGTCCATACCCAGCTCTTCCGCCGCCAGATCCATCATCCGCTCGATGGCAAAGGTGACTTCCGGGCGGCCCGAACTGCGATAAGCCTGTGTACACATCGTGTTGGTGAAAATCGCGCGGGCGCGCAATGTGGCGCAGGGGATATGATACGATCCCGAGATCAACCCCGATCCCTTGGACAGCGGAGACAGCGAAACGCAGCGCGCACCCACATTCGAGATATTGTCGGCGCGCATGGCAAGGATATAGCCTGCTTCGTCGAAGGCCAATTCGACCGTCGTGATCAGGTCGCGGCCCTGATATTCGGTCAGAAAGGATTCCGACCGCGTAGCGGTGAATTTCACCGGCCGTCCGACCCTGCGCGAAGCCCAGAGGATCAGTGGAAACTCTACATAGACCCGGTTGCGGGCGCCGAAATTCCCGCCGACATCAAAGGAGAGGACGCGAAGACGCTCGCGATCGACGCCCAGCACCTTTGAAATCTCGCCTTTCTGCCGGACGGCACCACCCGAACCTGCATAAAGCGTATAGCGGCCAGTTTCCGCATCGAAATGCCCCAAGGCGGCGCGCGGCTCGATAGTGACCGCGGTGACGCGATCTATATGGAAACGGCGCTTCACCACATGGGCGGCGCGTCTGAAGGCGGCATCCGTGCCCTCTTCGTCACCGAAGCGGCTGTCGACCAAAACATTGTCCGGCACCTCGTCCCAGACAGCGGGGGCACCCTCCTGGAATGCCTCGGCGGTGGCGGTCACATGCGGCAGCACATCATATTCGACATCGACCAGTTCGGACGCCTCTTCCGCCAGCGCCGGTGTTTCAGCCACGACCAGCGCGACGACCTCGCCCACATGCCGCACCTTCTTCAGCGGCAGCGGATAATGAGGGCCAACGAACGGGAAACTGCCGTCACTGGCGCGCAGCTTTACGTCGTAATTCGTCGAGGGAACCGGATTATGGGGAATCGGCTGCAAATCGTCCGCGAGCATGTCCTCGGGCGTCAGAACGGCCAGAACGCCGGGCAGCGCCAAAGCGGCAGAGGCGTCGGTCCGGCCGATCACCGCATGCGGATGCGGCGAACGGACCATCGCAGCGTAAACCTGCCCCGGCAGGTTGAAATCATCCGTGAAACGACCCTTTCCGGTGATAAGCCGCTCATCTTCCTTCCGGGGGACGGGCTTTCCGATATGGCGGAACAGCGCATCCGTCACAAGCTTCAGCTCGGGACTTGGTTCACCATGCCGGTAACTGACCTCGCGGCTGGCTGTTGGCGCGGGGACCGCTCGGCGCGGCAGCGCATTCTTGTTCATTTTCTGCCTTTTCCTCCCGATTTCATGACTGTCCACTAGGGCAGGAACCTTACATTTGTCATTTGACATTACTGTCACAATGTATGACAGTATGTCAAGCAATTGAATCGCCTCGACACCACCCCGTTTGCCCGGGCCAGAGGACGCAATGATGAGAGGGAGCACCCTATGGGTCAGGAAGACAGCAAGGCGCCACTGGACCTGCAAGAACATATCGAACGGCTTGAAAAGGCCGGGCTTCTGACCCGGATACAGACGCCGATAGACAAGGACGCGGAACTGCATCCCCTTGCCCGCTGGCAGTTTCAGGGCGGTTTGCAGGAAGATCAGCGGCGCGGCTTCCTGTTCACCGATGTCCGCGACAGCAAGGGTGTGGAATACGACATTCCCGTTGCGGTAGGCGTTCTGGCTGCCACACCGGCTATTTATGCGATCGGTCTGGGGGTCAGCGAAGATCAGATCGGCGATGTCTGGGTCAAGGCCATGGCCAATCCCATCCCGCCCGTCGAGGTCGAGACCGCCCCCTGCCAGGAAATGGTCATCACCGGCGAAGAGCTGCGCCAGCACGGCCGGGGCTTAGGCAGCCTGCCGGTGCCGGTTTCTACCCCGGGCTTCGACAGCGCGCCCTATTTCACCGCCACGCTCTGCGTGACGAAAGACCCCGAGAACGGCATTCAGAACATGGGCACCTATCGTGCCGCCCTGAAAGCGGAAGACCGTCTAGGGGTGCGCATGGCCAGCCGTCTCAGCGGAGCCGGAGGCTATCAGCACTGGCTCAAATACAAGAAGCTGAATCAGCCGATGCCTTGCGCCATCGTCATCGGCTGCGCGCCCGCGGTACTGTTCACCGGCCCGCAGAAATTGCCCATCGACACCGACGAGATGGCAGTGGCCGGGGGATTGATCGGCGCCCCTGTCCGTACGGTCAAATGCAAGACCATCGATCTGATGGTGCCTGCGGATGCCGAGTTGGTGATCGAAGGGCTGATCGATCCCGATCTTCTGGAACCCGAAGGTCCCTTTGGCGAAAGCCACGGCCATGTCGCGCTTGAAGATTTCAACATGTCGATGCAGGTGACGGCGATCACGCGCAAGCGCAAACCGGTTCTGGTGTCCATCGTGTCTCAGGTGACGCCAAGCGAATCCAGCGTCCTGAAACGCGTGGCCTATGAGCCGTTATTCCTTGAACATCTGCGCCACCATATGAATGTGAAGGGGATCCGACGCGTCGTCATGCACGAGCCGCTGACCAATATCCGCAAAGTGATCTTTCTGGAATTCGAGAAGGGAACGCCCCAGTCGGAAATCTGGCGGGGGATGCAGGGCGCGGCGACGCTTCAGGCGCAATGCGGCAAGGTCGTCATCGCCGTCTCGGATGATATCGACGCCCGCAACGCGGATGCGGTCTTCTGGTCCATTGCCTATCGCGCGAATATCCTCGAAGATCTGCACGTCACCCCTTACCGCTCGGGCGGGCATGGGCCGAAATCGGCGTCGAAATCGGCCGAGGGCACGTTGATGATCGACGCGACGCTGAAGGCGCCGATGCCGCCGCTGGCGCTGCCGGCGGAACCCTATATGACCCGCGCCCGCGAGATCTGGGAGGAACTTCAACTTCCCGCCCTGTCGCCGCAGCCGCCCTGGCATGGTTATTCGCTTGGGGATTGGGACGACAGCTGGAGCGGCTTCGCCGAGGCCGCCATCAAGGGTGACTGGCGCGACACGGGCCAGCAGACGCTGGCGCGTCGGCGCGGAAGCATCAAGCCGGAAACACCGGTGCGCAATGTGGAAACGCAACCGGAGCGGAAATAGCGCCCGGCCCGCAGGGGGCGATGCCGGGCGAAAAGCGCGAACAAAATGGATAAGCAGACGAATGCGATCGCAAGCCGCTGATCTTTCCAATGTCGAGTTTCTGCCCTTCGACCCCCGCGCCGTGACGCGCGAAGCTCATGATGCGCTGGGCGCGTTGACTCGCACCGGCGGCAGGGGCGCGCTGGCGGTCATCACGACGGTAGAGGGCGCGTCGTATCGCCCCACCGGCGCGATGATGGCGTTTCTGCCTGACGGGCAGCGCATCGGAAACTTGTCCTCGGGCTGCATAGAGACCGATCTGCATCTTCACGCGAGGGAAGTGATGGCGCATGGCTCCTCCATGCTGCTGCGCTACGGTGCCGGTTCGCCTTTCTTCGATCTACAATTGCCATGCGGGGGCGGTCTGGAAATCCTGCTTCTCCCCCGCCCCCGGTCATCTTTGCTGCACCGCGTTGCCCAGCTGCGCGCCGCGCGAAAGCCCTTCGCATTGGCATTCAATCTTGCGGATGGCGGCATTTCCATCGGGCCGGACCGCACAACCGGGAAGGATGGAGAGGGTATTTTCCATGCCCGGCTTCGCCCCGATCCGCGTTTCCTGATTTTCGGCAAGGGACCAGAGGTCCCCGTCTTCGCCGGTCTGGTTCAGGCGGCGCTGCTTCCGGGCATGGTGCTTAGCCACGATGACGAGACTCTTGCACAGGCGGCGGCCATCGGCGTGACAGCCCGAAGGATCGGCAAAGGCGGCGCGCTCGGGGATGTCGATGTGGATCACGACACCGCCGCGGTCCTGTTCTATCATGAACATCGCCATGAAACGGCGATCCTTCAGGAACTGCTTTCCAGCAATGGGTTCTATATCGGCGCACAGGGCAGCCGCCGTGCGCAAAGCGCCCGCATCGCCGCGTTACGCGCCGAGGGTGTCGATGAAGCCGCGCTTGGCAGGCTGCGCGGTCCGATCGGCGTTATCGCCTCGGCCCGCGACGCCCGGCTGCTGGCGATCTCGGTTCTCGCCGAAGTGCTGGCGCTGCATTCCCGCTGAAAAGCGCCAGCCGGAACCGCAATACATCAATCACCCGATGAAGGCTCACCCCAGCGGCGCGTAACGGCAAGATCGATATCGAAAAGATCCAGCGCCCGCGCCACGCTTTGGGTCACGATATCGTCTATCGTCCGGGGCCGGGTATAGAAGGCGGGCGTCGGCGGCATGATGATTGCGCCGTTAAGCGTGGCCTGCTGCATCAGGGCGATATGACCCGCATGCAGGGGCGTCTCGCGCAGCATCAGCACCACGCGCCGCCTTTCCTTCAGACACACATCGGCGGCCCGCACGATCAGTTCATCGTTATAGCAGTTGGCAATGCCGCTCAGCGTCTTGATCGACGCCGGGGCGATCAGCATTCCCATGGTCCGAAACGACCCCGACGAGATCGCCGCACCGATATCCTTGTAGCTGTAGGTCCGGTCTGCAAGCGCGCGGATATCATCCGGCTCCTGCTCGATCTCTTCGCGGATGGTCCTGACCGCGGAAGACGACATGACCAGATGGGTCTCGATATCCGGAACGGCGCGCAAAAGCTCCAGCGCCCGGACGCCATAGATCACCCCGGAGGCACCCGTGATCGCGACGATCAGTCTTCGCATGTCAGTTGCTCCTTCGAGGTTGGTTAAGGCCGCGATTCATTCTCAGGTAGAAAACCGGCCCAAGCAGGGTAATCAAGAAGACGCGCACCACATGATGCACTGCGATAAAGGAAACCGTCGCCTGCAATGACAGCGCGACAAGGCTGGTCTCGGACAATCCCCCCGGCGCAAAGGCCAGCATCAGGTCAACCAGCGGCAAGCCGGTCAAATGCATCAGCACCCACGCGAAAGCCAGACCCGAAAGAATAAGGATCGATGTCGTGGCGGCGGCGCAAAGGATACTGGTGCCGAAATCGCGCTTGCGCATATTGGCAAAGCCCGTACCAAGCGAGGTGCCCATCACCAGTTGAGCTCCGGCGATGAACAGCAATGGCGGATGGAATGAACTGATCCCGGTGAGATGAATCACACCGCTCAGCACAAGCGGTCCGATAAGCGCGGGCGAATGCAGCCGCGCCAACACCGCCAGTTTCCAGCCAACCGCCGCCGTCACAAGCAGCCAGAGGCTTTCACTCAGGCCAGGCCACCACGCGGTATTGCCTCCTGCACCGACCAGCGGCGCGGGCCAGACGCCCAGCACCACCCATAACACCAGCGGCAAGGTCAACACGACGATCAGGATCCGGAACGACTGCAACAGAATGATCCGCTGAAGATCGCCCCCCATGCTTTCGCCAAAAGCCGACATCTCGGCAAGACCACCAGGCAAAGCACTGAAAAAGGCGGTCGGCACGGGCAACCTTGCGACATGGCGCAGGAACAGATAGCATAGCGACCCGCTGGCCACGATGAAAAGCCCCAGAAAGGACAGGCTGACGAACCATGCATCGAGATGCGCAAATAACGAGGGATCGAAATTCGATCCCAGAAGCACCCCGATCAGCGCCAGCATCATCGGGCGCAGTTTGCGCGGCATGTGAAGCGGCAGCCCCGCAAGGCTGCCGCACAGGCAGAACGCCAGCGAGCCGATCATCCATGCCAGCGGCAAATGCAGGTAGAAGAAAGTGGCGCCGCCGCAAATCCCCAATGTCATCGCAAGAAGCATATTGAACGGCCGCATAGCCGAAGGATCGGGCGATTGTCGGTTGTTTCTCTCCATATCGGTATTCGGTCGGCCTGTTTCTGACGATGGAACGGAATTGCCGGCCCGGATTGTTCCGGGACCGGCGAAGTCTGGCAGGTGCGTCTTGGGGGCGGGCGTTATCAGTGACCGTCGCCCGAGATCTCCCGCTGCCAGGGCGCCACGACATGTTCAAGTAGGGCCAGCAGTTTTTCCAGCACGACCGCCAATATCATCACCAGAATGATCGGCACGAACATCTCGGCGGTGCGGAAGCTGTTCGCGGCGTTGATGATGATCCCGCCCAGCCCCGACAGCGCGGTCAGGAATTCCGCAAGGATCATCCCGATCACGGCCTTGCCGACGGCCAGCCTGAGGCCCGCCATGATATAGGGCAGCGTCGCCGGCAGAACGATCTGTCGCATGATCTTGGTTTGCGATGCGCAGAATGCCGTGCCCACTTCGATCAGCGTCTTCGGAACTGCCTTCACGCCGGCGGTGGTATTGATACAGATCGGGAAGAAGGCCATCAGGAATACGATCACCACCTTGACGCTGAAGCCAAGCCCGAACCAGATCATCAGCAGCGGCACCAGCGCGATGCTTGGGGTCGCATAACCCGCCGTGATATAGATACCGAACGCGGCATCGAAGACCCGGTAACGGCCCAGCAACAACCCGATCGGAATCCCTGCGAGGGCAGCAAGCGCATAGCCCACGACGAATGGCTGGATGCTCTGCACAAAGGCGCGCACCAGCATGCCGTCACTCATCATATCCAGGAAAGATCGGATGATCTGCGAAGGATAGGAGCCGAAAAGCGGGTTTATCCAGGGCCCGCACAATTCCCACACGATCATCAGGGTCGCGACGGAGATCAGCGTAATCGACCAGCTCGGCATGTCTTTGACCGAAAAACGTGGTTTCTTGACAGCGATGGATTCGTGATAGTTTGAAATGGTCATTCAGGCACCTCTCAGGCCGTGGCCCGAAGGGGCGTAGTGTCGGATGTTTCGGACCCGTGCGCCGCAACGGCGTCCTCGGGATGACTATGCAGCGCGTCCCAGGCCAGATGCCGCTTGCGTGCGAATTCCTCGGAACCACGGATTGCCCGCATATCGTTGCGCGGGCGCTCGATATTCACATCGATGATCTCGCGAAGCCGGCCCTTGACCATGACCGCGATCCGGTCTGCCAGCAACACGGCTTCGTCCAGATCATGCGTGACGAAAATAATCGTCTTGCCGGTCCGCTGATGGATGTCCAGCAGTTCCATCTGCAATACTTCACGGGTCTGCGAATCCAGTGCGCCGAAAGGCTCGTCCATCAGAAGCACTTCAGGATCGATGGCCAGCGCGCGGGCGATGCCGACCCTTTGCTTCATGCCACCCGACAGCTGGTGAGGGCGGTGGTGCATGGCATGTCTCAGCCCAACAAGATCTATGAACCGTTCGGCACGCTCGGCAATCTCGGAGGCAGCAACCCCGTTCGCCTCCAGCGCGAAGCGGATATTATCGACCGCCGAGCGCCACGGAAGCAATTCGGCATGTTGAAAGACCATGCCGCGATCCAGACCGCAGCCATTGATCTCTTTCCCGGCGACGCGGATCATCCCGCCCGAGGCTTCTTCCAGGCCCATGATGATGCGCAGCGCCGTCGTCTTGCCGCAGCCGCTGGGACCGGTCAGCGCGACGATCTCGCCGCGTTCGATATTCAGGGACAGATTGTCAAGCGCGCGGGTTTTGATGTTTGCACCACCCGAGCGCAAATTGAAGGTTTTGGATACGTTTTTCAGTTCTACATGGGACATATAGCCGTCTCCAGTTTTTGCGTGGGAGCGTTACTGCTGTTTCACAAGCTCAAGAGCCTGCTGCCGCGGGCCATCATCGATGAATTCAGTGACATCGAATACGTTCTGAATGCGGGCATTGCGCTGCATCATATCCACGTTCCACTGAAGCTTCTCGGCATCCATCTCCAGATCGGGAGTCACAGCGGAATATTTGACGACCTCGTCGAAAATGAACTCGGGACTCTTGTCGTCCTCGGCCATATTGGTGATTTCGCGTGCCAATGGATAGGTTTCCTCGGGATGCTCCAACGCATAGGCATGTCCTTCCATCTGCGTGGCAAGAAACCGCACCAGCTCATCGCTCCTGTTGTCGATGGCGTCCTGTGTGGTCACGATGCAATTCCGCAGCAGATTCGGGGTGACGTCCGGCGCACGAGCGATCACATTCACATTCTGACGTTCCGCTTCCTCTTCATATTCACTTGAGGTTGCGGTGGCATCAACGATGCCTGCGACGACTGCGCGGAAACGGTCTCCGCCCCCGCCGGCGCTGACGAACTTGACCTCACCCGGATCGATATCATGCGCGTACAGCACTTCACGCGCGAACAAATCCGGTGATGATCCCGGCCCAGAGACGCCGATGGATTTTCCCCTGAGGTCCTCGACCGAGGTAATCTCGGATTTCGCATAGATGTTGTAAGTCATTCCCGGCCAGTTGCAGCCGACAAAGCGCAGTGGCGCCTTCTCGGCCATGGCCGCAAGACCGACCAGAGGCGAGGTTGCATAGCTGTCGATCTCGCCGGCCAGCAGCGCCTTGACCGGCACCGTGCTGCTAACGAACTCCACCATCTCCAGATCGATGCCGTATTTCTCGGCAAAACGCTCGGCCATGAAGATTATGCCCGCGTCGCCTTTGGCCTCCACGACACCATGCCGCCAGACATCCGCGAATGCGGGGCCGCTTATTGCCACCGCTGCCGCCGCGATCACGGTGCACATCCTACCTTTCATATTCTCCTCCCCAAATTTCGAGACCCATTTCTAGATTACGGCCGATGGCGAGATTCGCCCCACTTCCGCGCGGGACACTCGCATACTCCTTCCATCGGCTGCAATATTGCATTGCTATACTACTGTATGTATGTATGACAGTATTGCAAAGAACAGAAACTGGCAAATTCAAATCCGAGAGAACACTATCATGACGGTGAATTTGGCTTCTATCGAGATGCGACTGCTGGTCGTCATGGATGCACTGCTTGCCGAACATTCGGTCAGCAAGGCCGCTGCGCGGCTGGGCATGTCACAACCGGCGACCAGTAACGCCCTGAATCGCTTGCGACAATTGTTCAACGACCCGCTTTTCGTCCGTGTCGGCGGCGAGATGCAGCCAACCGCGCGGTCGCAGGAACTGGCCGTACCTCTGAATGACGCATTGCGCCAGATCGAGAACATTCTGGTGCCGCAGGACTTCCAACCGCAGGATACGCCCTGGGTGTTCACATTAGCGGTATCAGAAAATGCCTCGGTTGTCCTGCTACCCGCGCTCATGGCCCATCTGGCAAAGGTTGCGCCGAATATCCGCGTTCTCGCGGAATCGCACAGCAACGAACAGCTCGTCGATCTGCTGGATCGCAATGCCGTCGATTTCGCGATCGGAGTGATCCCCAATCTGCCGCGCCGCTTTTCGCGCACATCGCTTTTTCATGACCGCTATGTCTGCATCATGCGCCGCGATCACCAATTGGCGCGACAGCCCCTGACGCGGCAGTTATTCGTTCAGGCGGAACATCTTGCCGTAAAACCCGGCCCCGGAGATTCCAGCCGGGCCGATGTTCTACTGGCCGAACACGGCATCCAGCGGAATATATTCGCCACCGTACATCAGTTCGTCGCGGCCCCCGCCATCGTGACCAAAACGAATCTGTTGTCGCTGATGCTGGAACGCATGTTGTCAATGTTCGACACATCGGAACTGCACATTACCGATGTCCCGGTCGATGGACTTGAGGTGCGCACGGATCTGGTCTGGAGCCAGCCACGTTCCTCGCTGCCCTCGCATAAATGGATGATCCGCAAAATCCACGCGGCCGCCCGAACCCTGCAACAGGATCCGCCGGATGGGTTTCACCGTCCACCACCAACAGCTTTCGAGACGATGAAGGAAAGATAATATGGACACCACCATCAATGAAACTCCGCATGAGGGAATGGCACAGACCCGTGATGGCGCCGAAATCGCATGGCGCATCGCCAATCCGGCAGGTACGACGCGGATCGCCCTGATCCATTCGCTGGCCATGAATGGCGCATTCTGGGATCGGGTGATCGCCTGCCTGCCAGCGGATGCCGCAGTACTGACCATCGATTGCCGCGGACATGGCCGGTCCACGAAATCGGAGGGACCCTTCACCGTCGAGCAATTCGCCGACGATCTTGCCGATGTCATGGCCCATCTCAGCTGGCAGGACGCGATTGTGGCCGGTGCCTCGATGGGCGGTTGCGTTGCGCTTGCCTTCGCGACACATCATGCTGACCGGGTGTCGGCGCTGGGATTGTTAGACACGACCGCATGGTATGGTGAAGGCGCACCGGAAGCGTGGGAGGAACGGGGCATGAAAGCCGTGAACGAAGGATTGGCCGCATTGGTCGGCTTCCAGAAAAGCCGCTGGTTCAGTCCGGCTTTCCTTGAAAGCCATCCCGATATCGTGGACAGCGCCGTCGCGGTTTTCATGGCCAATGACGTGCCAAGCTATCTGGCCACCTGCCGGATGCTGGGGGCAGCCGACCTGCGCGAGGGAATGCCACAATTCGATTTCCCCACCCTGATCCTGGTGGGCGAGCACGATTACGCGACACCGCCCGCAATGGCGCAGGCGATGGCCGATGCGATCCCGGGCGCGACGATGGAAATTCTGCCCGACATGCGCCATTTCACCCCGCTCGAGGCTCCCGAAGTGATCGCTGACGCACTGACCGGACTCGGACAGCGAATCTAAGCGATGCGGCAGCAAGCGCGAATTCCCCGGACGTCCGACAAGAATGCACTCTGGCGGTTCGCGCTTGCCGTCTATGCCGAACCGGGCGTCAAGGAGGAATGCCTGTATTTCCAGGACCGGCAGAAAGGCGATGTCTGCCTGCTTCTGGCTGCCCTGTTCCTTGCATCCGGGGGGTGCAGTATCGGGCCGGACACCCTTCGGAGATTGAAATATTCCGTGCCGTGGCAGGCGCGGTTGCATCTGTTCCTGACGCGTTATGTCAGAAAGCGCCTGTCCCGCGATGGCCGGACGGGGCGCTTGCGCAAAGCGCTGCTGAAGCGTGAATTGACTATGGAGCAGACCCGCCTCGCCCGGCTGGAAGCCGCGTCAATAGATGAACGCGCTAATCTGGAGCAGGACGACGCCTTGCGAAAACTGATAGACAGTCTGTGCGCCTTTTACGGCCTGAAGCGGATCGGACTGTCAGCCACAATTGCCGCAACCCGTAAATCCGGCGGCTCGGCACGGCATTCTCCGCATCTTTCCTGAAATTCCGGTCCCGCCGAAAAACGGAATGAGGCCGCATTACTTCCCGACGGTTGCCAGAGCCTCTTCCCGAACGCTTTCATCCACGAAATCCCTGACATCGGCATTTTCGGGAAGCGCGCCAAGACGAACCATCTGATCATCGGTCCATTGCAGGTTTTCCATCGGAACCGCAAGATCGATGGCGATCGCGTCGTATTTTATAGCTTCGTCATAAATGAATTCCGCCGTCTTGTCGTCCTCGGGCAGCCGGGCGACCTTATGGGCAAGAGCGATCATCGCGTCCTTGTTGCCGATTCCGTAAGCCAGCCCCTCCATCTCGGCGCCAAGGAAATTCACCATATCCGCGCGCCGTTCGGCAATCTTTGCGCCTGTCGTCATAACGCAGACCTTGACGAATTGGGGCGTGACCTCTGCCCCCGCGAGAAGCGGCTTCACATTATATGTTTCCGCACCGACCGCGAATTCGCTGGAACTTGCGGCGGCGGTCACAAGCCCCGCGCCCACCGCACGGACACGATCCGCGCTTCCACCCGCATTCACATAGGTAACATCCGACGCGGACAACCCAGACGCCTCGAGCGCAAGCTGGGTGAAGAGCATCGGAAGCGAACCAGGCGCAGAAACGCCGATCGACTGCCCCTTGAGATCTTCTGTGGAAGCCACGTCCGGCGACGAGAATACGGTATAGGTCATTCCCGGCCAGTTGCAGCCGATGATCTTGATATCGGCATTCTGGTGAAGCGCGGGCAGCGCGACGACGGGACTGGCTTCGAAACTGTCCAGTTCCCCCGCAAGCAGCGCCTTCAACGCGGTCGGCCCGCCGGTGAACTCCACCATCTCGATATCAAGGCCACGTTTCTCTCCGAAACCGCCTTCTGCAGCCTGAAACAGAAATCCGGAATCGCCTTTCGCTTCAACAATACCATGCCTCCAGACCTCCTGCGCCTGCGCCGCGCCTGCAATCGCGGCGATACCTGTCGCCGCAATCAGAACACAGTTGATTCCCAATCTCGAAAACATGCGCTTCCCCTCCCTGAAATCTTCAGATGTTTCGGCTTTTTCCCCGAAATGGTGCCGATGATATGAAGTGGAATAGTGTATTTTAGTAATAACGTATGCTTGCCATACAAACATATTATCGCCATAAGTCAATCGCCGATAAGAAGGATCCACGATCCGCCGGGCTATCGCTTGAAAAAGATAGGAGGAAGGAAAATGACTGAACGCGTTTGGGATAAGTTCCTGACGGAACGCGATAAGCAGGTCTTCAAACTTGCGGGCTACGGCGTTCGGCAGGGATTTGGAACGCGGCCGGCACTGCTGGTTATCGACGTCAATTATGCGTTCTGCGGTGACCGCCGTGAACCGTTGCTCGAATCGGTCAAACGCTGGCGGCAATCGGGCGGAGAGGCGGCATGGGACGCCCTGCCCGTTATCCGCAAACTGATCGATGTCGCGCATGACCGTGAACTGCCGGTCATCTACACCACCGGAATCAGACGCGCGGACAATTGGGATGCCGGCGGCTGGGCGTGGAAAAACGCCCGCAGCGGAGAAAAGCCGAAAGCGGCCTCTGCTATCGACGGCAATGAGATCATGCCGCAGATCGCGCCCTCTGAACAGGATATCGTCATCCACAAGCAGAAGCCCAGCGGCTTTCACGGCACCAATCTGCTGAGTTATCTGACGCTTCTGGGCTGCGACAGCGTCATCGTAACCGGCACCGCCACAAGCGGCTGCGTCCGCGCCACTGTCGTGGATGCCTTTAGCTACAACTACCGCGTTACGATGGTCGAGGACGCCTGTTTCGAACGGTCAGAGGCAAGCCACGCGATAGCGCTTTGCGATCTGAACGCCAAATATGCCGATGTAATCGGAAGCGAAGAGGTTCTGGCCTTCATGCAGGAAAGACCCCGCGGGATGTTCGATCTGCCGAAAGGTCCTGCGCTCAGGGCGGCGGAATAACCGTTCTTCCGCCCAGACCTGCTCTGACATGCCCCCGGTTCTTCGCTGTCCGTCAGATGCCGCTTCTTCGACGCATTGCAGGCAGGATCCGAGGCAGTTGGATGCTACGCAGCCACGGCTTCCTCATCCCTTGATCGGCGGCCCGATATGCCCGTCGCTAATGCTAGCCACTTTCGTCAATCTTCGGCAGGAACCATGCCAGCAATCCGGCAAGCGGCATGAAAGAACAAATGCGATAGACGGTCTCGACACCGTAGCCGTCGGCTAATCCACCCAAAATCGCAGCGGCGATACCGCCAAGGCCAAAATTCAGGCCATAGAACAACCCGCCGATAAGACCAATGCGATTAGGCAGAAGCTCCATCGCATAGATTAGAATCGAGGCGAAAGCGCTGGCCATGATCAGATTGATCGCTACCGTCAGCACACCGGTCCAGACCAGATCCATATAAGGCAGGATCAACGTCAGCGGCAGCGGCCCCAGCACCGAGATCCAGATGACTCTCTGGCGTCCGATCCGGTCACCGACGATGCCGCCAATCAGTGCCCCCGCCGCCGAGGCGAGCAGGAAGATGAACAGCATCATCTGCGCCGAGGGGACCGAAAGACCGAACCTTTCCATCAGATAGAATATATAGAAGGACCGAAAGCTTTCGCTGTATGCGTTTTTCGAAAACATCAGCAGCGTCAGGACGACGAGACCGATCCCAATGGTCAGAGGCGCGTGCAAAACATGATGGCCGTCGCCCCTGCCTTTTGCCCGCATGGCGGCGAATTCAGCGAAGACCCGACGCTGCTGACTACCGATCCAGCCCAGCAGCAGCATGGCTAGCAGAGCGACGACGGCAAACCAGGCAAGGCTGGGCTGGCCCCAGGGAACGATGATCAGCGCGGCGAAGACCGGACCAAGCGCACCGCCCGCCTGCCCGCCTATCTGAAAGATACCCTGAGCCAGCCCCTGGCGGCCTCCGGCAGCGTAGCGCGCCATCCGCGTGGCCTCGGGATGGAAGATCGATGAGCCGATGCCGATCAGCGCGACCGAGACGAGGATCACCGCATAGCTATGCGCAAAGGCCAGACTGACGAGTCCCGATAGGGTAAACATCATACCGACCACCGGCGAATAAGGCGCAGGATGGCGGTCCGCGACCATGCCGATCACCGGCTGCAGTAGTGATCCGGCGATCTGGAAAGTCATCGTGATCATGCCAATCTGTATGAAATCCAGCGCATAACTATCCTTCAGCAAAGGATAAACGGCCGGAATCAGCGATTGCATCAGATCGTTCAGAAGATGCGTCATACCCAATATGACCAAAACGGCCAGATGGGTTCTTGGACGCGTGACAGACAGGGCGGCAGTGGTCGATGTCATGGCGGTATTCTGGAAAATGGAAGCCGCATATGTTTGTCACATCGCCTCCCCGGTCACAAGAGACAGGATCGGAGCCCGGATTTGAGCTGCCGGCGATGTTGTGACCGCCCGTTGCACGATGACATGCCCAAATCGAGCAATAGAGTTCCAGAAATAAGATATAAAAGCTTTTAAGCTTCCCACCGTCACAAACGCGATTGTGGACGACCGAGAACCCACATCGTCAAGCAATATCCTCTATCCTAGAATCAGGGCGAAGGTCTTTTCAGGACAAGGGCGTGAACCGCCAGAATTTCACGCATGACTCTGCCGCCTTTTCCACGCTAAGTAAAACCGCGATAGGGGAAAGCACGCGTTCGAAATCGAAGACTCCCGGCATGACATCGCCGGAAGCTTGTCAAAATGCCCGGGGAAGCTCACTTGCGGAAGATCTGGATCATTCTGAAATGGTTTATCGGCATACTTGTGACCCTCATGGCCGGGTTGTCCGTTTGGCTCTACGTCGCGCCCCCTGACCTCATTCGTGTCGGATCGGGCTATGCTGCCAAGATCGTCTGCTCCAACATGTTCATTGCAGGGCGAGATCCCGAGGCAGTGCTGGCAAAGGATGTCCAGGCGCCGGGTCATCCCCTGCTGCGACTGATGCGGGTGCAGGTCGACGCATCCGAGGGCACCGTGCATGCGGGCCTGCTCGGCCTGTTTGGCAACGGACTCGCGGTGCATCGTCAGGGAACCGGTTGTGCTGTGGTCCCCGATGACGATCTCGCGGCCGCGGCGCGCTCGTCGGCGGCAGCTGAAAGCGATCAGCCAGACAGGCCGGTAATGATCACCTCGGAGCATCCGGCGCTAGCGGCCGCGCTGGACGACCCGAAACTCACCGGGCCGGATATGCGTGCCGTCGTGGTGCTCCGGGACGGACGCATCATCGGCGAGCGTTACGGCGCGGAGGGCAATGTCGATCAACCCTTGCTCGGCTGGTCGATGACCAAGACGGTGACCGCCGCTCTCATCGGCACGTTGGTCCGCGAGGATATGCTGTCCGTCGCGGATGATGCACTGCTACCGCAATGGAGGAAGGACGACCGAGCAAAGATCACCATTGCCGATCTTCTCGGGATGGAAAGCGGATTGGCATTCAATGAGAATTACGGATCCGTCACCGACGTCACCCGCATGCTTTACCTCGAGCCGGATATGGCGTCCGTCCCCGCCGGCAAGCCCCTGATCGCGGCGCCGGGAGAAATGTTCAGCTATTCGAGCGGCACGAGCGTGCTTCTGTCACGGATCTGGCAAAACGCGTTCGAGAACCCCCGGGACGCCCTCGATTGGCCGGGCAAGGTCCTGTTTGGCCCGCTTGGCATGTCGACCGCTGTTCTGGAAACGGATGCCAGGGGGACTTTCGCGGGCTCATCCTATCTTTACGCGTCGGCGCGGGACTGGGCCCGGTTCGGGCAGTTCCTGCTCAATGATGGTGTATGGGAGGGTAAGCGCACCCTGCCGGCGGGCTGGGTCGACTGGATGCGGACGCCGACGGTGGCGTCGGACGGCGAATATGGCCGGCATGTCTGGCTGCATGGCCCGCGTACCGGTCAGTCTCGGGATAAAAAACCAGATGCGGATTACGATATCCCGGACGACGCCTATTGGCTGCTTGGTCACGATGGACAGACCATGACGATCATTCCCTCGCGCGACCTTGTTATCCTGCGCATGGGCCTGACCCCGGCAAAGCTTGGTTATAAACCACAGATCCTCGTGGAAGCCGTGGTCAAGGCAGCCGCTTCAGTCGATAGCGCACAGCAGGGCGAGAGCCTACAGTGAATTTTCCCGTTTTGGATCAGCGCCGATCTTCTCGGCATATCAGGTATCGCGTCGATCAGCGGCCTCTGTATGGGTCTGCGCTCATTCAGGCAGCGATATAATTTTTATTCGCTGCATTCTTAGTCATCATCATGGCGATTGGCGGAATCAAGACAGGACATGAGCCGCGATGCCAATGTCCCTGCCAACTCTCCAGTTATGCGATAAATCCAATACGGTAAATCGATGATACCAGGCCCCTCCGGCCGGTTTCCTCACTCGTGCCGGCTATCTGTTTGTCGTATTCTACAACATATGACATCATGACGTCACAAAAACAGAATCAGATCATGGCCAAAGCAAAGAGATCGAAAGACGAAGGTGACAAGAAGAACACCTCTTTACGCCTTTCCGGCAAGACATTGAAGGCTCTCAAACTCCGCGCAATCGAAGAAGAGACGAGTGCGCAGAAGATTATCGAAAAACTGATCGAGGATTATCTTGGGCGGCCACGAAAGCCGAAGGCATGATCGCCACGGGTGAAACATATTACATGCCGGCCGCGTGGCTGACCAAGCTGGCCGAATGCAATGCGCAGAACCTGATGCCGGTTTTGGACTGGGCAGAAGGCAGCCGTCCCTTCGCGATCCGTGATTGTTTCGATCAGCGCCTGCGACGTTCCCGTCGGCTGCTTTGGGAAGATGGCAACCGGATGGAGTTGCTGTCAGCCTCCGGTGCGACACATTGCCAACCCGCCACACCCGATGCCCGCTTTGTCACTGAGTTCGTCGAAGGGCCGGTCAAGGCAGCGCTTGCGGATTTGTCTTCGCTGCGCGCACTGCTGCACATCGCCTCGGGGATGACCCGGTCCGGCCGGCTGGCGCTGGTCGATGACGAGGGCAAAATCCGGGCGCGCGCCGAATTGCGTGAATTGGAAGCGACCAATGGCAATGCTGTGATCTTGCTGACGCCGCAGGGCCTGCGCGGCTACGATCGGGCCCTGCACGATCTGGTCGCACGCATACGTGACTGCGGGGCTACGCCACTTGCGACCGGCAATCTCTATCGAACGATCCAGCCTGCCTGCACCGGGTATCTTGCCAAGCCGAGCATAAAGATCGGACGCGAGGAAACCGCCTTCGACGCGGCAAGCAATCTGATCAACAGTTATCTGCCTGTCGCCCGCGCGAATGAACAAGGTATCATTGCCGACCTCGACACCGAATTTTTGCATGATTACCGTATCGCGTTGCGCAAGATCCGCTCGGTCCTGAGTCTGTTCAAGGGTGTCTACGACTCACAACAGACGGCTGAACTAAGAACGCAGTTTTCTGAGCTGATGGCGCTGACCGGGCCACTGCGCGATCTGGACGTCTATCTGCTGGAACAACAGAGCTTCTACGATCTCGTGCCGGAAAGGATGCATTCCGGGCTGGACAAGATGTTCGCGCGGCTTCGCCGCATGCGCGCCACGGAACAGGTTACGCTTACCGCACATCTACACAGCAAGGGCTATCAGCAGGACATCAAGGCGCTGGCCAGGATGTTTGCCAAGCAGCGCAAACTTCTGCCCGGCCCGAATGCCAGCCGCGCCTCCTACGGTCTGGCCCGCGAACTGATCTGGAAACGCTATCGCCGGATCCGCCGCATCGCAGCGGATCTGAATGCCGGAACACCTGACGAACAGGTTCACGAATTGCGCATCGAATGCAAGAAGCTGCGCTACCTGATGGAATTCTTTGGCCCGATCTTTCCGCGAGATGACTTCACCGCTTCCCTCAAGCCACTGAAGAGGCTACAGGATTCCTTGGGCTGGTTCAATGATTACGCAGTGCAGCAGACCAAGCTGCTGACCTTTGCCGATGATCTGGCCAATGATCCGAACAAACTCGAAATCGCCCAGAGCATCGGCGCACTGGTCATCGTGCTGCACCAGAAACAAGTCGCAGAGCGAGAGAAGATCATCGCCGCCTTCGCGCGCTTCAACAGCAACAAGATGCAGCGGACCATCCGCAAACTGTTCCACGACAGAAAGGGATTCTGATGCAAATCATTGCCTGCTATTCCAACAAGGGAGGCGTCGGCAAGACGGCGACCGCTGTAAACCTCGCCTATGCCTTTGCGGCATCGGGTCACCGGACATTACTATGCGATCTCGATCCTCAGGGCGCCTCGGGGTTTTATTTCCGCGTAAAGCCGTCCAAGAAGCTGACCGGGGCACGTTTTTTCGAGGATATCGAACGCTTCGCCAAGGCGATCCGGGGCAGCGACTACGACAATCTCGACATCCTGCCCGCGAATATGAACTTTCGCGATTTCGAGCTGTTCCTGTCACAGATGAAGAACGGCCAGTCGCGACTGAAAAAGGCCCTGAAGGCCGTCAAATCCGATTACGACATCATTTTGCTGGACTGTCCGCCGAACATCTCGATGCTGTCTGAAAATGTCTTTCACGCGGCAGATGCAGTAATCGTGCCGGTGATCCCCACCACGCTGTCCCAACGCACCTTCAGGCAGTTGCTGGAATTTTTCCGCGATTCCGGCCTGCCCAGGAAAAGGATCCACGCCTTCTTTTCGATGGTGCAGGGCATCAAGAGCCTGCATAGCGAAATGATTGCCGAGATGACGGATGCGTATCCTGAACGTTTTGCACAAACGAAAATCCCCTTCACCTCCGAGATCGAGCGCATGGGTCTCGCCCGTGCCCCGGTTTTGGTCACCGCACCGGGTAGCAGAGCCGGCAAAGCCTATCAGGCCCTGTTCGAAGAAATCAAAGAACGAGTGAACGGATAAAAGAGATCGAACGTAAGTTTCTGGCAGATGATTCTGTACCGATCGAATTACCCGCCAAACCGATCCTCCAATGTTATCCGACCACCACACAGATACTCTCGGGATACGGTCGTAACAAAAAGGCAGCGATTATTCCCGGACATTGAAATCCAACGTAAGCCGTATTTCCTGCAAAACTATTTCATTACCTTAAAATATTGATGTTCCCGCCGCCGAGCCCGAAGCTGGGCAATCGTACCTTCGTAGTGCTCCGGTGTCGGAAATCGTAGTTTCGGCTGTTATAAAATACAATAAAGTATGGGATGGTCGCGGGGGGCTCGCAGCCCAGAAGGCCAGCAACCTTTGGTTGTATCAGCTTATAAAATAGAGATCGTCACTTTGAACCGCCTTGGGTTTACCGTAAGGGGTTGGTTCAATAGTTAAGCTACTTTTCAAGTTGTCGTAAAAAGCCTCCTCTGCGCCGTGTGGCCTGACATATCCGATGGCGCTGTGCAGGCATTCGGTATTGTGCCGGTCGACCCATTTCAGCGTCTCCCGTTCGACTTTAGCAATGGACAAGGCTCCAGGACGTTGATGACGTCGGCCTTCAGACCGATGATGCTTTCGGCCAGCCCATTGTCATGGGCATCCCCGACACTGCCGACCGAGATCTCGATCCCGGCTTTGGCCAGCCATTCCGTGTATCTGGGGGCCGCTGCTGTAATCGGCATGGTTCTTACGAAACACCGAACACGGCGTTCGCGAAGTTCAGCAGGACAGACGAGGGAGAACAGTCTCTTCGTTATAGGGTTCATCCTTTGAGTGCTTCACTCTTCGGCAATTCCGCGGCGGTTCAACGTCAGGAAGCTCGCCAAGAACGGCGCCAATTTCCTCGATCCGGAAAAAGCCGGTCACTCGGTGTCCCCCGACCAGCAACCGGCCTCGTAGCGCCGAATGCTCAGAAACCCGCAATAGCCATGGCAGACCGCCGAGACGATGACACCCCGTTTCCGCAGCTGCCGGGTAATCGCCTACAAGCCGGCACTGTCAGGGAAATCCCACATCACGCCATGCCCCCGCTGAAGTATATCGCGTCAGGCGCCGGGATGGCCCCTTCACCATGCTTCATCATCTTCTAAAGCGCGGGTTCTCTACCGCGAGGTATTCCTGCCTGTCGTTTCATTCTGCACGCTGCGCGGGGATCACTTCAATAAGACCCTCCTCATGTCCGTCGACTAAAGCCTGAAGGCGTTATCTAGCCAGGTCTTCAGCCCGGATTTCAGTTCAAGCCCGACACCGGGCGCATCGGGCAATCGGATTCGACCATTTTCAACCTTCGAGCAATCCGCAAAACTGCCGAGAGGCTGAAAGACGCTGGGGTAACTTTCGTTACCGCCAAGACCGAGACCGGCCGCAAGGTGCAGCGACATCTGATGCCCTCCATGGGGATGCAGGCGTCTTGGAGACCAGCCATGCCGGCGCATGATATCCAGCACCCTGAGATAATCGGGCAGCCCGTATGCAAGACCGCAATCGAATTGTACGAAATCGCGTTCGGACCGCATCCCGCCATAACGCAGAAGATTGCGCGCGTCCTGTGACGAAAAAATATTCTCGCCCGTAGCAAGCGGACCATCATAATGCTCGGCGACAACCGCCATCAACTGGAAATCGAGTGGATCGCCCGGTTCCTCGTACCAGCGAAGACCGTAGTCGCTCATGGCGCGGCCATAGGCGAGCGCGGTCTCCAGACCGAACCGTCCGTTGGCATCGACTGCAAGGCGCGAACCGTCACCCAAGACGGCAATTGCGGCTTCGATCCGCTTCATATCCTCGGCAAGCGGCGCGCCTCCGATCTTGATCTTTACCTCGTTATAGCCGAGGTCGATGTAACCTTTGAGTTCATCCTTGAGCGCACGGTAATCGCCACCCTGCTGATAATAACCGCCGGTGGCATAGACCGCGACCTCCTCATTGGCTTGCCCATCTCGATATCGGTCCGCCAAAAGACGGTAAAGCGGTACGTGCTCGGCCTTGGCCCGCAGATCCCACAGCGCCATGTCGAGCGCCCCAAGCGCGGCGGCGCGGTCACCGTGACCACCGGGTTTTTCGTTCCGCATCGCGGCGTTCCAGCAAGCGAACGGATCGATACCACCCGCCTCATCCCTAAGGCTTTCCGGCTCGGCGGCCACGATCCGGGGGATGAAACGCTCGCGCAACATGCCGCCAACCGACCACCGGCCGATCGAACCGAAGCCATAGCCGACAAGCGGCTTTCCGTCCCGATAGGCATCGGTCACGATTGCGACAGCCGATGTCGTCAGGCCAGCAAAATCGACTACGGCATTGGCACCCGGGGAAGTTATCGGCAGGTCCTTCTCCAGGATGCGAAGGATTTTCATTCCGTATTTCCTTTCTTCATGCGCCCACCATTCGCCATGCGCAGTGGATCGATCAGGGCATCGTATTCCTGCATCGAAACCAGCCCCGAACGGACACAAGCCTCGCGCAATGTGAGATTTTCGCGCTCGGCCAGCCCCCGATAAGCGCGGTCAGGGTGGTTCTGACAATCTCGATGACGCTGCCTTCAAGAAGAACGCCCTGATTGTGGATAAACAGGAACGGGACGATGAAGGCGGCAATGCCATAGCGTACCGACTTGAATGCCGTTCTCCACGGATCGGCCCCGGCAAGCGCCGCGCCCGCAAAAGCGGAAAGCGCGATGGGCGGGGTGATCGTAGAGATCACCGCATAATAGAAGATGAACAGATGCACCGGCAGCACCGGCAATCCCATGCGCTGCAAGGCAGGCGCAACCACACTGGCCGCGATGGCATAAGCGGCTGTGGTCGGCATCCCCATGCCAAGGATCAGTGCGATGATCATGGCAAAGATCAGTGCCAGCAGCTCGCTTTGTCCCGCCACCCCAAGCAGCAGCGCCGAAAAGCGGCCGCCAAGACCCGTCAGGCCAATGACACCGACAACGATACCCGCGCAGGCACAGACCGCTGCCAGCTGAAGTGATTGACGCGTCCCGATGGACAGGGCCTCGAGAATATCGAGCCCCGTTCCCTTGACAGCCGCAGCGAGTGTCCCGCGCTGTCCGACGATCACAAGCGTGAGAATGGCAAAGAGGCCAACCGCAAAGGCAATGCCGCCGTGACTATTAGCAGACAACCCCGGCAACAGCAGGACAGTCGCCAGTGCCGACAGGATCGGAGCGGCATGTATGCGCGTGTCGATACCGATCCGCTGCTGCAGCATGACAAGCACGGAAACCGCAATTCCCCATGAGCCTGCCGAGATGATCGAAAACCCGGCAAACAGGAAGATGAGCAGCACGGCCAGAGGTGCAAGAACGAAGGCATCGCGCATCATCGGTCTCAGCGGCGGCAGATCGGCACGGGGCAAGCCCTCGATACCTTCTTTCCGCGCCTCGAGATCGATATGCACATAAACCGCAAAGTAATAGAGAATGCAGGGAATTAGCGCCGCGACAATGATCGTGGTGTATGGGATGCCCGTAACCTCGGCCATAATGAACGCGCCCGCCCCCATGATCGGCGGCGTGAGTTGCCCGCCCGTCGAAGCCGCTGCCTCGATCGCGCCCGCACTCGACGGCCGGTATCCCACCCGCTTCATGACCGGGATAGTAAAGGTGCCCGAGGCGACGACATTGGCCACACCCGAGCCCGAGATTATCCCGAAGAGAATGGAACCAAACAGCGACACCTTGGCCGGGCCGCCCCGCAGCCCCCAAAAGGCGCCGAATGCCAGGTTCATGAAGAAGTCACCAACCTTGGACACCTGAAGAAACGCGGCGAACAGAACGAACAGAACGATATACAGCGCCGCCGCTGCGGTCGTGATCCCGAAAATGCCCTCCATCGAATAAACGAAAGTCGTGAATTCGCCAAAACCGTATCCGCGATGGAAAAGAACACCCGGCAGCCACGGCCCGATAAAACCGTACAGGATGAAAATTCCTGCAAGGATCGGCAGCACAAGCCCCGAGGTACGGCGGGTGAACTCGATGACCACGACGTTGCTAGGGATAAAAACCCACGGGAGGGTGTCTGAATGCGCAATCAGCCCATTTACGCAGAATTGTCCGAGTATCTGGTTCGGGCGATCAAGAGCGGCGATTATGCCGTCGGCTCGCTGATGCCGACCGAACTCGAAATCGCCGCGCAACGCGGCGTCAGCCGCGCCACAGTCCGCGCAGCACTTGACCGCCTCGAAGCGATGGGGTTCATCACGCGGCAGAAGGGCGTGGGAACGCGGGTCATCGCCGCGAATCCGGGCGGATATAACGCCTCTACGGCATCGCTCGAAGAACTGGCCCATTTCGGCGCCGCAACCGAGCGGGTGCATATTGATCAGAAAGAGATCGTCGCCGATGAGGAACTGGCGCGACGGATGGGCTGCGCACCCGGCAAACGATGGTATCTGGTCAGTGTCATGCGGATCGAGCCGAATTCTGACGCGCCGCCAATCTGCTGGACTGACAATTACATATCGCCCGAATATACCGAGGTCGCGAAATCGTTGCCCGGTCAGCGCGGCCTGATCGCCGACCTGATCGCAGAGCGGTTCGGCGTAATTGTCGATAAAGTCATCCAGACGATACGCCCTGTTCTGCTTGACCACAGAACGGCAGAAACCCTGCAAGCTATTCCCAGCAGCCCCGCGCTCGAGATCATAAGGCGCTATCAGTCTGCGGGAAACGCAATTTATATCTCGATCTCACAGCATCCCGGTGACCGTTTCAGCTATCGGATGTCACTCAGGCGACGTTGACTGCGACGCAATTGATCAGGGCGGATCTCTTTCCGCTTTCGCTGTCGCGCAGATCGGATAGCTAACTTCTGCGCAGGATGCGTGTCGGGTAACAAATGCTCGCCGACAGACATCGCAAGCTGTCAGCGATCCGCGCGCAATGTAGTCTGGGATTGATCGGGCTCTGCGGCCAAACCCGAAGATGAAACACCGCCCGCAACGGCTTTGCGACGCAGGCGGGTGACAATTGGTCAGGACGGCCAGTCATTGGAAAGCTGCCAGGGCATGACATGTACGCCCTTGCACTTGGGCGAAAGCTTATCCTGTTCCGCCTTGGCTTGTCAGCCATGCGTCGTAACGCGCCTTTGTCTCGGCGTTCATCGGGTAGAGACCGGGCAGCCTTGCGCCTTTTTCGACCTCGTCGATGATCCAGCCTTCCATCTTTTCTTGTGCAGGCGCTTCGATAAGAACATCCTCCAGAAGATCTTTCGGAATGACCACCGGCCCATCGCTGTCGGCGACGATGATATCCCCGGGGATCACCGCAACACCCCCGCATCCGATCGTCTCGTTCCAACCGACAAAGGTCAGCCCGGCCACCGATGGCGGGGCTGAAGCACCGCGGCACCAGACTGGCAGGCCGGTGGCAAGCACGCCGCCAAGATCGCGCACCATACCGTCGGTTATCATCGCAGTTACCTTGCGCTTCATCATGCGGGCGCAAAGGATATCGCCAAAAACGCCGGCATCGCTGACACCCATTGCATCGATGACGGCGATGCAGCCTTCAGGCATATCCTCGATCGCCGCCCGGGTCGAAATCGGACTTCCCCAGGATGCCGGGGTCGCCAGATCTTCGCGCGCGGGAACGAAGCGCAGGGTAAAGGCTTCGCCCACCAGCCGCGTCTGACCGGAATGCAGCGGCGCCGCACCACGGATCCAGACATTGCGCAATCCTTTCTTGAGCAGAATTGTCGTCAGCGTCGCAGTGGTCACATTCATAAGTATCGTTCGGGCTTCTTGCGTCAGCGTCATGTCGTGATTCCCTTGTTCAGATATTCGAGATATAGCCGCCATCGACGCGGATCGTGCTGCCGGTGACATAGGAAGCGCAAGTCCTGGCCAGAAAACTCATCATATCGGCATATTCAGCGAACAAACCATAATGCGCCGCGTGGCCACGCGCCCGGGCAGGACGATATTAGCAGTTATGCCTTTGCCCGACCCCGCGCCATGCCGTGAAATAGGGCTGATCTGGCAACAATTCCGGGACAGATCGTTTCCCGGAAGGTTGGCGGGTTCAGACCTTGACGGCGTATTCCGCGATCAACCCGTCCTTGGGTTCGAGTCCCAGTCCGGGCTTCTGGCTGACATCCAGCCAGCCATCTTTGGGCTGCGGAACCTCTTTGAAGATCGCATTATAGGCCATCCATTTGTGAAAATGGTACTCGACCAGCCCGCCATGCTGCAAACCGGCATGCAGTGCGATATTGTGCGGCCCGTTTCCGTTTCCGTGACCCAGCGGCACGTTAAAGGCACGGGCAACCGCCGCGTTCCGTATCGCCGCAGTGATGCCGCCATCATTGTTGATATTCGGCTGGATGATATCCACCGCGTCAGCCTGAAGAAGCTGTAGCGTCGAGAAACGTTCATTCTCTGCGGCGGCAACCGGAATCGTGGTTTTCATGCGCAGATGGTGGAGGTTGCGCGGATCGTTATAATGGATGGGTTCCTCGATGAAAGCAATATCGAGCTCCTCGCACATCTGGCAAAGCTTCATCGCCTGCGGCAATGTCATGCGCAGATTACCATCCATCGACAGCTTGATGTCGGCTCCCACGGCTTCGCGCATCGCCGCCATGCGATGATAATCATCGACAGGATCAGGGATACGCTGACGACCGACCGTGTTCTTCAGATGGGTGCAGCCCAGCCCGACCAGATGCGCGGCCTCCTTGGCCAGTTCTTCGCGGGAATAGGTTGGCGCACCCTCATAGGCAGCTCCATGCGTTACATAGACCGGCACGCGGTCACGCGCACCTCCCAGCAGGTGATGCACAGGCTTGCCGACCGCCTTGCCCTTGATGTCCCAGCAGGCGATATCGATCATGGCGAGCGCGATATTGAACATCCGTCCCAACGCGCGTTCCCAGGTGTGGCGATCGAACAGCCCGGCGATCAAATCCGTGCGGAACGGATCTACCCGCGCTTCGATGATACGGGGCGCCATGAATTCATTGATGAGATGGATCGCCGAGTGATGGGCATAGCCGCTGGTCGCGTAACCTATGATCCCGTCATTGGTTTCAAGTTCCAAAAGCAGAGCGCCCTCGGTCTTGGGACGGTCGCGGAAGGGCGGCGGCGGGATTGGTACGCCACGGATATTATGGATTGTTGCACGCGTGATATACTGTTTGCTGGCTACGAAATCCGCTTCGAACGCGTAGGTCTGATTCATCATGGGGTGGCCTTTGCCTCCTTCAGGTTAGTTGAAAAGCACATTGAAATTCTACGCGTGCGTTCCATCGTCGGGATTGGTAGTATAGGCACGCAGACCCTCGCGAATATGGGCACGCATGGCAGTCTCGGCCTTTTCGGGATTGCCGCTTTCTACTGCCTCGAGAATTGCCCTGTGTTCGGCAGACCGATGGTTGAGGCGACGCTGATCGCGAGCATTCACCAAACGGTAACGGGCGAGCGCCAGTTGCAGACCGCCATGAATCCGCACGACGCGCCGCATGCCCGACAGTTCGACCAGTTCAGCATGAAACTCTGTCCCAAGAGCGAAGATCCGATCTATGCGCGCCGATCCCTCCAGCCGGATTTCGGCATTTTCAATTGTCTCGATGACGGCCCAGAGCTTTTCGGTTTCCACGGCGCCTTCGGCGACCAGCTTTGCAACCTCATACGCGGCGAGTCCTTCGATATGTTCGCGCAGGCGGACGAGTTCGATCAGTTCCGTGCTTTGCAACGGCGCAACCCGCAGGGTGCGATTGCGCTGCCGCTCGATCAACCCAAGCTCCTCGAGTTGCTTGATTGCTTCGCGAAGAGGAGTCCGGCTGATCCCCAGATCACGAACGAGGCTTTCCTCCGTGATTTTTTCACACGGAGCAAGCTCACCCTCGACGATGCGGCGAGAAAGCTCTTCGAAAGCCCATGCCGAAACGGAGTCTCCGATAGTCCCGCCGCGCGCACGTGTGTAGGTCGATGGATCAAGCATGCGGGGATACCTTTTTATTATGTCGGATCAGCGGCGCAACGATAGCCCAGATAATGAGCAACACTGCGACGACCAGCACGACAGAAGCAATCGTACTGTGCCAGAATACCGAAAGATCACCCTCGCTGATGATGAGACTGCGTCTGATCGAACGTTCAAGCAGCGGGCCAAGGATCACGCCCAAAAGGATTGGCAGCACCGGGTATTCGAGTTTCTGGAACAGATAACCCGCAAGGCCGAAAGCGAGGCAGATCATGACATCCGCAACGTTGTAGCTGACCGAGTAGATACCAAAGATCACCACTGCGACCACGACCGGGAATAGCACCGAGATGCGAACGAACACCAAAGCGGCAAGCAGGGGGATCAGCAGAAGTGTGAGGAAGACGAGCACCACATTCCCAACATAAAAGGTCCCGAACAGCGTCCAGATGAATTCGGGCTGCTGCGCAAACAGACGCGGCCCCGGTTCCAACCCGAGCATCAGAAGGCCACCCAGCATCACCGCTGTGGTGCCGGAGCCAGGGATACCCAATGTGAATAGCGGTATCATCGCCGAATAGGAGGCAGCATTGTTAGCCGCTTCCGGCGCAGCAACACCTTCAATGGCACCTTTACCGAACTTTTCAGGCGATTTGGAGCTACGTTTGGCGGTCGCATATGCAAAAACCGTTGCCGCTGTCGCACCTGCTCCTGGCAGGATGCCGACGAAGAAACCGATCAGTGCACTTGAAAGCAATGTCCATTTACAGTGCAGGAAATCCGCAAAGTGCGGGAAAAGACTCGCCACGGAATATTCTGCCTTCTCGCGCCGGGAACTTGCAGTATTGCCGAGTGCAGCGAACATCTGGCCCAGCCCGTACAGGCCAACAACCACGATCGTGAAATCTATACCTTCCAGCAGATGGATCGACTGAAATGTAAAGCGTGGCGTACCCGAAATCGGATCAAGACCAACCATTCCGACCCATAATCCAAGACCAAGCCCTATGAAGCCCTTGTAGGCATCCTCACCTCCCAGGACGGTTACGAGACAGAGCGCGAGCACAATCAGTGCCGTCATCTCTGCGGGACCAAAGGCGAGTGCCGCACGCGCAATCCAAGCCGCCAGGAAAGTCATCAGCAACAGGCTGATGATGCCTCCGGTGAAACTTGCGTAAACTGCCATGCCAAGTGCGCGCCCCGCTTCGCCCTTCTTGGCCATGGGGTAACCGTCCAACGTGGTCATCATGGCTGCGGAATCACCCGGCACACCGATCAGAATCGACGTGACGGCGCCGCCATACATCGCCCCATAATAAACTCCGGCAAGGCCCGCTATAGCGACGGTGGGATCAAGATTGACGATGGCCGGCAACATGATGGCAACACCTGCTGCCGGACCAAGCGCCGGCAATGCGCCAACAAAAAGCCCCAATAGCACGCCGACAAAAGTCGCCAAAAGGTTCTGCATCGTTAATGCAGAACCAAGGCCGGACAAGAGAAGATCGAAGATTTCCATTGAGCTCTCGCGGAATCAGAATCCAAAAGGACCTTCGGGAAGCAGAACCCGAAGGAAAATTTCGAAGATGTAGTAGCAGGCGATGGTGAAAAGCACCGAAATCGCGGCGATCGTGACAAGCCACCGCAGATCGGTCCGCCAGTGAATGACGAGACTGACAGCAATCATGAGGAGCGGCAGGTGTAAAAATGCGCCCAGTATCGGAAAAAGCGCCAGGTAGATAGCGATCAGCGTCACGATAATGACGACCTTGCCAAGCTCACCCGCATGTATAGCTGGGGCGTCAAGCTCTGAATCGGTTGGATCCACAGACTTTTTTGTCGAATGGGTTCGAATACTTCGTGTCAGGTTCAGTACCGAAAAAATGGTAATGAAGGTCCCCGCCACAAGCGGGAAGGTTCCTGAACCGGGGCCTGTCTCGCTGGTGATTCCGAACTGCCAAGCCTGAACCAGCACATAGAGACCGAAAAGCAAAATTAATGCCGAAGCAACGACATCAAGCATCGATATTTCGATTTTCACGGATCTTCCCCATATAGTTGAGTTGCGTTCTGGACTCGCGCAATAATCTCGCGGCGCGAGTTACTGGATAAGCCCGGCTTTCTGCATCTGGCTTTCGAAACTGACCGTAGTCTCATCGAACAAGGCCTTGAGATCGTCACCAGCGATGAACGCTGCCTCTATATTGTTGGGCTCTAGATATTTTGTGTGCCACAGTTCCGAATTGGCGAGTTGCTCGAATGCGTCAGTCCAGTAGGAAACCGCAACGTCAGGTACATCCTTTGGCATCACAATAGCCCGGATCTGACTATGCGCGATATCATATCCAAGTTCGGTGAAACTCGGCACATCGGGAAGAGAATCCAGCCGCTTATCGGTAGACACCGCGAGGGCACGCAGATCACCTGCTTCGATCTGCTGCAAGATCTCAGAGGGATTGCCAAAGATCGCATCGATATGACCGCCAAGAACGGCACTCATCTCTTCGCCCGAACCATCGAAAGGAACCGAACGGATTTTGAGCCCGCTTGCCTCATCGAGCAGCGCGGCCAGGATCGTCTGATCATTGACAACACCGGTGGTGCCAGCACTGATCGAACCCGCGGCAACAAGCTCTTCCAGCGTTTCGTATTCGCTGTTCGCGCCCACCGCGAGCACATAGGGATCGATTGCAATCACAGCAATTGGCGTAAAATCATCCGGTCCGACAGGACTCTGGCCAAGTAGCGGGGTGGTGAAAAAACTTGAGGCGATGGTCTGCAACACATAAGGATTGCCCGCCTGTCCGGCCGTGTAGGTATAGGCAACACTGCCAGAGCCACCGGGGCGATTTTCGACGAGCAGTTGACGGTCCACGATGTCGAGCTCGCTAAGTTGGCTCGCGATCGTGCGGGCAAATATATCGCTACCGCCGCCGGCAGAGCTTTGCACGACTAAAGTGGTGTCGCGGCTGGGATAGTCCTCAGCCTGTACTGCAAAAGGCGCAAAAATTGCGGTCGCAGCGAATGCGAGCTGGAACAGTTTCATGACATTCCTCCCATAGACTGGATTCTCCTCCGGGATGAGCGGTATCATTTTTCTGAATTCTTGTATACAGAAATTCAAGTATTTCTGCATACCCACTGTAATGCGTTCCTCGGAAGCGCAAAATTGAACCTGCACTGCCGCGTCCGTGCAGGATGTCAGCCGGAAAATGATCGCAAACTTTGTGCGTCAGCCGTGCGGACCGCCTGTTTCGATAGGTGCCCCAGTCAGGAACAGGTATACTCCGTTTTTCAAGGTGGATGTCGTTGTCCTCGGTCAAGTATCCAGTTGATCAAGGACAACATGCAGCGATCGAATGAAATCGCCCCCATACTGCATAATATCGGTGCCGGTCATCACGTGAGAGTCCGCCGGCTAGCCAGCCTTCCCCTGCAGTCGGTCAACGTCCGCCCGGCCGCAGTAAGTACAAAATCGTGCAATGGGCATACAAGCTAGCCCGGTCACAGCCGGTGAGATCGTATCATGGCCTCACAAGGACTGCCAAGGTTCGTGAAGCTCCGCACCCTCGTCCTAGAACCGTCAGAGGTTTCGATTGCGCGATCAGGAAGGCCTGCCCTCAGGTCTTCAACCTTATCGAGAAGCGCTTCGGGATGAGCCAGGGAAAGCTTGTCGCAAGCCGGGATTATTTGAAGGCGCATGACTTACCCGAAACACTGGATAAACTTGTCACTCATCAGGCATTCAAACCCGGATCAATGCCCCAAGCGCACTGCACTTTCCTGGCGGCGCCGCCGGCCCGCCGCCGTGACCAAGGCCAAAAACTCCGGCTTGCGGCTGTCAAAAACTGGTAGGCAGAATAGCGGCTTTACCCAGTGATTATACTTCCATGACCTATTTACAGATCAGCCCGGATTGCATGCATATATCGGGACTACCGCAACGCCAGTTTCTGGCCGACTTGCAACATTCTGATTGCATCTTCCGCCGCGCGGCGCAGTAATTTTTCACCTTTGCGGATCGCATCTTCCAGAGTGCAGGGGCGCTTGACGATCGACGCGAAAGCCGAGATGCCATGGTCGAATGTATGTTGCGCCCCTTTCCCGATCGTGCCCGCCAAGGCGATGGTCGGGATACCTTTCGCAGCGGCTCGGCGTGCAACTTCGCAGGGAACCTTGCCATAGGGACTCTGCCCGTCCAGCGAGCCTTCTGCGGTAATGACGAGATCGGCTTTGTCAAGCAAGCGGTCGAAATCCAGATATTGCCGCATGATATCGAACCGGGGATGCAGGCGGGCGCCCGCACATGCGATCAATCCGGCTCCGAGACCTCCGGAAGCCCCGGCGCCCGGTGCTGTCGCGACATCGCAACCTGTTGTTGTTAGCAGATATTTTGACCAATTCACGAGACCACGTTCCAATTCCCGAACCTGCTCGGGCGTGGCTCCTTTTTGGGGACCAAAGACACGCGCGACACCTTTGGCGCCAAGCAGCATGTTGTGCCAGTTTACAGCTGCGTCGATCCGCGTCCTCTTCAGCCGTGGATCCAGGCCGGATATGTCCAGTCTCGCCAACTGACCCAAAGCGCCGCCGCCATCGGGCAAATCACATCCATTCCGATCCAGCAATCGCGCGCCGAGGGCGCAGGCCATGCCCGCGCCACCATCGTTGATGCCGCTGTCACCGCACCCGATAAGGATACGCTCGACCCCGTGATCCAGCGCCTCAAGCATCAGTTCACCCACACCACGACTGGTGGTGAGCATGGGATTGCGCTGATCTTGTGGTACCAGCGAAAGGCCCGCTGCAGCGGCCATTTCGATCACCGCGGTACGCGGGCCATTGCCGCCAAGCTCACCCCAGAAACTATCGACCGGCCTGCCTACAGGTCCGGTGACAACAGTGTGGTGTAACTTGCCACCGGTTGCCAGGATCAATGCTTCAGTGGTTCCCTCACCACCATCGACCATTGGGGCAGACAAGATCGTGGCATCCGGCATCGCTCGCGTCACGCCATCTGCGATAGCCAACACGACATCATTGACGGACAGAGATTCCTTGAACCCCGAAGGTGCGATCAATACGGAGAGTGACATTATTTCAATCCTTTCCTGATTTCTGATCCGTCTACGCTTCAAAGCGGGCGTTATTCCTGATTCATGACATTTTTTTCATTTCCATGATGGTGACCCCGGTCGACCCCATGTTTCAATGCGGTTGCTTCAATCCGGCATGACCATCGCGATATCCGCGCCAATCTGTTCTTCCTGCAATAACGCCAATTGCGCTGGCCAGATCAGTAGGGCAAAACCGATCAACATCGCCACAATCATCGGCATCAATGGAAGAGCGAGCCTGAACAGATCGCGCTGCTTGAAGGTCGGGATCTCGGTATTGGCGAATATTGCCACCGGTTTCGCCGAAGCCGTCATCGTCTGGCAAAATCCCGTGCCCATGACCGCGACCAGGATCAACAGGGTCGCGTCATGCCCCAACTCGGCCAGAGGCAGGGCGATCGCCGGAATCAGCACAGCTGCCCGCGCCGAGCGCGAGGTAATGAACAGATGTGCCGATACAGAGATAATAGACAGCATGATCACGATAACCGGCAGGCTGCCCGCCAGTCGCGCGGGAAGCAGTCCAAGCGCCTGATCCGCCAGCCATTGATCCGCCCCTGTCAGGTTCATCGATCTTGCGAGCAGCACCGTGGCAGCCATGTAAAGCAGCAACTCGACATCGACGGCCCGGAACATGTCTTTTGTTTTTCGCGGTGTGAATGGGCGTGTCAGCAAGATAAGAGCGCCGGTCAAGGCAACTGTCGCCATACTGGTTCCGTGCCAACCCGAGGTCAGCCATAGCAGCATTACCACCAGCAGAACCATGCTAATGCGACGCTGACGAGTCACAAGTTCCGGGGCTATCGAGGGCGCTCGGACGGCAGTGATCCGGAGCTTCCGCAGATCGGCCGGGGTAAACAGCCACAGGATCAAACCGGTGCCTACGAAGCTGGCCAACAATGAGAAGGGTAATCCGATCAAGGCCCAGTCCAGATACCCGATCTGCATGCCGGTCGTTGCGCGGATACTTTCGGCGGCCAGTAAATGAGCACCGGCTCCAATCAGCGATCCGCCCGCCGACAGCAAGATGACGGTGGGAAAGATGAGTGCCAAGGGCCTGATCAGTGATCTGTTCGGCATGATTGACGCCAGACCCAGAAAAACCGGCATCAACAAGGCGGCTCGCCCTGATGTCGAGGGAAGCGCAAAGGCAGTCAGTGCGATCGCGACGGTCAAGCCAAAAGCCAGAGCATCAAACCGAATTGGACGATACAGCAACGGAGCGATCAGGCGCTCCGTCAGCTCCGCATCCTTCAAAACCGCTGCGATCACGAATGCGGCAAGTAGCAGCCAGACCAGCTCATTTCCAAGCGCGGCAAACAGTTGTTCCTCCGTCAGCACGCCGCACAATACCAGTCCCAATATTATCGTCAGTGCAACAACCGCTTCCGGCAATCGGGTACCGATCCATCCCAGCATTGCCAATGCCATCGCAACCAGGGTCAAACGGCCATCGGGTGACAACTGGCCGGGTAATGCATATCCCGTCCAGATCACTGTCAATACCGTTATGATCAGGATTGCCGGGCGGGCTTTCGGAAGGCTTGGGGCAAGAATATGTAGCGCATTCATGACGATCTCCTGTTGCAGTCACAGGTTTACGCTTGAAATCACGCATTATTCCGGAATCAGCAGAATGGGCAGAATTCTTCGCTCCGGATCAAGCGACGCGGTACCGATTGTTACCTTTGACCCAGGTTTCGCAAGCAGAACCGGTTTTTCTGGAATAGAGCAGTTCCGCCGCAATGAGCCATACTGGCGGCTATTTTTTACAAGCAGCGGCGTTTAAATGAATGAAATGCTCTCAGAAACATCCGTAGTTCCATATACCGGGGCCATCATGGAATTGCGGTTATTTACTTCGGCATTCGACAACCATATATTTTCCATCAGCAGACTCTTCCAACTGAAGCATTTGTATGGGGCGACGCCCCAAAAAAATAAGGCGGAACACAATGCTCGGAAAGCATTTCATGGTTTGATATAAATCAGGGTTCCGGGTTCGACGAGATTATAGATTTCCACCATATCATCGTCACGCACCGCCGCGCAGCCTCGTGTCCAGTCCTTTGGCGGGTTTCGTGTAGCGGACCCTTGCCCATGGATAAATATGTCTCCACCCGGGCTCTTGCCATGTGCACGCGCAAAAGCACGGTCCCGTGCATTCGGGTAAGAAATTCCAAGCGACAAAAAGAAGCGGGAATTCGGATTTTTGTGAGTAATGTAATATACGCCCTCTGGCGTACGCCCGTCCCCCTGAAATTGCTTATGTCTGGAAGGGTTCGGGCCAAGGTCAACCTTATATGACCTGACGGATTTCTTGCCGTTCAGAAGGTGAAGTGTCCGCTCGGATTTATCCAGAAGCAATTGGGTTATTTTTGGCAATCCGGATTGCGTATTTGCTTGTGATATCGCGGGAAACAGGATGAATGACAGGATTACTGCCCACCGCTTAGATATTATCATTTCAATCTCCATATCCATTTACAAGAACGCCTATGTCTCGCAATCTGAATACGGGCCTTCGGATTGGATATTCCCTTACATCAAAGAAATAATCTCTTTAAATAAATATATTGGAAGACCACAAGAATAACATCCATATGGAATGTTTTCACCGCCCGAGTGACCGGGTTGTGTTTGGAAGATATTCATCCGCGCTTGCCATGCCGCGAACGCCGAATGTCATTCGGCTAAGGCCGCAGCCTCTTCTTCCGGCGTCAGAGGGGCGCCAGCTTGGGTATTGGCAAGAAAGGCGTCCAATTCCTCAAGCTCGCCCGCAGCTGGCACATAGCCGTCGGTGGCAGCTTCGACATCCATTGCGAAGCGTGGTGACCAGTCATTCCGATCACGGCAGGCAACGATGATCTCCATACCAGTGGCGTTATGTGTTTCGAATTCCCGGCACAATTCGTCTTTGCCATTCCGATATGACGCGACCATGGTAAGGGTAGTCTGTTCATCCAGCGCCTGCGCCTCTCCCGATGGCAGATTGTCCAACGCCGCGACCTGCGCAGCGTCCAGTCTAGCGGAGCCGGCGGAATCGCCCAGTTGCCACCACAACCCGCCGCCGATCAGGGCCAGGGCCAAAGCCGCGGCAATTGCCGCCAGGGGACGACGATTGATGTTTCCGGGCGTCGCAGCAGATATATCGACGGCGCCGGACGTGGCTGCGGCGGTATTGGCCGGGACAACGGATGCCGCCCGAATCCTGGCGATCAGCTGGGCATCCTGTGCCGAGGATTGTGCAAACGCATCCTGCGCTTCAGCCTGCAAGCGGTTCCGACTTTCGGAAAACAGTCGCAGCCGGGCTTGCAAATCCGGATCGGCATCAATTGTCGCCGCAACCCGGGTGGTTGTCGCCGGATCAAGTTCACCATCGGCAAAGGCCATTAGTGTTTCGTCATCGATCTGCATGCACGCCTCGAACAGCTTGAGTAGATATCGTCTTCAACTTACGGTCCGACAGTCATTTTATTCCCAGCTTTTCTGAAAGGGCCATCCGCGCCCGAGCCAACCGGCTCATGACCGTTCCCTTGGGTATACCCAATACTTCCGCTGTTTCGGCATAACTCAGTTCCTCGATGCATACGAGATGCAGGATATCCCTTTGCTCGACCGGCAGGGTTTCCATCGCGTCCAGCGCAGAGTGCAGCATCAGGCGCGCTTCCACCGTCGCTGCGCCATCGGTGGAAACGATATCGGGCATTTCAAACACATCGAGCTGGGTGCCTTGCGTCCGGTTTCGCCGGGTCATGTCGATATAGGCATTGCGAAGGATACGAAACAGCCACGGTTCGAGCCGCATGCCCGAATCATAGCTGGCATGGTTGACCAGGGCACGTTCGACCGTGATCTGCACCAGATCATCGGCGACATCGGCCCGGCGTGACAGCGAAATGGCGTAGCGGCGCAGATTCGGCAGCAATCCGATCAGCGTTTCGCCGAACGCGGCGTCCATAGATTCTCCTCTGCCCTGTTATTTTCCCTGAACTGACGGAATAATTGGAAGGGTCGGCCGTAAATGTCCAGAAACGAGACCTCGAAAGGCGCTGCAATGTCACGAATCCTTTACATGACTGTCATCTTTATGGTGGCATTCTGCGTACAACCCCAGCTTGGTCCAGATGGTCCGGGGCTGGTCCGAATGGCGCTGGCGGATGACGAAGACGATGACGATGATGACGGCCCCCGTCGTGCTCGCCGTCCCGCGATCACGGATGATGACGACGACGATGGACGGGTCATTCGCCGCCGGGTCCCGGCGCCTGCGATCGCCCCACTGCCTCGGCGCGCGCCTGAAGAGATCCTGGTGCGCGGGCTGACTGACGAGGAACTGGATGTTCTCGAACAGCAGGGATTTGCGCTACTGGCGCGACACGAACTGTCATCCGGCCAGTCCCTTATGCGTATGCGCAAGCCCAGGGAAATGACCATGCAGCAGGCAAGGCAGATCGCCCGGGAACTGGATTCGTCTGAAAGCGCGGATTTCAACCATTACTACCGTAGCGAGCAGGCCGAATCCTGCCACGGCATCGATTGTCTCGCGCGGCAGGTCATCGCATGGCCGGCCACGCATTCCGGCTGCGGTTCCTTGCCCGTTATCGGGATGGTCGATACGGGGCTGAATTCCGAACATCCGGCACTTTCGGATGCGGATATTCATGTACATCGAATCGCCGCAAGCGATCCGACCGAAGCATCCGGGCTGTTGCACGGTACGGCAGTAGCGTCCTTGCTGGTCGGCGATACCGACAGCCGCTCGCCGGGATTGATCCCGCAAGCACAGCTTGTCGCGGTCGATGCCTTCCAGAAAGTTCAGGAAGATGAGCGCACGGATGCTTTCGCGCTGATTCAGGCACTTGATTATCTGTCCCGGCAGAACGTGAGAATCGTGAATCTGTCCCTGGCTGGTCCGCCGAACGCAACGCTCAGATCTCAGATTACCCGGATGGCAGCCGACAATATCGTGCTCGTGGCAGCGGCCGGGAATTATGGTCCTTCGGCCAAGCCCGCTTATCCCGCCGCGTATGATCCTGTCATCGCCGTGACCGCTGTGGATCGGCGTGGGCAGGTCTATCGTCGGGCAAATCGCGGCGAGCATATCGATCTGGCCGCCCCGGGTGTGAATGTGTGGACTGCGGCTTCGATCAGCGGTGCGCGCACCAAGACCGGCACCTCCTATGCGGCGCCTTTCGTGACGGCAGCGGCGGCATTGCTGTTGCAAAGCAGGCCGGATCTGACCGCAGCAGCTGTTCGCGAACAGCTTGTGGTACGGGCGCGTGATCTGGGTAGCCAAGGGCATGACAATATCTTTGGCCACGGCTTGCTGACACCACCCGATAGCTGCCGGACTCCTGCGACCGGAATTGGCGCCGGATAGGCTGCTTCTGCCTTCTGGCGTCAACCTGTGCTGATTCCCCCAAATGGGTGCCGGGAATCCTTGAACCATGCGGCAGCACACCATGCTGAAAATGTTCGGGCAAGGAAATCTTTTATCGTAAGGATTCGCAAAAAATGGCAATACTCTATGGTACTGACTCGGCCAATCGCCTCAACGGACCGCAGGCATTGATCGTTTCGCCTTCATTGGCGAGACCGATCAGATCATCGATTTCGAACCTGGTGACGATCAGATAAGCCCCAGTAACTGAGCACGTTTCGATAGCTGGAGGGATATTCAGGAACCCGCCCGGGAAGTCGGAGACAATGTCCGTATGTGATCGGAGATCGTTCGATCATCGAGGATTTCAATCATTCGTAAATGGATCGCCCGATTTCCTTTTCCGAAAACCATGCCTCCGGAAAGCCCAGCTATCGTGAAGCCACGGCATCAGACCCGGAGCTTCAATTTTCCCAGACGCCGCGAATCTGTTCGTCAAGTGGCACGATCCACGGATCGGCCGAGAACATGGCGACCGGGGCCGAAAGAAGATCAACCGCCGGATCGACGAAATATTGTGGCTCGCGGCCGTTAAGCGATTTTTGGATCTTGGCGTGAACGGACAGCTCGTCATATCCGGCCTCGCGCCAGACAGTTCCGAGATGATGTGCGAATTGGAGGATCATGTCGGGACGCACAAGCATCTTCCCTGCCTGCCGTTCGGTCAGATAACCCGCTGGGTCCACCACCCATTCCTGCCCCTCGGCGCGGACGATGAACACGCCCGTGGCCTGCCGATCGTAAATGCGCATACGCCAGGAAAAGCGATGGCCATCCCCGCTCCAGCGGACCTCGGAAGGGATGAACCAGGCCCGCATGGGCAAAACGATCTGGATGACCAGCCAGCCCGCAAGAGCAAGCAGAGCAAACCGGGGAATCGGGCGCCCCGCCGTCCGAGCCGCAAGCGGCAACTCTGGCAGCTGCTCGAAACGGCTCAGCAGGTATCGCGCAAAGCGTTGGGGCCAATCCGGGGCAAAGAAGATCGTCGTTGCGGCTATGGTCAGCCAGGGAAAGATGCCAATATTGAAGAATCCCGCATTGGCGATGTGAAAAATGCCATAGGCGCCAAATACCCATAGTCGCGTCTTGTTCCACAGTAACAACGGCGCGCCGATCAGATGCAGCGCAACCGTGCCCCATGTCCCGGTAATGATTACCCAATCATAGTGAAAGAGAAAGCCCAGCGGATGCAGATCGGCTTGATCGCGCAACCAAAGCCCAAGCGGCTCGCCCGCAAGCCAGTCCGGCGTCAGTTTCACGATCCCCGCGAAAAGCAGCATGATTTCCGTCTGTGCACGGATGAGGAAAACCGTGACATAGGGAATATGTTCGCGACGCTGGCTCGGAAACAACCATGTGTCCAGCGACAGCATGCGCTGTGCCGGTAAAAAACACATCAAAATCAGGAACAGCAGGACGAGATAAAAATGATTCAGATATTCCGCTTTGTCGAGAAGGAAGAAATAGCCGAACCCGATTGTCAGCATGATCACGGACACGCGGTAGAACAGCCCCAGCATCACGCAAAACGCAGCACTCCCCATCATGCCCCATGCAATATGGATCCAGGGTTCTGGTAACGGCACGACCCAGTCGAATCCGGTATAGGTGAAGTGAAAATCCGGCTCGACCCAGTAGCGCCAGATACGATCATATTTAAAAAACCGCCAGCAATCCCAGACCAGCAGTGCCCCCAGAAAGATGCGAAACATCGCCAACGACTGCGCGGAAACCGGACGTGACAGTATCGCGCTTATTCGAGGCATGAGCGTGGCGGTATCCTTTGCAGGCAACATGGTTTTAATCTTTCCAACAATCCCGATCTACCGGAATACGGGCGGGCATCCTACGTATTCCTTGACAGTTCAAAAAAGGAGGGACGGATGGGAATCGGGCATGTCCAGATCGTCTATGACGGGCAATGCCCTCTTTGCTCGTCCCTGGTACGGATGTCACGGCTGCGTCTGCGTGTCGATTCGGTAGAACTGATCGATGCCAGGTTAGCCGATCCACGCATAGAGGAACTGGTCGCCATGGGCTATGATCTGGACGAAGGCATGATCCTGCGCTGTGATGGCCAAATCCATCATGGTGCGGCTGCGTTGCGGATGCTTGCTGAATTGACCGGCAAACCAGACCTGCCCACCCGATTGCTCCGTTCGCCACAGACGGCTGGCCATATCTATCCTATACTTCGGCAGGGGCGCCGCTTGCTGCTGCACCTGCTTGGGCGTCGTCCGTTCGGCAGATGATTTTTTCCCCAGACCGGGAATAAGAAGAGCGTTCGACCGTATCCCTTCCGAGGCGCGCAATCGCGGGTCGCATGGGAAAGGAAGAAACGGATGAAACGAAGAACCATTTTCGGAATGTCGGTCGCAGCCCTTGCCGCGACACTTGCGGCGCCGGCCGTAGCGGATGATGATATACGAAGCTTGCGCTATATCCTGAATACGGTTTCACAATTCGATCGCGGATATGGCTTTAGTCATTATCCTCGCGGGTATCATGACGATGATGATGATGGCCGGCGTCATGGACTTCATCATCGCCGTTTCAATCGGGACGACGATGATGACGATCGAGGACATCGCAGCGGATACCGAGGGGGATGGAATGACGAGGCTTTGTTGCGCAAAAGGTTGACGGGATTCATCTTGTGAATCCAGCGTGATACCTTTGGGCATGAGCAATTGGACCTCGACGAAATACAAGACGACGAACTGGTCGTCCT
>NZ_JAUUTZ010000039.1 GCF_030678915.1 Paracoccus wurundjeri | reverse complement strand
CTCAAAGACTGGCGGCGCGTCGCAACTCGATACGACAGATGCCCGAAAGTCTTCCTCTCCGCCATCGCACTCGCCGCAACCGTCATGTTCTGGTTATGAGTCCTGACCCTAGCTCAGCTATTCAGTTATAGCTCCATGCTTTCCAATTATATGTGAGGTGATTCGCTTTGACATATGTGAAATGCTCATCGAGCCTCATGAATCATGACCGTGCTAACCTGCTGAAACCCAACAAGGGACAATGCCCCATGCTTGACTCTTCGCCCGAAAACAAACCCGTGGTTGAAATTCGAAACCTGAAGGTGAGCTTTCAAACACAAAGCGGTAAGGTATTCGGCGTTGAACATGTATCCTTCGATGTCGCGCCAGGCGAATGCGTTTGCGTCGTGGGGGAAAGTGGGTCGGGAAAGTCGGTATCTTCGCTGTCGCTCATGCGGTTGGTGGAGTTCGGCGGCGGAAATATCGCTGGCGGCACGCTTCTTTTTAGGCGAGAGGAAGGCGACGCCGTTGATCTTGCGACAGCCTCAGGCAGCACCATGCGTGAGATACGCGGCAATGAGATCGGCATGATCTTTCAAGAGCCGATGACCTCGCTAAACCCGGTCTTGACTGTTGGAAGGCAACTTACCGAAGGGCTGCGCGTCCATCGCGGCCTGTCCCGTAAGGGGGCGAATGAACGAGCGCTAGAGATCTTGCGCAATGTGCGGATATCCGAACCGGAACGGCGGATGACGCAGTATCCACATGAGCTTTCTGGTGGGATGCGCCAACGGATCGTTATCGCAATGGCCATGGCATGTGAGCCGCGGCTTCTGATCTGTGACGAACCCACCACAGCGCTCGACGTGACAATCCAAGCGGAAATCCTTGATCTTATCGACCAACTCAAGCGTAAGAACGGAACAGCGGTCATTTTCATCACCCACGATATGGCCGTTGTCGCACAGATGGCCGATCGCGTCGTAGTTATGTATCGCGGCAACAAGGTAGAAGAGGGAAGGGTCGAAGACATCTTTGAAAAGCCGCAGCACCCATATACCAACGCATTGCTTGCGGCTGTTCCGCGTCTCGGCGAGATGCGGGGAAAATCCGCACCCGAGCCGATGCGACTGCTGGACCGGGAAGGGCGCGGAGAGATTACTCCAACCACGCGGGCCGCTGTTTCGCCCGATAGCAAGGCACCGGTGTTACTAGACGTGCGAAATCTGACGACCCGTTTTGCGGTCAAGGGTGGGGTTTTGCGTCGGCATGTCGCCAATGTTCACGCGGTCGAGGATGTAAGCTTTACTGTTCGTGCGGGTGAAACGCTCTCGTTGGTGGGCGAGTCGGGCTGCGGCAAATCAAGTTGCGGTCGATCAATCCTGCGGCTTGTGCAGCCAACGTCAGGGCAAGTCCTGCTTCAGGGAACCGAGGTCACCGCGCTGGACCAAGATGTTCTGCACCAAGCGCGGCGCGACATGCAGATGATATTTCAGGATCCCTTCGCAAGCCTGAATCCGCAAATGCGGCTTTTCGATGCTGTGGCTGAGCCTTTACGGAATTATGGTCTAACGGCGGATTTGAACGAACGGATCGCCGGACTATTTGATCGGGTTGAGTTGCCAAGATCTTTTATGCGCCGCTTCCCACACGAACTTTCGGGCGGTCAGCGCCAGAGGGTTGCAATCGCCCGGGCGCTTGCGCTGAACCCCAAACTCATTGTGGCGGATGAGGCGGTATCCGCGCTGGATGTGTCGGTTAAGGCGCAAGTCCTGAACCTGATGATGGAACTGCAGGCCGATCTAGGGCTGTCATTTCTTTTCATCTCGCACGACATGGCCGTGGTCGAGAGAATCAGCCACCATGTAGCGGTGATGTATCTTGGCCGGATCGTGGAAATGGGCCCGCGCGCGGCAGTCTTTGAAAACCCGACGCACCCCTATACCCAGTCGCTGCTTTCTGCGGTGCCCATCGCCGATCCTCGTTACCGCAATCTGCGCGGCGAGGTTGCTTACAAGCCGATTTCATCGCCGATTTTTCCCGTGGGGCACCAAGCCCGTCCGTCGCTATATGATGAAGTCGCGCCAGGGCATCTGGTGTTGCGGGCGTGATCTGCGCCCGCCGACGCTATTCATGTGTAATGGCCTTGGAATGTGGACGCGGTCTTAACTCGGAATTGGCCGCAACGATGAATAAAGTCCGTTTCGCAGGTAGCTTGGCGGCTATCAAGCCGCCGCCCCTAAGGCGATTGAAACATTCCGGGCCGCTTCTCGGACAATCGGGGCAACAGATTCAATCGTATGATCGGGCGAGACACGTTCGGCAAAAGCCACACTAAGCGATGCCACAATACGGTTGCTTGCGTCGAAGACCGGCGCGCCCACAGAGATCACACCGAGCAGTGTTTCTTCACGAACATACGCAAAGCCGTCGTTTCGCACCTCGGCCAACTCATCGATCAGAACCTCTGGGTCAGAGATTGTATGTGGTGTCACCTTCTCCAACGGCCCCGGACCTAGCAGCGCGTGGACCTGATCATCAGACAGCGCCGACAGCAGAACTTTGCCCATTGCCGTGCTGTGCAGCAGTGTCAATTCACCCGGTGTGTTGCGGATCGCGATGGGTCCATTGCTTTGCACGCAAAGAAGGTAGATCGCCTTTGCTCCCAGCTGCTGGCCAAGATAACCGTTTAGCTGATGCGTCGCGGCAATCCGCCGCAACTCGCGATCCGACGACGCAATCAGCAGGTCACGCGTTAGCAACGAGGCGCCTAGCCCAAGCGCCCGATAGCCGATACCATATCGGCGGCTATCTTTATGCTTTTGCACAAAATTCTGCTCTGCCAAGCTGTTCAGGAGCCGTTGCGTCGTCGCAGCATTCAACCCGAGTTGTCGCGCAATCTCACGCACGCCCAGAGGTTCAGGCGATCCGTCAAGCAGCACAAGAATGTTCAAACCTCGATCCAATGACTGGCTTCCCGCCATTTAGAACTCCCTTCGCAATGCGTTGACACATTAGTTTGATTCGATAATATATGGATATCTGTTCCATATAGTCAAACAAAATGATCGATCGCTCTTCAGACACACGGCCAGAAACGTTGCTCACGGATGCGCGACTGGGAAAGCAACCATCAGAACGGTTGAAGATACATTACCTTGCTCCGGGACTTGCCAAAGAACGTCGAACCTTTGCGGCGATGCTTGAGGTCGATCTTGCGCATGTAGTTATGCTGACCGAAACGGGGATCGTATCTTCGACCGTTGGCGCAGACCTGCTTGCAGCGCTGTTGCCGCTGCACGGCACCACGCCAGAAGCCCTGGATATCGATCCGACACGTGGCAGCATGCTTTTGCAGGTCGAGCGGCATTTGGCACAGACAGTCGGCGCAGAGGCAGCTGGGGCGCTTTCCACTGCGCGGAGCCGTATCGACCAAGGGGCGACATTCCGAAGGATGCAGGACCGTGCGGAAACCCTTAGCTTAATGGATGCGGTAGCTGGATTGCAGCGAACGATACTGGCGCTTGCGGCCGAGCACAGCAATACGGTAATGCCGGGGTATACCCACGTGCAGCTGTCACAGCCATGGGTGTTCGGCCACTATCTTAGCGGGCTTGCAGGGCGGATCCATGATGACCTGTCAAGGCTGTGGGCGGCGTATCGCCTGACTAACCTCTGCCCGCTTGGCACCGTTGGCGGAAGCGGCAGTTCATGGCCGATCAACCGTGAAACCACGTCAGATCTGCTTGGCTTTTCAGGCATTATCGAACATGCGCGGCAGGGTCGCGATATTTTCTATATGGCCGACATTGCCGCGGCTGCCGCCATGCTTATGGCTGACCTCAACGATTTCGCGACCGACCTGCAGCTTTGGTCTTCGGTAGAGTTCGGACTGGTGGAACTGGACGCAAGCTATTGCGGTACCTCCAGCATCTTTCCGCAGAAAAAGAACCCCGTCGCACTGGAGGCGGTGCGGAACGCGGCGGCGATTGCGGTGCAATGGCCTGCGAACATCCTGTCGATATGTCGGGGGATGGGCAGCCCGGATATCGCAATGCGCACGGCAGGCTTTCTTGGCGACGCGCTGAAAACCGCATGGGCAATGACCGATCTGCTTGCCGGCGTATTCGAGACGCTTGAAGTAAAAGCCGAGCGTATGGCCAATAGAGCCGGAGATGGCTGGACAACCGCCAGCCATCTGGCGGATGAAATGGTTCGCGATTTTGGGCTGTCTTACCGAACTGCGCATCACGCGGTCGGGGCGATTGTCAGGCATTGCATCGAACAAAAGATCTCTCCCAACAGATTGCAGATCGAAGATATCGAAACGATCCCGGAGTTTCCGGACCTGATGCGCGGGCATGTCGATGGCGATTGGCTGCGCAACGTGTTGAATCCCCATACTTTTGTTGCCGCTGCAGCAAGCCGCGGTGGCGTCGCGCCCCAAGAGACCGCGCGCCTTCTGACCCTTGCCGATGCGACGGCACGAATCGACGAGACAAAGATCCGAACGGAAATTCGGCGCTTGGAAGAAACGAGGGCTCACCTCGTCGCACGCGCGTCCGCCTTGGCGGTGGACGCTAAACACCAACAGGATGGATCAAATGAAAAGACGTAATGTTCTGAAGCTTGGCACAGCGGCAGCGGCGCTGTTCCTTGGTCCTGGCTTGAAATCCGTTATGGCGCAGACACCTGAAAAGTCGGTGTTGCGCTATGTGCCGCTCTCCGACCTTGCCAACATTGACCCGGTGGTCTCGACGGCGACGGCGACGCGCAACCACGCCTATATGGTTTATGAAGGGCTTTATGCGCTTGACGAAAGCTTCGCCCCCCAGCCGCAGATGGCTGAGGGCCATACAGTCAGCGATGATGGGCTGGTCTGGACCTTCACCCTGCGTGACGGCCTGAAGTTTCACGACGCAACGCCGGTAACCGCGCGCGATGTGGTTGCTTCTATCAATCGCTACAACGCCAAGATCCTTCCGGGTCGGACCATGGCCGAGCGGATCGAAAGCTTGGAGGCGACTGACGACCGCACCATTACCTTCACACTCAAGGAACCCTTTCCGGCGCTGCTTATTCTGCTCGCAAAGGCGACCCCCAGCACGATGCCCGAGCGGCTCGCCTCGACGGATGCCTCTACCGCAATTACGGAAGTGGTGGGCAGCGGGCCGTTCCGCTTTGTCGCGGGTGAATATATGCCGGGCAGCTTTGCGGCCTATGAAAAGTTCACTGACTATGTGCCGCGCAGTGAGCCCGCAAGCTACACCGCTGGGGCGCGCAACGTAATGGTCGACCGGGTCGAATGGCGCGCCATTCCAGATCTTGCGACGATCACCTCGGCGCTGATCACCGGCGAGGTTGATTGGGCCGAGGCGGTCATTCCCGATCTGGTGCCGATGATGCAGGGCGATCCAAACCTGAGTGTCGAGCGGCTGGACGAGTTCGGCGACGTGGCGCAACTTTGCCTGAACCATCTGCAGGGGCCGACCGCCAACCCGGCAATCCGAAGCGCGATCATGGCCGCGCTTGACCAAGACGAGATCATGAACCTCGCCATTGGCGATCCGGAACTCTATCGGGTGCCAACAGGCAATTTCGCGCCCGGCACGCCTTCGGCGTCCGACGCTGGCTTGCAGTATTTGGGAACACCGCGTCGCGAACCTGCCGAGATCAAGGCGATGCTGGCCGAGGCCGGCTATGATGCTGAAGAGTTGGTCATGCTGCATGCGACCGACCACCCGTTCTATGGGCCGATGGCGCAGGTGATCGTAAGCAGGCTCCGCTCGTGCGGGTTTAATGTTCGCGACGACATCATGGACCGAAACACCATGTATGAGCGACGTTCAAGCAAAGAGCCGATCGAGAATGGTGGTTGGTCAATGTTCGTAACAGCTGGCAACGCATTCCTTTATTTTAGCGATCCGATCAGCTCTTCGGTCATGCGCGCAATCGGCGAAGCGGGCTATTATGGTTGGCCCACAAACGACAAGCTTGAGCAGCTTCGCTCTGATTGGCTAAGCGCCGATAGCGACGAAGCAAGGCTCGACCTTGCGTCACATTTTCAAGAGGAAATCCTTTCGACCGCCCAGTGGATCCCGCTTGGTCAGTATTTGACCTACAGCGCCTGGCGCAGTGAGATCGAGGGCATTCGCAAGGCACCTGTCCCACTGTTCTGGGGGCTGTCGAAATCCTCATGATGACGACGCTTTCTGACATGAACGAGGTCTGGGGCAACTCTGACCTCGCGCTCGCAAGGCGGGCGCGGGTGTTTTCTGATCCGACTGCACCCGACGCAATACTTTGCTTTGATCCGGCCAATGTGGCCTATCTCTCTGGCTATGCCAGCATGTCGTCCGACATGAACCCCGCATATCGAATTGGCGTGCTGGCGACAGCCGATTCCGCGCGCCTAATCGTTTCCGCGGGAGACGGGCCAGCCGCGCTTGAATGCATCTGCGACCCGTCAATGCTGTTTCGATATGGCGAGTTCCACGTAGTGACGGCCGGACAGAACCGTCTAGGTGCCGCGCGACCCGCGGTGGCGGATTTCGGCGCTGCGGTCCGGGACGCGCTGGACAGTTGGGATCCGGGCCGACAGCGCCGCATCGGCATCGAAGGCGAAACCTCAGATCTGGTTGACGGGAGGTCCTGCTTTGATGCGCGGCCACTCTTGCGACGATCCCGCCTTGTGAAGCTGCCTCATGAAATCGCCATCATCCGATACTGCCTTTCCCTTATGCAGCGCGGGATCGAGGCTGCGCTTGATGCCGCCGCCCCCGGCGTGAACGAACGCGACTTGGCAGCGCTTGTCAGTGCCGAGATCACACGTGGCGGCGGCGTGCCGCGATCAATCGCCGTAACGTCGGGACCGCGCGCCGCCAATGTCGATGCCTTCGCCTCAGGCCGTCGACTGGCTATCGGGGACGTGCTTCGCATTGATCTGGGCGCGACCTTTCGCGGCTATTGGGGCGATATGGCGCGATCAGCCTTCATCGGTTTACCGTCATCTGAACAAGAACAGTGCTTTGCAGCGATCAGTGCGGGTGTCGAAGCTGAAAGACAGGTAATCCGCGCCGGTATCACCGCATCCGAGGTTTTCGCAGCGGCAATCGCCGCAACCCGCGATGCGGGCCTTCCACAATTTGCGCGGCACCATGTTGGACACGGCCTTGGCCTAAACATTACCGAGGCGCCGCTGTTGGCGCTTGGCGATCACACGGTTCTGCAATCGGGCATGGTGCTTTGCATTGAAACGCCGCTCTATCGTGAAACATGGGGCGGGATGATGACAGAAGATGTCGTGGTGGTGACAGAGAACGGTAATACGCCTCTCACCGACCTTTCCCGCGACCTCAGAACCTGCGGGGGCGTGCCATGCTCATCTATTGCCTGAAACGAATTCTATCGACCATTCCCGTGATGATCGTCGTCGCGCTATGTGTATTCAGCCTGCTTTATCTGGCTCCGGGGGACCCGGCGACTGTGCTTGCAGGAGAGCAGGCAAGCTCAGCCGAGATCGAACAGGTGCGTATTGCTCTGGGTTTGGATCAGCCGTTTCCGCTGCGCTTCGTCGAGTGGTCCAAGCAAGTGTTAAGCGGCAATCTCGGCGTATCCATCTTTTCGGGCATTCCAGTGCTGGAACTGATCCGACAGCGGTTAGAGCCGACAATAGCGCTGATGATCACCTCGACCATCATTTCAGTTTTGGTTGCCGTGCCAATGGGTATTCTTGCGGCGCGCCATCACAACCGACTTCTTGATCGCATCGTGAACGTGGTCACCGCCCTTGGCTTTTCAGTTCCCGTCTTTGTCATCGGCTATGTCTTGGCATGGATTTTTGCGGTGCATCTTCGCTGGCTGCCGGTGCAAGGCTATTCACCGATCAGCGAGGGATTTGCGGACTTCCTGCGAGGGATCATTATGCCCGCAATCGTGGTGGCGTTTTCTTACTTTTCGCTCATCACACGCGTGACCCGCAGCGCAATGCTGGACGTCATGCGTCAGGATTATGTCCGCACAGCCCGCGCCAAAGGCATTTCAGAGCGATCCGTCCTGTTCGACCACGCGCTTCGCAACGCTTCCATGCCAATCGTCACTGTGGTGGGCCTTGGGGTCGCGCTTTTGATCAGCGGCTCCCTGATCACTGAGACGGTGTTTGCGATTCCGGGCATCGGTCGCCTGACGGCAGATGCGATCCTGCGAAGGGATTATCCAATCATCCAAGGCGTCGTGCTGCTGTTCAGCCTGTTGTATGTGCTGGTGAATCTGCTGATCGACCTTTTGTATACTCTGCTTGATCCACGGGTGAACTTTCAATGAGCGCCATCATGGAACATGATATTGCCCCGCAGCGACGCTTTGATATTGGTCGTATCTTAAGGCGAGAGCCTTTGACCGCCTTGGCAGTCCTTGTCCTTCTTGCGATTTGCTTCATGGCGATCTTTGCTCCTTGGCTGGGGACGACCGATCCGATCGCCCTTGGCACAGCACCAAGAATGGCGTCGCCGTCGGCTGAACATTGGTTCGGGGCAGACCAAATTGGGCGCGACTTATATACGCGTGTGCTTTACGGGGCGCGGGTTTCGCTGATCGTGGGGATTGCCGTATCGGTAATTTCCATTGTCATCGGCCTTGCAATAGGCCTTGTTTCAGGCGCCGTGCGCTGGCTTGATGGTGCGATCATGCGCGTAATGGACGGGCTTATGTCGATCCCATCAATCCTGCTTGCCATCGCGCTTGTGGCCATTATCGGTGGATCGCTTCATACCGTCATCATCGCCATCACCATTGTAGAGTTTCCCCGCGTTGCCCGGATGGTTCGCGCCAATGTCCTAAGTGTCCGTGAACACTTATTCGTGGAAGCCGCCGTCACGGTCGGTTCGACCATGCCGCAGATTATCTGGCGTCATATTTTGCCAAATACTGTCGGGCTGCTTGTGGTGCAGACAGCTTATATCTTCGCGCAGGCGATCATGATCGAGGCCGGTCTATCCTTTATCGGCGCGGGGGTCCCGCCCGAGACCCCAAGCTGGGGCAATATCATGGCCGAAGGCCGAGTGCTTTGGCAGGTCAAGCCCGGCATCGTGCTTATTCCGGCGGCGTTCCTGACGATGGCGGTGCTTGCAGTTAACATCATCGGCGACAGTCTGCGCGACGCGCTTGACCCGCGGCAGAACCATTGAGGATTGACAGATGAGCGATTTTCCCATCCGTGCCGAGGATATGACTGCCTGTGTCACGCTGCCACCAATCTCCCGTGAGGGGTTCCGATCGGTTTCGGTGGCAGTCGAGCGGGCATCTACAATCGTCTTTCCGGATGCGGCGGCCTATGCGGCGCGCAACGATAACGGGCACGGAGCCTATAGCTACGGCCTGCACGGCACTCCGACCAGCAGGCAACTTGAGGCACAGATCGCGGCACTTGAGGGCGGAACGCACTGTATGGTGACGCCCTCGGGGCTTGTTGCAATCACGCTGGCGATCCTGTCCCTCGTCAGGGCGGGAGAGACGGTGCTAATACCCGATACAGTCTATCCGCCCGTGCGTGCGTTTGCCCACCGGATGCTTGCGGGGCTAGGTGTGACGGTGGTCTACTATGACCCGACCATTGGCAGCCGGATCGACGCCTTGCTAGGGCCTGAGGTGCGGCTGGTGCTGACCGAGTCGCCCGGCTCGACCACGATGGAGATCCAAGACCTTCCTGCCATCGCCGCTGCGGCAAAGGCGCGGGGGATTCCGACCGCTTGTGACAACAGCTGGGCCACGCCGCTTTTCTGCAAACCCTTGGCGCTTGGGATCGATATTTCTATCGAAGCCGTGTCGAAATACATAGCTGGGCATTCCGACTTATTGATGGGGTCAATTACAACAAGCGATCCTGAACTTTGGGACCGTCTTCGCACCGGCTTTAAGCTGCTGGGACTGGGCGTGTCGCCCGATGACTGTTCTCTTGCGCTGCGCGGATTGCAAAGCCTGCCCCTTCGCCTTGCTCATGCCGGATCCATCGGGCTTGCGCTTGCAGGGCGCCTGCAAACCTGTCCGGCCGTTGCCGCAGTCCTGCACCCGGCGCTTCCGCAATTCTCTGGCCACGACATCTGGAAACGGGATTTCACGGGTGCAAGTGGAGTCTTCAGCGTCATACCGGTGCCACAAGCCGCCCCACGGGTATCGCGCGCGCTTGAGGCGATGCAGCATTTCTCGATAGGCGCGTCATGGGGCGGGCTTCACAGTATTGTGGCGCCTATGGATCTGACTGGCAACCGGACAGTCGGCACAGCTCCGACCGGCCCGGTGATCCGATTCAGCGTTGGCGGCGAAGCGCCCGAGGCGCTTGCGGCCGATCTTGATGCCTTTTGCGCGGTGCTTGAGGGACTTTGAAACCCGGCCCGAATATTCGGGCCGGATTAATTTAGACAAGTGCCGCGAGAAAGCGGTCAATATCGCTTTCGTTATTATAGAAGTGGGGCGAAATCCGTAGAATATCCCCGCGAAGCGAGATCACCACCCCCTGTTCGCCCAGACGGCGATGCACGTCTGCTGGATCCTGTCCGGGCACACGGAATGATACCACACCCGACCAATCCTCGCTGTTGCGGCTGGAAATCAGCTCAAGGCCCGCCGAACGCAAGCCTTCGACGGCGTAATCCGTTACCTTGCGGATTTGTCCGGCAACCCTGTCCATTCCGACCTTTTCGAAAAGTTCGATTGCCGCGGTCAAGCCGACCAGTCCGGTATAATTCAAGATGCCCGGCTCATAGCGGCGCGCATCTGGCCAGAACGGCAGATCAAAGTCGAGGTAATCAAGCGATTTGCCACGGGTAAAGCTGCTTTGTCCGGGCCAATTCACGGCAATCTGGTCAATAAGTTCCTCGCGCAGGTATAGCCAGCCGACACCGGTCGGTGCCAAAAGCCACTTATGCGACGAGGTTGCCATCATATCGATGCCGGTTTCGCGCACATCAAGTGGCAGCGCACCGACGCCCTGAATGCCATCGACGCAAAAAAGTGCGCCGCACGCGTGACAGGCGTCGGCGATGGCCTTGAGATCGTTGCGAAAACCGGTGCTGAACTCAATCCAGGACAGGCTGACCAACCGTGTGCGCTCGGTAATCGCCTCGACCACGCGTTCGAAGGGCACGCGGCTTCCATCACTGCGCACTTGCCGAACGATGACGCCCCGGCTGCGCAAATGCATCCACGGGAAAACATTGGCAGGAAACTCTTGGTCGGCGATGATAACCTCGTCCCCTACCTGCCAGTCGATGCCTTGGGCAACGATATTGAGAGCGTCGGCGACGTTCTTGGTAAAGGCAATCTCGGCGGGCTTTGCGTTGATAAACCGCGCAGCCGCAGCGCGTGCGGTTGCCACAAGGTCAAGATCATGCTCGATGCTGATCTCGCCTTCGGCATGACGTCGAAGATAGGCGTTGAGCGCATCTGTCACAGGCGCGCTGAGTGTTCCCATCGAAGCATTGTTGAGCCAAGCCTTCGTTTGAGTGACGGGATAAAGCGCGCGATAGTCGTCAAGATTAGAACAGCTCATCACAAGCACTCCAGATAGTCGCAGGGCACCTTGTTCAGGATTTCATGCCCCGTTTCGGTGATCAGAATTGTGTGGCCAAGCATCATCGCATCGCCCGTATCCTGATCCGAGAAAACCGCATGAAGGAAGAACGTCATACCGGGTTCCGCAATCATCGGGTTATCAGCATAAAGAAGCGGCGGTGCATCCGGCAGTGCCTTTGGTGGGAAGGTCGCGCCGACCGAATAACCCGCAGTGGGCTGGCGCTGTTTTTCATAGCCGTGCTCGTCAAAGACGCGCCGGTGTTCGCGGTCGATATTGCCGATCGGGTTGCCGGGGCGCGCGGCTGCGGTCATGGCATCCAGCGAATCTCGTGTGATCTGGAAAAGATCCTTGTGGCGCTGTGGTGCCTTGCCGATGGAGAAGGTGCGGAAGATGCCTGCATGATAGCGGCGGTATATACCGGCCCATTCGCAGGTGAGCTGCTCGCCGGACCTTAAGGTGCGATAGCCGCTGGCAACCCTTGTCAACATCGCGTGTGGGCCCGAAGAAAGAATGACTTTGGCCAAATTGATTTCGCCCCCCGCGCGCAGCACGGCCTCAGAGGCGGCAAGCTCGACGAGGTTTTCGCCCACATCGGGTGCCGCAGCACCCCGGACCGCAGTCACCGCAGCATCTGCCATCTCAGCCGCCTTGCGCATGAACACAAGTTCGGCCGGAGATTTCACCATGCGCTGCATGCCTATCAGGTCAGAGGCATCGACAAACGTGCACCACCCATCAAGCGCCCGGCGCAGCATTTCCCAATTCGCGGCAGTCAGACCATGGGTTGCAAGCTCAACCCCAATCCGCCTTCCTTTCAGCCCCTTTTCTTCAAGGATCGCCTTCAGGTCGAGGGCGGGCGTGGCATTGTTGCCGTCCCACCAAATACGGATATCCTCGATGATGGAGGTAAGGCGCGCTTGGTGCAGATCGGGTCGGCGCGTCATCAGTGTGATTGGAGTGTCATCAGCGGTAAGCACCGCAGATTGAAAGAATTTATAACCGCCTGTGTCATATCCCGTAAGATAGTAATGGCTTTCTTGCGCGAAGATCAAAAGCGCATCCAGCCCGCGCCGATCCAGTTCTAAGCGGGCGGCGGCAATGCGCAGGTCAAATTCGTCTCGGGGAAAGTGCAACATAGCGGACCTCAGAGTTGATATGTGTCCAATCCCTGCGCGCGAGAGGCTTTGGGTCAATAGGTGACCCAAGACACATAACAGAAGAGTATTGCCGCCTAAGAAATTGTCATGGAACCTGTGCAGAACATATGGAACGTAGCCTATTTAGCAGGGTTTGGTCTACCGCACGCAGCGCAGCAAGAGAGGTCTGAACCAAATGCGTATGCCGCTGGTTGGCCGCGAACACCACCAACACCTCTAGCGGAATAGTGGGGGTGAACGGTCGAACGATCAGGTCGCACCCTGCTACCGCCAATGCCGCAACCGGGTTTACCAAAGCGACGCCCACTTTGCGCCGCGCCAAATCGCAGCAGAGCTGTGACGTATAACCTTCCGCAACAAGATTCCGTTTGATGCCTCTTTCCGCGAATATAGTATCTACGATGGGGCGGGCACTATCCTCGGGACTTACAGAAATGAAGTCGCAGCCCTCCAGATCCTCGGGCCTGATACGTGCAAGCCGGGCAAGCGGATGTTCGGGCGCCATCACACACACGGCCTCGTAGCGGCTGAAACTTTCCGCCTCCAACCCTATCGTCGACGTTTCGCCCGAGATAAGGCCAAAATTGCACTGACCGGAACTCACAAGCTGCCGGACCTCGACGGAGCTATGACTTCTTAGGGCTATCGGGTGTCTCGGCTGCTCTCGCGAGAGCCGGGCCATTACCTCGACCAAAAGGGAAGTAAGCGCCGGAAGCGTGGCAATCCGAAGGCTGCCCACGCCCCGGTCTCGGATACGGTGGGCGACATCGCGTAGATTGTCGATCTGCCGGTGAATGGGCTCCGCTTCTTGCCAAAATGCGATACCCTCTGCCGTAGCCCGAAGACCATTACCGCTGCGCACAAAAAGTACAAACCCTAGGTCACGTTCAAGTTCGGCAAGCGAACGGCTGATTGCTGGTTGCGTCACACCCAACATTTCGGCTGCACGCGAGGCACTCCCCGAGAGCATTATCGCTCTGAGCATTTCGATTTGGCGAAAGTTCAAGACATTTATCCGTTTTGACCTGCCCCTGAACTTTCATCCAGCAGCGACTTGAGCCCGGTTGCTGTTTACGCCAATTGGCGCAGGTTGAGCAATCGCCCGACGCGCGGAGCTTTCATCTCGCGCAGCGGGGCGGGCGATTGCGGTGGTCAGGGTTCGAGCGTATTCGGTCGGGGTCTTATAATCCAAGGCAGAATGTGGGCGCTCGGTGTTGTAATCTGCGGTCCAGTTCGAAATGGCGGTCCGGGCATGGGCCAGATTGCAGAACATCGTCTCATTGAGCAACTCGTCCCGCATCCGGCCGTTGAAACTTTCGACAAAACCGTTCTGCATCGGTTTGCCCGGCGCGATGTAGTGCCATTCGATACGGGTCTCTGCGCACAATTTCAGGATGGCGTTCGAGGTCAGCTCCGTCCCATAGCACGTCGGATACGATCATTCCGGGCTTCCCCCGGCGCTCGATCAGGTTCGTAAGCTCGCGCGCCACGCGGCGGCCTGAGATGGATGTATCCGGGATCGCCGCCAGGCATTCCCGGGTGACATCATCGACCACGTTCAGAACCCGAAACCTTCGTCCGCATGCGAACTGGTCATGAACAAAATCCAGCGACCAGCGTGCATTGGCGCGCACCTCGACCAAGATCGGGGCACGGGTTCCCACCGCCTTGCGCCTGGCCTTGCGCTTGCGCACGGTCAGCCCTTCTTCGCGATACAGGCGGTAGATCCGATTGATCCCGGACGGTTCGCCCTCGCGTCGCAACAGGATGAACAGGCGCCGATAGCCGAACCGCCGGCGCTCGTTGGCCAGCTCGCGCAGACGGCCACGCAACGCTGTCTCGGGCGCACGTTGCGACTGATAGCGAACCATCTTGCGATCGGCTCCGGCGATCCGACACGCCCGCCGTTCTGAGAGCCCGAGCAGGGATCTCAAGTGCGCGACAGCCTCGCGCTTTACGGCAGGCGTCACCACTTTTTTGAAACCAGCTCCTTCATCGCCGCCAGATCCAGCATCTGCTCGGCCAGCAGCTTCTTCAGCTTCGCGTTCTCGTCCTCGAGCGCCTTCAGCCGCTTCGCTTCCGACACCGTCATGCCGCCGAACTTGGCTTTCCAGTTGTAGAACGTGCCTTCCGACATGCCGTGCTTCCGGCACAGGTCGGCGCACTTCGCGCCTGCCTCATGCTCCGCAAGGATGCCGATAATCTGTTCGTCCGTAAATCTCGTTCGCTTCATTGTCCGTCCTCTGGTTGGGCCGGACTCTAATCGCATCTGGAGGAAAAATCCCGGGGCAGGTCAATAGGACTGCGCCCCTCCCATATGAGGGCATAATCCTCCTTCAAGTCAAGATAGTTCTTACTTAATATCTTGTATCCTGAGGATTTATTTGCAAATACGCTTTCGTATAGTTCTTGAAACTCTTTACGTGATATCTTTGCATCTTCGAAAGATGTCATTGCCTACCGAAACTGTTTATAGTGATCCTTGGCGGGATCGTAGGGCACCTCTAGATCGCTGATTATGCCTGCGACCTTAGATTTATCCCTCCTCTTATCTCCGTAGGAAAATTCAATAAACTGATTGAGAGCTATTTTCATTTCTATTTCCTGCTTAAAAACGTCAGGCACTTTGTGACATGTGGAGATAACTTTGGAGTTCAGATATCCAACTATTTTTTGAATGACCTGTCTACAAAAAACTGATGCTCCCAGAACTTTCCGGAAATTTGTATCACTCGGCACCTCGCATCGAATGCCGAGCGTCATTGCCGCAACATGCAAGGTCCCGTCTGAGTGGTCCACAGTAGAACCGGCGAGACGTATAATACCCGACCGCTGCAGTGCAGTGCCGCACCGCGTCCGGGTGGCCGCTTTGAGGAGTGCTGCCATCCAGCACATTGGACAGCTGGCCGTCAGCTTTGGGCCGTTTTTCTGGGCCGTCATCGCATGTGACGCGGATGGTTACTGCACTGCCGCAAGTCCGCTCGGAGCCCTTGTGCCTTACCCGTGCGCTCTCTTCTCGTTTTCCTGCCGCAGAGCCTCGAGAAAGAGGGTGAAGGCGCGGGTCGGATGGCGCCGGCTCGAATAGAAGGCGTGATAACCGGGAAATGGCGGACACCAGTCGGCAAGAACCTTGATGAGCGCGCCGTCCTTCACGGCTGATGCGGCGAGATCTTCAAGCATGTAGGCCAAGCCCATCCCTGCGCAAGCTGCCCCCACGAGCGCGTCGCCATCATTGACGATGATTGACGGCGACACCTTTACCGTCTCCGCATGTCCGTCCTTCTCAAACGACCACGGCGACAAGGTGCCACCCGCGTTTCTGAAGCCGATGCAACGATGCGCCGACAGGTCGCGCGGTGTGCGCGGCGGATCGCATGTGTCGAGATACCGCGCCGCGCCCACAACGACAGCTCTCAAGGGCGGCCCCACGGGTACGGCAACCATGTCCATCTCCAGATCCTCGCGCAGACGTATCCCGATGTCGAACCGCTCGGCAACGATATCGACATGCCTGTTCTCCACGCTCAGCTCGCCGTCGATCTCTGGATGGGTCGCGATCAGCCGCGAGAAGGCCGGCCAGACGAGCGTATCGGCGGCATGTTTTCCGCAAGTCACCCGTAGGCGCCCGCCAGGTTGCTCGCGCATCCGTTCCAGAACCTCGATTTTCGCGTCGATCTCCGCGATGATCGGGGCGAGCGTTTCCAGCAGCCGCTCGCCCGCCGCGGTCGGGGCGAGGCTGCGCGTCGAGCGTGACAGCAACCTGACACCCAGCTCGCCCTCCAGGCGCTTTACGGTCTGGCTGACGGCGGACTGGGTCACCCCCAGGCTGCGTGCCGCAGCGGTGAAGCTGCGCTGCTCGGCAACTCGGTTGAAGATGAAGAGATCGGAGAACTTACGCGGGTCCATTCAGTAGCCTTACTACTTGGTTCGACAAATTTCGAGGCACTAATCGCATGCTGCATAGATAGGCTAATATATGATTGGCAAGATGAGAGGAGCTGACAATGACAGACAAGGTATGGTTCATCACAGGAGCTGGCAGGGGATTGGGATATCTGCTCGCCCGCGATGTCCTTCGGACGGGCGACAGAGTCGTGGCGACCAGCCAATCCATCGATGGCCTTGCCGAAAGCCTCTCCGCTCCGGACGACAGCTTGCTCGTGCTGCCGCTCGATGTGACGGATGCCGAAGCAGCTTCGGCTGCGCATGACGCAGCCATCGGGACGTTCGGCCGGATCGACGTCCTGGTCAACAATGCAGGTCGCGCGCAGCTTGGATGGTTCGAGACGATCCCGGAAGAGGACGTGCGCCGGCAGTTCGAGATCAACCTGTTCGGGGCAATGAACGTGGCGCGCGCGGTGCTCCCCACGATGCGCCGGCAGCGCTCGGGCCTCGTGGTTACCATCTCGTCGGTCAACGGCCTCGTCTCGAATCCCGGCGGCTCGATCTACTCGGCGTCCAAGTTCGCGCTCGAAGGCTGGATGGAGGGCGTCGCAGAAGAGATCGCACCGCTCGGTATCCGCTCTTTAATCGTGGAACCCGGAATGATGCGCACGAACTTTCTCGATCCGTCCAGTGCGCGGCAGGGGGATTTAGACATTGCGGATTATACCGAGGCGGTAGCCGGCTTTCGAACCTTGATCACCGAAGCGAACGGCGCGCAGCAGAACGATCCCGAGGAACTGTCCGCCCTGATCGTTGCCGAGGCATCCTCCGCCGAACCAGCCAGGCGACTTCTGTTCGGCGCCGATGCGCACGAGTGGGCTAGCGCCAAGTGCGAACAGCTCGCAACCGAGATCAATGCCTCGAGGGCGCGAACCTGAGCACGGGCAATGTCAGTCCTCTTCCGCATTGCGTGAATTCTTACTGTCCGTGACTTTGCTGACACGGCGAATGGTCGAAATGACAAGCCCGGCCGCAGCATCCGAACTGATCGCGAGTGACCGCAATAGGTTGTAACGCGACGGGAGTTTGGGTGGGCCGAAGATTCCGCTCGCTGTTTCGCCGCAGGTTCGGTTCGAGCCCGTTGCGGGCATTCGGGGCTGGGCTAAACTGGCGATCAGTCATATCAATTCTGGAAGGCATTCAAGTGTCGCAAGTAGTGGTTTCGATTCTCAATCCGACGTCAACAGAAGCTATGGCTGTCACTTTAGGTCGGAGAGCCTTTCTGCGCGAGATCGTCATAGCGGGTCTGCTGTCCCTGTCCCTGCCAACGGTTTTCCTGGCGGGAATTTATGTCTATCTGCATACCAGAGGTGCGGCCTTGATTGGGATCGCATTTGGCGTCATCATCATTTCTGCGCTTACCGCCATCCCCTTGATATTGTACGCGTCATTGCGATTCAATGCTGCCGCCCTAGCCCGCGAAAGGGCTGTGTTAGGCACGTCAGAACAGCGGATTTATCAGCCGTTGAAGGGACGATTTTGGCAGCTGAGGCCAATGGTCGCGGTTTCGGTCAGATCTTACGTTCTCGCTAGTTTCCCGGCTTGCATCGGCTTTGGCTTGGAGTTCGCACTTATGTCTTATGTAACGACTGACAGCGTTTTTATGCCTCTCCATATTCCAATCGGTATAATGGTCATAACTCAAACAATCATCGCTGCGAATCTACTTCGGTGAACGGCCGCTCCGTCCCGCATTTTACCAGTTTGATAGATCGGTTTCGCTGCGACCAGCATGAATGACCGTTTCAATGAAGCCGCACTGCGGCATCGCACAGGACGCTGAACGGCAAGAATGGGCCGACTGTAGCCCATGCAGAGATTCAGGCTGTGCCACAGTCAGCGACAAGCCTTCGAAAATCGCTTTCGCCGATGATCTGTATGGGGTGACCGACATCCTGCATTTCTTGGGCTTTTCGGTGCTTGCTGCTTCGAGCATGTCCGGCAAGAAGCGACAGATCCTGATCCCCGACGACGAGATGAGTGGTCTGCTTGGTCACACCCGCTTTTACCGACATCCCGGCCCGGGCCGCCAGCTCGGCCGCCTCGGTTCGGGACATGCCAAGTGCGCCTGTGAAAACCACCGTGAAACCGGCCAACGGCCCTGACGGGTTTCCCGCCATGGTGATCGCGGGAGCATAGCCCTTTTTGCCAACTGGCTTGATCAGGTCTTCGAAGGAAAGGCCAAGATGGCTCTCGGCGTGCTGCACGACCATTGCGGCTGCGCGGGCGTCCTCTCCTGCGTCATGGTGGTGGAACCGGAGGTTCAGCTTCCTCTTGAGGTTGGCCAGCCCGTGTCCGCCATTCCCCTTCAACTCCGGCCAGGCCCGCCTCGCGATCGTGACGCTGTCGCTCCACCGCAAGTCGGGAGCGTCGATGCCACAGGATCTACAGGCGGCATTCACCGCCTGCTTGTCGAAATTGCTGTGCTGGACAAGGTGGTGCTGGGTCAACAGGGGCAGAAGAACCCTCAGGGCGTCCGCAAATCCGGGTGCCTGCGCGACATGATCCGGCCCGATGCCGTGGAGGCGGATGTTAAACGGGTCGAACCGGGTGCGGGGATCGATCAGCATCGAGAATGTCTGGATCTCGTTATCGGGTTGCACGCATGCCAGGCCGATCTGGCAGATGCTTGCGACATCGCTGCATGCCGTTTCCACATCTAACGCGATGAAGCGAAAGCGTCCCTGGGGGACTTGTTCGGCATGGCCAAAGAACGGTCTGGCAGATGGATGGTCGGTTCGAGAGGATAAAGGTTCGTAACCATCAGCCCGTTGCGGATCGCGCCGCTGCGGTTCAGAACTGCGTCCAGGAAGCCAGTCGAACAACGTCATTCAAATCCTCTCCACAAAACTCGCTGTATCTTAACTGAAAGCCTGGCCGAGGTGAGATCATTTTTTTGCGTAGCGCGATAGTTTCGTTGAGCATGCCGATAGGGGTTGGCAGTGCAGATCTCCTCTGAAGTATGATGCTCATATAGCTGCACTGCCATTGTTGTTCGCTGCAGCGGGCGCCAATGGCTGGTTCAGGGAAGCTGCGCCATGTCATCTGACAGGAATCGTCCGTCGGCTTAGAGCCACCTCTTCTCAGACATGCGTCGCCTCCAGTTCCCGCTGTGCAATCGACAAGGCATACTGCCCCGGCGGCCGGCCGACTTCGCGCGCGAAGGCGGTGTTGAACGCGCTGGCTGAGCCATAACCGAGGGCGGCACCGATCTCGGACAGGCTGCCGTCGCCGCGCCGCAGCCGGTCCTTGGCGAGACTCATCCGCCAGTCGGTCAGATAGGCTATTGGCGTGCGCCCCACCTCACGCTCGAATCGCGCGAAAAAGCCCGAGCGCGACAGCCCAGCCATGCGGGCGAGGTCAGTCACCGTCCAGGGCCGCGCGGGATCGGCATGCAGGGCGCGCAGCGCGATGGAGAGCTGCGGATCGCTGAGGCCCCGCAGCAGACCCGGCGGCGCGGTGATGCCGCCCGAGACACGGAACGCCTCGATCAGCAGGACCTCCAGCAACCGCTCGAGAACCACCTCGCGCCCGGGCCGCGAGGCCCGCGCCTCATCTGCGACCAGGCGGATCAGCATCGCCAACCGTGCCTCGCCGCGGATCACCACCAGATCAGGCAGCAGCGTCAGCAGCAGCCCGGCATCCCGCGCCGCAAAGGTGCAATGGCCGACCAGTTGCTGCGTCGTAACCGGCAGTTCGGAATCCCCGATGCGTACCTGTCCGGGGGCAGTCAGAACGGGATTCGAGAATTGCCCCTGTGGCAAGACAGGATCGGGGCTGGAAAAGGTGAAGCGCCGCGCCGCCGGGATCAGTGCGAAATCCCCCTCCTCCAGCAGAACGGGCGGGCGACCGTCAACCTCAAGCAGCGCCTGACCTGACAGGGTCAGATTGTAGAAGACAATATTGTCCTCATCCCGCCGCACCCGCCATGCGCCCGAGGCGCTGGCCAGCTTGGCATAGGGTGCGCCGGGGCGCAGCAGCGTTACGATCTGGGTCAGCGGATCGGTCATGGCAATCGCAATTTGGACTTTTGATAAATCATCATGGACTTCGGATTATAGGGCGTCGCACCGTCCGTGGCTAGGTAAGTCGGGCAACAATGAAAGGACTTTCTCATGCCCACCATCCTGATCACCGGCTGCTCCTCGGGCTTTGGCTTTGAGACCGCGCGGCACTTCCTGGCCCAGGGCTGGACTGTCATCGCGACGATGCGGAACCCGAAGCCCGATCTGCTGCCCGCCTCTGACCGGCTGACGATCCTGCCGCTGGACGTCACCTGCCCCGACAGCATCGCCGCTGCGGTGGCGGCTGCGGGCGAGATCGATGTGCTGGTCAACAATGCCGGCATCGGCTGGCTGAATGCGGTTGAAGGCACGCCGATGCCGATCGTGCAAGAAATCTTCGGGACCAATACCTTCGGCACCATCGCGATGATCCAGGCCGTGCTGCCGCAGTTCCGCGCCCGCCGGGCGGGGGTGATCATTAATGTGACCTCCAGCGTCACGTTGAAGAATTATGACCTGCTGTCAGTCTACACCGCCAGCAAGGCTGCGGTGAATGCGCTCACCGAAGTGATTGCGCTGGAACTGGCCCCTTTCGGCATCCGGAGCCATGTGGTGCTACCGGGTCAGGCGCCGGGCACGGCGTTTGGCAGCAATGCACGCGAGCGGATGGTGCAGGCGGGCGGCTTCCCCGAGCCCTATGCCGAGATGGCTCAGGAGGTGTTTGCGCGACTAGCCGCCGGGACCGATGAGGACAAGACCCAGGCCGAAGATGTGGTGGCGGCAATTTGGCGCATCGCAACAGATCCAGCCGCACCGGTGCGCCTGCCCGCGGGCGCGGATGCAGTGGCTCTGTTCAACGGCTGATTTGATGCAACGGAGCGCGGTCGATGTCGTCGCACTGCGCCCCGACGCGCCTGCACTCTCTTGGTGAAGATGGCTAAGTCCGACTATGGCTTCTGCGCTGAGCACGAACGGCCGGTTTCGGGAGCGTGACTGCGCGGCCCTAGTATACGTTGACCGGCGGCTATGGGCCGCCTCTGCTGGGCCGCCCATTGTTTCAGATTTCAACAGCTTCGGCAATCACAAGTGCATCTTCAAGCTCAACACCAAGGTATCGCACCGTACTGTCCATCTTGGTATGACCGAGCAGGAGTTGAACGGCGCGCAGATTGCCAGTCTTTCGGTAGATTTGGGCAACCTTGGTTCGGCGCATGGAATGCGTCCCATAAGATGACGGCTGGAGGCCGATCGACGTGACCCAGTCTCGGACCAGCCGGGCATACTGACGGGTCGAGATGTGCAGCCGCTCGTGAAAGCGACCAGGCCAAAGATATTCAGACCCGATCATCATCGGGTCTTTGAGCCAAGCCGTGATCGATTTTCGCGTGCCCTCGGTGATCTCGAAGCGAACCGGTTTCCGGGTTTTGCTCTGGATGATCGAGGCGCGCTCCTTGACCTGACCAGCCGCGTAGACATCGGCGACCTTGAGCTTCACCTGATCACAGCCCCTCAGCTTGCTGTCGATGGCAAGGATGAACAACGCAAGATCGCAGACATTGTTCGCAATCTCGAGTCGGACCCTGATCGCCCAGACATGTTTCGGCAGCAGCGGACGCTTTTGGCCGACAATACGCCCCTTGTTCCAGGCGGGGCGGCAGGCACGAATGGCGGGCAAATTCTCAATAGTCATGGCGAATCCTCCGATCCACCACTCCCGCCTCACCGTCAGCTGGATGCCGGCGCGCCAGCATATCACGGCGCCGCAGAGATCGGCAGCAAAGAGACCATACATCAGCCACGAGCAATAACCCTGGGTCTTGTCGAGCGGATGGTTTAGGCTCGGCACATGGGATTGTTGACCTTCAGCATAAACGTCACCCTGGACGGCTGCATCGACCATGAAGCGGGAATCGCTGATGACGAGACGCATGCGTTCTTCACCTACCTGATGGATGAGAGCGGAGCGATGCTGTGGGGCCGCATCACCTACGAGATGATGGAAAGCTACTGGCCGGCGGTTGCCCGCGGCGACGTGGAGGCACCGCCGGCGATACGCGAATGGGCGGTCAAACTGGACGCCAAGCCGAAATACGTGGTGTCATCGACGCGAAAGGACTTCTCGTGGACCAACAGCCACCATATCGCCGACGACCTGCGAACAGGCGTGCAGAGGCTCAAGGACGCAACACCGGCCGGCGTGCTCCTCGGTAGCGGTAAACTCGCAACCGAGCTGGACCGGCTGGATCTGATCGATGAGTATCAGTTCCTCGTCCATCCCAGGATCGCCGGCCATGGCCCGACCCTGTACCGGGGCGGGCTACCCAGTACGCGACGGCTCGAACTGGTCTCAGCGAAGCTGCTCCGCAACGGCGCGGTCGCTATGCACTATCGGCGTGAACGCTGAACCGGAGCAACTTCAACGCGCCAGTTCGGGGCTCAGGTGTCGCGGGAGCACCGCCGATTAACAGCAGGCGTTGGGCCCCCCTTGCCGGTTCCAGTGATGACAGGAGGCGGTTTAGAGTTCTTTACCGCATGCTGCATTGCCACAAGGCGGATCAGAGCCCTTTGTGATCGCCTAGCTTTCGGGACTTTCACGGCAGTCTGTGCCATTCATATAGTGCGTCGGGAGTTCTTTCCTCGTTAGACGCCCCATCGGTTACGCGAGAAGCTGGCGAAGCTCGAGGCGCTGTTCGCACGGGGTGCGACCGCGGGCGAGCGGGCGGCGGCCGGGGCGGCACGCGATCGTCTCCAGGCGAAGCTCGCCTTCGAGCTGGAGGCCGATGACGATCCTGAGACCGAGATGCAATATTCCCTGCCAGATGTCTGATCGGTTCGGATCTTCGTCGCGCTTTGCCGCAAGCACGGCATCCACCCCTACCGCTATCCCCGGCAACGCCGCACCACGGTCATGGTTCGCGTCCGGCAATCACGCTTCGAGCGAATTGTCACCGGGGAGTTCCGCATGTTGCACCGGGAGCTGACCGCCTATTTCAATGAAACGGTGGAGCATCTGATCGCGGATGCGATGAGATCGGATGGCGATGACGAGACGCTGGAGCAACATCAGTTGCCGGGATGATCCAGTCTTCTCTGGGACCATGATCATGAGATGGAGCCTGGAGGCGGTATTGAACGGTATAAAGGTAACCGTCATTGCGGAACATGAGGCTGCCATGCAATCGACGCTGGCCAATCTTGCTGCCCTCGTCGCGTAGAGTGCATCCATTCCCGCCGCAGGAGTGCCGTATAGATGCCGGAGCGCGGAAATCCTGTTGACGAACCGGCGGGCCGTCAGGTTCCCTCGGTCATAGATATCCGGGATTGGGAGGTAGGATGGCAAAGCACAGGATTTTCACGACGAGCTTCGCCAGCGTTTATCCGCATTACGTGGCGAAGGCGGAGAAAAAGGGTCGGACCAGGAACGAGGTTGATGAAATCATTCTCTGGCTGACGGGCTACAGTCAGGAGGAATTGGCGGTTCGGCTGGAAGACCAGATGGATTTCGAGACTTTTTTCGCCGACGCGCCTCGTCTGAACCCGGCACGAGGCTTGATCAGGGGCGTGGTTTGCGGCGTTCGAGTGGAGGATATCGAAGAGCCGACCATGCGGGAAATCCGCTATCTGGACAAGTTGATCGACGAATTGGCCAGAGGAAAGACGATGGAGAAGATTCTGCGGAAGGCATGAGTCACCCCGGCCACCGCCGTGAATATGTGCCCCATTGGTATGTTGCCACTGGTCGACGCAGAACGGCAGTTTGAACAGACATATTCTCTTCCGCATTTATCACGAAGACTGAGCGGCTTGTGATCTTATGCACAATCACTGGATCTGGTGATTGACAGATGGAAAACAGACGGCAAGGTTGTTTTGTCTCGCTACAGTCAGTTTACCCCTTCGCTGGACAGACGGTTCCTGCTCTGATCGATGGTATTCCACCGTCAGCCGCTATCCAGCTGAGGTGCGGTGATTCACGCGACGAGCTATGGCAGTTGTTGTTGGTGCGGTCCGCTTGAGAGTGCTTGCTGCCCTAGCGCGCGATGGATGCATTGTCAAAGCTGCGCCGCGGAAACCGGCTTGTCCCCGTAGGTCAGTCAGCCTGCCGTTCCCGCCACGATAAGTTTGGCGTGACAGGGGAGGGCGTATAGCGCCCTCGGTTCTACGGAAATCCCGGCCCGAGCCGGGATCGCGGTGAAACAACGGCCGTGCCTAAGGATCGACGCGGGCCACGCGCAGGCGCGTACCCCACGCTCACCTCCCGCCCGACAGCTTATCGTTTGGTGGTGTCCGCCTGACAGACCGCCCCGATCGGGTCAACCTTGCCCATCCCCGAAAACCACCACCGATTTCCCCTGCCCGAAGGGCATTCCTCGCGCGGCAAATCGGCGGCGGTTTTCGCGGCAGACATTCCCGACGTGAATGTGGGCGTTGACCAGCCCGGTCCGGCCCGCAGGCCGGGCTGGCGCCCTCACCTGCTCCGTCCAGCCGAAATGCATGGGGCGCATTTCATCTGACAGATCACGCGCGGCCCCGCCAACGCGGACAGGGGCATCAGGTCCCGGTCGCGTGTCGCAAGGGAAGGGAAAGGACATCCGATGGCCCGGAATTTCGATATCAAGCAGCATGTCACCGACACGATTATCGTCCAGATTGAGGCGGGCACGCCGCCATGGCGCAAACCCTGGACCGGGGATCTGAGCGGCGCGAGCTTTCCACTACGCCATAATGGCGAGACCTATAACGGCATCAATATCCTGATGCTCTGGGCCACCGCCCATCAGCGGGGATACAACTCGGCCCGCTGGATGACCTTCAGGCAGGCGGTCGAGCTGGGCGGATCGGTCCGCAAGGGCGAGAAGGCCGCGAAATCCGTCTTCTATGGCCAGATCGAGCGGGAGGACGAGGAGGCAGAGGATGGTGAAGAGGGTAAGCGCCGGATCCGCTTCGCCAGGGTGAACAATGTCTTCAATGCCGATCAGATCGACGGCCTGCCGGAGGAGTATTACATCCGTCCCGAGCCGTCCCGCGATCTGGGCACGCAGGCCGATCCGGAACTGGAGGCGTTCTTCGCACGGACCGGTGCCGAGATCATCACTTCGGAAGAGCCGCGCGCCTATTACCACCCGGTGAAGGATCACATCCACATCCCGCCGATCACGAGTTTCTTCAACGCGGCCGGATATTACGGCACCCTGGCACATGAGCTGACCCATTGGGCTTGCGGGCCGGCCCGGCTGGCCACGCAGAAGGTGCATGCCAGCCGCAAAGAATATGCCTTTGACGAGTTGGTCGCGGAGATCGGCGCCTGCTTCCTCGTCGTGCAATTGGGGGTGGAGTCGCAATTCGATCAGAGCGCCGCCTATGTCGAAGGCTGGCTGGAGGCGATGAAAGCTGACAAGGAGATGATCTTCAAGGCCGCGGCCGAAGCCCAGAAGGCCGTGGATTTCATCAACCAGACGGTCGGCGAGATCGACAAGCCCGGGCAGGATGCCGCGTGAACGGCACCGGACCAAACCCCACACAACAGACGTTGCCCCCATTGCGGCAGCGTCAATGTTACTGAGGATCCCGGTCACCGCCGATCTGGAGGACGGTTTTGGCACCGATCCGGAAACCTGCGCCAAAACCATCCGTATGGCCTCCGCGATCGGGCTGGTCGGCGGATCGATCGAGGACGCCAAAGGTGATGCTGATGCTCCGATATACTAGTTATCCCACGCGGTCGAACGTATCCGGGCCGCAGCGGAAGCCTCGCGCGATTTACCCTTCCTGTTGACCGCGAGGGCAGAGAATTATCTCTGGGGAAGGCCGGATTTGAACGACACGATTGCCCGGCTTCAGGCTTTCTGCGAGGCTGGGGCCGATGTTGTGTACGCGCCCGGACTTCCCGATATCGAGGCAATCAGGACCGTGTGCCGGGCGGTGGACACGCCGGTCAATGTCGTCATGGGGCTTAGGGGCAAGAATTACTCGGTTGCCGAACTGTCCGGGGCCGGAGTGCGCCGGATCAGCGTCGGTGGCTCCTTCGCGCGAGCCGCATTCGGTGCGCTGAAGCGGGCTGCAGATGAGGTGAAATCCTCCGGCACATTCGGCTATGCGGCGGATGCGATCTCCGGTGACGTCATGGCACAGCTCATGCCACGGGAGAAAAGCACTGACCGCCGGTAACCGGAGTATCCTAATCTCGAAAACGGCCCGTTTAGTGAATCTTCTGCTACCGGCTTGTCTTGGACACACATGGATTATATCCCCATCGGCTTTTCGATGCCGGATGTCCGGTCGATGTCGTATGGGGTTGAGCTGCTGTGGGCAGCTTATTTCGCAGGTGCAGAAGGCCGGTCGCAGCCCTTTCACGACATTCACGCCAGACGCAGTATATCGCTGTGCCCATGGCTCGAAGGGCGGAGAGCGGGCTTGCGGCAACGCAGCGTTGCAGGTCAGCAACATTAGATCGGAGCGGCCGTTTCTCCAACGCTCAGCATCACCAACCCAACATCGGCGCGGGGGTGGGATGCAATCGTACGCTACGAAGTCATCAAGCCTCCCCTTGCGACACAAGCAGCAGACATTGGCTGAAGAGGGTTGCACACGCCACGCTGGCGCTGCAACTTAGAGGTAGTTTGATTAAGAGCAAACTAACCTGTTCACATATGTGAGGATTGTATGCCGATCGAGCTCCTAAAGAGTCTCCGCTTTATCACCCCCGGCATTATCATCATCCTTTTTTGGGCCTTTCTAGGGTCAGTAACTGGGGATTGGAAAATTGTAGTACCGAAGTCGATCTCGGATTTTGGCTCGCATCTCCCGGCAATTGTTGCTGCGGTCGTCTACTACCTGACACCATTGCGAGATTGGGCAAATCGTAAGCATTTTGATTCGATAAATCAAAATATTCGACGTAGAATGGTCTCAATTGGGGGAGGAAACCTAGAAAGCCCGCGTTCGGAATGGCCAAAATTGCGCCGGCTCTTTTATAAAATTGTAGACTCGGACGGTAGCCTGAAGCTTCATGCAAAACGCGCATATTTCAACGGGTACATTTGGACTACTATCGCTGATACCAAAGCCATCGCAATCTTTTTTGCGACATATGCGTTGCTGCATCACTTTTTGTTTTCATCGCAGAGTGCACTCATAGGACTTGCTATTTTCGCATTCCTTGCCATTATTTGCTGGCCCATCGGAGAGATAGTTACTCGAAAACACAAAGAAATTGGGGACGAACAGTTGGCAATCATCGAACAGTTCCACAGATGCCAAGTATTGAAGTATTTTCTTGAAGATGGCTGAAAATATTCTTGCGGCCATTGCGCGAACCAAAATTGCAATTGAAGCTAACCCCGAAAAGAGATGGATCCTAGCATATTCCGGAGGGAAAGACTCTACTGCGACTCTGAAAATATTCATTGCAGCGCTAAGAAATGTTGAAGCGCTGCCCGTTAATGCCTCTTTAATTTACTGTGATACGGGAGTGGAAAATCCGTTAATTGACGAATACGTGAAGCGCACACTTCGAAAAATGGAAATGGAGTTTGCAAAGAAGAAAATCAGCATTTCCGTACAGCTATTGAAGGCGCCTGTAAAAGATCGCTTCTTCGTCAAAGTCGCCGGTCGAGGGTACCCGACACCCACCAACAGCTTTCGGTGGTGCACCAAAGGACTCCGCATTAATCCCGTATCTGATTTTATTCAAGAAGGTGATCGTGAAAACACGGTTGTGTTACTGGGTAGTCGCAGAAATGAAAGCGAACAGAGACGGCGTTCAATTTCGAAATTTGGAGATGATCATTGGCAAACCCAAAAGGAAGGCAGGTCGAAGGTATCCCTGTACCTTCCAATACTCGACTTCACGATTTCGGATGTTTGGGACACCCTTTTCATGATCGACAATGTAAGCTCCATTTCAGCAAGGGAAATCGAAGGCATTTATCGGGACGCGTCGGGGGAGTGCCCCGTCCTACGGTCCCCAACCGCTCCACCATGTGCTTCAGGTAGGTTTGGGTGTTGGACTTGCACTGTGGTTCGGAGAGACAAATCTGCCTTGAAGCTCATTGAAGCAGGCCATTCCAATTTAGCGCCCTTCCTAGAGTTCCGGAATTGGCTCTCGGTAATTCGGAACGACCATCAGCTTCGCTGGCCTGTACGCCGCAATGGATCAGAATTGCCGGGTCCATTTTCTACTTGCGCACGCCAAATCATACTTCACCGTCTTCTAGCGCTCGAACGTTTAACAAATACCAAGGTACTGGATGAAGGTGAGATCGAATCTATATTCGCACTCTGGGAGCAAGACCATGAGATTGAAAGAGGTCTCGGTATAACACCCGCTGACGAAGATCAAACCCGTAGCATACTAGACAGAAACCAGAGTGAAGAAGCTCGGGTCATCTGAAATAGTTTGAATCACAACGTGAACCGACACTTCAAACAAGTAAGGAAAGCGGAGTTTGCTTAAGGCATCGAACTACAGATAGCTCCGTTGCTCAGCCAACGATATAGCTAAAAATGCCGCACGATCGACCAAGGTCCGCTTAAGCGGGACGCGCCGCGTCGTCATCGTGGCCAATCCAACTGCAGCTCAGGGCCGATCGTGCCTGCTAGCGGGCTTTAAGCGGCCGCAAGGCCGTTCCGAGCCCAAGTTGCCGCTCCCTTGGGCTGATTCGCAGGTGTAGAAGACCGGTCGCAGCCCTTTCACGACATTCGGCTATCGCGCAGCGCCAGCTCCGCTGCGGTCGCAAAGCCCCAGGGGCATCTTTCTGAAAGCTGACGTTCAAAAGGTGGGGGTTCCTGTTCGGCTCAGCCGAGGTGATCCGCGACAACGCCGCCCAGACGGTCCTGCCCTCTATCGTCGCACACGGCGATCTGGAACGCGCCAATGGCCAGATGTGGAGCGCCGAGCAAATCACTGGACAATTCATTGGGCCGCCCGTGGCCGGACTGCTAATAGCAACGTCAATGGCGTTGCCCTTCGGAGTGGACGCCTCGATCTACGCGCTGTCCGCCGCGCTGATCTGGATGATCGCCCTGCCGCCCCGGAAAACCACAGTCTCTGCCAAATTTCTCCCTGCACTACTGGAGGGGCTTGGATGGATGTGGCGCAATCCGCTGATCCTGCGTCTAGCGATCATGCTGGGGGCGATCAACGCGGTTTTCATCGGCGGTATGACAATATTGGTGCTTTACGCGCAGGAGGTTCTGGCGCTGCCCTCGACTGGATACGGGGTGCTGCTGACATTTGGCGCGATGGGCGGGGTTGCCGGAGGCCTGTTCGCCCCAGTTGTGGCGGGGCGTTTAGGTATGCGTCGCAGTCTTCTCGCCGCTCTCGGCACCTTTGTCACCGTCAATCTTATGCTCGGCCTGTTTGGTTCCCCGGCATTGGCGGGTCTTGCCTTATTTTTAGAGGCAGCGGCAGGGATGCTGTGGAACGTGGTGACGGTCAGTTATCGCCAGCGCCTCATCCCAGATGATCTTCTCGGCCGGGTTAACTCTGTCTACAGGTTCTTCGGCTGGGGAGCGATGCCTTTTGGCACTATGGGCGCTGGCGCATTGGTCGCCGTGCTGACTCCGTCCATTGGGCGAAGCGATGCACTTCACGCGCCTTATCTGGTTGGCGCCGCTGTCTGTGGTCTGCTGTTAATATTTGCGGCTGCGCGTCTCCGGTTCGATACAGCTTGAGCTATTGGCCGGTAGCTGGCCGACCGGCAGCTGCGTCCCGCATCGGTACCATCCCGTCACATCGACACGAAGAGCCCATTGCTGACGGTTGCAACGTGGGCGATACTCTCGGCATAGGTCTACAGATAAGGGACGATGCTTGCACATCTCATGAGCCCAATCTCCGACGATATTCTGCGACGAGTTATAAGAGATATGATTATTGCCAGCCGCATGCTTTTAGGCTTTGCCCTGCTCACTACGACAACCACCGCGCTCCCGGCCCAGGAGGCGGAAGACGCCTATCGCATACGTGCTTCGATCTATGCAAATGAAACACTGGTAACGGTTGCGACCTGGGTTGGCGTGATGGGCCGGTCCACAACCGTCAAGCAGACGTTCAGCACGCCCTATCAGCGTGGTACAGCGCTAAACGAAAACGGCAAGTCCGTCGAAGGCATCTTGGAAGGGGAAGTCACGATAGTCGTTCGTCCATTCCATCACAGCGGCGCGCTCTGTCTCAATGTCGAGATCAACAGCCATACGGTGAGCCAACTCCACCATTACCGCAGTGATGCTCTGCTCGAAATCCTGCCCGGTGGAAGCAGCTATGGGGCTGGTGGCGATTATTGCGATTTTACGGAAACCGCCGATGGCCTGCTCTTCAATCTTTCCCATGGAGATGAAGAGGATTACGCAGACATCCTCGTTGTGCCGGAGAAAATAGTGAAGGAACTGGACTAGGGTAAGCGCGACGCCGATCCCCTCCTGCCATTTCTGACTTGACCCGGGCACTTTGCGCGGATGCGGGTGACGGAGGTTTTGGATTTGGAAAGAGACGGCAAAATGGGCGTCCATTTGGACGGCTCGATGGGCGTTGGAGTTTCGCGGCTTGAGGTGATCGAGGTTCCGAGTGGTCGGCGGCGGCGCACGAAGGCAGAACGGGCGCGGATCGCGGCGGAGAGCATGATGCCCGGAGTGACGGTTGCGGATATTGCGCGCCGGTATGGCACGACACG
>NZ_JAUUTZ010000038.1 GCF_030678915.1 Paracoccus wurundjeri | reverse complement strand
CCCCCCCCCCCCCCCCCCCCCCCCCCCCCCCCCCCCCCCCCCCCCCCCCCCCCCCCCCCCCCCCCCCCCCCCCCCCCCCCCCCCCCCCCCCCCCCATCGCGGGACGCAAACAATCTGCGTTTCCGATGCGGCGCGACAGGCTCTAATGCCCTTTGCGGCGCCTGACATAGAGTTCAAGTTTGTGGCTCACGATCTCGAAACCGTATTTCCGGGCGATCTCTTCCTGCAAATCCTCGATTTCGTCCGACCTGAACTCGATAACCTCGCCGGTTTCGACATTGATGAAATGGTCGTGATGCTCTTCGGGGGCCGGTTCGTAACGCAATCGTCCGTCATCGAACTGGTGACGCTCGATCAGGCCCTGCTCGGCCAGTTTGTTCATCGTCCGGTAGACGGTCGCGATATTCACCCCCGGCTCGATCGCACTGACGCGGCGATGAAGTTCCTCCACATCCGGATGATCGTCGGATGCGTCCAGCACTTCCAGGATCACGCGGCGCTGTCCGGTGATGCGAAGCCCATGATGTTTGCACCTGTCGATAAGGCTTTCTTGCCTGGAACTGCTCATCCGGTTTCCCGCTTCGACTAAAACATGCCAGCCGAGCATCGGAGCGGACCGATCAGGCTGAAGCGATCTTTAACATGACCGAATCCAAAGGTCATCAATTTTGGATGCGCTTATAAATGCGAATGCATTGCACTTGCAATAAGGGTGAAACCTGATATCTCTACCTGCAACTCACTCGCATCTATGGGGCGGACGTGTGGCGATTCACGTACGAAACGGCAAACCGGGAAAGGGATTTTCATGATCTTGACGATGGCACGCTTGTCGGGAGCTGTGGCGACAATCACGCTTATGGCAGGCACCGCACTGGCCGATGAGGATCGGATGAAGGTCGTGACCACGTTCACGGTACTTGCCGATATGGCGCAGCGGGTGGCTGGCGATGCGGCGGATGTGGTTTCGATCACCCGGCCGGGGGCCGAGATCCACGGCTATGAACCCACTCCGAAGGATATCGTCAGGGCGCAGGATGCTGACCTGATCCTGTGGAACGGCATGAATCTCGAACTCTGGTTCGAGCAGTTTCTCGCCAATCTTGGGGATGTGCCTTCGGCAACCCTGACCGAGGGAATAGATCCGATCCCGATCGCGGCCGGCGCCTATGAAGGATCGCCGAACCCGCATGCCTGGATGGGTCTGGATAACGCATTGATCTATATCGACAACATTCTGGGTGCCTTTGTCGCGCACGATCCCGGGAATGCGGAAGCCTATACCGCCAATGCGGAAGCCTATAAGGAAGAACTGCGTGCCACGCTTGAACCGCTGCGGCAGGAGATCGCCACCATCCCCGAGGCGCAGCGCTGGCTTGTGACCTGCGAAGGCGCATTCAGCTATCTGGCGCGGGATTTCCACATGAAAGAGCTTTATCTCTGGCCGATGAATGCCGATCAGATGGGCACACCGCAACAGGTGCGCGCGGTGATCGACGGGGTGAAGGAGAACGACATCCCGGTAGTCTTCTGTGAAAGCACGGTGAATACCGCGCCCGCCGAGCAGGTCGCGCGTGAAACCGGGGCGCATTATGGCGGGGTGCTTTACGTGGACAGCCTGTCCGCGCCCAATGGTCCTGTTCCGTCTTATCTCGACCTGCTCAGGGTGACGTCCCGGACGATTGCCGACGGGCTGCAGGCAGGCATGAACTGAGATCGCTTTTCTTAACGGGCCGCCGGCCCTTCCGGCAGAAAGATTCACGATGAAGCATGACAGCCAGATGGCGCAACCGGCACATTCTGAAAGCGCCGGCCATCAAGACGGAATAGAGGTGCAGGAGGTGACCGTCACCTATCGCAACGGCCAAACGGCGCTGCGCAACGCCTCGTTTCAGATCCCGCGTGGCACGGTGACGGCGCTTGTGGGCGTGAATGGCGCGGGCAAGTCGACGCTTTTCAAGGCGATCATGGGATTTGTCCCTGTTGCGAAGGGCGATATCCGCCTGCTGGGGCTATCAGTCAAAGAGGCGTTGAAGAAAAATCTGGTCGCCTATGTCCCACAGTCGGAAGAGGTCGACTGGACCTTTCCGATTCTGGTCGAGGATGTGGTCATGATGGGCCGATATGGCCGCATGGGCTTTCTGCGCCGTCCGTCCCCTGTGGATCATGCGGCGGTCGATGCGGCACTGTCGCGCGTGGATATGCAAGACTTCCGCAGCCGCCAGATCGGCGAATTGTCGGGTGGGCAGAAAAAGCGTGTCTTCCTTGCCCGCGCGCTGGCGCAGGACGGGCAGGTGATCCTGCTGGATGAGCCCTTCACCGGGGTCGATGTGAAGACCGAAGAGCAGATTACCGCTTTGCTGCGCGAATTGCGCGACGAGGGGCGGGTGATGCTGGTCTCGACCCATAATCTGGGCACCGTGCCCGAATTCTGCGACCGGGTGGTTCTGGTGAAAGGCACCGTGCTGGGCTATGGCCCGACCGAGACGACATTCACCCGCGAGAATCTGGAACGGGCCTTTGGCGGCGTGCTGCGGCATTTCACCCTGAGCGGCGCCGAACTGCACGACGACGATGACGCGCGGAACCTGTCGATCCTGACCGATGACGAACGGCCATTTGTCCAATATGGCGACAAGCTGCGCCGGTCAGAGGGGCGGGAATGACTGTGCTTCTTGAACCTTTCACCTATGGCTACATGACCAATGCGATGTGGGTGTCCGCCCTTGTCGGAGGGGTTTGCGCCTTTCTGTCTTCCTATCTCATGCTGAAAGGCTGGTCGCTGATCGGCGACGCGTTGTCCCATTCCGTCGTGCCGGGCGTGGCGGGTGCCTATATTCTTGGTCTGCCCTTTGCGCTGGGGGCGTTCATCTCGGGCGGGCTTGCGGCGGCGGCAATGCTGTTCCTGTCGGATCGTTCGGGCCTGAAGGTCGATGTGATCATCGGGATGATCTTTACCTCGTTCTTCGGGCTTGGGCTTTTCATGGCGTCCCTTAGCCCGATGTCGGTTTCGATCCAGACGATCACCATGGGCAATATTCTGGCGATCACGCCCGAGGATACGCTGCAACTTGCGATCATCGGTTTTGTCTCGCTTGGGGTCTTGCTGGCGAAATGGAAGGATCTGATGGTCGTCTTTTTCGATGAAAGCCATGCGCGCTCGATCGGATTGCGCCCCGGCCTGCTGAAAGCCGTGTTCTTCGTGCTGCTTTCGGCCTGCGTGGTGGCGGCGATGCAGACGGTCGGCGCGTTCCTTGTTATCGCCATGGTGGTCACGCCGGGGGCGACGGCCTATCTGCTGTGCGACCGTTTCCCGCGTCTGATCATGACCTCGGTCGCCATCGGAACGGTCACGAGTTTCGCGGGCGCCTATCTTAGCTATTTCCTGGACGGAGCAACCGGCGGGGTCATCGTCGTGCTGCAGACGCTGATCTTTCTGGCGGTATTCGTCCTTGCGCCGAAACACGGGCTTCTGGCGGCGCGGCGCAAGGCGGCCGAAGCCCTGCGGGCAGAGGCGGTGTGACGATGGAGACGCTTCTGATGCCGTTCCAGTTCGGCTTCATGCAGAACGCCTTCTGGATCTCGGTGATCGTTTCGGTGCCCACGGCGTTGCTGTCCTGCTTCCTTGTGCTTAAGGGCTGGGCCCTGATGGGGGATGCGGTCAGCCACGCGGTGCTGCCGGGGATCGTTCTGGCCTATATTCTGGGCTTTCCCCTGATCTTCGGCGCGTTCGCGGCGGGCATGGTGACCGCGCTTGCCACCGGTTATTTGTCCGAGAACAGCCGGGTGAAGCAGGACACCGTCATGGGGGTGGTCTTTTCCGGCATGTTCGGGCTTGGGCTGGTGATCTATGTCGCGATCCACACCAATATCCATCTTGATCACATCCTGTTCGGGAACATGCTTGGCGTCGGGCTGCAGGATCTCTGGACGGCGGGGCTGATCTCGGTCTTTGTCGCGGCGGCCTTGCTGCTGAAATGGAAGGACCTGATGCTGCATGCCTTCGATCCGGTACAGGCGCGGGCCTCGGGCCTGCCGGTGGGATTGCTGCATTACGGGTTGCTGACAATCCTGTCGCTTACCATCGTCGCGACGCTTTCGGCGACGGGACTGATCCTTGCGGTCGGCCTGCTGATCGCACCCGGCGCCATCGCTTTCCTGCTGGTGCGAAGTTTCGGGAAAATGCTGGCCGTGTCCGTGATGGTCTGCATGCTGTCGATGCTGGGGGGAACCTATCTCAGCTTCTTTCTGGACAGCGCACCGGCACCGACCATCATTCTGATCCTGACGGCGATCTTCCTGTTCGCCTTCACCCGCCGGATGTTCAAGGTCAGGCGGGCCTCGGCTACGGTCTGACGAAGCCCGGCGGCGGGAGCGGATATCAGGTTTTTCGGGTGACCCGGCATCGCGAAACCGCGGTTCACTGGCCTTGCCTCGTCCGGTCGTCAACTTGACCCTCCTTCGGCTGTCCGACATAGTGGCGGCAGTATGAAGTTATCCGGGCGAGGGAACGCGTTATGAAATATTCATTGAAATCAATGCTGCTGCTGTCATGCCTTGGCATGGGGTTCGGGGGGATGGCACATGCCCAAAGCGAGACCCTTGATGTCGTCACCGATCCAAGTTTCGTGCCGTTCGAGATGATGGATCAGGAATCCGGCGAGATGGTCGGTTTCGACATGGATATCATCAACGAGGTGGCCGAGCGCGCCGGCTTCGAAATCAACATGCGGACCATGGATTTCAACGGCATCATTCCCGCCGTACAGACCGGCAATGTCGATATTGCCATCGCAGGCATCACCATCACCGACGAACGCGCCAAGATCGTCGATTTCTCTTCGCCTTATTACGACAGCGGTCTTCGTCTTCTGGTCAATTCCAATGATGACAGTATCGAGTCCATAGAGGATCTCGAAGGCAAGACCGTCGCGACCAAGATCGGCTCGACCAGTTTCGATTATCTTCAGGAAAATCTGGGCGACAGCGCGGAAATCACCCCTTATCCGGGCTCTAGCGACATGTATATGGCGCTGCTGGGCGGATCTGCCGATGCGGTTTTCTATGACGCGCCCAATGTCGGCTATTTCTCTCAGACCCAGGGCAAGGGCCGGGCGAAGACGGTCGGTGAACTCTACGAAGGTCAGCAATACGGGATCGTGCTGGTCAAGGGCAGCGAATGGGTAGAGCCCGTGAACGAAGCCCTGGCCGCCATGAAAGAGGATGGAACCTACGACGAGATCCATACGAAATGGTTCGGCAGCCCAAGCGGCGAGTGATCCGCGCGCCCCGGCAATGCGGTGTCGGCCCCTGGGGTCGCGCCGCCGCCCATGACCATGAACCCGATGACGTGCCTGCAATCATGCTGTGGAACGCGTTGACCGCATCCTGACGGAGGTTCCTTTTGGACGTCACCTTTCAATTCAACTGGCAAGCGGCCTTCGCCTCGCTGCCGCATCTTGTGGCCGGCATTCCCTATACGCTGCTGATTTCCTTCGGGGGGCTGGCGATCGGGTTTTTTATCGGTATCCTTGTCGGCTTGCTGCGGATCAGCCGGACGGCGTGGCTGCGCTGGCCCGCGATCATCTATATCGAGATATTCCGGGGCACGCCGGTTCTGGTTCAGGTGCTGTTCATCTTCTATGGCCTGCCGCAATTGCTGGGCGGTCCCATCAACGCGCTGGTCGCAGGAATCGCCGCCATCGCCGTCAATTCCGGCGCCTATATCTCCGAGATCGTCCGCGGCGGCGTGCAATCCATCGAACGCGGCCAAAGCGAAGCCGGGCTGTCGCTGGGCCTGTCGCGCGGGCAGGCGTTCCGCTATGTCATCTGGCCGCAGGCATTCCGGCGGATGATCCCGCCACTGGGCAATCAGGGCATCATCAGCATCAAGGATACCTCGCTGTTCTCGGTGATCGGGGTCGGCGAACTGGTGCGTCAGGGGCAGATCTATATCGCCACCACCTTCACGGCGCTGGAGGTCTATCTGATGGTTGCGCTGCTCTATCTGGTGATCACCCTGTCATTGTCGCTTGCCCTGCGCCTGCTTGAGCGCAAGGGGCTGGTGGGCCAATGAGCGGCGCAAGGAAAGAAGGAAGCCCGACATGACGCAAGACAGGCAGGCATCCGGTTCCGCGCCGATCGTGCATCTGAGCAAGCTCAACAAGCATTACGGCGAGTTGCATGTGCTGAAGGATATCGACCTGACGGTGACGCCCGGTGAGGTGGTGGTCATTATCGGGGCCAGCGGCTCTGGCAAATCGACGCTGATCCGCTGCGTCAACGGGCTGGAGGAATTCCAGCAAGGCGAGCTGGAAGTGGACGGCAATACCCTGCTGCCCAATGGCAAGGCCACAAAGGCATTGCAGAAGATCCGTACCGAAGTCGGGATGGTCTTCCAGCAATTCAATCTGTTTCCGCATCTGAGCGTGCTGGACAATGTGGTGCTTGCGCCGATGAAGGTCCGCGGCTGGGACCGTGACAGGGCCGAGGCGACGGCGCAGCGGCTTCTGGCGCGGGTGGGGATTGGTGATCAGGCCGGAAAATATCCCTCGCAGCTTTCCGGCGGGCAGCAGCAGCGGGTGGCGCTTGCGCGGGCGCTGGCCATGGAGCCGCGATTGATGCTGTTCGACGAGCCGACCTCGGCGCTGGATCCGGAAATGATCGGCGAGGTTCTGGATGCGATGCGCGAACTGGCTAATGAGGGGATGACGATGATGATCGTGACCCACGAGATGGGCTTCGCGCGCGAGGTCGCGGACCGGGTGATCTTCATCGACAAGGGCCGGATCGCCGAGCAGGGCCGCCCCGAGCAGATCTTTGATTCCCCCCAACAGGCCCCGACCCGAAGCTTCCTGTCGCGGGTGCTGAAGCATTAGGCAGAATGCCGGTTCGGCCGGGGCGGCAAGGTTGGTAACCGGCCCCGCGTCATCATGGCTGATCACATATGATCAGGCGGGCATGATGAAATTGTCGGGATGAGCAGCCAGAAAGGCGGGATGTGTCTTGCAGTTTTGTGCTACGGCGGCGATCCGGGGCAGATGGCTGAAGCTCACGCCCCAGCGGGTGGCGTTGTAAAGTTGCGGAATCAGGGCGCAGTCGGCCAGACCGGGTGTGTCCCCGTAACAGAAGCGTCCGATATGGCCGGGATGATTCAGCATGATCTCGAATGCGGTCAGGCCGCGGATGATATTATCCCGGTTCCATTCCAGTTGCGCCGCGGTTCCGGCAAGCTTCTCGACACGCCCGAGAGTGCCATGATTCGAAACCGGATGGATCTCGCAGGCGATCGCAAGGGTCAGGGCGCGGATATGGGCACGGGCGTCGGGGCTGTCCGGCAGAAGCGGCGGCACGGGCCGGGTTTCCTCCAGATATTCGATGATTGCCAGCGACTGGGTCAGGATCAGGTCGTCGACCTCCAGCGCCGGGACCAAACCTTGCGGATTGAGGCGCAGATATGCCGGATCCCGCTGTTGTCCCGTCACCAGATCGATCGATACCCTGTTATAGGCAATCCCCTTCAGTGCAAGCGCGATGCGCACCCGGTAAGAGGCCGAGGATCGCCAGTAATCATGCAGCACGATCCCGGGGGATGCGGTTTGCCTTTCAGTGCTTCCGTTGCGCTTTGCCGAGCCATGCACGATCATTCGACCGCTGGCAGGATCCGTCCGCCGCAGGGGCCGAACCCGATGCGGTAGCCATCGCCTTCGGCATGGGCGAACAGGTCGATCTCGTCGCCATCCTCGATGAAGCTGCGGGGCTCGCCGTTCACCGTGACCGGGTTTTTGCCGCCCTGTGTCATTTCCAGCAGCGCGCCGGTCTGTTCGGGCGCCGGTCCCGAGATCGTCCCGCTGCCCAACAAATCGCCGACCCGCATCGGGCAGCCCGAACTCGTGTGATGTGCCAATTGCTGGGCGCTGGAATAATACATCACGTTGTAGTTCGTTTGCGCCATCTTCTGCCCGTTCATCTTCCAGCCGATGGCCAGATCGTAAAAGCCCGGACGGTGTTCGTGCAGATAGGGCAGCAGCGGATTGTCCCTTGCCGCGCCTTTGCAGCGGAAAGGCTCGAGCGCGGCCTGGGTCACGATCCAGGGGCTGATCGTCGTGCCCAGCGCCTTGGCCTGAAACGGACCCAGCGGCTGATATTCCCATGCCTGAATGTCACGCGCCGACCAATCGTTCAGCAGCACATAGCCGAAGATCATCCCCTCGGCCTCTTCGACGCTCACACGCTGGCCCATGGGACTGTCGGCCCCGACGATCGCGCCCAGCTCCAGCTCAAGATCCAATCGGCGACAGGCGGCCCATTCCGGCCCGTTCACGCCGCGAAGCTGTCCCATCGGGCGGCGGATCGGCGTGCCGGACACGACCACCGAGGACGCGCGGCCATTATAGCCGATGGGCATATGGGTCCATTGCGCCGGCAATGCGTTTTCAGCACCGCGAAACAACAGGCCGACATTGAAGGCATGGTTGCGCGACGAATAGAAATCGGTGAACTCTGTCACCCGGATCGGCAGATGCAGCCGCGCATCCCTCATCGGCACCAAAGGCAGCGATTCATCGCCGCCCTTTGTCAGCAATTCGGTCAGCCGGCTGCGGATCTTATCCCATTTCGCGCGCCCCTGCGCGATAAAGGCGTTCAGTTGCGGCTTGGAAAAGGCGCCGCCCGCGTCAAACAGCCCCTGCGCCTCGCAGGTGGCCAGATCAACTATCATGTCGCCGATGGCCACCCCGCATCGCGCCGCCCCGTCACTGGTGGAAAAAACGCCGTAAGGCAGGTTCTGCACGGGAAAATCGCATCCCTCCCTATTGGCGCTTGCCAGCCATGAACGCACATGCCCCTCCTTCTTCTTCATGCGGATATCCCACGGGGAACCGGGGGCGTGACATCCCGGCCGTCCTCATTTCACACCCGGCGTGCCATCAAATTTCTTCTCGAGATGATCCCAGACCTCGATATATTCCTCCTGCATCGGGGCCTCTTTCGCCGCGAATTCGGTCAGATGCTGGGGGAAGCGCGTCTCGAACATGAAGGACATGGTATGGTCCAGCTTCTCGGGCTTGAGATCCGCGTTCGACGCGCCTTCAAAGGCGTCCCGGTCGGGACCGTGGGGCAGCATGCAGTTATGCAGGCTGATTCCCCCCGGCGCGAAGCCCTGCGGCTTGGCATCGTAAACCCCGTAGATATTGCCCATCAGTTCGGACATGATGTTCTTGTGGTACCAGGGTGGGCGGAACGAGTGTTCGGCGACCGCCCAGCGTTCCCGAAACAGCACGAAATCGATATTCGCCGTCCCCTCCTGCCCGGAAGGAGCGGTCAGCACGGTGAAGATCGAGGGATCGGGATGATCGAACAGAATTGCGCCGACCGGCGAATAGGTCCGCAGGTCGTATTTATATGCGCAGTAATTCCCATGCCATGCCACGACATCCAGCGGTGAATGACCGATCCATGTCTCGTGAAACTGGCCGCACCATTTGATCACGACGCGGGATCGCGTTTCGCGATCCTCGAACGCTGCGACGGGGCATTTGAAATCGCGCGGATTCGCCAGGCAGTTCGCGCCAATCGGCCCCCGGTTGGGCAGGTCGAATTTCTGTCCGTAATTTTCGCAAACGAAGCCGCGGGCCGGGCCCTCCAGCACCTCGACGCGGTAGACCAGCCCGCGCGGGATGATGGCGATTTCCTTCGGTTCAAGATCGATGATACCCAGTTCGGTGCAGAAACGCAGCCGGCCATCCTGTGGCACGATCAGCAATTCGCTGTCGGCGGAAAAGAAATACTCGTCCTGCATCGAGCGCGTGACCAGATAGACATGGCTGGCCATGCCCATCTGGATATTGACATCGCCCGCCGTGGTCATCGTGCGCATCCCGGTGATCCATGTCAGATCCTCGTCGGGGACCGGAATCGGATCCCAGCGATACTGGCCAAGGCTTGTGATATTCTGCCGGTGGGGATCATGCGGCAGGATATTCGGCGCGGTTTTCCAATAGGGCACATCGATCGGCGCGAAACGCCCGGTATGATGCACCGAGGGGCGGATACGATAGCACCATGTCCGCTCGTTCTGGCCGCGCGGCGCGGTGAAGGCGGTGCCCGAAAGCTGTTCGGCATACAGGCCGTAATTGCATTTCTGCGGGCTGTTCTGTCCTTGCGGCAGGGCATCGGGCAGGGCCTCGGTTTCGAAGTCGTTGCCGAAGCCCGGCATATAGCCATTCGTCGCGCCGATCGCCGTGGTCCCGCGAATCATCCCTGTGGGGGTTTCATGAGTGGTCAAGGCTATCACCTCCGTCGGGCGTGAACTCCGTTGCTGGTGCAACGAATATTCATTGCAATAGCAATGATGTCAATGATTCGCTCGCTTCGGGGCGGGGAGCGGTCGGTTTCGGGGTCCGTTCATGCCGCCTGACCGGAGGCAGCCTTTGCGTCATGACCGAATATTCGGCCCGTCAACATGGCTTTTCATCCGAACCGGCAGAGGGCAGGATTGCGGCAGCAGAGCAGGAGACGAAAATGCAGAAACGGCGACTGGGTCAGGACGGCCCGATGATTGGCGCGGTGGCGCTTGGGACGATGAATTTCGTCGGGGCCTATGGACCGGCCGACCCCGAGGAAAGCCTGCGCTGCATGGCTGCCTGCCTTGAAATGGGGGTCGATCATTTCGATACCTCGAATGTCTACGGCATGGGCCGTGCCGAAGAGCTGCTGTCGCGGTTTCTGAAGGATCATGGCGATCGCGTGGTGCTGGCCAGCAAATGCGGAATCACCCGCAACCCCGATCATCCTTTCGACAATTCACCCGCGCATATGCGGCAATCGCTGGAGGCTTCGCTGAAGCGGCTGCAAGTGGAGCATATCCATCTTTATTACCTGCACCGGCACGAGGCCGCCCGGCCGATCGAAGAGATCATGGAGACGCTGCTGAAATTCCGCGACGAGGGCAAGATCGGCGCGATCGGCCTGTCCGAGATCGCGCCGTCCACATTGGAGCGCGCGGCGGCGGTGGGGCCGGTGGCTGCGGTGCAGTCTGAATATTCGCTTTGGACACGTCAGCCCGAGCTGGGAGTTTTGCAGGGTTGCGCACGCCATGATGCCGCCCTGGTGGCGTTTTCGCCCATCGCGCGCGGGGTGCTGTCCGACACGCTGCCCGAACCGAAAGAACTGGGCGATGGGGATATACGGCTCAGGATCCCGCGCTTCAACGGTGAGAACTGGCCCCGTAACATGATCCGTCTGCGGGCCTTCCGCGAATATGCGCATGACAATGGCCACAGCCCGGCCACGCTGGCCATTGCATGGGTTCTGTCACGTGGTCCGCATGTGATTGCCCTTCCCGGCTCGCGCAGCATCGCGCATATGCAGGAAAACGCCCTTGGGGGAACGATCACGCTGACCCCGCAGCAGTTGGAGGAAATCGAGCGGATTCTGCCCGTCGGCTGGGCGCATGGCCCGCGCTACGGAGAGGAATTGTCGAAAGGACCCGAGAGCTATTGCTGACAGATGCAGTCGAAACCCGGGCGCCCCGGAGTGAGACGCGCCGCATCGGAAACGCAGGTTACTTGCGTCCCGCGATGGCCGGGGGCGCTGCCCCGTCGCCGGCTGGTTCTCGAACCAGTGGCGCACCTGCCGGCGACCCCCGAGGTATTTGGACAAAGAAGAAGGGGAGGCGGCGAATCCAGACGGGCGCAATATTCGCTAACCGGCCGCCAGCCGCTCGGCCACGGTTTCGTCGGTGATCAGGACCGAGGGCGAAAGCATCTTCAACGCGGCGCGGATGATGGTGACTTTTTGCCAGCCGCCGGATGCAAGTACGGTCCGGCGGGCGGCGCGGATATCGTCGGGATGGGCGGCAAGCACGCGGCGATTGACCGGGTGATCAACGATTTCGCCCTCGGCATTGACGAAGCGGCACAGCACATCGCCCACCGCGCCCGCCTGTTCCAGCGAGGCGATCTCTTCGGCGCTCAGCAGGCCGTAGCGGACAAAGATCGAATGCGGCGTCAGGTCTCCGACCGAAAGAATCGCCAGGTCCAGCCGGGCGGCCCGGTCCAGGACCTCGGCGATGCCGCTATGGGCAAGAAGCGCGTCGCGCGTGACCTCGTCGGGGGCGTATACCGGCGCGGCCATCAGATAGCATTCCGCCGACAGACGATCGGCCACGCGCCATGCGAATTCCGAAGGGTTGACGATGCTGACCTTGGTCAGGCCGCCAAGAAGCGATATCACTTTCAGCCCGTTTTCGCTGCGAGGCTCGATTGCGGTGACGCCGGCGGTCAGCGTGCCGCCCCAACCCAGGCCGATGCTCATGTCCGGGCCGACCGATTGCGAAAGAAAGCTTCCCAGCTCGCGGCCGATGATTTTCGGGATCATCGACTGGTCCTTCGGGCGGGGAATGACGATGGCGCGCTGCAATCCCCAGCGTTCCTCCAGTCGCCGTTCAAGTTCGACGCATTGGGAAACGCGGCTTGTGACCCGGATCTGGACGGTGCCGTCATTGCGGGCCGCCGCCAGGATTCGCAACACGCGGGTCCGGCTGAGACCGACGATATCGGCGACCTCGTCCTGGGTCATGCCTTCGACATGATAAAGCCAGGCGATTCTTGTTTTCAGGTCGTCTGCGATATCGGTCCCGTTCAAATTCCCGTCCTTTTCGGCCCATCGCTTGGGCGCATATCCATGCACCGTCGCATGTTGTCTTTGCAGAGTTCAGGATTTTCTGCGCAGAAGGTCAACCAATACGGCAACAAGGACGACAGCGCCGACGATCACCCGCTGCCAGAAACCCGATACGTTCATCAGCACGGTTCCGTTCGCCAGCACCGCCAGCAGCAGGGCGCCCAGCACGGTTCCGACGATCGAGCCCTGTCCGCCGCGTAGCGAAGTTCCGCCCAGAATGGCGGCGGTGATCGCGCCCATCAGCCAGCCTTCCCCGACCGAGGGTTGCCCTGCATCCATGCGGCTGGCGAACAGGATCCCCGCCAGAGCCGCGAACATGCCCGCAAGCCCGAATGCCAGGAATTCGATGGCTTTCACCCGGATCCCGGCAAGGATGGCGGCGTCGCGATTGCCTCCGACGGCGAATATGTTCCGGCCAAGCCGTGTCTGGCTTAGCACCCAGATCAGGCATATCGCGGCAAGGCCGAAGATCAGCACCGGCAGCGGGATGCCGAAGAGCTCTCCTTGCCCGAATACGGTAAAGGCTTCGCCAAGCGGCCGGATGGGATAGCCCTTGGTGATGACCAGTGTCAGCCCCGCGAAAATCTCCCATGTGGCGAGTGTCACGATGAACGGATTCAGGCGCAGCCCGGCGACGAAGACACCGTTCAACGCGCCCAGGCCGAAGCCGAAAAGCATCGTGAAGGGAATGATCAGCCAGGGATGGATGCCCCATTGGGTCAATGCGATCGAGCCGACTATCGCGGAAAGCCCTGCCGCCGCGCCGACCGACAGATCGATGCCACCGACCAGCAGCACCAATGTCTGACCCAGCGCGACCAGCCCGACAAAGGCGGCCTGCCGCGCGACGACGGACATGTTGTAGGACGACATGAAATTGTCGGTGGCCAGCGATAGCGCAAGGCCCAGTACGATCAATGCCACAAGAATGCCGCTGGCTTCCCATTTCCAGAAGCGGGCCAGAATTGCCTTGCCGCCACGATTGCCGCGATCATTCGCGGCGGAGGCCTGGATATTGTTTGTCATCGCGCTTTCTCCCATTAGAACAGGCCACGTCCGATAAGGAACGCCCCCTTCTTCTTTGTCCAAATACCTCGTCGGTGGTTGCCGGCGGGTCGCGCCACCGGTTCAAGAGACATGCAGGCGACGGGCAGCGTCCCCGGGCCCTTGCCAGAGAAATGCCTTTCCTTCCCGGCCGAACCCCGCATCCCTCAGCTCATCGCCAGTTCCAGCAGGCGTTCCTGCGTGGTTCCATCGCGATTCACGCATCCCTTCACCTCGCCCTCATGCATGACCAGAATCCGGTCGGCGACATCCAGAAGCTCTTCCATTTCGGATGAGATCAGGATGATGGACAGCCCGCGTTCTTCGGTCAGACGGCGCAGGACGGTCTGGATTTCCAGCTTTGCATTGACATCGATGCCGCGTGTCGGCTCGTCCATGATCAGCACTTTCGCCTCGCGCATCAGCCATCGGGCGATGATGAATTTCTGTTGGTTGCCGCCGGACAGCGAAGTGATCGGATCGCCGAGGCGGCCGAATTTCGCTTTCATCTGCCGCGCCAGCGCGCCGACCTCGTTCAGCATGTCGCGGTTTCGGATGCGCAGCCAGCCGCTGAAACGATCAAGCGTCGGCAGCGCGGTGTTCTCGGCGATGGACAAAAGCGGAAAGATGCCCTCTTGCTTGCGTTCTTCGGGAAGATAGATCAGCCCGGCCCTGATGGCGTCCAGCGGCGCCCGGAAGCGGGTCTCGCGCCCTTCCAGCGTGACTGTGCCGGTATCGGCTCTGGTGGCGCCGAAAAGACATTTCGCCATCTCGCTGCGCCCCGATCCGATCAGGCCCGAGACGCCGAGTATCTCGCCCTTGCGAAGCGTGAACGAGACATCGCGGAATTCATGCTCGCGGCCAAGGTTCCGGACGTCCAGAATGATCTCTGCCTCATCCAGATGCCGGATGGGCTGCCGGCCGGCCTTTGGCGGACGTCCTGCCATCAGCGAGACCATGCGTTCGCGTGTGGCCTCCTGCGGTGGGATGGCGCCGACATTCACGCCGTCGCGCAGGACGGTGATCCGTTGTGACAGCTCGCGTACCTCATCCAAGCGGTGCGATATGTAGAAGGCCGACCGGCCTTCGCTTGTGACCTTGCGGATATAGCGCATCAGCTTTTCCGTCTCGCGCCATGTAAGCGCCGCGGTCGGTTCGTCGAAGATGATGATGCGCGCGCGCGTCGCTGCCGCTCGCGCGATCTGGACCAGCTGCTGCTGCGCTTTCGAGAGTTCGCGGACCGGCATGCGCGGGTCGATGCTGTCATCGACCTCGTGCAGGTGAAACGCCGCATCGGTATAGGTGGCCCGCCAGTCGATGGCCGCCGCGCGTCCGCGATGCGCGCCAAGCAGGATGTTTTCCGCCACCGACAGATGCGGCACAAGATTGATCTCCTGCGGGGCAATCGCGATGCCATGCAACTGCGCGTCCAGCGGTGAATGGAATTCCACGGCCTGCCCGTCGACATGAATACTGCCGGAAGACGGCCGGATCTTCCCGCAGATGATATTCATCAGCGTCGATTTCCCCGCGCCGTTCTCTCCTATGACCGAATGGGTTTCACCCTTGCCCAGAACCAGCGAAACGCCGTTCAGTGCCTGAACGGGGCCAAAGCTGCGCGAGATGCCGCGCACTTCGAAAAGGGGTGCCGCCTGTGTCATCGTGCCTTGCCTTTGCTGTTGGATGATCGCCGCGAAGGCGGCGCGCAAGCTGCGGAAAGCCTGCGCGCGCAGGACCTATTCGCCGCAATCATCCTGGGTGATAAGCCGCGATCCGGTGTTGTGATCCATCGGATAGGTGTGGTTCTGGTTCATCGCGACCATGTATCTGACCGCCCAGTAGCCGATATCCCATTGCCGCTGTGCCTTGAGTGCGGTGATCGTGCCGTCGCAGACGAAATCCACGGCCTCGGGCAGGTCGTCCATCCCGACGATGGCCACTTCGCCGGTCTTTCCGGCATTCTTGACGGCCCGCGCCGCGCCGATGGGATTCGACGCATTCGAGCCGAAGAACCCGGCGATATCGGGATGCGCCTGAAGCGCGTTTTCCGTCAGGGTAACGGCCTCCTCAAGGACGTCGTTATCGGGTTGCTCGAAGACGATCTTCATCTCGGGATGCTCTTTCAGCGCGTCCTTGAAGCCCTTGATGCGTTCGACGTGATCTGTCGCGGTCAGGGATCCGGCCAGAATGCCGATCTCGCCCTTGCCGCCAAGATGTTCTGCAAGATACTCGCCCAGATCGTAGCCGTCGCCATAGCTGTCGCGCTGACCGACAAAGGGAAACTCCTCGTCGCAGAAGCTGTTGAATGTATAGACATTGACTCCGGCCTCTTTCGCCTCGCGCAGGAGTTGCGAATTGGTGGCCTGATCCAGGCATGCGACGGCAAGCCCGTCGGGTTGCCGTCCGATATTGGTTTCGATCCGCCGGTTCTGGTCGGCGACATCGGCCGTGGGCGGCTGATCCCAGATCATCTCGATCTTGATGCCCGATTCGGCCAGCTCATCCACGGCGAATTGCCCGCCTTCACGAACCACATCGTACCACGGGTGGATCACCTTGGGGATGAAGACGAATGTCAGTTCATCCTCGACCGGCGTGATCAAATCCGCCTGTGACTGGGCGTTTGCCGGCAAAGCCATGCATAATGCCGTCAGGGCAGCAACCATTGCCCCCTTGCCTGAATGGGTGGTCATGTTTCTCTCCCTTTGAGATATGCCCGAAGCAAACCGGGCCATTTGCGTCCGGGGCCGCTTGCTAGCCTGCCCCGGCAAGCCGTTCCGACGCTCGGGTCGGATTGGAATTCATGAATTGTCGCACCTGTGCGAGATCCTGTATGCCCGCTTGGGATCCAAGCCCCGTGGCGTTCAATGCCGAACTCGCCTGTGCCAGCCTGACGGCATCCCGGGCGCTCAGACCATTCAGCAGGCCGGTCGCGAAGCCCGCATTGAAGACATCGCCGCAGCCGCATGTGCATTTCACGTCGATGTCGAATGCGGGAACCGAGAAGGAGGTGCCATCGCGATGGTGATAATATGCGCCATGCTCGCCAAGCGTGATCACGCAGCATGCGGCACCGCGGTCGTGAAAGAACTTCACCATGCCGCGCAGATCGGAAATCCCGCTAAGGGCCTCGGCTTCTTCGATGGAGGGGATGAAATAATCGGTATAGGGCAGAACTGCCTCGACATCCGGCAGGTCGTCCTGACTTCCGGCGAATACGTCCACGGTGGTGATGCAGCCGCGTTCTTTCGCATGGCGCATCAATGCGGCGTTGCGTTCGCCATCCATCGCGTCCATCAGCCCGACGCCGCCAAGATGGAAGACCCTTGCATCGGTGACGGAATCGAACATCGGTTCGTCGACGATGAACGCGCCGGTTGCGCCTTTGAGGTGCAGGGCCGGGCGCGAACCATCCGCGCGGGTCAGCACGATAGAGCTTGAGGTGGGAACGCCGGGGCAATGTTGCAGGCCAGAGATGTCGATCCCGTAGGATGCGATCTGCTCAAGCGCCCAGGCGCCCATCATATCTTCGCCGACGCCGCCGACCGCCAGCGTGTTCAGGCCCATTTTCGCGCCGGCGATCGCGGCCGTGCCGGCGGCTCCGGAAACGGCCATCGCGATCTCGTCGATAAGAAAGGTGCCGCCGCCCGGAGGGATCGCCGAAACCGGCCAGCCAAGGCAATCGAACGTGTAGAATCCCATTGCAGAATAATCGTGCCGCATGGCGTCTCCTCCTCATCCTGAGGGGATTGAAACGCACATTGGTATAATAGTCAATACATATGTTATGATAAGATATATGGATCTGAGAAGATTTTGCGACTCATACTGGCGGAATCACCTTAAATTCTGCAACAAAAGTTTTCTATTGATAACTTAAGATCAAATGCTAGATCTGACGTGGCGAACAAAAGTTTCAACGGAGAGATGATTGTGAAAGCCGCCCTTCTTACCGCTCCTGACGCGCTGGTGCTGACCGAATTGCCTGTTCCGGTGCTCGAATCGGGGGATGTGCTGATTCGCGTGCGCGCAGCAACGATCTGCGGCACCGATATCAGGATATTCCGGGGCCGTAAGACTGCCGGTATTCGGTATCCCTCTGTTCTGGGGCATGAATTTGCGGGTGAGGTCGTCGATTCCGGTGGGAATCCGGGTCTGGATGCGGGCGACCGGGTCGCGCTGTGCCCCGCCATCTCTTGCGGCCGCTGTCACCTGTGCAAGACTGGCCGCGAGAATCTGTGCAAGGACGGGCAGGCGGTGGGATACGAGATAGACGGCGCCTTTGCGGAATTCATCCGTATTCCCGCGCGTGCCGTCGCGGCGGGCAATATCCGCAAGCTGCCCGAGGCGACGGATTTCGACGAGGCCGCGCTGGCCGAACCGCTTGCCTGTGTGCTGAACGGGCAGGAAAAGGTTGGGGTCGCTGCCGGGGATGTGGTTCTGGTTCTGGGGGCGGGGCCCATCGGTTTGCTGCATGTTTATCTGGCGCGGCTGCGGGGCGCGGCGAAGATCATCGTTTCGGATCCCAATGCCCATCGCCGCGATGCGGCCATGACCGGCGGTGCCGATGTGACGATAGACCCCCGGAGCGAGGATGTCGCGGCGCGTGTAGCCCAGGAAACGGCGGGGATGGGGGCGACGGTGGTGATCTGCGCCATCGGCGTTCCGGCGCTGGCGCGGCAGGCAAGCGATCTGGTGGCGCATGGCGGGCGTATCAGCCTGTTTGCCGGGTTCTCGAAGGGCGAGATGGCCGAGATGGACGTCAATGCGATCCATTACAACGAAATCACGATAACTGGCGCTTTCGGCTTGTCGCGGCGCGATTATGACCGCGCCTTCGATATGATTGCCGGTCGCAGGGTGGATGTGAGGGGCCTGATCACCCACAGATACGGCCTTGATTCCATCGCGGAGGCGTTCGAGACCGCGGAAAGCGGCGGCGCAATCAAGGTGGCGATCGTCAATGACTGATATTCATGAAACGGATGTGCTGATCATCGGCGGCGGCATCAACGGCTGCGGCGTGTTTCGTGACCTTTCTGCGCAAGGCGTCACCTGCCTGCTGCTTGAGCGTAACGATTTCTGCGCAGGCGCGTCGGCAGGTTCGTCCAGATTGATGCATGGCGGGCTGAAATATCTTGAAACCGGCGAGTTCAGACTGGTCCGCGAAAGCGCCGAAGAGCGAAACCGGCTGCTGCGAAATGCGGCCCATTATGTCAGCCCCCTGCCGTCGCTGGTGCCGGTTCGCAGCCGGTTCGGAGGGCTTTGGGCCTCGGCCGCAAGGTTCTTTGGGATGAATGCCAGGCTTGACGACCGGGGAGGGGTGATCCTGCGCCTTGGCCTGACTCTCTATGATCTGTATGGGCGGCGTTTCCGGTCGATGCCAAGGCATCGTATGCTGGGGCGCAGGCGGCTTGACGCGCTGGTGGCGGGGTTGTCGCCCGGGATTATCGGAGCCGGGCTGTATTACGAGGGGCGTATCAGTCATGCCGAGCGGCTGGGTCTGGAATTGCTTCTGGATGGCGAGGAAATGCATCCCGATTCACACGCGCTCAATCATGCGGAAATCCTTGGGGCCGAGGGCGGGGTGATCTCGTACCGGCATGGCGGCGCGGTGCATCGGGTCAGGCCGCGCGCGATCGTCAATGCCGGCGGCGCGTGGATCGATGTGGTGAATGATGTGCTAGGCATCCCGTCCCGGCTTATGGGGGGCTCGAAAGGTGCGCATCTGGTGGTCGAGAACCCGGCGCTTCTGAAGGCGTTGAACGGGCATATGATCTATTTCGGAACCGCCGATGGCCGGGTGAACCTGTTATATCCCTTTATGGGGCGCATCCTGATCGGTTCGACCGACCATCGGATCGATCATCCCGACGATGCCATCTGTTCGGATGACGAGGCGGAATATCTCTGCGCCGCGGTCGGCGAGATATTTCCCGGCATTCCGGTCACGCCCCAACAGATCCGGCATCGTTTCAGTGGCGTGCGTCCCTTGCCCCGGGCGGATGGCGATATCGGGATGGTGACGCGGGATCATTCCATCGTGGAGCTTGAGCTGAGCTCCGGCATTCCGGTCCTGTGCCTGATCGGCGGCAAATGGACGACATTCCGTGGCTTTTCCGAACAGGCTGCGGATCGCCTGCTTGAACTGACGGGAAAGCCGCGGGTTCGGAAAACCGATGACATGCAGATCGGCGGCGGGCGCGATTATCCGGACGCCGCCGCGCGCGAGGCATGGATCGGCCGAAGGGCTGAAAGCTCTTCGCTGGCGCCGGTGCGGGTCGGGACGCTTCTTTCCCGCTATGGCACCCGGCTGGACAGGATGCTGCCGGAACTGGCGGGCGGTGAGACCCCGTTGGTTCATCTGCCGGATTATAGCCGCGAAGAACTTGAATGGCTGTGCCGGAATGAGCGCGTGATCACCTTGGCGGATCTGCTATTGCGCCGGACGGCCATTGCCATTTCCGGCGACCTGACCCCGGAAGTGGCGGATGAGGTGGCAGGGATTGCGGCGCAGGTATTCGGGTGGGATGCCGCCGGAAAGCAGGCCGAGATCGACGCGCTTTCGCCCGGAGCATGTCGCGTTGAAGCGGAACCACCGGTTGCTTGCGTCCCGCGATGACCGGGGACCAGTCCCCGGACCCCTGAGGTATTTGGACAAAGAAGAAGGGGGGGGGGAGCGAGTTCGGGCAGGTGCAGCAGGCTTTAGCCCAATCGTGGAGCGGATGGGATCGGAGACAGCAGCGTGGGGTCATTCGGGTTGAAGCTGTCGGGCATTTGCCAATTCGGGGTTCCGCCGGCGAACAGCTTGAAGAATGCGACGGCGGTTGCGCCGCTTTTGCTGGTGTTTTCCCGGAATGACCACCAGGTCCGCAGGTCGTGAAGCTCTTCCCCCGCCGATGCGATTTCGCCGTATTCCTGCTGAATCGCCGCGGCGCGGACATTCATGCAATAGATGGTGTAGCAATATCCCTCGGGCCAGAAATGCGCCGGATTGGCAGGATCCGGTTCGGCGGGCGGAGAAACGATCCGGCAGGGCTGCGCGTCGATCAGCTCGCGCAGCATGAGACCGGCGGCATGGTCGAAAAAGCCGCGCCGGATTTTCTCGGAACGCGGGTTGATTTGTTCGACCTTGCGTAGCCACGAAACGAAGCATCGCGCCAGAGCCGCTTCATCGATTTCGATCGTCGCGCCGATTTCATGGCCGATGTGATCGACAACGGCGGCGAATGAGGCGCGAAACCACCGCATGCGCCGGACGGCGACGCGGATCGGATCCGGGCTGTCGGGAAGCTTGACGGTCAGGAACGGCGTTTCAGACATGGTCTCGGAATTCTTTCAGCAATGCGGCAATCGCCTGACGATCGCCCCGGGCGTTCAGTATATCGTCACGAAGCGCAAGGGACAGGGCCGTCGCCGCATCAAGCACCTCTGGCGCGTCATCGGCGGCTTTGTCGGCCAGCATCCACAGCATCAGGCCGAAACAGGCAAGCTGCGTGGCTTCTTCTTCGGTCAGCGGCACGCCGGTATTCATCCGCAGTTCGGCGATGGCGCCATGGTCCTGCATCGCCACGATCAGGGCGGTGGCGCGCTGGATATCGTTCGTTCCACGAATCGATTCGAAGGCCAGCGCCGATTTGACCTCGGAGATAAGCCAGCTATGCGCCCCCAGATTGCGCAGGGCATGGCCAAGGGCGGCATAGGCGGCATGGGCAAAGGCCGAGGCGTTCAATGCGCCGGCCTGAAGCGCGGTCGCGGGAAGGCGAACCCTGCCGCTGTCACCCAGCATCAGATGTGCGACTTCCTCTGCGCCATGGGCAAAGCGGTCGACCTGGGCAATCGCGGCACCCGCGATCTGATCCACGGGCTTGCCGGCCCTGCTGGTGTTCTGCTGGACGATATCGCGGCCCTCGCGGGCGACATGTCTGACGATACGCAGCGCATCGCGAAGCAATAATGCGCCGGGAAGTCCTGGGTCGGAGTGTCGTGGCAATGTCATCTCCGTCTTGATCGGGGGTTTGGCAGAGTTGCCGATATTATCTCAGGCAAGCCGCAAACATTAGGAATAATTGTATAACACCTGTTCTTCCTTGGGAACGCAAAGAATCGTTATTCCCAAGCTTTCCATCGTAATTCGATCTTACTGACATGATTGAACATAAGTATTGACAAAATATCATAAGTGCAAATATATCGGCATGGAACTCAGGAGGAACCACCATGCCAACCAATGTCGCCTTGACCGGCCTTGCCCGTGACCTGCGTGAGCGCGGGGATAGTGGAAAACCCATTCGCGTCGGCCTTGTCGGTTCGGGTGAGATGGGAACGGATATCGTCGCGCGGGTCGCGCATATGCCGGGAATCGAGATCGGGGCGATCTCGGAACTGAATATTCCCGCGGCAGATCGTGCCGTCGATATCGCATATCAGGAAGCTGGCCACGCGCGGCGGGCAAGCAGCCTCGATCAGCTCAACGCGGCGATGGAGGCGGGAAAGGTCGCGACGACGGACAAGGTCGAATTGCTGCTGGGATCGGGGCTGATCGATGTCGTGGTGGATGCGACGGGTGTTCCTGCCGTCGGCGCGGAAATCGGTCTTCGCGCGATGGAGCATGGCAAGCATCTTGTCATGATGAATGTCGAGGCGGATGTGACCATCGGCGCATATCTGCGGGCCGAGGCCGAACGTCTGGGTGTGGTCTATACGCTTGGGGCCGGCGACGAGCCCTCATCCTGTATGGAACTGATCGAATTCGTGTCCGCCATGGGGCACCGGATCGTGTCGGCGGGCAAGGGCAAGAACAATCCGCTGAATATCGATGCCGTCCCGGCGGAATACGAAGCCGAAGCGAAGCGCCGCAACATGAATCCCCGGATGCTGGTGGAATTCGTGGATGGTTCGAAAACCATGGTCGAGATGGCCGCCATCGCCAATGCCACCGGGTTGATCCCCGACAAGCCGGGAATGCATGGCCCGGCCTGCTCGCGCGATGAATTGTCCAAGGTGCTGGTTCCCGAGAGCGATGGCGGAATGCTGTCCTCGGGCGAGGGCCGCGTGGATTACACGATCGGCAAGGGGGTCGCCCCTGGCGTGTTCGTGGTTGCCGAAATGGGTCATCCGCGTATCCGCGAACGCATGGAGGATCTGAAGATGGGCGAGGGTCCCTATTTCACCTTTTTCCGCCCCTATCACCTGACCTCGCTGGAGGTGCCGCTCAGCTGTGCCCGCGCGGTGCTTTATGGCAAGGCCGATATGGTTCCCATGCCGCGCCCGGTGGCCGAGGTCTGCGCGGTGGCCAAAAAGGATATGCAGCCCGGAGAGAGGCTCGATCAGATCGGCGAATATTGCTATCGCGCATGGATCATGACCTCGGAACAGGCCCGCGATGGGCAGGCAATCCCCTGCGGTCTGCTGGCCGGGGCAGTCGTGACGGCGCCGATCCGCAAGGGTGAACTGATCACCTATGCCAACGCATCCGTTCCTGCCGATAGCCGCATCGCGGCGCTGCGCGCCCGTCAGGACGACATGCTGCTTGCCACAGCCTGAGGATCCAGCCCGATGACCGACGACAACCGCCCCTTCGCCATCCGCAAATATGACGCGGCACGGCTGCGCGACGCCTTGCGCAAGATGTATCTGATCCGGTTCTTCGAGGAAGGGGCCGAAGACAGCTATATGCGTGGCCTGATCCACGGGACCATGCATCTGTCCATCGGGCAGGAGGCATCGGCGGTCGCCTCTTGCATGGGGCTGACCGATGAGGACAAGATCACCTCGACCCATCGTGGCCACGGGCATTGCATCGCCAAGGGGGCCGAGGTCGGGCGCATGTTCGCGGAATTCTTCGGCAAGGAAGAAGGCTATTGCCACGGGCGCGGCGGCTCGATGCATATTGCCGATGTGACCAAGGGCAATCTTGGCGCGAATGGTATCGTCGGTGGCGGGCTGCCCATCGCCGTGGGCGCGGGGCTGACGGCCAAACGGCTGAATACCGGTGCCGTCGCGATCTGCTTTTTCGGCGATGGCGCGAATAATGAAGGCGCGTTTCACGAAGCACTGAACATGGCGGCGATCTGGAAACTGCCGGTCGTGTTCATCTGCGAGAACAACAAATACGGCATGTCCACCTCGACCGAGCGGTCGACTGCGGTGAAGAATATCGCTGAGCGCGCGGTGGCCTATGCGATGCCGGGGCATACCGTGGATGGCAATGATTTCTCGGCGGTGGCGGAAACCGTGGAGGCGGCGATTGCCCGTGCCCGCGCCGGAGAGGGGCCAAGCCTGATCGAGAACCTGACCTATCGCTGGCGCGGTCACTCGAAATCGGACCGCAACCGGTATCGCAGCAAGCAGGAAATCGACGAATGGATGGCCAGGGATCCGATCCAGCGTTTCCGGAAAGAGCTGGTCGAACACGCTATCCTTGACGAAAGCGAAGCGGAAAAGGTCGCAACCGAAGCGCGGCAGGAGGTCGAGGCCGGGATCGAGTTCGCCAAATCGGGTACCGCGCCCCGTATCCCGGACCTTGCCAGATATGTCTATGCAGAGGAAAACGCATGAACGCCCCCGCCAAGCAACCCGACGCGGATATCCGGGAACTCAGCTATTCCGAGGCGATCCGTGAAGCGATGGGACTGGCCCTTGAACGCGATGAGCGTGTCGTGCTGATGGGCGAGGATATCGGTGTCTATGGCGGGGCCTTTCAGGTGACTGGCGATCTGGTCGAACGTTTCGGTGCCGACCGGGTGATGGATACGCCCATCTCCGAATTGGGTGGGGCCGGTGTAGCGGTGGGTGCGGCACTGACGGGGCTTCGTCCGATCTATGAATTCCAGTTCTCGGATTTCGCCGCATTGGCCATGGAACAGATCGTCAATCAGGCGGCCAAAATGCGCTATATGCTGGGCGGCGAGGCGTCGGTGCCGGTGGTCTTCCGGATGCCTGCCGGTTCCGGAACCGGCGCGGCGGCGCAGCACAGCCAAAGTTTCGAGGCGTGGTTCGGTCATGTGCCGGGGCTGAAAGTCGTGCAACCATCGACCCCCGAGGACGCCAAGGGCCTGCTGCTGGCGGCGCTTGAGGATCCGGACCCGGTCGTCATGTTCGAGCATAAGCTGCTTTACAAGATGAAGGGTCATGTTCCCGAGGGCTGGTATACGACGCAGATTGGCAAATCCGCCATACGGCGTCACGGCAAGGACGTGACGATCGTCGCCTCGGCCATCATGGTTCACCGGGCATTGGCCGCGGCCGAGAAGCTCGCCGGGGAAGGGATTGAGGCCGAAATTATCGATCTGCGCTCGGTCCGGCCCATCGATGGTGAAACCATTATCGGCAGCGTCAGGAAAACCGGCAGGCTTCTTTGCGTCTATGAAGGCGTTCGTACGCTTGGGATCGGCGCCGAGATCTCGGCGATGATCGCGGAAAGCGAGGCGTTTGATTTTCTGGATGCGCCGGTTCTGCGGCTTGGCGGGGCAGAGGCGCCGATCCCCTATAACCCGGATCTGGAAAAGGCCGCCGTTCCCCAGATTCCCGATATCGAGGCTGCCGCGCGCCGTCTTGCCCGCCGGGAGGTCTGATATGCCGACCGAAGTCATCCTGCCCAAGGTGGACATGGATATGGACGCCGGACTGTTGGCGCAATGGCATGTCGCGATTGGCGATCATGTCGAAAAAGGGGCAGCGCTTTTCGATATCGAGACCGACAAGGCCGCGATGGAGGTCGAAGCCCCTGCCTCGGGGATCGTCGGCCATATCGTGGCAGAGGCGGGCAGCCGGATTCCCGTTGGTCAGGTCGTGGCGTGGATCTATGCGGAAAACGAAAAGATTCCCGATCTGCCTCCGGGCGGGGCGATTTCCGGGGATACCGGTGCCGCCGAAGCGGATGCAGAACCGCAAGCCGGAAGCCGAAAGGAAGTTGCGGAAGTTCCGCAGCCAACGGCCCCTGCCGCCCGGGATTCCGATGAAGCGGGTACGGAAAATCATTCCGGCGATCCGCGTCCTCGCGCGACCCCTGCGGCGAGGGCCGCCGCACGGAAAAGCGGCGTGGATCTTGGCCGGGTGGCGGGATCGGGTCCCAAGGGGCGCATACAGGCCGATGACGTGGCGCGCCTGCAACCGGTTGCCGCAGGACCTTCCACGGCCGAAGCCGGCCTTTCCGAATCCGCGCCGCCGGTCGACTGGGCGGAAAATCAGCGTCCGCTTGCCATGACCCGCAGGAAGGGCCGTGCCAAAGGTTATCCCGTCCTGCTGATCCACGGTTTCGCCGCCGATGCGGCCGGATGGGCGCCGCTTGAAAAGGCCCTGGGGGATGAGCGCGAGATCATCCGGATCGAACTGCCCTGTCACGGGCGTTCGCCGCTGGTCAGGACAGGGTCGTTCCGCGAATTCACCCGCATGGCGGTCCGGGCATTCGATGATCTGGATGTCGAGCAATTGCATCTGGTCGGCCATTCTCTGGGCGGTGCGGTCGCCGCCGCCATCGCCGATATCCGTCCGCGCAGGATCGCCAGCCTTTCGCTGATCTCGCCTGCCGGGCTGGGGCCTGAAATAGACGGCGCCACGCTGCATGGAATCGCCCGCGCGACGCGGACTGACAGTCTTGCCCCCTGGCTCAAGCGCTTGGGCGCAGATCCGGACGCGATCAGCCATGATTTCGCGAAAGCCGCGATGATGGCGAGGATGGAGCCGGAGCTGCGTGCCGCACAAGTGGAACTGGCCGGGATCCTCTTTCCGGATGGAACGCAATCCTTCGATCTTTCCGCCGCGATGGCGCGTGTCGAAGCGCCTTTCAAGATCGTCTGGGGCAGGCAGGACCGGATTCTGCCATGGCGGCACGCCCTGCGCGCGCCTGACGTCGCGGGGCTGCATTTGCTGGACAAGGCGGGGCATATTCCGCATATAGAACGCCCAGAAGCCGTTGCTCTTCCGTTGCTTGAGAATTTTCGGACGGGAGAGGTTCCAGCGTATCAGAGATGAGAATGGCACAGAACAGAACCCCCCGCGCAACCCAGACGGCAGGACGGACATCCGAACTGGACAGGCTGCGCTCGCGGGCGGTCTGGCTGTATTATGCCGAGGGAATGAAGCAATCCGAGATCGCGGATGTTCTGGGCATGACGCGTGTCAGTATCGTCAGGCTGCTTGCCGATGCCCGGCGTCGCAACGAAGTGCGCGTCACGATCTCTTCGCCGTTGGCTGAATTCGCGCAGGCCGAAATGGAACTGCGAGAGCGTTACGGGATCGGCGAGGTCATTCTCGCGCCGGTTCACGAGGAAGACGCCGATCCGACGCTGACGATTGCCGCGATTGCCGGGGCGTATATTTCGTCGCGCGTGGGCGACGGGATGAGTGTCGGGGTTGGCTGGGGCCGGACCCTGCATTCGACCCTGCCATTCATCGAGGGACGCACGGTCGAAAATCTGCGGGTGATTTCGTTGTTGGGCGGGATTTCGCAGGCCCGGCGCTTCAATCCTGCCGAATTCGCCTGGCAGTTCGCCGAGTTGTTTCAGGGAGAAGGCTACCTGATCCCCGCGCCTGCTCTGGTCGACAGCCCCGAGACCCGCCATGCGCTGTTGGAACGCTGCGGTCTGGCGTCGATCTTCGAGATGGCCGACAAGCTGGATCTTGCGCTGCTGTCCACGGGCGGGATCGCCCAGTTGGAGACCTCTTACCGGACCGGGCATCTGTCCGAAGCCGACCGTCAGAGCCTGATCGAGCATGGCGCCGTCGGCGATGTGCTGTATAATTTCATCGACAGCAACGGAAACATCATCGATCACCCGGTGAATAACCGCGCGATATCCGCCAAGCTGGAACGGCTTCGGAATGCGCGTGAACGGGTGCTGCTTTCCGGCGGCCGCGACAAGTATCGGGTCATGAGGGCGGCGATCAAGGCGCTTAGCCCGACCGTTCTCATCACCGACGAATTTACTGCGCGATCGCTTCTTTCCGATCCGGAGGAATAAGCGAAGGCAGCCTTTCCAGATCGCGGATCAAAGAATATCGGCCCAGGCCACCGCTTGTCAGGATCGTGTTCCGCGCCTCAGGAAACCTTCGGCGGCATGCCAGTCCTGAACGATTTCCCTGGCGCCCGCGGCGCGTAGCTTGCTGTCATGCTCTGGCGGTAAATGCTCGCCGCCGATATAGCCGACTGGCGTCATGCCCGCCGCGACCGCTGCTGTGACGCCAGCAACCGAATCCTCGAATACGACGCAATCCACGGGATCGGCGCCCAGTTTTTCCGCCGCAAGCAGGAACAGATCCGGAGCGGGCTTGCCATTGGCGACCATGCTTGATGAAAAGATGCGCCCCTCGAACCGGTCAAGGATTCCCGCGGTCGCAAGCGACAGCCGGATTCTTGGCACATCCGAGGATGACGCGACGCAATAGGGCAGATCCAGCCGATCCATGAAGGCGGTCAGGCCGGGAGTATGCCGGACCTTCTGCCCAAGCAGGGAAAGGATTTCTTCCGTTAATTCGCCGCTGGCTTCGGCAGGAAGAAGCCCGCCTTCCTCTCCGCGAAGATTTGCCAGAATATCGGCTTGTTTCATGCCGAGCATTGCCGAAAATGCCTTGGGCGCGATTGTAAGCCCATGCCGCGCATAGACCCGTTTATACGCAATCGCCGTCAGCGTTTCACTATTGACCAGAACCCCGTCGCAATCGAAAATTATGGCTTTCATCAGATGGTTATAACCTTGCTTCAATGGTTTCCTGCGTGGGGGTGCGGGCGATCCGGGATGTGGTATCCGGGTTGCGTGGGGCTTGGATATTAGAACTTATGATTCATTTGATTATCATATGTTATAATTCTGCACAATGACGATCACATTGATTCCATGTGACAACCTGGTTTCTCTGACGACCGGATCATCCGCGACCTGCACTGTTACTACGTCACGAGCGTGCTTCTGGTGGCGAATAGTCGAGATTACGCTACCGTCAGGATGGATCCGGCGTTTTGCCCTGAAGGCGGGAATATCTGCTTGATCCAGCAATTCAGAACTTCTTGACAATAAATATTACATATGTTCAAACCATAAGGAAATGGGAGGGGATACCAATGGAACTCTGGAAGATAGCTTTGCTTTTGCTGGCCTCCGTCTGGGGGCTTCAGTCTGTCGGCATGTGGTTTCAGATGCGGCACTACAGGTCGGTGATGGGAGCGATCACCGACAAATGGTCTGATGGCCATCTGGGCGCCGGAAACGCGCGCGGTCGCCTTGGCAAAGGCGTGATCGCGATCGTCTGCGTCGACGGAAACGCCGTCATTCGCAAGCTGATGGTGATGGAAGGGCGAAGTGTCTTCGCGAAATTCCGGCCAATGACGGAATATGAAGGCCGGCGGCTGTCCGAGGTCAAGGCCGAGTTCGCGAAACTGGCGTCACAGGACGGGCGCGCCCGCGCAATATCGCAGGCAATCGATCAGCTTGAACGCGTGAAGGAAGCGCCCGTTCAGGATTCTGCGCAGGATATGGCGCAAGCGGCCTGAGATTGCGACAGATACGAAATATCAATGGAGGAGGGGAAAGTTGGCTTACTCCGAATTGACGATACATGTGACCGATCTGGCGCCGCAATATCTTGACTGGGCGGCCGGTCACGCAGAGGGCTTGCTGCATGCGGTCAGGATGACCGCCGAAAACGGCGGCCCCGGCATGGATAGTGGCGCCGGCGGTCAGGAACTGATCCGGCTTGCCCAGGCAACGACGGACACGGCAAATGACGCGGCCAGCTATGCCGAGCAGGTGCAGAACGTGGCCCAGGAAGAGCAGCTTTCATGGCTGACCACCATCGGGCGGCATTTCATCGGTGTTTTTCAGAAGGGCGGAGAGACCTTCGCGGGATTCGTCACGGGCATCATTCCGACGCTGATCGTCCTCATGACCGCCTTTTACGCGCTGACCGAACTGGTTGGCGAACAGCGGGTGCATGGGTTCGCGCGATTTGCGGGCCGCATCGCACTGACCCGGTACACGGTGCTGCCGGTGCTGGCGATGTTCTTCCTGACCAATCCGATGGCTTATACTTTCGGCACCTTTCTGGAAGAAAAGCACAAACCCGCCTTCTACGACTCGGCGGTGTCTTTCTGTCATCCGATCCTTGGCCTGTTTCCGCATGCCAATCCGGGCGAATATTTCGTCTGGGGCGGCGTTCTTGTCGCCCTGCAAGAGCTGGAGCGGAACGGCACGCTGCCGGCCAATTACCATATCCGGCTTGCCATCTTCTATTTCGGGGTCGGCGTCGTGGTGATCCTGCTGCGCGGCATGCTGACCGAACGCATTACGCGTTTCATGGCGGCCCGCCAGAAAATCGAACTCTGATCGGGGCCGGGAGGAAGAGCGATGAGCGATAAATACAAGGCCGTCCGCATCGAACGTGGCTCCAATGGCTGGGGCGGACCGCTGGTCATCAAGCTGACCGCGCAGCGCGACAAGATCGTCGCGGTGACCGGTGGAGGCATTCCGCCGCTGGCGAGAAAGATCGCCGAGATGACCGGAGGAACCGCAGTCGACGGGTTCCGCTCGCCCCCGGTCGAAGGAGAAATCGCTGCGGTGGTCATCGATTGCGGCGGAACGGCGCGTTGCGGCGTTTATCCGCGCAAGCGCATCCCCACGATCAACCTGACCCCGGTCGGACAATCGGGCCCGCTGGCGCAGTTCATTACCGAAGATATCTATGTCTCGGATGTGAAGCCCGACTGCCTGTCCTTCGCGGATGACGAAGAAGCGGCAGCGTCCGGGGCACCGGTTGCATCCGTGCCGCAGAATGCCCCGGCCGCCGAGGCAGCCGCGACGGTGGCTGACGATGACGAATACGATCAGGGCGGCTTCATCGGAGCGATCACCTCTGTCGGCCGCGTCATGGGCAAGGCGGTCGGCGTGTTTTTCAATGCTGGCCGGCGCAGCATCGATCAGGTGATCCGCAATGTGCTGCCCTTCATGGCCTTCGTGACGATGCTGATCGGTTTCATCCTCTATACCGGGGTGGGCGATCTGCTGGCTGCGCCGATGGGGCCGCTGGCCAACAATATCGTCGGCCTTCTGGTAATCTCCAGCATATGCTCGCTGCCGTTCCTGTCGCCTATCCTGGGGCCGGGGGCCGTTATCGCGCAGGTGATCGGCATGGCGATCATCGGCCCCCAGATCGCGAATGGAACCATCTCGCCCGCAATGGCCCTGCCTGCGCTGTTCGCCTATGATTCGCAGGTCGGCTGCGATTTCGTGCCGGTCGGCCTCGCGCTGGGAGAGGCCAAGCCGAAGACGATCGAAATCGGCGTGCCGGCCGTGCTGATGAGCAGGCAGATCATGGGACCTGTCGCCGTGCTTATTGCCTGGGTGGCCAGTTTCGCGCTTTGAACCCTGCCGGGGCGGATCGGCTCCGCCCCCGGCAACTATTGCCGGCATCAGCCTTTCCGTTCAGGGGGGCGTCAGGGAAGGCAGTCTATCGCATGGAGAAAAATGATATGAAGACCTATCTGCGCACGGAAATCACTGCGGTCGGTAAGGATGCCGCCGATCTGGTCGAAGGGGGTGTGCTGATCCTTTTCGCCGAAGGAGCGCCCGAGGAACTGGCCGAGGTATCGGTTCTGCATCGCGTGGCCGAAGGGCCGCTGGACGAGGCCCCGGGACCCGGCGCGGAAATCCTGGTGGGTGAGGTGTCGGCGATCCTGACCGGGCTGGGCGATCTGGCCTGGAACAAGATTCGGGATATCGGCCATGTCGTCATCAATTTCAACGACAGCGATACGCCCGACAGGCCGGGTGAGATCTGCGCGAGTACCGTGAATTCCGAGGCTTTGGTGCAGGCCATCCATTCGGGCAAGGAAATCGTGATCCGTGCGTGATTCCGTGCAGTGATAGCCATGGACGGATTTTGAAACAGGTTGCGTTCGAGGGGCACCTCGGGGGGGGGGGGGGGGGGGGGGGGGGGCGGGGGGGGGCGGGGGGGGGGGGGGGGGGGGGGGGGGGGGGGGGGGGGGGGGGGGGGGGGGGGGGGGGGGGGGGGGGGGGGGGGGGGGGCGGGGGGGGGGGG
>NZ_JAUUTZ010000037.1 GCF_030678915.1 Paracoccus wurundjeri | reverse complement strand
ATTTCCTGACCCCTGCCGGCATCTCTCCGGCGCAGCAGCGTACCGTCGAATTGACGGATGTTTCGCTGATGCTTGTCGCTTCGGGGCGCGGGGGGGGGGGGGGTGGCGCCCGGGGGGGGGGGCCCCCCCCCCCCCCCTTCACGCTTCGAGGCATAGCCCGCCTCGGAGTGTGAAGTTGCTCTGTATCAGCCGCAGCTGACGACCGAGCCCACGCTGCCGAAGCTGCCCGTGCAAGTGCAGCAGCTGGCCGAGCTGGCCGAGCTGAGGCAGTCCGAAACGAGTTGGACCTGTTCGGGAAGTTCTTCCGCGAACAGGTCCAGTTCGTTGTCCGCATGAAGGTCGAACACATGCGTGTCGAGTGCAGATGTTTTGATGTCCATCTCTGCATACTCCAGTTTGGTGTTATGTCCCGGTTCTGTCGTCCGGACTCATTTCCGCCGATCAGCAATCCGTGACCCTAACAGCAGTAGCAAGCGCCTCCGTGAGCTGGCAACGATGTCGTTGAAAATATATTTTTGCCTTTCAGGCTCTTGCATTTTACCTAGGTTTTCCACGTAAAAACCTCGTTTTAAACGGATAGTCGCCCGTTCGCCGAATTGATTCGTTTTCGGTCCAAGAACTTTCTTCGCGACATCCGTTACCTGAGCTTTACCCGAGGTTCACATAACGCCCGGAGAACATCCCATTTCCGAATCATGCCGGTCAGAACTTGCCATGGCGGAGTGGGTTGAAATCGAGGACGACGCAAATCTCGATCCGGTCACGCCTGTCTTGTCGGCCGAAGATCAGATTATGCCAATGGTGGAGAAGCGCAGAATCCGATGGCGTCTGAAGCGTGCCGCGCCGCATCGGAAACGCCGGTTACTTGCGTCCCGCATTGGCCGGGGGCGCTGCCCGTCGTTGGCAGGTCTCTCGAACCAGTGGGGCGCCTGCCGGCGACTCCCAAGGTATTTGGACAAAGAAGAAGGGAGGGGAAGGGAGTCCGGGCAGCTGCGATCTGCTTTAAAGCCCTGGCGCAGTTTCCTTACGAGCGGAACGCGTATTTTCCTGAAGAAAACTTCCTGCTCCTCCCCGGTCGGTGAGTCGGGTGGCGCTTTTGATGACCGGACCAAGCCATTGCGCCCGGGTCAGAAACATCCTGTCCAGTTTGTGGTAGCATCTCGTGTGATCACCATCCCGAGCCATTTCGGCGATTTCTTCCGAGAAATCCCTTAATCTGTCGCGGCGGGCCGGTTCGCTGAATTCCACAAGCTGAACAAAATAGGTGCGCAGGAAGAAAGTATCCAAAGCCTGTGTCGCGTTCGGCGCGCCGGCATGTGCATCCAGATGGGCATGAAATTTCCTGAACTGCCGGACGGCGGATATTGCCGTCGGCCCGGCAAAGACGGTTGTGATCTGATCCGCTATGATCGACAGCCTGTGCTTGATCGCGGCGCATCTTACGAGAAACGCGGCATGCATATGAATAAGTGCGTATAGTTCAGTGACTTCGGTGGCATCTATTTTCTTGACGAAGAAACCGCGCTGTTGGCGGGTTTCGATAATCTTGTCCTGTGCGAGCCGAGAGAGCGCTTCGCGAACCGGGGTAGGGCTCATGCGCAAATCATCGGCCAGTTCGGATATATTCAACCGGGTACCGGGCGAGTAGTAGGAATGTATGATCCTGTCCCGCAGGTACAGGTAAGCAGTGCTGTAAGAGCAATGAATCTCTTTGGCACGCATGTCGCAATTCTCCCGAATCGTGCTTGCTTCGAGCGTATGGCTGGAAACCATTTCTGAACAGACGGTAGTGAAACGGCCTTGCGGAAAATCGCCTAGCTCTGCTGCCCGCCAATGGCACCGGCAAGGGTTTGACGTTGTAATTCAAGGAGGATTCGGGCCTCGTCAGAGTAACGAAGAAACGCGGGTGAAGCCAAACCCTTTCAGCCGAAATCACCCTTTAGCGGCGTCGCGGACAGGTGATGAAAGACATGTGCCATGAGACGCGTCGGCGCTACTCTGCCCGACCGGAGGCAGGGCAGGCTTGCGGCCCCAGACGGATACCGATGGCGGACGCGGTCTCTTGTGCGGCGGCCAGAACGCGCTGTATGCGCTTTGGCTCCTGAAACTCTCCGATGCCCGAGGTGACCGAGATCGCGCCGACGAAAGCACCGCTGCGATCCAGCACCGGAACGCCAAGCCCGCCCATGCCGACATAATAATCGTTCAGGACCATCTCGTGGCCCTCGGCGCGGATCCGGGCGACGGCGCGCAGCAGGTCGGCAGGATCCGTCTGGGTGAAGCGGGTAAAGCGGTGCTGTGTCCGTGCAAGCCACGCGGCGCGTGCCGCGTCGTCGATATGGGCCAGAACGACGCGAGGCCCCGCGGCCATGTTCAGCGGAACAACCGTGCCGGGGGTGGACCAGGGCACGTCCAGAAAGACATCACTTGCGCGCACCCGTTCGATGCAGATGGCACCGTCCGGATCGGCGATCCAGAAAAAGCTGGTCATTCCGCTTTGTTCGGTGAGCCATTGCAGATACGGTGCCGCCGTTTCGCGCAAAGCCCGCGGACCCAGCACCGCCGGCTGCAACTTCAGCACGCCGATATCCAGACCAAAGCTGCCATCCGCCTCGTCACGCCGCACCAGACCGGCGGAGCAAAGCGCCAGCAGCAGGCGGCGCGTCGTATTCTTGTCCAGCCCGGTGATTACCGCGACCTCGGTCAGAGACAGCATCGGACGGGTCATCGAGAAACTTCGCAGAATTGCTGCAATGCGATCCACCGCGCGCATGCCGATCGATTCAGGCGGGGTCGGAGAATCAGGTTGGTTGTTTGGCATTTTTCTGTGAATGTATCAGTAGCTGATACGAAGCATTCACTTATTGACTTGCAAAGATCAATTCATTCTTTTCAACTCGATGCAAGAAAAACGAAAAGATCAAGGGAGTCCGGCTTTGAACACCGACCTGCGCGATGCGATTCTCTGTGCCGTCGATGAGGGTTTCGACGAACAGATCGCCTATACACAGAAGCTTGTGTCCTTCGCCTCGCAGCGTGGCGAAGAATTCACGATCCAGGATTTCATCTATGACGATTATGCCGCGCGCGGCTTCAAGATGGACCGTTTCGAGATGAACGAGGCGGAACTGACCAGCCATGAAGGCGGCGCTCCTTTTGCGGCAGGTCATTCGCGCGCGCCGATCGTGGTCGGTATCCATCATCCGAAGGAAGAAAAGCGCCGCTCGCTGATCCTGCAGCATCATCTGGATGTCGTACCGGTCGGCCCCGAGGATATGTGGGAATACGCACCCTATGGTGGCGAGATCGTCGGCGACCGGATGTATGGCCGCGGCGCAGGGGATATGAAGGCAGGGGCGGGAGCCAATGTCTATGCACTTGAGGCGTTGAAGCGCATCGGGCTGCAACCGGCATCGACGGTTTATCTGCAATCGGTGGTGGAAGAGGAATCCACTGGCAACGGGGCGCTGCAGACTTTCCTGCGCGGCTATACCGCCGATGCGGCGCTGATCCCCGAACCCGAAGAGAACAAGCTGGCCCGCGCTTGTAGCGGCGTGTTGTGGTTCGAGGTGGAAGTGCGCGGTATCCCGGTCCATGTTCGCCAGATGGGAGAGGGCGCCAATGCCATCGACGCCGCCTATCGCGTGATCGGCGCTTTGCGCGAGATCGAGGCGAAATGGAACGCCGAGAAGGGGCAGCATCGCGGTTTCGAGGACGAGCCCAAACCGATCAACATGAATATCGGTATTATCGAGGGCGGCGACTGGGGATCGTCCGTTCCGGCATGGTGCCGTTTCCAGGTGCGGATCTCGATCTATCCGGGACAGAAGGCGCAGGACAAGCTGCGCGAGATCACCGATCATATCTCGAATTTCGCGCGTGGGGATCGTTTCCTTGGACAGAATCCGCCAAGGGTGACGCAGAACGGCTTCAATGCCGAAGGCTATTATCTCGAACCCGGCTCGGAAGCCGAGAACACCTTGGCTCGCGCCCATGAGACGGCTTTCGGAGCCAAGCTGGAAAGCTTCACGACACCAGCCTATCTCGATGCGCGGGTCTATGCGCTTTACAACCGGATACCCACGCTTTGTTATGGCCCCGTCTCGCGCAATATCCACGGATTTGACGAATATGTCAGCCTTGAATCACTGCGCAGCGTCACCAAGACGATGGCGCTGTTCATCGCAGACTGGTGCGGGACCGAGGCGATCTGATCTTTACCCGCCCGGGCAGCGGGAATCTCTGCCCGGGCCGGCTGTCCGTCTGGCATCGAGATGAACGGCAAGGGTTATCCGCTGAAACTGATTTTCGAGGATAACGCCTCACGGTCCATGACGGCTGGACGTGCTGCACCGGTTGCCGGCAGATCTTTCGAAACCGTGACGCGACCTGCCGGCGATGGCCTTAACCGAGGTGGTGAACCTCCTGAACCTTGTAGACGGGGGTTTCGATTCCCTCCATTCGTGCCTTGAGCTGCAGCGCCAGATAAAGCGAATAATGCCGCGACTGGTGCAGGTTGCCGCCGTGGAACCACAGCGCTTCCTGTTGGGTGGGCTTCCACATATTGCGCTGTTCGCCTTCCCACGGGCCGGGATCCTTGGTGGTGTCGGATCCCAGTCCCCAGACCTTGCCGACCTTGTCCGCGACATCCTGCCCGATCAGATCGGCGGCCCAGCCATTCATCGAGCCATAGCCGGTGGCATAGACGATCAGGTCGGCGGGAAGCACCTCGCCCGTGTCCAGCTTGACGCCTTCGGGGACGATCTCGGTCACCTGTCCCTGCGCAAGCTTGATCTCGCCGTCGATGATCAACTGACTGGCGCCCACATCGATGTAATAGCCGGAACCGCGGCGCAGATATTTCATGAACAGCCCGGAACCGTCATCGCCCCAGTCCAGCTTGAATCCGGCCTTTTCCAGCCCCTCGTAGAAACCCTTGTCGCGTTCGCGCATCTGCTCGTAAAGCGGGATCTGCCATTCATGCATGATCCTGTAAGGCAGCGAGGCGAAGATCAGGTCTGCCTTTTCGGTGGTGATGCCGTTCCGCACCGCCTGTTCGGAATACAGCCCGCCCAGCCCGATATCCATCAGCGTGTCCGAGCGGACGATATGGGTGCTTGACCGCTGGATCATGGTGACGTCGACATCATGTTCCCAAAGCGCGGCGGCGATGTCGTGGGCCGAGTTGTTCGAACCGATGATCACCACCTTCTTGCCCTTGTACGCATCGGGGCCGGGATGCTGCGATGAATGCTGCTGTTCGCCCTTGAAACTGTCGGCGCCGGGGAATTTCGGGATATTCGGTTTACCCGACATGCCAGTGGCCAGAACCAGCTGTTTCGGCTTCAACACCACCTCTTCGCCGTCGCGGTCGACGATGACGGTCCATTCCTTCGCCTTTTCGTCATAGCTGGCACGCTGGCAGGTGCTGCGCGTCCAGTAATTCAGTTCCATGACCTTGGTATACATTTCCAGCCAGTCGCCCACCTTGTCCTTGGGCGTAAAGACCGGCCAGTTGTCGGGAAACTTGATATAGGGAAGGTGATCGTACCAGACCGGATCATGCAGGCACAGCGACTTGTAACGTTTGCGCCACTGGTCACCGGGGCGTTCGTGCCGATCCAGAACAATGGCCGGCACGCCAAGCTGGCGCAGGCGCGCGCCAAGGGCGATGCCGCCCTGACCGCCGCCGATGATGACTGTATATGGCTGGCGGGTATAGCCCAGTTCGGCGGCCTCGGCCTCGCGTTCCTCTTGCCAGCTTTGCCGGTTCTTGCCCGCGCCGTGTTTCGCACCCAGAGGGCGGGCAAATCCCCTGGCTTCCTCGTGACCCTTGAGTTCCTGCATCGTGGTCAGCAACGTCCAGATCCTGCCGTCGCGCAACCGGATCAGGCCATAACCGCGTGCCACGGCGGTCTCGAACGTGATCCAGGCGGTGATGACGCCATCCTCTTCGGTCGGTATGTCGTTTTCGGCCAGTTTCCAGCCGGTCGGCTTCACCGTCCCAAGTTGCGCGCGCAGCATGTCGGCGATCTGATCCTGCCCCTCCATGGTGCGCAGGTTCCAGGTAAACGCCACCAGGTCGCGCCAATAGCAATCGGTGACGAACATCTGTGCGGCACGGTCGATATCGCCGGTTTCCAGTGCCGCGCCGAATTCGTCCAGCAGCGATTGCACCTGGTCTGACAATGCGGAATCGAGCATGTTTTCCTCCCTTGGATTGAAATTCCTCCAGGGGAAACCTGCAATCTTCAGAGAAAGCCGAACAGGGAAATTCGCGACACGGGCACCGTCCGGGCACATTTCCCGCGACCGCCGTTGCAGACGCAACGCCGCGCAACAGTACTGCAACCCTAATGCGGCGGGGTCAGCCCCAGCCTTTGCACACGGCGCAGCACGGTCGAACGGTTCACGCCAAGCCGCCGCGCCGCCAGCGCCATGTTCCAGCCGCAGGCGTCCAGTATCGCTTCCAGATCCTCGGCGGGGCCGCGCCCGGTTCCCGTCAGAACCGGGTCGGGCAGGTCCGAGATATCAATAGCCATGCCCTCGGCAAGGTTGACGGCCACATCCAGCACGCTGGCCAGTTCGCGCAGATTGCCGGGCCAGTTGCGCGCCTTCAGCTCTGCCCGCGCCGCCGGTGTCAGGCGCAGCCCGTCGGGATTGCGTTGCCGCAGCAGCTTGTCCAGAAGCCAGTCGAAATCCTGTCGCAGCCGCAGAGGCGGCAGTGCCAGCGTCGCGCCCGCGATGCGGAAGAACAGATCGCTGCGAAACTCGCCCGAGCGGGTCATCGCCGCCAGATCGCCGCGGGTCGAGGCGATGACCCGCAATTTGGCATCGGTCAGCAGTCGCAGCACGGCGGCCTGTCCTGCGGCCGACAGATCGTCGACGCCCTGCAGAAACAGCGTGCCTGCCTGATCGGCGCGTGGGCGCAACGCATCGATTGCCGCCGGATCCGCGCCGGCGCAATCCAACAGGAAGAAGGGCCGGGCATCGGGTTCGCACATATGGATGGCGCGGGCGAGGCGTTGCTTGCCGGTTCCGGTCTCGCCACTCAGCAATAGCGGGATCCGGGTTCGCGCCAGTTTCGCTACCCGTATCAGCAGGGTCTGCATCGCCGGATCCGGGCCGGCAAGGCTGGGCAACCCACCGGGCAGCGCGACCCCCGTTCCTCGCGGCACTCGCGGCGATTGCGGAGCGATGGCATGACCGAACAGGGCACGGCCGTCATGCAGGCGGATCACACGTTCCTCGCTTGGCCGGCCGCGCATCAGTTCGGGCAGGTCATCGGCTGACAGTTCCATGATCCTGTCCAGCCGCTGCCCGATCAGGCCGCCGTTCCGCACGCCAAGCAGCAGTTGCGCCGCATGGGTCATGCCGATGATGCGACCGGCCCCGTCCAGCGCGATGGCGGCCTCGGGATCGACCTCCAGAAATTCCGGGCTGGCCGAGAAACGCAGCACCCAGTCCCTCCGCGTCATGGCCATCAGGTTGGCCATCTCGACCCGCCGCGCCGAGGCACAGACCAGGTTCATCGCCAAATTCTGGCTTGCCTTGGGCTGAGGTGAGCGCAGCAGCGACAGGTCCAGTACTGCTGACAGATTGCCGGATGTGTCAAAGATCGGTGCGGCGGTGCAGGAAAGCGGTGTGTGATGCAGGTCGAAATGATCGCTCTGGTGAATGGTGACCGCCTCGCCGGTGACGATACAGGAACCCACGCCACAGGTTCCTGCCCGATCCTCGGACCAGTCCGAGCCCATATAAAGGCCCGCCGTCCGCAGATCGTCCTCGAACCGCCGGTCGCCGAAGAAATCCACCGTCACGCCCTTGGCATCGGCCAGCAGCAGCACATAATTCTGCCCCGCTACCTGCCGGAACAATGCATCGAGCCCGGATCGCGCGATGGCGATCAGCCGCTCGGATTGTTCGCGATGGGCGCGCAGTTCGGATTCGGTGACGATATGGGCGGGCGAGGGCTGCGACGGATCCAGCCCATAGGTCTCGACACAGCGGCGCCAGCTTTCCGAGACCACGCCGTCGCGCCCGGTTGTCTGCCCGCGCAGCACCCGGCCAATCTCGTGCAGATGATCGGTATCCCGCATCCATGCCTCCCGCATCCCTGTGGTCAGTATGGCATCACCGGCGGATTTGTTGCAAATATTCTGATCTGCATTTCCGTGATGGAAGCCTGCAGGGCTGTGCATTTCCGCGCCTGTCGGATCGGAACCCGCGGGCATGAGACCCGGCAGAGGCCACCTGCTTATGCCACAGCTTTCGCAACTCAAGGGATAAGAACCGATCAGTTCATGTGGTCTCGTGACCATCGGCTTCGGTTGCCGGGTGGCTGCCTAATCCACGAAGGCCAGCATCCGGCCGCAGATCAATACCGCAAGCCAGATAAGCAGCGACAGCAGCCCGACACGCCATAATCCGGCATTCGGGCGCGCGAAGCTGTTGGTGGAATGAAACCAGACCGCGTGGCCGGTGCCGCAGGCGATCAGCGTCAGTTTCAGCAGGAACAGCCGCATCTGCAGGTAATCCGCTGGTCCGGCCAGAAACAGCAGCAGCCCGGACATCATGGCCAGTGCCAAACCCGTGGCGGCTACCGGCACCAGAACACGCGCCAGAACGGGCACGGGAACGGTCGGCCACAGCCCGGCCAGCCGCAGATCAAGGCTGGCGATGGCACCAATCAGCAGCGCGATGCCCAGCACATGCCCGCCGCTCACGGCGGCATAGGTCCAGCGACCGCTACGCATCATCTGCGCCGGATCGCTGGCCGCGAGCATCTCGATCAGTGCCTCCACGCCCTAGCTGCGCTCGGGATAGAGTTCGTGCAGATTGCCGTCGAACCAGATGCGCTCGGCCTTGAGCAGCCGCTCTTCCTCATTCGCCGAGGGCTCGCCTTCGATGACGATTTCCCGGCCCTGCGCGAAATCGGCATCGGTCAGACCCGCGCGTTCATTGCGCCAGGGCTGGCCGATTTCTACCTGCCAGATTTCACCTTCGACATCGATTTGCAATACGCCATGCGGATTGCCAAGCTGGGCCGACCGGATGGTGCCGGTAAGCCGGACATTTTCGCCACTGGTCCAGCGCCAGCCATGATGGGCAAGCGCGGGGCCGGAAAGTCCTGTGATGAGGATCGAGAGGGTCAGTCTGCGTCGCGTCAGCATGGGCTTCTCCTTTCCCTGCGTCAAGAATAGGCTATGCTGCGGTGATGCGGCAAGTCACGGCTTGCGGCGCGATGCCCTTTCCCGGCATCTGGAACAAAACCTGTAAAGGGATGATAGCACGATTGCCGGAAGCGGGGATAATTTGGTAATAGCGGTACCGGCAGCCGAATTTCGGATATGACGCAGATGGCCTGACCGCCACGCCGTGATCGGCAAACAGTCAATATCGACAACCATTGGAAACCGGAAAAAATGATCTCAGCCGGATACTGCCGACTTATGGCTCGTTACAACACCTGGCAGAATAGCTCTTTGGTAGCCGCCGCTGATGGACTCACGCATGAGGATCGCTGGAAGGATCGAGGGGCGTTCTTTCAGTCGATCGCGGCTACATTGAACCATATTTATTGGGCTGATGCCCTGATGCTGCAGCGATTGAAGGGGAACACGCGCCCCGAGGAAACCATTACGCACTCTCTGACAAGCCCGTCGGATTGGCGTGAATTCAAGAAGCTTCGTTCGAGGAGGAACGAGGAAATCGAAATCTGGGCGGCACAATTGCCGGATACGGATCTTGACGGGATGGTTGTCTGGTATCCTGGGGATGGTTCAACGCGGATCGAAAAGCCAATGGATGTTTGTGTTATTCAACTTTTCAACCACCAGACCCACCACCGGGGACAGGTTCATGCGATGCTGACGGCAGCAGGCGCCGAGCCGGGGCCGACTGACCTTCCGATGCTGCCACAATAACAGATACCCCAACAAGATAATCCGAAGCTGCGCGTCATGCGGATGGCGCGCGCAGGGACGCCCAAGGTAAGCTGGCCACGTTTATCCCCGGAATGGGAGTTGCGGCGACCGGCTTCTTCAGAGCTTTCCGGCCACCACATATTTCAGGGCGCGGGCAACCTCTGAAGGCGTGCGCGCCACGGCATTCGCCGCCGCATCGATTTCCTTCAATGCGTGATCATGCTCGGGAAGTTGCAACACGATAAGCGGCTTGCCAAGAGCCGCCGCATAGCCGGCATCGAAGGCCGCATTCCACTGCTTGTATTTTTCGCCGAAACACACCACGACCACATCGCTGCGCGCGATTGCGGTACGGGTTCGCACGGCATTCAGCGATGCACCTTTGCGGTCGTGCCAGAACTTGCTGTCTTCGGCACCAAAAATCTCGACCCCGCAATCATCCGACGCGGCGTGATCGGTTACCGGACTATACCATTCGATTGCCAGACCTTCACAGGCCGCGATGATATTTTCCCGCCAGTCGGTATGAATTTCGCCGGCCATATATACATTCAATTGCATCGGAAAGTTCACCTCATCTTTGCCTGTCGCGTGAAGATCCGGAAACGGATTCGGACCGTTCTGCACCTGTATATCCAGATGCGCATGCGCAGGGACGAAGAGATATTCGTTCATCCTGGCCCGAAGCGCAACTGTCCGGGTGCCGGAAGGCGGCATGTTCAGAACCCATGCCGCCAGTTCGCCCTTGACTATTCGGCGATATTTTTACCTGACACGGATCGCGAAGGCTTTCCGCACGGTTTCTTCGGTTTTCCAGATACCGTTGAAACCCGCTTCGATCACGAAACTGTCGCCTGCAACGAAGCTGCGCGGCTCTTCGCCATCATTGATCAGCGTCACTTTGCCTTCAAACATGTGGATGAATTCATCTACGTCATATTTCACGCGGTAACTGCCCGGAGTGGCCTCCCAGTAACCGGTCAGATATTTGCCGTCTTCGGTCTGATGCTCGATCCATGTCTTCATGGTCGGCGAACCTTCTACCGGATGCCACCAGTCGAGATCGTCGGTGATCGGCTCGACGGTGGGTGCCTTGTGGTGGCCGAATTTCTTGATTGCCATTGCAGGTCTCCTGAGTTGCGAAAGCCCTTTATGCCTATTTCGCCGCGAATATCGGGCTCCGTGGCGTGGCCGGTAAAACTCGGATCATTGGTAGCATGGCGATTGGTTTCTTTCAAAGAAATTTTTATTCTAAATAGGAAATTTCATTCACGGCAAATATCAATGCTGACAGGGTGGACTGCTATAGAGCAGAGGTCCATGATGTCGAAGCGGATATTCGCCCTGCGTCAATCGCCGTGCATTGCAGATCGCGGCTGCGGTTTTACTTCCGGGGTTTCCACCGGATGCTATCGCGACACGCTTGCCCTAAACCTCGGTATGATCTTCATCGATATGGGTCGCCATATCGATCAGCATATCACTCACATGATTGTCGGCGATCTCGTAAAAAACCTGCTTCGACCGGCGCTCCCCCCTTACCAGCCGGGCGCCCCTGAGCAGGCGCAGATGGTGGCTGACCAGCGTCTGTGACAGCTCGAGGCTTTCGGCGATATGACCGACCGACTTCGGCTCTGGCAGGCAGAAGAACAGAATTCTCAGGCGGGTGGCGTCACCAAGCAACCGGAAGGTTTCCGCCAGAATGGTCATATCGTGCTGTGACATCGAAGGGGCGGGATTCATTGGGCATATTCCTGTGGGCCGTGGTCATGGTCATGTGGACAATGGGCGTGCGCCCGGGGCACGGTCCGGGACAGGCTGCATGATGAGACCTCGTCATTCCATTGCAGGGCGATGGTGGCATGTTCTATCCGGAATTGCGATTGCAATTCGCGCTCGACCGCGCGCACGACCTGTTGGATGTCCGCACCGGCCGCTGGCCGCACGTGCAAGGTTGCCAGCATCCGGCCGGATGTGATCGACCAGACATGGACATGGCTGACATCTGCCACGCCCGGCACCTCGCCCTTCAGATGGTATGCGATTTTTTCGGGCGTCGCATCGCCGGGGGCGCCTTCAAGCAGAATATGAAGCGACTTGACCAGAAGCTTCCAGGCGCTGCGCAGGATCAGCAGGGATACGACAACCGACAGAATGGGATCGATCGGCGTCCAGCCCGTATAGTAGATAACGATCGCAGCCATGACTGCGCCAACCGAACCGAGCAGATCGCCAAGAACATGGAGCGCGGCGCCCTTGATATTGACATGTTCGCTATCCCCGCGCGTGAGAATCCGGAACACGAGGACATTGATGAGAAGACCGGCAACGGCGACGCCCAACATCGGTCCTGCAAGGACAGCATGCGGTTCCTGGAAACGCCGCCAGGCTTCATAGACGATCCAGGCGACGATCGCGAAAAGGGTGATGGCATTGATGAAGCCTGCAATCACCTCGAAGCGCAGATAGCCGAAGGTCCGCCTTGCGTCGGGCGCGCGCCGACCGAACCGAAACGCCGCATAGGCGAGCGCAAGGGCCGCCGCGTCGGTCAGCATATGTCCCGCATCCGCAAGCAGGGCCAGCGAGCCGGATATGAGACCTCCGATCACCTCTACGATCATGAAGGTGAATATCAGGAAGAATGACAGCAGCACCTTGCGCTCGTTGTCGCTGCTTACGCTGGGCGCATGGGAGTGATCGTGATGATCGTGGGAATGTGAATGGGACATGGCTCGCTCACTCAGAATAATGACGATACATGAATATCTGTTCATATATTATATGTCAATATCGGATAAGTTCGGATACGCGATCAGGCCGCGGCCGGGCCTCTCTTTCCTGAACGGACTTATCTCATAGCTTCCATTTAGGAAGCCCGAGCGCGGAGCTTGTGGCATTCGCGGGTGCCCGACGCACCGTCGGCGGTGACGCTGGCGATCTTCTGACCCGGTGGAATCCGGTCGGGTAACTTTGGTACGCGCGCGTTGTCGTTGCCCTGTCGCCTGTCTGAAAACGCATCGCGGGCCGCCCGGGTCTTCACGGCATATCGCCGATGCCAATCATGATTAAGTCATATGCAGGTGGCTGTGGATTTAAGCAGATCAGCACAGAAATCATGTTCGGAAAAACCATGAAGGCAGGTTGTGTTGACATCCAGAGGCTGTGTTCCGGAGCATTAAAGATGTGCTCACAGGTGCAGCCCGGTTCGATTACCAAAACTGCGCTGCGGGCCAGGCCTTTTTACGCGGTCAGCTGAAGAGAGCGGAAGGGTTTCAAGGGGCCGTGGATATCGGGTTCGAACGGCATAAGCGCAGGAATGCTTCAAAACACACAGGGGTTTCTATGACTTATAAGGTGACCAAGGCCATTTTCCCCTTAGCTGGTCTGGGAACGCGGTTTCTGCCCGCGACCAAGAGTATCCCGAAAGAGATCATGACGCTGGTCGACAGGCCGCTGCTTCAATACGCCATCGATGAGGCCCGGGCGGCTGGCATCGAGGAATTCATCTTCGTCACATCCAAGGGAAAAAATGTGCTCGAGGATTATTTTGACCATGCACATGGGCTGGAGAGTTACCTCGAAAGCAAGGGCAAGGCCGCGCTGCTGGACGATCTGCGCATGACGAATATGGAATCGGGCGCCATTGCCTATATTCGTCAGCACAAGGCATTGGGGCTGGGCCATGCAGTCTGGTGTGCCCGCCGGCTGCTTGCAGATGATGAACCCTTTGCGGTGCTTCTTACCGATGATGTCATCATGGCCGACCCGCCTTGCCTGCAACAGATGGTCGATGCCTATGGTGAAACCGGCGGCAGCATGGTCGCCATCATGGAGGTCCCCAAGGAAAAAACATCGGCATATGGTGTGCTGGACGTGGCCGAGGATATGGGCGCCATTGTCCGGGCAACCGGCATGGTCGAGAAACCCATGCAGGGAACCGCTCCGTCGAATCTTGCAATGATCGGGCGCTATATTCTCGCGCCGAGCGTGATGGAAAACCTGAACGGCCTGAAACAGGGGGTCGACGGGGAAATTCAGCTGACCGATGCGATTGCCGATGAAATCAGGAATGATCGCGAGGTCTATGGTCTTCGCTTCCGCGGACAACGTTTCGACTGCGGTTCGAAAGCGGGCTTCCTGCAGGCGACGGTGGCGTTCGGGCTGGAGCGTGACGATCTGAGGGATGAACTTTTCGAATTCCTTGGCGACGTTTCCGCGATGCGCTGCGCAGCGGAGTGAATGGGGCTGTGTCCAGGAAAATCGCGCTGCGCGATCAATCTTCTGACCCGGTTATCGCATATCGGGATGATCGCCGTGATGTCCCCGGCACGCCGGTGGGCCGACTGATCTTATAAACCAGTTCCGACATCAAGAAATGAGAAATCTGACTTAGAAACATTATGGCCATTAATCTTCGACGCCCTCCTGTAGATGTCCTTCATTTGCCTACCATTCATGATGGGCTTTCCTATATAGGCCAACATCCCGACTGGATCATCCGTCCTGCTGAAGCGGCGAAAATCCGTATGTTTGCTGAAAGCGATAATCCGGCAATGCGCGCCAAGCAGAAAAGGAAAATAAATCTGGAATCGCGCGGCCTTCCGGATGGCGCAATGGAAATACGCACGTCGACTGTTGTGCTTGAAGATGCCCGCTTCGCCAATGGTCTTGCACAGATATCGGATCGCTTCTGGCTGAATGGCGCGTCGGGCCGCCGCGTGCGTACCAAATTCGAGGCCAAGAATCCCGAGCCGTGGCGGCTTAAACGATATCATCGGGCTCTTGAACGATGCCATGCCAACGGCCCCGCGCGGATTTCAACTTGTGACGACGGGATTACCGGGAAGCTAGATATAGCCATCGAACTGAAGAACGGTTTCAACTATTACCATTTTTCTACCGAGACACTTGGTTCGCTGGCGCATTATGTCTCGGATGGCACAACCGTCCCGATCACGCTCCATCTGCCGCAGAAAAGTGAGATAAAGGATTTTGTGAAACGGTTTATCGACTCGGTGTTTCCCGGTCTTGCGGACCGTGTTCGCTTTGAACACAGGCCAAAACATTACGACAGAGTTCGTTCGGTTTATAGCCATCGGCATCTACTTTATTGTGCCGATGACATGTCAGTAGAAAAAGTGCTGAGCGATCCCGACCTTGACCCGCGCTGGTCGGATATTATTCGCAATCCCGGCCGGTACAAGAAAATGGAAATGCTCTCTTATGACATGAGTTTGCGATTGCTGCGCGAGGCAGGGCTGGCGCAAATCCAGACTGCCAAGACTGCTCCTATGCCGAAGCTTATCTGGATGGGAAGAGATGAAGGTGGAGAGGCGCGTGCGCGCGGAATTGAGGGTCATGAACCTTTGCTTGAGGAGCTTGGCGCCCTTGGTTTTGAACAAATTGCGTTCGAATTGCTTTCCCCGCTTGAACAGATTTCGGCGATGAACGGCGCCGATGTCGTTATCGCTCCGCATGGGGCGGGATTGACGAACATGATCTATGCAAAGCCGGGCGCGACGGTTGTCGAAATCGGCACCCGGCAGACGCAATTGCACCGCTGGGGTGATTTTCTGAAATGTGCGCATGTATCACGTTGCCGCTATGACACCGTATTCGCGGATATTCCGGGGGTCGATGATCTTGCCAAGGTGCCTAAGATGTCGGCGGGGCATCGCGGAGTCAAATTTGGCCGGAATGCGATTGATCGTGTAATAGCTATCGCAAAAGAAGCCGTGACCCGTGCGGATCATGCGCCCTCGCGGGGCAGGCAGAGACAGGTCAAGGCGATCTGACTGCGACAATCCGATAATCGCATAACCAAGTCATAAGGAAACCGGGATGGGCTACGCCGAAATGACACCTGCCATGGCGAAGCAACTGAACATCTCTGTTGCCAAAGCTTTGGACAGTAACGCCCTAAGCCAATTCGTCAGACGGGTTTGGGTGTTTCAGAAGCAATGTCTTGTCGTGGATTTCGTGTATAAGCAGATCCATTTTGGCTTTAACTTCATGCAGTCACATGATGGCAAATTTTCGGTTGAGGTGGTGCAAAGGGGCAAGCAACAACCGGCATTTTCAGTTACCGAAGATGGAAAAAAGAAAAATGCGCTTGTCCTTGATGTTGCGCCTGACGATGCGATTGCCACGACGGTGGCAAAAATATCTGATCTGATTTCCCGAATTGACATTTATCGCGCGGGTGAAGCTGAACGATCCGCTCAAGATACATCTGCACGGCCCCGTGAACATGCGAATGTCAAAAAAGTCGGTGTCCTTACGCTTCCGCTAAGCAAAAATTACGGCGGTAACCTGCAGGCTTATGCCCTGATGCAGACTCTGCGCGATCTTGGTTGCGATCCGGTATTGATCAACAGGCGGTATGCCGGGACGGGTCGCGGAGAAGCGGGGACTTCCGGTAATATGCAAGAAGACGCTTCGCCGATCACGAATAAGATCAATATCGAATCTGTTTGCGAAAACCGCTCATTCATCGAAAAGAACATCCTCCCGATCACACGTACTTTCCGTACATCTGCGCAACTCAGGAAACATATTGCCGATTACGATTTTGACGCGGTGGTCGCGGGAAGCGATCAGGTCTGGCGGCCGAAATATGCGCGCGGGCTGCTGCTGGATTATTTCCACGAATATCTGGCAGATGAAAAAAACGGCATCCGGCGGATCAGCTACGCTGCCTCTTTTGGCGCCAGCAGCTGGGAATACAGCGACGAGCAGGCGCAGAGGGCGGCGCATCTTATCAAACAGTTCGATGCCGTCTCGGTCAGGGAAGATGCTGCCGTCGATTTATGCCGGGAACATTTGGGCGTTAAGGCCAAGCATGTGCTGGACCCCACGCTTTTGCTGACACCGGAACGGTATCGGAAGCTATTCTCGGATCGCATCACCACGATGCCGGGCCGGCGGATCACCAGCTATATTCTGGACCCAAATCCCGAAAAGCTGCACCTGATGAGATCAATCTCGGGTCGGCTCTCCATGAAGATCTTTTCCGCCAGCGGTCAGTCCGCGATCTCGGACAGTGCGGCGCGAGACAAGTCGGTTGAGGGATGGCTGTCTGCTTTTTATCAGGCCGATTTCATCTTCACGGATTCCTTCCATGGTGTCGCCTTCTCGATCCTCTTTAACAAACCGTTTATCGCCTTCGCCAATCCACAAAGAGGCATCGCGCGGTTCACCTCGATCCTGAAGATGTTCGGGCTTGAGGATCGGCTGGTTGCGGATGCCAGCCAGGCGGATATGGGACGATTGCTGCAACCCATCGACTGGATCGCGGTCAATCTTCGGCTTGATCGCCTTCGGCAGAATTCGATCGCGTTCTTGCGCGATGCTCTTGGCCTCTCCCCCGATGACAAACCAGAGCCGCCGAAATCGGGAAGAAAGCCGCGGACGGATCCTGCCCCGGCCGCAACCGGGCCGATGGAATCCGCAGGCAAAAAGATTGCTGCAAAATCCACTCGAACCCCTTCCGGCAACAGTAGCAATCCATTGAATGTTCTCTGCACCGGCTGTGGCGTTTGCGTTTCAGAGTCGCAGGGCGGTCTGGCCATGGCCTGGAACAAGGATGGGTTCCTGGCACCCAGAGCGACAGATAAAAGCATTCCCGCCAAAACTGTCAGAGTTTGCCCCTTCAATCCTGCCCCCGAAGCGGTGGTCAGGGACGAGGATGCCCTGGGCCGGATATTTCACGCCGGCGCGGCGAATTCGCATCCTCAGGGCGGGTATTTTGAGAACAGTTATATTGGCTATAGCAACGAGTTCCGTCCGACCTCCTCTTCCGGCGGGCTTGCGACATATGTGTTCGATCAGTTGCTTCGCCGAAAGGAACTCGACTACCTGTTCGTCGTCGGCGGTGATGCCGAACATGGCTACCGTTACCAAATCCTGCGCGACGAGAATGACATCAAGTCCATCTCGAAGACACGTTATTTCCCGGTGACGATGGCCGAACTGTTTTCGATCATAGAGCAGAGCAAGGGGCGGGTCGGTGTTTCCGGGGTTGCCTGCTTCATCAAGGCGATCCGGCTGAAACAGCATTATCATCCCGAGTTGCGCGAAAAAATTCCCTTCCTGGTGGGGATCATCTGCGGTGGATTGAAAAGCAGGTATTATACCGATTTTCTGGCGGGAAGCGCCGGCATAAAGGGCGACTACAGACAGCCGCAATACCGGGTCAAGAATCCGGAGGGAGAGGCGAACGATTATTTTTTCAGTGCGAGGGACGCCAAATCAACCTCTCACAAGGTGCGGATGCGGCGGCTTGGCGACATGTGGGGTTCGGGCCTGTTCAAGAACAAGGCCTGTGATTTTTGCACCGATGTCCTGACTGAATTGGCGGATATTTCACTGGGGGACGCATGGATCCCGGAATATAATCGCGACGGCATGGGTAACAGCGTCGTCGTCACGCGCAGCCCCTTGGCCGAGCGAATTATCCGCGAGGGCATTGCCGCTGGCGATCTGACAATGAAAGAGGCGCCGATCACGTTGGTCGTTCGTTCGCAAAGCGGCGGGGTCAATCATAAGCTGAATGCATTGAAATTCCGCCTCTGGATGAGCCGCAACTTTTCCGGCCTGACGATACCCGAATGCCGGACAAGAATTGAAAAGGAAGTCTCGGCGGCGGATATGCTGGTACAGGTTCTGCGCGAACGGGTCAGGTCGAACAGCCTTCGCTTCTGGCAAGAATGCGATGATCTGCACAGGTTCAACCGGCGCATGCGCGCGTCACGCAGTTTGTTGCAGGCCGTCACGGCTGCCCGGAAAAAACAGCCTGATGCGGTTTATAATACCCTGCTATCAGCTTTGATCCCGATGCAAGCAAACGGGCACAAGAAAAATGAAGTGGCAGAGATTCAACCCTTGCTGCGCTGGATTAAACGAAAGCTATTCACGCAAGAACTAAGCCTGACCGACCTGGAACCGCTATTGCCAGAGATGCAGAAGCCCGGATCAGCTATACGTACAGCAGAGAATGCATAAGCGGGGCAGACCTGCCAGATGCACCGGATTGGCTTGTGAAATATGCCGGTCCTGTCGCCCGGAGCCGGCATCCGATGCGTTAGCTGACCTCGGTCAGTCGGGCAATTGCAGGAATTGGATTTCCGGACTGCTCAAGATGCAGGAAATAGTTTCCCGAGATTGCTTCCTTGGTCCAGAAAACGTCTCGCGTCGTGACGCGGCAGGGGTTTCCGGCTGCCGCACAGTTGTTCGGAATTTTTCCGGGCAATACGCTATAGGAGCCGATGACCGATCCGGGGCCAACCTGCGCGCCAGCCAGAATGCGTGAGCCCTGTCCGACCCACACCTTGTCACCGATCTGAATATTCGCGGAACCTCGCCGTTCACCGTCGGATGAATTGTAAAGCCCGTGGGCGCCTGACGCGTAAAGCATGATGTCACGAGAGAGCATGCATCCGGAACCGATGGCGATATCGGCCCGATGTGCCGCCATGACTGTGGCCCCGCGCACGATATCGGTTCTGCCTATCCTTACGGTAGACGTGCCGACGCAGGCGATATCAAGTCGGGAAATACCAGAAAGCCTGTCCAGGTGAATGCTGTTATTCTTGCCGCTGAAATAAATCCGGGTGCGCTTCATCGAAGCTATATGTGCAATGTCCGCGCATGTAATCCGATTGCCATTGGCCGTCGTATAGTCAATGCGCCTGTCGCTTCCGCAGAATTTCACCAGATCAAAGAGAGTGGCACCGGCAAGAGGGACATCCCGGTATTCCGGCAGGATCATACGTTTGAAGGGAGATGGTCTTTTTGCAGAGGCGGGGTTGTCCAGACTCATTCCGGTTTCCGTAACAGGGCGGCATGCGCTTACGGTTGTCTAACCGGCACCGAAGCTGCAAGGGCAATCATGTTCGCCTGCTTTGAAACTTTATCGGCTGCATGATCCTCGTGCAATTTTCGGGCATGTGCAGGCAGCGCCGTCGCCCGCGAAACGCCGATACAATGCGTTGGACGGGTATTCGCGTATCAAGAGCGGCTCATACCGGCAAAGTTTCATGCCCGCTTTGCACGGCAAAGGACTCTGTCAGCTTTCCGATGCGGATCGATGACGCGATCAGGCCGGTTTGGTCAGGGCCGGTTCGTTACCATCTTCAAGAACGCCTATGATGGCTGCGATGAGCTCTGCGCATTCGGCAAGCTGCGTCTCGCTGACGAATTCGTCGGGTTTATGCCCCTGCGCCATGTGCCCGGGGCCGCATATCAGCGTCGGCAGGCCAAGCGTCTCGTGGAAAAGTCCCCCTTCCGTGCCGAAAGCGACCTTGATCGGCGGATCTTTCCGACCAAGCAGCAATTGCAGCAGGGCCACGGACGGGCTGTCTGCGGGGACGTCAAGGCCGGGATAGCCCGAGACTTCCTCTACCTCGATCCGCGCATCCGGAAAGCGGTTGCGATGGGGGGCGGCGGTGGCCTCGGCGTCCTCGACGATATCGGCGATGATCGCATCCGGGTCGTCGGCTGCGATGTTGCGCAACTCGAATTCCAGATCACAGCGACCGGGCACGATGTTCAGTGCGGTGCCGCCATGCATGGTGCCAACATGGATCGTCGAATAGGGAATGTCATAGGCTTCGTCGCGGGCGCCTGAGGCTTCAAGCTGTGTCTGGCGGGTCCGCAGCCGGGTAATGAAATCCGCGCCAAGATGCAGCGCGTTCAGGGCATCGGGGGCGAGGGCCGAATGCCCCTCATGCCCGAAACAGCAGGCGCGCAGGCCGCGTTTTCCCTTATGCCCGGTTGCAATGCGCATGCCGGTCGGCTCTCCGATCAGGCAAAGCGCGGGCCGCGCAGGATGTGTGCGGCGCATGTCAAGCATCCCGCGCACGCCAAGGCAGCCGATCTCTTCGTCATAGGAAATCGCCAGATGCAGCGGCAGGCGCAGGGGCCGATTGGCCGCGCTTAGCATGGCATGAATTGCGACGGCCAGAAAACCCTTCATGTCGGCGGTGCCGCGCCCGTAGAACCTGCCGTCTTCATGGTGCAGCGTAAAGGGATCGCGGCTCCATTCCTGATCCTCGACGGGAACGACGTCGCAATGGCCCGACAGCACCACGCCCCCGGGACCTTCTGGGCCAAGGCTGGCCCAAAGATTGGCGCGTGTGCCGTCGTCGCTGGCAAACCGTTCGAACCGTATACCGGCGGGCCGCAGCAGTGCTTCGACATAATCCAGAAGCGCGAGGTTCGATTGCCGTGACAGCGTGGGAAAAGCAATGAGCCGGGCAAGAATGTCCGAGATGGCGGGGGTTTCTAAAGCATCATTCGTCATGGCGCGAGACCGGGCAGATTATCGGCATCGGCGGCCTCGTGACAGTGATCGATGAAGGCCTGAATCGTGCGTGAGACATGGGCCGCCCGGGACATGGCGATGCCAAGCTGAAGGGGCGGAACCGGCGTGTGCAGCGGGATGAACTTGAGCAGCTTGCCGTCCATCGACGCTTCGGAAACGGTGCGCATGTTCGAGATGCCGAAGCCGAAACCGTTGGCGACAAGACTGCGCTGGATCGAAATCTCGGATGTGCGTTCCGTGATGCGCGGGCGCTGCCCGAGGGCGCGGAACATTGACAGGAAATAATCCGAACTATGCGGCATATCCAGAAGCACCATGTCATGATCGACAAGATCGGCGGCGGTCACCTCGCTGCGCCCGGCCAGTGGATGGTCGACATCGACCATGACATAGGGCGGCAAGGTTCGTAGCGGCTGGAAGTCGATATCGCTGGACAGCGACAGATCATATGTCAGTGCCACGTCGATCCGGGATGCACCCAGCGCGTCGAAGATTTGCGCCTGATCCAGTTCGACCTGACTGAAATCGACATTGGCGTATCTGGTCTCGAAACTGCGGCGCAACTGCGGCACCATCAACTGGACGAAGGTCCGCAAACAACCCACCCGCAGGGACCCGCGCACACTGCCTGTATAAATATTTGCCAGATCGTTAAGCTTGGCCGCGCTATCCAGCACGACGCGGGCCTGTTCGATAAAACGCTCACCCGTCGGGGTCAGCACCGAGCCCTGCGCATGGCGCCGGGTGAAAAGCTGGACGCCGAACCCTGCCTCAAGCTGTGCAATGGCCGAGGACATCGAGGGTGCGGTGACATTCACCTTTTCCGCTGCCAGCGCGATGCTGCCCGCCTCGCCCACGGCGATGAAATATTCCAGTTGTCGCAGCGTGAATCTGAGGGGCATGGCGTGACCTCTATCCTCCTTTATCCCGATACCGAAAGCCCGCCAAGATTATCTATTCGTCCCCGGGAACGCCATATGAAGGTGCATTGCGCGGATCGAGCGCACGGGTGACATAATCGTCCATCTGCGGCTGATAGACCGCCCAGGCCTGTTCCAATGCCGTGATCGGGCAATCCTCGGTCCAGTCGATGCGCAGCTCGGCCAATGGCCAGCTTTGCTTGTCGACCAGCAGCAGGCCCGCGGAATGCACCGGACCGGATTCGCCGCCCGCATCCAGCCCGGCCCGCAATGCGCCCACAAGCCGTTCGCCAAGATGGCCTTTGGTGTTCACGAAATGCTGCACCATCACTTCGGGGATGCCGGCATCGGCCAGCAGGTTGCCTGCGGCCGCGGTATCGCGGCCCTCGGCCTCGGACCACATGCCCAGAACCTGTGTGCCGGAATAGATCGCGCTTTCACCCGAGCGACCGACCGCAAGCACCTGCCTGAATGCCATATGCGCCCCGCTGCGTTCAAGGATCGCCAGTGCCTCGGCGGCGCTGGCCCCTCGTTCCATCAGGTCCAGCGCATGCGGACCAAGCCGCGGGTCGGTGACATTCTGCGTGGCGACCGCGCCGACACCCGCGCGGGCGAAGGAACAGCGCGCAGCGACCGCAGGCGACGAGGACGAGATCGCCACGCCGAACATTCCTGTGTCTGTGCAGTGCCCGATAATCGAAAAGGTCATGTAAAACTCCCGGGGCGATCGCGCCCTTTTTTCAACTGGTGTGCATGTAAAGCAGTCAGAGCGCCGGTACCGGCGCGCCGGTTTCGGATCAGTCGGGGATGACGGCGGTGGCGTCGATCTCGACCAGCCATTCGGGCCGTGCCAAAGCCACCACGGTCAAGCCGGTGCAGACCGGGAAGACGCCTTTGATATATTCGCCCATGGTGCGGTAAACCGCCTCGCGGTGGCGCACATCGGTCAGATACACCACCAGCTTGGTGATATGTTCCATCTTGCCGCCGCATTCCTCGACCAACTGGCGGATATTGCGCATGACCAAGTGGGTCTGCTCGGCAGGATCCGAGCTTGCGATGTTCACGGCGGTGTCCAGATCCTGCGGGCATTGGCCGCGCAGAAAGATCATGGTGCCGCCCTTGGTGACGACGGCCTGCGCCAGATCATTGTCAAGATTCTGTTCGGGGTAGGTGTCCTTGGTATTGAACTTGCGGTGACGAATATGCGCCATGTGCGTTGTCTTTCGTTACGTTGGGCGGGATGTCAGGGAAGATGGGATGACCGCTGGTCTTCAGGCGCTTGGCCGTGTCGCGGTCATCGCGGGGCGGGTTTCGAAAGCGCTGTGCCATGCGTCCAGCGCGGGCCGGGTTTCGCGCCAGCCGTAATCCGGGAACCGGAAATCCAGCCAGCCAAGCGCGCAGGCACAGGCGATGGCACCGATATCGTGACAGCCGTCTTCCGGCAGATCGGCGGTCATGGCATCAAGCGCGTCATCGACCTTTTGGCGCTGCTTTTCGATCCATAGCGGCCATTGCTGCGGTTGGGGACGGATCGTGGTTTCGTAACGGATCAGCAGCGCCGCATCCAGCAGCCCATCCGCCAGCGCCTGCCGCCGCAGCGCCGTCCAGCGCGCCGGACCTGCGGCGGGAAACAGTCCGCCCCCCGCCGTCGCGTCGAGATATTCGCAAATGACCCGGCTGTCATACAGCACGGTGCCATCCTCGGTACATGCGGCGGGCACCTTGGCCAGGGGATTGAACTCTTGAATGCGCGTGTCTCGATCCACGGGATGGGCTGCGCTGTCGCGTCGCTCGATCCGGTCCTCGATGCCCAGCTCATGAGCAACGACCATCACCTTGCGAACGAAAGGCGAGGCAGAGCCCCAATATAGCGATAGTTTCATTCTGTCTCCTCCGTGGTCAGGACGATTTTCCCGATATTTCCTCCGCTTTCCAGCAGGGCATGAGCATCTGCGGCGCGGGTCAGCGGGAAAGCCTGCGCCATGACAGGCCGCACCTTGCCGGGGCCGATGAGGGGTAGCAGATGCGCGCGAATGTCTTTGGCGATCCCGGCTTTTTCATCGTCGCTTTTGGGGCGCAGGGTCGATGAGCTGAGCCACAGCCCCTTGCGCATGAGCAATCCCAGATCGACCGGCGCGATCATGCCCGACATGAATGACAGGCCGATATGCCGGCCGCCCGGCGCCATGCAGGCAAGATGCTTGCTGACCATCTCGCCGCCAAGAATATCAAGCACCACATCGACGCCGCGATCACCGGTCAGCCGCAGAACCTCGGCAACAAGATCGGCGGTGCGATAGTCGATCGTGTGAACGCCCATCGCTTCAAGCCGGGCGCATTTATCCGGCCCTCCGGCCGTGACGATGACCTCTGCGCCCCATGCAAGTGCCAGTTGCAGGGCTAACGTGCCGATACCGCTGGAACCGCCCTGAATCAAAAGCCGGTCGCCGGGCTGAAGCCTGCCGCGGTCGAAAAGATTGTGCCAGATCGTGAACAGCCCTTCGGGCAGGGTGGCCGCTTCTTGCAGGCTGATGCCATCGGGAATGGCCAGGCAGTGATCGGCCCGGGCGACGGCATATTCCGCATAGCCGCCCGCTTTCAAAAGCGCCATGACCTGAGTGCCCGTCAGACCCGCATCGACGCCTTCGCCCAGTGCTACGATCTCGCCCGCGGCCTCCAGCCCCAGGATGTCCGACACGTCCGGAGGCGCGGGCAGGGCGCCCGAGCGTTGCATGATATCCGGGCGGTTCACTCCGGCGGCGGCAATGCGGATCAGCACCTCGCCGGGGCCGGGGGTGGGTACCGGGCGTTCGATCGGCTTCAGAACCTCGGGGCCGCCGGTGGCTTCTGCGGTCACGGCCTTCATCATCTGGCTCATGAGCGGCACCCGCCCCGCGCGTTGGCGGACATTCGGGAATGGGACGGAAGGACGGGTGAAGCGCAAGACATCAGGTCTCTCTTTCTGTGGTCGTATAGATCGCGGGGCCGCGTTCCGGCAGGGCGATGCCAACATCGGTCCCCGGTTCCATCGCCTCGCTTGCGGGGACACGCAGCATCACACGCCCATTTTCTGCGACGGAACAGTCAAGATGCAGTTCGGCATAACTGCCCTGATAGACCGAAAGCGCGACTGTAGCCGCGATGGCCCCCGGCTGGTCGGGATCGGTCAGGCTGCATTGTTCGGGGCGCACGAACAGCGTCACCGGGCCAGGTTCCGGCAGTTCTTCCTGAAAGGTGGCCAGCGACAGACGGGTCGTGCCTATATCAAGGCTGGCGGTTGCATCCGTTTTTTCCAGCAATGTCGCGGCGAACAGGTTCGCATCGCCCACGAAGGTCGAAACGAAATGATTTTCCGGGCGGTCATAGATCTGGGACGGGGTGCCGATCTGACGAATGCGACCGCGCGACATCACCGCAATGCGGTCGGACATGCTGAGCGCCTCGCTTTGGTCATGCGTCACGAAGACCGTCGTTAGACCAAGCCGCGACTGGATTTCCCTGAGTTCGACCTGCATCGCGGATCGCAGATTGCGGTCCAGCGCCGAGAACGGTTCGTCCAACAGTAGCACGCGGGGCCGGATCACCAATGCACGCGCCAGCGCGACCCGCTGTTGCTGGCCGCCGGACAACTGGCGCGGCCGGCGATCGGCGAAATCCTCAAGCTTCACCAATGCAAGCGCCTCGCGGACCCGTTCGGCGGTTTCGGCCTTGGGCACTCGCCGCGTTCGCAGCCCATAGGCGACGTTCTGCGCCACGCTCATATGCGGGAACAACGCGTAATTCTGGAACACGATGCCGATCTTGCGCTGGTGCGGCGGCACCTGAGTGACCAGATCATGATCGATGAATAACTCACCCTCATCCGCCTCGAGAAAGCCCGCGATCAGATTGAGCAAGGTGGTCTTGCCGCAGCCCGACGGCCCGAGCAGAGTCAGAAATTCACCTCGGCGAACCTTAAGCCGGATCGGCTCGAGCGCGACGGTTCCAGAGAAGGACTTGCTGACGCCGTCGATCTGGACGGCGGTGTCTTCCCCTGTGTCCTGCGGCGCTATTGCGGAGATCTCAGTCAACATTCAGAACCTTTTCGAGACGGAAGAATTTGTGGACGAGCAGCAGCATCGCGGCGACCGGCGCCACATAGATGACGGATAGCGCGGCGAGCGTGGGATCGGCATATTCGCGAACATAGTTGTACATGGCGACCGGCAATGTCTGGGTGCGTTGATTGACGACGTATAGTGATGCGGTGAATTCGTTGAACGACAGGATCGCGGCGAACAAAGCACCCGAGATCAGGCCCGGAAGCAGCAGGGGCAGCGTGATCGTCAGCAGCACATGCAGGGGCGTGCCGCCAAGGCTTTCTGCCGCCTGTTCGTAACGGCGCTCGAAATTCTTCAGCGACACATAGACCGACCGCACGACGAAAGGCAGCACGATAACGACATGCACCGCGATCACCAGCCAGATCGATCTTGGCAGTGATGCGGCGGTCGACAGGATCAGCAGGCCAAGGCCGATGGTGAAATTGGGGATGATCAGCGGCGACATCAGCACCGTGTTCAAAAGACCCTTGAACATGAAATCGTACCGGTTGAACACATAGGCAAATCCGGCCCCGGCGATTAGCGCGATGGTCGCCCCGACAGCGGCGATCCTGAGCGAGTTGACCAGCCCCGCGCCGAAATCGCGATATTCGAAAGCATTCGCATACCAGCGCAACGACCAGGATTTCGGCGGAAAGGACAGGATCGCGCCGTCATTGAGCGAGGCGATGGCAACCACGACAAATGGCAGCAGAACGAAACCGAGGATCGAGATCAGCACGATCCGGCCGCTCCAATCCAGCAGGTGGTCCAGGACGGATTTCCTCATGATCAATGCGCTCCGATCCGTTCGAGCCGATGGATGCCCGTGTTGAACAGGGCAAGAACCGCGATGGTGAACAGCAGCCCCACCAGCGACAGCGATGCCGCCAGCGGGAAGTTGAACGAGGCGAAGCCGACCTGATAAACCAGCGTCGAGATCGTCTGCACCTTGCCGCCCCCGATCATCTGGGGCGTGGCAAAGGCCGAAAAGGTCCAGGCGAACGCGGTCGAGGTGGCGGTGACGATACCGGGGATCGACAATGGCAGCGTCACGGTCAGAAAACACCGGATCCGCCCGGCGCCAAGCGAGGTCGCGGCCCGTTCCAGATTGCGATCGATATGCGACAGTGCGGCGGCCAGCATCACGACCACGATCGGCAGGGTGAAATGCACCAGCGCGATGACAACCCCGGTCATGGTGAACATAAGGTCCAGGGGACGGTCGATCACGCCAAGCTGCATCAATGTCGCATTCAGAAACCCGCGGTTTCCAAGCACGATCATCCACGAATAGGTGCGGACGATTTCACCCAGAAACAGCGGCGTCAGCGAGATCAGCAGGATCGCGCTGCGAAGCCGTGCGGATTTGGCGCGGACCATGGCATAGGCCAGCGGATAGCCGATCAGCAGCGTAAAGAGCGCGGTCCACCAGCACAGCAATACCGTGGTCACGAAGGCCTTGCCGTAGACAGTTTTCCAAAGCGTCGTGAAGTTGTCCAGCGTGAAACCGCCGGGATCAAGCGCACCCGGAATATGCGCGCGCAGGCTGAATTGCACGATGGCAAGGAAAGAGGCCGCGATCCCGAATGCGATCAGGATTGACGGAGAGGCAAACCAGCCAAGAAAAGGACGCTTCGACATCAGGAAGATATGCTCTTGTGTTTTGCCCCGGCAGGGCAACCGCCGGGGCGGTATGGTCTCAGTTGTCGGCGATCATGTTTTCCGAGAACCACTGGCGCCATTCGGCGGTTTTCTCGGCGCGCAGCTCATCGGGAATGATGAGGGTCTGGTTTTCCCATTGCTCGGGTGTGGTGAAGATGCCGGGAAGCTCTGCCAGTTCAGGCGGCAGTTCGGCATTGGACACGACCGGGCTGCCCTTTTTGATTTCGGCGATCTTTGCCTGCACTTCGGGATCAAGCGCGGCGTTGATGAACTGATAGGCCAGATCCTGCTTTTCGGTACCCGCATTGATGCCCATGGTGTCGACACCCAGCACGGCACCCTCTTCGGGAATCGCAAGCTGCACATCCAGCCCCTCTGACTGCATGTGATACGCGTTCATCGACAGCACGATCTGCACCGGGGTCTCGCCGGTAGACAGCAATTGCTGGGAATTGGCGTCATTGGTGTAAAAGGCGTTGAAATTCGGCTTCAGTGCAAGAAGTTTGTCCGAGGCGTCCATCCAGTTCTCGATATCGACGCCTTCCAGCTTGGCCGCGACCGCGATGATATGCGAAGGATCGAAATCCGGCGCGGCAAGCATCCCTTCGAGTTCGGGTGACCACAGGTCGTTCCAGCTGTCGAAGCTTATGCCTTCGGGGACCAGATCGGGCAAATAGCCGATCGTGTAGACATAGGCCCATGCGCCGATATGCGAGGGGCTGATCCTGGCTTGCTCAACCAGGTTCTCGGCGTTCGGAATCTTGGACATGTCCAGTTCCTCGAACAGGCCCTGATTGCGATAAAGCCAGCCGATATGTGAAGTGGTGAAGGTCACGTCGCTTTCGGGGGCGCCGCGGTTGAGATTCGCCTGATTCAGCCGGTCGATGGTGCCGCCGGTGATGAATTCCACCTCGACACCGGTTTCCTCGGTGAATTTCGTGGCGATGGCCTCATCGATCAGGTCCCGGAAGCTTCCGCCCCAGCTGCTGACGACAAGGGTTTCGGCCGAGGCGGCAGGGGCCAGCAGGCTTAGCGCCATGGCAGTCATAAGAAGAGGTTTCATCAATATGTTCCCATCTGTTGGTGTGGTGCGGCATTCTGTTTGTTCGCGCCGCTTCGAGATCGGACCGCATTCCGGAACTGGCTGTCGCAGCATGATTCCGTGGCCCGCGTCATCTTAATTTCGTCCGCCCGTATGGTTTTCGCATATTGGAAGATTGCCCGGACGAAACCGCTTGATCATATTTGTAAATACCTACCCAATGCGAAGGTTTTACGGGATTTTCATATTAACTAATTGACTATGAAGGATAAAAACAACGAGCATCTGCGGTGCAGATCTGTATGAATGCATGGGCGAACGGCGCATTGCCTAATAACCGCGCAATCGCGAAACCTCGTTTGCCAATGCTCGGCCGGTCCGGACAGCCCGGATATTGGCAGCGATCTGGGGCGCTGCACTGTTCGGCAGCGCGACCGAGGCGAGATGCGGCGTGATCAGAACGCCCGGAAGCGACCACAGTGGATGATCCGGGGCCAGAGGCTCGGTTTCGAAGACGTCGAGTGTCGCTCCCGACAGCCGCCCATCGCGCAGCGCATTCACCAGCGCATCCTGATCGACGACCTCCCCGCGTGAGACATTTACGAAAGCCGCCCCCGGTTTCATCATGCTGAAGCAGTTTTCATCCAGCCGCTTGCAGGTATCCGGCGTCAGCGGCAGCATGCAGACCACGATATCTGCCTGCGCCAGCACATCGTCCAGCGCATTGTCACCGCAATGCACGGTAATTCCGGGCAAATCCTTGGGGCGGGTTGCCCATCCGTGGGTATCGAATCCCTGACGGGCGATCTCGGTGGCGGCAAGCGCGCCGAGTTCGCCCAGACCAAGGATGGCGACGGTGATTTCGGAAGCCGCGCGGGGATGCTTGTAGGCCCATTCACGCCGGGCCTGCGCCGCCTCGAAATGCGGGATGTCACGGGCGTGGCGCAGCACGGAAAACAGCACATAGCCGGCCATCATCCGGCCCATCTCGGGATCCGACAATCGGGTGATGGGCACGTCGGGCAGGTCGTTCCGCGCGACCAGCCGATCGACGCCCGCACCCAGATTGATCACCAGCTGAAGGTTGGGAAACCGCGCGAAAAAACCCTCGGGCGGCATCCAGACAAGGGCAAAGCGGACGGTTTCGGGATCGGAGACAGCATCGGCCTTTTCGATCCGCACATCACTGCCCAGATGTGGGGCAAGCGCATCTCTCCAGGGTTCGAAGGGATCCGGGCCGCTATAGAAAACCAATGTATCCGTCATGCCGATGGCTCGGCGATCAGCGTACCCATTGCCGTCAGGCCCAGCAGATAGCCCCGCACGCCCAGACCCGCGATGACCCCGGTTGCCGCCTTCGAGATGAACGAGTGGCTGCGAAACGCTTCCCGTTTCCAGATATTGCTCATGTGGCATTCGATGATCGGCCCGTCGAATGCCAGCAGCGCGTCCAGAATGGCGATTGACGTATAGGTCAGACCGGCGGCGTTGATCAGCAGCCCGTCACAGCTTTGCCGCGCCTCTTGAATCCAGTCGATCAGCACGCCTTCGTGGTTCGACTGGCGGAAATCCAGCGTGAAGCCAAGTTCGGCGGCGCGGGCCATGCAGGCGGCCTCGATCTGGGGAAAGCTGTCGGTCCCGTATGTGCCCTTGGGGTCGAGCCCATAAAGATTGGCATTAGGGCCGTTGAGGAACATGACGTTCTTCATGATGTGATCCTTGTTGCTTGGGCGGCACGGCGCGGATAGCGGGCAATTGCACAGATCCAAACGCGCAATGTCACCGTTTCCTGCGCGATGCGTTCATTGGCGCGCCCGGCCGGCGGCAAGCCTTGCGCCGTGAACGAAACCTCGTTGCGTGATGGCTTGCCGCAATACCGGGCACGGCAGGCTATGCTTTCCTGTAGGAAACGTAGTTTCTTTGAATCCCGATATGGGTCGCGATGTATTTGGCATCATACCAGCATCCGTAAATGAAGGATGACGCCCGGTTCGTCAATTCCGGCAGGCCGAGGAAGTAAACTCCTTGCTCGGCCGAGATGCCGCGCTTGTGGAATGGCATGCCGTTGGGATGGAACGCGTCGACCTCGAGCCAGTTGAAATCGAATTTGAAGCCGGTTGCCCAGATGATGGTCGTGATACCGGTTTGCTTCAGATCCAGTTCATGAATCGGATTTTTCACGCTGGGCGGATCGGGCTGGATAACCCAGGCCTCGGGTTCCGGCGGCAGGTCGATACCGTTGCGTTCGACATATGCGTCGGCCTCGCGCAGCACATCCAGATAGGCGCGATCCCCTTCGGCAAGGTTTTCGACCAGATCACCGGCGATTTTCAATACGCCGTCATCATAGCCCGTGGTCATGCCAAGCAGGGTGATGCCGGCATTGCCCAGACGACGGAAATCGATGGTCTTGCCGCCATCATAACCGCTGACGGCAAAGGCGACATGCTTTTTCTTGGCCTGGATCGTGATTTCGTCCCATTTGCCCAGAACGCCAAGCCACCAGACATAGTCGCGCTGCCGATAAGAGCGCGGAGGGCGATAATGCTCTCCGATGGACAGAAAGACCTTGCGGCCAGCGCGCTGCAATTCCTCGGCAATCTGGGAGCCCGATGCGCCTCCGCCGACGACCAGCACCGGCCCCTCGGGCAGTTCGTCCGGGTTTTTGTACGCGGATGAGTGGATCTGGGTGATGCCGGAATTCTGTGGAACGATCTGCGGGAATGACGGAAGCTGGAACGGACCGGTGGCGACGACGACCCGCTGTGCCTCGATATCTCCCTGAGACGTGTTTACCAGAAAGCCCGGTCGCCCTTCGCAGCGTCTCACGCGCCTGACCTCGACATTCGTGCGGATGGGGGCGTCGATCATCGTCGCGTAATCTTCGAAATAGCGGACCATCCGATCTTTCGGGGGGAAGGTGTCGGGCGGAATGTCGTCGAATTCAAGACCGGGAAAGCGGTCGTGCCATGCGGGACCGTTGGCGACCAGGGAATCCCACCGTTCGGACCGCCAGCGCTCGGCGACGCGGTTCCGTTCAAGAACCAGATGAGGGATACCCATATCGGTCAGATGTTCGCTCATTGCGATTCCGGCCTGACCTGCGCCAACAACCAGCGTGTCAGTTTTTTCGGCTGTCATATTCATTTCCTTGGGTTTGGGTCATCTTGGCAAAGCGGTTTGGAATGTCCGTATCGCGCGCGCCGCGAGGACGCAGAATGGCTGGCGGAACCGTTGTTCAATTCAGAACTGCGCGAAGAGCCCCGCAGAGAAAAGAAGTAAATTCCGTGGTAGAAAGCAGGAAAAACCCGCCTCAAGCTGCGATGGTCGGAAAATATGCATCATGACACCGCCGCTTTGCGGTGCGGATGCATTTCTTCCGGTCTTTCGGATCGCCGCGCGGATATTCCGGCCCGCGCGGATACCGTTTCGGCATCTGCCCGCAGTCTAGTTCATCAATGCGGGCAGGGTCGTCGACAAGGCCGGGAACAATGTCAGGATCACCAGCGCGATGACTAGCGCGTAAAGAAACGGCATGTTCGCGCGGGTTACTGCCCAGACATCGTCCTTGCCGATCTTGGCCGCGACAAGCAGTGCGATGGCGACCGGCGGCGTAACCTGTCCGATCACAACGGTCATCACCATCAATACGCCGAAATGCACCAGATCCACATCCATCGCCAAAAGCGCCGGCAGCAGCACCGGCATGATCATGGGGATCAGGGGATCCAGCACCATGCCGGCGATCAATGCCAGCAGCAGCAAGACAAAGATGCGCATCGTCACGCTTTCGAACGGGAACAAGCCGTCGATCCCAAGGGCAAGTGCCGATGGCACGCCGGCCTGCGACAAGGCCCAGCCAAGCGCGGTAGAGAAGCCCACGACCATCAGCACCTCGCCCGCCAGGATGGCCGAATCCACCAGTGCCTGACGCAGCTTTGTCAGTGTCAGGGTGCGGTAAACCAGCCCCGCAAGCGCCAGGGCATAGGCCACGGCAAAGGCCCCGGCTTCGGTCGCGGTGAAGATGCCGAAGATGAGCCCGCTGAGGATAATGACCGGCATCCCAAGCGGCAGGATCGCATGAATACCTGTATGCGTGACCCGCGACCATTCGAACGAATTCATCGGTTGCCAGCCACTTTTGCGGGCAAGGACCGAAATGGTGATCATCATCACCCCGGCCATCAAGATTCCGGGAACGACCCCGGCAAGAAACAGCGCCCCCAGGGATGTGCCGGTCACCACCGAATACAGGATCATCGGCGAGCTTGGCGGGATCAGCACTCCGATCCCGGAAGAAGTCGCCGTGACCGCCGCCGCGAAGGGGCCGGGATAGCCGCTGGTCTTCATCTTCGGGATCATCACCGAGCCGGTTCCCGCAAGGTCGGCGACCGATGTGCCGATCATGCCTCCGAACATGACGCTGGAAGCGACATTGACATGCGCCAGCCCGCCCCGCATCCATCCCACAAGAGCCGCGCCGAAATCGAACAGCTTATCCGCGATGCCGGTGGTGTTCATGATACCCCCGGCGAGGATGAACAGGGGCAGCGTGATCAGCAGGTAATCCCCTACGCCCGCCAGCACCTGCTGGGGCAGGGCAAGCGCCCAGCCACCCGAGAATGCCAGAAACATCAGGACCGACGCGACCAGCGATATCACCACCGGCAACCCAAGCAGTACCAGAACGCACAGGATGCCCAGTGTTATGGCAGCAAGACCCAGCATTACAGATCCTCCGGTGCGATCAGGTCGATGACGAAGGCCAGCGACATCCCCGCCGCGCAGCCGATGATGCCGCTGATCGGCACGGCCTTGGGCATTCCGATCAGCGGAGTGATATCGCCCCCGAAGATTCCCAGATATTGCCAGGCAAACCATGCAAGCCCGGCCATCGTCGCGATGCCGAACAGGTTTTGCGCTATCCGAAGGCGATTCTGTGCTGCGACTCCAAGACGCGACGTCCAGATCGCGCAGGATATCAGCCCGTTGCGCAGCGCGGCCACTGTAATGCCCAGCCCGCCAAGCCACATCAGCAGGGCTGTCACGACCTCCTCGGTCCAGGGCAGTGATCGCGAAAACAGGTATCGCCCGATCGAATTGCAAAGAACCAGCATCACGAGGACGACCAGCAGAAAAATGGCTGCGGTCTCGACAATTGCCAAGGCATGGCGCCGCACCGCGCCGCGCGGGCGATCGGCGGTAACACTGTCAGACATCTTCTTCGTACCCCTTGAACAGGCTTCCATATCCGGGCTTTGCCCCCTTCACGCCCGCCAGATCCAGGCAGTGCCAGAACGACGCCTGAATGGCAGAAACCACGGGTTTGCCCAGCCGTTCTTCCAGCGCCGCAATCGCGCCGACAGTACGGAAATTCGTGCAGGATACGAAAATCGCCGTCGCATCGGGATGATCGACCGACAGAACGTGATCATAAACCTTTTCCAGCGGAACCTCGGCCAGCGCATGATCGTCGGTGATGTCGAGATGCGCGCTTTTTACCACCTCATGTCCGTTTTCCGACAGAAAGCGGATGGCGCGTTCATGGATCGTGCTGACATAGGGCGTCGCCAGCGCCACCTTGCCGGCACCGACCTGTCGCAGCGCGGCCAGTGTTGCGGTCGAAGCGGTAGTGACCTTAGGCCCCGGAACCCAGCCTTCGATCTTTTGGATCAACGCCTTGTCATAGGCGGTTCCATGCAGGAACGACGCGCTTGTGCCACCAAAGCACAAAACGTCGATGGGCGGCGCTGCGGCATGACGCGCCGCAGTTTCAAGTTCGGGCGCGTTCATCATCTCTTCGATCCCCTCGACGGTGACCTTGGGCAGACGGATGCGCGCGGTATGGGTGGAAATGCCCCGCGCCGACATGGCCCACATCTCTTCTTCCATAACGACGGAAGATGCGATGTAGATCAGACCGATCCGTGCCAGATCGCCCGAGCCGTCGGGCATGAATTGCGGGTGGGTTTTCTGCATATGGTTCATTGGATCATGCCCTCGATCGCGTCCATGAATTCGGCCGAGACGACCTCGGCGATTTTGGCGCGCACGGGCTCTGCGGCTTTCTGGAAGGCGGGGATGTCGGGTTCGGTGACGGTTATGCCCGCATCACGGAATTCCTTGACCAGCGATGCGTCGCTTTCGTCCGACAAGGTGCGGGTTGCGGCTACCCCGGCTTCGGCGGCGCTTTTGACGCTGGCTTTCATCTCATCGTCCAGCGCGTCATAGGCAGCGCCATTCATGACCAGCGTGATCGGCGTGTAGATGTGGTTCGTCAGCGAGATATAAGGCTGCGCTTCATGCAACGAGAATTCCTTGATGACCGACAGGGGATTTTCCTGCCCGTCGATGACGCCCTGCTTCAGGCCCATATAGACCTCGCCCAGAGGCAGATTCGTCGGGGCGGCACCCAAAGTCTGGAACGCCATCATTCGCGTGGGGCTGCTGGGGGTGCGCAGTTTCAGGCCCGACAAATCGGCGGGAGTGTTGATCTCGCGCTTGGAATTGCTGATGACGCGTACGCCCAACTCGCCAAAGGCGAGTACCTCCAGATTGGCCTTTTCGCGCAGCGATGACGCCATGGCCTCGCCGAATTCACCATCCAGCGCGCTGCGCGCCTGTTCCTTGCTGGCAAACAGAAACGGCGTGTCGAAAATCGCATAATGATTATCAAGCGCAGCAACGCCGTCTGTTCCCATCGGGATGACATCGACAGCGCCCGCGCGGATCAACTCGCTCAGGGCGTGTTCGTCGCCCAGCGAGCCGCCATCGTTGAACACGAACGACACCTCATCGCCCGCGCTTTCCGCCAGCGCGTCGCGGAAGGTCGAAAGCATGACATGCGTCGGATCGCCACTGGTGGTTTCGACCGCAAGCCGCATCTTCGTTTCAGCCGTGGCGCCCGTTCCGATCATGAGCATCGCAATTGCCGAAACCAGCGTATTCCTGGCAAGTCTGTTCATCCGAACCTCCTGTTGTGTTTTCATGATGATCGGATGCGCGATACCTTTTCCGCAACAGAAAACTGGCTGCAAAATTGCAGCAAATGCCAAAAAAACTGCCTTTAATCGCAGCAGTTTAAGAAGTTTGGCCATCGAGAAAACGGTTGCCTATGCGGCGCATAAATTGACGCTATTCAATGCTGGGGCGGGTCGAATCTATGCAGGAAAAAGCCATTGGCTACGCAGCGAATGCACCGGCGGCAAATGAGTTGCGCAAATGGTCCGAAAACGCCCGGACCGCCGGCCGCAGATCCTGACGGGCCAGATGCAATAGCATCGCGCGCGCAGGCGGCAGATCATCATGGACAGGCAGCATCGCGATGCGGCTGCCATCATACGCAACCGGGCCAAGCGGCAGCACATTATGCAGGGAAAATCCCCTGCCATTGCCGACCAGCCCCCGTACAAGTTCGGGCGAGCGGGTGCGGAAAGCGATATTCGGCTGCAAACCGCAGGCTGCGAACAGACTGCTGAAATAATCGCGTGAATGGGGCAGATCCAGCAGGATGAAAGGGTCGTCTGCCAAATCCACCAGCCGCACGGCCTTTTCGCCTGCAAGCCGGTGATCCGGGGCAAGCAGGGCAAAGGGCGGCAAGGCTGCCAGCTCGTGCCCGTGAATCTCGGGCGGCAGTGCAAAATCATAGGCCAGCGCGACCTCCATCCGGCCACTGGCAAGTGCCGACAGGATCTCGTTTTGATCGCCTTCGATCAGGCGGACGCTGATATTGGGAAACAGCTTGGCGAACCCGCCGATGATCTGCGGCATGTAGCGCATCGCAAGGGTCGGAAAGCTGCCGACGACGATCTCGCCGCTAAGCGGGTCGCCAAGGGACTGCGTCAGGCGTGCGAATTCGGTTGCCTGTGCCAGAAGCAGCCGGGCTTCGTCGACCAGTTGTTTCCCCGCTACGGAAAGGGTCATTCCGCGCGCATGGTGGCGTATGAAAATCTGAACGCCAAGTTCCTTTTCAGCCTGTGCCACGGCTGACGAAACCGAGGGTTGGGTGACGTTCAGTCTTCGTGCAGCTTCGGTCACGCTTTCGCAATCCGCCGTTTCCACGATGTAGCGGAGTGTCCGAAAGGAAAGTTGCAGATGCATGATCACTTCCGCGTTGCAGGAAATTGCAGATGTTTGTGCGGCAAACATGAAGCAGATGGGGTCGCAAACCAAGTATTTTCCAGCCGCTTGCCCCTTGTCGCCTTATCACTGGCGGGCATGATCTCCTTGCAGGACCCCACGAACGCCATAACAGCATGACTTTGCGCATTTGGTCTATTTTCCTGCGCTTTTTGCCTGCTGCTGCCGGCTACCCTGTTTAAACTGCATTCGGCCCGCACATTTTCGGCAATTCTTCCGCGCCGGCACGCTTGCTGCCGGCTATGCGGATTTCCTTACGGAGGTAGCCCAGATGAAGAGACTGCATCTCGCCGCGATTGCCGCCTATGGCATCATAGGCGGAACCCCCGCACTATCCGATGACATCGTGGCAGCGGATGTGCCGCCGGGGGATCCTGAAGCGTTCCGACTTCAGGATGAATTCGACCATATCGGGGCGGAAGTGTATTCTTTGTCAAAGGACGGGCGGGTCTCTTTCTATATCGATGAGGGAAACGGGCAGGATCGGCCTGTCGTGTTCATCGGAGGGCAAGGCACCAGTCTCGAGGCATTCCAGCTGACCGAGTTCGCCCGCACCATGCGGGAGGAACTCGGACTTCGGATCATCTCGGTCGAGCGGAACGGTTTCGGGGAATCCGAATTCGACCCAAGCCTTGATTATGCGGATTACACGGGCGAGGTGCTGGCCGTACTGGATCATCTCGGCATCGACAAATTTGCGATCATGGCGATTTCAGGCGGCGGGGCCTATGCGGCGCATCTTGCGGCAGCCGTGCCTGACCGGGTCATTTCGATTCATGCGGGCGCCGCGGTATCCCGGACCCTTCCGACCCGGACAGAGCCGGATTGTTCGCGCAGTGCGGAAGATTGGAACGAAAGCCTTGCCGCCTATACCCTTAACCCGAAGGACTGGTGGGGCGTGCCCGGATCACCGGTGCTGGTCGTTCCGGGCTGGCAGACGAGAGCCTATGCCGACGGAACGCGCTCTTTCTATGTTGGCGGGCAATTGGGCGATCCGGCTGCACTGACGCATGAATCCATGCTGGTTTGCGGCCAGGATGCGGTGGCCGACACAACAAAAATTCAGGCGCCTGTCTATCTTTATTATGGTGAAGCCGACGAGGCGGTGCCTGTCGAGGAAATGCGGCAATGGCAATCCGCATTTTCCAATGTCGTGAAGGCCGTTGTTTATCCAGACGAGGGCCATACCGTACAATACCGGCACTGGGACCAGATCCTTGCCGATATGGCGGGATATGATGACTACACGGTCACCTGCCGCGAGGGAGAAAGCAGACTCATCCCTAACAAGGAGGTCGATGAGGGTGACTTCCTGGGAATATGTGCCTGGCAGACTCAGGGGACAGATTAGAGCCCGCCGCACCAGTCCGGTTTCGCTTCCCCTTCCTCTGCTTCTTCTTTGCGGTAAATACCTCGGGGGTCCGGGGGCCGCCCCCCCCCCCCACCCCGGGCGCCCGGGTCCCGCCGGTGCGCAGTTAAAACCGCCGCCCCAAACACCCAAAACCCCCCCAAATAA
>NZ_JAUUTZ010000036.1 GCF_030678915.1 Paracoccus wurundjeri | reverse complement strand
CCGTCATGAACCGTTACACCGCTCTCGGCACGCCCGTGACAATGGCCGTAGGATAAGTCTGTCCCGGGAAAGGGAAATTATACCCAAAGCACCTTTTGCGCAACAAAGCCGAATGACGATGATGATTAATTCCCGCAGCTGATCAAAAGAACTGAGAGAACCTGCCGGGCAGAAAAGCATAACAAGAGGGACAGGAGAACAGAGCTGCATCCCGATCGGGGTGCAGCCTTTCTGGATTGCCTGGGATCAAGTCAAGACCGAGTATCTGGCAGGCGATATCAAGCGATCCCGGCGCCGCGCCCGAAGTGGGATACCTGCGACTGCGGAAGTTATGAAAGCGCCCGCTCACCGGCGCAGCAAAATGTTCCTCGATTCGGAATCGGGTGGATAAGTTCGCGCGGAGGGCGACCTAAAAAGCTGCCGCCCTGCGCGCGCGAAGATCGGCAATACCGTTCCCATTCACTTCAACGGTCGCGCCGCAATGATCGCAACGGAAAAACACCCCCGCTTTCTGGTCTTCGAGATGGGTTGCAGGCATGAACGCGTTAGGTGTCTCGATCCAGCGAATAAAGCCCCGCTCAGGAAGGAATCCCAAGGCGCGATAAGCCGTCGGTGGAGCCAGTCTCCCGGGCCTGATGACCTCATCGCGCCCAACGAGCCCGTTTGCTCTGAACTTCAACCTCCTGGGAATGAAGAAATATTATCGTATGCATGTGAGCGCCTGATGAGCCTGAAGCGGTAGATGAAAGCTATCCACTTGGACCGAACCAGGAGCGCATATACCAGCCGCCCTTTCGGCTTGCCAAAACGCTTCAAAGGCAAGCGTCCGGTTTTGATCAGATCGGATATGCAGAGCGTTTTGTAGCGGTTGACACTCACGGGTTGCGTTGGCCAATAGATACGTAATAACATTACAACTTTGCTCTTCAAACCTCCGAATCTCCCACATGGCCGATGCTTGCATAACATTCTCCGATCTGACTCTTGGCTATGACAGCCATCCAGCCGTTCATCACCTTGATGGCATGGTGGAAAAGGGTGCGCTTCTGGCAATCGTCGGTGGCAACGGCTCAGGCAAATCCACGCTGATGAAGGGTATCATGGGTATGCTTCGGCCTATGGGTGGAGCGTGCATGATTGCCGCAAATACGCGTATCGCCTATTTGCCCCAGCAGTCGGAACTTGATCGGTCCTTCCCCGCTCAGGTACGGGACCTGGCCGCGCTTGGCCTTTGGCCCAAGCGTGGTCTGCTGAAACGGTATGGCGCACAAGATCGCGAAACCGTCTCAAATGCGCTCAGAAGCGTCGGACTCGAAGGTTTTGAACGGCGCCCCATCGACACACTTTCGGGCGGTCAGTTGCAAAGGGTGCTTTTTGCCCGCGTCCTGGTACAGGACGCAGAGCTGATCCTGCTTGACGAACCATTCAACGCCATCGATTCCAAAACCGTGACCGACCTCGTGGCGCTTATCAAACGCTGGCATGGAGAAGGCCGGACCGTTCTGGTTGTGGTCCACGATCTCGATCTGGTGAGGGAGAATTTTCCACAAGCCTTGCTGCTGGCACGCCGCCCCATCGCCTGGGCTACCGCCCGCGAAACCCTCGCCCCGGAAAATCTCCTGCATGCCCGCCGGCTGCACGAAGCTTGGGACGAGAATGCACCCTGGTGCGCACCCGGGAACGATGTCCATAGCCACGCGCGCGATGTTCGGCAAGAGGCGGCACAATGGCGGTTCTCCATGACCTACTCATCGCGCCCTTCGTTGAATTCGCCTTTATGCAACGTGCATTGCTGGGCACGCTGATGCTTTCGGTCAGCGCTGCCCCGGTCGGCGTCTTCCTGATGCTCAGACGGATGAGTCTGACCGGCGATGCGATGGCACATGCGATCCTGCCCGGTGCGGCGGCTGGCTTCCTGCTCTATGGCCTCAAGATCATACCGATGACCTTGGGTGGGTTGATCGCCGGTATTCTTGTCGCATTGAGTGCGGGGGCGGTTTCGCGCCTGACGGTCCAAAAAGAGGACGCCTCGATGGCCGCCTTCTATCTGATTTCGCTTGCCGTCGGCGTGATAATGGTGTCCTTGCGCGGCTCGAACATCGATCTCATGCATGTCCTGTTCGGAACTGTCCTCGCACTCGAAAATGATGCTTTGACGTTGATCGGGTTGGTCACCGGAATCACCCTTCTGGCCTTCCTGGTTTTTTGGCGCGCACTCGTTGCCGAATGCCTCGATCCGCTGTTCCTTCGCTCGGTCTCCAAACTTGGTTCGCCTGTTCACTTCGTCTTTCTTGGGCTTGTCGTCATCAACCTGGTAGCCGGGTTTCAGGCGTTGGGGACGTTGCTCTCGGTCGGGCTGATGATTTTGCCCGCGGCGGCGGCGCGCTTCTGGGCCCGGCGGGTCGAGACCATGTGCCTGCTCGCCATGGTCATTGGGGCGTTGTCTTCCATTTGTGGTCTGCTGCTCTCTTATCATGCAGCATTACCCTCCGGGCCCACCATCATTCTTTCGGCAGGTTTCGCCTATGTGGCGTCAGTCATCACGGGGCCCCGCGGGATTCTAGTGACGCGCCTGCCGAACACCGCCCACCGTACCGCCTGAAGGATTTTGCGAATGCCTCCACACTGGATAAAAAACGCCCTGACTTGCGCTGTTATAACATTCGCTTCCGCAGAGCCTGTTCTTGCGCAGACCGATCAGATTCACGTTGTCGCGACCATTTCGATCGTAGGCGATTTCGCCAATCAGGTCGGTGGCGATCGCATCGCGCTCGATACCCTCGTCGGGCCTGACGGCGATGCACATGTTTACGAGCCCAAGCCCGCCGATGCGATGGCATTGGCCCGCGCCGATGTTGTTCTTACCAACGGACTGGAACTCGAAGGCTTCATGAGCCGGCTCATCGCCGCCAGTGGCACTAAAGCCGATATCATTACGCTGACCGACCAGATCCAGACGCGCGAAGAAACCGGCGGCGGACATTATCATTTTGTCAATGGCGAAGCGATCTTTCACGCCGGCGCCCATGATCCCCATGCCTGGCAGTCCGTGGTCAACGCCAGGATTTACGTCCGCAATATCAGCGAAGCGTTCTGCAGTGCCGATACCGATGGCTGCAAAGAATACAAGGTGAATGCAGAACGCTATCTCGCCGAACTCGATATTCTCGATGCCGAGATCCGCAGCAGCATAGCAGCACTGCCGGAGACAGACCGCACGGTAGTCGTCGGGCATAGTGCCTTTGGCTATTACGAGGCAGAATACGGCATCCGGTTCCTTTCACCGCAAGGAGTTTCCACCGAATCCGAAGCATCGGCTGCTAATGTCGCGGGCCTGATCCGCCAAATGCGCGAAACCAACGCCGGTGCCATCTTTGCCGAGAATATTTCGGATTCGCGGCTGGTCGAACAAATCGCGCGCGAAGCCGGCACCGAAATCTCCGGCGTGCTCTATTCCGATGCCCTGTCCCCTCCCGATGGTCCGGCACCCGACTACCTTACCATGATGCGTCACAACACGCAGGCGATCACCTCGTCTTCGGTCGACCACTGACACGTCTACCCGGCGGATACGTCGTCGAGTTTCCAACGCGCTTCCTCTCAACACCCTCAACGGAGTAAACCATGCTGCGAAATCTTGCCTACACCACGGCCATTACCCTTATTTTATCGGGCGCTGCCCTGGCACAGGAACAAACGCACAATCACGGCCACGAGGACGTCACGCTCTATCGTGTTTTCGTCGGGGATCACGCGGAACCTCAGGTCACGGCCTTCGATCTCAGCAACCCTGACAATCGCTGGATCTTCGACACTGCCGGCCAGGCAAAGCTTTACGGCGTGGATGGAGGCTCGGCTGTCGTGGCCATTCAATCCGATGACGACGCGGTCAGCTTCTTTCACAGCGGCATCGCGTTGCATGCCCACGGCGATCACTCGGACATCGAAATCACTGATCCCGCAGCTATCGAAGGAACCCTCACAGGACCGCGGCCCTTCCACCTGATAGACCATGACGGCCAAGTGGTAATCAACTTCGATCGCGGCGGCTATGCCGAAATCGTCGATGCGCATGAATTGTCGCATGGCGAGTTGGTGACGACCCGGCTTCCCCAGTCGCGCGCGCATCACGGATATGCCGCCCCCATCGCCGATACCTGGGTAACAAGTGTTGCGTCCGACGCGCCGGTCGAAGGCGACGCAGCACCTGATCGCATCGGACTGCAGCCGGTTAATGCAGATGGCAGCCCTGCCGGCGATGTCGCCACCTGCACCGATATTCACGGCGAGGCCTTCTCGGGCACCTATCTCGCCACCGGCTGCCAGGAAGGTGTGCTCACCGTGACGAAAGGTGAGAATGGACCGGCATTCGAAATGCTCGAATACCCGGCCGATCTGCCTGGAGGGGAGAGTACCGGAACTCTGCTTGGTTCGAAGGTCATGCAGGTGTTTCTGGGCGATTACGGCGCAGATGGACTCGTAGTCATCGATCCGGCCGATGAGCCGCATTTCCGCTATATCGGGCTACCTTTCCGTCGGGTCGACTTCGTGCTCGACTCTGCCAATGCGCGCTTCGGCTATGTGCTGACCGAAGACGGCACTCTGCATCAGATCGATCTTCTGGAAGCAGAAATCACACAAAGCGCCAGGGTGACCGAACCCTATTCCATGGATGGGCATTGGAACGATCCGCGCCCCCGCCTCGCCATGGCTGGTGACGAAGTCGTCATGAGCGATCCCAATGCGGGCCTTATCCGTCGTATTTCCACCGAAACACTGGATGAAACGGGTACCGTCGAGGTCGACGGCACACCCTACAATATCGTGGTTACCGGCGGCAGCGGTATCGTTCACGGCGCCGAAAGCGAAGATCACGATCATGAACATAGCCATGAACACGAACACAGCCACGACCATGGCGATGATCAGATTTATCAGGGCTACTTCGAAGACGATCAGGTTGAAGCGCGCGCGCTGTCGGACTGGGCCGGAGACTGGCAGTCGGTCTTTCCGTATCTTGAAGATGGGACGCTCGACCCGGTCATGGAACACAAGGCGAAACACGGCGATATGAGCGTTGACGAGTACAAGGATTATTACGAAATCGGCTATCGGACCGACATCGAGCGTATTGTGATCGAAGGCGATACCGTCACTTTCTATGAGAACGGCAAGCCGCTTGAGGCCCGTTATGCCAGAGACGATTATGAGATCCTGACTTACGAGGCAGGCAATCGTGGCGTGCGCTTCATCTTTGAAAAGGTCGAAGGTGACGACGACGCCCCGCAATATATCCAGTTCAGCGATCACAGGGTCGCGCCGGCGGCGGCTGACCATTATCACCTCTATTGGGGCGAGGATCGTGCCGCCTTGCTTGAGGAAGTGACCAACTGGCCCACCTATTATCCGGCCTCGTTGAGCGCCGATGAGATCGTGCATGATATGATCGCGCATTAAGCACCCTCGCCCTCCGTTAAGTCTGTGCCCGGCGGAATGCCGGGCGCTTTCGTCTCCGCGCAGTCTCTCTCGGAAGATCAAATGCCCCGTAGGCATGGAAGCCATGCCGGTTGTTGGATAGCCGCGCAAAAGGATGCTCTCACCTGAACCGGGATATGGTAGAATTCCATTCTGTTCCTGGAGGAAACGATATGCGATTCTTCATGGCCTTTTCGATTTCCACCACCCTGACAATCTCCGCTCCTATGGGATGAAGCGCACCGCCTGACGACGGCTTCTGCGAAGCGCTGGCCAGGGTGGCAGAACCGAACCTTCGTGGTGAAGATGTCAAACAAGCTTTGGGTTTCGGATTTAACCTATGTCTCAGGCAGGCAAGGGATGGTCTGCGCCGCATTCGTGATCGACATCTACGCCCGCAAGATCGTCTGCTTGCGTGTTTCCGACCAGCCTTGCGCTGGATGTCCTGAGCCAGGCTATCTGCCAAAGGGTACCATCAGAAGCAGGCAGGCTGATCCATCGCAGTGATCGGGGTAGCCAGTACCTGTCGATCAAATACATGGAACGGCTGGCCGAAGCCGGGATCGAGACCTCGGTCGGCAGTGCCGGGGATGCCTATGATAATTCGCTCAGGCGCGCGGCACTTCCTTCGAGCGGGCGAAGGTCACGAGACGGGACATCTCGTCATCCTCAAGAACCAGCCCGAATGTGTCGGCAAGTATTACTGGCAACTCCTCGGCGCGCACGATACGGCTCTTAGACGGTTCGTTGGGTCGCCGCGTGGTCAATGACAGATCGACCAGAGACGACCTTAACGCACCATTCCGCTGAATTACGAGCTGATCGATGAACGGTGATCGCGGATGATGTGACGCGATGAAATTCTGATCTTCGAAATCCGCCTGAAAAAAGGGGGTTTCGGCGAAACTATAGACATCGAACCACCCATCGGAACGAAGATGCCTCAGCATCCATCCTGAATAGGCGTTCCCGGCAAAAACCCGGTCCATGCGGTAGATCCAGCCGGCGTGCTGAACCTCAACACCATCCGACAGCGGAACAGGCTCAAGCGGCCCCAGGTCCCCGACCCCAACATCGGCGAGCCAGGATGTACCCTCTACATCGACCTTAAGCAAGGCATGGCCTGTTGAATAGGCGACAGGTGATTGCTGTTGGCTACCCATCGGTCCTCGGGCGCTGAGGCGGGTCACCTTGAACGCCAACCGCTCAAGAACCGCCGCGAACAAGAGGTTCTGCTCGAAGCAATAGCCGCCCCGCCGACGCTGCACGAGCTTGCTTTCGATGTCGGCGAGACCGACCTTGATCTTGCGCCCGAGCAGCAGATCAAGGTTCTCGAAGGGGATTGTCAGAAGATGGGCGCGATGGAGGCGCCGCAGCACCTCCACGCTCGGGCGGAGAACGCCCGTATAGCCGATGCGGCGAAGATAAGCTTTGAGATCAATCCGCGAGACGTCGCGGCCCGGCTCTTGCGGATCGTAGTCCATCCGCAAACCTGCCCATCCCGCGCCCGCTCCTGTCGTAATCTCTGTGGCCATCAGTGCCTCCGTCGAACGCAATGCCTCTTGTCATGGCTTGATGCCACAGTTTCATGATCTACGGGACTGACAAAAGATGGATCATCATGATCTATCCGATTGGATGGATAGTAGGGCGGCTCACATGGGACGAGCCGCCCCACCATCATGCGACAGAGCCGCCAGCAAAGCCTTACGGCAGGCTGCGCCCGCCGGACCCAAAGGCCGGTCAACGCGATGGGCGAGATAAGTCTGCACTGTGGATTCCCCACCCTCGGCGAAGGCGGCAACGGGAAGGCGCACCAGATCGCCCTCGCGCAGCTCGCGTTGGATCATCCAGAGCGGCAGACTGCCCCATCGACCCCCGACAGGATCAGCGTCTTCTTGGTGATATTGTCCGCTACCCGCCAGCGTGACGGCGACACCACGCCATAATCGCGCTTGCCCGTGAGCGCGGACGGGTCCTCGCCCACGATCTGAATATGATCGGCAAGCATGCTCGTGCCGAGCGGCCTGTCCGCCTGCGCGAGCGGATGATGTGCCGCAGCGACAGCGGCCCGCCTGACCGTCGTCAACGATTCCAGTTCGATCGCCGGATTGATGAGGTCGGTGCCACTGATCGCCAGATCGCACCTGTCTTCCAGCAACGCCTCGAACGACGCTCCCAGAGGCGTCGAAAGGATACGGAAAGCAACCGAAGGACAGCTTTCACGAAACGCGTTGAGCGCCCGCCCCAGAACCGGCAAGGGGAATTGCGGATCAAGTGCTATGGTGATCTCCAGTTCTACACCCCGGCCCAGACCGCGCGCCCGTGCGCGCATCGCATCGACCTTGATCAGCAGCGCCCGGACATCAGCTAGCAGCGACAGACCGGCAGCGGTAAGCTGTGGCCTGTGACCGGAGCGGTCGAACAGTTCCACCTCAAGCTGCACCTCCAGATTGCCGATCGCATGGCTGATCGCCGACTGCACGCGCGACAATCGCATCGCCGCTGCGCGGAAGCTGCCGGTTTCGGCGACGGTCACAAAAACGCGCATCTGGTCTAGCGTCAGGCCGTCCAGCATGTTCGATTCCTTAGATCATTTCTTGCAAATTTGTAGCATTCTTTTGCACATGCTCAATGGCCGATATTGCTTCCAAACGCCCGATCCCGCGCCAGGAAACGTCATGCCGGAAGTCGCTCAGCTTCTGTGGCGCGACGCGGGCATGGACACCCCAGAGCGACAGGCCGCAAGCAGCTGATCATCGTCGGCCTGTGGGAACAGCAACTCTCAACACGCCGGTTCCGAGCACCGAGGGCTAAGCGGAACCGGAATGAGGAGGCGAAGCCTTACAAATGCTCGGCATTGATAAATGCCTCGTCATTCCGGTTTTGCTGGCAAGGCTTCGTGTTTCCCGGAATGGAAGCACTGAACACAGAAACTGCGCGGGCCAACCCCGGTTGACCTTTGCTATGCTTTGCAGGACCTGTCGCTCACTTGCCGGCACCTTGGTTGGGATCGTGTTTTTTGCCAAAGCCGCTATACCGATGGCAACATCCACCAGATACAAGTGATCATCGGGTTCCAAAGCGAGCTGAATAATTGCGCTCTACGATCAGATTTGGGAAGCGCCGCGCGATTTCCGAGCTGATCGCAACGTTTCCATGCAGACGCTGAAGGTGGCATGTCAGCCCCCTGAGAACATTTTGCTGATGCTCGTACCGCTGGAACTGACGGGCCCAGGCCCGGAACAGGTAGTTGGACAGATTTCGACCAGTTTCAGGCGTCATGGCCGCAAACATCTGCTCTGCTGCCGAACAAAGTTGTCTGACTTTCGGAGGAGCAAACAAAAGCCCGAAAATGACCTGATTTACCGGCACGATATTATGCAGTTCAACGACAGCATTATAAGCAGCGCCACGTTTCTCTCCGGCCATCAGGGCGAATATCTTGAGAATCAACAGATGGATGTGGAACCGTGAGGCCTGCTCGACCATTTCAATCGACTTGTCATAGAGAGCTACGGCCGTATCCATTTCGCCTCTGCTGGCGGCGATCTGCCCCTTCATAGCGAACGCCGCGGCAAAGTCCGTGCCGTTGCGGAACGCCTCCTCCGTCAGCCGTCCGGCAAGATCGAGATAGCCGCGGTCGATGAAGCGCAGCAGCTTGGCAATCGCCAGCAGTTGCTGCGGATCGCCATGCGCGTCAGGCAACGCCCTCAGCGCAAGATTTTCGATCGCTGTTTCCAGCGTTTCCCATTCATCATCGCTCAGCGGCGCTTGTTGGATCCCGCCAAGACTCTGGATCAGTCTTGCATAATGGTTAAGCGCAAGCATTACCAAAAGCTTCGGGTCGGTATTTTCCGTTTCGTGGATCCGATGCAGATGAGCTACAGCTTCGCACCAGTTGGTCATTTGGTCGGACTTCATCACGGCGGCGTCCGCCCCGGTGTCAAGCAGCGTCGCGTGGCGCCACAGGGCACTGGCTATCGCCTGTGCCAATCTGTCGATATGGTTCGAACTGTCTTCCTGCGGCCAGGCGCTGCGGAAGCTTTCGATAAGCTGATGCGAACGTCCATCGTGCAACACCAGCGCCAGCTGAATGCAGCCTTCGTCCATATGTATGCTGACCTCGAGCGTGAAGTCGAGATTGTCGCCGCGCAGCGGATCGGGGCGCCACTCGGGACAACTCAGGACTGTCTGCTGTCCGCCAGTAGCAGCCTTGACGGCTAAAGCGAGCCGATGCGGGAAATCGCTGACAGCGCTCTGTTCCTCGTTCCATCCGAAAATTGGGCCGATGAGCAGGAAGGCCGAGAGAGGCTTGGCCTTGACCGGATCGGCGATCCAGACATAGCCGTTACCGTATTGAGTGGCAATGAAGCGGGAATTTCGGGCGGTATCGCCGAGCCGCTTGCGGAGCCGGTTGACGAGATAGTCGATATTGCGTTCGGACATCGTGCTGGTCTTCCCACCAAGCGCCTCAAGCAGTTCCGCACGCGTAATCAGCATGTGAGGATGACGTACGAGGCACAACAGCAGCATGTGTTCCTGTCGGGAAAAACGAATGATCGCGCCGTCTTCACGTTTCGCCGTCAGCATATCGGATTCGAAGAAGAGATCGTAATAACAAGTCAAGGTGCCCCCACTGTTATTGGTTTTATAAAGTGATTTTTCATTCCGGTTTTGAAGAAAAATCAACAATTCCTTACGATGCGGTCTCCTCTCTGCCCGTCAACAAGACATTCGTGAGCTTGCCGGAGCAGATGGTCTGATTGTTGCCGATGGACCCCGCTTACAAGATTTACCTATCGATGCGATTGCAGCGTCCATCCTGCCGTAGGAGTTATCCTACGGCAGGTCAGCTTGTTTTCCTACTGTTGTCCACGACAGAACTGCGCTACCTGTTCGTCGCTGAAAGCGGTTCCGCTACGCTTCCGTGCAACAAGCTGCCCATCTTCATTGCGTGAACATGTCACGAAATCCGAGATGGACGCAGTCGATTGCCTTTCTGTAAAGTTTGATGCGGTTCTTTGCTCACGCTGCATGCGTTGGGCGGCGCGGCGTTCAGAAGAAGAACAGATGCTGTTGGAAGGAATGCTCCCAACCTGACGAAGAGCCGCACATGCGCCTGGATCCCTTCGGGCAATCATGATCAACGCCGCCTGGCCCTGCCCCATCTGGGCAAGTAAGCAGGCCTCGTCGACTTGTGTGAGTCCGCCTGATGCGCCGCCACCGATAATAGAGATGCCAATACTTCCTCCAAGGCCACACGGATGGCCAGAGCCCATGGATGGCGGCTGGATCGCCGGAGCGGAGCGCACTTTATAGGAACCGCTATATTCATGCTGGGATCTCGTCGTTGCGTGGCCGCGCTGGTCCAGATAGATCTGTGCGTTGGAACTGCCGCTTGACGCCGAAGCAGTTGCCGAACTTTCGACATGCGCAGAACTCGAAGAACTGGATGTCGAGTTGCTGGTTGTGGTTTGAGCGTCGGCCGATAACGCCCAGATTGCCGATGCAGCTACGAAAGATAAGGCAGCGCAGATGGCAGGTTTGATATGTATGTTAGTACTATTCATGATTTATTCCTCCCCCCCGAACGCAGAGGTGGTGATGAAGGCCGGAGTTGGCACGTTCGGACACCTACCCCGGCCAACTTAAGCCCAATCGTGCAGGCTTAAGCCGTGACACCAGCTATCAGAACATGGTGCCGAAGCCGCCGAAGGCACCGGACGTGCTTCCGTTCGAACCGGTATATCCGCCCGTGGCCGTAGCCCCGCCGAAGCCGACCGATCTGGAGGCAGAGGTATTATTCACGCCGCCTGTTGCGGTGGTGGCCGAGCCAGATCCTGAAACAGCCCCACCCAGACCAATGTTCGTAAAGCCACCAGCGATACCAGTCGAATTCAGACCCATTGTCGTCGTATTGGATGCTGACGACACGCCGCCGAATGTGCCTGCTCCGGAATCGCCGCCGAAGGAAGCCCCACTTTCGGAACCTGACCAGGAACCCGTTCCCAGGATCGTATCAGCCGAAGCAACGCCCACGGTCAGAAATGCCGCCGAAGCGGCAATAATAATCTTTTTCATGTTTTGATCTCCCTTTCTGGAAGTGACCCTCTGTCACCTCACGGAAATATTATTAGCAATAATCCGCCTATCTAGCAATTAAAATTAGCGAGTATTCGCTTATTAAAAAAGACAAATTTTATCAATAAGATAAAAGATATTTCTATTCTATATTACAAAAATAATTAGCAGAAATTAATAACCTGAAGATCGAATCATTATACGAATGAAATTCCAACGGTTTCCAAGTTGATAACACATCGATATTTTTGATAACTCAACTTATTGGCGAATCTTGCATCAAATTTATTAATAAAAAATTACTCCCCTTAATCGTAAATCAAATATTAATAATAATATTTCAATATCTACAACAGGGGTCAATATACCCAAGTTATGCAATCAAATGTTACAGAGTTAAAATTCAAATTATCACTCAGAGAAAAATCCAATATCCGCTAAATCAAATATTTGACGGAAACTTGCAAGGTTTTCTTGGAAATTATTGTGCAGTTTCCACTAAATCAAATATTTTACGCAAGATTATCGCATTTCAGGGAATTATGCACCTGACCGCAGTTCGAGGCATATTCCGAATCAGTGAACTGAACACGAACGACGGGATCGCCCATAGATCATGTTGAGAAATGGCGGATCCATAGCCTGACGCGGGCTAGGTCGACGAAAGCCAGGAAGCTTTCTGTGGCTTTGTCGTGGCGGGTTGCCAGTCTGCCGCTGTTCTTAAGTTTGTTGAAACAGCGCTCGACCATGTTGCGCAGGGTGTAGACTGTCATGTCGACGGCCTTGCGCATCTTTCGGTTCTTGCGCACCGGGATCATCGGCAGGGCATTACGGCTTTCAATGCCTTCTCGAATTTCATCAAAATCATCCCCCCTGTCGGCGACCAGAACGGCGGGCTGCGGCAAGTTGCTGGCCATCACCAGATCCTAGCCGGTGCAGTCGGAATCCTGCCCCGGCGTGATCTTGGTCCTCATCGGGAGACCAGCACCATTGACGCAAAGATGGATCTTGGTCGTGAACCCACCTTTAGAATGGCCGTTCATCGTCGGATATCAGGCCGCGTGCCAAGCTCATCTCTCACATAGAGATGCGCTTGAAGCACGCCCGGCACCGAAACGGAATCCTTTTTGTCAACACGCCCTAGATTACGGAAGTTTTTACCGGGATCGATTTCCATGACCGATACCTTCATTGCTATCTCCCTTTTCTTCAACGCCATAAGGACCCTTATGAGCGTCGAAGGCAGGCCATCCCCAATCAGGAAGATACGTGCGCTGTTACACAAATGGCTGCTCCAATAAGACACAAGCACCGTTCAAGCCACTTCATGCCTCTGACAACAGCCTTATGCGTTCAACGGACCATCTGCCTTTGTTCGCCCAGCCCCCAAATTGACAGCTCCATCACATTCCCGGCTTTCAGGAAAACCGGCGGCTTCATCCCCATCCCCACCCCGGGAGGGGTACCGGTCGTGATCACGTCTCCGGGCTGCAATTCGATGAACCTGCTGATATAAGACACCAGAAAAGAGACACCAAAGATCATCGTCTTTGTTGATCCTGACTGCATCGTCCTGCCGTCTACTTTCAGTTCCATCGCCAGATTGCCGATATCATCCAGTTCGTCGCGCGTGACCAGCCAGGGTCCAAGTGGTCCAAAGGTTGGCGCACTTTTGCCTTTCAGCCATTGGCCCGTTCCCTCCAGCTGCCATGTGCGTTCCGAAATGTCATTACAGATGCAAAAACCCGCAATATGCTGCATCGCATCGCTTTCTTCCACATTCCATGCGCGCTTTCCGATTACGAATGCGAGCTCGATTTCCCAATCGAGCCCTGACGAGGCCGGAGGTATGATCACATCGTCACAAGGGCCGACAATACAATTGGGCGCTTTGGAAAACAGGATCGGCTCAGAGGGAAGCGGCATCCCCGATTCCGCTGCATGATCGGCATAATTGAGTCCCACAGCGATAAAATTGACCGGTATTGCAACGCAGGCGCCAATACGCTGCCCTTGGCCGACAAGCGGTAACTTGGCAATGTCGGCGCTACGGATGCGATGCAGATTGTCATCGTCCAGCCACTCTCCCCCGATATCGGGCACAATTCCCGAAAGATCGCGAATATTACCCTCGCTGTCGAGAAGCCCGGGCTTTTCCGATCCCGATGCGCCATATCTGAGAAGTTTCACAGTCTGTCCTTTCGTATTTCGGGCCGGGCGTAAGCTCGGCTTCCGTGGTCTGCGATAAAGGGTGACATGTCAAACATCACCTTGCCGCGCACCATGGGCAGGCATGCGGCGGGAAAATCCTGAACGAACGTCATACCGTCACGTTCTGCCCGGTCAATAAACTCGTCCAGATATGCCATGGCGCCGGTCGTGATGTCGTGCAGCACGATCAACGGGTGATCGATTGTGCGACACATCTGCATCGCAGTTTCAACCCATTGCGCAGGCTGCTCCCAATCCCGCGGAACGACATTCCACAGAACACAGGTAAACCCTTCCTTCTGCAGATAGTCGCGAGCGTTCCGATCAAGAAGATCTGCGTTGAGATTGCCTCCACCGCCAAAGGGGCGGAAGAATTTCATCTCATGTGCCAGCCCTCCGATCAAATCCTGCGTACGCCCGATTTCCAGAGCGGTCACCCCTTCATGCTGACTGCGTCCCAGTGGTACAAGATGATTGAAGGTATGATTGCCGATCCAATGCCCTTCAGCATGGGCGCGCTGGGCAAGCGCCAGCCGTTCAGGATCGCGAAGCTTGTCTCCGACCACGAAGAAGGATGCCTTTACTCCCTTCTGTGCCAGCACGTCCAGCACTGCGGGAGTAACCTCAGGATCGGGCCCGTTGTCGAACGAGAGCGTTATCTTTTTCATATATGTTGCTCTGAATGATTATGGAAATGTCTTTGCCGGGACGTTCTTCTTCCAGCCGGTGAACCGCCGCTCGGCAAATTGCACCAACAGATCGAAGAGGATTGCGAGCATCAGCACGAGCAGAATAGCCGCGAAGACCCGCGGACTGTCGAGCATGGTCCTGTAACGAGAGATGAGAAACCCGATCCCGGCGGTGGATGTCAGCATTTCCGAAACCACCACACCAACGATCACCAGCGCACCGCCAATGCGGAGCGACGACAGAACCGTTGGCATGGTCGCCGGAAGCAGCACATAGCGGATCTGCTGCACAGGCGAAGCACCCATGCTTCGGGCAGTCATCATCAAGCTGCGATCAATGGTCTGAATACCTGCGGCGGCACCCAGAAGCGTCGGAAGAAATCCATAGACGCTGGCAAAAACCACTTTCGATTGCATCCCGATTCCGAACCAAGCCGTGAAAAGTGGATAGAGCACCACCAGTGGGATAGCGTAAGCTGAAGAAACCACTGGCAATAGCAGCCGGCGCAGACGCGTTGAGGACCCCAACAGCATCCCGCAAAGGATCCCTCCGCCGCAAGCGAAGAACAGAGCCGCACCGACCTCCTGAAGTGTCACCAGCAGATGCTGCCAGTAAACCGAGAACTCGCTGAATAATGCTGCGGCCGTCAGCGTGAGCGGGGGAAGAAATAGTGACGGGATGACTCCCAGGCGCGGCAGCAATTCCCAGCACGCCAACAGGATCAGAACGATGATTCGCCGCGTTGTTTTCGCTGTGGGGCAAACCATCTCAGGCCGTCCTGATTTGTTCCCAGATCCGGTTGCGGATCTGAATGAACTCTGCTGACGATGTCAGCTCGAATGTGCGCGGGCGCGGCAAATCGATATCGATACGGTCGATAATCCGGCCCGGCCGCGCCGATAGCACCAGCACATGATCCGAAAGATAGATCGCCTCGGTCAGACTATGCGTGACGAAAACCACTGTCTTCCCGGTACGTTCCCAAATCCTTAGCAATTCATCACCCATGACCATGCGGGTCTGCTCGTCAAGCGCAGCGAATGGCTCGTCCATCATCAGAACATCGGGATCCTGAACAATGCCGCGCGCGATGGAAACGCGTTGTCGCATACCGCCTGAAAGCTCGTGTGGATAGCGGTCACCGAATTCGTCCAGACCAACCAGCTCCAGTGCGTCTCGCGCTTTTGTCTCGCGCTCCTTCACGGACATGTTGCGGATCATCAGCGGGAATTCCACATTCTTGCGCGCTGTCAGCCACGGAAAAAGATTGGCTTCCTGGAAAACCACCCCGATCCGCGCAGGATCCGGACCGGCAACGGGCCGACCGGCGACGCGAAGCTCGCCCGAAGTGCTTTGCGCCAGCCCCACCAACAGCATCAGAAGCGAAGATTTTCCGCAGCCGCTTGGCCCCACGACTGAGACAAATTTTCCAGCAGGAATGGTAAAGGAAATATTGTCGAGAGCGTGGGTGGTGCGTTCGCCGCTGCGGTGGATCTGGGTCAGGTTCTCGACCTGAACCGTACCTCTCGCGGAAACAGTTGTCATTGTGGTCATCTCCAATGCTCCAACCTAGTTTCCAGTGCTCGGACAACCTCATTGAACAAGATGGCCAGAACAGAAACGATGAGAATGCCGGCGAGCAGACGATCGATCATGAAGTTCTGCCCCCACAATCCCATCTGATTGCCCACGCCGGAACGAGATGCATACATTTCGGCAAGAAGAATCCCGGTGAAATTGAAGATCATCGCAAGGCGCACCGCCTCAAGCAGAACCGGGGCCATGCTCGGAGCATATACGCTTCGCAATGTCTGGATGAAGGACGCCCCCATCGCCCGGGCGACCATCAGATGTTCGCGTTTGACCGATTCCACCGCCGCAAACGCCGTCATCATCATGATGAAGATGGCCGAGAACACACCGAAGGCAACTTTCTGGCCAAAGCCAATACCGAACGCCAGGATGAACATCGGTAGAAAGATCGATTTCGGAATACTGAAAACGAAGAAGACGAGTGGTTTCAGCACTTCACTGGCATAGGGGCGTTCGGCAATCAGCAGGCCAAGGATGGCGCCTACCGGAACCGCGATGATGAACGCTGCCATGGTCTGCGCGATGGTGGTCCAGAGATGCGCGCGGAAAGCCGCCGTCTCCAACAGCGAGAGGGCCGTGCCGATAACCGTCGAAGCAGCAGGAAGCAGCCTGGGATCAACCATCCCGGTTCGGGAACCCAGCTCCCAAACCGCCAGGAAGCCGACGACCAATGCAGACCTGACGACCCAGTCTGGAATTGCGAACAGCGCCAAGGATCAGAACTCCGTCGGAATTGGCTGGATGCCGGTATCAACGATGTCTTCGGCTGGGGCGAGATCGGTCATACCGCCAATGACGGCCAGATCGTTCGCCAATTGTGCCCCTTCAACCGTCATGGCACCATCGGCCGACAGTCTGCTGAACTGCTCACGGTATTCGCGTTCAGCGGTCACACGGTCAATCTGGTTCAGTTCCATGAGAAGCGCGACGGCCTCTTCCTCATTCGCCTGCAACCAGGCTACACCGCCATAGATCGCATTCAGTGTCCGCTGGAGAACATCAGGGCTGGTTTCGATGAAAGCATCCGATGCCGCCCAACCGGAATTCAGATGCGGTGGAATTTCTCTGCCGTAATCGATCAGGCTGCGCCCTTGCCCCTGTTCCATCACCTGAAAGCTCAGCGGTGAGAAAACAACAGCTGCATCCACATTCCCCGACAACAAATTAGGCACCAGCCCGCCGCCGCCAAGGGGTACAGGATTGAATGTGACCCCCTTCTCATGCAGCGTCCATTGAGCGAGAAAATCAGACAGGCTGCCGGCTGCTGTAATTCCCACATTGGCACCTTCCAGTTCCGAAACGTCATTGATCGTACTGTCCTCTGGAACAATCAGATGCCAGCCGTAATTCGCATCCGAGCCCTGAGCGACCATGCGCGCGTTCACGCCACGCATGCGGCCGGTCGCAACAATCGAAGGCTGAATAGAGATAACATCCGCCGCATCAGCGGCAAGTGCGGTGAACGTCTCTCCGCCGCTCTGGTAGACTGTCAGTTCCGCCGCGAGCCCTTCTTTCTCGAACAGGCCTTGCCGTTCGGCGGTTTCCGCAACCACGGTTGGCCACCAGGCCTGAGTCGCCAGCCCGATGCGAACCGCGTCCTGCGCGAACGCCGCGACAGCCACCATTGAAAGTGAGGCGGCCACAAGCGAAGTTGTCGCCCACATCCTAATAGCGGGAATTCTGTAACCTTGCATTTTTTCCTCCCCTGATAACCATTCTTCAGATCTGCGTCGCTGTCAGCAGAGCCATGATTTCGGCACGGTCAAGCACATCGCCGTATTTCAGATCGACATCGATCAAAGCCTGTTCGTGCGCATCACGATGCCTGTCGGCAACCGCCTCCCTGCAGATCACCGCTTTATAGCCGTATTGGCAGGCGTCGACGGCCGTGGCACGAACACAGCCGCTTGTACTGCATCCGGCGAGGACCACCGTATCGACCCTCGACTTTTGCAACAGATCATGCAGTTCGGTGCCGAAAAATGCGCTGGCATACTGTTTCGCAATGATCGGGTCAGTCGGCAATCGCTCCAGCCTTTCGTCCTGCGCAGCATCTGCACTTCCTGCGAAAAGCGTGGAAACACCGGCAATCTTGTAGCTCCAGTTCGAAGTGGCAGCCTCTTCTGCAGTTTCGTATTCAATAGTCGTATAGATCACCGGATGACCCACATGCCGGAAAGCGCGGGTCAGATAATTCGTCTCAGCGATTTCCTCGGACACGTCTGAACCAAGCTGATGTGTCGGAGTGGTGAAGGCAGAAACAAAATCTACTATGACCAGAGCGGGGGCCCTTCCGAAGCCGCTCCGTCCAGCGAAACCACGCTTGTTCAATTCGTCAAGCGTCAAGCTTTCCGACATCAATCCCTCCCCAAACCCGTCTTCCACTCAAGACTATGAACAGCTTGACCATGGAAACAATGTGTTGTTATGAGAAATAGCTTTTTCCACAATGGAAACAAATATGGAGCGCCCGAGCTTTCCTCTCGATGAAGCTTCCATCCGATCACTGCGGGTCTTCGTCGCTGTAACCGATACGGAAAACTTCTCCGAAGTGGCCCGGCAGATGCGAATATCGGTCTCCAGCGTAAGCAAGCAGATCGCTGCTCTCGAAGAAGCTCTCGGGACGGCGCTTCTCTATCGAACCACACGCCGCGTTACCGTGACTGAAGAAGGAAAACGATTTCAGGAACGCTGCATCGCGATCCTGAACGAGATCGATACAGCCGTTGCAACGGGCACCGGTGACAGGCATAAAATCACCGGACATATCCGCATCAGCGCCCCTCCGTCGGTGACATCTGCGATTCTCAGCCCTCAGGTCTCAGGTTTCATGCGTCGATATCCCGAGATCACCCTCGACTTCTTCGTGACAAGCGCGCTTCCGGATATCGTCAGACATCGGATCGATGCCGCGATTGTACTGCGGGAATGGCCAGGAGTGAAAATGGCCTCGCGGAAACTCGGCAGCATGAACCGTGTGCTTTGCGCGTCCCCCGCCTATCTTGCAGAACATGGAACCCCTTTGCGCCTCGCTGAATTGTCACAGCACAATTGCATCCAAAGCCTTTTATCCGGCGATCCCGAGCCATGGATCGCCATCACGAAAGGAAAGCGGCGAAATATCGCAGTCGGTACTGTTCTGTGCTCGGATAACGGCGACTTCATCCGACAGGCTTGCATCTCTGGTGTCGGGATCGCCAATCTGTATGAATTCCATGCGAAAGCCGATCTCGAGGCGGGACGTCTGGTCAGGCTTATGCCGGAAAAAGATCTTGAAAAGGTTGGGCTTTATGCCATCTTCCCTCATAAAGATCTGGTAAGTGGCGGAACGCTCGCCTTTCTGGATTTTATGCAGATGAGATTACCCGGGAATAGCTAACACACAAGGTATGCGCTTATCGCGTCACGACGATTAAACAAATGAGCCGTTGGGCAATCTGTAAACAATACTATACTTGCGTCTGCAACTTAATAAGCGACGTAGGAAATACTTCATCACGTCCATTCGAAGATTGCTTGACCGTTTACCCAGCAGTTCGGATATTTCTTTGGTACAGATGGGTATCGATACACTCATGTAAAGGAAGTGCAATTTCAATAACTTATGAGACCTATCGGCACTAACGACTCAGGCCGATTTCTCATGACAGAACGATGGCAATCGTTGTGATCTGCCCAGTTCCAGTGCGGAAAGCAAGTAACAAAATTCTCAGACACCCACTTCTCGAATGCCGCCGGTTTCATCCCGCCGACGATCAATTTTCATAACCTGTCTGGCAACAACACGGCATCGCATTTTGTTCGACATGCCTGCCGCCAATCCGGGACCGATCCATTTTGACTGGTTCCGGCCCGGCTCTGCCATCACGAGCCGTTCCTACGGGTTCCGAAGCAGCATGGTCACGTCGGCGGCATGCGGATCGCAAGGCTCGTCCATATCTGCCGGCACGGCAACGAAACTCTCTGCTATTCCAAGGTCGCGCAATTGCCACGGCACACCACCGCCATATTGGATATGACCTTTCCCCATGATACCAATGGCCAGCCGGTCCAGGTGCTGCGTCACGGAATCCGTCAGACGGGTTGCAAAAGCCCTATCCCGGACTTCCTGCGCCGCCACGAAACTGTCGAATGCGGGGTCATCCGGGGCTTTCGCCTTGCGATCCGGTCGGCTTCCGCCGGTCAGATCGAAGATGAAGCGACGGTAGGCCATGGGCGAGACGGCCGGGCGGGTCAGCCCCTCTTTCAGGTCATCCGATGTGCCGCCCCAGCCCGATGAGCCAACCGAACGCACCAGTTCTCTTTTGACGTTCAGCCCGATCATGGGGATCTGCATGTCCCGGCAGAAATGAAACAGCGGCATATAAAGTTCGGCCGGGAATCCCCAGACGCTGGCCCAGTCCACACGCGACAGGAATTCTTCTTCGGTCAGGTCACAGCGACCCATTCGGCCAATATCGGACTGGCACGGGCGGGGAACATCTCGAAACCCATCGTGATCGGGCGCAGGCTGGCCAAAGCCGCCGCGACATGCAACTGCCAGCGATGGTGCCCGGCCCGGTCGTGACGTTCACCCAATAAGACCACGCGTGCCGCCGATGCGCGTTTTATCACGGTCGGGCAATCCAGGGTTTCACCCCGCTGATCCAGCCAGCGCACCCCGTTCATTGAAAGCAATCCGCAACGATATCGAATACAATAAGTCCGCCCATCCGCGGCAATAACAGCAGCACGGATTGCAGTTTTGTATCGGCAAGCGTGTCACGGGCCGGAATGTGGATGGCTTCTGCTGTCATGCTGTCTCCCTCTGATCCTCGGTCCCGCCCAGATCCAGGATCCGCTCTGCGACGAGACCCGACGGTTTACGATGCGCGGTGATGATGATGGCGGTTTGCGGCAGCTCCTGCCGCAGCCAGCGCAATAGATCAAGCTCGACTGCGGCATCCAGTGCGGCAGTCGCTTCGTCAAGGATAAGCCAGTCGGGGCGGTTGAGGATTGCACGGGCAAGGCCGACACGCTGCCTTTCACCCATCGACAGCCCGCTCACGCCACTCGCGGTGACAAGCCGGTGACTCCACCCGCACGGCGGATCACGCCTGAGCCCGCGCAATCCCGTGGGCCTCAGGGCGTTCGGGATAACTGACGGCGGTCGGCAAGTCGTCATCCATGACCGGCGCGCCCGCAGGAAGGAACAGGAAACGCCCCGACGATCGCGAAGAAAACACCGATCTGGCGCAGAGCCTCGGCGCCATCCATGTTTTCCAACGCGTCGTAGAAAGCCTTGTTCCCTTGTTCCATGCGATCATGCGAACCGATAGCCAGACGCCCAGAAAACCAAGCGCAAGAACCAGAATGAACAGCGCAAATGCCGACCAGCGGCCGGAACCCGAAGTGGCGATGCCCGCCAGTCTTCCGGCCCGGCCGAGGATTATTCCGAAAGCCCCCCTCACCGATGCGTCAGAACTTGTAATCAAGCGACGCAGTAAAGGCGCGGCCCGCCCCGGTCTGCAACTCGATCGGGTTCGAATTGGCGACTGCGCTCGACGTCACCCTGTCATAGGTCGCGGCAGAGGCTTCGAAATAACGCTTGTCGAACAGATTTCTGACACCAAGGCTCAGCACCGCATTCTCTGCGAACTCCCACCGGGCGAAAGCGTCGATGACACCATAGCCGGCCGGTTTGAACTTGTCTTCGGATTCGACATATTTAACCGAAGACGCAAAGAGTCCGACAAGATCGACCGTCAGGCCCGGCTGAGGCGTATCCCAGCTTATCGCGATCGTCCCGCTTAGTGGCGGCACCCTGGTCGGGGTCTTGGCAGCATCCGGACCGGTACGCTGATTGCCTTTCTGCCATGCGGCCGATGCCGTCAGACGCAGGGTATCGCTAATCTCGTAGCGGCCTTCCAGCTCCAGCCACCAGATATGCACCGATGACAGATTGCGATAGGTGTAATCGGAGGTTCCCGGCGGGTTGTAGAATTCCTCGATGAAGTTGTCGTAATCGGCACTGAAGGCGGTAATGCCGAAAAATCCGCGTTCCGTTTCACGGCGCAGCCCGGCCTCGATGCTTTTGACTTTCTCGGGCTCAAGATCCGGTGCAGGGATCAGGTCGAAGAACGCGTCCGGCACGGAAGTATAAAGCTGCTGCGCGGTCGGCATCTTGAAACCTTCGCCGTAATGCCCCCAGATTTGCCAGCCGTCGCCGAAACGATACAATGCGCCAAGGCTTTTCAGCAGGGTTTCATCCTCGCGCATACGCGGCTCTTCGGCATGAACGCGATCCTGCTGTCCTGGCGGGATACGGGCTTCGCCTCGGACGCGGTGCCGGGCAGATTCGTGCTGATCCTGCTTTATGTAAGGCCCGATTGATCAGTTGATCGGTGCTTTGCCGGTCATCCACCGCGCTCAGATCGCCTTCGGCCGGATCGCTGACCTGTCCCAGCGTTTCCGGACCGCAGAGCCGGTTCTTCTGGAGCCGCGGCAGAGACACGCCTCCGCCTTCACCGGACAGATCTCGCTGCGCGGTGCATCCTATCAGTTCATGGAGGATAGAACGGGCAACGGCTTCACCCTCGGACCCGTGGCTCTGGAGATCCCGCAAGACCGGATCACCTTCATCACCGGCGATAACGGATCAGGCAAGATTACTTTGCTGAAGCTTCTACTGGGCCTTTACCTGCCGCAGAATGGAACGCTGGAGCTGGACGGCACGCCGGTGAGCGATGCGAATCGAGACGATTATCGCCAGCTCTTCGCCTCAGTCCTGTCGGATTTTCATCTGTTCCGGCAGGTCACCAGCAACATGACCGAGGTACAGGCCCGGCATGCAATCGCGCTTCTGGACATTCTTGGACTGTCCGGCAAGGTCTCGATCCGGGATGGTGCCTTCAGCACGACCGATCTTTCGACCGGCCAGCGCAAGCGGCTTGCCTTCATTCAGGCCTGCGTGACAGGCAGGCCGCTTCTGGTCTTCGACGAATGAGCCGCCGATCAGGATCCGGCCATCCGTCATTTATTCTACACCCGGCTGCTGCCCGATCTGCGCCGCGACGGGCAGACCCTGATCGTCATTTCCCACGACGACCGCTATTTCCACATCGCCGACCAGCGGCTGCATATGTCCGCAGGCCGCATCGTAACCACGGAACATGTGGATGCAACCCGACAGGAAGGCCTGTAGGCATGAATGCCCATCGGAACCCGGCCACGCTGGACGACACCCTCCCTGCCTTTGCCATCGAGGAAATGTCCTTCTCGATCGGCAAGCCCCGTCTGCTGCACCCACTGACGATCAATCTGCCCGCAAAAGGCGTCATCGGGCTGATCGGGCATAACGGATCGGGAAAACCCACCCTCGTGAAAATCCTCGCGGGCCAGCAGGAGCCAAGCTCGGGAAAGCTGCGCTTCATGAACCGACCGCTTGCTGAATGGGGCAATCGGGAATTCGCGCGCGAACTGGCCTATCTGCCGCAGCAGCTTTCCTCGGCCGCCGGTCTTCGGGTCCACGAACCGGTGTCGGTCGGGCGCTATCCCTGGCACGGCGCGCTTGGCCGCTTCACCGGCGAAGATCGCAGACAGGTCGAGGCGGCGATGAATCTGACCGGCGTCGCCGGATTGGCGGATCGTCTGGTGGACACTTTGTCCGGAGGAGAACGGCAGCGGGTTTGGCTGGCGATGCTAGTGGCGCAGCAGGCGAAATGCCTGCTTCTGGACGAACCCGTTGCGACGAGGTCATTGCCCTGCGCGGCGGACGCATGATCGCACGAGGCTCACCCGCAGAGATCATTCAGCCACTTCTGCTGAAGCGGATTTTCGGAGTAGAGATGGATGTGCTTGCTCTTCGCGAAACGGGCCAGTTGCTGACATATCCGCGCTAGAGGGAAACCCATACAACACTGATCGGCAAATTCGGGGGAATTGGCTGAAGCAAGGGAGCGCCGTGCTGACGCGATCGGGGCGGGCGATTGCGGGTTTCAGGGTTGGCGCGTCATCGACCGGGTGTCATATTATTCCACACCAATGCCTGATTGTTCTTCACGTGACGCGCGGCCAGTTGGCGACCCATTTGACCTGAAACAATGGGGCGTGCCGGGATCGGCTGGTAATTCGCATCAAGAAGTTCAGGAAACAAGGAGAAGATTTCGTCACGCGCAGCTTCTCCCACAGACATCAGTGCTTGGGCACCCGTGTAAAGAGATTCCGTTTCCGCACCGTTCGAAAATACAACTTCATGCCGGTCAAATAGCATATGAAAATATTCCACCGCCTCTACATCTACCGCAACATCGATACCATCCAACTGCAAGAGCTGCTTGGCCGCAACAAGGACCTCAGGGGCATCGAACATGCGCTGTGCGATTTTTGATCTTACCAAAACCCGATGTTGGGGTGAAACCAGCAGGTCTTGAAAGGGTACGCTTTCACTCAATGCCCCCGCCTTGATACAGATGGGCCGCAAATTCGGAGCGAAAGCCAATTGCCGTTCGCATAGCTTGGTAGAGCCGATCCAGCGGATCGACTGATAACCGTCATCCTTCGTGAAAACCATATTCCCGGGCTGCAGCGCCTCGATCGTGACAAGCCCGCAATCTGTCTCGATAAGCGTCCCACGCGTGAAGCAGGTAATGACATCCACCTGAACGAAGCCGACATCTGTGGTTCCCGCACCGTCGTCAACCGTGTATGTGATTACTTCCTGCCTTGCCTCCGAGGAGGCATCAAAGGAAAGCGTGCCGTCGGCGTTCAGCGTGACAACCGTACCGGAAATCAATGTAACGCTGTCTCCCGGCGCGACGTCCTGACTATTGATCTGAGTTACCGTCAAGGATGGGGTCAGGCTGCTGACGTCATTCGCAAGGACATCAACAACCTCGCGCCCCCCGATAGCCATTGTCCCGGTGTCACTTTGGGCGATCACATCCGTCTGAACACTATCCGCCGCGATAAGAAGGTTGGAATCATGGCCAATGTCACGGGCATCTGCGATCCCGATCCATATTTCGTTCTCCACCCCCGGATTAACCGGTGCCTTGACAGAGAGAGTGACGGTGAAGCCGTCCATTTCAGTGTTGAACTGGCTCGCGGCATTGTCGACATATAGGTTATCATTGGAACCGCCCGGGGCGATATTCTGCATCGAAACGTCACCATCTCCAATCGGCAGTTCCGCGCGGACACCGTTCACATAGATGCCGACGGCATCGTTGTAACCGCCGTGATATTCATCCGATGAGAAGGTAAGCTGCATGGTAAGTGTCGATCCGGTGGGAACAAACGTGGCCTGCAAGATGGAGCCATCGAATGTTCCCTCACTGACATTGGCGATCTGATCGAGCCTGGGATCACCATCGACCCCGTTCATGTCATTGCCGTAGTCATCCGTCAGATTTGCTTCGCCTGAACCGGTTTCATGCGTGAAAGAGTTTACATATCCTGTCGACAAGATGATCCCGCTATCTGCGGGCAAAACTCCCGGTGACGTGACATCTCCATTTGTGTAAATTCCCTTCGATTCCGGATCTCCGCTATAGGTTGCCGAGATGACGCTCACGCCCTGGCCAAAAATCGTCTCTGCGAGCTGGGTGCCGTCTACCGAAGAATCTACGGGCAGCTTGACTGCTTGAACCATCTAGCCGTTCCTTGCTTTTCCGTGACAAAATATGCCGGTTCTCTCGACAGCTTTCCGAGTTTCTGACCGGAATATTCCCGCCTGCTATTATCCAGCCAACTGATGACGCTCCTGCTGAGCACCTGTCAGAACTACACGGCCGCATTGGATCAAATCTCAATCACGGTAGCGTGACTGAGCTCGCCCGTCCATCTTTCAATTCTGCTGAATTCTTGCGATTTCTTATATTTGGGGCCGCTCTTGCTTTGGAAATCACCTCGGCACTGTGGCAGGATGCGAGGTGGAGGCTCGTTGAGCACAATTCGAGCGGCTTCGATAGGGGCCACCTACCTGCAGCACATCGGTGTGGAGAGGATCAAGGCCAGGATGGGCCACACCCATTTGCTGACACGAGGGTTCGTGAACGTCCGAACGGAAATAGCGCTGCATGTCCTTGCCTACAATATCAAGCGCATGGTCACCCTGATCGGAATCCCGGGGGATAATGGCAGCCATCCCGGGCTGAGCCGCCAAGGCATGGTATGTCCGGGCATTCAGGCCGAAAAATGCCCGCCCTCAGGCTTGGAACTCGTAAGCTACTGCTACCGAAGGAAGTTTTTACACAGCCCTGCCGGAAAGCCGCCTGACGGCGGTGCGGCAGGGCAGATGGCGCAAAGCTAAGATTAACAATCATTCATGCAACTTGCAGCGATCGGGGCGGGCCTCTGCAAACTTCTTGGCAGCAATAATCGTGCCAAGCGGTTGGACCGGTGCCGCGCTTAAGCGCGACAGGTGGGGCTGGGCTCCATCCGTTTGGCGATTGGCTCATGAGACGCGCCGAAGGGACAAATCAACACTTGACCCCGACGTTACGTCATAGTGCATTCCAATTTGGAACTAAGGCTCACGATCGTTTCTGACGGCCTGTGACTGATACGAAGGATCTTGCAATGTCCGGTTCCAATTCCATTCCCGTAGAAACACTGTTTTCCGCGCCGCATTTCTGCCGCGCGCAGATTTCTCCCGACGGGTCCCGCATCGCGTATCTATCGATTTGGTCTGAACGCCTGAACATCTTCATACGCGAAATCGATGGGCCGGATGCAAAGTATCGCCGTCTTACAGCCGACGCGTGCCGCAATATCGAAGCCTTCTGCTGGACACCGGACTCGACGGCAATTCTCTATATGCAAGACACCAACGGCGACGAAAACTGGCACCTTTACCGTATAGCCACTGCCGATGACCAGCCGCGACCTGCCAACCTGACGCCCTTCCCGGGCGTGCGGGTCATAGAGTTCGCGTTTTCGCCCGCCGACCGGAACATCATCTTTCTGCAGATGAATGCCCGTAATCCCGCATTTATCGACCTGCATCGTCTCAATATCGAGACGGGCGATCTCGAAACCCTCGCAGAGAATCCCGGTCGTTTCGTGCGCTGGCTCGCCATACCCGACGGGCCGCCCCACGCCATCGTCGTCAATTCCAGGAACGACTTCGAGCTCACCCGCTACGAAAACGGACAGTTCGTTCCTATTGCAAGCTTCAACGGCAACGACAATCCATTCGGCCCCTTGCCTTGTGTACCTACGCCTGATGGGAAGGGTTTGTGGCTTGGTTCGAACTGCGGAACGGATCGGACACGGCTCGCACGAATCGATCTCGCCAGTGGCGACGAGAGCGAAGTCGATAGTCACCCTGTCTTCGATCTCGATACACCGCGACCGGAAGCCGATCCGCGCTTTCCTCCAAGTCTAATCCTCAACCCGGTAACCGGCGACCTCTTGGGCGCGCGTTACCTTGGTGAGCGACAGGTTATTCACGTTTTGGACTCGAAGTTTGCTGACGTACTTACAAGGCTCGGCTCCTTGTCCGATGCCGAACCGGGATATATCTCTTGTGATGCAGCAGGAGAGCGATGGGCCATCGAATTCACCAACGATCGGGAAGCAGGGACGACGTGGTTCTATGACCACGCGACGGGGAAATCCGAAATCGTCGGTCGCCGACAACCGGGGCTCGACACCACATTGCTGGCTCCGGTTCAGCCTATCACGGTCACCTCACGCGACGGGCTCCGGCTCCCCTGTCATCTGACACTGCCCCAAGACAAGCAGCATCGCAATCTGCCGACCGTCCTGCTGGTTCATGGCGGGCCATGGTATCGGGACAGCGTTTGCTACGACCCCGAGGTGCAGTTCCTCGCCAACCGTGGCTATGCGGTTCTGCAAGTGAATTTTCGGGGATCAACTGGCTATGGCAAGGCATTCATGCAGGCGGCGAAAGGCGAGTTCGCAGGCCGCATGCATGAAGATCTTATCGATGCGCTCGACTGGGCTATTACTGAGGGTATTACCGATCCTGATCGCGTGGCGATCTATGGTTGTTCCTATGGTGGTTATGCCGCTCTGCTGGGGGCGAGTTTTACGCCAGATCGCTTCGCCGCCGCCATCAGCTATTCCGGCATGTCCGACCTGCGCGTGCTGGTTGAAGGCGCCGTGCCCTTCATTCGCGAAGCCCTTGTGAACACCTATATCGCCTACATGGGAGATCCCGATATCGCGGCGGACAACGCCGACATGCTGGCACGCTCGCCGATAAGCCGCCTCGACCAGATCCGCTGCCCCATACTCGTCATCCATGGTGCACAGGACGTGCGCGTTGGGCTGAGCCAGGCCGAAGCGGTCGTGGATACGCTGCGTTCACGCGGCAATGATGTAGAGTTTCTGCTGAACGAGAAAGAGGGACATTGGTTCATCAATCAGGACAGTAACCACGAACTCTACCACGCGATCGAAGCGTTTTTGGCGCGCCATATCGGTGGCCGCTCGGCACCGGCCTCACCGGCAGCGGACGACCGGTACAGGCCCTGAACCAGGCAGGAGGCTCATGCGCAGCAAAGATATCGCGAAACGTGCGAGGGTAACGGTTCGAACGCTCCGGCATTACCATCAGATCGGCCTTCTACCAGAGCCGAGCCGGGATGCAAACGGCTATCGGCATTACACTGTCCACCACCTTGTCCGGCTCCTGCGCATCAGACGGCTCACTACCCTGGGGCTCTCGCTTCGCCAGCTCGCGCCTCTGCTCGAAGACTCTCATGCCGTAAGGTTGGACGTTCTCGATCAGTTGGCTACATCGCTTACCGATCAGATTGAACGTCTGCAGAAGCAGAGAAAGATCATTGCGGCGCTCCGTTCGGGAAAAGGTCCGCTTGATGTATCGCCCGAGTTGACCGTCGCGCTCGCTCCGCTGGAAGTCGGGCGATCCGGGGAGGTGAACAATAGCGGGCGCGACCAGTCGACCCTGATCGATCATATGGTCAACGATAAGGGGCGGGCGGCTCTTGCGGAACTCTACGACCGCCTCGCCGCTCCCGATCTGGCCAAGATCGTGCTGGCCCTTGGCCAACGCTTCGATCGTCTCGGACTCGAAACCGACGAAACCGAAATTGCCGAACTCGTCGATGCCTACGTTCTGCATCTCGGCAATTGGATGAAGGAGTTCAACGCCGTGCTCCGCCAATTTGCAGAAAAGGAAACAAGCCTCACGCTCTGGGCACATGCTGCGGAAGCAACCACACCGCAACAACGCCGGGTGCTGACGGAAATCGGGCTAAGGTTAGTGTCGACCGATGGCCGAAACGGGTCCTGCGGAAAATGATCGGCAGCTCTCCGCTTTCGTTTTCCAGAACCAGCCAGTCAGCAGATACCGCTCACCAGCAGAGCGAACGGCGGGAAGGTCCTGCGCACTGTGAAACCGCCGCCCGTACATTTTCGCACTTGCAGCGCATGGCAGCAATGACAAGCCGCACGGCTGCACCTAGTGGAATCACTGGAAGATGGCTATGAACCGGGCGTTTAACCCGAACCTTGGTTGTCCACGTCATTGGTTTGTCGGCGGGCGTGAACGGCTGTCCGACTGCCGGTCACCTCCTCAAGAGCTCCCCGATAGTGGACGAGCAGCGCTCCGGTTACAGGCGCGAGGATCTTGACGTCGAAGCGGAACTGGCCATCGCAGACATGCTCCTGCGCGATTGAGCCGGGCAACAGCCAGCGCGGCAACGGGAGTGGGCCAAGCCATCCCGACATCACCGGATAGTGCAGGGCCTCCCCCTGCACATTCAAGCCGAGCAAAAAGGTGAAGAGGCCGAAGCTCTCGGTCATGCCCCGCGCCGAGGCCGAAAGGCGCGACTGGAAAACACGCGTTCCGAACCGCCGCTGCCAGGTTTCACCCTTCGGCGTGACGATCTTCGTCACCTCCACCGGCACGCCCTCGCCGGCCGGCGGAAAGCCGAAGAGACGGCCCAGAAAGCGGCTCCAGAGGCCACCGCCACGCTGGACGGAAGCATGTCCCTGCCAATGGCTGACATCCGTCGTCTGATGGGTCGCGCGGATCGGGCCCGGAAGGCTGTCAAACGCGGAGCCAAGCACTCGTGGGAAGAGGGGGGAAACCGGTTCACAAGCGCGCTCGGTCCGCAAGTTCAGGTCGGACATCGCGGCCTCGGCTTCCTCCAGCGTGATAGCCTCCAATGCCGGACGGGCACCCACCGGCAAGGTGTCGCGCCGCAACAAGGCGCGGGTGGCGATGGCGGGAATGAAGGGGCCGTCGCCGTCCTCCACAAGCAAGCGCCACCAGCGACGCTCCTGCCCGGTGATCACCATGACCGACATGCCGCCGCACCCGCTACCGAAGGGGGCAAGAAGATCGGCCGCCAGCTTGAAGGCCAGCACCACCGGGCGGTTGACCGGGATCGGCAGACGGCGGCGCAAGGCAGCAAAACCGGCCAGCCCGTAACGCATCACCGCCAGTTCCAGACCTGCGCGAAACGCCACGGTATTTGCCCCGAAATGCGTCGGGAAAAGCGCCAGATCCGGCACCTCGATCTGCCAGCCTTGCCGAACCAGCCCGCCCGGCAGATGGTATCGGCGCGGCTCCGACCAGCCAGTCACGCGGATCCATTTACCCCCGCGCCAGACCGACATCGGCCGCCCGACCTGTGACAGGATCGAGGTCATCACAGAAAGGCCACGCGGGCTGCGGTTGCCGGGCAGGATCGCCGTCTCGATCACCTGCGGCGTCTCGGGCCCGACCAGGGCACGCACCGCCGCGCTGGACAGCGCCGGAACCGAGGACAGTCCTGACAGGACACATGACCCGGCGGCCCGCGCCTCGGCATCCAGTGAGGCGATCCCCGCGCAGAACTTTGCGTTATCGGACAGGTCGAGGTAATGCAGGCCCTCGGCAATCGCAGCCCGGGCAAGGGCATAGGGATCTTCGCCATAAGCATGGAATGGGCCGGCGGCATCAACCACCACCTGATGCCCAGCCAGCAGTCGGAGGTCCTTTTGCCGGTCCATCCGCAACGCCGCACAGCCCAGTTGATCCGCCAGAGCCTGAGCCCTGGCGAGGTCGCGCCCGGCCACAGTGACGATATGCCCGTCGCGAACCAGTAACCGGGCGAGGCGTTCGCCAAAGACACCATAGCCCCCAAGGATCAGGACCTTCACCGCAGCAGCCTGCGCTGGAAGGCCGGGTCAGGCAGGTCGCACATATCGGCACGGCCGAACAGCGCATAGCGGTTGCGCGCGAGACGTCGGTAAAGCCAGTTGCGCACCGGCCTGGGGAAAATCCGCGACACGCCAGCCAACCGGGTCCATCCGCCCAAGTGGCGGCTGGCCTGGAGCACGGCGTCGCAATCGACATGCGCCACCCCGCCGTCGATGAACAACCAGCTTGAGGGATCTTCCCGCTCCAGCCCGTAATGACGCAGCAGCGCAGCGCCCAGCGGACTCTGGATCGGGCAGATGCGCACCCTTCCCGTGCGGTCAAGCCGGTGGATCATCCGCGCGCCCCAACTGCACAGGGCGCATTCGGCATCCATCACAGCGACGGGCTGGAGATCGTCGAAATCCGGCACTGCCGGGTCCTTGCGGAAAGAAAAAGGTTCAGCCATGATACCGGATCATCCGGCAAACGCCGGCGCGGCGCAATCCGAATGTGCCGGGTATCGCATGGCCCTTTCCTGGATATCTGGTTACATCACTCACGCTGTATGCATGATTTTTCAGGTCTTGATGCCCGCTTCAAAAATGCGGCTTTGCAGAACGACGGCACGACCAGACAAATTGCCGCGATGCCGCAGGAAGCTTCGAGCCCTGAGCCGTCACTGGAGCTTCTTGAAATAGCGAGCAACTGGCCAACGTTGAAATCCATAAGCTTCATACGCAGCGCGCGCCGGAGCATGTCCCGAGTCGCCTACGGTCTCGACCATGACCATTGACATCCCCGCATCCCTGATTTGCGCCTCGGCAAACTGTGTCAGACACCTGCCAAGGCCTTGACCTTGCCGATCCGGCGCGACCCCGATGATGTGAATAGCGCCCATCCGGTCCTCTGGGTGTAACTGCAACCCTACGAAACCGATCAGTTGCTGACTGTCCATGAGAAGCCAGACACTGACTTCTTTCCGATCCAGAAGAGCGCCTACATCTTCGGCCTGTCGTGCTTGCCAGCCGTTCGGATAGAATGCGTCATAGACAAAACCGGGCACTTCGTGACGAGTCCTTGCAAAGACGGGCGACCAGGCTGCCAGAGTAAGATCAAGCACTGCGCTGCGGTGGCCGGACGTATAGGGGATGATCTTAAAATCAGTCATGATGGGGAAAGTATCATGACCAACCCACTGCTGTCAGCTTGGTCAGCATCAATTCTGTCCGGGTTGAAAGCTGACCACATGGCGGGTGAATGACCGATCCGAGCCTACAGCAGTCATTCAAACTCTAATCTGCGAGGATCCAAACCGATTGTCGCATTTGGCGACAGCTGGCCTATGTCAACATCCGGTAATAGGAAAACCAATAGATCACGACCTCCCTGATGTTTGCGGCGCTTCACCAGGGTCGGGCCAGAGAATATCACACACCCTTGATCCACCACCTCGCACATGCCTCGATAGCCTTTTAAGTTCAAGATAATCGATGAACAGCTTCGGGCATTCGTCAGGCCAAATCAGATGCCCATGCTGCACGCCCTCGCGATCTGGAACGAAATAAGTGTCTCTGATGGAAAGTCGCATAGAGTGTACTACGTCCTCATTGGATTCCATATACGTGCAGATGATGGTGACTGCAGTAAACCTCTGCACCGTCCCGCAGCGGTGCCATGATGCTGAGGACTTCGCTGCGATGCCAGTCGAGCGGCAGCTTTGGGGAGCGCTGCCCCGCAGCACTTGTAAGCATCGAGTGACCGCAAAGAACCGTGAATGACGAGAACCGTCCATGATCGTCATCAGATTGGGCGCTGCATTGCCGCATGATTGCCTCGAGGCAAACCCAGTCGCCTACAACTCGGCCAATAGGTGAGCATATTTACTGCCAGCGACGGGGATGCGGCTCAATGCCCATTTGGTTTCTGATCTGCATTGGCCCCCACCATGCCCTGTAAAAGCGCACGGCCGGCATAGATGCCGCCAGTCGTTTCCAGCGCCAGCCGTTCCCGATCGTTTTCGCGAACAGAGCGCAGAGTATCGAGCGCTTCCTCGGGGCTGTCGCCCAGTCGCACCAGCGCCTCGCGCCCAAGGTCAAGCGCGCTTTCGAACGTCTCACGCACCGGATAATCCGCCCCCGCCTTCAGCAGTTCGACCATGTGTTGCCGGGAAAAGGCACGGGCCAGAACCGGGGTCAGCGGACATTCATGCTTGATGATTTCGACCATACGCGTGACCGCGTCGCGGTCATTAGGTGCAGCAATAATCAGGTCGGCATGATGGATACCTGCGGCGTGCAGAATGTCCAGTCGTGTGCCGTCACCGTACCAGACCTTGAAGCCGAAATTCTGTGCCTCACGGATCATGTCCGGATCGGTGTCAATGATCGACAGGTTATAGCCCCGTGCCAGCAGGGGCTGGCTGATGATCTGCCCCATCCGGCCAAAGCCGATCAGCAACACGTTGCCCGACAGATCCCGGGCAGCATCGACGCCTTCCATTGATGGGTCTCCCGGTTTCCTGAGGCGGTTCTGAACGATCAGCATCAGAGGGGTTAGCACCATGGAAATTATGATGATTGCGGTCAGGTTGGCATTCCATTCGCTGGTCAGAATGCCGGATTGCGTGGCCGCCGCGTAAAGGACAAACGCAAACTCGCCGCCCTGTGCCATAAGAACCATCCGCTCGGTCGCTTCGCTGTGCGACGCTCTGGTAAGGCGGGCGACGACATAGATCACCAGCATTTTCAGCAGCATGAAGGCCGGGACAGAGATCGCTATAATGACCCAGTTATGCGCGATGATTTCCAGGTCCAGTGCCATGCCGACGCCAAGGAAAAAGAGGCCCAGCAGCAATCCTCGGAACGGTTCTATGTCGGCTTCCAGCTGGTGACGGAATGAGGATTCCGAAAGCAACACGCCGGCCAGAAATGCACCCATAGCCATCGAAAGGCCGCCTGCCTGCATCAGGACTGCAGCGCCCAGCACCACCAGCAACGCAGCGGCGGTCATCACCTCGCGCGCGCCAAAGCGGGCCAGCAGCCGGAACATCGGGTCCAGAAAATAGCGCCCGGCAAGGACCAGAACTCCTATCGCGCCCAGACCAATGACCACGCTTTGTAGCCGGTCGGTCAGTGTCGCCTCGGCCCCGCCGGGGGCGAGAAACGCCACCAGAGCCAGCAGCGGCACGATAGCCAGATCCTCAAACAACAGGATTGCGATCATCCGCCGGCCTTTGGGTTGCGCCATCTCTCCACGTTCCTGAAGCATCTGCATCACGATAGCGGTTGATGTCAGCACAAAACCGGTGCCCGCGACAAAGCTGGCCGCCACCGGATAGCCAAGCGCGATGCCAACCCAGATCAGGGTAAAGATGGCAAGACAGACCTGCAGCGCTCCAAGGCCGAATATCTCGCCACGCATCGACCACAGACGCGATGGCTGCATTTCAAGCCCGATGATAAACAGGAACAGCACCACGCCAAGTTCGGCAACATGAATGATCGACTGCGCGTCGTTGAAAAAACCAAAACCATAGGGACCGATAGCCAGACCGGCGGCCAAATACCCCAGAACCGAGCCCAAACCGATCCGTCGAAAAAACGGCACTGTTATCACGGCGGCGGCCAACAGGATTACAACGGGAACCAGGTCAAAGCCGTGATGTGCGACCTCGGCCGCGTGGGTAGGGTCTGCCATAGATAAGCCTTTTATAATTGCCAAGCGACAAACGCGATGGCGACAGTGAAAACGGCAAAGACGATGATCAGGGCCGGCAGCTCCGTCGCCAGCCTATAGCTGGCACTCGTTTTACCCACCCGCATGTAGGGCAAAGCAACCAACGCCATATGCATCCAGCGCTCACATTTGCTGTCGGAAAGCCCGGAGTCAAGGCAGCATATGATGGGAAGATTTTGATCGAGGATCAGGATGCTATATAAATGATGACGGTGCAGCGAACGGCTGTTTGGTCCCGCATCGGCACCTGATATGACTTGATTTCCCTGCTCTGCACACGAATGTCCGGTTCAGTGAAGCCATACCGCAACATCGCGCGGGGTGATCGACAGCCGCAAAGGGCCGACCCTGTCTTTCCGGCGGGCGGGAGGCCCGCATCGTCCACGCCTGTCCCCTATTGCCACGGTAGGTTGCTTAAAGCCCATTGGGCCGGTTAGGACCGATCTAAACTGGCGGTCGAATATACGATTCTGGAACACATTCTCATGCCGCGAGACGTGGTCTCGATACTCCGTCCTATGGCGGCAAAGGCGATGGCTGTCACTGTGGGCCGAGAATCTTTCTGCGCGAGATGTTCATCGCTGGCCTACTGTCACTGTCTCTGCCGATGGTTAGCCTTTACATCTCTCGCGACGGTCCGCGGCATAGTTCCGACACCGACGCTGAAGGCATTGTGGGAGAACGCCCTTAAGGGTGGAAGCCAGGATTTCCTGCGCCTGCCCCCCATTGAGCAGGACAATTTCCTGGACCGGATAGGCCTGTCGTCGGACGGCATGGCCTTGATCGTGTGCGCGCGGCAACTGCACATCATACCAGTCGAGCGCATCGCAGCGCTCAAACTTCAAAAGATCAGGCCTGCCAAGGGCGGGAGCGGGGCCGCACTGTCCCTCGCCTACCATCATCCTTGGCCCTCTCCCGACACAGAGCGCGAGATCGGCCTTTCCGGCTCCTTCGGCCAGATGGACGCGCTGGACGACCTCGCATCCCATCTGAATAACGCCTTGAACTGTCTGCTTCGTATCCCCGAACCACAATATGATTGTTAAGAAATACCGGCAGATAGCGACACAAATGGACAACAGGTGCCCTCACATCGCATCCGTTCACGACTCCCCGATAAAGGAAACAGGGCAGAAAGTGTGATCCGATCTCGTCCTTCACCTCCTGTCCGGAGAATCCGCCGAGTAACGAACGCCGGTTATCCAAGGGCTCGTCCAATTCGACGCACAGGCCAAGATCATTGAAGTCCGGGGCACCGTCAGGGAAGATTATCTCTTCCGCGCGGGAAATATCGAATCCGAAGGTTTTTGTGGTCGGGACATCATCCCGATCAAACCGCGGCGAATAGTGGAGCCGAGAAAAGACTTTGAAAGCGATCGCATATCCGTCGCCGCGCCGAGAAGCTGCCCAAAGGTCAGCTCGCCTCCGCTTTTGCCATCGGCATCAAATCGAGGGGCTGGTATCCAAGGCTTTTCGAGGCCGGTCACGTCGATACATGCTGGATGCGCCACCCGTGACCGGCAAGGCGGTCCTCTATGTGACCGACGCGCATATGGCCGCGTTCCATCGGCGCTTTCTGATTCTAAGGCTGATGCGGAAAGAGTTCGGCTTGCAGCATCAGACGTGCATCACCCGACTGAGGACTGCAGGAGTGACGCCATTCGCTCCTGACGGACAGGACTTTGGCCCGATTTACGAGCGCAAGGATGCAGAACCAGTGCTGATCTCAGCCCAACTTGAAGGCAGGGCAGGCCCTGAATCGTGCGCTCGGTTGGTAGAGACTGACACAGGCCGCGAATCAGCCTGCGGGCTTAAAAACCAACTTTTGTCGAAAAGTCGGTCTTTCGAAGTCGAACGACAATAATAATGGTTCAAATGGCAGGGGCAGAGGGACTCGAACCCACGACCCTCGGTTTTGGAGACCGATGCTCTACCAACTGAGCTATACCCCTGTGGCCGTGGGTCCGTTTACGGCAGCAGCAATGCCGGTGCAAGGGGGCATTCCACGCTTTATGTTATTCTGCGGCATCGGCGGCCAGGAAGCCCCCGGACTGCCGCGCCCACAGGCGCGCATACAGGCCATCCCGCGCCAACAGCTCACCATGGGTGCCCTGCTCGACGATCCGGCCGCCATCCATGACGATCAGTCGATCCATCGCAGCAATGGTCGATAGCCGGTGCGCAATCGCAATCACCGTCTTGCCCTCCATCAATGCCTCCAGCCGGGATTGAATCGCCGCTTCGACCTCGCTGTCCAGCGCGCTGGTCGCCTCGTCCAGCACCAGAATGGGCGCGTCCTTCAACGCCACTCGCGCAATCGCGATCCGCTGACGCTGGCCGCCGGACAGCTTGACGCCCCGCTCGCCCACATGGGCATCCAGCCCGCGCCGCCCGTAACTATCGGACAGACCCGGAACGAAACCCTGCGCTTCCGCGGTGCGCAATGCCTCTCTGATCTCGTCTTCACCCGCATCCGGTCGCCCATAGGCGATATTCTCGCGCACCGAGCGGTGCAGCAGCGAATTGTCCTGCGTCACCACGCCGATGGCCGCGCGCAGACTGTCCTGCGTAACCTGCGAGATATCCTGCCCGTCAATGGTGATCCGGCCCTCTTCGATATCGTGGAAACGCAGCAGCAGATTCACCAGCGTCGACTTCCCCGCGCCCGAGCGCCCGACCAGCCCGACCCGCTCACCCGGAGCGATATGCAAGGTCAGATCGTTCAGCACGGCAAGCGGCCGCGCCGAGGTCATGCCCATGTAACGGAAGGTGACCTGATCGAAGCGCACCTCGCCCGGCCCGGTGACCAGCGGACGGGCACCCGGCACATCGACGACCTGTCTCGGCATGGAAAGCGTGGTAATCCCGTCGCGTACCGTGCCGATATTCTCGAACAGCGCGGCGAATTCCCACATGATCCAATGCGCCATATTGTTCAGCCGCAGCGCCAGCGGCACCGCAATCGCAACCGCACCCACGGCAATCTGCCCGACGCTCCACAGCCAAAGGCCAAGTGTCGTGACCACGGCCACGAGCATCACGTTCAGGGCGTTCAGCGTGATATCCTGAATGCTGGACAGGCGCATCTGCCGATGAACCGTTTGCAGAAAGGCATCCATGCCCTCCTGCATCCACTCTTCCTCCCGCGTCGAATGCGAGAACAGTTTGACCGTGGCGATATTGGTATAGCTGTCCACCACCCGTCCGGTCATGGCCGAACGGGCATCCGCCTGCGCCTTCGCCACCTGCCCCAGCCGTGGCACAATAAGCCAAAGCAATGTGCCGTAACCTATGGCCCATGCCAGGAAAGGCAGTGCCAACCGCCAGTCCTGACTCGCCGCAAGCACCATGGCGCCCAGGAAATAGATCAGCACATAGCTGCCCACATCCATGATTTTCATCGCAACTTCGCGCACGGCAAGCGCGGTCTGCATCAGTCTCTGCGCGATCCGGCCGGAGAATTCGTCCTGAAAGTAACCGATCGACTGCCGCAGAAGATAACGATGCGCCTGCCAGCGAATCCGCTGCGGGAAATTTCCCATCACCGACTGATTAAGGATCAACGCACCCAGCAAATTGATGGCCGGCATCAGGATCAGCAGCACGACAGCCATCATCGCCAGACGCGCGCCATGCTGCTGCCAGAACATCTCGCGCGGGGTATCGGAAAGGCGATTGACCAACTCGCCCAACCAGTTGAACAGCAGCACTTCGATCACGGCAATTGCACTGGAGATAAGCGCAAGCGAAATCATCCACGGCAAGGCGCCGCGGCTGTAATGCAGCACGAATCGCCACAGCGACCGCGGCGGCATTTCCGGCGTGTCGGTGGGATAAGGATCGATGCGACGCTCGAACCACGCGAACATGGTGTCACCCGGGATTGCAAAATGAATGGATCAGGAACGCCAGTGCTGACCAAATTTTACCATTTAGTCAAGTCGGGAAGCACCGGGATACCGCGAGCATGCCAGAACCGCCGACAGTTCTGATGCAAGGACAGCTTCAGCTTGGCCCGTTCGACGAAAAAGGCCGCCCCCGAAGGAGCGGCCCAATTCAACCCATCAGCGACCTGGCGTTACTGGATAATTTTCGAGACGACGCCAGCGCCGACGGTGCGCCCGCCTTCGCGGATCGCGAAGCGCAGTTTCTCTTCCATCGCGATCGGCGCGATCAGCTCGACCTCGA
>NZ_JAUUTZ010000035.1 GCF_030678915.1 Paracoccus wurundjeri | reverse complement strand
TTGGTGATCCCGCCGGTCCAGTCGACCTCACCCGACTGATGACGTCGGGGCACCAGGCCGAAATACGCCCCTGCATTTCGTGATTGTCGGAAGCGCCCGGCCTCATCGACTGCCGCCGCAAAGGCCGCAGATGTCTGCACACCAACGCCCGGGATGCTCATGAGAATTTCACAGGCCTGTGACTGACTGGCGATGATGCGCAAACGGCGGTCCATTTCCTTGATCTGTTCGACCAACTCGGCACGTACTGACAGTAAGGAGCTGATGGCTTCGCCGAGACCTGGGATGTGTGCCGCTTGCATGATCCTCTTGAGAAACGCCTTTCCCTGCCCGGGACCAGGGCGATAGCCAAACGTGGCGCACATACCGCGGATCAGGTTGTCGAGCCGGACGCGTGCTTCGACAAGATGAGCACGTGCGGTGATGACGCTACGCACCCCATGCGCTGCCGGGGATTTGACATGGACCTCCTTGTAGAAGCCTGTCCGGGCCAGTTGTGCCAGCCCGCAGCATCGTGCGGGTCGGTCTTGTTCGCTTTCATCGCCTTCAGGCTCTGATGCGCCTGTCGGGCATCGATGCACACAACCGGAACACCCAGTTCACGCAAGCCCAGGCAGATCGCCGGCGACATCCGACCCGTCTCAACCACCGCCCGCTCGATCGGACCATGGTGCTCAAGCATCGAGGCCAGCACCTCCGGGGAGCTCTCGACCTTCTCTGACACGAGCTTTTGCCCATTCTCGTCAACGATGCAGACCTGCGTGGTTTCCATCGACAGGTCCAATCCGGCATAGTGTTTCATGGCTGCTTCCTTCCTTCAGGATTCGACAACCAGAAATGTGCGCCTCAACCGAGGCCCGAGGGAAGCAGCCGCAATTACACGATGACCCATTGATTTTGGCCACCTCTCGTGATTCATCGCTCAAAAAATTGGGCGGTGATATGAGCGATCTTTTCTGGTTGAGTAGCGCGCAGATGGCGCGTCTTGAACCTTACTTTCCGAAGTCTCACGGTAAGCCGCGCGTTGATGACCGGTACGTTCTGAGTGGAATAAACTTCATCAATCGCAATAGATTGCGTTGGCGAGACGCGCCGAAGGAATACGGTCCTCACAAAACATTATACAATCGCTGGAAGCGATGGAGCGAGAAAGGCATCTTCGCACAAATCATGATCGGCCTGACTGCCGAGACCGGCGAGGAGAAGACGGTGATGATCGATGCGACATACCTCAAGGCGCATCGCACAGCGACCAGCATGGGCGTTAAAAAAGGGGGCGTGGACGCCTGATCGGCAGGACCAAGGGCGGCATGAATACCAAACTGCATGCCGTCTGCGACAGTCAGGGCCGTCCGGTCCACTTCTTCATCACCGCAGGACAGGTCAGTGATTACAAAGGTGCTGCCGTACTCCTGAGCAACTTGCCGAAGGTCGAATAGCTTCTTGGAGATCGGGGATATGATGCCGACTGGTTCAGGGAATTCTTGAAAGACAGAGGTATACGCGCTTGCATCCCTGGCCGGAAATCACGCGGGAAGAAAGTCAAATACGACAAGCGCCGCTACAAACGCCGCAACCGCATCGAGATCATGTTCGGCAGGCTCAAGGACTGGCGGCGCATTGCAACACGCTACAACAGATGTCCCAAGGTCTTCTTATCCGCCATCGCACTCGCCGCGACTATCATCTTCTGGGTATGAAAATGAACGAGTCCAAACCTTAGAGCCTATCGAGCCCTCAGGAAATCCAGACATTCCGTATAAGCATGGTCTATCTGTTGACGCCCGGTATCGCGGTGGCGTTTTCCAGAACATGGAGAAGCTGCGCCACAATCCCGGTCAGCACGACATAGATGATCGCGAGTAGCAAAAAAACATCAAAAAATTTGAACGTTGTGTAGCCGATTTTCTCGGCCTGCGAAGTAATTTCAACCACCCCTATGGCATAAGCAATAGAAGTGTATTTCAACTCGATAATAGCTTCGTTCGACCATTGTGGAATAACGCGGCGCAGGGCCTGAGGCAACAGGATATAGCGGAATCCCGCAAGCTGGCTCATGCCGATGGCCCGCGCGGCGGCCATTTGCCCCGGCGGTACAGAACGGACAGCACCGCGGAAATACTCGGCCTGATAGGCGGCGGAATTAAGGCCGATGGCGATGAATGCGGCCATGAACGGATCCAGCACGATCCCGATCTCTGGCAGGCCAAGATAGATGAAGAACATCTGAACAAGCATCGGTGTGCCGCGAAAAATCTCGATATAGCCAGTTGCAAGCCCATAGGCGACGCGATTGCCGTAAAGCCGCCCGGTGGCCAGGACAAGGCCCAGCATGAAACCAAGCAGCATGGCGAGAACCCATAGCCCCAACGTCACGGGAAGCGCCTGAAGAATCTTCGGCAGGGCCTCGGCGGCGAAGGCGAAGAAATCCGTCACGTCTCGCCCCCTTCCTCGATAATTTTCAGAAAGCGTTGCGTGCGCTCGTGCCGGGGATTGGTGAAGAAATCCGCCGGGGATGCCTCTTCGAGGATGTTTCCCCTGTCCATATAGATAATGCTGTCGGCGGCCCGCCGCGCGAAACCGACCTCGTGACTGACGACCAGCATCGTCATGCCGGCGCTGGCAAGTTTCTGCATGACCGCGACGACCTCGCCGGTCAGTTCGGGATCAAGCGCCGAGGTAGGCTCGTCGAAAAGCAGCACTTCAGGCTGCATCGCCAAGGCGCGGGCGATAGAAACCCGTTGTTGCTGCCCACCCGACAATTGCGCGGGATAAGAACCAGCCTGAGCGGTCAGACCGACTCGCTCAAGTTCTTCTTCCGCCTGACGATATGCATCCGCCTTCGACATACGTTTCAGCTTTCGCAACCCGATAGCGATATTGTCACGGGCGTTGAGATGGAGGAAAAGGTTGAAGTCCTGGAACACGAAGGCAATGCGCTGGCGCATGGCGTCAATGTTACGATCCAGAACCTCTTCGCCGCGAAGCCGAATGTGACCCTCATCCGCCGGTGCCAGACGATTGATACAGCGAAGCAAGGTTGATTTCCCCGTGCCCGAAGAGCCCATGATGACCTTCGTCTCGCCTTGGTTGAGTGACAGCGAAACCCCCTTCAGAACTTCGGTTTCGCCGTAATTTTTCTTGATGTTTTCCACTTCGAGAAGTGCAGGCATCAGCTTTTCTCTCCATAACCCGGGATCGCAAAGACCTCCTCGGCCCTGTAAAGGACCCGGTTCCCGAGCCAGTTGACGACGAAATAAAGCAAGGCGACAACGGCGAAGACCACGAGGATATTCCCCTGAGTGCTCGAAATGATGTAGCGCCCCTGCCGTGTCAGCTCGACGACGCCGATAACATAGGCAAGTGACGTGGCCTTGAGTTCGCCGGAAAATTCGTTCGTCCAGGGGCCAATTGCCTGCCGCAACGCCTGCGGCAGCACGATGTACCTTACCGCCTGAACCTTTGACATTCCGATGGCGCGCGCCGCTGACATTTGTCCGCGTGGTACGCCCTGGATCACGCCGCGGAAGATCTGCGACTGGTAAGCAGTCGACTTGAGCCCAAGGGCAAGAACCGCGGCAGGGAATGGTTCTATCGCGTAGAATTCCCCGATGCCGTAGAAGAACAGAAGCAGCAGGACCAGTTCCGGAATGCCGCGAAACACCCGTTCGAAAGCAAATCCGAACCAGCGCAGAGTCCAATGCCCATAGACTTCGGCCAGCGCCAGCAGCAGGCCCAGAACGAAACCCATAGCGAGAAGCGCGGTCAGAAGCTGAAGGGCTACCCATAACCCCCCGAAAAGATAGGGAAGGTGGTTGATGATGGTTTCTAGGATCATGTTATCCCTCGATGGCCGGCCTCCGCGTCAGCCACTGGCGCAGAGGCGCGATCGATTACTCCTCATAGCCCGGAATCGGCTGCTGATAGGCGTCCACATAATCGGGCATAGTGGTCGGAATATCTCGGATGGTTGCACCGGGAGCATATTCCTGAACGATTTTGGCCCATTCGCCTGATTCATAGATATTCATGATCCCCTTGTTGAGGATCGCCAGCAGATCCTTCGGGTCGCCTTTTTTAACAGCCAGCGCCTGCGGCTGGTTCATCTGGATGGTCCCGACGATTTTCACATCGCGGCCATTGGCGATAAACTCCTCTGCCGTGTCGGTAGACGTGACCACCGAGTCAAGCCGCCCGGCCAACAGGTCTTCAATCGCGACAACGTAATCCTCATAGCCGCGTATGGTCAGTCCGACATCATCATTCTCGGCCAGTTCGCTTTCTAGCCAGTTGAATTGGGTTGCACCGTTTTGTGCACCGACGGTCGCACCGCAACAAAGTGCCGTAACTACATTCTTGTCAGAACCAGCGGGAACGAGAACCTCGTCGTCGTTTTCCCACCAAGGAATGGTGAAATCAAGCACCTCGGCCCGCTCCTCGGTGATGTTGAGGCCGGTGACAAGTATGTCGATCCGGCCCTGTGCAAGTGCCGGGATAAGTGATGGCCAGGGCAAATCCGTGAATTCCACCTGAATACCCTGATCTTCGGCAATGGCACGCATCGCATCGATGGCGATGCCCTTATATTCTCCTTCCTCGACATAGGCCCAAGGAGGAAACGAGGCCTCGACACCGGCGGTATAGATCTCTTGCGCAAAAGCGGATGTTGCTCCGAAAACGGCGGCGGCGATAAGAGGCGACGTAACATATGCTATACGGTGCATTTTTCTCTCTCTGCTGGACTAATTCAGCAACAACCGAAGCATAGTTAACGTAGCGTTACAAGGCAGGAGCCGAGTACGTGTCTGACACGACAGTCATTCGAGGAGGACAAACAATGCCCTCACTCAAAGTCGTGCTCGGCATGCAGCATTGTGGCGGGCTGAGTGAGGGCGGAGCGGGACTCAGTGTGAATGCGTTGGGCGATGAACCACCCGCTTCCGATCGTTTAGTTGGTCAAAGGCGCTCGCAGAGCATCCAGTGCCGCGGCAGTTGTCGCACCGATCCTCGCACCAACCGGGAACGATCGAATCTGCGTACCCGAGAGGTGCCGTCCGCGCACAGCTTTTCCTGCGATGATGGCTTTGTTCCTTTTCCGCCGCGCTCGCATTAACTGTAGTCTTTTGACTATGAAAACTAACGGATCTGGCGACTAGAGTCTGGACTCGTTCATTTTCATACCCAGAAGATGATGATCGCGGCCAGAATGATGGCGGATGAGAAGATCTTGGACATCTGTCGTAGCGTATCGCGATGCGTCGCCAGTCCTTGAGCCCGCCGAACATGATCTCGATCCGGTTGCGGCGTATGTATCGCCGCCCAGGAAGCGCTTCGCACTCGGAAAGTTCCGAAGCAGGACAAGAGCACCGCGGCTGTCAGCCATTTGGCCGGGGAAGAGAAAGAAGTCCAACTCGCCCCCTTTGCCGTCGCTGAGTATGTGCAGCCTGGAGTTCAGGCCACCCTTCGTGCGCCCGATCGCCCGCGGACGATCCTTTTTTTGAAAGCTGGCTGCGATGCGCCTTCATGAAGGTGCTGTCCGTCATCAGAGTATCGCCTTGGCTGCCTGGTTGCGCCAGTTCCCGGAATATTCGCGCGAAGATGCTCATCCGGAACCAACGGGCAAACCGGTCATACAGGGCTTTGTCGGGCTGTAGACAGTAGGTGCATCCTGCCATCGCAGCCCATATCGCTTGACGTAGATGATCCCGCCCAGCACCTTGCAGTCGTCGGATCGCGCTCGGCCTCGCACCTTGGGAAAGAAAGGCCGAAATCGCCGCATCTGTTGCGCGCTCAGTCAGAAATATCGCTTATCTCGTATGCTCATGACCAGCGTGAAGCATTCAGCACGCTGGCATCCAACAGAAACTTATAAGGATGGAGCCAAGATATCTTCGTCCAAGAATCGCGGCGCCTGATCGCCTTCATCCCAAGTATGGGATGGATTTCATCAATGGTCCGATCAACAAGGCGAAATCCGTCTGATTTATCGCTGAAAGTATCATGCAGCCGAAGCGGCTTCTCCGCGAGATGTCTGCCAAGGGGAAGGAACCGGCCAACGGGACGGCCCGAATGTTGTCCATGTCACTGACTGTAGTTTGAAGCCGCAGTGACATGGACCATTTCTGTTCCGCTCACACGATCGTCGGCGTAATACCGCCATCGACACGCAGCGCCGCACCGTTCGTGGCGGCGGACAGCGGGCTTGCCACATAGGCAACCAGCGTGGCGATCTCCTCCGGTTCGATCATACGCTGGATCAGAGAAGTCGGTCTTTCCCGGGCAAAAAAGGCGCGTTCGATCTCCTCGGCAGGTGCTTGCGGGTCTTCTGCCACGCTCTTGAGGAAGTCCGCGATGCCTTCCGAGCGGGTGGTCCCGGGAAGTACGGAATTCACCGTGACCCGTGTGCCCTTGCTGGCTGCGGCAAGGCCGCGCGACATGGCAAGCTGCGCGGTCTTCGTCATGCCGTAATGGATCATGTCCGGTGGCACGATAAGCGCGGAATCACTGGCGATGAAGATGATACGGCCCCAGTTGCGCCCCATCATGCCGGGAAAATAGGCACGCGCAAGTCTGGCGCCCGAAAGGACATTCACCTCATAGAACCGGCGCCAGTCGTCGTCGGTGATCTCGGCAAAGGGCTTGGATTCGTAAATCCCGAGATTGTTGATGAGGATATCGACCGAAGGCAGGGCTTTGACGAGTGCCGCTGCGCCTTCGGTCGTTGCCGGGTCCGCGAGAATTCCGTGCGCCCCGATCCGCTGTGCGGCGGCATCGAGTTTCTGCTGGTTGCGACCGCAGATCGTCACCTGCGCGCCTTCGGCAGCGAGCCGTTCGGCTATGGCAAAGCCTATGCCAGCGGTGGCGCCGGTGACAAGTGCGGTTTTTCCGTTAAGTTGCAAGTCCATGTGATTGCCTCCTTGAAATGCGGGCGCGCCGTCTCCGGCTGGGCCACGTGGTTCCTTATTCTCAGTCGTGCCTTGCTTCTTAAACGTCCCAGGCCGGGGCAAGGCTGGGCGGATTGACGAGCCGTCCGTCTGGCTGTGCGAGATTGGCAATGGCAATCATGTCACCGTCATCAAGCGTGAAATCGAAAATCGCGATATTCTCGGCAACACGCGCCGGATTCGCCGTCTTGGAGAGAGCAATATAACCTTGCTGCACCAGCCAGCGCAGGCCCACCTGCGCAGCGCTCTTGCCATATTTTGCCCCGATCTGCTGCAACATCTTATCCTGCGGAACGGCGCCATCTGCCATGCTGTAATAGGCAGTGACGGCTACGCCATTCTCCTTTGCCGCGGCACTCAGCCTGTGCTGGGGAAGATAAGGGTGCAGTTCGATTTGGTTGGTGACAATAGGCACGCCGGAATGCTCGATCGATTCCTGCATCTGGGCGATATTCTGGTTGGAGACACCGATGAAACGGGTCTTTCCGGAAGCCCTGACTGCATTCAGCATCTCGATTTGTTCCGCGACCGGTACCTTGTCGGCGGGCCAGTGCAGGAGAAGCAAATCGACCTGATCGACCCTCAGCCTGTCGAGGCTTTCATCCACCGAGGGGGCGAACCTGTCATCGCTGTAATTATCCACCCAAACTTTGGTGGTGAGGAACAACTCGTCGCGGCGCGCACCGGCAGCCTGAAGCGCGCGGCCGAGCGCGGCTTCGTTCTCATAGATTTGCGCGGTGTCGAAATGGCGGAATCCGGCTTCGAGAGCAGCGGGGATCACGCGTTCCACTTCCGCGTCGGCCATGCGGAATACGCCGAAGCCGAGGGCGGGGATGGTCGTGCCATGCGCGGTTACGGTTTGCATCGATAAAACTCCTTCTGAAGTGATCCGGCGGCCAGCGCTGTGCTGGGGCCAAGTGCTATGCGCGAATAAATAAAGCGCTTCACGGAGCTTGATAATCGGCCCATGATCCACATCATCTGTGAAACGAAATCATAGGTAAGGTTGGAATGGATAACCGAACCGGAGAAATGCAGATATTCCTGCGCGTGGTGGAAACAGGCAGCTTTTCCGAAGCGGCACGCCTCATGCGGATGACGCCATCGACAGTGAGCAAGCTGATCTCGCGCGTGGAAGCGCGGTTGGGCGTGCGCCTCATCGAACGTTCCACCCGCCGGCTCTCCCTGACTGCGGAAGGACAGATCTATTATGAGCGTAGTCAGGCGGTTCTGAAGGAACTCGAACTGATCGAGCAGGAACTCTCCCATGGTGCTGCGGCCACGGGTGGCACGGTGCGGGTCAATGCCTCGGTTGCTTTCGGGGTTCTGGGGCTGGAGCCGCTTTTGCCCGAATTCTGGCGCGCCTATCCTAATATCGTCATCGATCTGTCGTTGTCGGATGAGGTTGTCGATCTTTACCTCGACCGCACCGACATTGCGTTCCGGGTCGGAACACTGCCCGATTCCGGCATGATGGCGCGGCGGCTCGGTGTGGCGCAGCGCAAGATTGTCGCTTCGCCTTCCTATCTTGGCCGTCGCGGTACGCCGCGCAGGATCGAGGATCTTTCGCGCCACAATTGCCTGGGCTTCAATTTCCGTCGCGCAGCCCCCGTCTGGCCGCTCAGGGAAAGCGGTCGAATTGTCGACCGCGCGGTGAACGGTTCTCTCGTTGCCAACAACGGCGAGACGGTGCGGCGCATGGCGCTTGCGGGTGTCGGGCTTGCCCGCATGGGCGACTATCACGTGCGTGCCGATCTTGCTGCCGGCCGGCTGGTGGAAGTACTCGCCAATGTGATCGAACCCGATGAGGAGGAGATTCATGCGGTCTTTCTCGGGGGTTCCGGAATGCCGCAACGCGTGCGTGCCTTCCTCGATTTTGTCGTACCGCGGCTTCAAGGATTCCTCGCTAACGACACAGCTGGAATAGATAGCGAATAAGCAATCCGAGATCGTTTCGATATATATGGGAATACGATGAAAAATGATCGACCCACCCCAACGTGCTCTTGCGCAGCCGCGTTTCCTGACGGCGGGAAGTCTCGCAGACATGGTCTCGACGGGACGTATCAGGCGTTGTCCTGGAACGGAAACGGCCCGCACAGAAGCGGGCCGTTTCGCTGTTTTCAGAAACTTATTCAGTGGCAGCCCCGATAGCCTTCAGGCCCGCGACTGCGCAACTGGCGTCGATATCGCCAGAGGGCGCGCCGCCCACGCCGATGCCGCCAACCAGCGCATTCTCGAACTTGATCGGCAACCCACCGCCCTGAATGACCATGCGGTGGTCCATGTCGCGCAGACCGTCATTGGCGGGCTTGGAGGCAATAAACTCTGCCAGGCCAGCCGTGTCACGACCCATGGCTGCGGAGGTGAAAGCCTTGCCGGTAGCGCTGGAGGCGGTGTGCGGGCCAGAATTATCAGCCTTTAACAGCACTTTGGTCGCTCCGTCACGCGCCACGATGGCAACGCTGACATTATGGCCTTCGGCAACACAAGCCTTCAGCGCGGCGTCGGCGGCCTGCGTGGCCAGTTCAAGCGGAAGATAAGGAGCCGCCGGCAGGTCCTGCGCGGAAGCGGCGAACGGGGCCAGAAGCACGGAAGCGAAAGCGAGAGCGAGAGTGCGGATCATCATGGGTTCCTTTTCTATTGACGGCCCTCATGTAACCGCCCCCTCATTCCGCTGCTATCCGTAGGCCTTGCGGTCCATATCCGTAATTCTACGGAGTTTCGCGTCCCTCAAGCCAGATGCGCGTCATCTCGGCCTGCGAGGTGGTGCCAAGTTTTGCACCGATTGCGGCGCGGTGGCTTTCCACGGTGCGTGGCGACAAGCCCAGCCCTTTCGCAATCTGACGGGTGGTGAAACCTCCGGCGATACGGTCCAGCACCTCGTGTTCACGTGGCGTAAGCGCTGCGAGCAGTGCCAGCGTTTCCGCCTTTTCAGCACTGCGGTCAAGCGCGCGCCCCAGCACGTCCTGTGCCCGTTGGATGGCGTCGATCAGATCCTGTTCATCGACCGGCTTGGACAGGAAATCGACCGCCCCATTGCGAAAGGCAAGTCGGCAGGCCTGGATATCGCCATGACCGGAAATGACAATGGTAGGCCAGTCGATGCCCTGTTCTGTCAGCCGCTCCTGTAATTTAAGGCCGGAGATGGCCGGCATGCGGATATCGAGGATCAGACAGCCGGGAGGAAGTTTTGGTACCTGGGCCAGAAAGCTCTGCGGATCGGCAAAGCCCGTCGCCGTAATGCCGACAGTCGACAAAAGCAGGGCAAGCGCCTTGCGCACAGCTTCGTCATCATCCACGAGATAAACAGGATGGATCAACGGTATACCTCCATCGGTTGCGACCTGTGCGGCAACACGACCCGGAAGGTCGCCCCCTCATAGCTATCGGCCAGCGCGATTTCTCCACCGGCGCGTTCCACCAGCCGCTGGCTGAGCGCAAGCCCAAGCCCGGTACCATCGGGACGGGTGGTGGTGAAGGGTGTGAACAGGCGCGGACGCAATTCCTCCGGTACACCGGGACCGTTATCGGCGACCTCAAGTATCGTACGGGCCGCGTCCTGCCGCAGGCGAACGGAAACCCGGCCCGTGCGGTCTGTACTGTCTGCCGCCTCGATGGCGTTGCGGCAGAGATTGAAAATGACCTGTTCCATCTCGACGGAATCGGCGGCGACCGGCACCGGCATTTCCGGCACGTCAAAAGCAAGCTGAACGCCCTGCCGCACTGCCTGCGGCTCCAGCAGGGCACGCACATTGGCAACGGCCTCGCGTAAATCGAAAGCCGATACCGACCCATGTCGCGGCCGCGACCAGTTGCGGAACCGCTCCAGCATGGCGGATGCCCGGCGCGCCTGTGTCACCGTATCTTCGAGAGTCGGCGCAAGGGCAGCCATATCGTGGCGTGATAGCAATCGTCGCCCGGCCTGCGCCTGCGCGAGAATGGCGGTCAGCGGCTGCGTCAATTCATGGGCTAGACCGCTTGCCATCTCACCCAGCGCATTGACGCGTGACGCGTGGGCAAGGCGCGAATCCAGCGCACTGAGCCGCGCCTGCTCCAATGCCCGACGGGTTCGCAGCCGCTGACGCAGCATGATGAGTGCTGCGATATAGGCAAGTGCTGCCGCCAGCAGCACCAGCGCCGTCTTGGCGGGTGGGAACAGGTCCACCAATCCGATCTCCATTCCCGTCTGGAGAAGGAGTGGTTGCGAGGCGCTGCCAAGCGGCTTTGAAAAGCGGATTGTCTGCGGCCCGCCGTCATGGGCGATCAGCTTTTCTCCGCCGGGCAGGGAAAGATCCGGCGCGGCGCCGGGCCGTTGCCAGAACTGCCCCGCATCGTCCAGCAGCCTTTGGGCATCGATCCCCAGCATCAACCCATAGCGCGCGACTTCCGAATTGGGGCTGCGCTTGACCAAGATATAATGACGCCGCTTGCCGGGATGCGGCAACAGGGCGATGCTGCCATCGGATTCCTTTACCGCGGCACGGATCGTTTCCGCCAGTTCCGGCTCTAGCCTTTCCGTGCCGATGCTCTTCGCTGGATCAAAGAGGGAAACAAGCTGTACTTCATCGATACGCGGATAAAAGCGCGAGATGGTCGCGGCGACATCAAGAAAGAGATCATCGCGCGCGCCATCTGCCGCCACCGCGATCGCCGACAGGGCTGTCATATGGGCATCATGCTGATCGGCCCGCTGCGACGCCAGACGATGCAGAACAATGCTTTCCTGTTCCAGTTCGGCGACCAGTGAGGCGCGCTCGGCCATCGCTAGAATACCGGCCGCGCACAAGAGCAACAGCACACCAGCAGCGATTAGCCGCGGAGGGTTTTCCAGGATCGGTTTGCCGCCGGTCATGAACGCGCTTCCACCATTTCCGTGTGGGGCGGAAATTGCGCGGCTCTGGCGGCAAGAACGGCCTGCATGGAGTCCACCAGTTCAGACACCACCCCCGCGCTCTCCCATGAGTAAAGTGTGACAGCCATGGCCGTTTCGACGCCGAAGGGAGCATAGGGTCGCACGCGATAATCCCCCGTGGCCCTGACCGGCAGCAGGGAAATCCCAAGCCCGGCTTCCACGGCAACCAGTACATTGTGCAGGCTGCTGGCTGCGCAGGCAACATACCAGCGGCGGTCTTCACATTCGACACGTGCGAACATGGCCTCACGATAAAGCCCGCCCAGAGGAAAAGCGACAAGTGGGATCGGGTCGGCGCGCGACCCCGCCATATGGATATCCACCGGTGTATCCGCACTCTCGAACCAGGCGAGCGGCTCGGCAAAGGTCGCCCGGCAATCCGGGTCCGGTTCGTTTTCCTTGACGATGACGATGTCGAACTCACCATCGCGATAGCGCTTCATGAGTTCGCGGCTAAGCCCGGCGGTAACATCAAGCCGGATCTCGCGGTGACGGCGGGCGAAATTGCTGAATGTCCTGGCCATCGCCGCATCGACAATATCTTCGGCCATGCCGATGCGGATTGAGGTGGTACCGGCCGGATCGCCAAGGGCGGCTTCCGCTTCCTGCTGAAGGGCGAGCAATCTGCGGGCATAACCCAACAACCGCTCGCCGGTGGTCGTCGGCCCGAGAGGCCGCGCCGAACGTTCGATAAGAACGGAGCCCACAGCGTCCTCAAGCCGGCCGATCTGCTGGCTGATGGTAGATTGGGTCAGGTGCAATCGCTCGGCAGCAAGGGTGAAGCTTCCGGTATCGATGATCGCGGTAAAGGCGCGCAGCAACCGTGGGTCCAGCATGTTCTTCACTCGTAATCTGATGGTCATTCACAAACATAATATGACCCATATTAATATTTAATTTTTAAATGTCCATTTTCCTGCCTATCTAGACGCAGTGGGCCTGAACCGCATGCATGCCACAATCAGGCCATCATCTCATCCGATCGGGAGTCCTACATGCTTCGCCGCACGATCCTTACAGGAGCCGCCAGCCTGATCCTGATGGCAGCCCCTTTCGTTACCGCAGGAAACGCCATGAACAAAATGCAATTGCATAGCGCCGCCGGGAAAAACGATGCAGCGCTCGTCAGCCGGCTTTTGGCCGAAGGCGCGGAAATCGACACACGTGACAGCAGAGGCGCCACGGCCCTTCTTGTCGCGACCCATGCCAATGCGATTGATGCGGCGCGTGTCCTCATCGATGCCGGCGCCGACGTCAACGCCAAGGACGACATCAATGACAGCCCCTATCTCTATGCCGGAGCAAGAGGGCATCTGGAAATCCTCAAAATGACTCTCGCGCATGGGGCTGATCTGAAAAGCACCAACCGCTATGGGGGTACCGCACTGATTCCGGCTTCCGAGCGTGGTCATGTCGAGACGGTGAAAACCCTGATCGAAGCCGGTTCGGACATCAATCACGTCAATAATCTGCACTGGACCGCGTTGCTGGAGGCGATCATTCTCGGCGATGACGGCAGCCGGCACCAGCAAATCGTCGAATTGCTGGTCAAGGCCGGTGCCGACGTGAATCTGGCGGATGGCGAGGGTGTGACCCCACTTCAGCATGCCCGCCGCTCCGGTTATCGCGATATCGAACAAATCCTTGTCGCTGCCGGTGGCCGATAAACCATGGAGGTTGCGATGAATGAAGCACAGCGTTTTCTGCGTCAGGCGGTCGAGCTTGCACGCGACAATATCAAGTCTGGCGGTCGACCCTTTGGTGCCGTGGTCGTGAATAATGGCAAGGTGATCGCCACCGGTGTCAACGAGATTCATCTCAGCGACGATCTCACCGATCATGCCGAGTTGCTGGCCATTCGCAGCGCCGCCCGCACCCACGGAGCCGCAGCACTGAAGGGCAGCACCGTCTATGCCAGCGGCCATCCTTGCCCAATGTGTCTGGCCGCCATGCGGATCGCGGGAGTTGGCAAGATCGCCTATGCTCATTCCAACGAGGATGGTGAACCGTTCGACCTGTCCACCGCAGCAATATATGCCGAATTGAAACGTCCTTTTGCTGAGCAATCGATGGCAATCAGCCATGTCCCACTGCCGAATGAAACCGGCCAGACGCTCTATGCACAATGGGTACAGGCTCAAAAGGGTAGCGCATAATAAATTGAAACAAAATCACGCACCCAAATCCAGTCGTCTGCCGTTGCTTGCCGCCATCGTGCTCGTTGGCCTCAATCTCAGGCCCTTTATCACCGGCGTCGGCCCACTGGCCGCAGACATATCCGCACAAACCGGTCTTGCGTTGCAGGGCATTGCGCTGCTGACGCTGGTGCCCATGCTCTTGATGGGCATTCTGGCCTTTGTCGGTCCGTCATTGCAGATGCGTTTGGGGGCGCGTGGCCCCATTATCGCAGCTCTTGCGGTTCTGGCGCTGGCTTCGCTGCTGCGCCTGTTCGTAACGAGTGGTTGGCAGATGATAGCCACGGCCGCGTTGCTGGGATTTGGTGCAGCCGTCGTCCAAGCCCTGTTTCCCGGCGTCATCAAAAAGCATTTTCCGGCCCATGTCGGCGTGATGATGGGGCTTTATTCGGCCATGCTGATGGGTGGCGGTGCGGTTGGGGCGCAATTGGCACCGCTGATTGCGACCGCAGCAGGCGATTGGCATGTCGGGCTTGCCTGGATGGCCATACCCGCCACCCTGGCATTGCTACTGTTCAAGCGCGGCCTGCCTAAGGAAAAACAGGGCAGCCATGGTGGCAACAGAGCATGCATTTTCCTCCGGCGACCACGTACCTGGCTACTCATGGCTTGTTTCGGTCTTGTTAACGGCGGTTATTCCACTGCTGTAGCATGGATTTCCCCCTTCTATCGCGATCTCGGCTGGAGCCCGGCAGCAAGTGGCAGCCTGCTTGCAATGATGGCCGTAGCACAAGCGGGGGCAGCACTTTTCCTGCCGGTACTGGCAAGCAGACATGAAGATCGGAGACCATTTCTATGGCTGACCTTAGCCATGCAGTTCGTGGGCTTTATCGCACTGATCCTGCGACCGGAGACTGCACCGCTGATGTGGGTCTCCATTCTAGGTGCCGGGCTGGGCGGCTGCTTCGCGCTGTCAATGATCGTAGCTCTGGACCATCTGCCCGACCCGGCCGAAGCTGGTGCGTTGTCTGCCCTGATGCAGGGCGGCGGATTCCTGCTGGCTGCGCTGCCGCCATGGATCGTTGCCGTCCTTCACCAGCTCACTGGCGATTTCACCGCCGGCTGGATGCTGCATCTGTGCTGCGTAATCATCGTTACGGTGCTTTACTGGCGCGTAACGCCCTCTGGCTATGCCGAGGCGATGAGCCTGCCACGGCAACCGCAGGCAGCTAATGACGGTTGATCGGTCACCGCCTTCGAGAAACCGCTGCAGCTGCAGCACGACGAAAGCAAGAAACACCAGCACGCTCCGGGGCATTTGCGCGGCGTTGCTGCACAGCTCTGATGACAGAGGATTCATTTCGCGAATCCATGCGGTTATACGGGGCGCATGAACACGTCACCCCCACCCGCTACCACACGACGAACTGGTCCAGCTAAAACGCCTGCAACCACACTTTACTCAACCGACGCTCTGCCCAGAAAGTGCCGTGGCGGAGAATGCTGTTGATATCCGTGCTACTCCAAACCTCCAGGTTGCGGCCGGAACGTTCACCCTCGTAATTCGCGCATCCCGACTTCACTGTAGCAATCCCCCTCTGCGGCTGAGAATGCCGTTGTTATTTCTTGGCGCTCTTCAGGGGTCAGCTCGATTTATGTCGCACCGACGTTTTTTCCAGTCGCAACCGGCAGCGAGCACCCGCCCCGATCATTCGGAGCGAGGCTTTCTCATATCATAATTCGGTAGCGTCCTGACATTCGGCTGGGCTTGGCTTCTCCCCAGGCAATTCTCAGGACGCTTCCTGATCGCGACACACAACAGAATGCATTGAGCAACCGGCCGCGATCAACTCATGACGGACAGAGGATGTCTGTGGTTATATCGATGGTGACAGGCGCTTTTAAGAATTATCCATAAAGCAGCCGCAGCCCGGCCTTCACATTCTCTGGATGTGCAGGAGAGAATTCGTTCTTCGGGCTGATATCGAGGCGGCGTGATAGTATCTGGAAGACTTTTCGCTCTTCTACCCAGGTGACCGGTTCGTTGCTGGGTAGCAATTTATATTCTGGGCCGGCATTGAGGGTATCATGGTTGGGTAAGAGCTCTTCAACGAAGACGCTCTCTCCGCTCGGATAGGTGCATGCAATTCGTCGGTGGAATACTTTCTCGTTCATGGCGTGTTCCTTCATTTTCCGCAAACGGCCGCAATCAATCATAGCCCGCACCGAAAGGCAAACGGGTCGCAAGTGCCTGTTCATGAGAGAGGCAGCATAGCCGCCCGTTCGGGCAATGGGCTCTGTGCCATACTGCGATCGGCATGAATGTCGAGTTCGAGCTGCCTACCGGCATTCAACCGGCGCAAATCCGGATCGACCGGTCAGGAAACAGCGCCGCATTGCCGTAAGGCGGCTCCGAGCCCTTTGTTGCCATCCGCTTCAACTTTTTCGACCATCAAAACTGGTTCGCCCAACGGGGGTGGAGGTCGTCAATCACAAGCTCATGGCTATGTGTCCGGCACCCTTTCAGATGCGGGTGATCCAGCGGTAGATTCTCATGGGTATGTTCGATCTCCCCGCTCTCCTTGGCGGGCCATTGCACCCGGCTGATAGCGATGCCAATCCCGGAAAAGCCGGCAAGTGCCAACAGCGCCGGGATTATACCGAACTGCGTCATCAGCCAACCCGAGAGCGGGTAGGTAATCAGCCAACAGGCATGGCTCAGGGCGAATTGCGCAGCGAAGAGCGCTGGCCGATCCTCCGGATGGGCAGAGCGGCGCAGCAGGCGCCCCGAGGGCGTGAGCACCGACGAATAGCCGAGGCCGACGAGAAACCATGTGGCGAGAAGCATGTTCCAATGCAATCCTGTGATTGCTGTCACCCCGGCTAGGCCAAGTAGGGTGACAACCATCAGCATCGCTCCCGCGAGCATGACGGGGCGGTCAGGAATCCTGTCCAGCAAGCGGGGTAGCAAGAGCGCGGCCATCATGGAACCCGCACCGAAGGCAAACATCGTCCAGGCAAGAGCGCTGTCAGAGAGGCCCAGAAGCCCCCGCACGGCGACCACGGAATTGACCAGCACCATGGCCCCCGCAGCCGATACTGCGAGGTTGAGTGCCAGAAGGCCGCGCAGGCGTGGGGTTGCCAGGTAAATGCGGATCCCACGTGTGGTCCGATCATAAATCCCGCGTGGCTTGGGTGCTTTCTGGCTTGGCAACAGCACAGAGAGAACGAGCAGCGCAGAACCGAGAAACCCTGCGACCGTGCCCAGAAACAACGAGTTGTAGCTCATCACCGCCAGCAAGAGCGCCGCGAGCGTCGGACTGACGATGTTCTCCAGATCATAGGCCAATCGCGAAAGCGACAATGCACGGGTATAGCGATCCTCCTCGGGTAGCACATCCGGGATCGTCGCCTGAAAGGTCGGCGTGAACCCCGCCGAGGCCGATTGCAACAGGAAGATCAGCACATAGACTTGCCAGATCTCGGTCACGAAAGGTAGTGCCAGCGCCGATACTGCCCGCACAAGATCAAGCGACACCAGAAGGCGGCGACGGTTTACGCGTTCGGCGAAAGCGCCCGCGATCGGCGCGATCCCGACATAGGCAACCATCTTGATGGTGAACACGGTTCCCAACACCATCGCGGCCCCGTCTCCGGCCAGGTCATAGGCCAGCAATCCGAGCGCGACGGTCGCGAGCCCGGTGCCCAGAAGAGCAGTGATTTGGGCCATGAAGAGGTGTCGGTAGGTGCGGTCAGCGAGGATAGTTAGCATGGCGACCTCAGAGATAGCGAGCGATTGTCTTCAGTTCGACCCGGTCCTGTTCGGAACCATCCGCATCCAGGCAATGGTCCATGTGATCGTGGATCAACGCCTGCTTCGCGTTCCTGATCGCACTTTCGACGGCCTGAAGCTGCTGCGCAATATCGAGACAAGGGCGTTCCGCTTCGATCATCCCAATCACCGAGCGCAGATGTCCCTCGGCGCGTTTCAGTCGGGCAACGAGCTTGGGGTGAGTTGTATGGCGATGCTGATTTGTCATATGAATGAAATATCCTCCCCAGGAGGATAATGCAACGGCGAGCCTTAGGCGCGCCATACGATGGATTGAGTTTAGCTTTAGCCGCAAAGAATCGGCGGATGCTCACTCTCCCATGAATGACAGGTTCGTCCGCTACCCAGACCTTCCGGCCGAAAGGGGCGAGCGGCTCCTGTGCTGGACCGATTCCATGTGCCCCGTTCGATGGTGCACTATCTGAAGCTGCCGTTCAAAGGTCTTGCAGGGATCGACATAAAAGAGCCCGTTGCTACCTTTCGCTCCTGCCTATCTCAACCGAAAATGCCCGCTTTCGACCGCGCCTTTGATCGCATCGGAAGTTTCATCGGCACTCATACCTGCAACGGGAAGCGCATGGCGCTCCAGCGGTCCCAAGTTTCCGAGCTGCTGGTGCAGAGCGGAGATTGGACCGGGATCCGTTAGGGTATTCCCACCTCGCGCCAGGCACCGCCTGATTGCCTCGTCCAGATCCGGGCGAAGGACGATATAATGAATAACGGATTTAAGATTTCTAAATGCATCAAGAAACCAGGGGCCAATGATGCCATCCACAAGAACGAAATATCCGCCTTCGGCATAGCGAGCCGCCGCTCCTGCCAGAGCCTCCATTACAGTTGCGTTCTGCCCATGAGCCTCGGGTTTCCACGGCGCTATCGCACCAGCCTTGATAAAGTGCCAGAAGTCGTCCGAGTGCAGGTGGACCTTGGGGCTTTCAGGCAGCTGCGCGATGATATTGGCCGCAGTCGTTTTACCAGAACCCGGAGTTCCGGTCAGGATCAGGATTTCATTAGGCTTAAACATCATATGTTCGCTGATTATTGGAAACGCGCACAGACTTAGCATGATATGCCTATAATGTCCGCTTCTCAAACCTTCAGGCAGGGCATGGCGAACGACTCCCTTCACGGACGTATTCTTCCATGTGTCTGTCAAGGTGCTCTGTCAGAAGTTGCCTATCGGCGATCTTGCGGTACCGGGATCTTACCCCGCCTGTAAAAGATCGCGCTGCTTGTTCCTGTCAGGCCTGTCTAGCACTATGTTTTGCGGAATATATTTGAACAAAAAGCGAACATTTGCGAGATGTGGTGTCAGTCACGTATTGGAGCAATACCATGTCTAAGAACACCAAGGGCACTTCGGGCGGTATGACATCGAAGGCAGGTTCGATCCTCAGCAACCCGAACGCTTCGGCAACCGCACGCAGCATCGCGGGGTCGGCGCTGGCGCAGGCCGGGACAACCAAGCAGACAGGCGCGCGGATGGAAGATCGCACTCTGCAGGCCCTGCCTAGCTCGAAGTACAGCGCCACAACGAAATCGCTGGCCGGATCGGTCCTGTCGCAGTCGAACAAGAAACGCTGAGCGGCAAGATGACAGGGATCGTTCGGCCATTTTGTCCGGAACGCCACATGCCGTCGGTGAACAATTCGTGTCAGTGCAGGCGGTCATCCGATTTTCTTGTGAGTTTTCTTGCGATCTCAATCGCGCGGCGCATAACCGAGGGAAGTCGAGATGGCACGCGCGGCTTCCATGACCAGCGGCGCAACTTCCTTCAATTGCTTGCGCTTGATCCTGGAATCCGGGCCGGACATGCCGATCGCTCCGGCAAGATCACCCGTCCGGTTCAGAATTGCGCACGCGCAGGCCGCGATACCTTCTCGCCATTCGCCTTCCGGCACGATCGTGTGGCCCTGCTCCCGTATTAGTCGAATATCCTCGCGCAATTCAGCAAGCGAGGTGCGCGTGGTATCAGTATAACGCTCCATGCGCCCTTCGAATCGCTCAAGATAATCGTCGGGCATCCGAGCCAACATCGCTTTTCCAGTAGCGACCGTGTAGGCTGGCGCACGAGACCCGACGCTGGTATGCGCACGAATGTGGTGCGCGCTTTCGATCTTGTCCAGATAGACGACATCTGAACCATCCAGAACGGACAGGTGAATTGTTTCTCCGGTCTGCTCGGCAAGACGAGTCATCGCCGGTCGCGCGATCTGCGTCAGGTCCATACGCCGGATCACGTGGCTGCCCAGTTCCCAGATGCGCGTGGTCAGGGCATAGTGGCTTTGCGGAGGCACCTGTCTCACATAACCTTGCGAAATCAGCGTTGCCAGCAGGCGATGCACATTACTTTTGGTCAACTCAAGCGTGTTGGCAAGGTCGGTTACGCCGCGCGGTTGATCGCTGCACGCCAATTCCTCGATCAGCCGTAACCCCTTGATGAATGCCTTGTCCATAACGCGGCCTGGTCTCTCCCTGTTTGCGCGGGCCTTGCGGGCCCGCGCGGATGTTCATACGGACAGATAGGACGCCGAACGCCCGATCGGCCACCGGATCATTGCGACAGAAGTGCGTTCAACTGCTCTTGGCCGTATTCCTCATTCGTGGTCGTGCCCTGTCCTGACTCGGCACCCCAGTAATCTGGGCTCCATTCGATCGCCTTGGCAAGGTTTTCGGGATTATTGGCCCAATATTTACTGATTTCGGGATCAGCCGCCTCGTAGACCAGCGGCGAGGGCAAAGCCACCGGATAAACCGAGGTAAGTTCGGCCGCACGCTGAGAGTCCATCCGCCATGACAACAGCTTCAGCGCGTTGTCGTAGTTGGGTGCATCTTTCGGGATCGAAAAGAAGTCGTAATAGACGAAGCCCTGGTTCCATTCGACCTCAAGCGGTGCCCCTTCGAGCGCGAGAACCGAGGACGATCCGGTATAAGCCATGCACATATCCGCCTCGCCATCCAGAAGCAGTTGTGGGGCCTGTGCCGATGTCGTCCACCATTTCGATACATGCGGCTTGATCTCTTCGATCTTCTTCAGCGCACGTTCCATGTCGACCGGATACAGGTCCTCTTTCGCGACACCGTCAGCCATCAGCGCCGCTTCCATCACGAAGCGCGGCCATGCGGGAAGACAGCGCTTGCCGGGAAACTTTTCGACATCCCAGAAATCCGCCCAACTCGTGGGCTGCTGTTCGGAATAGACGTCGGTGTTATAGACCATGGCGACCCCGATCACCTGCAATGCGACACCTTTGGGCCGCTTGAGGTTTTCCGGCATGCTGGCCAGTGTTTTCTTCGCCTCGTCCGACATCTTGTCATAGTCGATATCGGCCAGACAGCAATCGCCCAGCAGCTTGGTTTCCTGATCGAAGATGAAGGTCAGATCCCATTCGGTCTTGCCGGCCTCGACCTGCGCCTTGATCCGTGGACCGGAACGCGCCTCTTGTACGGTCACGACATCGATGCCGGTCTCGTCCTCGAAACTGTCATACATGACCTCCTGTAGCGCGTCGCCATAGGCGCCACCAGGATCCTGCATCACGACTTCGCCCTCGGCCAGTGCGGGTCCGGCAAGCAGTGCGGCCATTGCCAGCACCGGGACGGCTCCCATCGTCTTTTTCATTTCAGGCATTCCATTCTCCTCCGTTGGATTTTCTTCATAGCCACTTCAGGCAGACCGGCCTCTGGCAAGCACGGGTCGCGCCAGAATAATACCGCCCACGACCAACAGCACCTCGAGCGTCGAGACGACGGCCAGCACCGGGTTGAGCTGATAATTGACATCCGCCCACAGCATCAGCGGCAGGGTCTTCATCCGTGGGCTGGACAGAAACAGCGACAACACGAGTTCGTCGAATGAGTGCAGGAACGCGAAAAAGATCGCCGCGCCTAGTCCCGGAGCGATGGCGGGAAGGGTGACGGTGCGAAACACCGTCAGCGGCGAGGCGCCATGGACAGCTGCCCCCTGCTCAAGTCGCCTATCGACCGCCTGCAGCGATGCGGCGACAATCACCACGACGATGGGAATGCCGCCGATGGCATGCGCCGCCGCCAGTCCCAGATAGGTGCCGGTCAACCCAACATTCAGGAACAGGCTGTACAGCGAAAGCCCAAGCACCACCGGCGGCACAATCATCGGGCTGACCAGCAACAGCATCAAAGCGGACTTGTACCGGATGTCGCTGCGCACAATGCCCATGGCCGCAGTCGCGCCAAGACTGACCGCGATCACCGCCGACAGGCACGCGATGGCAAGCGAGTTCCAGAACGCCGACATCCAGTTGCTGTCAGAAAAGAATTTCTCGTACCACCGCATCGACCAGTCAGGCGGCGGAAAGGTCAGGTAACTGGCCTTGCTGAAAGAGATAATCATCACCACGATGATCGGGATCACCAGCGTCGCGACGACACAGCCGCCCATCACCCGAACGGTCCAGCGTCCCCAGCCGGCGGGCAGGCGTCCCATGATGCGCAGGATCGGCCAGCCCAGAAGATCGGCGACGACCATGCCGACGCCACGCCTCCGCCCGCGCGTGACGGTCTTGGGCGTGGGCATGCGGCGGGCTGCGGCGGTATCCGTCTTGCCCCCGCCCCAGATGAATTCGAACCCCATGATGCGGCCTGCGACACCGACCACGATCAGGGTGATCACCAGAAGCACGACCGCAAGCGCCTGCAGGAACCCCTCTCCGGTGATGGAGTCGGCTTGCTGGGTGATATGCATGGCGAACATCTGATCGCCCGGCCCGCCCAGAAGCGTCGGCGTGATGAAGTACCCGATGCCCGCAACGAAGACCAACAGGAACCCCGCGCCGATGCCCGGCAGAGTCAGCGGCAGCAAGACCCGCCAGAACACCGCCAGAGGCCCAGCACCCGAGGCCATCGCGGCCCGCGTCAGCCCCTGATCAAGCCGCGAAACCGAGGCATAGATGGTCAGCACCATCAGCGGCAGCAACACCGCCGTCATGCCCAGCAGAACGGAGCCCCGGTTGAACAACAACCCGATGGGGCCGTCGATCAGCCCAAGCGTCTGTAGCAACTTGTTGATCGGTCCGTTACGACCCAGCAGCACCATCCACGCGTAGGTCCGTATCAGGATGGCGATGAAATAGGGCAGGATAACGGCTGTCGCGATCAGGATCTGTGTCAGGCCCCGAGTGCGGTGAATCAGCAGGGCGGTAGGATAGCCCAGAACCACGCACAGACAGGCGACGGTGAAGGCGATCTGCATCGTCCGCAGAAGCGATTCCCAGTAAAGCGGGACCGAGAAGACACGTTCGAAATAGACTGACCAGGTAGGACCCGACATACTGACCCGGAACAGGTCGATCAGCGGGAAAACATAGATCAGCACCAAAAAGACCACGGCAGGCACAAGCAGCAGCGCAGGATTCTTCAGACGCTGCGCCAGACTGGTACGAGTGGGTGACGGCAGGTCATTCAGCGTCGCGTCGGTCATGACAGGACCCAGCCATCTGTCGCGCCCCAACCGATATGCAATTGCTGCCCCACCTGCGGCAGGGTCATTTCGGACGTATCAGAGCAGCGGATCAGCAGGGTCTGCCCGTCATCAAGCCGCACCTCGATCCGCAGCACCTCGCCCAGAAACAGGGCCGAGATCACGGTAGCAGGCATGCTGAGCGGTGTTGCCGCGTCATGGATCCTGATTCTTTCAGGCCGGACAAGGACGGTTGCACGCTTGTCATGGTCACCATCGCGCGAGGCCGCCTCGAAGACATGGCCGCTCGGGGTCCGCAGGGTCAGAACGGTTCCCTTCCTGTCGATCACCTCGGCGTCGATCAGGTTGCTTTCGCCGACGAACGAGGCGACGAACCGACTTTGCGGCCGGCGATAGATTTCGATCGGGCGGGCAACCTGAACGATATGACCTGCGTCCATGACGGCGATGCGGTCGGACATGGTCAGCGCTTCGGACTGGTCGTGCGTGACGAACAGGATCGTGCTGCCGATGGTTTGATGCAACTCACGCAATTCGATCTGGATCGATTCGCGCAGGCGCCGATCCAGCGCGCTAAGCGGTTCGTCCATCAGCACGACCTTGGGACGCATGACGATAGCGCGCGCAATGGCGACCCGCTGCTGCTGGCCTCCGGACATCTGTGACGGAAGTTTCTGCGCGTGATCGGACAGGCGCATCATCTCAAGCGTCTCTGCGACATAGCGATCAGCGGTAATCCGGTCGATCCTGGCCATGCGCAGCGGGAAACCGACATTCTGGGCAACCGTCATGTTCGGGAACAGGGCATAGCTTTGAAAAACCATGCCAAAGCCACGCCGATGCGTCGGAACATGCTGGATGGATTTGCCATCCACAAAAATCTCGCCGCTCTCGATGTTCTGAAATCCTGCAAGCAGGTTGAGAAGGGTCGTCTTGCCGCTGCCCGACGGCCCCAGCAAAGTGATGAACTCTCCGGGCTCGATTTCCAGACTGATCCGGTCCGCCGCGACGAAAGCCCCGTATTTCTTGACCACATTGCGGATCGAGATGCTGGACCCGATCGCCTGCTGCGCGGGCGCTGTTGAGACCGGCTGAACATCCGGTAATTCGGAACGCATCTCTCGCCGCGCCGGTATCTGCATCATTTTCCTCCCATCGTTCCATATTATAGAACGCAATTCTGTTTTATTGTGCCGCCTCATTCCGGCTTGTCAAGAAAAACTGAGAAGCCTGCCCTTTCCCCCGTTATTTGCCGTAATTTCTAGCGATTGACTTGATCGTCAGACTGGGGCTAGTATAAATTCTGGAATATCGTTCTATAATATGGAACATGTGTCGCGCCGTAAAGGGAGAGCAGAATGTCCGAAGATCTGCGGGCGCTGGTACGCCGCATCCAGCCGGGCATGACGCTTGCGCTGCCGGTGGATTATGCTGGTGTTTCAATGGCGATCACGGGCCCGCTGATCCGGCATGGCGCGGGTGATCTGCATCTGGTCTGCGTGCCGACGGGTGGATTGCAGGTCGATCAGTTGATCGGGGCCGGGCTGGTCCGCAGTGTCGAGACAAGCGCGGTGTCCCTGGGCGAAGCCGGAGGCGCGCCACGCTTCAATGACGCGATCAAACGCGGCAACATCCGGGTACTGGACGCGACTTGCCCGGCGATTCACGCTGGATTGATGGCCGCTCAGAAAGGCGTGCCGTTCATGCCGACGCGCGGCCTGATCGGGTCCGACATCCTGTCGAACAGAGCGGATTGGCAGGTCATCCAGAACCCTTTCGCGACGGGCGATTCCATCGCCGTCATCCCCGCCATCCGGCCCGACATCGCGATTTTTCATGCGCCAATGGCGGACAGGGATGGAAATGTCTGGATCGGACGCCGCCGCGAACTGGCGGCCATGGCCTATGCCGCGACACAAACTCTGGTCACGGTAGAGCGAATTGTCGATCATAGTCTGCTGGCAGACGAAACAACCGCCGCCGGCACGCTGCCTGCGCTGTATGTCGAAGCCATCGCCAAGGCTCCGCGCGGCGCCTGGCCCTATGGGCTTTGGGGCGAATATGCGACGGATACTGACGAATTGATCCGCTATGCCGCTGCGGCCCGAACGGCCGAGGGATTCGCCGCCTATATGGAACAGGAGGTCCGCGCATGACCGTTCTGCCCCGCGAAATTCTGATCTGCACCATTGCGCGACTGTTGCAGGATGTCCGCCACGTCGCGGTCGGAGCATCTTCCCCGATGCCCGCTGCGGGTGCGATGCTGCGCCGCGCGTTGGACGAAGGACAACGCAAGGTGCGGCTGTCGATCCTGGGCTCGGTGGAACACAACTTCTTCACCAACGGGTCGGCCGAACTGTTCGACAGTGCCGGGCAGGGCCGATTGGATGCATTCTTTCTTGGTGGCGGCCAGATCGACGGTATGGCGAATGTCAATCTGGTCGGCGTCGGCACTTATCCGCAGATGTCCGTCCGCTGGCCAGGCTCGTTCGGATCGGCCTATCTTTATTTCACTGTACCGCGTGTCATCCTGTTCCGCGAAGAACACAGCCCGCGCGTTTTCGTGGAGAAGGTCGACTTTATCAGCGCCCCCGGCATCAGCACCCCGGAAACCTACCGCCCCGGCGGACCGGTCGCTCTGCTGACCAGCAAGGCCCTGTTCAGCTTTGACAGCCAGCGACCGGGTTTTCGTCTGGAAAGCGTGCATCCCGGCCATGACCTGCAAGAGATCCTTGACGCGACGGGATTCCAGTTCGACCACGACGACATACCGCCAACGACCCCCGGACCGGATGCGGCGACCTTGTCACTGCTGCGCGATCGGGTGTTGAATGAGCTTTCCGAAACCTATCCCGCCTTCGCGGCCCAATGGCGTCGCGACCTGGCAGAGGCAATCCCAGACGGAGCATCCGCATGACAAATTCCGGCTCGCTGGCCAATCTCAAGGTAATCGATGCCAGTCGGGTGCTGGGCGGCCCCTATGCCGGGCAGGTCCTGGCGGATCACGGCGCCGATGTGATCAAGCTGGAGCCACCCTCGGGCGACGAGACGCGCGGCTGGGGTCCGCCGTTTCTGGGGGATGCAGCCAGCTATTTTCAGGGGCTGAACCGCAACAAGCGCGGCATCGCCGTCGATCTGTCGCAGGACAAGGGGCGCGAGTTGCTGCTGGCGCTGCTGGAAGACGCCGATATTCTCCTTGAGAATTTCAAGACCGGGACAATGGAACGATGGGGGCTGGGAGGTGAGGAATTATCCCGCCGGTTTCCCCGCCTGATCCACTGCAGGGTGTCAGGCTTCGGCGCTGATGGCCCGCGGGGCGGCCTGCCGGGCTATGACGCGGCTATTCAAGCTCTTTGCGGAATCATGAGCGTGAATGGTGAAAAAAACGGCCGACCCTTGCGCGTCGGATTACCGGTCGTGGACATGGTCACGGGCCTGAACGCGACAATCGGCATCCTGATGGCACTGAACGAACGCGCGATCAGCGGCAAGGGACAGTTCATCGAGGCCAGTCTTTATGATTGCGGGGTATCGCTGCTGCATCCGCATCTTCCGAACTATTACCTGTCGGGCGACGTGCCACAGCCCTCGGGCAACGCACATCCGAATATCTGCCCCTATGACACGTTCGAAACCGGGTCCGAGCCGATCTTTCTGGCGGTCGGTAACAACCGGCAATTCGCCACGCTTTGCAAGATGATCGGCAGGCCCGACCTTCCCGACGATGCGCGGTTCGTATCGAACAGCCAGCGGAACCAGAATCGCGACTCACTGAAGACGTTGCTGGAAAGCGCGCTGGCCGATTTCGACGCCATTGATCTTTCGGATCGCCTGATCAGGTCCGGCGTCCCCTGCGGTGCGGTGCGCAGCATCGATCAGGTCATCGATGATCCCCATACGCGGCATCGTGAAATGGTGGTCGATATCGGCGACTATCGCGGGACGGGCAGCCCGATCAAGCTGTCGCGCACGCCCGCCAGCTATCGCAGGGCGCCACCATCCTTTGCTCAGCACAGCGCCGAAGTGATGGAAGAGCGCGCCATTGACCCCGATGAATACCGCACGGTCCTGCCGGGTTTCGAAGACCAGCCAAACACGAAGAGAAAAGCATGACAGACGCAGTGACTATCGGCATTATCGGTGATGGCTTCATGCAGCCTGCGTTCTTCGAGAACGCTCTGCGCGACGCTCTGCCTGACCGCGAATTGTCGATCCGCAGCATGCAGATCGACTGGCCGCTGCGCCTGAAATCCACCAAACACGATCCGACCCTGCCGGTCGGAGAATTTGTCGGCAGACCCGAGGAATATTTCGATTTTCTCCGTGACCTCGACATCCTGATCACGCATCTGGCGCCGATCACGGCGGATAGTCTCGATCACGCGCCACGTCTGAAAACCATTGCCGTGTCGCGGGGCGGCCCGGTGAATATCGAGATGGCGGCCGCCAGAGATCGCGGGATTACCGTCGTCAACACGCCCGGACGAAACGCATCGGCGGTGGCCGAGTTTACGGTGGCTTCGCTGCTGGCCGAAACGCGCAACATTATCCGGGGCCACCAGATCGTCGCCAGCGGCAAGTTTGGGCGCGAGTTCTATCATTACGACAACACCGGCCCCGAATTGTGCGAACTGACCGTCGGGATCGTCGGCTATGGCGATATCGGAACCCGTGTCGCGCGATTGTTGCAGCCTTTCGGCTGCGGGATCCTGATCTATGATCCGTTCAAGGAATTGACCCAGACCGAGATCGATGCCGGATTCGAAAAGACCGATCTGGACGATCTGGTGGCAAGAGCCGATGTCGTGACCCTGCATCCGCGTGTGACCCCCGAAACAAGGGGCATGATGTCGCGCAAGCGCATCGCGATGATGAAGCCCGGAGGCTACATCGTGAATACGACGCGGGGGCAGGTGCTGGATTATGACGCGCTGTACGATGCCTTGGTCTCGGGCCAGTTGAAGGGCGCGGCGCTGGACACGTTCGAACCCGAACCACCCCCCGCGGACTGGCCGTTGCTGAAGCTTCCCAATGTCACGCTGTCGCCGCATATCGCGGGTGCCTCGCGCTACTCGGCGACCAAGGCGGCTACCATGATCGCCGGCGACATCAAACTGATCCTTGACGGCAAATCGCCGCGATTTCCCTGCAAATGAGGTTGTCCTATGACCGATGAAGAACGCGTTTTGCGCACCGAACTGATCGAATCCTGCCGCAGCATGAACCGGCTGGGAATCAACAAAGGAACCTCTGGCAACATCAGCGTCCGGTATGGTGACGGTTTCCTGATCTCGCCGACCGGCATCCCCTATGACAAGCTGCAACCCGAGCACGTCGTCGCGATGAACTGGGACGCCACCTATGAAGGCGAGGTGCAGCCCTCTTCGGAATGGCGCTTCCATCGCGACATCCTGCAGGCCCGGCCCGATCTGAACGCGGTGGTTCACACACATTCGACCCATGCCACGGCGTTATCCATCCTGGGACGCGACATACCCGCGATTCATTATGTCATCGCGGCCGCCGGTGGCAGCACGATCCGCTGCGCACCCTATGAATTGTTCGGAACACAGGAACTCGCCGATCGTGTCATCGTCGCGCTGGAGGATCGTCGCGCCTGCCTGATGGCACATCACGGCGTCATCGCAGCCCATGCCAATATCGCGCGCGCGCTGGCGCTGGCCGTCACGGTCGAGGAACTGGCAAAGCAATACCTTCTGTGCCTGCCGCTGGGTGAACCTCCGGTCCTGTCCGAAGACCAGATTGCCGAGGTGCTGGTCAGGTTCAAGACCTACGGTCAGCAAAGCAGCGCGGCACTGGAAGGGCTTCGGCAGGCATCCTGAACCATGAACGCGACGATCCTGTGTCTTGATTCCGGCACCACGTCGGTCAAGGCTGCGGCCTTTGACCGAGACGGCAATCTGCTGGCCAGTGCCGAAAGGCCCAACGGCGCGCTGCACCGGGACGGTGTGCGCGTGGAACAGGACATGGAGATCACCCGAACTGAGGCGATGGAGGTGCTGCGCGATTGCGCGGCGCAGATCACCGATCCCGTCGCCGGGCTTATCCTGACAGGTCAGGGTGATGGACTTTGGCCGGTGGATCAGGCTGGCGCGCCGCTCGGGCGAGCGATGACATGGCTGGATGGGCGGGTACGCAATCTGGCCAGCAGCCTTTCGCCGCAGTTGGACAAAGTGCAGGCCGCGACTGGATCCCGCCCCACGGCGGCATCGGCAAGCCTGCAATTGTTGTGGCTGGAACGGCACGATCCTTCCCGTCATGCCAGGATCGCCAAGGCCCTGCGGCTGAAGGAGTGGCTGTTCTACAGCCTGACCGGCCGCATGCTCGCCGAGCCGACGGCGCTGCTGCCGGTCTGGGGCAACTGGCGCGATGGCAAACTTTCGCCCGAGGTTCAGGAGCTTCTGGGGCTCACCAAGGGACTGGAGCTGCTGCCGGAACTGACGGCACCGGTCGCGGCAAGATCAGAGTTGTCAGAGCAGGCAGCGCGTTCTATCGGTCTGCCGCAGGGGCTGCCGGTTCTGTTAGGACCGGGGGACGTGCAGGCCACATTGATCGGTCTGGGGCTTGGCACAAGAACTGATGTGACCCGCGCCTCGATCTTCGGCACCAGCGCGATCCATGCCTGCCTGCTGGACGATCCGGATACTATGCCACATATGCCAACCGGCGCGATGATCCAGCATTTCGCCGCTGGTCCAGGATATCTGTGCTTTCATCCCTGCTTCAACGGCGCCTCGTTGCTGGGTCACTTATCGCAGAAATTCGCCGGTCTTCCCGTTCCGGCAGACCCCGAATATTCCTCGCTGATTATGCATCCGTTCTTCGAGCCGGGGGGAGAACGGGCACCCTGGACCGATCCGGACGCGACCGGCGCGATCTTCGGATTAAATGCAGCCACCACGCCCGGGCAAATCGCCTGGGCCGGTCGCGAGGCGCTGGCATTCGTCACCCATACAAGCCACCTGATGATGGGTGCGCCTGCTGGCGCGCTGTCGCTGGGTGGCGGGTTGGCGGGTGACGGGCATTTTGCGCAATTCCTGTCGACCCTGATGGGATGCGAAGTGCAGCGCAGCCCCGGCGCACATGCAGGCCTGCGCGGACTGGCGCTGCTCGCCATGCGCGCTTTGTTGGGCGTGACCGATCCGACACCCTGGGTCGGTGCGGCCACGCAATGCGTCACCCCGCAACAGGGGGCGACGGCTGCCTATGCCCAACGGAAATACCGGCTGTTCTCGGACCTGATCGAAGCGACAACGCCATTCTGGGCGCAGCTGGCGGATCTGGGCAATGATACTGAATATCTGAAGGAGTCCCCATGAACGGCGCCGATCTTCTGTGCGAAACCCTGTTGGCGAATGGCATCGACACTTGCTTTGCCAATCCCGGCACCTCCGAGATGCATTTCGTCGCAGCGCTGGACCGGCAGCCACGAATGCGCTGCGTTCTTGGCCTGTTCGAAGGCGTGGTGACCGGGGCGGCCGATGGCTATGCGAGGATGGCGGACAAGCCCGCCGCGACATTGCTGCATCTGGGGCCGGGATTGGCGAATGGGCTGGCGAACCTGCACAACGCCAGGCGGGCGCATTCCCCGATGGTCAACATCGTCGGAGACCACGCAACCGGTCATCTTCAATACGACGCCCCGCTGACAAGCGATATCGACAGCCTTGCCCGCCCGATGTCCAATTGGGTGGGACGCGCCGACAGCGCCGACAGCGTCGGACAACGAACCTCTCAGGCAATCGATGCAGCACGGACGGGTGCAGGGAAAATTGCCACGCTCGTCCTGCATGCCGACGCCGCGTGGACGGAAACCGCCGCAGTCGTGCCGCCGAAACGGGTGGCAGGCCCCCTGCCCGCCCCTGATGCCGCAGAGATCACGAAGGCCGCGCGGGCACTTCGAGATGGCAATACCACCACCATCCTCGTCTCTGGCCGTGCCCTGCGTGCGCCGCAGATAGAACTTCTGGATCGCCTCGCCGCGAAAACCGGCGCGCGGTTGATGGCGCAACAAGCCAATGGCCGCATGCAACGAGGCGCGGGCCGGGTGGCGCTTGATCGCGTTCCCTATGTCATCGATCAGGCGCTTGAGACATTCGCCGGAACGCGGCAGGTGATCCTGATCGGTGCAAAGGCTCCGGTGGGGTTCTTCGCCTATCCGGGCAAACCCGGCAGCATGCTGCCCGAAGATTGCGAAGTCATCACGCTTGCAGGACCACATGACGACATTCCCGCGGCCATCGAGGCGCTGGCGGATGACATTGGACCCTTGCCCGCAGCCCGCCTTTCGGCGCGGCACAGCCCGCCGATGCCGGACGGGGCACTGGATCCCGACGCAATCGCTATCGCGCTTGCACATCTGATGCCTGCGAATGCGATCGTCTGCGATGAAGCCGTGACCTCGGGACGCGATTTCTTTCGCTCGACTCATGGCGCCGAGCCGCATGATTTTCTGCAACTGACCGGAGGCGCGATCGGTGACGGAATTCCTATGGCGACCGGTGCTGCCGTAGCCTGCCCTGATCGCAAGGTCATCGGGCTGCAGGCCGATGGCAGCGGCATGTATACGCTTCAGGGTCTGTGGACACAGGCCCGCGAAAGGCTGGACGTCGTGACCATCGTCTTCGCCAACCGGCTGTACAAGATCCTGCATGGCGAGTTGAAGAATGTCGGTGCCGGGTCGGCGGGCGAGAATGCCCGCAGGATGCTGGATCTTGACGATCCGGCGCTGGACTGGGTGAAACTTGCAAACGGAATGGGGGTCGAGGCCGCGCGCGCCAACACCTGCGAAGCGTTCCATGATCTGCTGCGCGCGGCGATGGCACGCAAGGGGCCGTTCCTGATCGAGGCCGTGCTGTAGAAGGGTAACAGATATGATCCGCCGCGTTCCGCATTGCAGTCATTGGGGCACCTTCTCGATTCTGGTCGAGGATGGCCGGATCGTGGATGTCGAACCCTTCGCCGACGATCCCGCACCCTCGCCGATCATCCATTCGGTCGCGGAATGGGCGAAACCTGACCGCCGCGTTCTGCGTCCGATGGTCCGCGACGGCTGGCTGCGGTCGCGCGAGACCAGCGACGGCGCAGGGCGCGGCAACGAGCGGTTTGTCGCGGTCCCATGGGACGAGGCACTGGAATTAGTCGCAACCGAGATCCGTCGCGTCGCTGCAACCCACGGCAATGCCTCGATCTTCGCAGGCAGCTATGGCTGGACGTCTTGCGGTCGCGTCCACCATGCGTCGTCGCTGCTGAAGCGGACATTGAATCTGGTTGGCGGCTTTACCGGTCATGTCGACACCTATTCCATCGCCGCCGGTCCGGTGATCCTGCGGCACACGCTGGGCGATGAACAGGCCTGTGGCGGACAGGCCAACACCCTTGACTCCATCGCGGCCCATTCGGAAACACTTGTCGTCTTTGGCGCCATGTCACCCCGCACCGCGCAAACCGAAGCGGGCGGGATCGGAGCGCATCATCTGGAAGGCTACCTGCGCCGGATCGCCGAACGGGGCGTACGCGTAGTCCATGTCTCGCCGCTGCGCGACGATCTGCCGGAATGGGTAAACGCCGAATGGTGGCCGATCCGGCCCAATACGGACACCGCCCTGATGCTGGGACTCGCTGGCGAGATTGTGGCGGACGGCCGCCACGATGCCGATTTTCTGGCGCGCTGCACCAGCGGATCGGATGAATTCCTGGCCTATCTGCGCGGTGATGTGGACGGCTTGCGCAAGGACGCGGCATGGGCCTCGGGCGTCACCGGGCTGCCTGCGGATCAGATCAGGGCGCTGGCGACACGGCTGGTTCAGACCCGCAGCATGCTGACCGTAAGCTGGGCGCTTCAGCGTGCCCATCACGGCGAACAACCTTTCTGGGCAGCCCTTGGACTAGCCGCGGTGATCGGGCAGATCGGACTGCCCGGCGGTGGCGCAGGCTATGGATATGGCTCGCTCGGCGGCGTCGGAGCGCCTTTCGCCATCGGAAAATCGCCGGGCATGTCGCAGGGTCACAAGGCCATAGACAGCTTCATCCCGGTGGCCCGGATCAGCGACATGCTGCTGAATCCCGGCGAAAGCTTCACCTATCAGGGCGAAACCCGGACCTATCCCGACGTGCGGCTGGTCTATTGGGCCGGAGGCAATCCGTTCCACCACCATCAGGACCTGAACCGTCTTTCGAAGGCATGGCAGAGGCCGGAAACGATCATCGTGCAGGACCCGATGTGGACCGCGACAGCGCGCCGGGCGGATATCGTCCTGCCGGCCTCCACCTCGATCGAGCGTAACGATCTGGCAGGCAACAAGCGCAGCGACGTGATCGCGGCGATGCACAGGGCAATCGACCCTTTGGGTCAGTCACGTTCGGATTTCGACATCTTCAACGCCCTTGCCGAGCGTCTGGGTGTCGGTCCGGCATTCAACGAGGGCCGTGACGAGATGGGCTGGATCCGCCATCTTTATGACGAAAGCCGTGATTATGCCCTGCGCGCGCATGGTTTTCAGATGCCGGAATTCGACAGCTTCTGGGAACGCGGGCATGCCTCTGTTCCCGTCAAGCGCGATCATGTCTATCTGGATCAGTTCCGCGCAGACCCTGACCGCAATCCGCTGGACACCGAAAGCGGCCGCATCGTTCTGGGCAGTCAGACGCTTGCACGGCTTGGTCATGCTGATTGTCCTTCACATCCCGCATGGATGCCACCTGCCGAATGGCTGGGCGAGGCCGCGCCGGATGAATTGCACCTGATCTCTCACCAGCCGCGCGGACGGCTGCACAGTCAGCTTGAAAGCGGGGAGTCCAGTCTCACCGACCGCCGAAACGGGCGCGAGCAGCTGCGGCTGAACCCCGGCGACGCAGAGGCGCGTGGCATTCGGGATGGCGATACGGTCCGGTTGTGGAACACGCGCGGGGCCTGTCTTGCCACGGCTTCTGTCAGCGAGGACACCGCGCGGGGCGTGGCCGTTCTGCCAACCGGAGCGTGGTTCACGCCGGCGGATGACGGAACCGAGATTTCGGGCAATCCGAACGTGCTGACACTGGATATTCCCAGTTCGGCATTCGGTCAGGGTTGTGCCGCCCATACCTGCCTGATCCGCGTCGCACCACATGCCGGGGATAACCGCGATCCGATGCAGACCTATCAAACCCAACTCGCAGAAATGCTTGCCGAACCCGAGGAGACATCATGACCGAAGCCCCTGTCAGCCGCTTTGCGGTGCCGTCACTTGCAGACATGCCAGAAGATATCCGGGTCCGCATCGAGGCCGTTCAGGAAAAGTCGGGCTTCGTTCCCAATGTCTTCCTGACGCTGGCGCACCGGCCCGACGAATTTCGTGCGTTCTTCGCCTATCATGACGCGCTGATGGATCGCCCCGGCAACCTGACCAAGGCAGAACGCGAGATGATTGTGGTCGCGACATCGAACGCGAACGAGTGTCAGTATTGCGTTGTCGCGCATGGCGCGATCCTGCGTATCCGGGCAAAGAACCCGCTGATCGCCGATCAGGTCGCAGTGAATTATCGCAAGGCGGATATCACGCCCCGGCAGAAGGCGATGCTGGATTTCGCCATGTTGGTCTCGACCCGTGCGCAAGAGGTAGGGGATGAGGATTTCGCGGCGCTGCGCGAACATGGTTTCGATGATGACGATATCTGGGACATCGCCGCGATCGCGGCCTTTTTCGGGATGTCGAACCGGCTGGCCAACGTCACCAGCATGCGCCCGAACGATGAATTCTACGGTATGGGGCGCTGATCATGGCCGCTGGCTACAAGCAGATGCTGGCAGAGGCGGACTCTGCCGTCCAGTCGATCTCGGTCGATGAGGCCGCAAGCCTGCAAGGCGATCCGCAGGTGGTCATGGTCGATATCCGCGACCCGCGCGAGTTGGAACGAGAGGGCATGATCCCGGACGCATTTCATGCGCCGCGCGGAATGCTTGAATTCTGGATCGACCCCGAAAGCCCCTATCACAAACCACGCTTTGCCGAGGGCAAGACCTATGTCTTTTATTGCGCATCGGGCTGGCGATCCCTGCTGGCAGCGAAGCTGGCGCAGGATATGGGGCTGGATGCGCGCTCGATGCGGGGCGGGTTCGGCGACTGGCGCAAGGCAGGACACGCCGTGGCGCCGCGTGCTGCAAAAGGCTGAAATTCGCGTTCGGGTCAGGTAAGCATGAGGGGAAAGAATGACGATCTATGACGAGGGCCTCGACCGGTCAGCGGCGAATTTCCAGCCGATGACCCCGATCAGCTACCTGCAGCGTGCGGCACTGACCTTTCCCGACCATCCGGCCGTGATCCATGGGAAACAGCGCCATTCCTATGCGCAGCTCTGGTCGGATTGCTGCCGACTTGCCTCGGCTCTGACGCGTCGGGGCATCGGGCGCGGCGATACGGTATCCGTCATGCTGTCAAACACGCCGCCGATGATCCATGCGCATTTCGGCGTTCCCATGGCAAACGGAGCGGTGCTGCATTCGATCAATACCAGATCCGATCCCGCCTCGATCGCGTTTCAGCTGGATCACGCGGAATCGCGCATCCTGATCGTGGATCGCGAATTTTCAGAGACCGCCGCAAAGGCGCTGGCCAACGCGAAAGCCGCCCCGCTGGTTATCGATTTCGACGATTCCGAGTATCCCGAAGACGCTCCGCATCCCAAGGGTGAACCGATCGGCAGCCTTGACTATGCCGCATTCCTGACCGAAGGCGATCCGGATTTCGCGCCCGGAAAGCCACAGGATGAATGGGACGCGATTGCCCTGAATTACACATCGGGGACGACCGGCAATCCGAAGGGCGTGGTCTGCCATCATCGCGGCGCAGCCCTGATGGCGATGAATAGCGCCATCCATGCCGGTCTGGGCAAGCATCCGGTCTATCTTTGGACCCTGCCGATGTTTCATTGCAATGGCTGGTGCTTCACCTGGGCGGTCCCGGTGCAGGCCGGCACGCATGTTTGCCTGCGTTGGGTCCGGGCCGATGCCATCTATGACGCGATTGCCGATCACGGCGTTACGCATCTTTCCGGCGCCCCCATCGTGATGTCCACCCTGCTGAACGCCCCCGAGCATCAGAAGCGCAGCTTCTCGCGGACCGTCGCGTTCAACACGGCCGCCGCTCCGCCCCCCGAAACAGTGCTGCACGCCATGGCGAACGCGGGTTTCGATGTCACCCATGTCTACGGGCTGACCGAAACCTACGGACCCGCTGTCGTGAATGAATGGAACGACGCCTGGAACAAATTGCCCGCGGATCAACGTGCGACCCGCAAGGCGCGTCAAGGCGTCCGCTATCTGTCTTTGGACGATCTTTCGGTTATGGACCCTGAGACGATGCAGCCAGTTCCGGCCGACGGGCAGACACTGGGCGAGGTGATGTTTCGCGGGAATGCGGTGATGAAGGGGTATCTCAAGAACCCGGCGGCCACTGCCGATGCCTTCGCGGGCGGCTGGTTCCACTCGGGCGATCTGGCGGTGATGCATCCTGACGGCTACATCCAGTTGAAGGATCGCTCGAAGGATATCATCATCTCGGGTGGCGAGAACATTTCGTCGATCGAGGTCGAGGAGCAGCTTTATCGCCATCCGGATGTGATGCTTTGCGCCGTCGTGGCCATGCCGAGCGAAAAATGGGGTGAATCCCCCTGCGCCTTCGTCGAGCTCCGCGAAGGCCGTGATCTGACCGAGTCGGACCTGATTGCGCATTGCCGCAGCGGGCTGGCCGGATTCAAATGCCCGGCGCGGGTGGTCTTCGGACCGCTGCCGAAGACCTCGACCGGCAAAATCCAGAAATTCGCCCTGCGCGCCCAAGCCGCCGATCTTTGAGGCCGGGTCGAATAAGCGGGACCGGCATGGCGCCGATCCCGCATCTTGCTATTGCGCGACGTCGATCACGACACGACCCCGGATCTTGCCAGCAACGATATCGGCGGCAAGCTGGGGCAGGTTCGACATCGGCTCAAGCCGTGCGATGCTGGTCAGATGCTGCTTGTCCAGATGCGCGGCCAGTGTCGCCCAGGCCCGGTCTCGCTTGTCCTGAGGTGCCATGACGCTGTCGATACCCAGCAACGCCACGCTGCGCAGGATATGCGGCATCACGGTCGCGGGCAGGTCGAACCCGCCAGCCAGCCCGCAGGCCGCGACCGCCCCGCCATAGCGTGTCTGCGCCAGCACGTTGGCCAATGTGGTTGACCCTACCGCATCAACCGCCCCTGCCCACCGTTCCTTCTGCAGGGGACCGCCCTTCTCGGCCAGTTCGGCTCGATCCACGAAAGCCGATGCGCCAAGCGATGACAGGTATTCATGGGTTTCGGGCCGTCCTGTCGCCGCCGTAACCCGGCAGCCCTTCGCGGCCAGAAGGCTGATCGCGGTCGAACCGACACCACCTGCGGCGCCCGTCACCAGAATCTCGGCCCCCTCATCCTGCATCAGCCCCCAATCCTCCAGTGCATTGACACAAAGCCCGGCGGTATAGCCCGCCGTGCCGATGGCCATCGCATCCTTCAGGCTGAACCCTTCGGGCAAACGCGTCAGCCATTCAGGCTTCAGGCGTTGGAAACGGCTGTAGCCACCCCATTCGGTTTCGGACAGGCCCCAGCCATTGACGATCACCCGATCACCCGGCTTCCACTGGCCGGACCGGCTTTCGACCACGGTACCCGCGATGTCGATCCCCGCGACCATCGGCAAGCGACGAGCGATCCGGCCCTTCCCCGTGATCGCCAGCCCGTCCTTATAGTTCAGGGTCGAATAGGCGATCTCGACCAGAACATCGTGGTCCGGCAATTCACCGATCGTCAAATCGCGGAATGCGGTCTTTGGTTTGCCGTCCTGATCCTCGATCATCAACGCGCGAAATGTGTCGGCCATCTGCTTTCTCCTTCGGAATATTCAGGTCTGCGACGCTCAAGCGCCTGATTCAGTACAGCGCGCATGCCCTCAATATGATCCAGCATGGCGGTTTCGGCTGCGCCCCCATCGCCTGCGGCAATCGCCGTTCGGATCTGCTGATGCGCGCGGATGGTGCGGCGGCGTTCGTGATGCCGATAGATCAGCATGTTCGTGATGGGGATGAAGCTTTCGATCATCGCATGCATGATGAACTGCAAGGGGCCGTTTCCGGTGGCCTGCACGACGGCACGATGGAAGAGAACGTCCGAGGCGCAGAAATCCTCGTCACTTAACGTTTCATCCTGCTGACGGGCGAGTTCTTGCGACATCGCGTCAAGATCGTCATCGGTCCTGTTACGCGCGGCGAGACGGCAGCACAGTGCCTCGGTCTGGCCACGCGCCACTACGATTTCGTCGATCTCGAAGCGCCCCATACCGACCAGCAGCGTCGCCGCATCGGTGACCGTTCGTGCCGCGACATCCAGATCGGGCCTGTTCACGAAAGTCCCGCCGGCGGGGCCACGGCGCGAACGGATCAGATTCTGCGCGGCCAGCGCCTTTAGCGCCTCGCGCACGGAGGGACGCGAGATTCCAAAACGCCTGGCCAATTCCTCTTCCGTCGGCAAGCGTTCATCGACTTTCAGCGTTCCTTCAAGAATAGCCGCCCGAATCAAGTCCGCGACCTGTTTGGCAAGGCTGCCGCGAACGATCTCGTCATATTGCAATACCACAGCACACCATGCCCGGTTGAAGATAAGCTAAGCATGCCAAAACACAAAAGGTTTTACAAATATAAAAATAATGCCAACCTGCGACGGGAATTGATGATGCGGCCAAGCTCGAATCGACGGTTGGACGTAATCCCCGGCAGGATACGTTGTACTGCTGCCGCTGGCCGACGCCGAGCGCGTCGTCCGCATCGCTGCAAGGATACGCATTGGATCACGGATCAGCTTCTGCAGAGCAATGCCTTGATAGATTCCGAGCGTCGGTATTATGCGACATGAAACGCCCCGGGTTTATTGGGGACCTTTCGCTTCATTTTCCGGATACCTTGTGAAGATTGCTCAGACAAGTTCTGGCGCCAGGAAATGATCTCTTCCATAGCAAAAACACAGGGTACGCGCCGCGGCAGCCCTCACCGTCCTCAATATGAAATCCCGAATCCCGTGCAGAAGGCCCGAACATTATCTACGAGGTCAGAAACGCTTGCTGCGAAGGCCGCATGACGGCTGATGTTCGGCAGTCTCGCAGTTCTGGCATGGTCAGCCCCAACGAACTGCGAATGATCGAAAATCGTTTACCCAAAAATGCAGAAGGTCACCTTTCGGTGGCGCAACTCATTATTACATTTTCACTATCAGCGAGTTATGTTTGCATTGGCTGCGGGGGCACGCAATCATCTCAAATTGCGATCAGACTTTCACCTTCACCACATGCTGCTCCAGATGGAAACTGAAACGCTTGGCGGGTTATTTCGTACAGCAGCGTAGAAATCCGACCCAACCCGGATACAACTGCACCGACACTCCCTCGTGTTTCTATCACATGTAACCCGCCCCGCCCGGCTCTTTTTAAGCCTTTCGAAGCGGGCAGATGACACAAATCGTTTGCAGGCACGATAGCCGCTCACCCTAGGATGCGTTCAGGCCCAATACCGCACCCGATCGACCATTAGACCGGATCCTGAGCACTGGCATCGGCAATCCGTCCGTGATCATCGACGAAGTGGACAGGGCCGGCAAGGTCACTTCCAATCACGGGCATGCTCATGGACTCGCGGAAGGGTTGTTGTCCCTGCTGTATCCTAGTGACCCATGGAACGCGTGCCATGTTCATGCGTCAGCCACAATATTGTTTATATGTCTTGCTCATGCGATTCCCTTTCTCGAACCTCAATACATAAAGGCAACCCAGCGACCGGCGAAGGTGGCACTGACCCAGATTGTTGGCCGTCAGCACCCATGGCACAGATTTGAGGTTGTGATTTAAGGAGGATTTGGGTCTCGTCGGAGTGACGAAGGAACGCAGATGAGACCCAAATCCTCAAAATCGAA
>NZ_JAUUTZ010000034.1 GCF_030678915.1 Paracoccus wurundjeri | reverse complement strand
GGCAAAGCGCAGATGCATGGGCGTGATCGGGGTCCCGGTCAATCCCCCGGTATCCGGGGAAAACCGGATATCCACGCCATTATGACGGAAGATATAATGCAGCGGCTCCCCTCTATCAGTCATCATCATGCGCCGCATCCGGGGCGCGTCCCCGGCAACGGCCGTCAGGAAGGGATACAGGACCCGGGGGTCCCAGAACCGGAAGAACCGCAATCCGCCATCATCCTGGACGGGCAGCCTGGTGAAGCGGCGCAGGTGTTTCTGCACGGCCTCGAATGGCGCATCCGTCTGGATCAGCAGGCTGGTGCCAGCGGGCCAGTGTTGTGCGAAGAATTTCCGGTGAAATAATAGACCGGCCGCCGTTTCCGAATCCGGGATCGACATATCGACCAGCCATGGCGCGAAATCCGCCGAGGCCACGGCAGCCTTTCCCTCGAACAGGCAAAGCGTGGGAAGCTCGATACTGTCCAGATCGAACAGCCCGCTGATCTCCCGGCGCAGGCTGGCATCGACCAACATATAGACACCCGCAGGGGCATCTGGACCGTAGAGCAAATTCAGCAATGGCGGCGGAGCGTCGGGGAGGGCTTCAACCAGATTATCCGGCCCGCTGACCTTGACCATATCTCGGTCAATCTGAACTTGCTGCAAGAACATCGACGAAATTTTCCGGTACTGTATAAATATAGGCGCAATATAGTCGGAATCGGCGGAGCGGGAAACGCAGAATTTTTCGCTACCGCAGGCGTGCTATTCCTGAGGATCGCGCAGTGCCATTATCAGTGAACCCCGAATATCGCTTATTCCACATCATCCAGGACGTTCTGGTGGTTCACAGGCCGCAGACGTGCAGCCATGATGATGCCCCGTCGGCCCGTTGCTGACCTTCAGCTTAACGTCATGATCCGGGGTTACACGAAGGTTCCTGGCAGAAGGAGGTCGCCGTGATATCCGCCGTGTTGTTTGATCTTGATGAAACACTGTTCGACCGATCGGCATCTGTCCGGAGCTTCGTCAGACAGCAATTCGCAGGCAGCGGTATCGGCCGTTTTCCAAGCGTGACTGACCTTTGCAACCGGTTCATGGAACTGGATGCACGCGGTAGCATGCCCAAGATCGAGGTCTATGGAACTCTGATAGAAGAGATGGGAGGACATCGCGACGAACTGCGCCAAGCCCTCTTTGACGACTACGAAGCGAATGCATGGCGGCATGCGGTTCCCTTTGATGGAATGCGTCCTCTTCTTTCCTGGCTGCGGCAAAACGGGCGAAAAATCGGCATCGTCAGCAACGGGCAGACCCATATCCAGCTCCGGAGTCTGCTCGCTCTCAATCTCGATCGCATGGTCGATGCATATTTGATTTCCGAGGAAGAAGCTTGCAGAAAACCAGAAGCAGAGATCTTCGAGCGTGCCGCGAACAGGCTGGACGTTAGGACCTCGGACTGCATCTTCGTCGGCGATTCTCCACAGGCCGACATGGCTGGAGCCCGCGCAGCAGGTATGAAAACCATATGGTTTCCCAACGGCGCAAGCTGGCCATCGGACTACGCGTGGCGCCCGGATGCGACGGTCGCATCGTTGTGGGAAGTTCAGGCTGTAGTTAAGCGGTGGGAGCATTCCTGAAAGTAGCAATGTCGGTATTCTAGTTAGCTAAATTCTGAACGGGTAGGTTCGCGATCGGGGCGAAGCGGTCGTTGGCACTGGCGGTTGCGTGCCCATTCGTGTTGGTCCATGTGGTGCCGCTCAAACTTTAGGAGCGCATCATGATGCCAAGGCGGATTGTCATACTGGGCAATGCTGGAAGCGGTGAATCAACTTTTGCGCGCGCTCTTTCGCAGAGGCCGGCCCGGCCTGTAATCCACCTCGGCAGGCTTTTCTGGAGGCCGGACTAGACAAAACCTGCCCCAATCGAAGTTCAGAGAAAAAGTGGCGGCCTCCCTCGAAGGCCCGGCCCTGAGCTGGGCACGTTAAGGCCGCTCTGGGTCTGACCAAATGCCAACAGCGTAAGATTTTCTCGACGGTATGATTAAAACCAAAGCCTTGCGTGAGGCTGGATATCGCTTGCACGTGGTCGTTACCTGCGTGACGAACCCGATAATTGGCACGCATCGATTAGGCTCGGCCTTTGGAATAGGAAGGCAAGCCTATGCCGACACGCGGTGGCGACGTCGCCATCGCTTACCGCAGCAACGCTGCACAGGCGCAAGATGTCGTTGCAGAAATCAAAAAGATGGGCCGCAAGGCCATTGCCCTCAAACTCGACGTGTCCAAAAGCAAGAGCTTTCTGACTTTCGCCAAAACGCTGCGCACGGCTCTTCAGGATACGTGGGGGCGCGATACCTTCGACCACCTGATCAACAATGCGGGCCATGGTGAGATGACCCCCTTCGCCGAGACCACCGAGGAGCAGTTTGACGGGTTGTTTAACGTGCACGTCAAGGGAGTATTTTTCCTGACACAGGCACTTCTGGAAATGATTGCAGATGGTGGCCGCATTATTACCTATTCCTCCGGTCTGACTCGCGTATCTTTCCCGGGGTTCTCAGCATATTCAGCGGCGAAAGGTGCGATCGAGATACTGACCATCTATCTCGCCAAGGAACTCGGCCAACGCGGCATCACAGCAAACTGCGTCGCGCCGGGCGCGATCGAGACCGACTTCCTTGGCGGTGCGGTGCGGGATACGCCGGATTACAACGACGCTTTCGCTAACATGACGGCTCTCGGGCGCGTTGGCATTCCTGACGACATTGGTCCGATGATCGCAAGCCTGCTAGGGCCGGACAATCGCTGGGTCACGGCGCAGCGGATCGAAGCGTCGGGAGGCCAAACCATCTGATCGCTTCTGTTGGTGTCAGCGTTGCTTTGACGCCATGGCAAGAGGGGTGTGAGCGTTCTTGCACCCGATCGCGACGGATCGCATCGCTTTTCCTGCTGTGTTGTTATCGGGCATGCTGTTTGTCGGCGCGCTGGTTTGAAGGGCGAATTATCCTTTTATCAATTTGTTGACTGGACCGGCCCCGTTCCCGAAGTCCTGAGCTAGGGGAGCACGTTAACATCGTCCAGCGACGCTAGACATTTTGGGACGGCCCGCTGGCATGCTGACGCCAGCGGACGTTGGTTTGATTACCAGGGAAAGCCCTCGTTTACCGAACCCGTAAAGGTACCTGTTGGACCGTCACTGCCGAGGAGAGCAACCCGGACCGCTTCAGCGGCACCCTGCTGGACGGTTTCGGTGCCTTCGTAATTGGTGAGCGCGGTGCTGGTGAAACCGGGGGTCACCGCGTTGACTTTGATACCTTCGGCTTCAAGATCGATTGCAAAAGCCAAGGTGATGGCGTTGAGCGCGGTCTTCGAGGCGCCGTAGCCGGGGTTGAAGGTTGCCCGGTAGGGATTTGGCGTGGAGTTAATGGTGAGCGAGCCGAGGCTGCTCGAGACATTGACGATGCTTGCTCCTTTCGACTTGCGCAGTAGGGGCACGAAGGCTTGGGTGACGGCGAGGACTCCGAAGACATTGGTTTCCCAAATGGTCCGAACCTCGTCCACCGGGATAAGCGTTGCCCGTGAGCGCTGGATATAATCCTGCATGGTTTCGCTTTCCGGCCCATTGGCCCGGGAAATGGCGGCATTGTTGATGAGAATGTCGAGGCGGCCGAACTGCTGTTCTACTTGTGTGGTGGCCGCGTCGATCGAAGCTATGTCCGTCACGTCGAGCTGGATGGCATGAATATCGCCGTTAAGGGACTGAGCTGCCGATTTGCCGCGGTCGAGGTTACGCGAGGCGAGCAACACCGTGAGGCCGCTGGCTGCAAGGTCGGTCGCGATCTGAAGCCCAATACCCTGATTTGCGCCGGTCACGAGTGCAATGCGTGATTTTTTAATCATAGCATGATCCTGTTCTTGTTTGAATGAACAGGAGGTGTTCATAGGCGGCTGGATGTTCTATAGGTAAAAATCCAGAAAAATATCGAAATAGTCCAGAATGTCTGATCCTCTCACCCAGATCGTTGGCTTACTGCAGCCGGGCGCTCCGTTCTCCAAATGTGTAACGGGATCGGGACCATGGCGCGTGCGGCGCACGCAGTCACCCAATCCCTATTATGTCGCCGTGCTCAAGGGTAGCCTGCGTTACAGCGACCGCAAGGGCGGTGAGGTTGTTATCAATGCAGGCGATTTCCTCCTGATACCTTCGGCGCAAGACTTCATGATGTGGAGTGACGTGCCCAGTTCAGACGATGACCTGGTGATCGATGCGGTCATTCTGCCTGGCGGTGATTATCGGGTCGGTCGCATTGATGGGCCGATCGATATGCGGGCGCTGGTCGGCTACTGCATTTTTCATTCCGATGATGCAACCTTGCTGTCGTCGCTGCTGCCTGAACTGGTTGTGGTGCGGGGTGAGCGTCGCCTCGCGATGCTGATGCAATTGCTGGGCGACGAGGCAATGGGGAGCAAGCCGGGGCGAGAGGTGGTGTTGCAGCATTTGCTGGAAGTGTTGCTGATCGAGGCGCTTCGCTCGACAGCCGAGTTGGGTGGATCGCCGGGCTTACTGTACGGCCTGTCGGACGATCGGCTGGCAGTGGCGATAAGAGGCATGCATGCAAGACCCGAGCGCGGGTGGACGGTGGCCGAACTGGCTCGAGAGGCAGCAATGTCTCGGTCGGGTTTTCATGAACGGTTCCAGAGCGCGGTAGGCATGGCACCGATGGAGTATCTGAAAGCTTGGCGGCTGGCTTTGGCCAGGGACCTTTTGCGCAAGCGGGAAGCTAATGTAGGCGAGATTGCCCGACAGGTCGGATACCGCTCTGCAAGTGCCTTCGGCGTGGCTTTCACGCGTGACGTAGGCGTGTCGCCAGCACGGTATGCGCGCGAAGCGCAAACGGCCATGGCTGCAGAGGAGTTCGATGGCGCAATCGCCTGATGGATCTAACTGTGCTTGTCCCCTGAGAAATGATTGAGGCAGTCTCGAAAAGGCGTTGTTGCGGAACTCTGATGTATGAGGATTCATTTCGGGAATCCATGCGGTTGCACGGACTGCATGAGCCAATCACCTCCCGCCCATTATCGCAGGACGAACTGGACCAGGCGAAAACCGCATCCTGCGGCGATCAGGTATCGACCGCGCAGACAAACCGTGCACCCGGTAAACGTCAATCAGCTACACAACACGAAATGGCGTTTCGCATCATGCTCTGCATTTCGATGCGTCATCCGGTCGAACGAAGATCGGCGGTATATTCGAATATTGTCAAATGAGCTTGATTGAGAACACGCGATTAGACAACCGCATCTAGGCGACGCCTTTCAGAAAGGACAGGAAATGTGGATCGGTGGCGTGAGCGACATTGACGCGGATGGCAGCGCGAGCTCCTTGCGTCCGCTGAGGGGAAAACATGCGGCCGGGCGCAAGGATACTGCTTTGCTTGACGGCTGCCGGGCGCATTGAGGGCGACGATGACGAACAACGGCAGCATCAACCATCAGTCGATCCTGTCCAACGCGCCAGCCTCATCCTTTGAGGAGGTCTCCGCGATCATGTCGATTCGCCAAGCTGAACAAGGCCCATGCGGCCCAGATAGGCATCGATCTTTCCGGTCTCCTCGGCATCGGGGGTCAGGATGGCGGCGACATATCCGTCCGGGCGAACAAGCACACAATCGCCCGGCTTCAGCCCATAAGTGTCGCCGATAAGATGCCAGGCATCGATGATCTCGCCATGCGGACCGATATGATGAATGTGCAGCCCCGCACGGGGGATGACGGGATTTCGGCGGGCGTCATGGATAAGCAGCGTCCAATGCGGCCCCCGGAACAATTGGAACAGCCGCGACGTCTGGCCCGCCGCCCCCTTGAACGGAGCATCCGGAGCCCGGTCGCCAGGCCGTAAGCCTCTGTTGCGCTCGAACGGTTGCAGGCAAAGCGGCGAGGCGGGATACCCGATATCGAGCTGCTGCACCTCCCGCCCTCGGTGCATCTCGCCCCGTTTCCCGGCGTCGAGCAACCGGGTCGAGAGCCCGAGCATGGTCTCGGCCACGGGGCGGCGCTCCAACTCGTAGCTGTCGAGAAGTTCCTCGCTCGCGCCGCCGATCACGGCTGCAAGCTTCCAGCCCAGATTATAGGCGTCTTGCACGCTGGTATTCAGGCCCTGCCCGCCTGTCGGCGGATGGATATGGGCGGCATCGCCGACAAGGAATACCCGGTCGACCCGATAGCAGTCAGCAAGCCGGGCATTCATCGCGTAGGCCGAGGCCCAGGACACCGAATGCACCTGAATGTCGCCCCGGCCTGTCCGCTCGCTGATCATTCTCGCAAGACCGTCTGCCGAGAGATCGAATTCACCTTCAAGCGGAATGGGCGCCTGAATCTGAAAGAGATCGGTTCCGGCAAGCGGGCAGATAGCGACCATTCGCTCCATGTCGCCGCCGTTGAATTGATGCCATCCATCGCGGTCCAGTCCGCTTAGCACGACATCTGCCACCATTGCGCGCATGCCCAAGGTCTTGCCCGGAAAACCGATGCCGAGCGCTCCCCGCACGAAGCTGCGTCCGCCATCCGTTCCCATCAGATAGCGGGTGCGAATGGTCTGCTCGCCACCAGGTCCGGCCAGATGTGCCGTAACGCCGTCCTCGCCTTGCTCGAAGCCGGTCAATTCGCGCCCGGACTCAACCCGATGGCCGAGTTCGGACAACCGCTCCCGCATGATCCGCTCGGTGAGGAACTGCGGCAGCATCAACGGGATGCGGTACGGTTCCGCCGGTGTCGGATCGAACCGCTCGACAGCATGCCTTTCGGAAGAGCTGCCGTCGTCACGATACTCATGCAAAGGCGGATAGAGCCCGCCAGCGGCAACGATCCTGTCGAGAATGCCGAGGTCCTCGAAAATCTCCTGTGTCCTGGGCTGGATACCCTTGCCCCGCGAGCCGGGGAAAGGCTGTTCCATCTTCTCGATCAACCGGAAAGATACCCCGCGCCGCGCAAGCTCGATCGCCAATGTCAGGCCAGCCGCTCCCGCGCCGCAGATGAGCACATCTGCCGCAAAATCGTTTGTCATGCTCGTCTCCATATGTGTAATCTGCACATAAAAGGAGGGCGACATGCCGTCAAGAAAAAATGTGCAAACTACACATATCGAGAGCCAGCAAATCCGTGAACTCCACAGATCGCTGATCGATATCGTAAGCCTTATGAACCGGCCGCAGCGCGACGAGCAAATGGTGAAGGATGCCGGAATCGCACTCGACCGGGCCTTGTTTCCCTTGCTGGTCGGGATCGAGCGGCTCGGCCCGATCGGCATAGTGGAACTCGCCGACCGGACCGGTCGCGATTACACGACAGTCAGTCGTCAGGTAGCCAAGCTGGAAAGCCTCGGCCTGGCGGAACGCAAGCAGAGCGCCGCCGATCGCCGCGTGAACGAGGCTGTGGTCACGTCGAGGGGCAAGGCGATGACCGACAAGATCGACGCCGCGCGCGAGAGGAACGCCCGCGCCATATTCGCGACTTGGGATGCCCATGACGTCAGCGAACTCGTGCGGCTGATGCGCAAGTTCGCCGATGCCGTGAGCGATGAACCGGAGAATCCCGGCTCATCCTGAAGAAGAAATATGACGCATTGCGCTGTCATCCCGTCCGGGCAGCCGGGCAACTATTGCCGGGCTATCGGCTCACCGCATCACCTTGCTGTCGGATCAATTAGCTTCGCCCGGCTTTAGCGGCAAAGGCTGTCCTCAGGTAGGCGATGATCTGTGCGAATGCCGTCATGCGTGCCGGTTCTGTCAGTATCATGTGCGTGCCGCCCGATATTTCCAGATAGGCGTGGTCATGCGCGCCCTCGAGCCGATCGAATAGATCGAGTGCCATGTCCCGACGAACATCTACGTCCCATGCGCCGCGAATGACGAGCGTTGGTGCTGTAATCGCCGCAGGGTCATAAAGCGGTTTGCCCGCTGTCCAGTGCTCGCGCACATCGGCCACCGCGCCGCTCGGTGCGCGAATATGGCCGCTCGGTGCGCTGGTGTCGGTCGCCTCCGTCACTTCGGCCCAACGTTCGAACCACCCTGCCGGCAACAGGCTGCCGCGCTGGTCCTCGGGTGCCGATCCCAACCATGCCGCCCGATAGGCGTTCACGTCGACGACGCGGTGCGTCATGATTTGCGCTCCGGCGTCGAAACGTAGCGGCGTGGCCGACATCCATAACGGGGCCACGAGGATCAGGGCATCGAGATCATTGTGCCGGCTGGCATGAATGCCGGCAATCGAACCGCCCCATGACATGCCGAGCAATCCGAGATGGTCAGGCGAGCGGACGGACCGGATATGTGACAGCGCACGGGCAACATCGCTGGCAGCCTCGGTCGCGCGTACCAAAGGCGTATCTGCTGCAGGAGCGGCACCCATCGCGTCGGGCCGGGTCGAGCCACCATAGCCGCGCAGGTCAAGCGCCCACGCGTCAATGCCGGCCCGTGCCAGTACGTCCATGAAGGATATCCCGTCCACATCAACGTCGAACAGGCTCACCGATGGGAAGGTTGCGCCATGCACCAGGAGCAGAGATCCAATCGCGGGCCGGTCGATGGGCCGCTTGTTACGCAGGAACAATTTGAAAGCGTCGTTATCGCCATTTATCAACTGATCCTCAACCGCAACTCCTGCAGGGCGGCTCGTTTGTGGCTGCGTAGTCATAGACGCTCTCCTTTAGTGAAATTCCATCTGTAGCTCCCGTCACTTTCCCGGCGCACATGACCGGCGGAGCTTTCTGCGAAATGTGTGGTGAAGACCGTGGCGCCGCTATGCGCGGCAAGCTCTAGCGCCTGCCGGCGCGACCTGACCGCAGCGGCCGGGAACTCGCAGAACACGGAGTTCCATTCCGGATGCGTCACCTGGACCGGATGGTGAAACACGTCACCCCAGAACAAGGCCTGCTCGCCACCGGACTCAAGAAGAATGGCGGCGTGGTCGATGCTGTGCCCCGGCAGCGCATGATAGCTGAAGCCGGGAATTACCTCGCTTCGATCCGCCACGATGCGGTTGGCGAGGCCTGCGGCTGCGATCGGAGCCACGCTGTCCTTGTAAACTCCGGCTGTCGGCGGATGAGTCATCGGCCCCAAGTCTGCCGCGTCTCTCAACGCCGATGCTGCCATTTCGTTTCCGGCATCGATCGCCGCCCCGTAGTCAGCCTCTATCCCCGAGAAATAGTGTTGAGCGTTCGGAAAAACCGGCACCCACAGACCGTCATGCAACCGCGTGTTCCAACCCACATGGTCGGCATGAATATGGGTCATCAGGACCGCATCCACGGCGTCGGGAAGGACGCCTGCCTCCGCCAGGCGATCAAGGTATGGCTCGTTGAGACGATCAAGCGGCGGTATGGTCGGGCGCTCCTTGTCATTGCCCGTGGCCGTATCGATCAGGATGGTGCGCCCTTCGATCTGAACCAGCCAGGTATGGATGCTCTGCCGTAGCGTTCGCGTTGTGCGATCGTAAGAGCCGGCAGACAGTGAACTGGCGACTGACAGCACCGAGGCCGGGTCTGCGCCGGGATACAGAAACGACGGTTCCACGCCGTCGAGGTCGAGTTCGGAAATCTTGGTGATGATCGCGTTGCCGATCCGAAAGCGTCGCATGGGTTATCCTCTTGTCGTGGCTCAAGGGGGGAAGTAGCTTTCGTCAGGTCATTAAACAAATCGATGTGAGACATGGAGCCCATTGACAGTTTTGATCTTCGTCTGTTCGACCTTAACCTGCTGGTCGCGTTCGATGCGCTGATGCGGGAACGTTCGGTCACGAAAGCGGCCGAACGGATGCGGGTCGGACAACCGGCAATGAGCCATTCGCTCTCGACTCTGCGCATGTTGTTGCAGGACAAACTGTTGGTCCGGGTCGGCAATACCATGACGCCGACACGTCGTGCGCTGCTTCTCCATGAACGAGTCGCGGAAGGTCTGGCAGCCTTGCAGGGAGCGATGCGCCTGTCCGAGAAGTTTGACCCCTCCTGCGAGGAGCGCACTTTCCGACTTGGTTTTTCCAGCGACGTGGAACTGGTTCTGATGCCGGAACTCATGGCGCTTCTACGAACGCAGGCGCCGGGCATTCGTATTGTCGGCCATCTGGTGGCCGCGCAAGAGGTCGAACGCTCGCTTGACGAAGGCACGCTCGATGTCGCGATCGGCTGCTTCACACCGCATGGCAATCGCTTCCGTCTGCGCAGGCTCTACGAACAGGAATTGGTCTGTCTCTGGCAACCCGACCTGCTTGAATTGAGCTCGCCGCTCACGCGCGAGAGCTACCTCGCCGCTCCTCACGTCGCCATGACGCTTGATGACAATCTTCGCGGCTGTCTTGATGCCGCCCTGACCGAAATCGGCGAGAGGCTGAACGTCGTCGCGGCAAGCGCGCAATTCCTGAGCGTATTGTCGATCGTCGCCAATGCACCGGTTATGGCAACGCTGCCGTCAGGCATTGCCCGTCTTCATGCCGATCGCTTTGGCCTCAGCATGGCGGCACCGCCGCTGGAATTGAAACTGCCACCGATCTCGCTTCTATGGTCAGTGCGGCTTGATGCTGATCCAGGAGCTGCATGGTTGCGCGACAGGATCAGCGATTGCCTGGCTCCGCATTCTGAAAAGCTGGTCAGCGTAGCCTGAGAAGACAGTGCTCGTATTGGGGGCTACGGGGCAACAGGGCGGAGCGGTTGCAAGAGCGCTCAGGAGCAATGGCTGGCTTGTCAGCGCGCTTCGAACTCCGCTCGATGCCTGATACGCGCCGTCCGTCCTTTAGCCTTGCGCGAGCTTGGCGCGGACCATGTCATCGACGTCGGCGGGCCGTCCACGTTGCCGCAATCGATTGAGGCCGTGAAGATCGGGGGGCATGTCGCGATGATCGGCCTTCATGGCGGAATGGAAGCCGAAATTCCGATGATTCCGGTATTCGCCAAGCAATCCGACTTCAAGGTTGTCTCAACGGAAGCTGGCAGGATCAGACCGATCTGGTCGAGTTTCTGGCCACGCATGACATAAAGCCGGTTATCGATCGCAGCTTCAGGCTTGAGAAGTTGGCGGAGGCGTTTCGGTACGAGGAATCCGGATCGCATTTTGGCAAGATCGTCATTGAAATCTGAGGGGGTGCTTCCCACTGTTCATCGAAACATGCTTTGACGGAGTGGTGGACCCCTTGGCAGGTTTCCGTCATCTCACGCGCTCCTTTACGCTGATTGTACGCATAGGGAAGGGCGCCCCCAGGTGAGCGTCGCGACGACCGTTGTGCCGGCGATCACCTGCGGGTAAAGGGTGACCCGTCACAACCGGCGGGCGGTTACAGAACCCGGATTCGGATATTCGCGTATCTCTTCCAGATTGCCGAAAGTCGCGAAAGCGAACCAAGACCGTTTTCGACCCGATAGGGACCGGGAACGGCTTTGACCTGAGGATTAAGACTTACGTCGGGCTGATCCTATCTGGTCCTTTTCTTAGTGAGCATAGGCTTTAGCCATCGCCTTCTGGCCACCAAGGGCCGAGATCAACACCAACGGATTCCAATAATCCTGATAGCGCGCAATCTTGCCATCACGCAGATGCAGCACGCAGATATATTTCTGGTCATAAGGAAGGCCCGTTTCGGATCCGCGGCCCTGACAGGTTGCTTCGAAAATGACGGTGTCAGTCAACGAATAGACGGCCTCCAACGTAAAATCGCCGAATTCAAGCAGCGGCCCCAGGCGGATGGCGTGTGCCGCAATATTGGCCTTTCCGACCAGCTGCTTTGGTGTGGCTTCGGGTGCAAAGGGATAATCCAGAACCGCATCTTCAGTGAAGAGATCAAGGAAGTCCGAAGCCTCCGGGATCTTGTCGCCCAAGGCCGCACGAATGAGTTCGAACAGTGTTTCATACTTGTCGGTCATAACAGTTTCTCCTATGGTTGGAACGGTACCGTTTCAACCACATGGGGTGCCGAGCGATGGAACGCAAGAGTTCCGACCGAAAAACAAGACTACCATCCGGAGCGGCGGTGCAGCAGGTCGAATTGACCAAGGCGCTTTATCGTGCCTTTTTTCATGAATGGGCCGAACAAGGGTTTGCCGCGCTCAGCCTCGAACGCGTGGCGGCGCGGGCTGGCGCCGGGAAAGCCGCCATCTATCGGCGCTGGTCAGGTAAGCTGCAATTCGCTGACGAGGCGATCAATACGCTGGCGCTCAAGATGGCCGCCTTTGAAGACAAGGGTTCGCTGGATGCCGATGTCAGGGCGTTTCACCTTCGTCTGCGGACCGTCTTGAGACATCCTTTAGTGCGCCGGATACTTCCCGATATTCATGCGGAAGCTGCCCGCTTGAGTGAGATGAAGGCAATCAGCGAGCGTGTTGCGCAGGCACGACGTGAGGAGGCCAGTAAGATCATCGAACGGTCGATTGCGCGCGGAGAATTGCCACAGACGCTTGATCGCTCGGTCGCACTCGATTTTCTACCTTCGTCGATCTACTGGCGGATGGTGGTGATCAAAAACACGTTGTCAGCGGATGAACTGGAACTGCACGCCAAAGGGACGACTGCGGCGCTTAGGGCATTATCGTCGTCACACTGAGCCGCACTTCATTTCATGTCCGTTTCGCCAGTTGATTGCGGAAAGCCAGACCAGAAGGAAACCCACCCGGTTGGGGGCGGCAAACGATCCACTAAAAACTCCTCAGAATGATCGGCGACGCCACAGGCCCGGCCGTTGCGTCGCCATTCGTCAGTGGGCTGCTACCCGGTGCTAACCCAAATGCTGAAGGTCGGAGAGAAGGCCTGGACCCGTCGGTGCCCAACCCAGCTTCTCACGCGTCCATTCGCTTGACGCCGGCAGATCGAGTGTCGCGAAATCGGCAAGCGGCCCATAATATTCCGGCACCTCTTCCGGAGACAATGACCGCACGAGAATGCCCAGTCTTAGTCCCACGGCCTTGGCGGCATCACGCATGAGGACGCCTTCCTCGGCGACTGCATGGTAACGCGCTCCGGGCTCATGTTTCTCGAGTGCGAGCCGGAACAATCGCGCGGCGTCACTGACATGGACAGCGGACCAGCGCTCATTGCCTTCACCGACATAGGCCGCGTAACCACGGGCGCGGGCGATGTCGATCATCGGTGACAGAAGCCCTTGCTTTTCGACATTATGCACCTGAGGCAGGCGGACAACCGCCACGCTGACATTTTTTGCCGCCACAGCTTCCGCTGCCAACTCGGACAGACGGCGTGGATTCGGATTGTCGCGGTCGAAACGCTGCTCGGTCGCCAGTTGTCCGGGAGACCCGTTTCCCATTCCGACACCTGACGTGATCAGGAATGGCTTGCCCGATCCGGAAAGCGCATCACCCATGGCTTCGATCACGCGGTAGTCTTTTTCACAGTTCGCGAGAAAATTGTTGAAGTCGTGGTCGAAGGCGGTGTGAATCACCGCATCGGCTTGTGTTGCCCCCTTGGCCAGAGTTTCGGGATCCTCCAGATCGCCACGATGCACGTCTGCACCCGCGCGGGTCAGCGCCTCTGCGCCGTGATCCGAACGGGTCAAACCAAGAACCTCATGTCCGGCAGTAATAAGTTCAGATACGATCCTCGAGCCAATAAAGCCCGTCGCACCGGTCAGAAAAACACGCATGTGAACACCTTTCTGTTTGTTCTGTCAGTGAGGTGGAGCTATTTTGTTTCCTATTAAAGTAGTGATCTTATCATGGTATAAATATAAACAGGCTATCCATGGCACCTCACACCACCAATGCGCTGGGGAATTATCTGCGAGATCGTCGCACGCGACTTGACCCCGCCACGTTCGGGTTCATCGGCGGTCGTCGTCGAACACCGGGATTGCGCCGAGAAGAAGTGGCGCAGCGCGCGAATATCAGCGTAACCTGGTATACATGGCTGGAGCAGGGGCGCGGCGGGGCGCCATCGGCCGATGTCCTCGACCGGATATCGAAAAGCATGATGCTGACCGAGCCAGAACGGGAGCATCTCTTCATGCTTGGGCTTGGCCGCCCGCCAGAGGTACGCTACAGACCAGTTGAAGGAGTGACGCCGAGATTGCAGCGCGTGCTTGATGCACTTGAAAGCAGTCCTGCAATCATAAAAACAGCAACTTGGGATGTAATTGCCTGGAACCCTGCTGCTGCGGCTGTGCTGACAGATTACGGCCAACTTCCCCCTGAACAACGGAATATCCTTCGGCTTATGTTCAGCAGCCCGCAGGTTCTGGCCATGCAAGATGATTGGGAGAGCGTTGCCCGCTATGTTGTAGGCTCTTTTCGCGCCGATGTGGCACGCGCCGGCGCCACCGACGAGATTACGCAACTGGTGGACGAACTTTCTCGGACCAGCGCAGAATTCGACAGGCTATGGCGCGACAACGAGATCGCCGCGCATCAAGAGGGGACGAAGCGATTTAATCATCCTGATGTCGGTCTGTTGGAACTTGAATTCTCGGCCCTCGCCGTTGACGGACGTCCCGAACTTGGTCTTGTGATCTACAATCCGGTATCCAGTCGTGATGCCGAGCGTGTGCGATCTCTGCTGCGTATGCGGGAGCGTCACATCTTGTAGGTGTCGTGGATGGCGAATTCTTCGGGCGCACGACCGACATGGTCTTGACGCGAAACCGGGTCGTTAACTGCCAGCAGGCAGGCAGTTGTCCAGATTTACGGCGGCTTTCTTCATAGCGTTGGGTGGGAAACGGGAAGGGATATCTCGAACAGAGCACCGCCGCCCGGGGCTTCACCCACCGTGATCCGACCGTTGTGGCGCGTGACAATTTCGCGGACGAGGTTGAGGCCGAGTCCCGCCCCTTGATCGAGTGGCACTACGCGATTGAAAGGCTCGAAGATCGCCTGACGATGTTCTGCTGCAATTCCAGGTCCGCTGTCGGCAACACGTAGCGTCCCGTCGCGTCCCACGCCGACCCGAATTGAGCTTTTTCCACCTCCATGGGCGACTGCGTTCTGGATAAGGTTGACAAGAGCCCGAGAAAGCGACGTGGGATCGGCGGCGACGGTTACGCTTTCCGCATCGGCCTGGAAGGAAATCTTGTCCCCTGCAGCGATCGCCAGAGGAGCCATGTCGGAAGTGACCTGAGCGGCAAGTTCGACAAGATTGACCGGCTGCAGAACCGTCAGATCCGCGTCGAGCCGTTGCAGGTCGAGCAACTGGTTGGCAAGATTGGCAAGTCGCGCCACATCCAGCATCAGTTGGTTACGCTGGCCGTCGTCCTGCACGAGTTCGATCCGCGTTTGTAAAATGGCGATGGGGGTACGCAATTCATGCGCTGCATCGGCAAGAAAGCGTTGTCTCCGTTCCATGCCATCATCCAGACGCTGCAAAGCGGCGTTAACCGCTGCCACCAGGGAGTGGAGTTCCTCGGGCACATGCTTCGTGGACAGGCGAATGCCGCGCTGGTCCACGTCTATCTTGTCGGCCTCGGTCGCCACATGGGCCACGCCTCGCAACTGGCGCGTCACCAGCATTGGAATGATCAGAAACGAACCCAGCGTCAGAATCGACAGCAAACCTAGAAACAATGGATCTCCAAAGACTGTAAGGAACGTCTTGAAGCCAATCTCGGGGCCACCCGCGGTAATGATCCACAGTGTGCCGGTCTCGCTTTCCTCGCGTCGCACGAGGGCTGTTGGTGCCTCGGACTGGTCGATATCGGCAATATTGGCGAAGTTGATGCGGGGAAGGTCGTCCAGGAGGTCTTCAATATCTTCGGGGATGTTACCCATCCGCACCGAATTACCTTCTATGTCGGTGACATAGAACCAGAGGAGGGGATACTCGGCCGCCCTCTGGTTGAAGTGCTCGTCAAGGGCAAGATCCAGCCCACCCTCAGCATTGCGCTGGATCGATTCGGCGATGTGCTCGATAATCCCGTCATCGAACCTCTGTTCCTCCCGGATCAGAGCGATGATCGGAATTGCGACAACGCTGGTAAAAGCAATCAACACCAATGCCTGCGTCGCAACCATGCGCCAGGTCAGCCTGACGCGCAGGGACGGATCGTTCCACGGTTTCACTGTGCCGCTCGCAGCAGATATCCAAGGCCGCGAATACCGTGGATTTCCACCCCCGCTCCGCTTAGCTTGCGCCGCAGCCGCGAGATGTGGGCGTCGAGCGAGTTGGACGCGATCTCGTCGTCATAGCCATATACCGCCTCTTCCAATGCGCTGCGGGGCACGGTTCTGCCTGAACGTCGTACCAGAAGCTCCAATGCCAGCAATTCACGCCGTGTCAGATCCAGCGGCTTACCCGCCAGTTCGGCGTACCGGGCCGTGAGGTTGAACCTCAGCAGGCCGATACTGATGGTGCTTTCCTCGATCCGGGCGGGGCGACGCATCACCGCACGCAAGCGCGCCACCAGTTCGTCGGTGGAAAACGGCTTGGCCAGATAGTCGTCGGCGCCGTGATCCAATCCGGCGACGCGATGGTCGAGCGTGCCGAGGGCCGAGAGCACAATGATAGGCAAGCCAGCTTGCTCGCGCCGCAGCACGGGGATCAGCGACAATCCATCACCGTCCGGTAACTTGCGATCGAGGATTACGGCATCATGCAGGCCGCTGCGGCAGGCCTCCTCGGCAAACTCGAGCGTGCGAACATGATCCACCACGATGTTGTGGCGGCTTAATGTGGCGGTCAGGGCCGCGGCCATATTCATTTCGTCTTCGACCAGCAAAATGCGCATATACCATTCCTATCCGGTTTTCAGGCATATTAGCGACAGACATTGCGTCTGCATTGCGCGGCGCAACCCTGGCGCAATCTACATCAGTCATTGCGTGGGTTGACGGCCAATGCCCGGCCCCGCAACCACGTGAGGCACCATGAACGCGTCCGATCAACTTGCCAATACCGGCATCCAAACTTTTGCCCGCCTCAGGAGAAGATGGTTCTGGCGATTCGCCCCCATCCTTGCGGCGGGTTGTGTTACCGTGATGCTGGCCAATCAATGGCCATCAACCCCGGTTGCCGCAACGACAGCCGCGCAGGCAATGCCTCGGATCATGCAGCTGCACCCATCGGAAATTGTAGCGGTGCAGCCGCAGCGTATCGAGGATCTTGTGAAGGTGACGGGCACTATACATCCGGCTCGGGAAGCCGCAATCGCCGCACAAGTCGATGGGTTGGCCGAAACAGTGGCGGTGCGTCCGGGCGACCATGTCGAGGCTGGTCAGTTGCTGGTCGAGGTCGGTACGACCGACCTGCGGCTGCAACTGGAGCAGCAGCGCAGCGCGATAAGATCGAGCAGGGTTCAACTGCGCGCCGCCGAGACAACACTGAAGCGCACCACACTGTTGTTCGACAAGGGGCGCGCCGCACAAGCAACGCTTGACTCAGCGCAGGCCGAGGTCGATCAACTGGCGGCGGAGATCGCGACCGGGCAGAGCCAGGTGGCACTGGCCGAGGCCAATCTGCAGCGCGCCCGGGTGACGGCGCCGTTTTCGGGTATCATCTCCACCCGCAGCATCGAGCCGGGCCAGATCGTCAGCCCGGGAACGACAATGCTGAGCATTGTCGATCTGTCCACGGTGAGGGTGGAAGTGCTGGTTCCACTCAGGGATTCGGCGCGTATCCGGGCCGGACAGTCGGTGCGGCTGACGGTTCAGGGGGCGCCGACCGAGGAATTTACCGGCAAGGTTGATCGGGTCAATCCGGTTGCAGAAGCCGGTACGCGCTCGATCAAGGTTTATCTCACGCTCGACAACGCCGATGGCCTGTTGAGAGGCGGCATGTTTGTCACTGGCAATATCGTGGTGCGCCAGGATGAGGACGTGATTGCCGTGCCCGCCGCAGCCGTCCAGACCCGGGAGGACACCAGCTACGTGCTGGCGGTCGTCGATGGGCAGGTGCAGGAACGCCCCATCAAAATCGGCAATGAGTGGCCGGCAACGATGCTGGTCGAGGCGCGCGCGGGCCTTGCTGACGGCGATGTGATCGTTGGTGCGAAGCTGTCCGGGCTTTCGGACGGCGCTGCCGTCACTATCGCGGGGAACTGAAACCATGTTTATGACATCGATCAGTGTCCGGCATCCGGTTTTTGCCACCATGATCATGGTGGCAATCCTGGTCTTCGGCATCTCGGCCTATCGCAGCCTGCCGGTCGAGCAATATCCTGATATCGACTTTCCCGTGGTGGCCGTGCTTACGCCCTATACCGGCGCGTCCCCGGAAGCGGTCGAAACCGAAATCACCCGGCCCATCGAAGAGGCCGTCAATACCCTGAGCGGCATTGAAAGGGTCTCCTCCACCTCCAGCGCCGGTCATTCGACAGTTATACTGGAGTTCACTCTTGACACCCCTGCGACCGTCGCCGCGCAGGATGTGCGCGACCGGCTTGCCGCGATTGTGGATCAATTGCCCGAGGCCGCCGAAGCGAGTCAGGTGCTGCGTTACGATCCTATCGCTACCCCCATGCTGTCCCTGGCGCTCAGCAGTCCCACCCACTCGGTAACAGATTTGACATCGCTGGCGGAAGATATCGTCACGCCCGCGCTGACGTCCATTTCCGGGGTGGGAAGCGCCAATGTGGTCGGCGGCCTCGACAGCCAGGTCGATATTGCCGTCGATCCGGATCTGCTCAATGCCTTTGGCATCGGTATTGGCGATGTCGTCTCTGCCCTTCAGCAGGACAATCAGACATTGCCCACAGGCTCGATCGTCGAAGGTCTGCTGGTTCAGACTGTCCAGATCAATGCCGATGTGGATTCGGTCGAGGGCTTTCGCGATATCGTTGTGGCCAGCACAGGCGACGAGATCGTCACCATTGCCGACGTCGCGACCGTCACTCTGGGCGCGTCAGATACCGATGGCCTGGCGTTTCGAGATGGCGAACAGGCGCTGGCCATCGACGTGGTCAAGATCGAAGGCGGTAATACCGTGGCCATCGCCCACGCCGTCGAGGCAGCGGTCGCAGAACTGAACAACAATGGCCGCCTGCCGGAAGATGTGGTGATCGACATCCTGCAAAGCTCGGCCGAGTCGATCGAGCAGAATTTCGAGACTGTTCAGGCAACCCTGATCGAGGGGGCATTGCTTTCCGTGGTGATCGTCTTCCTGTTCCTCAATTCATGGCGCTCGACCATCATCACCGGGCTTACTTTGCCGATCTCGATTATCGGCACCCTGGCCGTGGTCAGTCTGCTTGGCTTCACGCTGAACATGATGACCATGCTGGCGCTGACCCTGTCGGTGGGCATCCTGATCGATGACGCAATCGTGGTGCGTGAAAATATCACCCGTCACCTGCACATGGGGAAATCCCATATTCAGGCGGCGCTCGATGGCACCAAGGAGATCGGATTGGCGGTCATGGCCACCACGCTGTCCATTGTTGCGGTGTTTTTGCCGCTTGCATTCATGGACGGGATCGTGGGCCGTTTCTTCATGCAGTTTGGCGTCACCGTCTCGGTTGCCGTGCTGATTTCGCTTTTTGTCAGCTTCACGCTTGATCCAATGCTGTCGAGCGTCTGGTACGATCCAGACTCCCAGCCCGATGCCAGGCGTGGCCCCATTGGTCGGCTTATTGACCGGTTCGACGCCGGATTCGAAAAACTCGCTCATCTTTATCGTGGCGTGTTGGGTTGGTCGCTCCGGCACCGGATCGCCACCATGCTGGTGGCACTGATGTCCTTTGGCAGCAGCTTCCTGCTGTTTCCCATGATTGGTGTGGAATTCATGCCTCAGGCCGATAACAGTCAGGTCCAGATCGACCTTCAAACACCCGCCGGGTCCTCCATCGATTATACCGCGATCAAAGCGCATCAGGTCGAGGCCCTGCTCGCGGTGATGCCCGAAGTCGAAAGCAGCTATACCAGCGTTAATGCCGGCAGTGCTTCCGGGGATAACCGCGCCGTCATCGCCGCTACCCTGGTCACTCCCGGCCAACGCACCAGTTCATCGCTGGAAATGACGGCCTCGATCCGCGATGCGCTGCGCTCGGTTCCCGGCGCCAGCTTCGTGGTGACACCCGGAGGCGGGCTTGGTGGCGGCGAGAGCCCCATAGAGATCAAGCTGCAGGGAGGAAATCTCGAGGGTTTGGCTTCTGTCGCGGCGCAGCTGAGCGAGGCCATGGCCGCCATTCCCGGCGTCGTCGATATCGAACAGAGCCTCCAGCAGGCGCAACCCATGCTTGACATCGTCATGGACCGGCAGGCCGCCAGCGATCTGGGCGTTGGTCTGCAAGCGACCGGCTTTGCCCTGCGCGCCATGCTCGGTGGCGAGTCCGCGTCGGAATGGACCAATGAAGCGGGGGATCAACTCGACGTCGTCGTGCGTCTGCCCGAAGCCCTGCGCCAGAACACCGCCGCCATTGGCGACCTGCCCATTGCCCAAAGCCGAACCGAAAGCCCCGTCGCTATCCGCCTCGACCAGATCGCTCAGGTTCGGCCGAGCTTGGGTCCCAGCGAGATCGAGCGCGAGAATCTCACCCGCCAGGTTATCATTAGCGCCAATATCGAGGGCGGCGTCTTGGGTGACATCACGTCCCGGATCGACGCAGTTGCAGCCGCGCTTGATCTGCCCACAGGTGTCAGTATCGTCCAGGGCGGCGACGGAGAGATGCTGGCCGATACGACAGGCAGCATGGTTTCGGCGCTGCTGCTGGCGGTAATATTCATATATCTGGTTCTGGCAAGCCAGTTCGGCAGTTTCATGCAACCGCTGGCGATCATGATGGCCCTACCGCTGTCGTTGGTCGGGGTGATGCTGGGCCTGCTGGTCGGTGGCTCGACGCTGAACATGTATTCCATGATCGGCTTCGTCATGCTGATGGGTCTGGTGGTCAAGAACGCCATCCTGCTTGTGGACAATGCCAACCAGCACCGTCTTGATGGCGCGAGTTTGACCGAGGCGCTGATCGAAGCGGGCGGCACACGCTTTCGTCCCATCATCATGACCACGCTGGCGATGATCTTCGGCATGATGCCGCTTGCCTTGGCGATCCATGAAGGAAGCGGCGAGAATGCCCCCATGGCTCATGCGGTGATCGGCGGTCTCATCAGTTCCACGCTGCTGACGCTGGTCGTCGTGCCGGTCATGCTGACCTATGTCGATGCCTTCTCGCGCTTTATTAGCCGCAACCTGCCACATGCGCCCGACCACAACAATTCTGATCGCCAGCTTTCGCTGCCCGGTGGCTGACGCAGGCCGATATGTCGACGGTACGCCCGGTCGATGCGACCAATAGTAGGCTCGGCACCCTGATGCAGATCGCGAGTTTAAATTGAAGCCAGACCGCGCCATATCAACGCAGGATATCCGCCTCTGTCCGATCCGCATGACTTGCCTGTCGAGCGCATGAGATTACCCCCGCCGCGCAAGCATGCGGGGCAGGGGGGCCATGAGTGATTTAGTATGCGATGCTTAGGGACGTTTCTCTGTCCATTGTGGCGGCGCGCCAAATTGGGATACGATAGCTCCGGGGATGCCCGCCGCCCGGCCGAACTGGTCGCAAGCGACATATTTTGGCTTGCGACCGAGCCAGGATTTGATCTCGTGCCCTTTGGGAAGTGAGACGCTGAACCCCTGCGAATCCGTACCAGACACAAGAAGCTCGGCGAATTCGTCGCCGAATCTTGTGGCAAGACCGTAGGCGTCGCCAATTTCGGAATAACGCGGACTGTCCTGAATGGAATTCGCCCCGCGAGACCATACCATGGCCGCACGCTGAACGCCGTCTCGATCCAATGCCTCGGCCTCCATCGCCAACCCTCCAAGGCCGATCGGAATCCGGGGAAGGCCGACGGGCGACACCGCGCTGCTTCCCAGTGTCGTAACCGTCGAAACCCCTGCCATGATCTTGTCGGTCAGGACGATATCGGTCACGGTGGATTGCACCGTCAGATCCGCAGGCACGCCGTCCGGTACCATTCGATACCTGTTACTAAGGCCGATGCAAAGCGCCCGATCAAGCCCATTGGCAATCAGCATCCGGTCATTCGGCAGCGGCACCTCGGCCGCGGCCGAAGCGGAAAAGGCTGACGGAATGATCCGCGCAGTTTTCGCAGATGCCAGACCCTGCGCATCAGCATAGCTTCGCGTTTTGGAAAACCTTCCTTCGGAAGGGCCGAGATTGCTGTAGGATGTAAGGGTTCCGCCGGTTTTCAGCGGAACGGAAGCACATCCCGAAACCGCGAGGAGGGCAGGCAGCATCAGATGTGCAAGCCAAGCTGGGGCTGCCGTTCGACGGCGGGATAATTGGGTCGGTTTACTGTTGCGCATGTTCTCAAACCTCTTTCGCGACTATTCGGCGCGAACATGTAGAGGTCGAATTGCGCCAGCATTACGGTCTGCCCGGCTCGTGACAAGTATAGAAAAACGTCACAGATCCAGCACCACCTCGGTTCCATTTGGGGTGCTGGCGATAGCAATTTGCACCTTGTGGCCGGTGACGATCTGCTTGACCAGGCTCAGACCAAGGCCCGCACCACTGCTTTTCGGGGTGGCCGGCTTATTCCGCGACCTCAGTTGGCGTGAGTTGCTGTTGACCAAGCCAATCCCACAATTCAGGGTCTTCAAGCGCCTTCATTTCGACTCCTTCGTGTGTCACGCCCTCTAAAATAGAAAGACGGACGTTGCGATCCAGCTCTTTCAACCTTTGAACCAGAACCACCGTGTCGCTGAGCGGAATCACATCGTCATCGGTCGAATGAAAGGCCCAGAATGCCGTGTTCTCGCTCGTCCGGTTGAGGTAGTGACGTGTGCCGCCGCCAGCGATGGGGACTACGGCAGCAAAGGTATCTGGAAACTGCGAGGCCATAGCCCAGGCACCAAACGCACCACGGCTGTACCCGATAAGGTAAATCCGGCTCTCGTCAATGCGATGCGTAGCAACTACTTCGTCTAAAGCCGCCTTGATCCGCTCGATTGGGTAGAGCAGTTCCTCACTCGGATTTTGCGGTGAGAAGACCACGAACGGGAGGTTTTTCCCCTGCTCGATCATGCTAGGCAGGCCGCTTTCACGAACCAAGGACACGTCGTTACCTCCTTGATCGCCTCCATGCAGCCATACAACCAAGGGGTAATCTTGCTCAGAACTCTCGTAATCTTCCGGCGTATAAAGCAAATAGTTGATGTCAACCGACATTGAAGCCGCCGAGGTCATGGCCGCTTGCTCCGCAATGACGGCGCTCGCGCCACCGAGCGACAGAACCGCCACGGTAAGGGTGGCGATCCCATGTCTAACTGTAGATCTCGTCATTTTCATGTGTCCTCCATTGATTTTAGATCGACATCCCTCAGCGTCACCGGCCATCCTGCGATGGTTGACGGGTGGGACCTGCCACCAACCTTTCACTGGCAAGACAGAAGGGCGTAGGCAACCGGTGCTGTACCTACCAACTCTGGACCACCCGAAGCTGGAGTTTTCGGCCCTTGTTTAGGGTGTCCACTGAGCGGCGGCAATATCGTGTTTTGGAGGGTAATCGGCGGTGTTTGGCGGGCCGCGACCGATAGTGATGATCACTACGTTTACCCTATAGCCCTCTAAATTGAGAAAAAAGCGAATGGCTGCAAAGGGGTGGACAGCGGGCTGGTGGCTTATGGGCGTCAAGACAAGAAAGAATCTCGCAAATGCTTCGCTCGTTCGCGGATGAATGCCCGCAATCGCCCCCGATTATCGGTCGTCGATGATGGTGATCGGCTGTTGCGGTTGACCGTGGCACCCCGCCAATCATCGCCCGGGTGTTTGCGGCAGGTGTTACCCGCTGGACCGCGCTTTCAAAACACGTACACCATCCGGTGTCTTTCCGCACCAGAGCTGAACGACGTATCGGTCGTCTCCTTCAAGGCCGTATTCGGTGAGGGCTTACAATCTCCCGTCGTCGTAAGCGCGGCGGTGTTCTCTGATGGTGTGCAGGTTGTCGTGAACCCAGAAGTTGAACACCTCAAGGGCGTGCAAAGCGCCGATACCCATGTCTGTCAGTTCATACTCCACACGCGGCGGCACTTCCGGGAAATAATGGCGTGCGACTAGCCCGTCGCGCTCAAGATTGCGGAGTGTGAGTGTCAGCATCCGCTGCGTGATACCTTCCACCTCCTTTTTGAGCGTTGAGAAGCGGAGCCGATGATCCGCCGCGAGCGAAAGGCGCCAAAGGACGGGAACAGTCCACTTGTCGCTCAGCAGCGCACAGATCCCGTTTAATGGAACGGGTTTGAATGACCGACCTTCCCCAGATCCTTGTGGTGCGTCGGCGTGCATTTGCTTGTCCAAAGGTATCATTTGTGTGCCTGATGCAGAAAAATGTGCCGTCTTCCGGCGGGTTTATATTAGTATATATGGATAGCCCTTGTTCCATGCGAGGGTATCCAATGACCAATGACAAAAAAGCCATTCTGGTTTTCGGCGCCACCGGGCGGCAGGGAGGATCTGTCGCCAAAGCCTTGCTGAAGGCAGGGTGGCCCGTTCGCGCGCTTGTATTGGACGCCACCGGGACCGAATCTTTGAAGCTGCGGAATGCAGGCGTTGAACTTGTACAAGGCTCTTTCGAGGACAGGCATGTCATCCACTCGGCCATGAGAGATGCTCATGGTGTCTTCAGCGTGCTGCCTGCCAACCTGACTGCTGAAGACGAAGTCCGTTATGGGATCGCGATTGCGGATATCGCAGATGAAACCGGCATTGAGCATTTCGTGTATTCTTCGGGTGCCAGCGCGGGGGATGTGCTGACGGGAGTGCCGCGCTTCGACGCCAAGCCACGCATCGAGGCGCATGTCCGAAAGCTCCCCGTCACGACCACCATCATTCGGCCGATGATCTTCATGGAGATGCTGGTGCGACCGGGCTTCGGCCTAGATCAAGGCCGGTTGATATCGCTGATCCGACCAGACCAATCGATTCACCTGACCGCCGTGGAAGATATCGGCAAATTTGCTGCTGCCGTACTTGCCGACAAAGCGCGCTTCGGCGGCAAGACCATGAAGATTGCCGGCGACCGGGTGACAGGGAGCGAACTTGAGACCGCCTTCACCGAAGCTGCCGGACGTCCGATCACCTATGAACGCTTCCCTGATGATGTTCTCGCAGCGAATATGGACCTCGCGCATATGGCAAAGAGCTTGGAAGACGGCCCGCTCGCCGAGAAGGTCGACCTTGATGCCATGCGTGAGATCAACCCGGAATTGCTTAGTCTGCGTTCCTGGCTCATGAGCAGCGGGCGCCGGGCGCTTGAGGAGGCCTTGGGAACAACGGGACGACGGTAGCAAGTTCCGGGGGTAAGCATTCGCGGAGGACCGTGGCTATGCAGCCCTGAGGATTTCGTTCCGGGTCTTCCAGTTGCATCTCACGCGATTAGGTCGATGTGGCCAAGTTCTACAAGCACCTGAAGTTTGCCGGCGTGCCCATCGTCCCGCTGGTTGAGGGCGAGGTCAGCGAGCTTCATGTCGGCCTCACGCCCTACTAATTTTCTTATCGTGCATCGAAAATACCGAAGTCCCTGACTGATCCAGCTGAGTTGGAATTCGAGGTGACACTAGAAGCCTCGCCGCCGACTAACATCCATATACTGATCGGCCGTAGGGGGAGAAATATAGTTAACAGGAGACGTGTGCCGCCTCTGCTCTCAAAATATTTCGCGCTGTAGCGCAGAAGCGGCGGCTTGCTATCTCACCTGCCAGAACGCGCTTATCGACGGCAATGTCGTACTATCGAGGGCAATCGGCGGCAAATGGCGGGCCGCGACCGACAGAGATGATCACTACGTTTGCGCTATAGCCCTCCAAGTTCGTTCCCAATAGGACGGCGCGTTATCTCCATTGCCTGATATGCTCGATCAGGGCTCGCATCTTCGGCGCCATGTTGCGGCGCTGGGGGAAGTACAGGAAGAAGCCGGGAAAGGGCGGCAGGAAATCACCCAGCAGGGGCACGAGTTCGCCGGTTTTCACAAACGGCCGGAAGGTTTCCTCCAATGCGAAAGTGATGCCGCCTCCCGCGAGCGCGGTGCGCAGCATCAGGCGTAGGTCGTTGGTGGTGATCTGAGGTTCGACCGCCACGTCGAAGGGAACGCCGTTCTCCTCGAACTCCCAACGGTACGGCGCAACGTTCGGCGACGGACGCCAGCCGATGCAGCGGTGATGAACAAGCTCGCGCGGATGTTCCGGCGCGCCGTGGATCTCGAGATAGCCGGGCGTTGCGACCACCATCTCGCGCTGGTCGCTGGTCAAAGGGACGGCGATCATGTCTTGCTCAATCACCTCGCCCAACCTCACGCCCGCGTCAAAGCCGGCGGCCACGATATCGAACTCCTCGTCCGTGACCGTGATATCGATCGTCACGCCCGGATGCGCCATTGCGAAGGTCGCGATAAGGGGCCCCGATGTTAATTTTCGCTGAGAACTGACCCGGGTTTTTCATCGAGAATTGACCCGCCTGAAGGTTATGTTCTGTTGCTCATGTATCGGTCAAGTCCTGGCCTCCTTCTGTCATCTTTTTTGCTGCTGCCGAGCTTGCCCTGAAGCGGAAACTGTCGTTCCCAGTCTCCAGGATGTGGCAGCGATGCGTGAGCCGATCGGGCAAGGCGGTTGTCATCTTGGCATCGCCAAAGACGCTGGCCCATTCGCTGAAGCTGAGATTGGTGGTGATGGCCACGCTGGTCTGCTCATAAAGCTTACTCAGCAAATGGAAGAGAAGGGCCCCGCCTGTCGCACTGAACGGCAGGTAACTGAGTTCGTCCAGGATCACGAGATCGAGCCGCACCAGGCTGTCTGCGATCTTCCCGGCCTTGCCCTGCAGCTTTTCCTGTTCGAGCGCATTGACCAATTCGACGGTCGAGAAGAAGCGGACCTTCTTGCGATGATGCTTGATGGCCTGAATGCCAAGGGCGGTGGCGAGATGCGATTTCCCGGTGCCGGGCCCGCCGATCAGAACCACGTTCTGGGCGGCGTCAAGGAACTCGCAGCGATGGAGTTGGCGGATCAGGGCTTCATTGACCTCGCTGGCCGCGAAGTCGAAGCCGGAGAGGTCCTTATAAGCCGGAAAGCGGGCAATCTTCATATGATAGGCAATGGACCGCACTTCGCGTTCTGCCATCTCGGCCTTCAAGAGCTGCGAGAGCATCGGCACCGCCTCTTTGAAGGCGGGGGCACCCTGTTCGATCAGGTCGGTGACAGCCTGAGCCATGCCGTGCAGCTTCAGGCTTTTGAGCATGATGACGACGGCTGCGCTGGCAGGATCATGACGCATGGCGGGCCTCCCGGCTCTGGCCGCGCAACCCGTCATAGCGATCGACATCGGCCCGGGGCTCATTCCGCAAGGCAAGAGCTTGCGGGGGATCGATATCGGGCGTGCAGGGCGTCTTGCCGTCGACCAATCGGTGCAGGATATTCAGCACATGGGTCTTGGTCGGAACCCCGGCTTCCAGAGCCAGTTCCACGGCAGTCAGCACGGCCTGTTCATCGTGCTGCAGCACCAGGGCCAGCACCTCGGCCATTTCCCGATCGCCCCCGCGCCGCCGGAGCAGATGATGCTGGAGTTGGCGGAAGGCGTCCGGCATCTCGGCGAAGGGAGCCCCGTTACGCAAGGCGCCGGGCTTTCTCTGGATGACGGCCAGGTAGTGCCGCCAGTCAAAGACTGTCCGTCCTGGTGCCTGGTGTGATCGAACGATCACCCTCTGATGCTCGCAGAGAATATGCCCTTCTGCGGCAATCACGATCCGGTCGGGATAGACCCGCAGGCTGACGCGCTGGTTCGCGAAGGATGCCGGCACACTGTAACGGACACGTTCAAAGGTTACCAGGCAGGTTGGCGACACACGTTTGCTCTGCTCGATGAAGCCATCGAATGCTGGAGGCAGGGCCATCAGCGCGGCTCTCTCGGCATGCCAGACATCCGCGATGGTCCCGGGCAATGTGCCATGGGCCGTGTCCTTCCACAGGGCAAGGCAGCCTTGCTCCAGCCAGGCGTTGAGCGCGGTCAGATCCGGGAATGCCGGCATGGTTTGCCAGAGCTGGTTGCGGCTGTCCTGGACGTTTTTCTCCACCTGCCCTTTCTCCCAACCCGCCGCCCGATTGCAAAACTCAGGCTCGAAGACATAATGGCTGGCCATCGCCCTGAAGCGGGCATTGACCTGCCGATCCTTGCCGGTCAGGACCTTGTCCACCGCCGTCTTCATGTTGTCATAGATACCTCGGGCCGGCACCCCGCCGAACACGCGAAAGCCGTGCCAATGGGCGTCGAACAGCATCTCATGGCTTTGCAGGAGATAGGCGCGCAACAGGAAGGCGCGGCTGTGGGACAACTTGATATGGGCCACCTGAAGCTTGATGCGCTCGCCGCCGATCACCGCCCAGTTCTCGCTCCAGTCGAACTGGAACGCCTCGCCGGGTTGAAAGACCAGCGGCACAAAGGTGCCGCGGCCCGTCGTTTGCTGATCCCGCCGCCGATCTTCCTGCCAGGCGCGGGCGAATGCAGCCACCCGGCCATAGGAACCGGTAAAGCCGAGCACAACCAGATCCCGGTGAAGCTGTTTGATCGTGCGGCGCTGCTTGCGACTCTCCGTCAGCAGCCAGACAGAAAGCTTCTCGGCATAAGCATCCAGCTTACTGGGCCGGTCGGGAATCTTGAAACTCGGTTCCGTCGTGCCGCTACGAAGATACTTCCGGATCGTGTTGCGCGAGAGGCCGGTTCGCCGCGCGATCTCGCGGATCTACATTCCCTCTCGCAATGCCCAACGTCGAATTACACTCAAAAATGCCATGTCTATCACTCCATTGCCCCCTGCAAATCGCAGACAGGGCGAAGTTCGCACATGGGTCACTTCTCAATGAAAATTCTCTGCCAACCCGGGTCAGTTCTCAGCGAAAATTAACAGGCACTTGTCAAAAACTTCCTGACGCCAGATCCCGAAGATCAGGATACGCCTCAGGTTTCACCGTCAAAAACTCCTTAACAAAAATCATGCTGAAACCACTCGATTGCCTTCTGCACCTAACCGCCCACGAAGCCCGCTTTGATGCCGATCTGTTCCAGGCCGTTGGCGAGGTCCTTGTGGCCCATTCATCCGAGGTGGGTCTATCAGCAATCCATGATTGCAACCAGCATGTCGTACACCTGCAATGATTACCATATGCATATCGGGTTTATCTCGGCCTGGCTCCCGGCATGTGTGATGCCCATCCAGTCCCGGACCGCCGATCTTCGGTATTTCCGACAATGGCGGTTTTCGCAGGTATTGGGCGCCGCCCATTACCCTGAGCCTGGTCAAGCTGACATGCCTAGTATCGGCCCGCCGCCACACGGTGTCGTGCCTTTGGAAGATGTCAGCAAGCGATAGATTCGGATGCCGGGACATCCACAATGGAGGCATCGTTGGACTCGCCATTGCCTTGGTCGTTTCTTTGTATGCGGCATCTGCCACGAAAAATGGGAAAGATGAAAAGCGGCCCGATGGCATGGAGCCGGTGCGTCTGTTCAAAGCTTGACTACAGATGACCAATCTCAAAGCTGTCGGAGTCCCATTTTGGCCGAATATTTTTCAGTTCCCATACTTGACCGCAATAGTCGGACATTGAATGTTAGCCTCGATTTTTTGTTCGAAAGGTAAAATATGAATCCGCATTTTATAACGAAAACATCCGCCCTAGCCCTGATTTGCGCCGCGGGACCGGCATTTGCCGATGTCACGCCGCAGGAGGTCTGGGACGATATGGTAAAAAGCTACGGCGCTTTCGGGATCGAGGTCGAAGGCCAGACATCAGAAGACGGTGCCACGCTTACGGCAGAAGATATCGTTTTTCGCGTCACGATCCCCGAGAAGATGACAGACGAAGACGAAACCGCCACATTCGAATTGACCTCAACTGGCTGGCAATTCGTCGATAACGGCGATGGCACGGTTTCGATCGTCCTGCCGGAAACCACCCCGGTCGGTATGCGCGGAACCGACAAAACCGGGGAGGCGTTCAATGTCAGCATGGAGTTGACCGGCGAGAACCAGGAATATCTGGTGTCCGGCGATCCGGATAACATGACAACCGAGTATTCGGCGGACAGGCTCACGGTCAAGGTTATCGAAGCGATGGCGGAAGGGGAGGCTGTCTCCGATCTGGACATGGTTTATAACATGCACGATGTCGCCACCAGGACGGTCTCGACCGTGCGGGAAATGCGCGAGATCGAATATGAATCCAGCGTCGCCAGCACCGATTACACCATGGATATGGTTTTTCCGGAGCAGCCGAAAGAGGACGGGTCCGGTCCTGTTGAAGGCTCGGGAGGGGTGATGAAGGCCTCGGGCAAATATGGCGCGACGGTAATGTCGGCCTCTGGCAGCGTGCCGGCGGATGGTTTCACCCAGGATTTCAGCAATACGATCAGCAGTGGCACCAATGGCAGCTTGACGGCAACCCTTGCCGATGTCTCGCAAACCACCGAAGTCATGGAATCCGGTCAGCCGCTGGAATACACCACGGCCTACGAGTCTGCCGAGATGGAGGCGCGTATCGGAGAAGACGGCCTGCACTATGGCGGGACCGGGACGGGAATGAGAATCGACGTGACCGCAGCGCAAGTCCCTTTCCCGATCAATTTTGCGGCGGAGACATTCGGGTTTGATGCCCTTGTTCCGCTGCTTAAATCGGAAGAAGAGCAGGATTATGAACTGGGTCTGGAGCTTCGTGATTTGACGGTTAACGATGAAATCTGGAGCATGTTCGATCCGCAAGCCCAGCTGCCTCGTGACCCGGCAACGGTTTCCGTGAATATTTCCGGGGCGCTGACATTGATGCAGAATCTGGCGGAATCATTTGAGTCCGACACGCCGCCGGGCCTGCCCAACAGCCTGTCGCTCAATGAGCTGCACATTTCCCTGGCGGGGGCGTCGCTGACCGGAGAGGGGGGAGTGACCTTCGACAATGAGGATATGCAGACCTATCCGGGCTTGCCCAAGCCTGTCGGCGAAGCCAGCTTTGAACTGACTGGCAGTAATACGCTGCTTGATACGCTGGTTGGAATGGGGCTGGTCCCCGAAGCGCAGGCGATGCAGGGCCGGATGATGGTTGGAATGTTTGCCGCGCAGACCGGCGATGACACACTGACCTCGAAACTCGAGTTCACCGAGGACGGCCATGTGCTGGCCAATGGTCAGCGCGTGAAGTAAGTATCACGGGATGCAAAACCGGCCACGGGGGCGCATTCCTCGCGACCGGTACGCCCGGGTTGTTATCGAGCTGGCTTGCCAAAAGATATGCTGCAAGCTCACGGCCGCCGCAGGAAGCGTGCGCTCATTGCTGGGCGGACACCTTGACTAGCATAGGCCGCAAAGAGTGTCTCATCGCGCTAAAAAATCGTCAGGCCTTACCCGATCGAACGGAAATATCATGAACTCTTTTCTGGCTGCCGGTTTCCTGGTTTGCGCAACTGTCCTCCCCGTCGTCGCTAACGACGCGCGTTGCGTTGCCGACCTGGAAGCCACCGATCCTGTGCTCGATGGTGTGTTGGCCGATCTGGCGCCAGTGTTCGAGGAGGATCGCTGTGTGCTGCGCGATCTGGACCTGGCGCTTCCGGGAAGTGGTCCCGAACAGGTTCTGCATGTGGGAGAGATCAACTGGAAGACGGAGTGGGCAGGCAGAACAGGGGAAACAATCCCGCGAGCCCTCGTTCTGGACGTGCAGGATGCATGGCTTTTGACACAGGTGAGAGACTTTGAAGATCTCGCCTATCAAATACGACTGGTCGCCGAATTGAACAGCACCGACCTGCATCTGGATTACACATTGGATCCGGAGACTGAGCGGTTTGAGCTCAACGAGCTGGATGTCCGGGATACCTCGGGAAACCGGTTGGCTGTGAGTGCGCAGCTCGGAAATTTCGACCTTGCCGCGCTAACCACCAGGCCACTTCAGCCGGATCGTCTGATGAAGTTCCGGCTGAACGAGCTCGATATCAGGTGGCGCAATACCGGTTATTTCGAGGGCATGACGCAGCTCTGGCTGCCTCTGGTTTATCCCCGGTTCGGCGATACGCCTGAACTAGCCGTTGAGAACATGAAAATATGGCTGCACGACCACATCGGCAAACTGCCCGGCGGCTTGGCAACACCGAACAGCCGTGATGCCATGGCAGCCATGGTGGAAACCCTGCCCCATCCCGAAGGCATCATGCATGTCCACCTGGCAGCCGGGAACGGCCTCGCGCCGCAGGATATTGCGGTCGGGTTTCCGAAGGGCGCGCCGTCATGGGGCGCATTGGAAACGATCCTGAGCGGAGTCCGCCTCAACGCCGACTGGCAACCATCCGAAGGTTGCGACTGCTTGGAAAAGTGGTGATCTGATGCTGTCGTTCAATGGCTTCGCCGAGAGCAACGAGAGGAGCCCATGGCGGACGTCACCGAAATCTGGGGAGCTTGCGGTCCGGTAGGTCATACGGATGGTCGCCGCCACCCCGCAAATTAGCCTCATCTTTCGAAGAAATACCGAAGGTGCGCCGGAAGGCTTGGCTAAAGGCACTTTGCGACTGGTAGCCAACAGCGTTTGCGATGTTGGCCACTGTTGCAATGTCGCGCTTGAGACCCGTTCGCGCTAGGGTTAGCCGCCAGCTGCGTAGGTAGGATAATGGCGGTTGGCCAACCCGGCGGGTGAATTCAGCGGAAAAAGCCGATCGCGACATGCCCGCAACGTCGGCCAGTTCGGCCACAGTCCGCGGGTGAGCGACCTCCTGGCGCATAACGCCCAAGGCGCGGTCGAGGCGTAGGTCGAGTAGCGCGCCGAGCCAGCCCATATCTCCGGGTCCGACATTTGCCGCGTAGGTCTGTATCGCTTCCACCAAAAGGATATCGGCAAGGCGAGCGCTCACGATCTCGCGTCCGGGTATGACCCGACCTTGCGCGCGCGTTTGCACCGGGCCGGGCGCGGTTGAACCTTCCGCGTCCGCCTGGGCTCCCGCGAGAATGTGGCTCTGAGCGATGCGCCGCTTCTGAACTTTGCCGCCAAGCCGCTCGGGGATGATTGGCTGATCGTCATCAACAACGTCGCTCCGCGCACCGCCCTCAACGCGTATCGCAAGCGGTGGGCCACCGAGTGCCTCAAGACCCGCGGGCTCAACCTGGAGGACCACGCTTGCCGAACCCATTCAAGCTTGATCTCCTGATGGCGCTTGTCGCTCTCGCGGTCGCTTGGGCAGGACGCACCGCCGCAGACAGATTCGGACGGCAGAACCCGCGACGAAAAACCCATGGATACTATGCAAAGTCCTGGTTCCGAACCGGCTTCGACCACATCCGAAATCGTCTGAGGACAAAGCTACTCGATACCATGCTGCCTTGGTTCAGGATCCCTGTAAAACCCAGGGAAAACTCCAGAGTCGTGTAGCGTGTCGCTGAGACCCGAAATGCGGATGCTGGGCTGAACCCGAAGCAAGATTGATCCTGGTGCTGTGTTATAACAACCCTGACTCCTGCTTTTTCAAGAGAAAGAAAACGGAGAACGTGATAAAGAGAATTTGTTTTGCGCTTCCAGTTTTTGCGGAATAGAAACGCTGTCTCAATTATAACTCACGGCAAAGGATATGATCTTAATGGCGCAAGTAGATCTTCAGGCAATGGATCTCCATGAGCTGAGACGATTGCAACGGGAAGTCGAGGCCGCGATCGCCAACTTCACCGTGCAGCGGAAAGCCAAGGCATTGGCCGCATTGGATACGACAGCCAAGGAATATGGTTTTACACTCTCTCAGCTTGTCGCAGGAGAGCGCAGGGGCCGTGGGATCGTTACGCCGAAGTATGAGAATCCGGAACAACCCGGGCAGACTTGGGCCGGACGCGGCCGCAAGCCAAAATGGGTGATCGAGGCTCTCGAAACCGGAAAGACGCTTGAAGATCTGGCGATTTGAGCTTCTTTTCTGCTCAACCTGGAAATTGGAACGTGACTCCATACCGATGAGCTCCAATTCGGGAAGTGACCGAATCAGAGGCATGGGACTGGCGGAACAAATCTGACATCCGACATGCAGCCGCAAGCCTCAGGGCGGCGGCGCCTGGCTTGAATGCATACCGAAGGGAATGCATCCATAGGTCGTGTCAGATCTTTTCTTTTCCTGATCACTGCATTTATGGGCAAGATGCGAATGGTTTACTGATTCTGTTTTGCCGTTCCGGAGAACGAGATTCTCAATTCCAGGCGGTTTCAACGGCCGAGACAGATTTTCGGATTTTGATCGTCCGTCATAGCGCATTGCAACATTTCCACTACATTCACATGCCAATCTTGACCTTCCGGTCAATAATGAGGCGAATTTTTGCGTAACAGGGGGAAAGATGTCATGGATAATTTGTTTTTGAGGGAATTTGCATATACTGCAATATGCATTGGCTTAATTGTTGCGGCTATTGTTTGAGCTGATCTTCGATTAAAAATTTATTTTAAGACTGTGAAAATAAACTCATTAAATTTTAAGTGGAGGTCAAATAATTTGGCGTAGATTCTTGCGTGGAGGTCGTTGGCGTAATTTCATTTGCGTTTATTGATGCAATAATTGAATCATAATTAATGTGCCGTTTCGGAATATAAAATAACACCATTTATTGATAATAACGTCAGTTAATCAATTGTTAAATATAGATTATATGTATGAGCGGTCGTTCGCCAATTTTAATTGATTTATGAGCGGATAATTGCTAACTGTGTTTCTCGAAGCGACAGGAAGTCGTTTCTGTTAAGGGAGATCTTGAAATGAAAAAGTTTATAATTGCCGCTTCAGCGGTATTTCTGACCGTGGGCGCCGCATCGGCACAAACGGTTCTCGGCACTGGCGCCTGGTCCGGGTCTGAAAGCGGTGCACAATTCGCCGGTCAGACTGGGTCCGGCACCTTTGGAGGTGTCGCCGCAGCATCCAATACGACCTCGATGGGTCTGAGCTCGACCGGCTCTGCTGCTGGTTGGACCGGTATTGGTGGCGGCGGCGCAGCTTCCGGTTCGGTGACGGGGACCACGGCGGCTGGTGCGACGAACAATACATCGACCTCGGGTTCCCTCGGCTTTGGCGGTGCGACCGCTTCGGGAACTTATGGCGGCTCCAACGGAAGCAGCTCCGGCGCTTTCGGCGGTTTCGGCACCATGTTCTGAGACCAGGTGTCACGACTTAAGCCTGCATGACCGGGCTTAAGTTGGCCGGGGTGGGTGTCCGAACGTGCCGACTCCGGCCTTCATAACCACCTCTGCGTTCGGAGGGGAGGAAAATAAAATGTTTAGCTACAACAGAAATATCACTCCTGCAGCTGTCGCCTTTTTAGCATTCTTGACCGCTTCGGCGATTTGGGTGCCTCAGGCAGAAGCTCAGACAACCAGCAGCAATTCATCATCCAGCTCATCGAGTTCCGCGGAGGTCGAAAGCTCTGCAACAGCCTCGGCATCTGGGGGCATGTCCAATGCCCAGATCTATCTTGATCAGCGCGGTAGAGCCCAGACCCGGACCCAGCATGAGTATAGCGGGTCCTACGAGGTGCGGTCTGCGCCGTCGGTTCAGCCGCCATCCATGGGCTCAGGTCATCCTTGCGGCCTTGGAGGTAGTATCGGGATCTCGATCATCGGCGGCGGTGCCTCGGGAGGTGTGACTCAAGTCGACGAGGCATGCCTGCTGGCTCAGATGGGGCAAGGTCAGGCGGCGCTGATCATGATCGCCTCAAGGGATCCCGGCGCCTGTGCGGCCCTCCGCCAGGTCGGGAGCATCCCTTCTAGCAGCATATGCTCCTCATCGGAGCGACGTGCTGCAGGCCGCTCGGATCGTGCGCAAAGGACCGCACCGAGAATTGCTGCTGCAGCACCCGTCGCTGCGACATCGATGGGTTCGATCACCGATTATGTGACATGTTCGCGAAATGACAGCGGACAGATAGTCGCCAGGAAACGCGGTGATGCCCCGTTCAGCGATGCGCAGATCTCGCAGCATTGCCGCGGACAGATCGATCTGATTGCGTTGAACTTCACGGAAGAGAAGAAACCAACGGCAAGATTATCTGATCATGTGACATGTTCGCGGAATGACAGAGGTCAACTCGTGGCGAGAAAGAGCCGCAATGCTCCTTTCACCGATTCTCAGATTTCCGAATACTGCCGCACTCAACATTAGGGAAAATCATCACCCTGCCGTAGGATGACCCTACGGCAGGTTTGATATTTAAACCTGCTTGGGAAAGCCTGTGCGTTGGTTTCGCCAATTACAGGTTGTTCGAGCTTCCTGGAAAAACATGAAGCGTTTCGGGCATACGCGGTAAGGGGAGGTTGATTTTAAAGGGGTTCGTTTTGACCGAGTGTCCGTAAAAAATAGAAACTACCATTGATCGATGCGGGGGGCGTTTTGACTTGCTATCACGATCTCGTTTTTCAGCCTGACATGAAAACGGCAAAACAACTGAACGGTTCCGTCATTCGTTTTTCCCGTCAGGAACACGCCCTGTTGCTGTGTTTTGTTCGAAACCCGCACAGGCTGATCACCCGGGCAGAGCTTCTTGGTGTCCTGCAGAATGGAAACGGAAACCTGTCCGAGCGTAAAATCGACTATCTCATCAACAGGCTAAGAAAGCGTCTCGGAGATAGTGCGAGGAAATCACGCTTCATCGAGACCAGATATGGCGATGGCTATATATGGTTCGCCGACCCGGTCAAGCCGAACGTGCGATCGGCATTTCTCCTGATCGGTCCCATACATGCATATGTTCCAGGGCAGGATCCGCCTGTTGGTTTCCCCAATCTTTTGGCCGCAAGCATCAGCAAGGCGCTGAATGAAAACAAGGAAATTATTGTCAGCCCGGAATGGCATCCCGATCCAATGAGTCGAGACAATTTCGAATTCACCCTCGAGGTGAGTAAGCATGTCGATGAAGGTGTCAAGCATATTGCATTGGTGTTGCGTGACGGAAAATCAGGGAAGGTGATCAACAAATTCCGCAAGCTCTTCCCGGTCGAAGATGCGCTGGAATGTATCGATACCCTGACGCAGCAGATCATCTATTCCCTTTGGAAATACGAGATATTGATCGATCTGGGACCCGAGGCATCCGTCATGCGGGATGATCGTGTGAAAAACTGGCACGAGGACGCGGCTCACATGCTCCATGCCAGTTCCATGAACATTGCGGCGTCGGAACGTTCGGTCATGACTGCGCTCAATAAATACGGCGCGCTCATCCAGAGCATTCATCTCTCTCCATTGAGCGAAGAGGAGTGGAATTTGCAGGAGAATGAAATCGAGGATCTCTGTCTCAGGGCGTTGCCGGATGCGCATGGCAACCCGCGACATCTGCTGGCAATTGCAAAAATGCTGCGCTTTATCGACCGGGGTTACCTGGAGTTGGCATGCCGGCTGACCAATGAAGCTTTCCACGGCAGCACGACCTTCGCAGCGGTATTCACGCTGAAAGGGCAGATCGAAGCGAACAAGGGGAATATCGCTTCGGCAATATCGTATTACGACAAGGCAATCGACATGGTCGAGCCGGCCAGTTCAGCCCATATCCACCTGCTGATCCTCAAGGTCTTCGCCTGGATGGCCGATGGGAACAGGGATTCCGCCTATAATGCCGTGGTGGAACTTCACAGCATTGCGCCTGTCGATCGAAACATGTTCGGACTGCTCATGCTTCCTCCTGGCGCAAAGCGGCTCTGCTCGGCCGCGGAAAACATGCTGGCCGGATTTACTCCTGACACGGGCCGGAACCTCACGCGTTACCTCTTCAAGGCTTGGGCCAAGCAGTTCCAGGAGAACGAGCATAAGAAGAATATCCTGCAAGGGTTAGCCTACCATCTTCAACGCCACCATGGGACATCTGTCATTTCGAAGGACGTCGCCGAGCATTTCCCGAGATTGCTTGTCGGGTAAGGTCGTGCTTCCGGTCAGGCCCAGCCTGATCGAGATGGTACAAGGGTAGCGCCTTGCCAGGCAGGAGGTCTCCATTTGAATGCCAGATTCCTTGACGGATGCGGGGCTTCGCCTAATTTGTTCAGGCTGAACAACGGTGTCGATCGGCGAGATTGTCGGTTGGTGTCGTGATCCCCGGCATGATTGCGGCGTATATGGCGGCCAGGATGAATGCCATCAGAGCCCTGAGATGGGCGAGGATCTTGCGGATGTTGTGGCCGCAGCCGCAGAGGACGGCGAAGATGGCATCGCCGAATGTGCCTTTCAGCGGGCAGCGGGACAGACGTCCATCGGTTTTCATGTGCCCGATCTCGGGCTCGATGGCGCTGCGTCGTCGCAGCAGCGACTTCAGCTTTGGCGTCAGGCCCCGGCGCGTTCCGCTGATCAGCACTTTCGTGCCCGCTACACCGTGGCCGCGATACCCGCGGTCCACGACCGCCAGCTCTGGGGTCTGGCCAGTCAGGATGGCCACCTGCTCCAGGGCTTCGAGCAGGGTGTGGCCGTCGTAAGGGTTGCCCGGCAGCGCCCGCATGCCGACGACAAAGCCCTGGTCGATGGTGGTGGCCAGGCTGACCTTGGTGCCGAAGTCATAGCGTTTGCGCGCTTTGCCCTTTGAGATGCAGTCCACCTCGGGTTCATGCAAAGCGTAGATCTTGCCGCGGCTCCTGGGATCCTGATGCAGCAGGCGACCGACCAGTGAGAGGGTGTCCAGAACCCGCTCGCGGAAAGAACCCCCGGGGATCTCCTCCAGCTGACGGCGGATGTCGCGCAGGACGCGGCCGGTGTAACCCTTCAACTTCTTCAACGCCTTGCGCATGCGCTTGAATTGCCGGGCATGGGCATAACGCCCGATCCGCATTGCCAGGCGCGGAGCCAGCCGGTTGTAGTTCTGCCGCAGCGTGATCCCGCCTTCATCGGCAAGAGCGACAAGCTGACGACGGCCGACACATAGACATATCGCAATGATATCAGATCGCTGAATGGCGGCAATGGACTCATCACTTCGATCACTGCAAGATCGTTGAACGGCAACCACAGCTAGGGCACCATCGACCAGAGGTACCTCAGAACCCGCCCAAGAAAGGCGCTGTACACCGCGCACAGCCAGAAGGTCTGAGAAGCAGGACGAAGCCGATCATTGCTAAGAGACCCGTCTTTCCATGCGCAAGGCCAACGCCTCGAAGCCCAAATTCCGATAGAACGCATGTGCATCTATTCGATGATTGCCGGTGGTGAGTTCAACAGTGGCACATCCAGCTTCTTTTGCGAGGCATTCTGCCGCCGTAACCAATGCGCGTCCAAGCCCGCGCCTGCGAAACCTTGCCGCAACGACCAGCGTCGTGATGCGAGCTACCGGTTCCGGATAGAAAAGTAGAGGTGCGATGTGAAGGGCCATCAATCCTACGGCATTCTCTCGTTCGTGCGCGATCAGCACCGGGTTAGACTTGCCGTCTCCGACCAAATGCCAGCGGCGCAAGATTTCCTCGACCGAATGGTCAAATCCAAGCCCTTGCATGAGCCGTGCTATTGCTTGCGCATCTTCATGACCAGCTTGACGAATTTTATAATTGGTAAGCAACGGCGGCCCTCCTGATCCACACAAGTCGACGCTGGTCTTTAACATATATCAGGTCCGCCTCGCGAATACGGTGCGGACAGGGCGGTCGTAGCAAGCGTTGCAGTAAGGCTCCGAGTGGCGGTCATCTGCGAATTGCGTCTACGTGGGGATTGACCTGCTGGCGGTTCGAAGCCTGAGTATTTGCCGCTATAGGTATTACCTGCGGATAATAAAATCGGTAGAATACAATTGTTCGACAAATAAGATTTTGAAATAAAAAACATTTCACGAGAAGAGCTTGTGCCACTGTCACTGTCGAGAGCACCAATTGTAAACGTCTTGCTGCCTGACAAAACGCTCGGCTATCAATGAGATGCTGATCATCTTTACGCAAAGTGTCAGCACCGAAGGTGCATGGGGTGTGAATATTTTCTCCTCTGGTTTACCTGATCTTCACGCCGGAGAATCTTGGATGATAAACCATTTCTGCCTAACGATGTCTCATGAACGCGACAACCGATGGGCAAGCCGAACGCCAGGCCCGCTACCATTTTCTGGGATGAACTCAACGCCGGCGGCTTCCAGTGCAGTAGACAAGGCCTTAATCGTTGTCTGCCTCGGAGTGGTTTGGGCACTTTCAATTCTGGCAAGAGTCCGAACAGTCAACCCGGATGCACTGGCTAAATCCTCTCGTGTCCAATCAAGTAATGCTCGAGCAGCCCGAATCTGTTCGGGGTAAATGTCCTTTTTTATGTCATTATTGCTTGAAAATGTCATAAAACCGGTCATAATGTTCCTGCGATTACTATATTGCGGCCGCACGGTGTGCAGCAACACCCCGTGCGGCCTAACCACAACCCCAGCTTTAGGGAGCTCGGATCATGGGTGATTCCGACCATACACGAATTCACGCTGGCGTCACGCGCCGGAAGGCGCTTAAGGTGACAGCAGCAGGCATGATGTCCGTGCCATTTCAGATCATTGGCCCTGTTGCGGAGGCAGGCGCTGATAGTGCTGGTGCCGACCCGGCACTGGCACTCTGGTGGGTGTTGGCCGTCAGCACCCATGGCACAGATTTGAGGTTGTGATTTAAGGAGGATTTGGGTCTCGTCGGAGTGACGAAGGAACGCAGATGAGACCCAAATCCTCAAAATCGAAATCACCCTCCAAAGCCCCCGCCGAACAGGTGGTGAAAGATATCC
>NZ_JAUUTZ010000033.1 GCF_030678915.1 Paracoccus wurundjeri | reverse complement strand
AGACCCGATACAGCACGACCAGCCTCGGCTCGGTCAGTGCGGACAGATCCATGAAACCCTCAAGGGATCAACACCGCCTGAGCTATGCAATTACAGATCCTGACCCTAATTGAGAAGAAACCCTATGTGAGCGGTGGTCATACCACCAAGAATATCACGGTGCCTTTCTGACCTATGTAGTATCCGGTTAACACCCAGCGTAACGGAAGTGTGTCATGCTTACTGTCATCTACTGGGCAAAAGGGGGCAAGGGCAGGGGGAAATACATGAATACGCGATTTTGTCACCCGGAAACCACCTGCATGAGGCTGCAGGAAAAAAGATTTTCGTGGATTTTATTTTGAATGCATCCAAAGGCAATCTGGCCCTATCATGCATTCCTGCTTGTCAATGCGGATATCCCCTTTGGGCGGCGGACAATCGGCATCTTTGGCGTGGGAGAACCCTTGATGTGTCAACTATTCATTGAGGCGGACGCCTCGCAATGGCAGAGCCAAACGCATAGCCTGCGAATTGATGGGGTCGTTACATCGATCCGGATCGAGAATCATTTCTGGTCTACACTTACCGAAATCGGTCAGCGCGACGGTATGACGGTGTCACAGCTGATCACGCGACTTTGGCACGAATCTATGGACGCGGACCATGATCTGGGCAACTTTACATCCTTTCTGCGGGTTTGCTGTGCCCGCTATCATGCTTTGATCGCAGCAGGGGAAATCTCGCCTGATCTAAGCGTACCTATCGCGGACCATCCTGCGAAAAAGATTCTTGCTCGTGAACAGGCTAGGCGGAACCTTCGGATCAACTGATCCTGAAAGGAAAGGGCTACGGGCAGGGAGAGGCCGCAGCCACATGGCATTGCATTATCTGCGCGCCAGTGAAGCAATATGGATTGGGGAGGAAAACATATGGGAATCCAGACCGGTATTCCAACCAGCATGCCTCTTGAGATGCCCAGATTGTCATGCAACGATCGGATCCGATCATTGCATGATCTGATCACACGCGAAATTGCCTACCGAATCTTGCGCGGAAACTATGCCGTGGGAGAAATCCTGCCCGGCGAATCTGAGTTGATGGCCGAGTTCCGTGCTTCGCGCACCGCTCTTCGCGAAGCACTCAAGACACTGGCCGCCAAAGGGTTGGTTGTGGCTAAGACCCGGGTCGGCACACGTGTCTTGCCTGTCTCATTCTGGAACTACTACGATCCGCAAGTATTGTCTTGGAGGCTGGAGAACGGCGTGGATACCGAATTTCTGGTTAAACTGTTTGAAGTGCGCCAGGCGCTTGAGCCAGCAGCAGCGGCCTTGGCCGCAACGCAGCGAAAACCCGAAGATCTGGTCCGCCTGCGCCGGTATCTGCGGGAGATGAGCGCGTCTCATCGTACCGCCACCAGTTATGCCGAGCCGGACCTAGGCTTTCATCAGCAAATTCTGCTGGCGTCGCATAACCCATTCCTGCAAACCTTCAGTTCGATTATCGAAGCTTCAATCATATCTGCCTTCGGCATTTCTGCCCCCATTGAACGGCCTGAGCGGCACGCAAGATCGATCCAGCGTCACCAAATGGTCTATGATGCGATCCAGACCGGTGACCCCGCCAAGGCAAGTCGCGCTATGTCCGAAGTCATCGCCGAAGGGCTTGAGAACGCCCATATCGACAGAGCCGTGGAGCCAATCCAAATTTTTCTGCCGCTCGCTTCCTCTGCCTGATCTGGATGCCTACCACAGTAGGATCGCCTAGAAATCATTCACGTTTGTCAGCGTTGGGACGGTGAAAATCAGCCGATCTACTGCTTGGAAGTAATTATAGACATCATTCCGGGATAGATATTCGCGTTGCAGGCTCCCTTCGTCGCGCAGAGACAGGTTTTCGGCGAACCAGGCGCCTGCTTATCACCACTGCCGTCGCTTCCGTCGGTATCAGAGGCAATGGTCGCGCAGGAGGCATCCTCCATCGCAATCACAATTGCAAATGCCAGCAGAAATTCAGCATTACGTCCTCCCCGCCCGTCACAACGCACAGTGACCGTCGTTTCACTGCCGCTGAGCAATACAGCCGGAGCAGATACTGGAACTCCGTAACGCCGCGCAGAGTGAGCTATACCAGCACGCGATATTCCCATCTCTCGAGCCTCACCCAGAATCAGAGGCTGCAAACCAAAGGCAACAGCTTTTTCTGCTGCCGCGAGCAATGCCATCCGTGAATTGGCAATCACTTGGATGGGACCGGTCTGGAGCCCGGTATTCGACCGGGACCAGGTCAGAACGTCATGCGGGCCCGGAGGCAGATGAACGCCATAACGGTGGATGATGGACAAAACTTCATCGGGCGAGACATCCTCAATCACCGTCGGGCCGGACCCGATGATTGCCGGATCGTCTCGGGGCACATCAGAAATGATATAAGTTACAACCTTGGTTGGTGTGACAAATTACGCCGACTCTCCTCCTTGATTGCGGAAAGAGACTTGCGTACCAAATTCATACTGCCAATCGGGATCCCTCTGCGCAAAAGCTGCTGGTTGACCTTGCGTTTATCTTCAAACGTGACGCCCGACCCCGGACTGACAAGAAATGACGATGCGTCCCCTGACATCAGGACCACCACCAAATCATCAGCTCCTGCACTGCGTACAATGTCTGCAATCCGCGAGGCCCCCGAAAGCCCGGCCTGATCCGGCACCGGATGCGCGGCCTCTGGCACTTCGATCATCCATGTCGGACAAGAATAATCATAGCGCGTGATTACCAGCCCGCACAGGGGACTGTCTCAATGCATTGGCCATGCGGGCCGCCGCCTTTCCTGCCCCAACCACGATCACCCGTCCCCTTGGGCGAGAGGGAAGAATACCGTCAAACTTGCCCTCTGGGCCATATGCCGCAAGTGCCGCCCTGAACAGATCGTGCAGAACGGTTCTGCAGTCCACCTGGTATGCACGACAGGCGAACCGGGCAAGCCACCCGCCGGGGTTCCCAGCGTCTCTGCTTCAGGTGATTTCATGGGCGCCCATAACTTCGATCGCCCGCACCAGCGCCGAATGATCCCAGCCTGCTCCGCCCTGCGCAACGCAGGCCGAGAACAGTTGCTGTCCCGTGGCCGTGGCGGGCAAAGCCAATCCCATCTGACGAGCAGATTCCAGCGCGTTGTTGAGATCCTTTTGGTGCAGTTCGATACGGAATCCCGGATCAAAAGTGCGGGCAATCATCCGTTCGCCATGTACCTCCAACACCCGGGATGTCGCAAAACCGCCCATCAGTGCTTCACGTACCTTTGCAGGATCAGCACCGGCTCGCGAAGCGAAAACGAGTGCCTCGGCAACTGCACCGATGTTCAGCGCGACGATCATTTGGTTGGCGATTTTGGCCACCTGCCCAGCACCGGCATCGCCAACATGGGTGATGTTCTTACCCATCAGTTCAAACAGCGGCCGGGCGCGGGCAAAAGCCTCGGCACCGCCGCCTGCCATGATCGACAGCGTCGCCTGTTTTGCGCCGACTTCACCGCCCGAAACCGGCGCATCGACGAAATCGCAGCCCAAGTCCGCCAGCTTCGCGGCAAACGCTTTGGTGGCGACAGGAGAAATCGAGCTCATATCCACGACCAGCTTACCGGGCGTTAGCCCTTCGGCAACGCCATCAGCACCGAACAGGGCAGTCTCGACGTCAGGGGTATTAGGCAACATCAGGATAATCGTGTCGCTTTTTTCGGTAACCTCACGCGAGTTGAGGCAGAATGTGGCCGCCCCAAGCGCCACAGGACGCTTGCTGCGACCATAGATAGCCAGTTCATGCCCGGCAGCCAGTAAATGGCCCGCCATCGGCGCGCCCATGATCCCAACTCCGATAAATCCAATCTTCATATTCAATCCGTCCGCTATGCCTGCATCCATAGAAAGCTGTGCCCGCCCTGCAGAAGCATGGTACGGGTGGTAAGCCGGACGACCGAAGTCGTCCGGACAAAACACTTAATTACGAGCCGTTTCTTCCAACTCAGCGGCCGCACCTGCGGCAACAAGGCTCAGGTCCGCACCACCCTGAAAGCAGGTGAAATCCTGACGATCAGCGCGCCATTTCAACGGGCCGCAAACCTTCTTTCCGTTGGCCTGAGCGGCAGCAACAATACGGTCAACAATGGCTTCATACTCTGGATCACCTTCTGAATAGCCGGAGAAGTTGCCCAGATCACCCGACGCGACCATCAGCGCGTCTATACCTTCTACCTCGGCAATTTCTTCAACGTTCTCAACGCCCTCCATCGTTTCGATCATCGTGATCACCACAATATTCTCGTTGAACGAATTACGATATCCGTTCGGAACATCCTTGTAGAAGTCCGAGAACTGACCTCCGCCCGAGCTATGGCGTCCTACCGGCGGGAAGTAGGTCCATTTCACGACCTCACGGGCTTCCTCTGCGCTGTCGATGGTCGGAACGACCAGAACCATTGCGCCTGCGTCCATCGCGTGCTGGATTTCGCGTTCGGTCGTTTCCGCAATACGAACGCCCGGAACTGCCGGCGCATCGTGACATTCGCGATACATCGAGGCGAGCGATGCCCAGTTCGTTTGATCGTGCTGCATTTCAACCCAAACGAAGTCATAGCCAGCATTTGCCATCGAGCAATAGATGCGCGGGTTGTCCGAACGGACAGTGCCGCCGACCAGGTCCTCACCAGCCAGAATTTTCTGCTTGGCGGTGTTCCAAACTTCAACCTCGCCCTCCACATCGAAGCTTGGACCATATTTGAAATCAGCGGCCTTAAAGTCCGGATCTTGCGCAAGGGCTGGAAACGCCAAAGCCGATGCTGTTATGGCGGCAAGGGCCGCTTTCGTTGTGAGTTTCATGTTAGTTCTCCTCCTATTTTAACTGGATTACAGAAGTTATTTGTTCATTTCCAAAATAATGAAGATGAATTACATAACCTCTGCTGTGTAGAAATTGCGAATCCGATCATCCAGCAGCGGAACAACCTTGACTTCCAGAATATTCTTGAAATGCACAGTTTTCCGGTGATCCTCGAGCGCCGCCTCATCAATATACGACTCAACCAAAAGAAGGCGATTTTCTACACCATGTGGGCGCAAAACCTGATATCCAAGACAGCCAATTTCTTCGGCCTTTACCAAGACGCTCATCTCTTTAAGTCCTTGCAAGACATCTTGCATTTTTCCGGGTTTAACGTGGTATTCGACTGTCATAACAATCATGAAGTGATGCCCCCCTTTTGATAAATATGAGGATTAGGATGCAGAATAATATTAGTCAAATCTTCCTATTAAATACTTTTCTTAATGCTATAATCTTATAATATTATTAAATGGTAGATTTTATCATTTCTCTTGCGGTTAAACTCTCCACGGCTTTCACTGCACCCAGCTTATTATAATGACATTGCTTGGGGAGGGTACATAATGTCAGTACATCACAGGAAATTGGGCGTACTGTCTCTGGTCGCGGCAGGGGTAATAATGATAGGCAGCGCAGCTGTCGGGCAAACAGTTATTCGTGTTAATGTTTCGATGCCGAAAAATGGTCATCATGGCGTGGCAATTGACGCATTTGCAGAAGAACTGGAACGGCTGACCGACGACCGGTATGATGTCCAGACCTTCTATGCCGGTGCACTGGGTGCGGAACGCGAATCGATTGAAGGCGTGCAGCTTGGCACGCTGGAAGTGACCTTCACATCAACCGGACCTGTGCCGAACTTTGTGCCCGAACTGGAAGTTCTGGACGTCCCCTACCTGTTCCGCGACTATGAACATGCGCGTGGCGTCCTGGACAGCGAAATAGGTGAAGAACTGCTGGCCCGGTTTGAAACCGCCGGCATCAAGGGGCTGGCCTGGGCAGACAATGGCTTCCGCCATATGACCAATAACATCCGTCCGATCACGTCGCCCGACGATCTTGACGGAATGAAGCTGCGCACGATGGAAAATCCGGTGCACATCGCAGCCTATCGCGAGCTGGGAATCCTGCCCACACCGATGGCATTCACCGAAGTCTTCGCAGCGCTGCAGCAAGGTGTAGTTGACGGTCAGGAAAACCCCATTTCGGTGATTGAATCCAACAACTTTCAGGAGGTGCAGAAATATATGACCCTGACGGGGCATGTGTTTTCGCCCTGTGTCTTCTTGATGAATCTCGATCTGTTCGACTCTCTGCCAGCTGAAGATCAGGTGGCTTTCGTCGAAGCTGCCAAAGTCGGGGCTGCTGCCAACCGCGCCCGGGTGGACGAGGATGAAGCCAACGCGCTGGATACCATGCGCGCCGCCGGAATGGAAATCATCGAAGACATCGAACGTGATGCCTTTATCGAGAGGTTAGCCGAATCCCGGCAGGACTTTATCGACGAAAACGGCTCGGAAGACCTTGACCGGATTCTCAACTGGCAACCGTCGGACTGATCCGCACTGCAGATAATGTGCGAACATCCGCACAGATGATCGCTTATCCTGATCACCCCGGACGGGAGTTATATCGAACATGATCGCCATTCTGCGCTTTGCGGACAGAACTTTCATCGCTGTCCTTTCAGCCGTTTCTTCAGCATTGCTCGCGCTGGCAGCCTGCCTTGGTCTTTTGCAAGTGTCGTCACGCTTTTTCTTCAAGTTCCCCTTTGAGTGGACCGAGGTTCTGGTTCGCATCAGCCTGAACTGGATGGTGTTTCTGGGAATGGCGGTACTGTTCCGCACAGGCAGCATGATCACCATGGACCTCATGCGTCGAAAATTGCCGGCTCGGTGGCGGAAAAGCCATGAAGTGGTTCTTCTTATGCTGACTCTTATCTTTCTGGCGATGCTGGGCTGGTGGGGGCTGGACTACACCCTCCGCAGCACGAGACAGGCGATCATCGGACTGGAATTCATGACCGTCTTCTGGGCCTATCTGGCCATCCCCATCGGTTGCCTGTTCGCCGCGTTTGCAACGATTGCACATTATTTTGACCCTCCGGCAGACTCAGCCGACACGGAACTCGAGCACACGATCTAGGGGAACCTGAATGTCCTATCTTATGTTGGCCGTTACTCTTATCGGCTTTGCCATTTCCCTGCCTGTTGCCGCCGCGCTTGGGCTGGCGGGGATCGCGGGTCTGTGGCTGAGCGGCGCAAACATGTTGATCTTGCCGAAAGAAATCTTTTCGGCCATCGACAAGTTCCCACTGGCAGCTATTCCGTTCTTCATTCTGGCTGGTAATATCATGGAGCGCGGCGGCATCTCCAGCCGCCTTGTCGCCTTGGCAAAAGCGATGGTCGGCGGATTGCCGGGCGGGCTGGCCGCGACCTGCGTGCTGACCTGCATGATGTTTGCGGCTGTATCCGGATCCTCGATTGCGACAACCTTTGCCATTGGTGCGATTCTGATCCCGGCACTGGTAAAACACGGCTATCCCCGTGGCTATGCCGGGGCGTTGCAAGCCACTTCGGCTGAACTGGGAATCATCTTACCACCCTCTATTCCGTTGATCCTTTACGGTGTCGCTGCCGAAGTTTCGATCGGACAACTTTTCATCGCCGCGATTGGGCCGGGGTTATTCGTCGGTACCGTGATGTTAATCTTTACGCTGCTTTATTGCCGCTACAAAGGCTATGGCCAGAATGATCATGTTGACCGCCTGCCGGTGGCGCACGCATTCTTGGCAGCCCTGCCTGCATTGTCGTTGCCGATTATCATATTGGGCGGCATCTATACCGGCATCACCACCCCGACCGAGGCATCCATTATCGCCGTCTTTGCCGCGCTGATCGTTGGCATGGGGATATATCGCGAGGTAAAGATCCGCGATATTCCCGTCATCCTGCACAAGTCAGTTATCTCGGTTGCCATGATCATGATCATCATCGCTTGTGCGGGTCTTTTCAGCTATATGATCACTCGCGCCGGTGTGCCCGATCAACTTGGGCGTTTTCTGACAGAGCATTTCGAAAGCAAGCTGATCTTCTTGATCGTCTTGAATATCGGCCTGCTGCTTATTGGAATGATCCTTGAAACTAACTCGGCGGTTTTGGTTCTGACGCCGATTATCGCGCCTGTTGCCATTCAGATAGGTGTTGATCCGGTTCATTTGGGATTGATTATGATCGTAGCCCTCGCCATCGGCATGGTCACACCGCCTATGGCAGTAAATGTCTTTGCTGCCTGTACAGTCGGAAAAATTCCGTTCGATCACGTGGTCCCGCGTCTGATACCGATGATTGGTATGATGATCTTGTGCCTGATCGTTATTACTTATGTTCCGGAAATTTCTTTGTTTATGCGAGATTTTATTTACAAGTAACAGCCAGGATTAAGTAAAAAATGAGAATATCTTGGGGAGTTTCTTATAATAATATGTGTATTTATATTATTATATCATTAAGATTTAATTTTTCCCGTGTAATTGATGAAAGCTTCCCATTCGCGCTATGGTTATTTCCAATAAATCGCGAAGTGACACGCCAAAAAACGGCATAACGGACAGATTTCAATCTGGAGGAAAAAATGAATCCCAAAAAAAACGCATTAGTTCTGATCGAATTCCAGAACGATTTCACCACGCCGGGCGGTACGCTGCACGATGCTGTCAGGCCAGTCATGGATAGCACGAACATGCTGACAAACACCATCAACACTGTGGCCGAAGCCCGCATAATGGGTGTGCAAATCGTGCACGTGCCGATCAGCTTCGCCGAGGGGTACAAAGAATTGCGCGCAGACCCATATGGTATCCTGAAGGGAGTTGTTGATTCTTCATCCTTTCGCAAAGGCGAATGGGGTGCCGAGATCGTCGACGCTCTGAAGCCTGTGGATGGTGATATTGTCATCGAAGGTAAGCGTGGCCTGTGCGGTTTCGAAAGCACCAACCTTGACTTCATCCTGCGTAGCCGGGGCATCACTGGATTCGCGCTTGGTGGATTCCTGACCAACTGCTGTGTCGAATCGACCATGCGCAGCGGTTACGAAAAGGGTTATGACGTCGTCACCCTGACCGACTGCACTGCTACGCTCAGTCAGGAGGAGCAGGTTCACGCCTGTACCAAAAACTTCCCGATGTTCTCGCGACCTCTCGATCATACCGAGTGGTTGGCCGAACTGACCGGCGGTGCTGTCAACGTAACCGAAGGTGGCGGCTACGCCCGCGCCTGACCCGAAGATCCGCGCTGGTGACAGGCAACGTTACCGGCACAGCCCAATATCAGGAGGAAGCCCGATGTCCGAAGACAAAAAACCGACCCTGTCGCGTCGTGCACTTTTTGCGACCGCTGCTGCGACCGCAGCTCTGCCTCTGGCCGTTCGCGCCGAAGGCACTTCGCCGCTTGGCGTTGGCGCACCGATCAACAGCACCTCAACGACTGACCTGCCTACGCAGGGTGGTGTTGGCCCGATTCGTGTGCTGTTCGTCACGGCGTTCCACGCCTTCGACCGGGAAAACTTGTTTCGGATGCTCGACCGCTTTGGTGAAGACATCACCTGGACTCATATCGAGCATCCCGCAGCTGAACATTTTTTCGACCCTGAACTGGCCAAGGCTTATGATGTATTTCTGTTCTATGATGCTTTCGCTGGGCGCGAGCAAACCGGTCTCGATGCAGATGGCAAGCCAGTTTACGAATATCGTGCCCCGTCCGAAAAACTTCAGGCTGACCTGAAGCAGCTGCTGATCGATGGAGACAAGGGCTTCGTCTTCTTCCATCATTCGCTGGCATCTTGGGTTCATACTTGGCCTGCCGGCGTCAGCGGGACCAACGCCTATATCGAAGTGATGGGTGCAGCTGCCGACTGGGGCAATGACATCAAGAACGTTCGAGGCGTGGACTACCCGAAATCCGGCTACCGTCAGGGCACCGAACAGCGCTTCACTGTGGTCGATACAAATCACCCCATCACGGCGGGCATCACCGACTTCGACCTCGTGGACGAGCCCTATCTCTGCCCCGTTCTGGAAGATTCGGTGCATCCGTTGCTATCCACCGACTTCAAGGCCGAAGTTGAATCATTCGCCCATGCGCCGAACCGCGCGAATGTTGGCGACGGCCACCCCCCGGGCAGCAATCTGGCCGGATGGTACAAGAGCGCCGAGAATTCACCGGTCGTTTACATTCAGCCCGGCCACGACAATAACGCCTGGTCGCATCCGGCCTATGAACAGCTTATGCTGAACGCGATCAAATGGGCGGCGTCGCAAGAGGCGAAGGACTGGGCACGATCCAACGCGACAAAAATCTTCATCTGATTATAAGCTTTCTCCTTTAGGCCGGGGCAGAGAAGCTGTCCCCGGCCTTTTGATTTCTACTCCCAATCACTCCAGGCAATCTATGCTCGGACCACTCTCTCAACGCTCTTCGGCCGGGCGGGGTTTTCTGACGTTGCCCCCGCGTTTATCGTAAGCGCGCCGCCGATCTCCTCCTGCCATTTCTGAGGGGCTGCCGCTTGGCCTGACGGCGGCCAGTTTCTAGGCCCCATCCCTATAAATTTCATATCCGGAAGATGATGATCGCGGCCAGGATGATGGCGTTGAGGAAGATGTCTCCGCATCGCTCATAGCGTGCCGCGACCCCAACCGTATCATATTTGATACCGTTAGGCGCCTTAAAGGTCTATCCCGCCTGTGCGTTTTTCTAATTGATCTTGACGGGTTGACTGATCCGGAGCTGATTTATGTCGCGGCAAGTCGAGCCAATGTTCTGCTTAAAATAGCCGGGACAGCGGAGGGTATTGCTCGACTGATTCGATCTGAAGTGACGTCGAACCACTAATGGAATGTCTTTGATTTGCGCCAGATACAATTGTTCGCACGTTGCCGGCTCCCCATCGTTGGTTTGGACGTAGTTGACCAAGCCGTAAGGGGCGTCGTTGGCGATGGCGACCGCTTCTTCCTCAGTCTCAAAAGGGATCACCGTCAGCACCGGACCAAAAATTTCCTCACGGGCGATCGTCATCTGATTATTTGCATCCGCAAAAATAGTGGGACGAACGAAAGATCCCTTATCAACGCCCTCCGGACGACCCGAGCCGCCCACGACTAACCGAGCGCCCTCATCATCCCCCTTCTGGATGAACGTCTGGATCTTGTCCCATTGGGCCTTATTGACGATCGGGCTCATTTGCGAACCTTCTTCCGAGGCGGACCCTATTGAGATATCTGCGCCGCTACCTGCCCGAATTTCTTCCACGCAAACCGCTGACGCTGGCTGCACTGGACGATATCTCGTCCGAACCGGATCGTGACCGAACCTCATCGGATCCGCTGCCCTGACACGCATCATGCAGGGGTGGGTTCTGAACTTCCTGAGTCCCATATGCTGGCTGGTTTGATGGCCAGCACACCACATTTCCGGACCGAGATGGTTGGCAATGTCCGCCCACCCAAGCCATGGAAGACCGTCACCCTCGGGGCTATCGCAAGAAATGAAGCGCTACGTGCAGCGAAATACCTCGGCCGGGCGTTGTGGCGACGATGGAGCCGATATCACCGCCGGAGCCGCGTCGAGGCAAAGATGCACTGCGTGAAACTGCTGGGCCAGCGGCTCATGGCACGGGACTTCGACCGCCGGATCGCAGAACTCCAGGGCCGCATCGCTGTCCTGAACGGCTACACCGCACTCGGCATACCTGTCACAGAGCTCGTGGGACAGGTCTGTTCGCGGAAACGAGAACTCAGACCATCATCCGATTTGTGCAACAGAGCCGCGTCAGAGCATGATCGCCTCCCATCGTTCGCTTACAGAGGCGCGTGTCAGGGCCTCGATTGCGGAAGCGTTGCGGATTGTATCCTCGGGACCATTGAGTGGAGTCTCACCGCTGACGATCGCGCGGGAGAACTCCTCAACCTGCAGCCGATACTGGTCAGCGGGCGGTAGGACCTCGATCTGTCGCCCTTTGCCGAACAAATCCGAACCCTCATCGATGATCAACCGAGCCGCGTGATCCGACGGGCAGTTGAATGGCGCATCAAAAAGCATGTAGCCCTCGGCACCAAGGATTGTCATCTGCTGCGTCAATGCCGATTGCGTTGCGACAGTAAAGCCCAGATGCGAGCCATTGGGAAAACGGATTGCTCCGGTTGTCAGCCGGTCGGTTCCGAATTCTGGATCGCGATCCATCACGGCACAAACTGCCTCGGGCTCGGAATCGAAAAGCCAGCGGCCGGCCCGAACCGCATAGCAACCGATATCATAAAGTCCACCGCCACCGATATCGGCCTGATTGCGGACATTATCGGGATCGGTATTTGAATAGCTGAACAGCACCTGGATCGCCAAGGGTTTGCCGATCCGTCCCTCGCGCAACAACTCGCGTGCCCGCACCCATTGCGGATGGTGGCAGACCATAAATGCCTCGGCCACCTGCCGGTTTGCGGCCGATGCCGCTTTGGCGACCTGCCTTGCCTCGGCCTGGGTCATGGCCAGTGGCTTTTCACATAGCACATGCTTTCCCGCCTGCAACGCCTGCAGTGTAACAGGCACATGCAGGTGATTGGGCAGTGGATTGTAAACTGCATCGATTTCGGGATTGGCCAGCAATTCGTCATAGCTGCCATAAGAGCGCTCGATCCCGAAGTTACGGGCCACGCCCTCGGCACGGTCCAATTGCCTGGAGGCGATAGCACGTAAATCACAACCTGCTGCTACGCGTAATGCGGGAAGCATCGCCTTGATTCCTATTCCGGCCGTGCTGAGAACACCCCAACGAATGGGTTCCATATCGATTTCTCCGGGTTTGTTGTGATTGGAAGACGTAAACGAGAGGCATTGCATCAGGCTATAGACCTCAGTCTTCCCGTCTCGCGGTGCAGCATATATCACCTTTCAACGCGGTCCAAACCAGTACTGGGCTTGAACTCCTGAAAGATGCAGTTGCTGGTATTGATGGACAAAGGTGATGTTAGCCGCCGCAAATTGCACTTTCGTATCCATGGATCAGTGCAGCAGCGCCCGGGCGGCATCCGGCCCCATCGCATCAGGACGGCGGCATGTCGTTGCCAGCGTTATCCATTCGCCGGTCTCACCCGCCCGAAGGATCGAGGTCATCACATCGATCACATGCAATGCCCGCGACTGGTCGCACAGGAAGTCCCCGCCATCGAGTATGGCCCGCGCCATGTCGGCCAGCCCGGCAGTGCGGTAATTCGCCCTGTCGCCCTGCTCGTGGGGCTGGTTTGGGAGGCCGAACGGATGATCCCACGGCTCGACGGCCGTCAGAGTCCCGCCACGCCGGGCGATCTCGAGCCCGCCGCCGAAGAAATTGGGATCGGTAAGGATCAGGCTGCCTTCGCTGCCATAGATCTCCATATTGCCGTGCCTGTGACCATGCACATCCCACGATGCGCCCAATGTCACCATTGCCCCCGATACGAACTGAAGCAATGCATGGATCGTCGTGGGGGTCCTGACCGGAATCCGTTCCCCGGCGCGGGGCTGGGAGGTAATGATCCGTTCCTCGCTGGCCTTGCCGGCAAGTGCCGTCACCCTTGCGACCGGCCCCAGCAGGTTGACGAAGTTGGCGATGTAATAGGGCCCCAGATCCAGAATCGGGCCGCCGCCCGGCAAAAAGAAGAAATCCGGGTTCGGATGCCAATGCTCCATTCCGGGCGACATGACATGAGCGGTGGCGCTGTGCACCTGGCCGATCTCTCCCGCGTCGATCAGCGCCCGTGCCTGCTGATGCGAGCCGCCAAGGAAGGTGTCGGGGGCCGAGCCGACGCGAAGGTCCTTCGCAGCGGCGATCTCTGCCAGCTTCCGGCCTTCCCCGACCGACAGGACGAAGGGCTTTTCGGAATAGACATGCTTGCCTGCCTGCAACGCCGCTTTCGAAACATCGAAATGTGCGGCGGGAACGGTCAGGTTGACGACGATGTCGATTCCGGGATCGACCAGCATCTCTTCGGGCGCAAGGGCTTTGACCTGCCATTCCCCTCCTGCCTTCGCCGCCGCGTCAGCGTTCAGATCGGCAACAGCCGTGATCCGGATGCCTTTGAACAGCGGGGACAGTTCGAAATAGGTTTTCGAGATGGTTCCCGCACCCATGATGCCAATGTTCAGATCGTCCATGTCATGCACCCAGCCCGGCGTGCAGTGCTGCGCCGGCCTTGGCGAAACGCGCGTCATCGGAAGGATTGTCATGCTCCATCACGAAAATTTGCGCCCTTGTATTCGTCAATGCCTTGTAAAGCGCGGCCCAGTCCAGCGTTCCGGAACCCGGATCGGCCCATCCATCCTCGTCAAGTTTCTCGCCTTGGGAGGCGATATCCTTGACATGCGCGGCGGTAATCCGTTGCGCGTGTCTTTCCAGCCATTCGAAAGGATCTGCGCCGCCACGGGTGATCCAGGCGATATCGGCTTCCCATTCAAGATCGGGACCGCCATCAAGAATGGCCTGCATGGGAATGGTGCCGTCCGGTTCCGTCTTGAACTCGAAATCATGGTTATGCCAGCCAAAGCCAAGACCGGCCTCGCGCAGCGGCGCTCCGGCGCGGTTAAGGCGGGCGCCAAAATCATGCCAGCCGGTGGCGTCACCGGGACGCTGATCGGGCTGGATGAAAGGCGCGTAATAGGTCCGCACGCCAAGCCGCCCTGCCAGATCGACGAAACGCGCCGGATCGCTTTCCAGATCGGCCAGGTTGATATGCGCGCTCGGCGCATGCAGGCCATTCGCCTCGACCGCCCGCACAAGTGCGTCGGGGTCGCCAAAAAGCCCGCCGAATGGCTCGACCGCCTCATAGCCAAACCGGGCCAGCATCGCGCAAGTCTGCTCGAGCCCGGCAAAATTGCGGGAAGAATAAAGCTGATATGACAGAACAGGCATTCGTCGTTCCTTGGGTTCAGAGTCGAAGTTCACTTTGCGGATCGAAAAGCGATGCGCGGGCGATATCGAAGGACAGGTTCAGGCTGGTGCCGTCGGGATAGTGGGTGTCGTCCGGGGTACGCAGTGCGAAGCGCTGACCGTCCAGCCGCAGGTAGATCACGCTTTCCGCGCCCATATGCTCCTGAAGTTCGACAGTGGCCGCGATGCCGGACTCCGGGCCATCGATGCGAAAATCGGTATGTTCGGGCCGGACGCCAAGGATTGCAGCACCGTCTCGCGGGGTGCCGTCATATCCGTCAAGGCTGGTCGCGCGGCCATTGAACCGGAACTGTCCACCCGAGATCTCGCCGGAGATGAAATTCATCGACGGAGAGCCGATGAAGCCGGCGACATAGAGATTGACCGGCTTTCTGTAGATTTCATCCGGGCTGGCGAATTGCTGGATCACGCCCTCGCGCAGCAGGGCGATCCGGTCGGCCAGCGTCATCGCCTCGATCTGGTCATGGGTGACATAGACCATCGTGTTGTCAAGGGTTTCATGCAGCCGTTTGATCTCGACCCGCAATTCCGCCCGCAGCTTGGCGTCCAGATTGGACAGCGGCTCGTCGAACAGGAACAGGTCAACATCGCGCACCAAGGCCCGCCCGATGGCGACGCGCTGACGCTGCCCGCCGGACAGCGCCGCAGGTTTGCGGTCAAGATAGTCCTCGATCTGCAGAATCCCGGCGGCCCGGTCGATGCGCTTCGCGATCTCATTCCGGGGCAGCCGCGCGTTCTTGAGGCCGAAAGCAAGATTGCCGCGCACGCTCATCTGCGGATAAAGGGCATAGGATTGAAACACCATGCCGATGCCGCGATCCTTGGGCTCATCCCAGGTGACGTTTCGACCGTTGATGAATATTTGCCCGTCCGAGACATCCAGCAGCCCGGCAATGCAGTTGAGGATGGTTGACTTGCCCGAGCCGGAGCCGCCCAGCAGCACGATGAACTCGCCCTGCCGGATCTCCATGTTGACATCCTTCAGGACCTGAACGGCGCCAAAGGAAAGTTGTAGGCCCTTGATGGACAGGGATGTTTCGGATGTATTCGGCGTTTGATCCAGCATGACTTATCCTTTCACGGCACCAGCGGCGATGCCGCGGACAAAAAGCCGCCCTGAGACGAAATAGATGAGAAGCGGGACAAGGCCGGTCAGAATGGTCGCGGCCATGTTCACATTGTATTCCCTGACGCCTGTGGTGGTGTTGACGATGTTGTTGAGCTGCACCGTCATCGGATAGTATTCGGGTTTCGTGTAGACGACGCCGAACAAGAAATCATTCCAGATTCCAGTGACTTGCAGGATCACGGCGACAACGAAGATCGGCAGTGACAACGGCAGCATGATCCGGAAATAGATGCCCCAGAACCCGGTGCCATCGACGCGCGCCGCCTTGAACAGTTCTTCCGGCAGGGTCGCGAAATAGTTGCGGAACAGCAATGTCAGGATCGGCATGCCGAACACTGTATGGACAAGGACAAGACCGGTCAGGGAACCGTAAAGTCCGAGTTCGCGCAGCAAAATGACCATCGGATAGATCATCACCTGATAGGGGATGAAAGCGCCTATCATCAGGATGGCAAAGAAGAACTCGGCCCCCCTGAACCTCCAGTTCGCAAGCGCATAACCATTGATCGACGCGATCAGGATCGACAGGAAGACCGAAGGGACGGTGATGCGCACCGAGTTCCAGAAACCGCGCTGCAGCCCCTCGCAGTTCAGGCCGGTGCAGGCTTGCGACCACGCCTTGACCCAAGGCTCGAATGTCGCCTCGACCGGGGGCGAGAAGATGTTTCCGACCCGGATTTCCGGCAGCCCCTTCAAGGAAGTCATGACCATGACGTAAAGCGGTATAAGGTAATACAGCGCCACGACGATCAGCGTGCCATAGATCATGATATTGCGGCCCGAAAGCCGGTGACGCGGTTTTGACCCACGCGGGCCGTCGAATGCGATATCAGCCACGCTTCCTGCCTCCGAATTCCAGATAGGCCCAGGGAATGATGATGATCGCCACCGTCACCAGCATCATTGTCGAGGCGGCGAAGCCCTGACCGAGATTCTGGTTCAGGAACATCTGGTCATAGACATATTTCGCAGGCACCTCGGACGAGATTCCCGGCCCGCCATTGGTCTGGGCGACCACGAGGTCATAAACCTTGACGATACCAGCCGTGACGATGACCAGCGCGGTGATAAAGACCGGGCGCAGCATGGGGACGACGACGAAAAGATAGGTCTTCCAGGCGGGCACACCATCGATCCTGGTCGCCTTCCAGATCTCGTCGTCGACGCCCCGCAGCCCTGCAAGCAGCAGGACCATCACGAAGCCGGTGCCTTGCCAAAGCGCGGCGATCACGACGCCTAACATGACGATCTTGCCATTGTTGAGCGGATCAAAGGTGAAGCTTTCCCAGCCAGTCGCCCTGACGATCGACTGAAAGCCGAAATCGGGATTCAGGATCCATTGCCAGACGACACCGGTGACGACAAAGCTGAGCGCGAAAGGATAGAGCAGAACCGTCCGGAACACGCCTTCAAAGCGGACTTTCTGATCCAGCAGGCAAGCCAGCACGAACCCGATCACGAAGGAAAAGATCAGCATACAGGCGCCGAAAATGACAAGGTTCTGGATGGAAATCAGCCATTTGGCGTTGCTCCACAACCGCTCGTATTGTGTCAGCCCGATGAAATCGCGACGCGGCAGAAGGCCGGACTTGGTGAAGGAATAGACCACCGTCCACAGCGAGAAGCCGACAAAGACCACCATGGCCGTAAGGATCATCGGAATCGCGGCGATCTTTGCGTTGAGATTCCGGAAAAGCCGGGATGGACGTCCGGAGCCGTTCGCTTTGGCCATGAATACGTTCCCGAATTTGGCGTGAAGGTTATATCGGGCCAGTCATCTTGGCCGTGACATTCCGGGGCAGGGCGGGGACGGTCCGAACCGCCCGCGCGATTGCAGGGCTTCAGCTGTCGTATTCGAGAATGCTGATCAGGCCTTCCTTCACGTCATCCACCGACATCTCCGGCTGATTGAAGAACTGGATCATGAGATCGGCCAACTGGTTACCCGCATCCGCCGACAGGACCTGGTCCATCCCGTCCACGACCGTTCCGTTGGCAAGGATGTCCAAACCCTTGCGCATGCAGTCATTCGCCGTCTCGAGATCGACATCGCCGCGAACCGGCATGGAGCCTTTCTTGAGGTTGAACGCGACCTGCGCCTCGGGCGAGATCATGACCCGGGCCAGTTCCTCTTGCGCGGCGGTCATTTCCGGATCGTCGACGGCGGGGAAATAGAACGCGTCGCCGCCGGTCGATACGATATCCGCAAGGCCAAGACCCGGCAGGCAGGTGTAATCCTCACCGGCGACCTTTTCGGCCACGGCAAATTCACCTTGCGCCCAATCGCCCATCACCTGCCCGCCGGCTTCGCCATTGATCACCATGGTCGTCGCCTGGTTCCATTCCTGGACATTCGAACCGGACGCGAGTTCGCGGGCCGTTTCCAATGCGGCGAACGCCTTCTCCATCTCGGGGCCGTTTACCGCCTCGACATCCTTTTCGTTGAAGACCCTGGCATAGATCTCGGGTCCCGCGATAGCGGCGGCGACATTCTGAAGCACAAGCGACGCCTGCCAGGGTTGCTGCCCGATGACCAGCGGCTGAATGCCGGCCTCGCGCAAGGCCGGTGCGGACTCGACAAACGCGTTCCAGTCCGTCGGCACTTCGATCCCGGCCTTCTCGAACGCATCGTTGGAAAGCCAAAGCCAAAGCTGCGAATGGATATTCACGGGAACACAGTAGATCTCCCCGTCGATCTCGCAGCTTTCGAGGATCGAGGAAGGATGCACGATATCCCGCCAGCCGTCTTCGGAGGCGACATTTTCCAACGAACGCATCAGGCCGGCTTCGACCAGTTCCTGCGCCTGCTGGCCGTGGTTAAACTGTGTCGCGCCCATCGGATCACCGCCGGTAATGCGGCTGACCATGACCGGGCGCGCCGTACTGCCCGATCCGGCGATCGCGCCGTCCACCCATTTGTTGCCGGTGGCATCGAATGCCTTCGCGAATTCTGCCACGGCAGCAGCCTCCCCGCCCGAGGTCCACCAATGAGTGACCTCGACCTCCTTTGCCTGGGCCGCGCCAAGGGCGAAGATCGCCGCCGTCGCCGCGAAGAAGAATTTTTTGGACATGTCGCCTCCCTGTGGAACTGTTCGATCGAATCAATGCACAGGTTTAACGTTAATTTATACCTGCCATTCGACCAACAAATTTTTCCGGAATGATTGCGGTAACTTACCAAATATTGCGAAGATTACATTGACGTCAAACCAACGCTAGATGTAACGATTTTTGTATGGTTTATCGTTATACCTATTTATATCCTAAGGCTCCACCCGACCTGAAGGAGCAGGGGTTTGAGCGCCATATGCGTGGACCGGAAATGTCGCTTTTCCGCCTGCCCGCGAACAGGAGGATCGCATTCGATGGATATGCAGATGGAAGCCGTGTTGCCGGATCTTTCGCTCGACGAGGGCTGGACGCTGGCTCGCGCAGGGGGTGGGCCTTCGTTGCCCATGGACTTCCCGAACGATATTCATTCCGTCCTGCTGGCGCATGGTGTCATCGCGGATCCCTATTGGCGCGACCGCGAGGCCGAGCTTGACTGGATACATGAAAGCGAATGGCTGGCCGAGCGCAGCTTTGATCTCGGTGTGTTGCACGATGGCCGTCACACCCTGACGCTGGACGGGGTCGATTGCCATGCGATCGTGAGCCTGAACGGGGTCGAGATCGGTCATCTGGGGAACCGTTTCCTGCGCCATGACCTCGACGTGACCGAGGCGGTGGTCGAGGGCAGCAACCATCTTGTCATCCGCTTCCTGTCGAATACCCGGATCGCGCGGGACAAGGCCGGTGCCTTTCCCTTCCCCGTGCCCCATATCCATTGGAACAACCGGCTGCCGCATTACAATTTCCTGCGAAAGCCGCAATGCGACGCGGGATGGGACTGGAATATTGCGCTCAGCCCGATCGGGGTGCATGGCGGCATTCGCCTGCGGCGCAGCGATGCGTTGCGGCTGGATGATGTGCTGCTCCGGCAGTTTCACGAGGGCGGCCGCGTGCGGATTGAGATCGACCTGATGACGGAAGTGGCGCGGTCGGTGGAAACAGAGGCGGTGATCCGCATGGATGGGCAGTCCGTGGTCGAGCGGTTCCGGCTTTGGCCGGGCGGGAATCGCAGCACCATCTCGATCTGGATCGACAATCCGCGCCTGTGGTGGCCGGCCGGACACGGGGGGCAGGAAATGTACGATGTCGACCTGCGGATTGGGGATCAGAGCCGCAAGCTTCATATCGGTCTGCGAGAGGTGGAGCTTCTCAGCGATGCCGACGGCATCGGCAACCGCTTCGCCTTCCGGGTGAACGGGCGAGAGATATTCATGCGCGGCGCCAACTGGGTCCCAGCCGACGCTCTGCCCGCCCGCGCGACGGAGGAAACCGTCGCCGATCTGCTCGACAGCGCGGTGATGACGAATATGAACATGATCCGGGTCTGGGGCGGCGGCTGCTACGAGCCGGATTTCTTCTATGAAATGTGCTCAGAACGTGGGCTGATGGTCTGGCAGGATTTCATGTTCGCCTGCAATCTCTACCCTGCCGCCGACCGGCAATGGCTCGACATGGTGCGAAACGAGACCCGGCAACAGGTCCGCCGCCTGTCCGTGCATCCCTGCATGGCGCTCTGGTGCGGGGACAACGAACTGATCGGTGCGATCGGCTGGTTCCCGGAAAGCAAGGCCGACCGGGATCGCTACCTTGCCATGTATGACCGGCTGAACCATGCACTGGAAGAGATCGTCGAGGACGAAGCCCCGGGCATTCCGTGGTGGCCCTCTTCGCCATCCGTCGGGCCGCTGAATTTCGGCGATAGCTGGCATAACGACACTAGCGGCGACATGCATTTCTGGGATGTCTGGCACTCGGCCAAAGATTTCGAACATTACCGGAGTGTCCGGCCGCGCTTCTGCTCGGAATTCGGCTTTCAGTCCTTCCCGTCAGCGCGGGTGATCGAAAGCTTTACCGAAGCGGCGGACCGGAATGTTTCCTCCGGGGTGATGGATGTCCATCAGCGCAACCCCGGCGGCAACAGCCGCATCGTCGAGACGATCGCGCGTTACTTTCCGTTCCCCGATTCCTTCGACGACATGATCTGGTTGAGCCAGATCTCGCAGGGCCTGGCGATGAAGACCGCAATCGAAAGCTGGCGCGCCGCCAAGCCGCGCTGCATGGGTGCACTGTATTGGCAGCTTAACGACTCATGGCCGGTGGCAAGCTGGTCCAGCCTTGAATATGGCGGTGCTTGGAAGGCGGTTAACTACATGGCGCGTCGCTTTTATGCGCCGGTCATGGTGACGGCCCAGCCTGATGCCGAGACGGGAGAGATCGTGCTTTATGCGGTCAATGACACGAATGAGCCGGCTTCGCTGACTGTCGCGGCCCGCTCGGTCCGGATCACGGGCGAGATGCGGGGGCTCGGCGAATGGAGACAGCCATGCCCCGCGGATAGAGCGACCGAGATCGCCCGCCTGTCCCCCGACAGCCTCGGGCAGGATGCATTCCTGCATTTCGACTGGAGCGATGCTGACGGGAGTCATCGTGGTGAGAATGATTACCTGCCGAAGCGGCCGAAGGAATACGATCTTCGATCCCCGGAAATAACTGTTGAAGCCGGGGTCGCGGCTGATGGTGCGCCCCAGGTCGCGTTTTTCACGGATTATCCAGCATTCTGGGTGACATGGGACCTCGGCGGCGATACGATCTGGTCCGATAATTGCATGACCCTGCTTCCCGGCCGGCGGCGGATTCTGAAGGCGCTTCGCCAGAGGCCCGCGGATCTGCCCATCCGGCCACCAGAATTGAGGGCTTTGAAAGGTTGGTGATGGAGCGTTCCGGCTCAAGCGGCAGTCCCGTAACATTGAAAACCATCGCCAACGAGCTTGGCGTATCGGTGACGACCGTCGCGCGTGCATTGAAGGATGGTTACAAGGTCGGACCGGAAACGGTACGAAAGGTCCGCGAAACCGCCGACCGGCTCGGCTATGTCCGTAACCTGGAGGGCGCCAAGCTGCGCACCGGCAAGACGCTGGTCGCCATGGCATTCCTGGATTTCGCCGAAGAGGAAGAGATCGGGGATTCCGGCGCCGTCGGCATCCTGAACGGTTTTCACAAATGCCTTGCCGGCACCGATTACGCGGTCCGGGTGGTTCCGGCCCCCCGCGACGGATCGGCGATCGAGCGTATCCGGGAGGTCGTCCGGGGCCGCCTTGCCGATGGGATGATCCTCGATCTCACCGAATTGCAGGACGCGCGGGTAAAATATCTGCTGGAGGCAGATTTCTCCTTTGTCACCTATGGCCGCACCGAGCTGTTCTCCGAGCATGCCTGGTTCGACATCGACAACGAATTTGCGGCCTGGCAAAGCACCGATGCCCTGCTGCGTGACGGTTGTAGGCGGGTTGCTATGATCGACGGGGATCCGCGCTACACCTATGTCCGGCAAAGGCTGCGGGGCTATGAACGCGCCTTGAGCGAGCATGGGGTCGATCCCGATAGCGCCCTGCGCTACCATTCCGTGCTTGCTGCGGATGTCGCACGTGCAGCTGTCGGTCCGCTTCTCGAACAGGGAGCTGACGGCTTCGTTTGCTCCAACGAGTTGACATTCCTTGGTGCGCGCGCCGGTGTCCGGGACCGGATCGGTGATGATGTCCAACGAATCGGTTTCGCCCTGCGCTCGGGAACCAGTATCGGCAAATATGTGGCGACCAAGGTGCACGCTTCGCATTTCTCGCATGTATCCACCGGGCGGGCTCTGGCGGAATTGCTGCTGAAACGGATCGGCGGGGCGGATCCACGCGATTGCCAGCATCTGGCAAGAACAAGCCTTGTTACCACCGGGAACGAGAATGAGGCTATCATCCGATGAACCGCCAGCAATCGGAAATTTGACCGTTCCTGATTACACCTTGTTGATTCCCGAAGATTTGATTTACGATCGTCAAAACGCGGCAAGTCAATACCTCAAGCATCGAGCATCCCATGTCCCGACCAACCATCCATGATGTGGCGCGTGTCGCCGGAGTAAGTCTTTCTACGGTGGATCGCGTTCTGAACGGACGTGAGGGCGTCAAGAGCGTGACGCAAAACCGGGTTGCCGAGGCTATAAGGCAGCTCGGCTATGAACGGAATATCGCGGCCGCCAATCTGTCGCGGAAGCGGCGTTATCGGCTGCTTTTCATCCTGCCGGGCGGCGGGAACAGTTTTATGCGCGGGCTGGAGCAGGAGATCGCCGCGCAGATGGATGCCTGGGAATTCACCGCGATTTCCGTCACCAATGTACCCGCTTTCGACGATGCCGCACTGGCTGACGCCCTCAGGCGGGTTGATCCGCAGGGAACGGATGGCGTGGCGCTGGTTGCGACCGATTCCGCCATCGTGCGCGCGGCATTGGCGGAACTGCGCGGCAAGGGTATCGCGGCGGTCACGCTCGTATCGGACCTGCCGTCATCGCAAAGGCAGCGTTTCGTCGGCATCGACAATGTGCAGGCCGGGCGCACCGCAGCCAGCCTGCTGGGGCGGTTCTGTCGCTGGCGGCCCGGGCGGATTGCCCTTGTGGCGGGGTCGATGCTGGTGCGGGACCATGCCGAGAGGCGGCTTGGTTTCGAGCAGGTGCTGAGATCGGAGTTTCCCGAGCAGGAGGTTCTTCCCCCGCTGGAAGGTTTCGACGATCAGGAAATCGTCGGGGACCGATTGACGGATATGCTGTCAGGCACGCCCGACGTGGTCGGGATATATAGTCTCGGTGCCGGCAATCGCGGCGTTGCGCGCGCCATCGCCCCGCTGCCAGCCGAGCGGCGGCCGTCCGTCGTGGTTCACGAACTCACTGCCTATTCCCGCGAAGCCCTGCTTGACGGCAGTTTTGATGCTGTGATCCATCAGGACCGGGCCCAGGAAATCAGGGTTGCGGTCGAACTGCTGCAGGCGCTGATCGACGGCTCGCCCATCGATCCGGACGCGCAGCGGATCGGCGTCGAGGTCTATCTGCGCGACAACCTGCCGTAACATTCCTCGCCGGCTGCCGTGGAGTTCACCATTGCATGATCGAATTTTTTGACGTACGTTCGTCAATAAACTCGATTCTTCGTCAGTCAGAGTGCTGACCGGGAAGCCGATATCAGGGAGGAATACATGAAACATGCAATTGCGGCATTCGCAGCGCTGATTGGCGCCGCAGGTGTTCAGGCCGCTAATGCGCAGACGGTGATCAACGTCCTGCGCGTCGCGGTGAACGATGAGCAGGAAGCCTATTTCGAACAGATCGCGCAGGCCTTCGAGGCCGAGCATGAAGGGGTCGATATCAGCTTCGAATACATCGCTAACGAGGCTTACAAATCCAAGCTGCCGACATTGCTGCAATCGGATGCCCGACCCGACATCTTCTATAGCTGGGGCGGGCAGACTCTGATGGAACAGGCAGAGGCGGGTTTCCTGCAGCCGATCTCGGATCTGCTGCCCGAGGGCTTCGCAGAAACCATGCCCGAAGCGGGATTGCAGGCCTATTCGGTCGATGATGTGCTTTACGGCCTGCCGCAATACCCGACCGAGGTGGTGTTCTGGACCAATACCGCGCTGACCGAACAGGCCGGGATCGATATCGGCTCAATCAAAAGCTGGGAAGATTTCCTGGCCGCGGTCCAGACGCTCAGGGATGCCGGGATCACGCCCATTATCGCGGGTGGGCAGGACAAATGGCCGCTGCATTTCTACTGGAGCTACCTGGCCCTGCGCGAAGGCGGTCCGGATGCCGTGGCAAAGGCGATGGCAGGCGAAGATGGCGGTTTCGAGAACGCGGCATTCATCGAAGCCGGCAAGGAATTCCAGCGGCTGACCGAGATGGAGCCGTTCCAGCCCGGCTTCATGGGCACGACCTACGAAACCGCCAGCGGCATGTTCGCCGACGGCGAGGGCGCCTTCCACCTGATGGGGGACTGGGATTATCTGCCGATGCGCGAACGCTCCACCAACGGCGAGGGACTGCCGGATGAACAACTTGCCATCATCAGCTTTCCCGCGATCAGCGACCCGGTCGCGCCCGGCGGTGAAACTGCCACGCTTGGCGGGATCAACGGATGGGCCGTCTCGAATTCCGCCGAACCGGAGGCCGTCGAATTCCTGGCCTTCATGCTGAATGCCGAGAACCAGCGCGAAGGGGGGCGGCAGGAATTGTTCATTCCGATCGTGAAAGGCGCGGGCGATGCGTTGGAAAACCCATTCTTCGCCAAGGTCGCCGAACATATCGGAAACAGCAGTTATCACCAGATCTTCCTGGACCAGTTCCTTGGGGCCTCGGTTGGCGCAACCGTCAACGACGCCTCGGCAGATCTCGCCCAGGGCGCGACCACGCCCGAAGATGCGGCGGCCCAGATACAGGAAGCATGGGATTTTCGCTGATACCTGACTGACGCTCACGCGCCGCCATCGCAGTGGAGCGTGAACCCGTTTTCATCTTCTACCTCGCCAGATCGGAGTGTGGCATGACAATCGCCGCTGCCAACCGGCGCCTTCCGGCGTCCGAGCGCCTGCGCCGCAGCCTCTCTAACGGGCGCGTCACTGCCGCGCTTGTCCTGCTGCCGCCCGCGCTGATCCTGTTCAGCCTGTTCGTGATGCTGCCGCTTGGGGAATCTGCCTATTACTCCTTTTTCAACTGGAACGGCTACGGCACCCCCACTGAGTTCGTCGGGCTGGAGAATTTCGAGCGGATCGCGGGACATTCGATCTTTCACAAGGCAGTTGGCAACACACTGAAGATCGTCGCCGTCTCATTGTTCCTGCAGATGCCCCTGGCGCTTTTGCTGGCGCTTCTGATCCATCGCAAGACGCCCACCAACGCTGTGTTCCGGCTCATCTTCTTTCTGCCCTATATCCTTGCCGAGGTGGCGGCGGGGCTGATCTGGAGCTTTGTCTTCGACGGCAATTACGGCATCACTGCCTCGATTGCCGGCTTTTTCGGGGCCGATAGCTTCTTCATCCTCGCAGATCGGGAATGGGCTTTTGCTGCGGTGATGACGGTGATCGTCTGGAAATATTTCGGCTTTCACATGATGATCTATATTGCCGCCCTGCAAAGCGTGCCCGAAGACCAGATCGAAGCGGCCCGGATCGAAGGCGCTAAGCGGTTGCAGATCGTCCGCTACGTGCAGATCCCGCATATCAAGCCCGCGATCATCGTCAGCGCATTCTTCGCCATTATCGGCGCGCTGCAGGTGTTCGACGTGATCATTCCGCTGACCAATGGCGGGCCATCGAACCAGACCCATACCATCGTCACCTATCTTTACACCTTCGGCCTGACCCGGCTGAATATCGGCTTTGGCAGCGCGGTCGGCGTGATCCTGTTTATCGCCGCGATCACCGTCGCGCTGTTTTATCAGCGCATCTTCACGAGGGGAAAGCAGGCATGACCCGTGGCCAGTTGATCCGCAATATCCTGCGCGTGGCATTCCTGTGCGTTGTTGCCAGTTTCGTTCTGGCGCCGATGCTGGCCACCGTGCTGGGCGGTTTCAAGAGCAATGCGGAGATCCGCACCAGCGCCCTGTCGCTGCCCGAAAGCTGGAACCTCGAATTCTACGGCTCGATCGTCTCGGACCCGGCATTCTGGCGTTATCTCGGCAATTCGCTGCTGATCTCTTCCGCCGCCGTCATACTGACGCTGATTGTCGGTTCCGCCGCCGCCTACGTCTTTGCGCAGATCCGCTTCTTCGGCTCGCGCATGCTGTTCTCCTACCTGCTCTTGGGGCTGATGTTTCCCTTCGCCACCGCTATCCTGCCGCTGTTCATCAAGGTGCGCGATATCGGACTTCTGGATACGTGGTGGGCAGTGATCCTGCCGCAGACCGCCTTCAGCCTGTCGCTGGCGATCCTGCTTTTCCGCACTTTCTTCGAGCAATTGCCCAAGGAGCTGTTCGAAGCCGCCTATATCGATGGTTGCGGCTATGTCCGCTTCTTCTGGCGTTTCACGCTGCCGCTGTCCGCGCCGATCCTGGCGACAGTCGGTGTGTTCGTCTTCGTCCAGAGCTGGAACAACTTCCTGCTGCCGCTGGTCGTACTGAACTCGCGCGAGGCCTTTACCTGGCCGCTCGGCATGATGCAATTCCGGGGCGAATACGTCACCCAGTGGAACCGCACGCTGGCCTTCGTGACCCTGACCATCGTTCCCGCGATCGTCTTTTTCCTTGCCGCCCAGAAATACATCGTCGCCGGACTGACCGGCGGTGCCGTGAAAGGATGACCATATGACAGAGATCCGCAACCCGATCCTGCCCGGCTTCAACCCCGATCCCTCGATCCTGCGGGTGGGTGATGATTACTACATCGCTACATCGACTTTCGAATGGTATCCGGGCGTTCAGATCCATCACTCCCGCGATCTTGTGAACTGGCGGCTGGTCAAGCGTCCGCTCGACCGCGTATCGCAACTGGACATGCGCGGCGACCCCGATTCCGGCGGCATCTGGGCACCATGCCTGACATGGTCCGACGGGGTGTTCTGGCTGATCTACACCGATGTAAAGCGCCGCGACGGAGCGTGGAAAGACAGCCACAACTATCTGGTGACCGCCCCCGCCATCGAGGGGCCTTGGTCGGATCCGGTCTACCTGAACTCGTCGGGTTTCGATCCCTCGCTTTTCCATGACGAGGACGGGCGGAAATACCTGCTCAACATGATCTGGAACCACAACCGGACCCGTGGCGACAAGTTCGGCGGGATCGTGATACAGGAATATTCGGTCGTGGAGCGCCGTCTCGTCGGACCGATCCGCAATATCTATCGTGGCACCGACCGCAAATTCACCGAAGGTCCGCACCTCTATCGCCGTGATGGCTGGTATTACCTGCTCACCGCCGAGGGTGGCACCGGTTACGATCATGCCGTGACCATGGCGCGTTCCCGCGATCTTTTCGGCCCTTACAAGACCGATCCCGCGAAACATCTGCTGACGGCGAGAGGCACGCAATCTTATTTGCAACGCGCCGGTCATGCCGATATCGTCGAGACGCAGAACGGCGAGCATTACATGGTGCATCTCTGTTCCCGTCCGCTGGACGCGACGCGCGGCATCCCGGTGGACGGCAAGGATATCCATGCCGATGACGTCCGGCGCTCTCCCCTTGGCCGCGAGACCGCGATCCAGAAGCTGATCTGGGAGTCGGGCGAGTTTCCGCGGCTGGCGCATGGCGGCAACGCCCCTGCTGATACCGTTCCCGCACCGGATCTGCCGCCACATCCCTTCGAGCCCGAGCCTGTGCTCAGCCACTTTTCGCCCGGTGGGCTGTCATCCGCTTTCCAGTGGCTGCGCACACCCGAGCCCGAACGACTTTTCTCTCTGTCCGAACGTCCGGGCGCGCTGCGGCTTTTCGGGCGGGAATCGCCGGGTTCGCAATTCGAGCACGCGCTGGTCGCCCGCAGGCAGACGGATTTCGCTTTCCGCGCCGAAACCAAGATCGATATGTCCCCCGGTGACTATCAGCATTTTGCCGGGCTGATCTCGTGGTATGGCCGCTTCAAGTTCCATTACCTCGCCGTTACCGCCGATGAGGCGGGCGCGCGGCTCCTGACGGTCTATAGCTGCCCGGCCAACTGGCCCGATGCACAGGTGGAATACCCGATCCAGCCGATCCCGCTGCCGGAAACCGGCACGGTCAGGCTGGGCTGCGATGTGGACGGCGCGGTGTTGCGTTTTCGCTATGCCACGGAGGGCGACGACTGGCGGGATCTGGGGGTCGAACTGGATCAGTCGGCGATCTCGGACGAGGCAGGAAACGGTCCCGGCAACAATTTCACCGGGGCGTTCATCGGGATCTGCGCGCATGACAGTTCCGGGCGTGGCCGGCACGCCGATTTCCTGAGTTTCCTTTACGAGCCGCGGTAATCGAGCCCGGCGAGCAAACAGGCGAGGATCGCATGTCCGAAGTTCAACTGAAGAACGTCACCAAATCCTTTGGCGCGATGAAGGTCATTCCCGACCTGAACCTGACCGTTCCGGATGGCTCTTTCACGGTCCTGGTGGGGCCGTCGGGCTGTGGCAAGTCGACGTTGCTGCGCATCATCTCGGGTCTGGAGATGCCGACCGGCGGCAATGTGCTGATCGGGGGGCAGGACGTGACCCTGGAAGAGCCGTCAAAGCGCGGGATCTCGATGGTGTTCCAATCCTATGCGCTATATCCGCATATGACGGTGGCCCAGAATATCGATTTCGGCTTGCGGCTGGCCAAGATGCCGACAGCCGAACGTGAGACCCGCGTGGCCGAGGCCGCCCGGATCCTCGCGCTCGAGGATTATCTCGACCGCAAGCCCGGCCAGCTCTCGGGCGGTCAGCGCCAGCGCGTGGCCATCGGGCGTTCCATCGTCCGCCATCCCAAGGTTTTTCTGTTCGACGAACCCTTGTCGAACCTGGACGCCGCGCTTCGCACCCAGATGCGGGTCGAACTCGCGCAACTGCATCAGTCACTTGACGCGACGATGATCTACGTCACCCATGATCAGGTCGAGGCCATGACGCTGGCCGATCAGATCGTGGTGATGAATGCCGGCCGCATCGAACAGGTGGGCGCGCCGATGGAACTCTATGATCGCCCGCAGACCGAATTCGTCGCTGGTTTCATCGGGTCACCGAAAATGAACCTTCTGCCCGGCTCGACCATCGGGCGGGAAGGGGTGAAGACCGTGGGTATCCGCCCTGAACATATCTCCGTCACCGGCGAGGGCGGCGACTGGCCGGCCATTGCGCAGGTGGTTGAGACATTGGGGGCGGATACGGTGATTTACGCGAAGGTCGAACGTATCGGCGACGTAACCGTGCGGCTGCCCGGGAATATTCGTCTGAAAGCAGGCGAGCGCCTTTCCCTGACCGCTGACCGCGAGAACCTGCATTTCTTCGGGCATGACGGAGCGCGGATGGAAGCGGTGCAATGACCGGGCTGGGCATAGGTGTCATCGGCTGCGGTGTCATCAGCGACATCTACATGCAGAACACCGCGATATTCCCGCAACTCTCGCTACGTGCCGTCGCGGATCTTGTCCCGGCAGCCGCGCAGGCAAAGGCGGATGCCTATGGCGTCGCCGCTATGACGCCTGCCGAACTGCTGGCGCGCGACGATATCGACATCGTCCTGAACCTGACCATCCCCACCGCCCATGTTGAGGTTGGTCTTGCCGCCCTCGACGCAGGCAAGCATGTTTATTCCGAAAAGCCGCTTGCGGGCAGCGTCCGCGAGGCGCGCCAGCTTGTCACGGCCGCGGAAGAAAAGGGACTGCGGCTTGGCTGCGCACCCGATACCTTCCTTGGGGGCGCCCATCAGACGGCTCGGGCATTGCTCGACGATGGCAGGATTGGCCGGGCAACGGCAGGCACTGCCATATTAATGCTGCCGGGACATGAACGCTGGCACCCCAATCCCGATTTCTACTATGCCGGACCGGGCGCGGGGCCGTTATGCGACATGGGACCCTATTACATCACCGCGATGCTGAACCTGCTCGGGCCGGTTCGCCGGGTCAGTGCCCTGGCCTCGCGCGGGCGCGACCACCGGATCATCGCGCAAGGCCCTCGCGCGGGCGAAAGCGTGCCTGTCGAGGCTGCCACCCATCTCGCCGGTGTCATGGAATTCACCAATCGCGCCCTTGTGCAGATCGTCACCAGCTTCGATGTGCGGGCACATCGCCATTCTCCGCTAGAGCTCTACGGCACCGACGGCTCTCTGCTGATCCCGGATCCGAACCGTTTCGACGGTGATGTGGAACTGTTCGACGGCGATTGGCAAGCGCAACAGATGCTCCATGCCCATGGTGACGGCAACTATCGGGGGCTGGGTCTGGCCGACATGGCCGCCGCCATCACCGAGGGACGGCCGCATCAGGCCAATGGCGAATTGGCCCTGCACGCTCTGGACGTTATCGAGTCGCTTCTTTCCTCGGCTGACAGCGGCAAGGCAGTGACGCTTTCCACAAGCTACGAAAGGCCCAAGGCGCTCGCTCCGGGCGACCGGTTCGGGCAGATCGATATTTCGGAGGTAAGATGAGCAACAAGACAGCACTGATTTTCTGGGGCGGTTGGCAGGGCCACGAGCCGGAGACCTGTTCGCAGGTCATCGAGAAAATGCTGGTGAAAGAAGGCTTTACCGTGAGACGCGAAGAAGGCACCCGCGTGCTTGCCGAAGGCGATCTGAACCTCTTCGATCTGATCGTACCCTTGATGACGCAGGTGCAGGTGGAAAAAGAGGAATTGCAGAACCTGATCGCGGCTGTCGAGGGCGGAACCGGGCTTGGCGGTTTTCACGGTGCGATGGGCGACACCTTTCGCATGGAGCCGGCCTATCAGTTCATGGTCGGGGGCCAATGGGTCGCCCATCCCGGCAATATCGTCGATTACCGGGTCGAGATCGTGAAGCCCGACGATCCAGTTGTCACAGGAATCGGCGATTTCGACTACCGCTCCGAACAGTACTTCATGCATGTCGATCCGTCGATCAAGGTTCTCGCCACCACGGCATTCGATGGCGCCCACGCCCCCTGGACCAGGGACACCGTGATGCCGGTGGTCTGGAAACATCGATACGGCGCCGCCCGGGTGTTCTATTCCTCGCTCGGCCATGTCGCCACCGAGTTCGAGGTGCCGCAGATGCGGGAAATCTTGCGCCGTGGCCTGATCTGGGCCGCGCGCTGACACGCAAAATATCGACCGCCGGACGGTCGCCTCTACCATCAAAGGGATCATCATGAGCAATTTCTTCAAGGACATCGCACCCATTCGTTATGAAGGCACGGATAGCGACAATGAATTCGCCTTCCGCCATTACGACCCGGATGAAATGGTCATGGGTAAACGGATGGAGGATCATCTGCGCTTCGCGGTGGCCTATTGGCACAGCTTTGCCTGGGAAGGCGGGGATCCTTTCGGCGGGCGCAGCTTCGACAGGCCATGGTTCGGCGACGGCATGGAGGCCGCGAAGCTGAAAGCAGAGATTGCCTTCGAACTGTTCGCGATCCTCGGACAGCCCTATTTCTGCTTCCATGATCTCGATATTCGCCCGGAAGGTGCTAGTTTCGTCGAAAGCCGCCGCAATCTCGACGAGATTGCTGATATATTCGCCGCCAGGATGGAGCAGACCGGTACGCGTTTGTTGTGGGGAACGGCGAATATGTTCTCACATCGCCGCTGGATGGCAGGAGCGGCGACCAATCCAAACCCCGATGTGTTCGCCTATGCCGCCGCGACGGTAAAGGCCTGCATGGATGTGACCCACCGTCTTCGCGGCGAGAATTACGTGATGTGGGGGGGGCGTGAAGGCTATGAAACCCTGTTGAACACCGATCTCGGCCGCGAGGCCGAGCAGGCCGGCCGTTTTCTGACCAAAGTCGTGGAATACAAATACAAGATCGGTTTCAAGGGTACGATCCTGATCGAGCCAAAACCGCAGGAACCGACCAAGCATCAATATGATTACGATGTCGGCACGATCTATGGCTTCCTCAAACGCTTCGGGCTGGAAAACGAGGTCAAGCTGAATATCGAGCAAGGGCACGCTATCCTTGCCGGGCACAGTTTCGAGCATGAGCTGGCCCTTGCCGCCTCGCTTGGCCTGCTGGGCTCGATCGACATGAACCGCAACGATTACCAATCGGGCTGGGATACGGATCAGTTCCCGAACAACGTGCCGGAGGTGGCACTGGCCTATTACGAGGTTCTGAAGGCGGGCGGCTTCACCACCGGCGGGACGAATTACGATTCCAAGCTACGGCGGCAATCCCTCGATCCCGAGGATCTGGTTCTGGCGCATGTCGGGGCGATGGATGTCTGTGCGCGCGGATTGAAAGCTGCGGCGGCCATGCTGGAGGACGGTTTCCTGGAAAAGGCGCGCAGCGAGCGCTATGCAGGTTGGGAGACACCGCAGGCACAAGCCATGCTCGACCTTCCGCTGGAAGAGATCGCGGCGCAGGTCGAGGCCGGCAATCTTGATCCGCAGCCGTGCTCCGGGCAGCAGGAGAGGCTCGAGAACCGGGTGAACCGGTTCCTGTGACTGTAAGCTGGCTCGGTTCGGGTCAGCTTGCGGCCTCAGCATCTCATAGCCAATATATCACAATTGCAGCTCACACGCCGTTTGCGCTACATCCATCGTTATTTCCAGTTCAGCCCTATAGTTTGCCGCAGGCGTTCTGCAGCGAAGTCTATGAGCGCGCGGACCTTTGGTGCGGCGCGGCGTCCCTCGATATGGACCAGATGGATCGGCAACGGCTCAGGCTCCCAGTCTTCAAGCACCGTGCGCAGCGTGCCGGCTTCCAGATCGGGGGCGATCTGGTAGGAAAGCGGCCGGCAGATGCCCCAGCCACGCCGCACTGTCTCAATGGCGGCAGCCATGCTGCTTACGCTGAGCCGAGGCTCCACTTTGATCATCTGTTCGCCCCCTGGTCCGAAGCGCCATTGCCGGCCCGCATCGAGCGGTGCGACTGATATGAGGCGATGAGAGATCAATTCGCCCGGCTCCTGCGGACAGCCCCGCCTTGCGAAGTAACCCGGAGCACCGCAGAGGACGCGGCGAACCTGCCCGACCCGGATGGCGGCAAGCCCGGACGAGGGCAGCGGACCGATACGCAGGGCGATATCGAAGCCTTCCTCCACGATGTTCACGATCCGGTCGATCATCAGCACATCCGCGCTTACGCCGGGGTGACGGTCGAGGAACTCTGTCAGGATCGGAGTGATATAGATCCGACCGAATTCCTGCGGGCATGTGATGCGAAGCTGCCCGACAGGTGTCCGGGCCGCACCGGTGGCCGCTTCGTCGGCAGCCTGAAGACCAGCCAGGACCTCGCGCACGTCCTGCAGATAGACCTGCCCCACATCCGTCAGCCTTACCTGCCGCGTCGTGCGCGTGAAAAGGCGGACACCAAGCGCGGCCTCGAGCGCGTTGATGCCGCGCGTCGCGGACGGTGCGCTCAGCCCCACGGCGCGGGCGCCGGCGGCAAAGTTCTCGGCCTCCGCAACCGCAACGAATATTCTCAGGCTTTGCAAGCGATCCATGCGTTCTCAATTATTGCAAAAATCAAAATACTGACCTTCAAAGGAAGATCATTCTTTCACATTTATCCTGTCTCTAAGTTCGCGTCCATCGATACGCGCTGCGTCGGCAGCTTCATCTTTCGATTTGAAGGGAGTTTCCCATGTCCGATACGAATGCACGCAGCGGCGCGCCCGTGACCCTCTACCGTAATCCGAAATCCGGCCATTGCCACCGGGTAGAACTGATGCTCTCGCTGCTGGGCATTCCGTACAAGACCATTGATCTCGACATGGGGAACGGGGCGCACAAGGCGCCCGAATATCTCAGGATCAGCCCGCTCGGGCAGGTTCCGGCGATCGAGGATAACGGCGTGCCCCTGTCGGACTCGAGCGCGATTCTCACCTATCTGGTCGAGCGCTACGGCGATACTGCCGCCTGGCGGGGCGCCGACCCGGTCGAAAAGGCGGAAGTGCAGCGTTGGCTCTCCATCGCGGCCGGAGAGATCGCGGCAGGTCCTTGTGCGGCGCGGCTCGTCACGCTGTTCGGCGCCAATCTCGACCACGAGGCGGCGAAGGTCAGGGCACATACCCTTTTTGCCGTGATGGAGACGCATCTGACGGGTCGCGACTGGCTGGCGGCGGCGCATCCGACGCTCGCCGATATTGCGGGCTACAGCTATATCGCCCACGCGCCCGAGGGTGGGGTTAGTCTGTCCTCCTACCCCTCGATCCGGGCCTGGCTTGGCCGCATCGAGGCACTCCCGGGGTTCGTGGGCATGGCTCGCTCTGCCGATCCACGTGGATGACGGCAAGGGCAGCCGGGGCCGCAAGGCAATACTGTCGCCGGGGCTGTTGGAGTTCTTGCGCGACAACTGGCGCGAGGCGCGCCCGGAAGGCTGGCTGTTCCCGGGCAAATCGAAGATCAACCCGCTCTCGCCGTGGCAGCTCAACCGGGCGTTCACCTCTGCGAAACACATGGCCAGGCTCGCTGCCGCAAGGCGGCCTCGAGCCTTTAACTGCCGGTCGATGCCGCAGAAATTTCCCGGCCCAACCAATTCAGATAGCCGCTGATCGTGGCCTCATCCCGCTTGCAATAAGACCACTTCAGGTGCTTCTGTACCGTGATGAAGCCCGCTTGTCTGAGAATGTCCAGATGTCTGCTGGCGGTGGGCTGGGTAACGGCAAGCGCCTCGGCGATTAGCGTCATGCACACACCGGACTGTACAGGATCCGCCGACCACTGCCGGCCGAAGTGCTTGCCCGGCTCGGCCAGCAACTGAAGAATCCTCAGGCGCTGTTCGCTGGCCATTGCCCTGATTTGTATTGATCGGTCCATGGGTTCCATCATATAGTCATTCAGCTAAATGACAATACGGGCGGCGCAATGCTGGAACTTCCGAATACCACGATTATCGAAGGCAATGCCGTCCGTTGGGGCCGGATCGGGGACGGACCACCGCTTGTCGCCATCCACGGCACCCCCTTTTCTTCGCAAGTCTGGCGCCGGATCGTGCCGCAATTTGCCGATCGAAGAACGGTCTACTACTTTGATTTGGTTGGCTATGGATTGTCCGAGATGCATGAGGGGCAAGACGTATCGCTCGCCGTACAGAATAAGGTTCTTGCCGCGCTTTTTGCGGAATGGGGCCTCGAACGTCCGGATATTCTGGCGCATGACTTCGGTGGTGCGACTGCGCTGCGCGCCTATTATCTGAACGGGATTCGCTATGCCTCGCTGACGATTTTCGATGCGGTAGCCCTCGCCCCTTGGGGTTCGCCTTTCGTCCAGCATGTGCGCAGGCATGAAGCCGCGTTCACGGGGATGCCAGACTACATGCACAAAGCACTGGTGCGCTCCTATTTGCAAACGGCAGCGTATAATCCGTTGTCGGAGGAAGCTCTGACCGTTTACAGCGCACCGTGGCTTGGGACAGTTGGTCAGGCCGCGTTTTACAGACAAATTGCCCAGATGGACCAGCGGTTCACGGATGAGGTTGAAGCGCGGTATGATCGGATGGATTGTCCCGTCACCGTTCTTTGGGGGCTGCAGGATGATTGGATTCCCTATGAGAAAGGCAAGGTTCTCGCCACGATGATTTCGGATCGCCCGCTGATTCCGGTCCCCGAGGCCGGGCATCTGCTGCAGGAAGATCGCCCGGAGATCCTGGTGGGCGCTGTTCTGAAAATCCTTGGCTGCAACTGACCGTCCGCTTTGTCCCACAGAGCAGCCGCACGCTCTTAGGCACAGTGGGTTAGCTTTGGTTCGCGATTGGGGTGGAAATGCAGGGCGGTCCTGACCGTCAGGCCCTGCAATATAGCGCCCCGTGGGTCAAAAGCTGCTGGCATTTCACAGCTATCGTCTGTTAGGTATTTCTGGCTATCAGTCAGATTCCCGACCAAAAACTGCGTTCCAGTCGTGGACAGGCCATGGAGGCTAAAGCCCAATTGCAGACGTTGGCGGCCGTCACCTGCTTTATCACGATGGTCGTGGAAGTTAGTCGAGCCGGGCAGGGGGGGAATGATGGAAATTGAGGTGCGGAAGCTGTTCGAGCGATACGAGCGCTTTTTCAATCGGGCTCTCTATGGCGAGGTCGATATGGAAGAACTCACATCGCTGTATTCTTCCGAGTTCATAGGCGCTGCCCCGGCAGGAGTGCGGACCGGAAAGAATGGCGATCAATTCAAAAAGGTGATGGCACAGGGCTATGACCATTATCGAGCCACCGGAGCGAAGGAAATGCGGATACGCAGTATCCGCCTCTCCGCATAAATGAACTTCATTGTGTGGCTCATGTTGCTTGGACCGCGACCTACACCGGCAAGGACCGACCGGACGTGGCAATAGATTTTGACGTTCACTATCTGGTTCAGATGTTGAATGGGGAGCCGAGGGTTTTTGGCTGGGTATCAGGCGATGAGCGAACTCTCCTAAAACAGTACGACATTATTTGACTGACTACTTCGTCCCGCATTTTACCAGTTTGACTGATCGGTCACGCTGCAACCGGCATGAATGACCGGTTCAGTGAAGCTGCACTTCGGCATCGCACAGGACGCTGAACGGCAAGAATGGGCCATGCCTTCCGCTGCACCCGCGAAGGATACGCCTTGCTGCTGCCCACACGAATGTTTCTGTTGGGGCTCCTGAGGGTGGGGGAGCAAAAAGCACATCAGGATCAGGAACGGCAGGATCAGGTGGAAATTGTTCAGATATTCTACCTTATCGAGCAGGAAGAAGTAGTCGAACCCGTTCTCACCCGAGTACCCCAGTATCCTTCAGGTTTTTGTCCGAACCCAGCGTTGCTGGGCAGGCCGTACTGGCAAGATGAATAAATGAAAATTTGAAGACAGCGGGAATACTCCGGAAGCTGCCGCGTAATAGGTGTGGAACACGACTCAAGGAGAACCGTCATGGAACTCGAACTCGAAACCCCGACCACCGGTAGCACCGTCGAGCGCATCAGTATCGCGACGCAGGCTGGACCGCTTGCGACATTCGTCATTACGCCCCGCCGGATGGTATCATCACGCCCGTTGGTCGTATTGCATGGAATTTCACGTAACGCCCGGTCGCTGGTGCGGCATTTCCGCGCCGAGGCCGAGCACGGCGGGCGCCTCATCGTCCTACCCCATTTCACGGCCTCGCATTGGCCGCATTTCCAGCGTCCCGGGCATCCGGCACGTGCCGACCAGGCCCTGGTCGAGCTTTTGAACAGACTAGCCATTCGCTTTCCCGATTGTGGAGGCCGCGTGGACCTTGTCGGTCATTCCGGCGGCGCGCAACTTGCCCACCGTACTGCGATGCTTTACCCGCAGCGCATCGCCCGGCTAAGCCTTGTTGCTGCCGGCTGGTATTGTCTGCCCGACATGTCCATGCCCTATCCTTATGGGCTGGGCGAAAGCAATGCCCGTGGCGCGGCACTTTGGATCCGGCGCAAGCAGACGGGTCTTGCAGCCTATCTCGGACTGAAAATCCGTGTCTATGTGGGATCGCGCGACACGGAGCGCGATCCCGCCCTGCGCGTCTCTTCTGCTTTGGACGACCTGCAGGGGCGGAACCGTCACGACCGGGCTCGGACCTATGTGGATGCAGTGCGCGCCGCTGCGCTCGGCCACGGGCGTGTGGCGGATATCGCCCTGATCGAATTGCCGGGCTGTGGCCATGATTTCGAGCTGGCGATCACCGAAGCCGGACTGGCGCGGATGGTGGCCGAAACCTCTGACATGACACCGGCACTTGCCGCGGCCGGATAAGACCGGCGCATCCCATAATTTCAAGGAGAGAAGACATGACGACTGCATTCGAAACCCAACTTGCGAGCGCCAAATGGACCTTTTCCACGCGCCGGGTAGATCGCACATTGGTCGCTGGCATGGATATGGCATTCGAGAAAGCCCGTCCCGGTGACCTAATACTGGCGTATGTTTCCGAGATCGGGCAGCACAGACGGGTGCAGCTTGAATCCGGACGGCATTCTGACATCTACCCAGGCGACGCAGTGATCCTTGCCTGCGGGGCCCGCTATGCGCCCGATCAATTCGAAGGACTTGCCGAGATACTGCCCCAAAGCGCCGATCTTCTGGCAGGCGGCGGCTGCATCGGGCGGATGGTGGCGCGAAACGAGCGGATCAAGCAGGCGACGCGTCTTATTCCCGAGGGGCGGCTCTTGCGGGCGGATGGCGCGGCCCTGAATCTTGATGATTTTGCGGTGCGGGTATCGGCGCGTGGCGATCGGATCCCGGTAATTGCCGTATTCGGTACCGCCATGAATTCGGGCAAGACAGTTGCGACGGCACAGCTTGCCCTGGGGTTGCGGCGTGCGGGATGGCGGGTGGCCGCGCTCAAGGGCACCGGCACGGGCGCATTCGGCGATTTCAACGAATACCGGGATACCGGCGCGCATGTGGTCGCCGATTTCACGGATGCCGGCATGGTTTCCACCTATCGCGAACCGCTCGAACGCGTCCGCGCCGGTATCAACCGATTGCTGGCGCATGCCGAGGATGCAGGCTGCGAGATCGCTGTTCTCGAAATAGCCGATGGCCTGTTTCAGCGCGAAACGGCGCAGCTTCTGGCTGATCCGGCTTTCCAGCGGCGTATTTCCGGGCTTGTCTTTGCCTGCGGCGATGCGGTTGCCGCCGCCGGAGGCGTTGCCGAAATGCGGCGCCACGGCGTCGTGCCGGACGTTCTGACTGGTATGCTAAGTTGCTCTCCGATGGCTTCGGCCGAGGCGCTCGGTGCGACCGGGGTTCCGGTGCTTGGAAAAAACGACCTTTCCGATCCCGCAGAGGCCAACGCCTTCGCGCTCCGGTCAGGGGCGGAATGGCGGAGTGCTGCCTGATGGCACTGCCCGGGCTACTATCGAATGGCCGGGGGAGAGGCTTGCTGGCGGTCAGTGCGCTGGCGCTCGCAGGAGGTGCCGCCGCCGGCGCCGCCGCATTCGCCACGCGCGGGCTGTTCGAGGCCCTGCATGGTGCCGCCTCTCTCCCAGCTGCCTTGCTGGTGACGCTGGCGGCCTCCGGCCTTGTAATAGCCGCGACACGTGTTTCGGCACGCGTCATGGGTGAGTGGCTTGGGCAGTCCTATACGCGCGATATTCGCCTTGCACTGTTCGAGCACGCTGCCGGGATGGCGGCAAGCGATGTCGCCAGGCGGCGCAACGGTTATATGAGCCTGCGTTTCGTGGGGGACATGACCGCGTTTCGCAACTGGATCGGACTGGGGCTTCCCCGGCTTGTCGCAGGTGCAATCCTGATCCCGCTGACGCTGGCCGTACTCTGGTCACTCGCTCCGGTTTTCGCGTGGCTGACATTACCGCTGGTCACCCTGGCGCTTGTTTTGATCGGTCTTGGCGGATTGCGCCTGCGACCACTGCACCGGCGGTTGCGCGCGCGCCGTGCCCGGATCGCCGTCGACATGGCCGAACGCATGCCGCTTGCGCCTGAACTGGACAGGCTGGGCCGGCGGCGCACCGAGATGGGGCAGCTCGACCACCGGATCGGCCGCATGATCCGGGCCGCCATCGCGCGGCTTCGGCTGGCCGAGGCGCTGAAGGCGGTTCCCGATGCAATCGCCGGGCTGGCCGCGATGCTCATCATTCTCGGCGGGTTTCGCACCGGAGAGAGTCCCGGCGTGATCGCAGGTGGGCTCGCGGCATTCGGGCTGATGATCTCGCCCGTGCGTGATCTGGCGACGGTATGGAACCTCCACTCGGCCTGGCGCTCGGCCGCGATCAAGGCAGATGCAGCGCTGTCCCGGCAGCAGCGTGAAACCTATACGGATAGATGTTCATTTCCCGGCGGGGCGGCCACTATCGCCATATCAGATCTCGCCTTGCCCTCGGGTAAACGGCTCGATCTTGAGCTGGCGGCGGCGAGTGTCGGCGCGACAGAGTTGAACGATCTGGACTCTTCTTTTCTTTTCAGTGCATTGAATGGTCTTGAAAAGATACCTGAAGGTGTTGTCACCCTTTCGGGTGTATGCCTCAGACGTTTTAGCCGGGGCAGCTTGCGCCGAAGCGTCGTGACCATCAGTGCCAAGCCGCCGATCCTTCAGGGATCGTTTCGCCGGGCTTTGACCTTCGGTGTATCGCGGCGCCTGGACGATGCGGGCCTTGAGGCGCTCGCCAGAGCATCCGGGCTGAGCGACGCGCTGTCCCGTTTGGGCGGCTTGGATGGCAAGCTGTCCGAGGGAGGGCAAAACCTGTTGTTTTCCGAGCGCGCGCTGGTCAGCCTGGTACGGGCAAGACAGTTGAAACCCCGCCTGATCCTGGTGGAAAGCCAGATCGTAACACTCGACTCAGGCGCGCGAGATCCAATAATGAATTGGGTCAACCATTGCGGCGCAACGCTTTTGTTCCAGCGTGGCGTTGAGATTGCTCGGTCACGTCTGAAATAGCGGTCAGGCCGGGCAGTTTGCGGGCGCTCGACGCCAGTCGATGTCGCGGCAGAACGCCTCTTCGGCGGCCTGAACCGCGCGATCGACCAATTCGACCGGACCGCAGGCGAAATCATGTGCAGGCCCATGCGCGAGGCTAGAGGCGAAAATGCGGGGACCGGCTAGCCATTCGGCAGTGATCAGGTTGCCCTTTGGGGGTAAAGCTCATCGGTTCGTTCTTTCCTGAACGTGGGACAGCCCCGCGCAAAGGCAGGGCTGCTGTTGTGACTTGATCTGTGGCGATCAGCGACGGTAATCGCCGATCAGCTTTTCCATCATCGCCTCTTCCTCTTTCGTCAGATCGGTCAGCGGCGGGCGCACCTTGCCTGCGGCGAAGCCTTGCAGGCGCACCCCTGCCTTGACGGCCGAAACGGCATAGCCCTTCTGACGGCTGCGGATATCCATGAACGGATAGAAGAAATCCCGCAGCAGACGGTCACAGGTCGCCCGATCCCCTGACCGCAGCGCGGTGTAGAATTCATTCGCCAGCGCCGGAACGAAGTTGAAGACGGCAGACGAATATGTGGTGAAGCCCGCGCCCAAATAGGCTTCGGCGAACAGCTCTGCCGTGGGCATCCCGCCCAGATACATCAACCGGTCGCCCGCCCGCGCTGTGATCTGCCGGACCAGCCCGATATCGCCGGTGCCGTCCTTGAAGCCGATCAGGTTCGGGCATTCGTCACACAACCGCATCAGCGTGTCGGCCTGGAGAACCGAGTTGTCGCGGTTATAGACCATGACACCGATGCCGACCGATTGGCAGAGCGCCTTGATATGCGCGTAAAGCCCGGCTTGCGGCGCGTCGATCAGATAATGCGGCAGCAGAAGGATGCCGTCGGCACCGGCCTTTTCCGCAGATTTCGCGATTTCGATAGAGATGTCAGTGCCATAGCCGCAGCCCGACACGATGGCGGTTTTGCCAGCGGCTTCCTTGGCGGCGGCGACGATGGTCGGCACTTCGGACGGCTGCAGCGAAAAGAATTCGCCCGTGCCGCCTGCCGCGAACAGTACCGGCGCGTCAAAGCCGGACAGCCATTCGACATGCGCCTTATAGCTTTCGGGGGCGAATTTTCCCTCTTCGTCGAAATGTGTGACCGGGAAGGACAGCAGGCCAGAGCCAAGGGCGGATTTGATTTTTTCGGGGGTCATCGGGGACATCCTTAGGTTCTCAGGGGACTGCGGTATCCGTAATTCATCACATGATGATTTGCAATATACATACGATGAATTTAATGGATTGATCATCTGACGTATTGAGCCGCTTTGCATTCTTCGAAAAGCGCGTAGAAAGAGGCATTAGCAATGGAGTGCCGCTTGTCCGACACAGCCAAGATGAGACCAAGTCGTGTGACGGAAATCGTCGCGGCCCTGCGGACGCGAATCGATAGCGGCCAGGTGCAGCCGGGCGACAAGCTTCCGACCGAGCCGCAGCTTTCCGCTGAATTCGGCGTCAGCCGCACCGTCATCCGCGAAGCGGTGGCGGCCTTGCGATCCGATGGGCTGCTGCAATCGCGGCAAGGGTCGGGGGTCTTCGTTCTGGCACCCACGCGGACGGAACGCGGCATGCTGACCGAGGTGGATCGCAGCAAGCTGTCATCGGTTCTGTCGCTGCTGGAACTGCGCATCGCGGTTGAGACAGAGGCCGCAGCACTGGCCGCGCAGCGTTGCAGCCCCGATCAGGAAGAGGCGATGTTGGCAGCTTTGGCGCATCTTCGGGCCGAGGTGCAGGCAGGCAAGAACGCGGTCGAGGCCGACTTCGCCTTTCACAAATCGATCGCCGCTGCTTCGGGGAATCCGCGCTTTGTCGACATGCTAACCATGTTCGGCGCAGACCTGATCCCGCGCAGCCGGGTGGGTGATGCGGCGCAGATGGACCCCGCTTATCTGTCGGCGCTGGATGGTGAGCATGTCGCAGTGGTTCAGGCCATCCAGAACCGCGAACCCGAAGCCGCGCGCCGCGCCATGCGCGATCATCTGACCCACAGCCAGCGCCGCTACCGCGCGATGCAGATGGGAAGCGCCTGACCTGCGCTCAGGGTCCGCTGCGGTATTTGTCGGATCCGTTCAGCTTCGCCAAAGATTCTCCTTGCGCCAGCCGCTTGCGCCATTCGACTTCGCGTGCCTCGTCGGCTACGGCACGCTGGACCAGTGCTGACAGATCGGGATTGGCGGGGTCGAGGCATAACAACCCGTTCGCATCGCCAAACAACAGATCGCCGGTTCGGACGATCACATTGCCAATGAGGACAGGCCCGAATAACTCGGCCCCCGGAACGTCCAGAACACGCGTGGTAACGACGTTCAGCCCGCGCGCATAGATCGGCAGGCCAAGTTCGCGCAATTCCTCGATATCGGTGACGACGCCGTCCACGACGATCCCCGCCGCCCCGGCGGTCAACGCGGCGCGGGCCACCATTTCGCCGACACAGGCGATGTGACGATCACCCGCCCGGTCGATGACCAGCACATCGTCGGGTTGCAGATCATCCAGAACCAGATGCACGGGGATCGCATCGGGCAGCGATTGGCGCACAGTCACCGCACGCCCCAGCAGCTTGCCTCCGGTTAGCGGTCTGACCTGCGGCGACACGATCCCGCTGGTCAGGTAATGGCCCAGCGAGGCGGGCTGGATTACCCGCATTTGATCCAGAATGGCCGGATCGATCGCCGTAGCATTCGTGCGTGGATGGCGAATCATGCGCGCACACCCCGGATAAGCTCTGCCGCTCTGCGACAGCCTGCGTTGAGGAACGCCATGTCATTGCCGACCAGAAGCATGTCACCGCCTTCTGCCAGCAGTTCTTCGACCTGTTCCGGCTCATAGGGGAAACAGGGTAGCATCACCTTGATCTCGCGGGCATGGCATTCCTTGATCAGCAGGCGCATGGCTTGCCGGACCTGCGGATGGCGCATCGAATAATCGACGGGGATGCCGCAGGACAGGGCATAATCGGCGGGACCGAAATGGACCGCATCGATCCCGGGCACCGACAGGATGTCATCGATATTCTCAAAAAACACAGAGCTTTCAGCCATCGGGATCAGCAGCGTTTCGCGGTTTGTGCGGGCGGCATATTCGGTCCAGTCGAATCCCGGTCCACCATAGCCTGCCGATCTGACAGAGCTGTCACCGCCACGTTGGCCCAGGGGTGGAAACTTTGTCGCGGCAACGATGGCACGCATCTGCGCGCCGTCGTGAACCTGCGGGATGATTACGCCTTCGGCGCCTAGCTCCAGCGCCTTGCGCAGCCCGGTGGCCGCCCGGGGGGGGCCCCCCCCCCCCCGCGCGCCCCCCCCCCCCATTGCGCTATTTCCCCCCCCCCTCGGTTTTGGGGGGCCGGCCGCCCCCCCCCCCCCCCCCCCGCCGCGCCGCCGCCGAAGACGAGCTGACGCAGATGGAGAAGGAATTGCGCAACACGCTTGCCGCCGCAAGCGCACAGCGCCAGGAGATCTCGAAGGGAGCGGGCAGGC
>NZ_JAUUTZ010000032.1 GCF_030678915.1 Paracoccus wurundjeri | reverse complement strand
CACCTACCCTATTCTCCCCCTCGCCCGCCGCCCCCCGTCCCAAAACACCCCCCCCCCCCCCCCCCCCCCCCCGCGGGTTATAAAAAAAAAAAAAACGGCGGGGGGGGGGGGGGGGCCCCCCCCCCCCCCCCCTTACGCGGATAATTTGCGTTAATAGGAATATTCCGCATAGATATGCGACAGATCGCCCTGCCAGTCACCATGATAGCGTTCCAGCAATTCATCGGCCGGAACCTTGCCCGTATCGACGCTTTCCCGAAGTGCATTCAGGAAATGCGTTTCATCCGGGACCAGCCCGCCGGCACCGGCCCGCGCGCGGCGTTTCAGCCCCTGCTCTGCAATCGCCAGCACCTCACGCGCAAGATCGTGAATCCGGAGGTTTCCGACAACTCCGGCAAGCGCATCCTTGCCCGCCGCATGCCGTAAGCCTTCACGGGTCCCGTCATCCCATCCCCTGACCAGATCCCAAGCTGCATCAAGCGCCTGCTGATCATAGATCAACCCGACCCAGAAGGCCGGCAATGCGCAAAGCCTGCGCCACGGCCCGCCATCCGCGCCGCGCATCTCGATGAATTTCTTCACGCGGGCTTCGGGGAAAACCGTGGTCAGGTGATCGGCCCAATCCGACAGCGTCGGGATCTCGCCCGGAAGCGCAGGCAGGCGGCCATTCAGAAAATCGCGGAAGCTCTGGCCAAGCGCATCGATATATTTGCCGTCGCGATAGACGAAATACATCGGCACATCCAGAACGTAATCGACCCAGGCTTCATAGCCGAAACCATCCTTGAAAACGAAAGGCAGCATCCCTGTCCGCGCATCGTCGAGATTCTGCCAGATATGCGCACGCCAGCTTTTCATGCCGTTGGGCTTGCCATCGAGAAAGGGAGAATTGGCGAAAAGCGCATTCGCGACCGGTTGCAGCGACAGCGCGACGCGCAGTTTCTGCACCATGTCCGCTTCCGAGCCGAAATCGAGATTCACCTGCACCGTGCAGGTCCGGTACATCATTTGCGTACCCAAAGTACCTACGCGTCCCATGTAATCGGTCATCAGCCGGTAACGCCCCTTGGGCATCATCGGCATCTGGTCTTGCGACCAGATCGGGGCGGCTCCCAGCCCGATGAACCCGGCACCGATGGAATCGGCAACCGTCTTCACCTCGGCCAGATGCTGATTCACCTCGTCGCAGGTCTGGTGAATCGTTTCCAGCGGCGCGCCCGACAGTTCAAGCTGTCCGCCCGGTTCAAGGCTGATATTAGCGCCGTTCCGTTCCAGCCCGATGATATTGTCCTGCTCGAAAATCGGCTGCCAGCCGAAACGCTCTTGCAACCCGGTCAACATGCTCTTGATCGAGCAGTCGCCCTCATAGGGCAATGGCAGCTTCTTGTCTTTGCAGTAACCGAATTTCTCGTGCTCTGTGCCGATTCGCCATGCGTCACGGGGTTTCTCACCCGAGGCGATATAGTTGACCAGTTGATCGCGGTGCTCGATCGGGCCACCGCCCTGCTGTGGAATGGACATGGCGATGAGGCCCTTTCAAGATTGATCCGTGTCACAGGTGGCAACAGGACCCGGCCGAGTCAACCCGCCACGACCGGGCCTCGTCCAAACGGTGCGCATGGCGTCCCGCTGTTCCCCCAGATGCGCCAATGCGGCAGAGAGCAGCCCCATATCCAATCCGGGCAATGCGGTGAAGGCGTGCGCCAGCGCTTCGGCACCCGCCGCATCGACCGGAACCAGCAGCGCCTCGTTCAAATCGGAACGCAACCGCCAATAGCCGCGCCCATTCAGACGCAGCAGCCGGATTTCCGTCAGATCCCGCAGGGCAATTTCGCCCCCCGGAACCGTAACGTCATAGTAGCGGACAGTTCCCTCATCGATCTCGACCACGCCAGGTGCCGCGATCCTGCGGCGGAAGGGCATTCTTTGCCATGCGCCGATCAGCAGCGCCGCCCCAACCAGAATGATCATCCCCCCAAGCAGGGCAAGAAACCAGCCGCCACGAAACGCCAGCCACAGACCGGCCAGGGATATGCCCCCCGCGACCAGCGGCTCGGACCAGCGCGAAAGAAATTTGCGCAATTCCGGACGGATCACTGGTGACAATCCCGGACAGGTATCTGGGCAAAGACGAAAATCACCAGCGTTTCAGCGAGGTTTCGTCGCTGTCCCTTGCATCGACCCATGTCCCGCCGCCATCAGCGGAAAGCTCGCGTTTCCAGAAGGGCGCGCGGGATTTCAGCCAGTCCATCAGATAATCCGCCGAGTCGAATGCCGCGCGGCGGTGGCGGGCGGCGGTAGCGACCATCATGATCTGCTCGCCCACCGCCAAACGGCCATGGCGATGAAGGATCCGCCAATCGGTCAGCTTGAACCGGCTGGCGGCCTGCTGGCCGTAATCGTTCAGGATCCGTTCGGTCATGCCGGGATAATGCTCGATCTCAAGACCTGTCATCTGCCCCGTATCATCACGCACCACGCCCGAAAAGGTAACGACCGCGCCAGCGCCCTTTCCGAAGCCGCGCAGTTCGGCGGCAAGATCGAAAGGCGCGGTCTGGACGTGGGCGGACATGGCTCAGCCTCCGGTCATGGGGGGGAAGAAAGCGACTTCGCGAACCTCGTTCAGCGATGTATCCAGCTCGGCGAGTTGCTGATCCACGGCGCAGCGCACCGCCGACATGTCAGAGAATGCGGCAGCGTGCCATTCATCCTTCGCGGCCAGTTCGGCCACAAGATCGCGAACCGTGGCGGCATCGGTCTCGATCCGCTCGCGGGGCTGGCCGATACGTTCGCGCAGCCATGCGAAATACAGGACATCAAGCGTCATCTTTCGGCTCCCGCAGATAAGGTCGCGCCTTGGTGAAATATTCCCAGCCGGTCCATCCGGTAAGGATCGCTGCCAGCCAGATCAGCACAAGGCCAAGCTGCGTTGCCAGGTCTGACCAACTATCGGACCAGGGCAGATGCCCTTCACCCACCAGCGGCGGACGGCCATGTTCCACGTAAGCCAGCCCGGTACCCAGGAACAGCACCGCGATCGCGACCATCTGACAGGTCGTTTTCCATTTCGCCAGCCTGGTGACTTTCAACAGCCGGGCATTCGCGCCCAGAAACTCGCGCAGGCCCGAAACGAATACTTCGCGGAACAGGATCACCGTCACCGGCAGAATCAGCCAGGGGTTCATGCCCGAATAGCCGGTGATCACGACGATGGCGATCACCACCATCGCCTTGTCGGCGATCGGGTCCATGGCGGCACCAAAGCGGCTTTCCTGCTGCCAGGCGCGCGCCAGATAACCGTCGAACCAGTCAGTTATCGCCGCGACCAGAAACAGCGCAAGCGCCGCCCAATCCGCCCAGGGGCGGTGGAAATACAGGAACATCAGCGGCACGGCAGGTGCCGCGATCAGCCGCAAGAGAGTGAGGATATTCGGAACGGTCCAGCGCATGGCGGCAAGCTAATCCCTGCGGCGGCGGTTGGAAAGAGGCAGCGCCCCTTCCCTGACGGTAAAATGACAACTCGATGGCTGGCGCAGGACCGAAGGTTATATCTGCCAAGAAATTCAGAACCCGCGGTTCCGCTCCTCGGGGTAAAGTTTGTAATCGCGATTATTGATGGTCAGTTCGATAGCCTTGATCCGGTTTTCGCTGAAATGATGCGTCTGCCGCCCGGTAACCGAAACCGGATCGCCAATGATGGCCGAGGCATCCTCCAGTCCGGCCTCGCGATTACGGCTACGATCACCCAGTTCGATGGTCCAGTTCACGCCATTGCTGGCCCGGACCTGCAATGTGGGATCGCTGCCGGATATGTTGATATCGGTGATGACAGCGTCCAGTCTGGTCAGTTCTTCCTCGAATTCGGCCCAGGGGTTGCCGGACATGACGTCATCCGGCGCGAAAAGGCGCGTCGGATATCTATTGATGCCAAAGCACGAAAAATGGGGCATGGCAGCCTCCTCAAAGTATGGGTGAGCAGATGTTTACCATAACGCGAATCTTTCCCGCGGAAGTGGTAAATTTTTACCTTCTGCCCCACATAGACGATATTACGGGTCGAGATTAACGTTTTCGTGAACAAAAGCAGGGGGACAGAGCGGTCAGCAAAAAATCGCTCATGAAGATTCCCGGCGCTCGGACAGGCGTGGCGCCCGGTTACCTGCTGCGACCGAATGACGCGCCCTCTGCAATCTCGAAGCTGGGTGGTATCACCGATTCCAAAGGAGGTAATTCGGTGAAAGGTCATAATCGCCCGGAGGGGATTCGTATCGAACGGGATCGCTTCATATCGTCGCGATAAAAATCCGTTCAAATCAGGGCGCGAATAGCGCAGCCGCGTTGCGGCATGATCGCCCATATAGTAACCATCGATACGTAACTGGCAAAGGACATCCCATGCGCGCATTCCTGCTGAAGCTAATTGCCCTGCTGGCTTTGTCCGCTCCGGCTCAGGCATTCGATACGAATGCCCAAACGGCGTGGGTTTACGACATGGCGACCGGCACGGTGTTGATGGAAAAGAATGCCGACCAGCCGATTCCCCCGGCATCGATGTCCAAGCTGATGACGACCTATATGCTGTTCGAGGCGATCCACGAAGGGCGGGTGCAACCGGATACCCGCCTGCCGGTTTCGACAAAGGCGCGACAGATGGGCGGTTCGACCATGTTCCTCAACGAGCAGGACCGGCCGACCGTCGATGAGCTTATCAAGGGAATCATCGTTCTGTCCGGCAATGATGCCTGCGTGGTCGTCGCCGAAGGACTGGCAGGCACTGAAGAGGCATTTTCCCGGCAGATGACCGAAAAGGGCAAGGAACTGGGGCTGACCAATTCCGTCTTCGCCAACTCCTCGGGCTGGCCCGATCCGCGACATCGCATGACCGCCCATGATCTGGGCATTCTGGCGATGCATCTGATCAGCGATTTCCCCGAGCTTTATAAGAATTTCGCCCTGACCGAATTCCCGTTCGACAATCGCGCGCCGGCGAATCGGTTCAATCGTAACCCGCTATTGAAGCTGGGCATCGGGGCGGATGGCCTGAAAACCGGCCACACCCAGGAGGCCGGTTACGGGCTGGTCGGGTCGGCTGTTCAGGATGGTCGCAGGGTCATTTTCGTCATCACCGGACTGCAAAGCGATGCCGCCCGCGCCGAAGAGGCGGAACGGATCGTCAACTGGGCATTCCGCCAGTTCACGATGGAGACATTGGTTCCGGCGGGGGAAACCGTGATCGAGGCTCCGGTCTGGCTGGGTACCCTGCCCAAAGTAGGGTTGACGACGAAGGACGGGGCGAATGTGCTGGTTCCGGCAGGTGCTCAGGATCAGGTGAAGGTCGAAGCGGTATACAATTCCCCCATTCCCGCGCCGATCGCCAAGGGTGATCAACTGGGGCAGCTTGTAGTGACGGTTCCGGGGGCCAAGAACGCGGTCACGCCTTTGCTTGCCGCGCAGGATGTGCCGGAAGCGGGTTTCATGGGCAGGATGAAAGGCGCGGTTCTGCGTTTGGGCTCCAAGGCCATCGACGCCGTGGGCGGCTGATGTTCATCAGCTTCGAGGGAATCGACGGCTGCGGGAAATCCTCTCAGGCGCAAATGCTGGCAGATGCGTTGCGGGCCGAGGGACGTGATGTCGTGCTGACCCGCGAACCCGGAGGCAGCGTCGGGGCCGAAGAAATCCGCAGGCTTCTGGTCGAGGGTGCAGGCGAGCGCTGGTCACCCGAGACTGAATGCCTGCTGTTCACCGCTGCCCGCCGCGATCACCTTGAACGCCGGATCCTTCCGGCGCTGAAACAAGGGCAAGTCGTCGTTACGGATCGTTTCGCGGATTCGACCCGGATTTATCAGGGCGTGGCGCGTGGTGACCTGCGCGAACTGGTTGACCGGCTGCATGATCTGATGATCATGACCGAACCGGACCGGACCTTCGTGATCGATATCGACCCGGCAACCGCTTTAGCCCGCGGCAAGGCACGTGGCGGAACCGAGGATCGCTTCGAAAGCCTTGGCCTCGATTTTCAGGAAAAGCTGGCGACGGGGTTCCGGGCATTGGCGCGGGAATATCCCAAACGGGTACGACTGATCGACGGCAGCGGCAATATCGCTGATGTCGCCGCCCGCGTCCGGGCCGCGTTATGAGTACGGATCCGCAGGATATCCCCGAACCCGACCGGGTTCCTGGCGCGCCGCATCCGCGCATGACCAACCGGATCGTCGGTCAGGATCACGCCATCGCCGATTTTATCGAGGCAGCCAAGGGAGGGCGGCTGCATCACGCATGGCTGCTGACCGGGCCGCGCGGCGTTGGCAAGGCCACGCTTGCCTGGGCGATTGCCCGCTGGCTGATCTCGGGTGCAGAAAGCGGCGATCTCAGCGTCGCGGAGGAAGATCCCGCCGCGCGCCGGATTCGCGCGCTGTCCGAGCCGGGGCTGCAACTGGTCCGCCGCCCCTGGGATGACAAGGCGGGCCGATTGCGGACCGAGATCACCGTGGACGAGATCCGGAAACTTCTGTCTTTCTTTCATCTGTCGTCCTCCGAAGGCGGCTGGCGCATTGCCATTGTCGACGCCGCCGACGAGATGAATACCGCTGCCGCCAATGCGTTGCTGAAAGTGCTGGAAGAGCCCCCTGCAAACGGGCTGATCCTGATGATCGCGCATCAACCCGCGCGGCTTCTGCCGACCATCCGATCACGTTGCCGGCTGCTGCGCCTGAACCCGCTGACGCCGGAGCTGATGACCGATGTGCTGGGCGGGTTGGACGTAAAGGAAGATGCCGAGGCGTTGGCAGCACTGTCCGATGGTTCCGTCGGCGAGGCGCTCAGGCTTTCCGGGCAGGACGGGCTCGCCCGCTATCAGCAGATTGTCGACCTGTTCGCCACCCTGCCCCGGCTGGACCGGCTGGCGGCGGCGAAACTGTCCGATCAGGCGGCGGGGCGAGCCAATGCCAATGGCGATCCCTTCGATCTGACGACTACTCTGCTGGATCGCTTCCTGACCCGGACCGCCCGCACCGGGCTGATGGGCGCGCCGCTTCCGCAGGCGGCAAATGGCGAAGGCGCTCTGCTGACACGGATTTCGCCCGATGATCTCGCAGCGCGGGACTGGGCCGATGCGCAGGCAAGGCTGTCGGCACGTGCCCGCGCGGGACGGGCGGTCAACCTTGACCCTGCCGCTCTGGTGATGGATATGCTGACGGAACTGGCGCATCTGCCGCCTGCGCAATCCGCACGCCCAGCCAAGAGTTGACCTGCCCCATGACCCAAGCGGCCCCTGCCTCGCCGATCGTCGATAGCCACTGCCATTTGGATTTTCCCGATTTCGACGGCGAACGCGACGCTTTGGTCGCCCGCGCGCGCGAGGCCGGCGTCACCCGCATGGTCACGATCTGCACCCGATTGCGGAACGAGCCGCAGGTCCGCGCCCTGTCGGAAGCCTATGACGAAGTGTTCTATGCTGCGGGCACCCATCCGATGAGTGCAGCGGAAGAGCCGATGGCGACGGTCGGGGAACTGGTCGCATTGGCGGATCATCCCAAATTCGTGGGCATCGGCGAAACCGGCCTTGATTATCATTACACCGCCGAAAGCGCGAAGCTTCAGCAGGAAAGCCTGCTCATCCATATCGAGGCCGCGCGCCGCACCGGCCTGCCGCTGATCATCCATGCCCGCGCCGCCGATGAGGATATGGCCCGCATCCTGTCGGATGAATACCGCGCCGGTGCCTTCACCTGCGTCATGCATTGCTTCAGTTCGGGGCCGGCACTTGCACAGGCGGCGCTTGATCTTGGCTTCTATCTGTCCATGTCCGGAATCGCCGCCTTTCCGAAATCGGCGGACCTGCGCGAGATCTTTGCCGCCGCGCCTGTTGACCGCATTCTGGTCGAGACAGACAGCCCCTATCTCGCCCCGCCGCCCTATCGCGGCAAACGGAACGAACCGGCCTATACCGCCAAAACCGCCGCAGTCGGGGCCGGGCTGTTCGGCATGGATTACCCTGATTTCGCCCGCCAGACATCAGAGAATTTCGACCGGCTGTTCTGGAAGGCCGTCGGAGGCAAGGCGTGATCCGCGCGACCATCCTTGGCTGCGGCTCGTCGGGCGGGGTGCCGCGAATCGGGGGGCGTTGGGGGGCATGCGACCCGAACAACCCAAAGAACCGCCGCCGACGCTGTTCACTGCTGGTCGAACGGCATGGGGACAAGGGTGTGACACAGGTGCTGATCGATACCGGTCCCGATCTGGTAGCGCAGCTTCTGGATGCCGGGGTCAGCACACTGGATGCGGTGATCTATTCCCATCCCCATGCCGATCATATCCACGGCATCGATGATCTGCGGCAACCGGTTTACAATGCCCGCCGCATCATGTCGGTCTGGGCCGATCAACCGACGACCGAAGCCCTGATGGAGCGTTTCCGCTATATCTTCGCGGCGCCCGAGGGAAGCCATTATCCCCCGATCGCAGAGCTGCATCCGATCGATGGCCCGGTCACCATCGACGGGCCGGGAGGTTCGATCACCTTCCACCCGTTCCGGGTGCAGCATGGCGGCATCACTGCGCTGGGTTTTCGCATCGGCGGTCTGGTCTATCTGCCCGATGTCTCAGAGATCCCCGCCGCGGCATGGACGCTGATCGAGGGCGCGGATATCTTCGTGATCGACGCGCTGCGTCCTCAGCCGCATCCCAGCCACGCCCATATGGCGCAGGCGCTGGAATGGATCACGCGTTCCGGCTGTAGGCGTGGCGTATTGACCAATATGCATATCGACATGGATTACGATAGGGTCATGGCGGAGACCCCGGATCACGTTGTTCCCGCACATGACGGGATGGTGCTTGAAACCCTGTCCGACGATCCCAAGCTTCCCGCGACAATGGCCGCGCTGCTGTGAACGCGCTTCTGACGATCATCCTGCCGGTCTTCCTGGTGGTCGGTTTCGGTTATCTTGTCAGCTGGAGAAAATGGTTCAGCGAAAGCGCCGTGGACGGGCTGATGATATTCGCCCAGAATTTCGCGGTTCCGGTCCTGCTGTTTTCATCGATGGCCCGGCTGGATCTGGGGGCAGAGTTCCGTCCATCCATGCTGATTTCATTCTACCTGGGCGCATGGATCAGCTTTTTCGCAGGATGGGCGGCCGCGAAATATCTGCTTAAACGCGCGCCTCAGGATTGCGTGGTGATCGGCTTCACCTGTCTGTTCTCGAACACGGTGCTGTTGGGAATTCCCATCACCGAACGCGCCTATGGCCCCGAAGCGCTTGCCGGGAACTGGACCATCATCGCGCTGCACTCGCCGCTGTTTTACACATTCGGGATCAGCTTCATGGAGTTCACCCGCGCCAAGGGCAGCGGGATGTCCCTGGGCCGGGTGGCCTTGCGTGCCTTGTCGGGAACGCTGCGCACGCCGATGGTTATCGGGATACTCTGCGGGTTTGCGATGAACCTGCTGATACATGCCGGACTCGTCATGCCCGACAGCTTCTGGGAGGCGGTCGGGATGATCTCGCATGCGGCACTGCCTGCGGCCCTGTTCGGCCTTGGGGGAGTCCTGTATCGCTATCGCCCGGAAGGAGACATATCCGCAATCGTCATGTGCTGCGCCTGCTCGCTGATCCTGCATCCGGCCATTGTCTTCGGGATTGGCTCGCTTGTCGGACTCGATACGGCGGGCATGCGCTCCGGCGTCATGACCGCATCGATGGCGCCGGGCGTCAATGCCTATCTCTTCGCCAATTTCTACGGAGCAGCCCGTCGCGTCGCCGCTTCCACGGTGCTGATCGGCACCGCGCTGTCGATCCTAAGCATCTGGATGTGGCTGGCAATCTTGCCCTGAAACCGGGTCTTTCCACTTGCTCGCGCGATGCCCGCTCAAGCAAATTCTTCACATATGAAAATGTTAACGTCTGACAGGCTTGGTGATTCCGGCCGCGCCAGATTGACTTGGCCGTGCGGACCCGTCAGTTAAGATACAACGCAGCGATGTATCAAAGGAGGACCGATGCAAAAGGTCTATGCCAATGCGGACGAGGCGCTTGATGGCCTCTTGAAGGACGGGATGCTGATCGCAGCCGGAGGTTTCGGCCTTTGCGGGATTCCCGAATTGCTGATTGACGCGATCGTCAAAAGCGGGGTCAGGAATCTGACCGTGGCCAGCAATAATTGCGGCGTCGACGGGTTCGGGCTGGGCAAGCTTCTGGACACGAAGCAGATCAGCAAGATGATGTCCTCCTATGTCGGCGAGAATACCGAATTCATGCGGCAATACCTGTCCGGTGAGTTGGAGCTTGAATTCAACCCACAGGGTACGCTGGCCGAACGGATGCGCGCGGGCGGTGCGGGCATTCCCGGCTTCTACACCAAAACCGGCGTCGGCACCCAGATCGCAGAGGGCAAGGAGGTCAAGAGTTTCGACGGCGAGGATTATATCCTCGAACGCGGCATTTTCGCCGATCTGTCGATCGTCAAGGCGTGGAAAGCCGATGACACAGGCAATCTGGTATTCCGCAAGACGGCGCGTAATTTCAATCCTCCGGCGGCGATGTGCGGGCGTGTCTGCGTGGCCGAGGTCGAGGAAATCGTGCCGCGCGGCAGCCTTGATCCCGATCTGATCCACCTGCCCGGCATCTATGTGCACCGGATCGTGCAGGGACAGCATGAGAAGCGCATCGAGCAGCGTACCACCCGCAAGAAGGAGACCGCGTAATGCCCAGTGAGATGAAAGGGTGGGATCGCAACCAGATGGCCGAACGTGCCGCACAAGAGCTGGAAGACGGCATGTATGTGAATCTCGGCATCGGGATTCCGACGCTGGTGGCAAATTATGTCGGCGACAAGGACATTACCCTGCAATCCGAAAACGGCATGCTTGGCATGGGCCCCTTCCCCTATGAGGGCGAGGAGGATCCCGACCTGATCAATGCCGGCAAGCAGACCATAACCGAATTGTCGCGGACATCCTATTTCGACAGCGCGATGAGTTTCGGGATGATCCGCGGCGGCAAGATCGCCGCGGCGATCCTTGGCGCGATGGAAGTGGCCGAGAATGGCGATCTGGCGAACTGGATGATTCCGGGCAAGCTGGTCAAGGGCATGGGCGGTGCGATGGATCTGGTCGCAGGCGTGGGCCGGGTGATCGTGGTCATGGACCACACCAACAAGGCCGGCGAATCCAAGCTGCTGAAAACCTGCACCCTGCCGCTGACCGGCAAGGGAGTCGTCGACCGGATCATCACCAATCTGGGGGTTCTGGATGTCGTCCCGGGCGGGCTCAAGATCGTCGAGACCGCCGATGGCGTGACGGAAGACGAGCTTCGCGCGGCGACCGAGGCGACGATCGTCAGCTGACATTGTGACTGGCCGTCATCCTGGGCTGTCAAACGGGGGGCGTTGCCCCCCGTCATGGTTTATACGATGGCTCCCCCCGGGATATTTTCATGAAGTAGAAAGGCTTTGGCAGGCATGACACCCGAGCGGATCGCCACCTTGTTCACAGGCGAGGACGGAGCCTTTCTTTGCGCCCGCTGGGGACGGCCGGTTGCACCGGTGATTTTTGGGCTGGCGGATGAAAGTCTCGATATTTTTCGCAGTGCGATCCGCGCGGGATATGCGCATGCAAGGCATCCGGTCATCGATACCGATCCCGAGATGGGTAGCAATCTGATGCTGTTTTTCATGCGGGATTGGGCAGAGATGGATGGCGTTCCCGATCTTGACCATCTGACAGGACAACCCGGCCTGCCTGCCCGACTGCAAGGCGGAAAGGCCGATCAATATCGTCTGTTCCGCTTTGATCCCGATGGGGGCATCCGGGCCTGCATGATCTTTCTGCGTATGTCCGGCTCATTAGCCAAAGCGCATCCGGCCGCACTTGCCGAGGCGCTCATGATGCGCAGCGCATTGAGTTTCGCCCGCGAGATCGCACCTTCGCCGGAACTGGCCGCGTTGATCCGGGCGGCCTATGACCCGGTACTGCCGGTCGCCACGGATCAGCCCGCCCATGCAATGCGTCTGGCCGCGCGTATGGCGCAGTGCTGAGCCGGAAACACCCGTTTCAGAGCAGACGCAGTTGGGTGGTGAAGTCCAGAAAACTGCGCATCGCCGCCGTCATCAGCTTGCCCGTCGGATAGACAAGATTCACCGGGATATCCGGCAGCGTGAAATTGGTCAGCAGTTGCACCAGCCGGCCCGCCGCGAGATCTTCTGCCACGATGAAGCGCGGCAGAAGCGCAATCCCTTTTCCACTGACGGCCAAAGACTTTAGCAGTTCGGTATTATTGGTCGAAAAGACCGGCTGAACCTTCTGATGAAAGGTCTGGTCGCCGCAGCGCATGGGCCATGTGCCCGATCCGCGAAGATTGGTGTAATGCAGGCAGCTGTGGCGGGACAGATCCGCGGGGCTTTCCGGAATACCCTGCCGGTCCAGATAATCGGGCGAGGCAACCAGCAGGATCGTCGCTTCATGCAGCTTGCGGGCATGCAGAGTGGAATCCCCCAGAATGCCGATGCGGATCATCGCGTCGAAACCGCCCGCGACCAGATTGGTGACGCCGTCATCCAGCACCATCTCCATCTGGATATCGGGGTGATCGTCCATGAAACGCAGGATATGCGGATGAAACACTTTATGGACATAGGCTGACGGCGCCCCGATCTTGAGCGCCCCAGCCGGGTGACCCGAGGCGCTGCGCACCATTTCATTCGCGTTGTCCAGCTTGTTCAGGACCTCTCGGATATGCTGGGCATATTCGGTCCCCAGCGCGGTCGGACGCAGTGCGCGCGTCGTGCGCGTCAACAGCCTTGCACCCAGATCGGACTCGAGATCAGAGATATATTTGCTGCAAAGGCTGCGGGAAATTCCCATGCGTCTGGCGGCTGCGGAAAAGCTGCCTTCGTCAAGGATGCTGATGAATGTGCGAAGAACGGTCGTGTCCATGACTAGGGAAATGTTTCCGCAGGGCAGGTTTGACAAGATCACGACAAAAAAATACCGCCCAAAGCGGGCGGTATCGGTCACAGGCAGCCGAACACGAGACACCCGTACAATTACGGATGCCTCGCGAAAGGAATTAGCGCTCGTTGGTTAACCGAGCGTTTTCCGGGCTTGGGAAACTCGTCACCGTGATCAGGTCCTCTGCTGCAAGATTGGCCCTTTTAAGTTCGGGCGCCGTCAGAACGGAGCCGGCTCTGACCTCGATCTGCTGGGTATTCGGTGCCGGGCGCTCGACAGTCGAATTCCTGCTGGTTCCGGGGTACTGGCCCGCCGAAGCGGCACTGGCGACAAGACCCAAGGCAAGCAAAGACGCTGTAAGGACTTTCATTTTTTCTTCTCCTTCTGAAATGCGGCGCGTAAATGCGTCTGTTTTGTGACATTGAAATATGGCTGCTCATCCGAATGATTAGGCGCGATTTTTCGCTTTCTGTGTTCGACGTCATTGCACAATATGCAGAGTGAACGGCAAAACAGGCTGCGCAGACCGAAAGGAACCGATATGGCACATCGCCTGACCATAAGGGTCTATTACGAAGACACAGATCTTGCCGGGATCGTCTATTACGCCAATTATCTGAAATTCATCGAGCGCGGCCGGTCTGAATGGTTGCGGCAACTCGGATTGGATCAGGCGGCGCTTAAGGACAATACCGGGCATGTCTTTGCCGTGCGGCGGGTCGAGGCCGACTACCTGCACCCGGCGAAATTCGATGATCTTCTGGAGGTTACGACCGAAACCGTCACCGCGACCCCGGCACGGGTGGTTCTGGATCAGGCGGTGCTGCGGGATGGCCGGATTCTGTTCACCGCCCGCGTCACCATCGTCTGCCTGGGCCCCTCCGGCCGCCCTGCCCGGCTGCCGGCGCCCCTGATCACGGCCCTGAAGGAAGATACGAATGACTAAGCCGCACCGGATCGCCATGTGGTCTGGGCCACGGAATCTGTCTACCGCGATGATGCGATCATTCGGCGCACGCGGCGATTGTGCCTGCGTGGATGAACCCTTTTATGCGCATTACCTGATCCGGACCGGTCTGCCCCATCCCGTCCGCGACAAGGTGATCGCCAGCCAGCCAGCCGACTGGCGCGAGGTTCTGCCCGGATTGACCACGGAACCTTGCGGGCAGCCGATCCAATATCAGAAGCACATGGTTCAGCATATGCTGCCCGATATGGATTTGGGCTGGACCGCCGCGATGACCAATGTCTTCCTGATCCGCGAACCCGAACGGGTCGCCGCCTCTTTTGCGGCCAAGCGGGGGCTGCCCGATCCGGACGAACTGGGTTTCGATAGGCAATGGGAGATGTTTCAGGAGATGGCCGCCCGTGGCCCCGTCCCTCTGGTCATCGACAGCGCCGATATCCGCCGCGCCCCCGCGCCTGCCCTGAAGGCGCTATGCGACGGGATCGGCATCGTATTCCGCGAAAGCATGCTGTCATGGCAGCCCGGCCCGCATTCCGAGGATGGGGTCTGGGGTGAGGTATGGTATGACGCGGTCAACCGCTCGACCGGATTTGCCGGGGCCGAGGGGGCGTTGCCGGAACTGGGTGGCGACCTGGCGCGTCTGGCGGATAAGCTGCGGCCAGCATATGAGAAAATCGCGGCACACCGGCTTGCGATCCGATGATCCCGTCCGACACGGGAGATTGACAGCATTGTGTTGTCGTGGGGGGTAAAACTCCTGTAAAACAGGCGCTAGAAGGCCCAAAACGCGCCCGATCCATATGAGGCAGTGACAATGGAACCCATTCAGGCCGCGCAGGCCCTTGATTTTTCGCTGATGGCGCTGTTTTTCCGCGCCTCTCTGACCGTAAAGATCGTGATGATCATCCTGATCATTGCCTCTTTCTGGGGCTGGGCGATCATTATTCAGAAATTCCTGACCTTCGCCAATGCGAAACGTGAGGCGTCGCGGTTCGACCGCTCCTTCTGGTCGGGCGAACCCCTGGACGATCTGTATGACCGGCTGGGCGAAACGCCTTCGGGTGCGTCCGAACGGATCTTTGCGGCGGGCATGACCGAATGGCGGCGCAGTCACCGCGATGACGGAGCGTTGATCCCCGGGGGCGCACAGCGCATCGACCGTGCCATGAATGTAGCGATCCAGCGCGAGGAAACCCGGCTGTTCCGCGGCCTGTCCTTCCTTGCCACAGTCGGCGCGACGGCACCGTTTATCGGGCTGTTCGGCACCGTTTGGGGGATCAAGACCGCGTTCGAAGGAATCGCCATGTCGCAGAATACCAGCCTTGCCGTCGTCGCACCCGGCATCGCCGAGGCGCTTCTGGCCACGGCGCTTGGCTTGTTGGCCGCCATCCCGGCGGTGATCTTCTACAATAAGCTGTCGGGCGATGCCGAAAGGGTCGTTGGCAACTGGGAAGCGTTTGCCGATGAATTCTCGACCCTGCTGTCGCGGCAGATGGATGAAAGCTGAGCCATGGCGGATGTCGTCAAACGGGTAACGCGCAAGGGTCGCGGGCGCAGGCGCAACGCCCCGATGTCAGAGATCAACGTCACGCCCTTTGTGGATGTGATGCTGGTTCTGCTGGTGATCTTCATGGTCGCGGCACCGCTGATGACGGCAGGCGTGCCGCTGAACCTGCCCCGCACTGCCGCAACGGCCGTGCCGTCCGAACCGGAAGAGCCTCTGGTCATTTCGATTCCGGCCGAAGGGCAGGTCACGCTGATGAATAATCCGGTCGCGGATGACGAGATTTTGACGCGCCTTCGCTCGGTTCTGGAAGAGCGGCAATCCGACAAGATCTTCCTGCGCGCCGATGGCGGTATTCCCTATGCGCGCGTCGTGCAGATCATGGGGGCTTTGAACGCTGCCGGCTTCACCAATATCGTTCTGGTGACCGATACCGGCGGCCCACGGATGGACGGCTGATACATGTCCGACCGGGAAGAACGCATCGGATGGTGGATTTCGGGGATCGCGCATGCCGCACTGATCCTCTGGGCGTTGCTGGGCGGTGTTCTGTTCCGGCCGCAGCCCTCGCAGCCGGTGCGCATGACCGAGGTCGCAACTATGAGCGGCGCCGAATTCGAGCAATATGCCGCCGCCTCTCGCGGCGCAGGGCCGGTTAACCCGGATGCCACGGCGGTCACGGAAATCACCGAACCCGAAACTGAAAGCACTCAGGCAGAGGCACCCGAAGAGACGCCAGCGCCGAATTCAGAATCCGAAGCGCAGGAACTCGCGGAGCCCGATGCATCGGAGGCCGAACCTGACCTGAGCGATTTCGAGAATCGTGAACCGGTCAATGTCGCCACCGATCTGCCCGATGCCCCCGATATACCCGAGCAGGAAGAGGCGGCGCCCGCCGCACCCGCGGCCAGTACACAGCCGCAGGCGCCCGAGCAGCCGGCACGCCCGGAACCCTCGGAACAGGATGAAACTATAGAGCCCAGCGCACCCGTATCGGCACTGGCGTTGGACAGTTCCACACGCCCGCGCAACCGCCCCGATGGGCTGGTCGAAGATTATAATGCGAGGATTGCAGCCCAGCAGGCGGCTGAACGCGCGCAACAGGCAGCAGCCCAGGCAGCACGCGAGGCCGAGGAACGGCGAGCCGCCCAGGAAGCCGCGCAGGCCGAAGAAGAACGGCGGGCGGCGGAACAGGCCGCGCAAGAAGAACAGCAACGCGCCGCCGAGCAGGCCGAACGGGAAGCCGCTGAACGGCAAGCCGCAGAAGACGCGCGGCGCGCCGAAGAGGAACGGCAACAGGCCGCGGAAGAAGCCCGGCAGCGGGAAGAAGAACGCCAGGCCGCCCAAGAAGCGGCGCAGGAAGCCGAACGACGCCGTGCCGCCGAGCAAGCCGAACGGGAAGCAGAGCAACGCCGCGCGGCAGAACAGGCGGAACGGGAAGAGGCCGAACGGCAAGCCGCAGCGGCAGAAGCACGGGCCGAGGAAGAACGGCGGCAAGCCGAAGAAGAAGCTCGCAGGGAGGAAGAACGGCAAGCCGCCGAGGACGCCGCCCGCGAGGCCGAACGGGAAGCCGAAAGCCGCCAGTCGGTCGAGGATGCCCTGCGCGAGGCACAGCAAGGCGAATCCGGATCGGAGGGCGAAGATACGGCTTCTACCGGTGAAACGGCCGGTGGCAATGTCCAGCGCATCGAGGGTGGCAGCGGTGCTTCGGCGGAACAGGATCCGCTTTCCGCTGCGCTTTCCGACGCCATGTCGCAGAATCAATCCGCCGAACCCCGGCAGGATCCGCCCCCCGAGCCGAACCAGCTGACACCGACCCCGATCACGCCGACCCCCTTGCCGGAACCGGATGAGCGGACAGACCAGCAGTCGGATGCGAGCGAAACGACAACGGGGGCTGCGCCGCTTGGCCAGCCCCTTTCCATGTCAGAACGCGAGGGTTTTCGGATCGCGCTTGAAGGATGCTGGCAACGTGGCGCGCTTTCGGTGGATGCCTCGCGCGTGGCGGTATCGATCGAATTCCAGATGTCGCCTGACGGTCGCCCCGAACTGAACAGCCTTCAGCTTATCGATTCGCAGGGCGGCTCGTCGCAGACCTCGACACAGATCGCATATGAAACCGCACGTCGCGCGATTCTGAATTGCGGACGGGCGGGTTTTCCCCTACCGCGCGAGAAATACGGCCGCTGGCGCAACGTGATCGTTGATTTTCGCCCGGATGGAATACGATTTGAACAAGGGGAACAGCCATGACTCGCCCTTTTTCCCATCCGTCAATGACGTTAAAGAGGAAAGCATGTTCCATAATCTGACCCCTGCCCTCGTTCTTGCGCTTGGCCTGACAGGCGCTGCCGCCGTGACTGCACTGCCCGCATTGGCGCAGGACGGACCGTTGCGAATCGAAATCACCGACGGCGTAACCGATCCGGTTGCCATCGCCATCCCCGATTTCTACGGCGATTCCGATCTCGCCGGAAAAATTCGGCAGGTTGTCGCCGATGACCTGACCGGCACCGGCCTGTTCCGCGAGATCGCCCGGGACGCGCATGTCTCCAGCCATGACGATTTCAACGATGCCGTCGCCTATGAGGAATGGCGGGCGATCAATGCGCAAGCGCTGGTCACCGCCGATGTCAGCGGTCAGGGCGAAGAGATCAACGTCAAGTTCCGGTTGTTCGACATTTTCGCCGGCCAGCCGCTGGGCGACGGAATGCAATTCGTCGCGCGCTCGGGCGACTGGCGGCGCGCAGCCCATAAGATTGCAGACCAGATCTATTCCCGGCTGACCGGCGAATCCGCCTATTTCGACAGCCGGGTGGCCTTCGTGCAGGAAACCGGTCCGAAGGATGCCCGTATCAAGCGGATCGGAGTCATGGATTACGACGGCGCGAATATCCTGTGGATGACAGACAGTTCATCGCTGGTGCTGGCGCCGCAATTTTCCCCTGACGGAAAGAAGATCGTTTATACCAGCTTTGAAAGCGGTTTTCCGCAGCTTCAGATTCTTGATGTCGCAAGCGTTTCCTCGCGACCTCTGACGCAGGGCGGCAACAGCATGGCCTTTTCGCCGGTCTTTTCGCCCGATGGCCGATGGATCGCCTTTGCGCAGGATAATGGCGTCGATACCGATCTGTGGCTGATGGACGCCGCGACGGGGACCGGGCGTCCGTTGACCAAGACCCATGCGATAGATACCTCGCCCTCATTCAGTCCCGATGGCAAGCGTATCGTCTTTGAATCGGACCGCTCGGGCACTCAGCAGCTATATGTCGTGCCCATAGAGGGCGGAGAGCCGACCCGCATCAGCTTTGGCGAAGGCCGCTATGGCGATCCCACCTGGTCCCCGAAAGGCGACATGATTGCCTTTACAAAGCAGCTCGGGGATCGTTTTCATATCGCCGTCATGCGCAGCGACGGCTCGGAAGAGAAAACCCTGACCGATTCGTTTCTTGACGAAGGTCCGACATGGGCCCCCAATGGACGAGTCATCATGTTTACCCGAGTGACACCGGGCGGAAATGGACAGCCGCGCCTCCACTCGGTTGATATCAGTGGACGGAATATGCGTCCGCTCGAACTCAATTCTGCCGCGTCGGACCCATCCTGGGGTCCCTTGTTGCCATAGGAACCCTGCAATGAAACCATATCTTCTTCCTCTCACACTATCAGCCGTTATGCTTGCCGCCTGCGCGCAGCAGCCTCCTGCCCAGCAGGTTCAGGACCCTTACGCCAATCTGGGCAACGGAGCGCTGTATCAGGGTGACCTGGCCAGCGGCGCTCTTACCGGAGAGGCGACCGCCCAGTATTTTTCGAGCCAGGTTGGCGACACCATCCTGTTCGCGACCAACCAGACCGCCCTGAATTCCGAGGCCCGCGCGATTCTCAACCGTCAGGCCGAATGGCTGACGAAGCATCAGGAATTCTCGGCTGTCGTGCAGGGGCATGCCGAAGAGACCGGCACCCGCGAATATAACCTTGCACTGGGCGCGCGGCGGGCAGGCGCTGTACAGGAATATCTGGTCGCCAATGGTGTCGAATCGGGCCGCATCCGCACACTCAGTTTCGGCAAGGAACGCCCGGCAGAGGTCTGTTCGGAAGAAAGCTGCTACGCGAAAAACCGGCGGGCCGTTACCGTAGTCAGTGCATCCGGGGTTGGATCGTGATCAAGCAAACCGCCGCCGCCGCGCTTTTGATCGCGATGACGGTATTGCCTGTGCAAGCACAGGAGCCGACCCTTGCCGGATTGCGGGCCACCATCTCGGATCTGCGCAATCAGTTGCAAAGCCTGCGCGGCGAGTTGAGCGCCGCCGGATCCGAGGGCTATCAGGAGGCCGGCGGCGCGAATGCCATCGATCGCATGAATGCCATGGAAGACCGTCTTAACCAGTTGACCGATCAGACAGAACAGCTTCAGAATCGCATCCGGACGGTCATCAGGGAAAGCACCGCACGCATGGACGATCTGGAATTCCGTCTGTGCGAGATGGACGAAACCTGCGATCTTGGTGCCCTGATGGCGCCAGATACGGGCGCGGAAGGTACCGGGGTCGAGATTATTCCACAGGTCGGCAATGGCGCAACAGCGCCTGACGGGGAAAATGACACGGCGTCTTCCGAAGAGCAGGCGGATTTCGATGCCGCTTACAAGGCCCTGAATGCGGGCGAGTTCCGGCGCGCGGCAGATATGTTCGCGGCGGTGGCGCAAAACCATGCAGGCGGACCTTTGACCGCACAAGCCTATTATCTGCGGGGAACGGCGCTGGACAATATCGGACAGCCCCGGGCCGCAGCGACGGCATGGCTTGAAGGTTTCACCGCCGATCCCGACGGTTCCCGGGCGGCGGATAGTCTGCTGGGCATCGCCCGGGTGATCGAGGCCGATGGCGATCCTGTCGCTGCCTGCCTGTATCTTGCCGAAATCCCGGCACGCTTTCCGGGTACCGCGCAATCCCAGGAGGCCGAACACCGCCTGACGGCGCTTGACTGCGCCAGCAAGGTGCTGGGAGCCGAACAAGACGCGACAGTAAACCCCGAGGCGGCTGCGGATCTGGTAAACCAGGAATGAGGCGATAGGTGACTGCATCTCCGGCCGATCTCGAATCCCGGGTATGCGCGGCGCTTGATCGTCAGGCGAAGGACCTGCCCGCCCTGGGCGTGGCGGTGTCAGGCGGCGGAGATTCAACCGCATTGATGCATATGATCGCCAATTGGGCCGCCGGTCGTCGGATCCAGGTGGCCACGGTGGATCACGGTCTTCGGGCGGAAAGCGCATCCGAAGCGCAGAAGGTTGCCAGAAACGCGGCGAAACTGGGATTGCGCCATGACGTGTTGCTTTGGCAGCGTGAGACATCGGAAGGCGGCAATCTTATGGCGAATGCGCGTGAAGGGCGCATGCGGTTGCTGTCGGATTGGGCGAAAAGGCATGATCTGCCCGCCATCGCCTTTGGCCATACGGCAGATGATCAGGCTGAAACCCTGTTGATGCGGCTCGCGCGCGGGGCGGGTATCGATGGGCTTTCCGGCATGGCCGAAACGCGTCAATTTCACGACATTCGCTGGCTGCGCCCGATGCTGCAAACCACCAGAGAGGAATTGCGCCGCTGGCTGACAGATCACGGGCTTGACTGGATTGACGATCCCAGTAACGAGAATACCGACTATGACCGCGTCCGGATCCGCCACGCAATGACGGCATTGGCGCTGGATCCGCAAGCTATTGCGCTTTCAGCCACGAATCTCGGCAAGGCGCGCGCGGCACTTAACCACTATACGGCACGGCTGGCGGAACAGGCGATTATCGGTCACGGCTCGTTGCATCTTCCCCATGCGCCCCTGCAAGATGCACCGCCTGAAATTTTCCGGCGGCTTCTGATTGCGGGCTGTCGCTGGATCACCGGCGCGAATTATCCCCCCCGTCGTCAAACGGTTCTGAATGCGCTCGAATCCATTGCCGCGCATAACCGCGTCACGCTGGACGGTGTCCTGATCGAGCCGATGAAGGATATGCTGCGATTGATCCGTGAACCCGCCGCAGCAAAAAAAGCTGGCGAAAGTCATGGCCCGGACTGGGATAACCGGTGGAATATCAAGGGACTGCAAAAGGGCGAACACATCGCGGCCCTTGGATTTGCCCCGCTTATCGACCTGCCCTGGCGTGATAGCAGTCTAAGCAGAGACGAAGCCGCCTCGAGTCCGGCCGTTTGGAACGGTACGAAATTGATCGCCGCACCTCTCTTGCGGGATTGCGACCGATACATCGCAGAGCCGCTTCGGAATGCGACTGATTTGCGCAGACTGCTTTTGGTACATTGAACCTCCGCCAATAATCCCTATTTTCATCTAGAACCGATTTTTGCCGGAGGACCCGATTTGGGCAATGCACGTAACCTCGCCTTTTGGGTAGTTCTGTTCCTGATGATTGTGGCGCTGTTCAACCTGTTCAGCGACGGCGCCGCGAATATGAATGCCCGGCAAATCAGCTACTCGGACTTCATCGAGCGCGTCGACAAGGACGAGGTTACATCTGTCACCATTGACGGCGAAGAATTGTCGATCATGGGTAGTGATCAGCAACAATACACGACCATCCGCCCCGTGGGCGAAGAAATCGCCGACAAGCTGATCAACAAGGGCGTCAAGGTCGATGTCGTCAAACAGCAACAATCGGGTTTCATGTCTCTCCTGGGGGTCTATCTTCCCTTCATCCTGCTGATCGGCGTCTGGATCTTCTTCATGAACCGCATGCAGGGCGGTGGTCGCGGCGGAGCCATGGGTTTCGGTAAATCCCGCGCCAAGCTGCTGACCGAAAAGCATGGGCGTGTCACTTTCGATGATGTGGCCGGCATCGATGAGGCCAAGGAAGAGCTGGAAGAAATCGTCGAATTCCTCCGCAATCCGCAGAAATTCAGCCGTCTTGGCGGGAAAATCCCGAAAGGTGCGCTGCTGGTTGGCCCTCCGGGTACCGGTAAGACCCTGTTGGCCCGCGCGATCGCGGGCGAGGCTGGCGTGCCGTTCTTCACCATTTCGGGTTCCGATTTCGTCGAAATGTTCGTGGGTGTCGGCGCAAGCCGGGTCCGCGATATGTTCGAGCAGGCCAAGAAATCCGCTCCCTGCATCCTGTTCATCGACGAGATCGACGCCGTGGGTCGTTCGCGCGGGGTCGGCATCGGCGGCGGCAATGACGAACGCGAACAGACCCTGAACCAGCTTCTTGTCGAAATGGACGGGTTCGAGGCGAATGAAGGTATCATCATCATCGCCGCCACGAACCGCAAGGATGTGCTGGATCCGGCATTGCTGCGCCCGGGGCGCTTCGACCGGCAGATCCATGTACCGAATCCCGATATCAAGGGCCGCGAGAAGATCCTCTCGGTCCATGCTCGCAAAGTCCCGGTCGGTCCCGATGTCGACCTGCGCCTGATCGCGCGTGGCACACCGGGTTTTTCGGGTGCGGATCTGATGAATCTCGTGAATGAGGCTGCCCTGATGGCGGCGCGGATCGGGCGGCGTTTCGTCTCGATGGTCGATTTCGAGAACGCGAAGGACAAGGTCATGCTTGGGGTCGAGCGGCGCAGCATGGTGCTGACCCCCGAGCAAAAGGAAAAGACCGCCTATCACGAGGCGGGACACGCGATCGTCGGCCTTTCTCTTCCGAAATGCGATCCCGTCTACAAGGCGACGATCATCCCGCGCGGCGGCGCGCTTGGCATGGTGGTCAGCCTGCCCGAGATGGACCGGCTGAACTATCACAAGGACGAGGTTAAACAGAAACTGGCCATGGCCATGGCCGGCAAGGCCGCCGAGATCCTGAAATATGGTGAAGAAGGCGTGTCCAACGGGCCTGCGGGCGATATCCAGCAAGCCAGCCAGCTTGCCCGCGCCATGGTCATGCGGTGGGGCATGTCGGACAAGGTCGGCAATATCGATTATGCCGAGGCGCATGAGGGGTATAACGGCTCGACCGGCGGCTTTTCGATCTCGGCCGCGACCAAGGAACTGATCGAACAGGAAGTCCGCGAACTGATAGAGGAAGGTTATCAGAAAGCCCGCAGCATCCTGATCGAAAAGGAAGAAGAATTCGAGAAGCTCGCCAAAGGGCTTCTGGAATACGAGACCCTGACCGGCGAAGAGATCGGCAAGATCATCCGTGGCGATGCATTGGATGGCGACGATGATGATGCACCGGGCAGCCTGGTGCCGTCCGTCAGTTCTGTTCCGAAGGCAGGAAAATCCGCGCCCGGCGGCACCCCGGCCCCTGCCTGATCTTCCTTATCCCGAACAATGCGAGCCCCGGCTTTCAAAAGGCCGGGGCTTTTCATTGCGTTATCACAATATTCCGAGAACAGGCCGTATCGGACTCGTTATTGAGAGGCGCCCCGCGACGGCGGGATATCTAAGTGAAGAAGTCGGGCGGGTTCGGGAAAACGCGGCAGGCATTCAATCAGGATGCGGGTCGCCGCGAAAAGCTGAACCCGCATCCTGCCATCATCTTGTCAGGCGAGTTTCGGTGTGATCTGCAACGATCCCCGCGTCGCATCGGAATAAGGGCAGACCTGATGTCCGCCCGCGATCAGATCTTCGGCCACTGCCTGCTCGACTCCCGGCAGGCTGACGGTGATCTGAACCTCCAGCCCGAAGCCCGTATCCTCGCGCGGGCCGATCCCGACGCTGACCTGAACGCTGGCATCTTCGGGAACCTTGATCTTTTTCGAGGCCGCATAATGCCGCATGGCCCCCATGAAACAGGCAGCATAGCCGGTTGCAAACAGCTTTTCGGGATTGAGCCCGTCGCCACCCGGCCCGCCCAGTTCCTTCGGGACGGTCAGATCCGCGGTGAAACTGCCATCATCCACCTGTGACCTGCCGTCGCGCCCGCCCCCTGTCGCGGTCGCGCTGGTGCGGTAAAGAACATTATTCGTCGGCATTGCGATCTCCTTTTGATCTGCTGCACGCAATGGGATGTTAACGCCGGGCCACGGGCATAGGAACCATAAAGTATTACCCCGTCTCTCTTGCAACCGCCGCTCTGCCGTTGCATGTCCTTGTCACGATGACAGAGATCGATGACATTCCCGACATGCCCGCGCTGCGCGCGGAAATCGATGCGCTTGACGCAGAGCTGATCCGCCTGTTTGCCCGTCGCCGCGCCATGATCGACCGTGCCGCACAGATCAAGGCGGTCCGGAACCTGCCCGCCCGTATCGACTGGCGTGTCGAAGAGGTCATCGCGAATGCAAGCCGACATGCGGCCGAGAATGGGCTGGACCCGAATCTGATCGGCTCGATCTGGCGCCAGCTTGTCGAAGCCGCCATTGCACAGGAAAACCGCCACCTGAAGGGAGACAGCGAATGACTGCCAAAGTGATCGACGGGAAAGCCTTTGCCGCTGGTTTACGTGAACAGATCAAACTCCAGACAGCCGCGATGATAGCGCAGGGGATCACGCCCGGTCTGGCCGTGGTGCTGGTCGGCGAAGATCCGGCAAGTCAGGTTTATGTGCGTTCGAAGGAAAAGCAGACCCGCGAAACCGGCATGAATTCCTTCGCCCATCGCCTTTCCGCGGAAGCCCCGCAAGCCGAGCTGCTTGCCCTGATCGAGCAATTGAACACCGATCCTGCTGTGAACGGGATTCTGGTGCAGCTTCCCCTGCCCGCGCATATGGACGAAGCGGCAGTCATCAATGCGATCCGGCCCGAGAAGGATGTCGATGGTTTCCACATTCTGAATGTCGGAAGACTGGCCACCGGGCAGAAAGCCATGGTCCCCTGTACCCCGCTTGGCTGCCTGATGCTGCTGCGCGACCTGCTGGGCGATCTGTCGGGCAAAAGCGCGGTGGTCATCGGACGCAGCAATATCGTGGGCAAGCCGATGGCCCAGCTTTTGCTGCGTGACAGTGCGACGGTGACGATTGCGCATTCCCGCACGCGCAACCTGCCCGAGCTGTGCGGTCAGGCCGATATCGTCGTCGCGGCCGTCGGCCGCCCCAATTTTGTGCATGGGGACTGGATCAAGCCCGGTGCGGCCGTCGTGGATGTCGGCATCAACCGCACCGATGACGGCCTTGTCGGGGATGTCGATTTCGCCACGGCGTCGCAAGTTGCAGGCGCGATCACTCCGGTTCCCGGTGGCGTCGGTCCGATGACGATCGCATGCCTGCTGGCGAATACCCTGACCGCGACAGCCCGCGCCAACGGTCTGCCTGATCCCGAAGGGCTGACGCCCTGAACGGCCCGGCTTTCGTCAGAAGACAATCTCGAAAACGGGTCTTTCCCGAATCGGATGCGACCGAGCCCGCTTCAGGGATTACTCCTCGAACAGATCCGACTGGCCGGGTGATACCGGCGCCGCCAGTCCCAGATGCCGCCACGCACGCGGCGCAAGCTGCCTTCCGCGTGGGGTCCGCGCGATCAGCCCTTGTTGCAGAAGGAAAGGCTCGATCACTTCTTCGATCGCATCGCGGCTTTCGGACAGAGCCGCCGACAGCGTCTCGACCCCGACCGGCCCACCGCCGTAATGTTCGGCGATCACCTTGAGATAGCGCCGATCCGCCCCATCCAGGCCGATATCATCCACGCCAAGCCGCGTTAGCGCGGAATCCGCGATGTCACGAGTCAGGCGCCCGTCTCCGTCGACAAGAGCGAAGTCGATCACCCTGCGCAGCAAACGCCCTGCAATGCGAGGCGTGCCACGGGCGCGGCGAGCGATCTCACGCGTGCCTGTGGGGTCGGCTTCGATCCCCAGTTTCCGGGCACCGCGCTGCACGATCAGGTCCAGTTCCTCGGTCTCATAGAATTGCAGCCGCGTCGGGATGCCGAAACGATCGCGCAAGGGCGTGGTCAGCAGGCCAAGCCGGGTGGTCGCCCCAACAAGGGTAAAGGGTTGCAATTCGATCCGCACGGTCCGCGCCGCCGGCCCTTCGCCGATAACCAGATCAAGTTCGAAATCTTCCATCGCCGGGTAAAGCACCTCTTCCACCACCGGGTTCATACGATGAATCTCATCGATGAACAGCACGTCGCGCGCTTCCAGATTGGTCAGGATCGCCGCAAGATCGCCCGCACGGGCCAGAACCGGACCCGAGGTCATGCGGAAATTCACGCCAAGTTCGCGCGCCATGATCTGTGCCAGAGTGGTCTTACCCAATCCGGGTGGGCCAAAGAACAGGGTATGGTCCATTGCCCGGCCGCGCATCTTTGCGCTTTCGATAAAGACCCGCAGATTGGCCCGCGCCTCGGCCTGTCCGATAAATTCGGTCAGTGCTTGCGGGCGCAGGGCGCGATCCTCGGTCTCGCCCTCCATGGGTTCGGGTCGCAGGGTTGGATCGGGCTGGCTCATGTTATCCTTTCGGAGCGAGCGATTTCAGTGCCGCACGGATCAGACCGGAAGTATCGGCCCCATTCTCCCGCGCTTGGGCCTCGGCCACGGCAGAGGCGGCCTCGGAATGGGCATAGCCCAGATTGACAAGCGCCGACAGAGCCTCGGCCGCGGCCCTGGCTGTTCCTCCGGCGGGTTGCGCCGGAGGGGTTGGGCTGGCTGCGTCCTGTGAAATCGGATTGGTGGCGAGTTGGTCGGGTTCGATACCCGGACCGGCCGCCGCCTCCGCTCCGGCATCGACTGTCAGATCGCCACCAAGCGCCATGATCGCCGGCGCCTTGTCCTTCAGTTCCAGAACGACACGTTGCGCCAGCTTGGGGCCGACACCCTGCGCCTTGCGCACTGCCGCCCAATCGCCAAGCGCAATCGCTCGCGACAATCCTTCGGCCCCAAGCGTGCCAAGCATGGCAAGCGAGACCTTGGCCCCCACCCCCTGCACCGAGGTCAGCAGACGGTGCCATTCCTTTTCAAGCAATGTCGGAAACCCGAAAAGCTGCAACAAATCCTCGCGCACCAGCAATTCGGTATAAAGCGCGACGGCCTGCCCGACCGGAGGCAGATTCATTGCGGTACGATCGCTGACATGGACGATATATCCCACTCCGCGCACGTCGATCAGCACATGATCCCGAGCGCGATGGAGAATGATTCCGGCGACACGACCAATCATGCGACACCTTGTCGCATCGCTGCTACCCGAAGCGAGCGCCCTTGCAGGTGATGCGCGTGGCAGATTGCGATGGCCAGGGCATCCGCGGAATCAGGTCCGTCGAACTGTACACCGGGCAATTGAACGCGAACCATATGCTGCACCTGCTCCTTTGCGGCGTGGCCGACACCGACCACGGTTTTCTTGACCGCATTCGGCGCGTATTCCCCGACCGTGATCCCGGCCGCCGCCGGTGCCAGCAAGGCAATACCGCGTGCCTGCCCCAGTTTCAGCGTCCCGACCGCGTCCTTGTTGACGAAGGTCTGTTCGACCGCGGCAACGTCAGGTCCATGTTCCGAAATAACTGCCGAAAGCCCTTGAAACAACACCAGAAGTCGCGCCGCCAGATCGCCGGCATCCGAGGATCCCGACGTGCGGATCACCCCGTTCGCCACATGCCGCAAACGCGGCCCGTCCACCGCGATCACGCCCCAGCCCATATTCCTTAACCCGGGATCGATGCCCAGAACTCGCATATCTGCCCCTTCTCTTTTTTCAAGAACTAGCACGAAACGGGAACATCGCCTAGGGGAAGTTACCGTTTCTCGGGTCATTTACTTGACTCCTTGTCCCTGATTGGAAACACAAAGGCAAAGAACCCATAAACAAACACCAACAGGAACGAGGACCCATGTCGCCAGCCCTCATCGCCCTGCTGCCTTTCATCGGGGCATTGCTGCCAGGTTTGCTGGTTCGCTCTGGTCGCTCGGTCGCCGCAATGGCTTGCGGAACAGTGACATTGGTCGCACTTCTGGGGCTGCTTCTGCATATCCCGGCCGTCATGCGGGGCGAGGTGATCACCGCCCGTATCGAATGGCTTCCGATGATCCAGCTTAATGCGAATTTTCGGATCGACGGGCTGTCGCTGCTGTTCGGAACACTCATTCTCGGGATCGGGCTGCTGATCATCGCCTATGCCCGATTCTACCTGTCGCGCACGGATCCGGTCGGCAAATTCTACACCTATCTGATGCTGTTCCAGGGCGCGATGATGGGCATCGTTCTGTCGGATAACATCCTGCTTTTGCTGGTGTTTTGGGAACTGACATCGTTGTCGTCCTTCCTGCTGATCGGCTATTGGCGGCATCTTCCCGAAGGTCGCCAGGGCGCACGCATGGCACTAACCGTCACCGGCATGGGCGGCATGGCGATGATCGCCGGGATGATGATCCTCGGCCAGATCGCGGGCAGCTATGACATCAGCGATATTCTTCGGTCGAAAGAGGCGATCCAGTCAAGCGAATGGTACCTGCCTGCCCTGATCCTGATCCTTCTGGGCGCGTTTACCAAATCCGCCCAGTTCCCGTTCCATTTCTGGCTGCCGCATGCCATGGCCGCACCCACGCCGGTTTCGGCCTATCTGCACAGCGCAACCATGGTAAAGGCGGGCCTGTTCCTGATGGCGCGGCTATGGCCAGTGCTGGGAGGTACGCCGGAATGGTTCTGGATCGTCGCGACGACAGGTCTGGTCACCATGCTGATCGGCGCTGTGATCGCGCTGTTCAAGGACGATCTCAAGGCGGTGCTGGCCTTCTCGACCGTCAGTCATCTGGGGCTGATCACCATGCTGCTGGGCTTCGGCACCCGGGAAGCTGCCATCGCCGCCGTCTTCCACATCATCAATCACGCCACCTTCAAGGCCGCGCTTTTCATGACTGCCGGGATCGTCGATCACGAGGCCGGAACCCGCTCGATCCGGCGTCTTGGAGGGTTGCGCAAACTGATGCCCGTAACCTTCGCCATCGGCACGGTGGCCGCGCTGTCCATGGCCGGGATACCGCCGCTCAACGGCTTCCTGTCCAAGGAGATGATGCTGTACGAGGCAAGCCATCTGGAGACCGCGCGGCTGTTCTTCATGGTGGTGGCGACCGTGGCGGCGCTGTTCTCGGTCGGCTATTCGCTGCGCTTCGTCTTTCACGTCTTCACCGGCCCCGAGCGGGACGATTATCCCCACCACCCCCACGATCCGGGGTTCGGCATGTGGGCCGGCCCGGCCTTGCTGACCGTTCTGGTCGTGCTGATCGGTTTGTTCCCGAATACGATGGCCGGCTGGCTTGTCGATGCCTCTGCAAGCGCCGTGACGGGAGAATCCGAACATGCCCATCTCGCATTATGGCACGGGCTGAATGCCGCACTGATCATGTCGCTGATCGCCATAGCGGGCGGTATCATCCTGCTGAGGCGGCATGAACCCGCGTTGAAATCATGGGAATCGGCGCCGCGCCCGGAAGCAAAGGTGATCTTCGATACCATCGTGCAGGCATCGGTGCTGGCGGGACGCTGGATCACGGACAAGTTCAATAACGGCTCGATGCCCCGTGCATTGTCATTCTTTACTCTGACATCGCTGTTTGCGGGCGCTCTGGCCTGGTACACGGGCGATGCGGGACCGCTTACGCGGCCCATGCTGCCCGTCGGCCCGGTACCCTTCATCGGCTGGCTGCTGGCAATGTTCGCGACCGGCAGCATGGTGTTTTTCCACCGGGTACGGCTGCTGGCGCTTGTGCTGATCGCCATTGTCGGGCTGATCACCTCGATTTTCTTCACCTATTTCTCGGCCCCCGACCTTGCTCTGACCCAGATTTCGGTCGAGGTGGTCACGGTGATCCTGCTGCTGCTGGCATTGAACTTCCTGCCCAAGCGCACGCTGATAGAGACAAGCACGCATCGCCGCGGCTGGGACGCCTGTATCGCCACGCTGGCGGGGCTGGGCTTTGGCGGGCTGTGCTATGCCATTCTGCGACGCGATTTCGCCTTTGACTCGATCTCGGGCTATATGCTTGAAAACAGTCATAAGCTGGGCGGAGGCGATAATGTCGTCAATGTCATCCTCGTGGATTTTCGCGGCTATGATACATTTGGCGAGATAACCGTTCTGGGCATTGCAGCGCTTGCGATTTTCGCACTGACGCAAACATTGCTACAGGGCAAATCCTCGGCGCGACTGAAAAACTGGGTGCACGATCAGCGTCGCGCGGGAGATCGGCATCCGATGATGCTGGTGATCGCCACAAGGGTAATCCTGCCGATCTCTCTGGTCGTCGGCCTGTTCATCTTCCTGCGCGGCCATAATCAGCCGGGTGGCGGATTCATCGCCGGTCTGGTCGTCGCCATTGCCCTTCTGATGCAATATATGGCCTCGGGCTATGCATGGGCGCAGGACCGGCAAAACATTCCCTTTCATGCCCTGATCGGTGCCGGCGTGGTTGCCGCGGGCGTGACCGGCATCGGCGCATGGTTCAACGGCAAGCCCTTCCTGACCTCTGCCTATGGCTATGTGAAACTGCCCTTCCTTGAAGAATTCGAACTTGCCACGGCGATGGGTTTCGACCTTGGCGTGTTCCTTTGCGTCGTGGGCGCGGTGATGCTTGCCCTGAACTCGCTAAGCCGGATCGCCCGGCAGGCCGGAGAGACCGTGAACGAAAAACCAATGGATATTGACCTGAGTGAAGAACAGAAAGGAGCCCATTGATGGAGCTTCTCGTCGCGAGCGGTATCGGCGCCTGCATGGCCGCCGGAATTTACCTTATCCTGCGTCTACGTACCTTTGCGGTGGTTCTTGGCATGACCATGATCACATATGCGATCAATACCTTCCTGTTCGCGACGGGAAGGCTGGTCGTGAACCTGCCGCCGATCCTGCATGACGGCGATGCCGCCGCCTATACCGATCCGCTGCCGCAGGCTCTGGTTCTGACTGCGATCGTGATCTCCTTCGGGATGACCGCTGTCGTGGTGATGATGTCTTTGGGCGCGTTTATCGAGGGTGGGGACGATCATATCAACATGCCCCCGGATGACAGGGAGATGCCTCCTCTCAAGACCGTTAACGACCAGCCCGAGGAAGAGCGCGCATGACACCCCACTGGCTGATCGCTCCGGTTCTCGTCCCGGCCATTCTCGGGCCATTGATGATCCTCTGGATGCGTCACGATTTGCTGCAACAGCGGGTATTCGGGGTCATCGGCAGCCTGCTGACACTGATCGTCGCCATCAAGCTGAACGTCATGGCGGCGGGCGGAGAGGTTATCGTCTATCGGCTGGGCAACTGGCCCGCGCCCTTCGGTATCGTACTGATGCTGGACAAGCTGGCGGCCTTGATGCTTTTGCTGACGGGCATTCTGGCGGTGATCGTGCAGCTTTACGGTATCGGCTCTGGCTGGGATCGCAAAGGCTGGCATTTCCACTCGCTCTGGATGTTCCAGCTGATGGGCATCAACGGCGCCTTCATGACGGGCGACGCTTTCAACCTGTTCGTGTTCTTCGAGATATTGCTGATCGCCAGCTATGGTCTGATGACTCATGGCGGCGGCCCGATGCGTCTGCGCGCAGGGGTACAGTATATCGGCTATAATCTTGCCGGATCGGCATTGTTTCTTGCCGCGCTCGGCACGCTTTATGCGGTGACGGGCACACTGAACATGGCCGACATGGCCGAGCGTGTCGCCATGATGGAGCCACAGGATACCGCGTTGCTGCGGACCGGCGCGGTGCTGCTGATGCTGGTCTTCGCGATCAAGGCGGCCATCGTGCCGCTGCATTTCTGGCTGCCCTCGACCTATGCCAATGCCCCCGGGCCGGTCGCAGCGCTGTTCGCGATCATGTCCAAGGTCGGGATCTATGCGATCATCCGGTTCTTCACGCTGGTCTTTCCAAGCGATTCCGTGGTCGAGACCATCGCCACCGATCTTCTGCTGCCCGCCGCCCTCATCACCCTGATCCTGGGACAGCTCGGGGTGCTGGGGACACGAAGCCTGACACGGCTTGCAGCATTTGCCGCCATCGCCTCGATCGGGACGTTAGTTATCTCGATCGCGCGGTTTGACGTGCAGGGGCTGACAGCGGGGCTGTATTACATGCTGCATTCGACGCTGGCGGCGGCGGCGCTGTTTCTGGTCGTCGATCTTGTCGCCGCCCGTCGCGGAGGCGATTTCTGGCTGCGCCAACGCCCCGCGATCCGCAATACCGGCCTTGTCTCGGCGCTTTTCTTCGTCACGGCGATTGCCGTTGTCGGATTGCCGCCGCTATCGGGCTTCCTTGGCAAACTGCTGATCATCCGGGCCACCGCCACGGATCCCTGGGTGGCAGTGATCTGGACCGTGATCCTTGTCACCTCGGTGATTTCGCTGGTCGGCTTCGGCCGCGCCGGCTCGATCCTGTTCTGGAAGGCACATGAACTAGATCCGGAACCCGGAAACGACACCGACGAAGGCGAGCGCCCCGTGCGAGGTCCGATCCCGACAAAGCTGGAATCCGACGAGCCGATTCAGGATGTCGATGATTCCGCGGCACCGTGGCTGGCCTTTCTTGCCGTTGGCGGATTGCTGGCGGGCAGTGTGGCCATGACGGTCTTCGCCGGACCTCTGACCGGTTATCTTCAGCACATGGCCGAGCAACTGACCCAGCCCGAACTCTATTATGATTCCGTGCTGCGCATGCAGGAGGGCGCCAGATGATCCGCCGCATCTTTCCTCACCCCTATCTGTCGGCGCTTCTGGTTCTGGTCTGGATGCTGCTGGTCAATCGCTTTGCATGGGGTTCACTGGTTTTTGCGGTGATCCTCAGCATTGCCATCCCTGCCCTGACAGAGCCCTATTGGCCGGACCGCGCCAGAATCCGCAATCCGCGCAAGCTGCTGGCCTATATCACACTGGTATTCTGGGATATCGTCGTCGCCAATATCCAGGTGGCAATGATCGTGCTGTTCAAACCCAACCGCGATCTGCAACCGGCATGGGTCACCATTCCTCTGGAATTGCGCTCGCCCGAAGCGATTACCGTGCTGGCCGCGACGATCACCCTGACACCCGGAACAGTCAGTGCGGACCTGTCACAGGATGGCCATGCCCTGCTGGTGCATTGTCTGCACGCCCCCGATCCGGAATCGGTGATCGAGGATATCAAGACCCGTTACGAAGCACGGCTGATGGAGATTTTCGGATGATCGAATACGCGCTTTATTTCGCCTTCTGCTGCTTTGGGCTTGGCCTTCTGTTCTGCCTGTATCGCATCTTGTTCGCCCCCGGGGTCAGCGATCGGATTCTGGCTTTGGACACGATGACCGTCAATATGATCGCCGTGATCGCGCTGTTCGGGATCCTGCATGATACGACGATGTATTTCGAGATCATGATGCTTCTGGCCATGGTCGGCTTCGTTTCGACCGTGGCTTATGCGAAATTCATCCTGCGCGGCGATGTGATCGAATGAGGGAACGGACATGAGCATGATTGCGGAAATCCTTATCAGTGCCCTTCTGGTCATTGGCGGTCTGTTCGGGGTGATCGGTTCTTACGGGCTGGTCAAACTTCCCGATCAGATGACCCGTCTGCACGCGCCGACGAAGGCCGCGACACTTGGCGTCGGCGGTGTTCTTCTGGCGTCGCTTGCCTGGTTCGCCTTTTTCGGAGAACATCCAAGCTGGCATGAATTACTGATCACGCTGTTCCTCTTTGTGACCGCGCCGATCACCGGCCTGATGATCGCCAAATCCCATATGCATCTGAGCTGGCGCGCCGATGAATTGCCGGATTGCGGCGAGGATCAGAACTGGGCGACCTATGGCGCTTCAGCCGAGCGCAGCCTTGTCGGAAACGGCACGGAAAATGACAGTACCGACCGTGACATGCGGGAATAAAGCACGTCGCATCTGTTCAGCGTGATGCAGATAATACCGCCCCCGGATTCATAATCCCGTACGGATCGAGTGCCTGTTTGATTGCCCGCATCGCGGCAAGTCGGGTCGGATCGCCCCAGCGTTCCAGATCGGCAACCTTCAGACGCCCTACCCCATGCTCGGCCGAGAATGAACCGCCACGCGCAAGCACCATTTCATGCACGGCAAAAGATAACCCGCTGCGGATATCGGCATATTCCGCGCGTGTTCGGCCCGGGGCCGGAAACAGATTGTAATGCAGGTTTCCATCACCCAGATGGCCGAAACAATTGATCCGCATATCGCCGCGATCCGCCAGCATGGCACCCGCATCCCGGATGAAACCGGCGATTTCGGACAAGGGCAGACTTATATCATGGCTGGCGATGGCACCCACCGCGCGATTCGCGTGGGGAATATCTTCGCGTATATTCCACAGTTCCGCCGCCTGTTGCCCGGATTGCGCGATGACGCCGTCACTGACCAGCCCCGCTTCGGATCCGGCCATGAACAGACCTTCCAACGCCTCATCGGCGGCAAGGCCCGCAGGCAGGCCGACCTCGATCAGCACGACCCATTCGGGAGGCGATGCAAAGGGTTGCCGCAGATTTGGGAAATGCTCTTGCAGGAAATCAAGCCCCACGCCCGAGATCAGTTCAAACGCGGACACTCCCCCGGCCATGCGCGATTGCGCGATCGAAAGAAGCTGCAGCGCCGCATCCGGGCTTTCCACAACCAGCATGGCCACGCCGGACTCGGCCGGAACCGGCGCCATGACCAGCGAGGCGGCGGTAATGATTCCCAGCGTCCCCTCGGCCCCGATCAGAAGATCGCGCAGATCGTAGCCGGTATTATCCTTCCGCAACCGTTTGAGGTCGCGCATGATCTCGCCCGATGGCAGGACAGCCTCGATGCCAAGACATAAGGTCCGCGCATTGCCATAGCGCAGGACATTCACGCCGCCCGCATTCGTGGAAAGCACCCCGCCGATCTGCGCCGTTCCCTGCGACGCAAGCGACAAGGGAAACTGCCGCCCCGCCCCGGCCGCCGCATCGCGGGTCTGCTGCACCGTAGCGCCCGCCTCGGCCAATATCACGTTCTCATCCGGATAAATCTCGCGGATCGCATTCATGCGCTCAAGTGACAGGACCAGCGGCGCAGGCCCATCAGGCATGACCTGCCCACCGACAAGCCCGGTTCCCCCGCCACGCGGCACGATTGGCACCCGCATTTCGGCGCAGACTCGCAGGATTGCGGCCACTTCGCCGCTATCCCGGGGCGCGGCAACCAGCCCCGCCTGACCGATGAACAACCCGCGCGCCTCTTCGGTATAGGCGGGCGTGACCTCCCGCAGAACTCCTTGGGGAAGGCGTGCAGCCAGCCTGTCATCGGCGGGGTTCAGGGTCATGTTCATCTCCTTGCTGGTCGGGCGGCGGTCAACGCGCTTCGCTACGCCCCCGCCTGTCGCCACGCAGATTGGCGTAAAGCACATGGTTTCGCCAGCGGCCATTGATCTGCAGATAGCTTTGCGCGACGCCTTCATATTTGAAGCCCGAACGCTCCAACACGCCGCGCGATGCGGCGTTTTCAGGCAGGCATGCCGCCTCGATCCGGGACAGGTCCAGCGTCGTGAAAGCGTGATGGACAAGGGCGCCGATCGCTTCGCGCATATAGCCCTGCCGCGCAAAGCCCTGCCCGACCCAATAGCCGATGGTTCCCATCTGTGCCGGCCCGCGACGGATATTGTCCAGCGTGATCGCGCCCAGGATGGCCCCGTCCCGACGCATCAGGAACAATGGCAGGGCGGTCCCGTTCCGGCTTGCCCGTGCCGCCCAATAAACCCGATTGGTAAAGCTTTTGCGCGTCAGGTGATCGGGTGACCAGACCGGCTCCCAAGGGGTCAGGAAATCACGGCTTTCCACCCGCAGGTCGCGCCATGCCTTGAAATCGGAATGCGCAGGCAGACGCAGCGTCATCCGTTCTGTTTCCAGCCGGATGGGACGTCGCCTGAACAGCATCACGCAGCCAGTCTGTCCGCCAACTCCTCGCGCGCAGGAGCAGAGGATACAGGACCATAAAGCGCCAATGCCGGGCGCGCCCGGGCGATCAGGCGCGACGCATGATCACGAACATCGTTCAGGGTAACCGCCGCAACCCGTTCCGCCACTTCGGCCGGATCCGCCACCCGGCCCCAGATCGCCAGCACCCGCGCAATGCGTTCTGCCTGCGCCGAGGGGCTTTCCAGCCCCATCAGCAATCCGGCGCGAAGTTGCGCCTTGGCTCTGGCGATTTCGGTTTCCGACATATCCTCGGCGGCGCGCTTGATCTCATCGATGGTCAGCCGGGCAAGATCGGCGACATCATCGCCGCCGGTGCCCGCATAGATCGTCATCATGCCCGTATCGTCATGGAAACCCGCCTGCGCAAAGATCGTATAGCACAGGCCACGCTCTTCCCGGATTTTCTGGAACAGGCGCGAGGACATGCCTCCGCCAAGCCCGGCCGAGAATATCTGTGCGGCATAGAAATCCGGCGAAAGATAACCCGGGCCTTCCAGCGCAAGGGCGAAATGCGCCTGTTCAAGCTGCTTGACGTTCCGGACCTCGCGCCCCTGCCAGACAGCGGCTTCCCGCTGTGGCTGAAGGATCGGAACAAGATGCCCAAAAGCCGCTTCGGCCAGTTTCACCATGCGGTCATGGTCGACCGCCCCCGCCGCTGCGACGATCATCTGTCCGGGGCCGTAATTCTCGGCCACGAAACCGGCCAGATCGGTGCGGCCAAAGCTGCTGACCTTCTCTGCCGGGCCCAAAATCGGGCGGCCGATGGCCTGATCGGGATAGGCTGCCTCTTGCAGCCAGTCGAAGATCACATCATCGGGCGTGTCCAGAGATTGCCCGATCTCCTGAAGGATCACGCCACGCTCTACCTCGATCTCGCGGGAGTCGAAAACCGGGTTCAGCACGATATCCGAGATCACGTCGAAAGCCAGATCGACATCGGCCTCCAGCACCCGCACATAATAGGCGGTCACATCGCGCGACGTATAGGCATTGATGAAGCCGCCCACATCCTCGATCGTCTCGGCGATCTGCAAGGCGCTGCGGGTTTTGGTGCCCTTGAAGGCCATATGCTCAAGGAAATGGGCAATGCCGTTCTGCTCGACCCGCTCATTCCGCCCGCCCGCATTGACCCAGACGCCAAGGGCGGTGGAATGCAGCCCCGGCATCTGCCGTGTGGCAATCCGCAAACCGTTGGAAAGGGTCGTCAGGCGAAGATGGGGATCGGTGGTCAATTCGTTCTCCGTTCAAGAATCAGGGATTTGAGCGCTTCGGTATCATTCTCGACCCGGGTTACATGTTCGGGCAGGTCGAACAGACCAGCCATATGCGGAGGCAGCGCAGGCCGGAAGCCGACGGCCTTTTCGACCGCATCGGGAAATTTCGCCGGATGCGCAGTCGCCAGTGTCACCATCGGCACGCCCTGCTCCATATGCTGACGGGCCACGGCCACGCCAACGGCGCTATGCGGACAGAGAACCTCGCCGGTTTCCTCGCGGATGGTGCGGATCATCGCCAATGTCTCATCCTCGGAGACCCGGCCCGAGGCATAGAGTTCGCGCAAAGCCTGCAACGCGCCCTGACTGATGGTGAAACCGCCGGATTTCAACTCATCCATCAATTGCCGGATCGCCCCGCTATCCTTACCATAAGCCAGATACAGCGCCCGTTCGAAATTGGAACTGATCTGGATATCCATCGAGGGCGAGATCGAGGGTTCAACCGTACCGACCCGGTATTCACCACTGGTTAGCGCCCGGTGCAAGATGTCATTCTGATTGGTGGCAACGATCAGACGACGGATCGGCAAGCCCATCTCACGCGCGAATGAACCGGCCAGAATATCGCCGAAATTGCCGGTCGGCACGGTGAAATCAAGCAGGCGGCCCGGCGCGCCAAGGCTGACGGCGGCGGTGAAATAATAAACGATCTGCGCGACGACACGCGCCCAGTTGATGCTGTTCACACCCGCAAGTCCGACAGTGTCGCGGAAATCGTGGTCGTTGAACAAATCCTTCAGCCGTGCCTGACAATCGTCGAAATGACCGGTGACGGCAAGCGCATGGATATTGGCGGCGTCGGGCGTGGTCATCTGCCTCCGCTGCACCTCGGAGACGCGGCCATGCGGGAACATGATGAAGACCTCGACATTGTCGATCCCCTTGAACGCCTCGATCGCCGCGCTGCCTGTATCGCCCGAAGTCGCCCCCACGATCGTGATCCGCTGTCCCGAACGCTTCAACGCAATCTCGAAGAGTTGCGCGATAAGCTGCATCGCGAAATCCTTGAAGGCCAGTGTAGGGCCGTGGAACAGCTCCAAAAGGTGATGACCGGGTGCTAGCTGTTTCAGTGGCGCCCGGGCCGCATGATTAATGCGCCCGTATGCGCGGGAAATTGCGCCCCGCAATTCATCATCCGTAAAGCATTCGCCGGTAAAGGGCCGGATCACCCGGAACGCGACCTCTTCATAGGGCAGCCCCTCGAGCGCAGCGATATCCGTCAGTTCCGGCACGGACTCGGGCAGATACAACCCACCGTCACGGGCCAGTCCGGACAACATAGCCTGCTCGAAATCCAGAACCGGGGCTTGTCCCCGCGTCGAGACGTAACGCATTCGCATTCCTTCAATAAGTCCGCTGTCTGATACGCCAGATCAGCCCGGCTGTCATCCCTGCCCAGACAACGGCGATCATGAACCATTGTACCGCGTAAGACAGGTGGTTGTTCGGTATGCCCTCTATCGCGACCGGGATCGGCTCTGCCCCCTGCGCATCGCCCCTGACAAAGCTGGCGACAACAAGGATCGGTTCGGTCCTCAATATCTCGGCCATGGCGGGCACGTCGCGGGCGAACCAGATGTTTTCTTCCAGATTTGGCGCGGGCGTGGAGCTGCTTTTCTCATCCGGCCAATGCAGATTCCCCCGAATCTCCATCCGCACCGGGCCACGCTTCTGATGTCGCGCCTCCTGAGGAATGAAGCCCCGGTCGACCATAATCGCCCGTCCGTCATCGGTGATGAAACGCGACACGATCTGATAACCGCCGCCCTGATCCTTGGTATGAGACAGGATATCGATCTCATCGCCGCTTGTGGTGCCGCTGACCGTGACCGGCAGATATTTCATCGAAGGGTCGGGATTTTCGGGCAACGGCGCGGCCGGCGCGTCGATCTTGGCCTGGATCTCGGCCAGCATTCCCTCTTTCCAATCCAGACGCTGCAACTGCCAGACGCCAAGAGCGATCAGGATGGCACATCCAAGGATACCAAGGATCAGGGGAAAGAGATAGCGGCGCATGAATAACGGAAAAGCCTTCGATAAAGGGCCTGGCCCAAAAGAAAACGGCGCGGGAAGATACCCCGCGCCGTCGGAATTGTCTGCCGGGGATCAGCTTCCCCAGATATAGACCACAGCGAACAGGAACAGCCAGACCACATCGACGAAGTGCCAGTACCAGGCCGCGGCCTCGAACCCGACATGTTGCTCCTGGGTCATTTGTCCACGCGAAAAGCGGATCAGGCAGACCAGCAGGAAGATCGTTCCGATGATGACGTGGAAACCATGGAAGCCCGTCGCCATGTAAAACGCGCCGGCATAGGCGGTATCAGCCAGTCCGAATGCGGCATGGCTGTATTCATATGCCTGCAGGATCGAGAAGAACACGCCCAGAACAACCGCAACGATGAGGCCGCGAATAACGGTCTTGCGATCCCCCTCATGCACCCATGCATGGTGCGCCCAGGTAACGGCCACACCGGACAGCAGCAGGATCAACGTGTTGATGAACGGCAGATGCCAGGCGTCAAAGGTCACGATACCTTCCGGTGGCCAGACGCCATCCTTCAGCGGGCTTTCCGGGCCCATCGGATACATCGCGTTCTTGATGAAGTTCCAGAACCAGGCGACGAAGAACATCACTTCCGAGATGATGAACAGGAGGAAACCATATTGCAGGCCGATGCGGACCACTGGCGTATGATCACCGCTTTCGCCTTCGCGGACGACATCGGACCACCAGCTGAACATGACATACAGCACACCGGCAAGACCGATCAGGAACAGCCAGGGGCCCGAGACCGGGATCTTGAAAAGATGCACTTCATCGGCATGCATCCAGCCAACGGCACCGTACAGCATCAGAAACGCCGACAACGCGCCGATAGCGGGCCAGATAGAGGGCGGAAGAATATGATAATCGTGGTTCTTTGCGTGCGCCATATGTGAGTCCCCGTCGGCTCCTCGGATCAGTTGACGTTACTTGCCGGTTCCGCGTCAAGCGCGGCCTGCTTCGGTTCGGTCCGGTGGAAGGTGTAGGACAGTGTGATGTCCCGCACCCAGCTTGCATCGGCATCGCCGACCATTTCCGGATCGACGTAGAAATTGACCGGCATTTCCACCCGTTCACCCGGCTCCAGCGTTTGCTCGGTAAAGCAGAAGCACTGGATTTTGCTGAAATAATATCCCGCCACATCCGGCGCAACATTATAACTGGCCGTACCGGTGATTGTCTCGTCTGTATTGTTCACGGCCTCGTAGAAGGCCATCGCATTCTCACCGATGCGAACATCCATCTTTGTCTGCATGGGACGGAAGGTCCAGCCAAGATCGCCGTCGACATTAGCGTCAAAGCGAACACGAACGACTTCCTCCAGCACGTCATCGGGCGCCTGGGTTGAAACCTGTGTCGTTCCGGCAAAGCCTGTGACCCTGCAGAACCAGTTATAGAACGGAACGGCCGCCCATGCGAGCGCGCCCATCGTCAACACGACGGCGACAAGGCCGAATAGGGTGCGGGTATCACGGTTCATTCGCTTGCCTCATCCTGTGGCACGATTGATGTGCGCGGCTGATGGTCGAAAGCCTCCATCAGGTCGCCCTGACGCACCTTGACCACGGTCAGAGCAAAAACCAATGCGACAAATGCGGCCAACACCAGCCCAAGCCCCACATTGCGCGAGCGCCGGCGGCGGTGCAGTTCATGTTCGGTCTGAAACTGCCGCATCACCATGCCCCCACCCAATGCTGGACCATAAGGGCCAGGAAATGCAGGAACAGGTAATATAGCGACAGTTTGAACACCCGTCTTTCGACAGCGTAATTATCGGCAATCGCCGTTTCTTCGCTCCGGCGCATGATCTGCCAGCCGCCACGAATGAACAGCACGTTCAGCACCAGGGCCACCGCAAGATAGATCGGACCGCCGACCGAGGTCAGCCCAAGCCAAAGCGCGAAAGGCGCCAATACAAGCGTATAGCCAAAGATATGGCGGCGAGTGACGGCGCGGCCATGCGTGACCGTCAGCATCGGAACGCCCGCCTTGTGATAATCCTCTTTCATGAACAGCGCGAGCGCCCAGAAATGCGGCGGCGTCCAGAAGAAGATCAACGCGAACATCAGGAACGACTCGACGCTGATTCCGCCAGTTGCGCTGGCCCAGCCGATCATCGGAGGAAATGCCCCTGCGGCACCGCCGATCACGATGTTCTGCGGCGTCCAGCGTTTCAGCCATATCGTGTAAATGACGGCATAGAAGAATATGGTGAAGGCCAGGAACCCGGCGGCAAACCAGTTCGCCGTCAGCCCCAGCATCATGACCGCGATCACCGTCAGGCCAAGGCCAAGGCCAAGCGCCTCTCCCCCTGACACGCGACCCGAAGGAATCGGGCGCCCCCGCGTGCGATTCATCACGGCGTCGATATCTGCATCATACCACATGTTCAATGCGCCCGACGCACCGCCCCCAAGGGCGATGAAAAGGACCGAGCAGAAAACAAGGAAAGGATGCATCGGCACAGGCGCGACCCACAGCCCGACAAAAGCCGTGAACACCACAAGTGACATCACCCGAGGCTTCAGCAGCGCGACAAAGTCGCCGAACTCTGCCTCGGGGGTGTGATCATATGCGTGGGTATCAGACATTCCTGCGCGTTTCTGTATTAGGAGATCAGTTGGCCGAGGCCACTGCGACCCCGGAATCATCCATCAGGGCAGCCTGCTCTTCTTCGCTGAGCGAACCGCCCTGTTCTTCTACCCAGGCGATATATTTCTCGGGCGCGACGGCTTTCACGACGATGGGCATATAGGCATGGTTGATCCCGCAAAGCTCGCTGCACTGACCGAAATACACGCCTTCTTCCTCGACATTGAACCAGGCTTGCGCGATCCGGCCCGGAACGGCGTCCTGCTTGATCGCGAAAGCGGGAATGGTCCAGCTGTGGATCACGTCATTCGCGGTGACCTGCAGAAGAACGGTCTTGCCGACGGGCACCACGACCTCGGTATCGGTAGCGAGAAGGTATTCATCCTCGCTGTAACCGTTATCGGCCAGTTCCTCCTTGGTCAGCATGATCGAATCGAAGCTGACTTCATTGTCGGGATATTCATAGGACCAGTACCACTGGTTACCGATCGCCTTGATAACCACATCCGGGTTCGGCGGCATTTCCTGACTGCGGAACAGCGCCGGAAGCGAGAAGGCGCCAATCACGACAAGGATCAGCACGGGCACCAGCGTCCAGACGATCTCGACCGGGGTATTATGGGTGAATTTCGCCGGAACCGGATTCGAACGGCTGTTGTAGCGGAGGATGACGATCAGCAGCAGAGCGCAGACGAAAAGCGTGATCACCGCAATAATGATCAGCACGAAATGATCCAGCCATTGCTGGTCCCGCGCCAGTTCGGTCACAGCGGGCTGAAAGCCCGTACCCTTGGCGACCGGCTTGCCGATCACCGGCAGCTCTCCCAAAACATCCTGCGCGAAAGCCGCACTGGTCAGTAAGCCTGTTCCTGCCAGTCCCGTTACTGTTGCAGCTGCACGCCGAATCATCGCTTTTGCCATCATTCCATCCCGTCGCGTTTGGTGAGGCCGGTATGGCCGCAGGGGCCGCGCAAGGCCGCCCCTTTCCCTTTCACATAGACCGTTCTATGACCATATCTCAGCCTCTCGGGCAAGTGATACATCGGTATTTGAAGCGAAATTCACCGCATCTCGCTGCGAAAGAACAAAATTACACGGCCCGCCATCAACGGAGTTGCCCGCCCATGAATCGCGACCAGTTCGACCCGTTTGCCCAGTCTCTTGATCGGGACGAAGCCCTGACAATCCTGCAGGACGCCGTTGCCGGCGCAGATGATGGCGAGTTGTTTTTCGAAAGAACCACCGCCGAAACGCTGGTGTTCGATGACGGCCGGTTGCGCAATTCCAGCTATACGGCGAATCGCGGCTTTGGCCTAAGAGCAGTGCGGGGCGAGGTTACAGGCTACGCTCATTCTACTGAAATCACTAAGGAATCTTTACGAAGGGCGGCAGAAACCGCACGGCTTGCCGTGGGCTCGGGTGGCGGCAAACTGGCTGATCCCGCACCGATGCGGGCCACGTCGCTTTATGCCCCGATCGACCCGGCGGGGGGTATTCCGATCGCCCGGAGAATCGAGCTGCTGCGGGAAATCGACGCTTATGCACGGGCCAGGGATCCCCGGGTCGTACAGGTGACCGCCTCCATCGCCTCGTCACTGCAGGAGGTGACGATCCTGCGCCCTGAAGGCGGACTGGTCACCGATATCCGGCCGATGGCGCGACTGAATGTCGCAGTCATCGTCGAGAATAACGATCGCCGCGAATCCGGCAATCACGGAGGCGGCGGACGCGTATCGCTGAACGGGTTGATGGAGCCCGCGCATTGGCAGCCCGCCATAGATGAGGCCCTGCGGATCGCCCTTGTGAATCTGCGCTCGGTGCCTGCACCCGCTGGGGTGATGGACGTGGTGCTGGGGCCGGGCTGGCCCGGAATCCTGTTGCACGAGGCCGTGGGGCACGGGTTGGAAGGGGATTTCAACCGCAAGAAAGCATCGGCATTCGCGGGGCTGATGGGGCAGCGCGTGGCCGCCCCGGGGGTGACCGTCGTGGATGACGGGACCATTCCCGACCGCCGCGGTTCTCTCAGCGTCGATGACGAGGGAACCCCTCCGGCCCGGAACGTGCTGATCGAGGACGGTATCCTTGTCGGCTACATGCAGGACCGCCAGAACGCCCGGCTGATGGGGGTCGAGCCGACCGGCAATGGCCGTCGCGAAAGCTATGCCCATGCCCCCATGCCACGCATGACCAATACCTATATGCCCGGCGGCGACGCCGATCCCGCGGCGATCCTTTCCGATCTGAAGGATGGCATCTACGCCGTGGGCTTCGGCGGCGGACAGGTTGATATCACCAACGGCAAATTCGTCTTCTCCTGCACCGAGGCCTACCGTGTGCATAACGGCCAGATCGGAGACTCAATTCGTGGCGCGACCCTGATCGGAGACGGCGCGACCGCGTTGCAGCATATTCGCGCCGTCGGCAATGACATGGCGCTTGACCCCGGAATCGGCAATTGCGGCAAGCAGGGACAATGGGTGCCGGTCGGGGTTGGCCAACCCACGCTGATGATTGGCGGATTGACGGTCGGAGGGTCGGCGAAAGGGTAACCCGGAAACACGCGGAACCGGCGTGATTGCCGGCGGCGTATCGTGCCAAAGGCTATTTTTGCTCTGACTTTCCTTTCAACCATTTATTAACGAATCAGTGGTTATCCTTGCCTCAGGATGAAGCAGAGGCAGTTCATGGATACCGGTTTCGTTCCGCCCGCCCCGCGTCCCCCGGGCGGGTTTACGCATGTCCGGGCCCACGAGGCGAGGCAGGGGGGCGGTTGGCGGCGTG
>NZ_JAUUTZ010000031.1 GCF_030678915.1 Paracoccus wurundjeri | reverse complement strand
TGGGGGCAAGCAACGGGGTCCGCGGGCGTTTTCCCGTCCAGTTACACCCTGGGAGTTTTTTTCAACCGGGGGGGGGGCGCGGGCCACCCCCGGGGGGCTCCCCCCGGGACCCCCGAGGTATTTGGACAAAGAAGGAGGGGCGGGCGCGGCGTTCTGACCGGCCCGACCTGATCTGGGAGAAAAAACCGATGATGGAACGGACCTTCGCGGTCAGGGTACGGGATGGGCTGCATGCGCGCCCCGCGACCCAATTCGTGAAACTGGCGAAGAGTTTCGCGTCCGAAATCACGATCACCTGCAACGGGCAGGCGGCAAGCGCCAAGAGTGCGGTGAAGCTTATGCTGCTTGGGATCAAGGAAGATGACGAGGCGACATTGCGGGTCGAGGGCGAGGATGCGCCGGACGCGCTTTCGGCGCTATCCACCTTCCTGCAGAACCCGGCTGCCGGGGACATCGCCCTGCCAAAAACCGGCGGCGCTGCAAATGCGTCCGCTGCGAAGGCGGGGCCGGAGGATGACGGTTCCCACGGGATTGCCGGTATCGCCGCGAGTGAGGGAACCGGCTACGGCCCCTCCTTCGCATTCTTTCCGCCTGTCCTGAAAATCGAACCGCAGGCTGTTTCCGATGCCGAAGCCGAGATTTCGCGCTATCGGGATGCGGTGTCCGGAGTCACGACCGCCTTTGCCCGGAACAAGGAGCGTGCCGGGACCGAAAGCGATACGAATGCCATTATCGATGCATTGATCGATGTCGCGCAGGATACGGAATTCGCGGATGAGATCGAGGCCGCGATCCGTGGCGGTCAGGATGCCGCCAGTGCGACCATGTCGGTGGGAACGCGCCTGACCGAGAGTTTCGAGGCGATGGACGATCCCTATATCCGCGCCCGCGGCGAGGATATGCGCAGCGTGACGCGTCAGATCGTTCTGGCCCTGATCGGGCAGGCGGATGTCTCGCTTGCCGATGTGGAGTCGGGATCGGTGATTGTCGCCGATGAGATCACCGCCTGGGATCTGGCCCGGGCCAATATGGCTGATATCGCCGGGATCGTTTGCCGCAAGGGCGCGGCGACCTCGCATGTCGCGATCATGGCGCGTGCCCATGGCATCCCCGCGGTTCTGGGGGCTTCGATTTCGGCGGAGCGACTGGCGGGTTCCAAAACCGTCGGGCTGGACGGGGCGGCGGGGCAGGTTTTCATCGATCCCGACGCGGCGACCCGTGCGCGGCTGAATGATGCGATCGCGCGGGAAGCCGCCGAGAAGAAGGCGCTCGAGGCATATCGGACGGTCGAGCCGGTCACCTCTGCGGGCATCCGGGTCGAGGTCGCGGCAAATCTGGGAAGCCTGGCCGAAATCCCGGCGGCGCTTGAGGCCGGAGCAATGGGGGTCGGCCTGTTCCGGACCGAATTTCTGTTCATGGAGCGCAAGACCCTGCCGACCGAGGATGAGCAGGCCGAGGTCTATACACGCCTTGCCGAGGCATTCGCCCCTTATCCGGTGGTGATCCGGACCCTGGATATCGGAGGCGACAAACCGATCACGGGCGTCGATTTCGAACATGAGGACAACCCGTTTCTGGGATGGCGCGGGATCCGCATGTGTCTGGAGCGGCCGGATATCTTTAAGCCTCAGCTTCGCGCTCTGCTGCGGGCCTCGGTCGTCGGCAATGTCAAGGTGCTCATCCCCATGATTGCGGACGGCTCGGAAGTTCGGGAAGTTCGCAGACTGTTCGAGGAATGCCGGGACGAATTGCGACCGGAGGGCACCGCCTTCGGCACGTTCGAGCTTGGCGTGATGATCGAAACCCCGGCGGCGGTTTTTCTTGCCGCGGAACTGGCGCAGCAGGTCGATTTCTTCTCGATCGGCACCAATGACCTGACGCAATATGTGATGGCGGCGGATCGTCTGAATCCAAAAGTCGCCAGCCTCAACCGTGCCGAACATCCCGCGGTGCTGCGCGCGATTTCCGCCACCTGCAAGGCCGCGAAGGCTGCCAATATCTGGATCGGCGTCTGTGGTGAAGCCGCGGCGCGTCAGGATCTGACAGGGTTTTTCATCGAGAACGGGGTAACGGAACTGTCAATGAGTTCCACATCGATTCCACGCACAAAGCAGGCAATTACGCGTTTTTGAGGCAGGCCCGACAGGATCGCCCATAGGCCGGACTTCCCGGGCGCCCGGTTAATACTGACCTTCAATGTCAGTAAATGCGCCCGTATCCACAGGCTGGGCGCCGGGTTCGAAACCAACCGCGATTCCCCTCAGATTGGCGGGGGTCATCCATCAGGAATTCCGATTTGTATCGGGCATGTCAGTGGTGTTTGATCTGCGCATATCAGCGCATTCGGGGGACACCTAGATGGAGGGACCAAGGCTCGCGCAGCCGCTGGATCACCGGGAATCCGACATATATCCTCCCCAGCTTTCCTCGCCGGAGCGCCGCTCGCGCCGCTTCGCCTGGGTTCGCAAGGTTCACACGCTTGGCCCGCAGGGCACGAATTGCGAAAAGGCGGCCCGGTTCTGGGTTGATCGCCTTGCTCTCGACGCTCCGATCGTGCTTCATCAGAGCATCGAGCGGGCAGCCACCGAAGTGGCGGTCTGCGATGCCGAGGTCATGCTTGGCGTCGTGGCATATCCCGATCTTCATTCGGTCATGTATACCCATGTCCGGACCATGCGGCTGCTTGATCTGTTCATCATGAACACGGACGAGATGGTGATGGCCGTTCCGCCGGGCAGGGATACCGAGCCGAGGATTTGCGTCACCCATCCCGCCCCGCAAGCCCTGCTGCCCGAGCGGATCCAGCGGCGCTTTGTCGCCAGCACCGCGCTGGCCGCGCAGGAATGCGCATGTGGCAGGGCCGAGGGATGCATCACCACGCTTGCGGCGGCGGACCGGCATGGGCTGCGCGTCCTGCATCGCTATGGCCCCGTTCCGATGGGCTTTACCATTCACGGCCCGGCCGCCCGCGACACCCTGTCCCCCGCCGCCACATGCTGCCGCGCACATTTATGACCCGTCAGAAACCAGAGGACGAGATGGACGAAAAACCATATGTGACCGAGATCGAAATCCGTTATCGCGACACCGATTCCATGGGCCATGTCAGCAGTCCGATCTATTATGATTATCTGCAATCCGCCTATCTGGAATATATGCACGATCTGCTGCGCTTGCCCAAGGATCGCAAACTGCCGCATATCATGGTCCGCACCTCCTGCGAATATGTCTCGCAGGCGATCTATGGCGACAGGATCAATGTCCTGAGCCGGGTGACCAGATTCGGAACCAAGAGCTTCGAAATGGAGCATGTGATGCGGCTGGCCGATGACAGCGCGCGCGAGGTCGCGCGGGCGGCTTCGGTTCATGTGATGTTCGATTACGAGGCGCAGAAGACCTATCCGGTCCCCGACGACTTCAAATCCGCCGTTGCGACTTATCAGGGAAGCGCCTGATTTCCCGATTCGGCTTTCCGGAGGTGGCAGCTATGCAAATGCACTGGAACGAGGCGCAGACCATGATCCGCGCGAAATATGCCCGGATCGGTCAGGCGGAGCGGGACGATCCGGCACCGGCAGAGTTCGACAGGCGCCGATGGGACGACCTTGTTCGGGCCGGAATGTGGCATATGGTCGTGCCCTCGGCCTATGGCGGTCAGGGGATCGACTGGTGGAATTTCACCGCGGCACTGGAAGGGCTGGCCTCGACCATCCGCCATCCCGGGCTGGTTCTGTCGGTGATCGGTCAGGCGGGCATGGTGCGGGCGCTTGAACTTTACGGCACCGAGGCGCAAAGGGCGCGTTTCCTGCCGCGTATCCTTGCCGGGGAACTGAGTGCTACGGCAATCGCCGATCCCGGATCCGGCACGGATGTCCGCGCGACGAGTTCGATCCTGACGCCCGGCCCGAACGAGACCTTCGTGCTGAACGGCGCGAAACATAATATCGCTCATGCACCGATTTCGACCATGGTGCTGATCGTCTGCAAGCTGGCCGGGCAGGACCGGCAGGGGATCTCGCTGGTTCTGGTGGATACCGATCGGGCGGGGCTGACGGCAGGCGCGGTGGATCGCAAGCTTGGCAATGCCGATCTGCCGACGGGACGGCTGGATTTCGATGACATGCGGCTTGATTACGGGGATCTGCTGAGCGAGCCGGGCAGGGGGCTTGGGCATCTTGTCAATATCGTCTCGTTGGGGCGGCTTTATTATGGGCTGGTGGGCGGCTGGCTTCTTGAACCGGCCCTGAATGAGGCGCTGGACTATGCGCAGCAGCGGCAGACCTTTGGCGTTCCGATCCTTGATCACCAATATGTCCAGAAGAAACTCACCGATATCCGCATAGGTATCGAGACCTCGCGCTGGACTGCCTATGGCGCGTTGCATCAGCTTCTGACCGGCGATCCGGCCGCGGCGATGAGCTGTTCGATCGCCAAGATCGCCGGGGCCGACACGGTGGTCGATGCGGCGGTCGATCTGGTCCGGTTGCATGGCAGCGACGGTTATCATGCTGGACCGGTATCGGACCTGCTGCGCGATGCGATGGCCTTTGCCTCGGTCGGCGGTACCGACGAGATGCACCGGCGCAATATCATGGGGCAGATGACGCGCCTGCGCCGGAATGCGCAACAGGTGGAAACGATGCGGGTGGCGGTCTGATGGAAACCGGAACGCTTTGGGTGTTCGGATATGGTTCTCTTATCTGGGACCCGGGTTTTCGGCCTTCCCGGCAACTTCCTGCAAGGCTCGAAGGCTGGCAGCGGCGCTTCTGCATCCAGTCGCAGCATTACCGTGGCACACGTGAGCAGCCCGGTCTGGTACTGGCGCTGGACGAAGCGCCGGGGCGATATTGCGAAGGGCTGGCTTTGGCCGTGCCTGCCGGTCAGGAAGAGGCGGCGCTGGCGTCGCTTCGGGCGCGTGAGCTTGCCCGCCCCGCCTATCGGGAAATCCGGGTCACGCTGTCGCTGCGGCAGGGCGGTCAGGTCGATGCGGTGACGTATGTCGTGAACGGCGCCCATGATTCCTATTGTCTCATGCCCGTGCAGGAACAGGCCCAAATCATCGCGCGCGCCACGGGCGAGAAGGGGCCGAACTGCGATTATCTGTGGAATACCGCCGAGCGGCTGCGCCATCTGCGGATCTCGGATCCCGAGATCGAGCATCTGTCGGACGAGGTGCGGCGATTGCGCGGTGCAGCCTGATCAGCCATCCGGCCAGCCCGGATGCAGCCGCCCGTCCTTCAGATGACCGATACGGTCCGCTACGGCCTGCGCTGCCATCCGGTCATGGGTCATCAGGACCAGTGTCAGATCGCGCTCGTGTTTCAGGTGGTTGAACAGGCCAAGCAACTGGTCGCGGTTTACCGGATCCAGTGCCGATGTGGGTTCATCGGCGACAAGGATGTCGGGGCGCAATGCGATGGCGCGTGCGACGACCAGCCGCTGCGCCTCGCCTCCGGACAGATCCGCCGTGCGGCGGGCGCGGAATTCCGGCGTGTCCGGCAAACCGATATCGCGCAGCAAAGAACCGATGCGCACAGCTTCGGGCCTGTCCCCGGCAAGGCGCAAGGCTTCGGCCAATACCTCGCTGACCGGGAAATGCGCGGCCATCGCACGATGCGGATGTTGCGAGATCAATGCGACTCTCGGACGACGGGAACCGTTCTGCCAGCGAATTCTGCCTTGCGGTTGCGCAATATACCCGGCAAGTATCTGCGCCAGCGTGGATTTTCCGCTGCCGCTTGGACCTAATACGGCAAGGCATTGCCCCGCAGGGACTTGCAACGAAATGTTTCGAAGCAGAGGTTCCCTGCCGATCATATGACAAATCCCCGATATGATGAGGCCGCCTGTCCCGGGTTGTCGCGGCGCGGTGGGTGGGATCGAAAATGCAGGCTTTGTGGCAGGATCCATAAATTTGCGGATGCATTGATGCCGGGGTGCGTCCAGCACATGTGCCGGGCCGATCTCGGCCAGTTCGCCCGCGCGCATAACGGCGATACGATCGGCTAGCTGACGCACAAGCTTCAGGTCATGCGAGATCAGAAGCTGCGCCCTTTCCCCGGCCCCTTCGACAAAGCACCGCCGGGCCCAGTCGCGATTGGCGGGATCCAGTGCGGCAGAGGGTTCGTCCAGAAGCAGCAGACGCGGTGATTTCGCCAGCGCCAGCGCGGTCAGAACACGCTGGATCTCTCCGCCGCTCAGGTTGCGGGGCAGGCGGGGCAGCAAGCTGGCGGGGATATTGAAATCTGCACAAACCCGATGCGGATCCTGCCCGGTTTCGCGCAGATGCTGACCCACGGTGAGATGCGGGTTCAGTGAATCCGCAAGGGCCTGCACGATCATTCCGGCGTCATGCCTGCGAAAGCTGCGCAGGCATGACGCCGGTGCGCGCAGGACATCGAAACCGTCCACGACGATCTGCCCCGACCATCCGGCCCTGCGCGGAACAATGCCCAGCATCATCCGCGCCAGACTTGTCTTGCCGCTTCCCGACGGGCCGATCAGCCCAAGCGTTTCGCCACATGCGATCTCTAGCGAGATATCCCGCAGGATCGCCTGATCGCCCCGCCACAAAGACAGATTGCGCACGCAGATCATGCCCGTGCCTCGGCGGGGTCGTTTTCGGTCAGCAGCAGCATGATCAGCAGGAATGACGTCAGTGCGAGGGCAGGCGGCAGCAACAGCCAGAGCCACGCTGGCGTATACAGGTAATCCATCGCATCCTGCATCATGCCGCCCCAGGTCAGCAGGCGGGGATCGGTCAGGCCCAGAAAGGCCAGCCCGGCGGCGCGCAAGGTGACCTGACGGATATTCTGGATATACAGCGCCGCCAGCGCCGGCCGGATCGCGGGCATCACATGCCGGCGCAGGCAATAGGTCCGGCTTGCACCCATATGCCGCGCGAAACGGACATTCTCGCGCTGCAATTCGCGGCGCAGCATCGCCAGCGCGACCCGGACATCCTCGTGCCAGCTTGTCAGCCCCAAAAGCAGCGCCAGTCCGGCAAGACCCGGTTGCATCAATGTCCCGAGGAAAAGCAGCACCAGTATCGAAGGCACTACCTGCACGGCATCCACCAGCCGCAGGATCATGTTTCGGATCGTGGCGCTCGCCGCGGCCGCCACCCCTGCAATGATCAGTGCTGTTGCGGTGGCCACCGCGGCGGCGGCAAGTGCCATCAGCACGGTATTTGGCGTCGCATGCAACAATCCTGTCAGCACATCCTGCCCGATATCGTTCGTGCCCAGCAGATGCCCGCGCCCCGGAGGGGCAAGCACGTCGCGGCTGCTGCGGTAGGCGGGCATCAGCGGTTGCGCCGCCAGAAGCAGCAGCAGACCGGCGGCAAGACCGAACAGCACCCGCATGGCTCAGCCCCGCCCGGCCAGTGCTGTGCCGGCTGCATCGATCAGCCAGTTGAGCGCCAGCAGGCCCGCTGCCACGGCGATGGTGGTGCCCTGAAGCAATGTGTAATCCCGGTCCAGAATCGCGCCATAGATCAGGCCGCCGATGCCCGGATAGGAAAAGACGATCTCGATGATCACCACCGCACTGACCAGCCCCGAGACCGAATCGCTGAGCCGGGCGACGAAGATCGGCAATATGTTGCGGCCGTAATATTCCGCCAGCAGCCGGCGGGGCGGCAGGCCGCGCGCGACAGCGTTCAGAACAAAGGGGCGATGCGCCAATACAGCCGCTTCTCCACGGGCGAGATAGTAGAAACGGGCGAATTCATGCAATGCCAGTGCCGTGACCGGCAGGATCGCATGAAGAGCGATCTGACCCGTTCGGATCATTGGCCGGTCAGAGGGAAACATCGGCAATGCGCCGCTGGCGGGAAAGACGGGCCAGAGGATCGCAAGGCCCAGCATCAAGAGGACTGCCGTGACGAATGGCGGGATGCTTGCCAATACGGTCACGAAGCCGGTCAGGCCGCGATCGAACCTGCCGCCCGCTGCCCGGCCGGCGCCGGTACCGGCCAGTGCCGCAAGGACAAGATAGACCGGCATTGCTCCAAGGATAAGAAACAGGGTCCAGGGCAGGCTTTCACCGATAAGCGTGGCCACCGGCCGGGCATGTGTCGCCGAATAACCCAGATCCCCCCGAAGCAGATCGCTTAGCCATGCGCCGAATTGCTCGGCCCAGCCGCCGGCAAGTCCCATGCGCGCGCGCAACTCGGCCAGTTCGGCTTCTGACAGGTTCTGCGTGTAATCCGAAGACAGCATGACGCCCAGCGGATCGCCGGGCAGCAGGCGGGGCAGGATAAAGACCGCCAGAACGACCAGCATCAGCACAGCTAACCGCGCCGCCAGTCCCCAAAGTAGCGCGGCGGCCCATGCCCTGCCCGATATCGGAATTGCCCCGGCCGTCATTCCGTGACGAAGGCCGATTTGTCTATGGTCGTCGGAATGCCGATCAATGCGCCATCCGGCATGAAACTCAGGTCCACCCGGTCATTATGCGCGGTCGCCATGACCGGATCCAGCAGCATCAGCGAAGGCAGTTCCCTGGCATAAAGCCGTTGAAACTCGTGCAGATGTGTCAGGCGCTCATCCGGCGTGGCGGATTGTCCTGCCTCCTTCAGGATCGCGTCCAGCCTTCCATCGCCATGATAGCGGTCGGCGTTCCATGACTGCCCCGTGACCCGGTTTGCGATATCGCTTGGATCTCCGGTTGTGCTGGTCGATGAAATCAGCAGATCGTAATCGCCCCCGGTCGGAACCGCCTGCAATGCGGCCTGTTCCATCAGCCGCAGGTCAACCGTGAAACCGAAAGCCTCGAGCTGATCGGTGACGACCTGTGCGACCCGCGCCTGTGCGCCATCGGCAAGAAGCCTCAGCGTGACCGGAACCCCGTCGCGCTGCCATTTTTCGGAGGCGCCACGGGTCAGCCCCTGTTTTTCCAGCAGATCGGCGGCGTGTCCGGGATCATGGGCATAGGCCGGATCCGCCACGTTTTCCCGCCAGGGCGAACCCGACTGGAAATAGCCCGTATCCGCCAGCGCGGCTTCCCCGCGGGCCGATGTGATATCCAGTATCGCCTGCCGGTCCAGCGCATAGGCCAGTGCCTGCCGCATGTCCGCATCGGCAAACATTTCTTCATGGTTGAAGCCGATTTTGACGACATGGCCGCTGCGTGCCGCGACCACCTGCCGTCCCGCCGCCTTGGCATCGCCTGCCCGCTCTGGCGGCAGATAGGAAATCACGTCCACCTCGCCATTATTCAACGCCTGAAGGGCGGCATCGTCGGACATCGTGACGATCATCAACGCGTCGAATAGGGGCTTGCCGCGATAATAATCGGGGTTGGCCTTCAGGGCATATCGCCCCTGCGCCTTGTCATACTCGACAAGCCGATAAGGCCCGCTGCCGGTCGCGGCTGCCGGAGAAGCGAAATGCCCGGGATCCGTCTGCGAGGAATAGATATGCCGGGGCAGAACCGGCAAGGCCAGCAACAGGCCCGAGAACAGCCCGGCGTCCCGCTTTTTCAGTGTCAGTCGCAGATGGTGATCGGATATGGCCTCGGCCCGATCGATATTCCCGATGGACGCGAAGGGATAGGGGTTCTGTGCCATATAGGAAAAGGTGAATGCTGCGTCCTGCGCAGTGACCGGCTGGCCGTCATGCCAGGATGCCTTGGGGTTTAGCCGAAGATCGGCGGTCAGGCCGTTTTCGGACAGGGTCCAGCTTTCCGCAAGGCCCGGAACCAGTTCGCCCTTTGCGTTCTGGGCGATCAGGCTGTCGAAGACATAACTGGTGTAAAGATAGGCAATGCCGTTGCGTGCATGGACATAGGGCGCCAGCATGCCCCGATCGCCACGGGTATCCGTGATCACCAGCGGCCTGTCGCCTTGCGCCAGCGCCGGAGAGGCAAGCATGGTTGCAAGCACCAGAAGAACGGTTCGGAGAATGTGCATGTTATTTTCTTTGCGGATTGTCGCTGCCGAACCTGGCCGGGCCCCTTATTCCGGGGGCCATTGCTTGGAGACAAGGGTAAGAAGCTCATATTCGGCGATCAGCTTGTCGTCGCCATCCAGAACGCGGCAATCCCAGCGGACTTCGCCAAGATTGCCGCTGGGGCGCGGAGTGATCTGCCTGCAGGTCATCTCGACATGAATGGACGTGCCGAAATAGACCGGCATGTGAAAACGCAGCGCATTGCAGCCCAGATTGGCCAGAACCGGGCCGGGATCGGGATCCACCAGCAATCCGTTTGCGATCGAGACGATCAACTGCCCATGCGCCACGCGATCCTCGAAGAAAGGGTGCGTTTTTGCATGCTCGGCATTCATATGGGCATAAAAATGATCTCCCGTCAGATGGGCGAAACGCTCTACATCCTCGCAGGTGATCTTGTGTTCCGGGGTGATCAGGCGATCGCCGGGAGCCAGTTGCTCCAGCGATTTGCGGAACGGGTGCCCGTTCTGCCGGACCGAGGCGCCGCGATGCCATATCCCGGTCAGCTGGGTCATCTGATCGGCGGATGCACTGATCGTCGTGCGGGCCATGAAACGCAGCGGGTCGCGCTCACCCGAGCAGGTTTTGCCGTTCAGGGTTATCTGTGCGCAATAAGGGGCCAATGCGTTAAGGATCGTGGAAAGAAACACCCCGTCCCGCGACGTCAAATGCAGATAAACCTGCCCTGCATGGGACGCGGCGGTGGTAACCTCTTCGGGTTGATCATAGGGTGTCAGGCGCAGATCCAGACCGTCGACCGCGGGCAGCAGCGCGCGTGGCAGATGAACATCCGGCCCAAGTCCTGATCTGTCCACCGTCATCCGTTTTACGAAGTCCCGGAATTCCGGGGAGCCTGACGTCAGATCCGGACCAAGAACGGCAAGATGGGATTCGCCGGAAACATGTTCAAGCGAAACCTTGCCGGCGAAGACAAGGGGATGGGACGATAACGCGGCCGAGCAAGGCCGGGGATCAAGCAGGCAGACCACATCTCCGGCCGTCAGATGCGGGGCGATATCGGCCGGATCGAGGGGAATGTGCTGCAAGGCGCCATCCGGCAGCAGCGCCTGATCGGTGATGGCGCAAACGATATCCGTCGCGGGGCCTTGCCGCGAACTGCAAAGCAGGCAGGGCAAGCCCGACAGGATGGCGGGACCGATGGCCTCTATCACCGCCTCGTCGCTTGTCCCGCACAGGAATGCGATCCCTTTCCGGGGCATCATGATCCATTGCGTCAGCGAGTCGCCATCCGCGAAAGCCGCCGAACAGGGAACGAATTTTCCGTCCGGATAGTCGCAAAAACACGATGCCGCCATGCCGGACAGGCGCGTCAGTGGTATCTCATAACCCGATCCCGTCAGTTGCGGCAGTTTCTTGGTCAGGCCGCGGATCAGCTGCGCCCGTTGATGCAATCCCATCATGCGCAACGCCTTCGCGCCGGTCTGACGCGCCTGCTGAAGACAGTGCCGGGTTGTTGGATCGCTCGTTGGAATTTCGAGTTCCCAGGAAGGCCGAGGTTCCATGACGTGCCATATGTTGGTTTGCGCCGTAAATCCACCATAGCCGGGGCCGCGCCGCCAATCATTTCTTCCGAGTGAAGACCTCAGAATTCCTGATGGCGTTCCCGAGGTATAATCGAAGGTAATATCTGGCCTCAATATAACTGAATTGACCAGGTAATTTTATCGGACAATGTTTACGCAGCCTTTAGGTGCTGCCCAGCTCGGTTTCCCGTCTTACATGCCCTGTCTCAAATGGAGGAACAGGTGGATAATATCGCTTTGTCCCGGAAAGAAGGCCTTCATAGTCAGTTCGGAGAGGTCGAGGATATCGGCGGCGACCATTATCGGTCCTTTGTCGGTCCGCCGAATTACTATGACCTCGTCGGCGTGACGCAGTTCAACCTGCTGACGCTGTTCGGAATGCGCGAAACCTCGAGTCTGCTTGATATCGGCTGCGGTTCGCTGCGCGGCGGGCGTTTCGCCATCCTGTATCTGCGTCCCGGCAGGTATTTCGGGATCGATCGGGAAGAATGGCTGATTCAGGACGGTCTGCAAAGCCATTTCGGCGAGGAGCAGGTGAAACGCCGCCAGCCGACCTTTATCATTGACGAAGATTTCACCTTTACCAAATTCGACCGGAAGTTCGATTTCCTGATGGCGAATTCCATTTTCACCCACGCGCCGCAATGGCAGATTTCAAAATGCGTGACCGAGGCGCAAAAGGTCATGGTTCCGGAAACCGTTTTCCTCGCGACATTCTTCGAATCGCTGGATGGCACGGATTACGAAGGGGAGGAATGGCTTTACCCGGATATCGTGCGATATCGCAAGGAAACCATTTCGAATATCGTGAATGACGCCGGTCTGGATTGTCACCATTTCGAATGGCCGCATCCGTTCAATCAGAAATGGATCGCGGTGACCTTGCCCGGCATCGGGCTTGACGTCGAAAAAGCCCTGTCCGGTCATGTCTATTCATATGAGGCCGCGCTAGAGCGCCGGCGGACCGAAACGACCTGGCCGGGTTCGGCCACCAACTGATCCAGATATCAAGGAGATTTCGATGCCGAATGCCGAAAGCAGCCGGAAACCCAGCATTCTGATCGGTGTGACCGGATCAGTGGATGCCATGCTGGTACCCGCTTATATTCGTGCGATCCGCGCGGGGCTGGAGTGTTCGATCTCGGTCATTCTGACGCCGGACGCGATGAATTTCGTCAATGTCGACAGCCTTTCCCTGATCGTCGAGCGGGTGATCTGCGGCGAAAGCCCGAAGGACTGGAGTACCGACCGGCCCGGCCTGATCGCGGCCGGGCATGATCTGATGATCGTCCTGCCGGCCACGGCGAACACGCTGTCGGCTGCGGCGGCCGGATCATCGATGAACCGGCTGACGATGATGTTTCTGGTGGGCAATTTCCCGATCGTCTTCTTCCCGGTCATGGGACCCGCGATGTGGGATCGACCGGTCGTACAGCGCAATGTCGCGATGATCCGCGAAGATGGGCACGAGATCGTCGAGCCGGCATGGAAGGATCAGTACGAGCCGCATTATCAACGCATGTACGGCCATTACACACTGCCCGAGCCCGAGGATGTGCTTGCCGTAATCCGGCGCAAGCTTGATACCGAAGCGGTACGGATCGAGGCCGCTCAGTGATGGCGTGGAATTTACAGCAACGATATTGTTCGCGGCTTTTGTCGCCGCGATCCCGGCCATCGGTGCTGCTGCGTGGCGATATCGCCGCGACCTTTTCTGCCCGATGTCCCTGGACAAGGTGAAGCCGGTCCTCGGTTTTGCGATTTGTGCCTGTCGTCTCCTGACGCGGCACCGACCCGTGTTCCCAGCCAATACGCAGTTTCAAGCGTTCAGCCCCGGCAGCGGCATATGGCCGTTAATCTGTTGTAAGAAAGAATGCCTGATGACGTATCGTAACGAATTCCGGGGAACTGCGATCCTTGCCGCATTGCTTGCGGGCCCGGTGATGGCGCAGGATAATACGGTTCCCTTGTCTCCCATCACGCTTACCGCGCCCGGCGAGGATGACGCGGTTTCAGAGGTGATCTCTGCGGAAGACATCGAGAAACGCCAGCCCGATACCCTGAACGACCTCTTTTCAGACAGCCCCGAGGTGGTCGTCAGCGGTGCGAACCGGATGGCGGCACAGAAAGTCTATGTCCGGGGCATCGAAGAGACAATGCTGGGGGTCACCGTCGACGGCGCCCGGCAGGGGGGGAACATGTATGCCCATTCCGGCAATTTCAGCATCGATCCCTATCTGCTGAAACGGGTAGAGGTCGATGCGGGGGCGGGGTCTGCCCTTGCCGGGCCCGGCGCGCTTGGCGGTTCCCTGCGCTATCAGACCAAGGATCCCGAGGATCTGCTGCTTCCGGGACGCAATCAGGGCGTCATGCTCAAATTCTCGGCCCAGACCAATGGCCGCCGGATCGCGCCGGCGGTGGCCTTTTACGGTGCGCCGGATGATCGTTTTGCTTATCTGGTCTATGGCACGAAATCATGGGCGCGGAATTACGAGGACGGCGATGGCAACAAGGTCGCCGACACGGATAACGAACCGATGGACGGGTTGGTCAAGCTGCGTTTCCGCCCGGCAGAGGGACAGGAACTGACATTCAGCACCACCTATCGCCGGGACGAGGGACGCCGGGCATACCGGTCGAATTTCGGGATTCCGGATTATCTGCCGGACGCCATTCCCGAGGATCAGCAACTGAGCTGGCGTTCCACCTCGCTGAGCTATCGCTATGACCCGGCCGGCAATCCGATGGTCGATATGACCCTTTCGGCCTATGATACGCATAGCCGGCTATATCGTGACATCGAGGTGGATCAGACCGCGGACTGGTATACGCGCGGGATCGATCTGCGCAACCGCTCGGAATTCGGCCGCATCGCCGTGACCTATGGCTATGATTATACATGGACGAAATCGCGGGGACGCGATGGTGAGGGGCGCGACAACTCGGAAACGGGCGGGAATCACGGGCTTTATGCGCAGGTCGACTATACGCCCACCGACCAATGGTTGCTTTCCGCGGGGCTGCGCTATGATCGCGCGGTGCTGGAGGATATGAATGGCAATGATTACAGGGGTGTGCATTTCAGCCCGAATCTGCGTCTCCGCTATGAGCCGAACGAGGATCTGGCGCTGTTCGCATCCTGGGGAGAGGCGTTTCGCGGTGTGCAGCCCTATGAGGGCCTGACCCTGATCTGGCCTTTGGGACTGGGCGATGAAACCGACACCTCATTGACCGGGGAACTGGCCCGCACCGCCGAACTGGGTTTTGACTATGATGGCGGCGGCTGGCGAATGGGCATGACGGGTTTTACATCGAAGATCGAGGACAAGATCCGGTCCTGGCAGGGCCGGGGAAGCCCGTGGTTCCGGCAGAATGACGGCGATATCGAATCCAGGGGGATCACCGTCAATCTGGGGCGCGACTGGGGCAATTTATCCGCCGATCTTCACTACAGTCATATCGACGTCAAGTATAACGGCAAACCGGTCAGCCCGGGGGACTGGTTGAACGGAGTCACGCCCGGCGGTGATAAGGTCATTCTCGCGCTTGGCTATGATATGCCGTCGCAGCGGATCCGGATCGACTGGACCAGCACCTTCGTGCTGAAACAGACCGACCTGCCTGCGGATTTCGAACTGGACAATCTGCCCTCTTATGACGTCCACGACCTGTCGGTGACCTGGAGGCCGAAGGAAAACCAAAGCTACAGCCTTGCCCTGACCAATATCTTCGACAAGCAATATCTGGATCATTCCACCGCCTATTACGGTGTGGATGGATGGTCCAACCTGTACGAAATGGGCCGCAGTCTTCGGGTTTCGGGAACGATTCGCTTCTGAGCTGCCGGCCGGCGACATCTGTTCCCGGCCATGCCAGGCCGGGAAGGACCATCAAGGACGGAGAAGACGAGATGGAACGCAAACCGGACCTTTCGGACAAGGCAGAACAGAGGCAGGGCATGACTGCGCCGGGTTGGGCGCTTGCCGCTTTGGCGATTTCGATGCTGTTGTCCTCGCTGGGGATCAGCATTCCCAATGTCGCGCTGCCGTCTCTGGCGCAGGGTTTCGACGCCGGCTTTCCACAGGTGCAATGGGTGGTGCTGTCCTATCTTCTCGCGATCACCGTGCTGACCGTAAGCGCCGGACGGCTGGGTGATCTGGCAGGGCATCGCAGGGTTCTGACATGGGGCATCGGTGTCTTTACGCTGGCATCCGCGCTATGCGCCATCGCTCCTACGCTGCCGCTGCTGATCGCCGCGCGGGTCTTGCAGGGCGCGGCGGGCTCGATCCTGATGGGGCTGACCGTCGCATTGGTCCGCAGCAGCGTCCCGAAAAAGCGGACGGGCAGCGCGATGGGGCTGTTGGGAACCATGTCGGCCATTGGCACGGCATTGGGGCCGTCATTGGGCGGTATCCTGATCTCGGGTTTCGGATGGCGGGCGATTTTCGCCGTGATGGTGCCGATGGGGTTTGCGGCACTGGCGCTTGCACGACGATATCTGCCGCCGGATGCGCAGGGCGGGCGGGTCGATCATCGCGCTTTCGACAAGCCCGGAATGCTGGTTCTTGGGCTGGCGCTGGCGGCCTATGCCCTTGCGGTGACGGCCGACAGCGGGGCTTTGCACCGGCAGAACCTGATCCTGCTGATCATGTCCGCATTGGGGGCGGCCGCTTTCGTCATGATAGAACGCCGCGCTACCGCGCCGCTGATTCATCTGTCGGTCTTCCGCGACAAGCGCCTGAATGCCAGCCTGATAATGAGTGCGCTGGTGTCCACGATCATGATGGCGACGCTTGTGGTGGGGCCGTTCTACCTGGCGCGCGCATTGGGGCATCCGCCCGCGATTGTCGGATTGATCATGTCGGTCGGTCCGGCAATCTCGGCGCTTAGCGGCGTGCCTGCCGGGCGTCTTGTCGATCGTCTGGGGGCCGGTACCGTGGTGATCTGGGGGCTGGGGCAGATGGCGCTTGGCGCGTTCGCTCTGGCCAGCCTGCCGAACCTGATCGGAACCCCGGGCTATGTGATAGCGCTTGCGATCCTGACCCCCGGCTATCAGCTGTTTCAGGCGGCGAATAATACCGTCGTCATGATGGATGTGTCGCAGGAACGGCGGGGCGTGATTTCCGGCGTGCTTGGCTTGTCGCGCAATCTGGGGCTGATCACCGGAGCCTCGGCGATGGGCGCGGCATTCACCATTGCGACCGGCAGCGCCGATCTGTCGGCCGCCGGGGCGCAGGCGATATCGCGCGGCATGGGCGTGACCTTCGCAGTGGCGGGCGGTCTTGCCATCTTGTCGCTTGTCATTGCTTTGTCATCGGGGATGCGTACTCAACAGGCAGATCACACGATTGCGCCCCAGCGACAGGGCGGTAACTCTTGACCAGCCGAGCAACTTTGATATGTTGTCAATGTTTCCAACCCAGCACCTGTTGCAAGGCAGACGCGGAGCCTGGCGGTTCTTCGAAGTCCCCTGCATTTTCCGAGGTTCTGGCATGGATATCAATCAATTGCGAACATTCGTCACGGTCGTCCGCGAGGGCAGTATCACCCGTGCATCCGAGATCCTTTATCGAAGCCAGCCAGCCATCAGTGCGCATATCAAATCGATGGAGGACAGTCTCGAGGTCAAGCTTTTCGAGCGGAATTCCCGGGGCATGTCGGTGACGCGAAGCGGTTCGCGTCTGCTGGTGGTGGCCGAGAAACTTCTAGAGCAGCATCAGCGTTTTCTGGAAGAGGCAAGCCGGGTGCGCGGCTCCCTGACCGGCGAGTTGCGCATCGGCGCCGCCCGTTGTTCGTGCCGGGACACGGTGCGCAGGTTGCTGACCGAGCTTTATTCGCGGTTTCCGGAACTTGAGGTCAAACTTGATCGCGGCCCTTCCGCCGGTGTGCTCAGCGGTATCCGGAACGGCTATCTTGACGCGGGCTTCTATGTCGAGCCCGAAGAGGAACAGTCCGATCTGACTGCAATCGAGATCACGCGCTTCAGCGTCTATCTTGCAGGCGCACCGCAATATGCCGAACGCCTGCGCGGCGGCGATCTGAATGCCTTGCAGGACGTGCCATGCATCTGCCCGCCGGATCAGTCCTGCTACGGCCGGATCGCCGACAAATTCTTTGCCGAGAATGATTTCCACCCGCGCCGCATCATCCATGTCGATGACGAGGCGGTCACAAGGAAACTGATTGCGGACGGGATCGGGATCGGCGTGATCCATGCCGCGGCACAGCCAGAGAACGGCATCAGCGTGCTGTCCGAGGTGCGCCAATCCGTCCGCATCCTGTGCGGCTATCTGGCCGAACGGGCCAATGATCCTGTCGTCGGCGTGATCCGTTCGATTCTGGATGGCGGTGAAGACGCTCTGGCGCCTGTGCGTCCGAAACCCAAATTCGGCAAGCTTCCGACGCTTGTCGGCGGAGTTCGCTGATGGCGGGAATGGCGGTTTACAGCCTTTGCGCGGCGGATGGTCTGCGGCATTATTCGCCTCATGTCTGGAAGGTGATCCTTGCGTTGAAACACAAGGGTCTGGATTTCGATCTGCGTCCGGTCTCCTTCGCGGATATTCCGCAGATCGCCGGTGGAGGTTTCAGCAGTGTACCGGTGCTGGACGATCATGGCCGGCTCGAAGGCGACAGCTTCGGCATCGCCCTGTATCTTGAGCAGGCTTACAGCGGCAATCGCCTTTTTCCGCACGATGGGCAGAATGCATTGGCCCGCATGGTCGAGCATTTTTGCGATACGGTCCTGAACCCTTTGCTTTCGGTGATCGTCGTCCGACAGATGCATGACATGATGTCCCCTGCCGATCAGGAACATTTTCGGGCGGTGCGGCGAAAACGCTTCGATGCGGAGATCGAGGAAATCGCCAGGCGTTCCTCGGGCGAGGCAAAGCGCTTTCCGCAAAAACTCGCCCCGATCCGGGCGGTTCTGGAAGAGCAGCGCTGGATCGCGGGCGATGCGCCTGCATTTGCCGATCATATCCTGTTCGGCAGCCTGCAATGGCATCGGATTTGCACTGGCGCATCTCTTCTTCCTGCCGAGGATCCGGTCGAACAATGGTTTCAGCATTGTGCCGGATATTACGGCATCACCCTGTTGGCCCCCGACCTGATGCCCAGCGCATAGATCGCGATTGCCGCGAGTGTTAAAGACGCCGAAAGCCCTGCGCCATGGCCGATCCGGTCACTGACGCTTTCAACGATCGGTGCCGGTCCAAAGATGAATGCCGCAGGATTCCGGTACAGTCGCGGACATGGCGCTGCGGGAGATCACTTTCAGACCGGTGGCGACACGCCGTCAGGTCCGGCGACGATGCCACGCTCCAGAAGTTCGCCGATCCGTTCCTGCGACAAGCCAAGATCCCGCAGAATCTCGATGGTATGTTCCCCCAGACCGGGCGCCAGCCGCTCGATGGCGACGGGGGTCGAGGACATCGCCACCGGGTTGGCCATCGCGATGGTCGCGCCCTCAGTCGGATGAGCGACGGTCCTGAAAAAGCCGGTATCGGCCAGATGCGGATCCTTCAGAACCGTCTCGAATGTGTGCATCGCCATGACCGGCACATCCGCCGCGTCCAGCAGGTCGATCCATTCGCCCGAGCTTCGGGTCAGGAAAATCTCGGCCAGCCAGCCATAGACATGGGCGATATGGTCCATCCGCGACCGGAAACTGGCAAAGCGGTCATCGGTCTCCATCAAACCGTCCTGACCGATGGCTTTCAGGAAACGTCGCCAGTGATCATCAGTGTAAAGCAAGGCGCAGACATAGCCGTCTGAAGTGCGCAGCGGGCGGCGGTCGCTGGCGATCTGGCGCACATAGCCGCCTCGGTCCAGCGGCGGATCGAACGTCAGGCCGCCCAGATGATCGCTGAGGATGAAGCTGACCATTGTCTCGAACATGGGGACATCGACACGCTGCCCTTTCCCTGACCGGTTCCGCTCGATCACGGCGGCCAGAATGCCGCTTAGCGCGGTCAGCCCGACGATCCGGTCGGCGATCGCCGCCGGCACATAGCGCGGCTCGTCGGACCCCGACAGCATGAACAGATGCGACAGCGTCGAAGCGCCCTGAATCAGATCGTCATAGGCCGGACGCGCCGCATAGCGCCCGTTCTGGCCGTAACCGTAAAGCCCGGCATAGATCAGCCGCGGATTGACCGCCTGCATCTCTTCCCATGACAGGCCAAGCCGCTTCATCGCCGCCGGGCGCAGACTGTAGATCACGATGTCGGCGCCCCGGCACAGATCCAGCAGCAATTGCCGCCCTTCCGTGGTCTTCAGGTTCAGCACCACAGAGCGTTTGGAACGGTTCGAGTTCAGGAACAGCGGCCCCATGCCGGGCGAACGCGACGGCCCGACATTGCGGACAAGATCGCCCGAGGGCGGTTCCACCTTGATCACATCGGCCCCGAAATCCCCAAGGTACTGGGTCGCATACGGTCCCATCAGCACCGATGTCAGATCGATGACCTTCAGCCCTGCAAGCGGTCCCATATCCTGTCCTCTTCCATCTTCATTTCTGTTCGCAGGGGCATCAGCCACTGCCTTTCCTTCCGACAAGCGGTATCCGCCGGCAAATCGCGACGCCGGCCATCTTTGGTCGCCAATACGCCGTCATCACATCTCGGAAACACCCGGCATCGCGGCAAGCAGCTTGCGCGTGTACTCGTTCTCGGGATTTTCGAAGACCCGTTTCAGTTCGCCCTGCTCGACGATGCGCCCCTTGCTCATCACCGCTACGCGGTTGCAGATATTCGAGGCAACGCGCAGATCATGAGTAATGAACAGCATCGCGAAGCCAAGCTCGGTCCGCAGCTTCTCGAACAGGTCCAGCACCTGCGCCTGCACGGTCACATCCAGCGCCGAGACGGCCTCATCCGCGACGATCACATCCGGCTCCAGCGCAAGCGCGCGGGCGATGCAGATCCTTTGCCGCTGCCCGCCCGAGAATTCATGCGGAAACCGGTCGATGGCCGAGGGTTGCAGCCCCACCAGTTCCAGCAATTCGCAGGCGCGCCGACGGGCCTCGGCGCCGGATTTTCCCATCCGCACCGGTCCCTCGATCATCGATTGTCCGACCCGGCGGCGCGGATTGAGAGAGCTGTAGGGGTCCTGAAAGATCATCTGGATGCGGTGGCGCATCTGCCGCAACCTTGCGGGCGTCAGCCCCGGCATATCCTGTCCTTCGAACAGAATGCGGCCCCGATCGGGTTTCTCGAACCCCACGACCATCCGCGCCAGCGTGCTTTTCCCCGAACCGGATTCGCCGACAATGCCAAGCGTCTCACCCGGTGCCAGCGTGAAGCTGACATCCTGAACCGCATGCACTTCGGTGGTCTTGCCCAGCCACGAGGATTGCCGGTAGGTCAGCGAGACATTCTCGGCCTTCAGGACCGGTTCACGCTCGGCGAGTTGCGGCAGATAGCGCAGCCGGGGCACTGCGGCGATCAGCTCCTTCGTGTAATCATGCCGCGGCGATTGCAGCACGTCCTTCGCGGTACCGCTTTCGACCAGCTTTCCCCGGCGCATGACCAGAACCCGGTCGGCAATTTCTGCCACCACGCCGAAATCATGGGTGATCAGCATCACCGCGCTGTCATGCTTGGTCAGCAATTCCCGGAACAGTTTCAGGATCTGGGCCTGGGTGGTGACGTCCAGCGCGGTGGTGGGTTCATCCGCGATGATCAGTGCCGGCTCCATCGCCAGCGCCATGGCGATCATCACCCGCTGCCGCTGCCCGCCCGAAATCTGATGCGGATAACGGTGGTACATCTCTTCCGGCGCGGGCAGATGCACATCGGCCATCAGCTCCAGCACCCGGCTGCGGATCGCCGCCGTGCCCAGCCCGGGCTTGTGCAGCACCAGCACCTCGGCGATCTGCCGGCCCAGTGGCATGACCGGGTTCAAAGCGGTCAGCGGTTCCTGAAAGATCATCGCCATCCGGTTGCCGCGCAGCTGGTCCATCCGCTGCTCTGGCGCGCTGGTGATATCCTCGCCCTCCAGCATCACCGTGCCTTTCGCCACGCGCAGGCTGTTCTTGGGCAAAAGCCCCATGACGACCGACGCGGTGACGGATTTTCCCGAGCCGGATTCGCCGACAACGCACAGGATCTCGCCCCGGCGGATGGTCAGCGACACATCCTCGACCGCATGGGTCCGGTCCAGCCCGCCGGGCAGGGTCACGCTGAGATCGCGCATTTCGAGAACGGGTTTCATCTGGTTCATGACGATGCCCTCGTTCCACGGGTCAGGCGCGGATCCAGACGGTCACGCAGGGAATCCCCCAGCAAATTGACCGACATAACCGTCACCGCAAGCATCAGACCGGGTGCGATGATGGTCCAGGGCGCACGCAGGAACACCGCCCGCCCCTCGGCCATGACATTGCCCCAGGTGGGGGTGCCCTGCGGAAAGCCGACGCCAAGAAAACCCAGAATCGCTTCGGACAGGATGGCCGAGGCAAAGATATAAGTGGTCTGCACGATCAGCGGTGCGACACAATTGGGCAGGATATGACGCGCGAGGATCAGCGGCGTCTGGATCGACATTCCGATGGCGGCCTTGACATAGGGTTCTTCGCGCGTGCTCAGCACTACGCTGCGGACCAGCCGCACGACCCGCGGGATCTCGTTGAAGACCAGCGCGGCGACGATGGTGGCCAACGAGGCCCCCAGAAGCGATACGACCGCGACGGCGAACAGGATATTCGGGATCGCCATGATCGCGTCCATGATGCGCATGATCACGCCATCGATCCGGCGGAAATAACCGGTTACCAATCCGATGACCGTGCCGATGGCACCCCCCGCCAGCGCGGTCAGCAACCCGACCAGCAGCGACAGTTTCGCGCCCTCGACGGTCAGGCCGAACACATCGCGCCCCATGGCATCGGTACCGAACAGTGCCAGATCCGAGGGCGCCTGCAAGCGCATCCGGGGCCGCACCTGCGTTAGTTGCGCGTCGATGATCCAGGGCGCCGCCAATGAAACCACGGTAATCGCCAGCAGCAGCGCCGCGCAAAGGGCGGACAGCTTGTTCTGGCGCAGAAATCCCAGCCAAGCCGTGGCGGGCGCATTCGTAAGGTGACTGCTCATGCCCCGCGCCTCAATACCGGATCCGCGGATCGACGATGATATAGGCGATGTCGATCAACAGATTCACGCCGACATAGATCAGGGCGAAGAACAGCATCAGCCCCTGCACCACCGGATAGTCGCGAGCCAGAATCGCGTCGATGGTCAGCCGCCCGATGCCGGGAATGTTGAACACGCTTTCGGTCACCACCACGCCCGAGATCAGCATGGCGATCCCGATGCCGATCACGGTGATAATCGGCACGGCGGCATTGGGCAAGGCGTGACGCCACAGAACACGGCGCTGCGAATTGCCCTTGGCGCGGGCGGTGCGAACGAAATCCTGATTCAGCACCTCGAGCAGGCTTGAGCGTGTCACCCGCGCGATCAGTGCCATGAAGACCAGCGCCAGCGTTACCGATGGCAGGATCAGATGCCGGACGGCGCCGCCAGGATCGGCGAAGGGGCTGACATAGCCCTGTACCGGCAGCAATTCCCATTTGACCGAGAAGAACAGCATCAGCAGATAACCGATCACGAAGGCCGGCACCGAGAAACCCGCAACCGACAGCGCCATGACCGCGCGGTCGATCCAGCTGTTGTGACGCCATGCCGCAATCGCGCCCAGTGGCACCGCGATCAGAACGGTGATGATGATTGCCGAGACGGCCAGTACCAGCGTCGCCTCGAGCCGGTCGAAGATCAGCGCCAGAACCGGCATCCGCGACAGGATCGACTGACCGAAATCGCCTGTGGCGACCCCGGCAAGCCATGTCACGAACTGGATCGGCAGGGGTTGATCCAGCCCCAGTTGCTGACGCAGGGCGGCGATGGCTTCGGGCGTGGCGGAATCGCCTGCAAGGATCACGGCGGGATCGCCGGGGCTAAGGCGCAACAGGCCAAAGACGATCACCGCGACGATGAACATCACTGGCACCGATGACAGGATACGAAGCGCGACCAGACGTAACATCACGCCTTGTCCAGCGAATACACGACCGTTACCGGGGCATTGACGAAATCCGTCACCTCGGGCCGCAGCGCGGTATATTGGTGATAGGTGCCCAACGGGATGTAGAAGACCTGATCATAGGCCCGCTTCTGCATCTCTTCGGCGATCGCCTTCTGTTTTTCTGGATCGGGTTCGCGTTGATACTGGGTCTTCAGTTCTTCGGTCTCGGGGTCGTCGACAAAGCCGGTATAGCCTTCATTGCCGCGCGCATCGAAATTCATATTGCCAAGCGGCGACACCAGATCGATCCGGTCAAAGACGGCATGCGCAACGTTCCAGCCGCCTTCCGCCACCGGATCGGTGCTTGATCGGCGATCAAGGAAGGACGACCATTCCATCGTCTCGATCTCGCTCTTGATCCCCAGCTCGGTCAGAAGCTGCTGGGTCAGTGGGGCCAAAGCCGAGAATGAGGCGACATCCCCCGGCGTGATGATGATCACCGTCTCGCCATCGTAATCGGATTCGGCTACCAGTTCCTTGGCGGCTTCCAGATTTTCAAGACTGCCGTCGGTATAGCCTGCGTCCGTTTCCAAGGGCGTACCGCAGCCGAACAGGGCGCCACAGGTCTGATAGGCTTCGGGATCGCCGACGCCGATATCCAGATAATCAAGCTGGCTGACCACCATCTGCACCGCCTTGCGCAGACGCACATCGTTGAAGGGCGGCTGCGACCAGTTGAAACGGATGGTCGAGGCCGTGGGGCTGGCGCGCTCGACAAGTTGCATATCGGTCCCCTGCAGCATGATGCGGCGATCTGGGCTGACGGTCTCGATGATATCCAGTTCGTTATTCTGCAACGCACTGATCGCGGTGTCGGGACTTGGGAACCAGATCGTATCGATGCGCTCGACCCGCGGCACCTTGCCACCGGCAAGACCATCGGCGGGCTCGGAGCGCGGAACGTAATCCTCGTTGCGGATATAGGACCAGCTGACGCCGGGCCGGAATTCTTCGGCCAGGAAACGATAGGGGCCGGAGCCGATGACCTCTTCCAGCATGGTCGAAGGATCCAGATCCGCGATCCGCTTCGGCATCACGAAAAGCGGGATCGAGCTGGATCGCGCCAATGCCTCCAGCATGGCGCCGAAAGGTTCGGAAAGCCGGAAGCTGAAACTGGTTTCGTCATCCGCGGTCAGTTCCTCGGTCACGCTCTGAAGGCGCAGGCCGACGACATCCACCTGCCACCAGCGCCGGATCGAGGCGATCACATCCTCGGCCGTGACCGGCGCGCCATCATGGAACGCCAGGCCGTCGCGCAGGGTGAATGTCCAGTTCAGCCCGTCATCCGACATCTCCCAGCTATCCACCATCTGCGGCTGCGGGGCATAGTTGGAATCGACCGCGAACAGCGTATCATAGACAAGATAGGCGTGGTTGCGCGTGACATAGGCGCTGGTCGTCACCGGATCCAGCACGCGCAGCGCGGCATGCGGAGCAAACCGCACGACGCTTTCCGCCCCCTGTGCAGCCAATCGCGTGCTGGTCGCGGCAAACAGCATCGCGCTGGCAGAAAAAAGCATCGCCTCCCGGCGGTTCATCTTCATGGCTTCCTCTCCTGTTCGTCCGATTGCAGGTTTTCTATGTTATTGTTTAATTTCAATATATCTTGCCGCGCCGCGGATCGGGCCAGAACGAGGTATCGGCCCGCGCCGGACCACCGCCAGCCGCCATCGGCACGCCATCGGCGCGCCAGCAGGCGGCGCCTTCCATCACCCCGTTATCCAGAAAACGGATCGCCCCCATCCCGCCCGCGACATGGGCAACGGGCGCGATGCGATGTCCCTTGGCTGCCAGCGCGTCCCGGACGGGCTGCGGAATACTGTCCTCGATCTCGACCTCCTGCCCCCAGGTGAAGATGCGCGGGGCCTCGACCGCCTCTTGCAGCGACATGCCGTGGTCGATCAGGTTGATCACCCCCTGCGTGGCCGAGGCCGGAATGCGATGCGCGCCGGGCAGGCCAAGCGCGAAGGCGACCTTGCCGCCCCGCTTGACGATCAGTGCGGTGATGCCGCTGGTAATCCGTTTTCCGGGCGCCAGAGACAGCGCCCTGCCGGGATGGGGATCGAACAGATACATGTAATTATTCGGGATGATCCCCGTGCCCGGAATGATCACCCGCGCGCCGAACAGGCTGTTGATCGTCTGGGTCGAGGTCACGACATTGCCTTCGTGATCGGCGATGGTGACATGGGTGGTATTGGCGGATTCATTGGTCAGGATTCGCGCGACCTGCTGGCGGGCGCGATCCGGATCGATATCGCCGCGGCGCTCATCCGCATAGGCTTTCGAGATCAGCCTGTCTGTCGGCACATCGATGAAATCGGGGTCGGCGGTCACGGCCAGCCGGTCGGCGGCGGCGATCTTCAACGCCTCGATCAGGCGGTGCAGGGTTGCTTCGGTCCCGAAGCCACCGGCGCCGACATTCGACGGCTCCAGCAGGTTCAGAACCTGCACCGCCTGCACGCCGCCCGAACAGGGTGGCGGAGGGCCGATGATCTCGTGGCCGCGATAGGTTCCCCGCACCGGCTCGCGGCGGATCACCCGGTAGTTCCGGATATCCTCTTCGCTGACCCATGTTCCCGACTGTTCCAGAAAAGCCCGCAGATACTCGCCAAGCTGCCCTTCCAGCAATGCGCCGGCGCCACCTTCGGCAATGGCACGCAGGGTCCGCGCGTAATCCGTCTGCACCAGACGGTCACCGGCTTTCAGTGGCACGCCGCCCGGCACGAATATCCCCGCAATGGCCGGATCCAGAAGCAGATCGGGCGAGATTTCCTGAATGCAGGTCGCCAGATAAGGTGACAGGATGAACCCTTCTTCCGCATGGCGGATCGCGGGACCAAGCAATTGCTTCAACGGCAGGCGGCCATGCCGTTCGGCCATCTCGCACCACGCGATCAGATTACCCGGAACCGCGATGGCCCGGGGGCCGACGCGGTTCTCGCGCCCTTTGGTTTCCATGTAATCGGGCCAGACATCCGCGATGGGCGTATAGCTGTCGGGGCGCGTGGATGAGGGCGCGGTGGCCAGCCCGTCGTAGACATGGGTTTCGCCATTCGCCAGATGAATGACCGACGCACCGCCGCCGAAGATCCCGACCATCATCGGCTCGACCACGGTCAGTGCGAACAGCGCCGAGACGGTGGCGTCGAATGCGTTCCCCCCGGCGGCGAACATCTCCATCGCGGCAGCGGAAGCCAGCGGATGATTGGTCACGGCGACCCCGCGCGTTCCGGTGACGGCACCCTTTTCACAGGTGAAACTCATGCTTGCGCTATTCTTCCAGGTCGCCACTCTCGCTGCCTTTCATCGGTCCGGTATGGCTGCCACATCTCTGCTCAATGCGACGGCCCGCCATCTCCCGTGATCGACAAATTTCGCAGGAATCGATCCCGGATGGCTGTAGCCGGAATTATGACGGCCATGTATCTTACGGCTCAATATATCTTTGCGGCGAATTTGATAGGTTCAGCTTATCGAAATGCAGGTATATGAGCGCGGCCATCGCATACCGTGCCTCTTCCTCTGCTTCTTCTTTGTCTAAATACCTTGGAGGTCGCCGGCGGGTCGCGCCACTGGTTCAAGAGACGTGTCGGCGACGGGCAGCGCCTCCGGCCATCGCGGGACGCAACTCACCCGCATTTCCGATCCGACGCGACACGCTCTTTATGCGGGTTCAGCAATCGATGATCATGTCGCTGCGGGGGATCGCCTGACATAGCAGGATCTGGCCTTGTGCCAGAACCGGCAACTCGCCCGCCGGATAATCGGCTGCGCCCTCAAGAACGCGTTGCAGACATGACTGGCAATCACCGATGCGGCAGGAATAGGCGACCTTCACCTGATTGCTCAGCGCCAGGTCAAGCAAGGACCCGGAGGCAGGAGTCCATGTCGCGGTTTTGCCCGACTGCGCGAATGTGACTTTGCATTCGGCAGCGGTCTCCTTGTCGCCAAGGTCAAAGGCCGTACCCGCCTGCGCCGAAAACTCTTCGAAGCGGATGTTTTCCGGCGCGGCCCCAAGCGCAACCAGCCCTTCGCGCAGCCCCTGCATGAATGCCTGTGGCCCGCAGATGTAGAAATCCGTATCGGCCACCGGCATGATCCCCGCGACGGTGGCGGCGTCCAGCCGCTTGCCCAGATCGCAGGCATCGCCTTCGCGGGGCCGCGAATATGCCGAAAACATGCGGATACCGCCATTCACGGGGCGTTTCGCGATCTCGCATACCTCGCCCGGGAAAAGATGATGCGCCGCATCGCGGGCGGCATGCAGGAACCAGACCTCACGGCCGCTATCCTCTTGCGCCAGCCGCTCCAGCATCGGCAGCAGCGGCGTAATGCCTACACCGGCACTGATCAGCGCCACCCGTCTGCCCGGGGGGCTGTCCAGCACGAACCGGCCGGCAGGGATGCCCACAAGCAGCTCGGACCCCGCATGAACGCTATCGTGCAGAAGATCCGACAGGCCGCCATTGCCCATACGCCGGACCGAGATGCGCAGGCTGTTCCCGTCAGGCCGGCCGGAAACCGAATAGGACCGCCTGTGCGCGACTGTCTCGGGGTCGTGGGGCAGCGACACGGTGACATATTGGCCGGGACCGATCGGGCCGATCGGCGCATCGTCGCGGGGCTTCAGCATGAAGGAAACCACATCCGGGCTTTCCCGTCGCCGGGCCGCACAGATGAAACGGCGGCGGCCGGCCCAATAGACCCTGCGGTCATCCTGCCAGATCCGCGCCCGGCTTAGCGAGGCGGGGCAGTGAAAATACACCTCGCGCGGCACGATCTTCAGGCTTTGCCCGTTCCGCGCCGGTTCCTTTTCGAACCGGCCATTCACGCGCAGCATCTCGTTGCGGCCGGGGGCGATGGTGACAAGGGCGCATTCGCCCTCTTCAGTGGTCGCAAGATCCGGCGGCAGATGCAGGCGATAAGCCTGACGGTTGTCGAAAGGGATCACCGATAGCGGCGCTTCGCCGGTCAGGTCGATCTCCATCCCGCCCTGCGCATTCTCGTGCGACAACACGATGAAACGCGCCTCCTCCATAAAGGCCAGCCCACCGGGGCCGGCGATGTCGAACACCTTGGTCTGAACCGCCTCGCTGGAGCTGCCATAGACCTCGCGCATCCCGCGCGTGGCCAGCAGCTGTTCTTCCCCGGCATGTTTGCGCACCGGGCTGAACCCGGCATCCGCCTGTGCAAGCTTGTCGCCCCGGACAACCGCCCCAAGATCCAGCGGCGCCTTGCGTATCGCCGGACCAAGCCAGAATCCGGCATTCCGAAACGCAGTGGTTTCGACGAATTCGCACCGGGCCGGAGTCAGGACCAGAACACTGATCGGCGGATTTTCATCCGCAGGAAACGCGGCGATATCGCTGTCGCGAAACGACACCTCGCCTCGGCCCGAGATCCGCAAATAGCGATCCACGCCACGATTGACGACGATCATCGCGATTTCGGGATTGCTCAGCAGGTTGCCGATCGTGTCCAGCCTGCGATTGCCCTTGTAATCGGGCAACAGCAACGCGCCGCTGTCACTGACACGCATGACCGAGGGCTGCCCCCCGCGCGGCGATACATCCAGCGCGCCTTCGGCATTGCGAGAGGCGATGAAAAGCAATGTGGCATTATTGATGAACTCTCTGGTATCGCTGTCCATATCAGGTTTACCGGTTCCGGTCATTTTCACGGTGGCCGGGACATGCCGCGCCCTACCGACGGCCCGACCGGCGCGTTCAGCGGACATCCAGCAACCAGAGCGCCAGCAGCGGCGCATCCTCGTCGGCCGCCATGGCATGCAGGATCCCCGGCGGGTTATAGAACACACCGCCGATTCCCGGCGAGAACCATTCGCCCCCGCCCTGCAGGAACCTGCCGGGCGACAGGACAAGATAGACCTCGGGCGGGGCATGATCGTGATCGGGATATCGGGTGCCCGGTGCCAGAAGCGATATGCCGATCCACAGATCCCGCCGTCCTTCGACTCCGCCGGGGCCGACGATCATGGCGTTGGCATGACTTTCGGCGAAATCCGCGCTTGCATTCGGTGCCGGTCCCGGCCGCGCCCTCCAGACCAGCCGGGGCAGCACCGCATGCAGCCTGCCGGCAAGCTCGCGCAGGGGATGGCCTTCCTGCGCGATCACATCCATTGCCGGTGTCAGATATTCGCAAACCGGCAGCAAATGCCCATCCGCTTCGCTGGCTTCCCCGATATCCTGCAGCTTTTCATATACCCGACCGACCATCGCATCCGCGTTACCGTCGGTTCTGGATGCCAGTACGTCTTTCAGGCTGGCCAGAAACGCGGTCAGATCGATATCCCGTTCACTCATCGGTATCTCCTTCTGTCTTGCCGTTGACTGGCCATCGCCACCCCGATCATGACGCCATGTCATATTCGCTGCAACGCCATGCAGGGCGCAAGTTCGATAAGTCCGGCTTATCAAACTTGCCATTTGCCTTCCTTGGTCAAGCATCGGGCCGCGGTTAGGTTCCACGCTGTCCGGCAGGCCCGGCAGGCAAGGAGAAGCGACGATGAGGCATGCGCCCGCCTATAAATCCGTTTCCGGCTGGAACGCGCTTTTGCCCGCGCGGGACGTCCGGCAGGATCCGCCCGCCACGCGCCGGTTCCGGAATATCGTGATCGGGGCGGGGTTTACCGGGCTTGCAACCGCGCATCGACTGGCCGAGCTTTGCCCGGACGAAGATATCCTTGTCATCGAGGCCGCGACGCTTGGCGAAAGCGCCTCGGGCCGGAATTCGGGATATCTGCTGATCAATCCCGGCGAGCCAAGCGCGAATGCCACGGATTTCACGGATGACTGGGCAACCCGGCAGATGGCGATGGTTCAGGCCGGGTTCGATCTGCTTCGTACAAGGGTGAAAACCCATGGTATCGACTGCGACTGGAACAGCGATCCGCTGGCGATCACAGCCGCCGCCACGACCCGGGTCGAAAAAAGCGCCCGCGAGACAAGACAGAAATATCAGGAATGGGGGCTGAGTCCCCGGGAATACGACCGCAAGGCTCTGACCCGGATCATCGGAACCGATTATTACCGCTATGGCCTGCAATCGCTGACGCGCGCACTGGTTCAGCCCGCGGCCCTGCATCGCGGGCTGGGCGACGCGCTGCCGGGCAATGTCCGGCTGCTTGAAAATTGCGCGGTGCGGGCGCTGGGCGGTGACGCGCCTTACCGTCTGGCCACGGACCGGGGCGAATTCGTCGCGGATCGCGTATTCGTCACCAACAACCTGCATGCGCGCTTCTTCGGCATTGCCCGGAACCGGATGATCGGCATCTATACCTATGGCGCCTTCACGCCTGAACTGGACGACCGCGATCTTGATCTGCTGGGCGAAGAGCCCGACTGGGGGATCCTGCCGGCGCATCGGATGGGAACGACGATGCGCAAGACCGGGCGTCGTCTTCTTATCAGAAGCGGCGATTCATACGAACGGGAAGACGCGCCCGAGAAAGCCCGCGCCATGCTGACCCGGCTTTATCGCAACCGCTTCCCGCATATGAAGACGCATGATCTTGAACATGTCTGGGGGGGCGTCACCGCCGTGACCCATAATGGCAGATTCACGTTCGGTCAGGTCAGGCCCGGCATTTATGCCTCTGCGGGCTGCGATGGCGCGGGCGTCCTGCGTGGCACGATCCACGGCACGCTGCTGGCCGAACTGGCCTGTGATTCGCGCTCGCCCCTGCTTGAGGAACGGATGAAAATGGGCGGCCCGGATTGGCTTCCGCCCGAACCCTTGCGTTATATCGGGGCAAGCACCCTGCTGATGCTTGAACAATGGCGCGCCGGCAAAGAGCGGTGATCCGATCATCAATCCCGAAGCGAAAGCCTGACCCGATGGCCGGGATCGATCTCGACCAGTTCGGATGGCGTGGGTGCCGTGAAGACATCGGGTGTGTTGCTTCCGTCCATGGCAAAACTGCGCCCCTGCGGAAGCGGCACATCCGTGAAGCCGGCTGCGGGGTCGCGGGCCCGGATTGCCACATCGGGATCGGGGATCTCGGCGATCAGCCGGCGGGTATAGGGATGGACCGGATTGGCAAAGATATGCTGCCAGCTTCCCTCCTCGACGATCTGGCCGAAGAACATCACCGCAACCCGGTCGCTCATATGCTCGACCACGCTGAGATCGTGACTGATCATCAGATAGGACAGGCCATATTTCTCCTGCAGGTCCAGCAGCAGGTTGATGATCTGCGCCCGGATCGACACGTCCAGCGCCGAGACCGGCTCATCCAGAACCACGATCTCGGGCTCAAGAATAAGCGCTCTTGCGATGCCGATCCGCTGTCGCTGCCCGCCCGAGAATTCGTGGGGATAGCGCCGCGCCTGATCGGCAGTCAATCCCACATTGATCAACATCGTCTCGACCCGGTCGGCGATTTCGCTTGCCGAACGGATGCCGTGAAGACGCAATGGCGCGGCAAGCGAAGCATGCACCGTCTGACGGGGATTCAGGGATGCATAGGGATCCTGGAACACGATCTGCACGGCCTTCGCGCGCTGCATCCTGCCCGGCGCGCCGGGTCCGCTGAACGGCGCGCCGCGAAAGCTGACGCTGCCTGAACTCGGCTCCTGCAAACCCATGACGGTCAGGGCGGTCGTGGATTTCCCGCAGCCGGATTCGCCGACAATGGACAGGCATTCGCCTTTCTCCAGCGTCAGGCTTAGCCCGTTCACCGCGTGAAGCAGCCGCCGGCCAGTACCCAGCAGGCCGCCTCCGGCGATGGGAAAGCGGACATGAAGATCATCGATCTGCAACAGCGGTGTGCCCGTCATGCGCTTTCTCCGTTGGCAGCCCCGCGCGGCGTGATGAAACGGGTCTTGGTCAGGACCGAGCGATCCGCGATCACACTGTCGATATCGACCAGCCGCTGGCGGCCATGCGTCAACCGGCTGCCCAGACGCGGCAGTGCGCCCATCAGGCCGCGCGTATAGGCATGCCGCGGATTGGAAAACAGCGCGACAGTATCGTTTTCCTCGACCAGACAGCCGGCATACATGACGCCCACACGCTGACAGATGCTGGCGATCACGCCCAGATCGTGGCTGATGAACAGCACCGCGGTGCCCCGTGCCGCGCAAAGTTCCTTGATAAGCCGCAGTACCTCGGCCTGAACCGTCACGTCCAGCGCCGTTGTCGGTTCATCGGCGATCAGCAGATCCGGGTCGCAGGCCAGTGCCATCGCGATCACCACCCGCTGCCTCAGGCCGCCGGACATCTGGTGCGGATAATTACCCACCCGGCGTTCCGGGTTGGGCACCTTGACGCTGTCCAGCGCGTCGATGGCCAGCCGCCGCGCCTCACGCCAGCTTTTGCCCTGATGCAGGACATACATCTCGGCGATCTGGCGACCCACCGTGGACAGGGGATTCAACGCGGTCATCGGTTCCTGAAAGATCATCGCCACGCGGTCGCCACGAAGATCGCGCATCCTACGGGGCCGCAGTTTCAGCAGATCCTGCCCCTGAAAGACGACTTGCCCGCCCGACACCTTCAACGGTTTTTTCAGCAAGCCCATGATCGCCAGCGAAGTGACGGATTTCCCTGAACCGGATTCGCCGACCAGCCCATATGTCTCACCGGGCATGATCTGAAATGAAATATCCTGCAATATCGGCACGTTGCCGCCGCGGCGCGACAGGACCAGATCAAGGTTGCGGACATCAAGAAGAGGTTCAGTCATGCCTTGCGCGTCCTCATATGCGGATCGAGACTGTCGCGCAGCCCGTCGCCCAGCAGGTTGAAGCCAAGTACCGACAGGAAGATCGCAAGACCGGGAAAGATCGCCGCCCATGGCGCCAGCCGGATCAGTTCGCGCGCATCCGTCAGCATCGAGCCCCAGCTTGGATAGGGCGGCTGAATCCCAAGGCCCAGAAAGGACAGGGCAGCCTCGGCCAGCACGGCGGCGCCCATGCCCAGCGTCGCCATGACCAGGATCGGCCCCATGATATTGGGCAGGATCTGGGTCATCATGATACGGATATCGCCATAGCCCAGCGTCTGCGCGGCCTGCACATATCCCTGCGATTTGAGTGACAGGGTGGAACTGCGGGCGATGCGGCAGGTCCAGCTCCAATTCGTCAGGCCAAGCGCGATCAGCAGCGAAATCAGCCCCGGCCCAAGAACCGCCATGACCGCCAGTGCGAAAATTAGCGAGGGGATGGCAAGCATGACATTGGTCAGGCCGTTGACCAGATCGTCCCACCAGCCGCCCCAATAGCCTGCCGAGATGCCCAGAGCCACGCCGATCAGCGTATTGATGATCTGCGACACGATCCCGACCGTCAGCGAGATCTGCGCGCCATAGAGGATCCGGGAATAGACGTCGCGCCCCTGCGAGTCGGTGCCGAACCAAAAGGTGGAATCCGGCGGCAGTTCCGCGTTCATCAGATTGGCGTCCAGCACCGGATCAAAAGGCGCAAGCCAGGGCGCAAGCAAGCCGCCGACGATCACCAATGCGGTCAGGCCGCCCCCCAGAAGGATGTTGAATCCCAGCTTCATCAATCTTTACCTCTGCTTGATGCGCGGATCGATCGCGGCATAGATCAGATCGACGGCCGTATTGATAAGCAGGAACCAAAGGACGATCACCAGGATCGTTCCCTGTACCACCGGGATATCGCGGATCGCCACGCTGTCCACCAGAAGCGACCCGATCCCCGGCCATGCGAACAGCTTCTCGATCACCACCGCCTGCCCGATCATCGAACCGAACTGAAGCCCGACGGTCGTGACCACCAGCACAAGCGCGTTCCGCGCCACATGCCAGCGGACGACCTTGCTTTCGCTCATGCCCTTGGCATGGGCAGTGCGGATGAAATCGGCGTTCATCACGTCCAGCACGCCCGCCCGCGTGGTGCGTGCCAGCAACGCCAGAGGCGTGACGCCCAGCGTGATCGCGGGAAGGATCAGGTTGCGCAGCGAGCCGTCGCCATAGCCGAAGCTTGGCAACCAGCCCAGTTGCAGCGCAAACAGATACATTAGCAGCAGGCCAAGCCAGAATTGCGGCATCGACAGGCCCGAGACCGCCCCGATCATGGTGACCGAATCCAGGATCGAACCGGGACGCATCGCCGCTGTGAAACCCAGCGGAACCCCGATGACCACCGCAAAGATCATCGCGGCGACCGCCAGTTGCAGCGATGCCCACATCCGGTCGTTGATCAGTTGCAGAACCGGCTGCCGGGTGCGGAAGCTGGTGCCCAGATCCAGATGCGCAAGATCCATGACGTAGTTCAGGAACCGTTGCGGCAATGGCAGGTCAAGCCCGAGTTCCCGGTTGAGTTGCGCGATCATTTCCGGATTGGCGGTCGTCCTGCCGTCGGAAAACAGGCTGGCCGCGAAACTTCCCGGCACGACGCTGAAGATCACGAAGATCAGCAGCGCCACGACCAGAATCGTCGGGATCACCTGCAGAATGCGTCTTATGGTAAATTGAAGCATGCTCAGCCTTGTTCAGAGGGGCTGTCCGCCATCACCGGATATAACGGCGCCGGGCGGGACATATGGCCGCCACCGCCGCCGGGGGCGGTGGCCGAGTTCCCTTACTGACGCGATTCGGGCGCGCTTTCGTCCAGCCAGATCAGTTCATAGGGCTGCAACGCCAGTTCATTCGCATTGGGCACCAGCCCATGCACCCAGGGCTGATAGGCCATGACCGCCTTGTTGTAGTTGAAGAACCAGACCGGCGCCTCGTCCTGCAACAGGTTGTTGGCCTGACGCAGCAGGTCGGTCTGTTTTTCGGGATCAAGTTCTGCTTCGGCCTCTTCGAACAGGGCGTCGAATTCCGGGTTCGAGAAGGCAGTGTAATTACAGGAGCTTTGAGCGGTCTTGGAGTAGAAGCATCGCAGCACGCTCAGCGGGTCGGGGCCGGTCTGGTTGGACCAGATGAACGCCTGGAAATCGCCGGAAGACACGGTTTCGCCAAGGGCCGCGCTTTCGATCGGCTTGGGCCTGACGGTTATGCCGACCTCGTTCAGCATCGGCAGGATCGCCTCGACGATCGGAACGCCCCAGCTTTCGTCCGGCGTCGCCGTCACTTCGAATTCGAACCCGTCCTCGTAGCCTGCCTCTGCCAGCAGCGCCTTGGCCTTTTCGGGATCGTATTCATAAGGCTTCCTTTCCTTGTCGAATGCGCTCAGGGACATCGGCAGCCATCCCACCGCCGGATAGGCCTTGTCCTTCAGCAGCCTTTCGATGATCAGCGGCGAATTGATGGCATGATTGATCGCCTGCCGGACCCGCTTGTCCTGAAACGGTTCGAATTCCGGGCTGAAACCGATATTCCGGGTAAAGACCTCGGCCACCTCAAGCAGGTGCTCCTGAAGCGCGGGATCTTCCTGATAGGATTGATATTGCGTCGATCCCAGGATTGATACGTCCACCTCCTGATTGCGGAAGGCCACGTCGCGGGCGCTGCCTTCGGCCATCAGGATGATATTCACGCGGTCGAGATAGGGTTTGTCATCTTCGTAATAATCCTCGAATTTCTCGACCACCACCTGCGAACCGGGAACATGTTGCTTGAACACGAAGGGGCCAAGACCCACGGGTTCGGTCGCCTGCGTCGCCACGTCGACATTCGAGGGATAGATCGCCATGTTGTTTTCCATCAGGGCGAAACCCGGATTGGCCGGCGTGGTGAAAGTGATCTCAAGCGTCTTGTCGTCGATCTTCTTCAGGCCCTCGATCTCGTCGGTCTCGCCCGCGATGAATTCCGCACCGCCCTTGATTGTACTGATCCGCCGCGCGCCCGGAAAGGCATTCGCGGGATCGGCGATCCGCTTGTAGCTGAAGATCACGTCATCCGCCGTCAGCGGGTCGCCGTTATGGAACACCGCGTCGGGCAGCAGGTGGTAGGTATAGACGAGACCGTCATCCGAAACATCGACCGATGTCGCAAGTTCAAGAACCGGTTCGTTCGCGGTCGCGTCCCATGAATACAATGTCCGATGGATTGCCTGCGAGATGAACATCTCCTGAATGCTGGGGCTCGAGTGGATATCCAGCGTTGCGAAATTCGATCCGTATGGCGCCGTGAAATTCAGCGTCCCGCCATGTCGCGGTTCTTCCGCGAAGGCGCAGATTGCGGTGCCAAGCGCCAGAACTCCGGCAAGTGAAATCCTTTTGAACATGCTAGTCTCCCTGTAAGCGCCGCGGTTTTTCTGATGATGCGGCATTGCTTCTGTAATTGCGCCGCGGCGTCGGGGCCGCGGCTGACAAGTCGTTTCATTATCGCGCGTCGTGAACCACCTTGCCGGCAAGGATGGTCAAAAGGCAACCGGTCTGTGTCAGCAGGATATCGGTATCGTCACCCAGCAGATCCTGATCGAAGACGGCGATATCCGCCCATTGCCCCGGCACCAGCCGGCCCTTGACGTTCTCGGCCTTCTGCGACCAGGCACCATTTTCGGTATAGACCTGCAACGCCTCGGCCGCGCTCAGGCGTTCATCGGCGCCCAATACCGTGCCGCCAACGGTCTTGCGTGTGCGCATCGCGTGAAGATCATGGAAGGGATTGGGCGAGCAGACCGGCGAATCCGAACCGGTCGACGGGCGCATTCCCGCGCGCATCCATGTCCCGATCGGATAGGAACGAAGACCCCGTTCCTCGCCAAGGACCGACAGGTAGCTGTCGCCGAAATTATGAATGAAAGCCTGCTGCGGCGCGGGCAAGATACCGGCGGCGCGCATCCGTTCCTCTTGCTCGGGAGTCGAGTATCCGCAATGCTCGACGCGGTGGCGGCGGTCAGGATCGGGATTGTCGGCCAGCGCCTTTTCATAGGCGGTGATCAACTGCTCGATCGCGCCGTCGCCAATGGCGTGACAGGCCATCTGATATCCCCGGTCGTGACAGGATTTGACAAGCGCCTCGACCTCGCTGTCGGGAAGCATCTGGACCCCCAGATTGTCGGGCTCGTTCACATAGGGCGCCTTCATCCACGCGGTCCGGCCACCTGCGGAGCCATCGAGAAAGATTTTCACCCCGCCCATGCGCAGCAGGTCGTCGCCCACGCCCGATATCAGCCCCGCGCGCCAGCATTCCTCGACGATAGAGCCGTCCGGATCGCCAAGGATGGTCAGCCAGACCCGGACCGGCAGGCGATTCTGCAATCTTGCCGCCTGATAGGCGCGGATTTCGTCCATCCCCGCGATCTGCCCGACGGCGGCATCCATGCAACTGGTGATACCGAAGGCAAGCAGATGCCTGCCCGCGCGTTCGATGGCAGCCACCAGATCGTCGAATTTGCAGCGAGGGATGGCGGATGTCACCAATGCCTGCGCATTCTCGGCCAGCAAGCCGTTCAGCCGGTTCCCGTCACGCCCGATCACCGCCCCTTCCGGCGTCGGCGTATCCCCGGTCACCCCGGCCAGTTCCAGCGCCTTCGAATTCACTACCGAGATATGACCGCAGGCCCGCGTCACCACCACCGGGTGATCCGGTGCGACCCGGTCCAGATCGTCGCGTGTCGGATGGCGGCCGGTATCCAGCTTGACCTGATCATAGCCGCGCGCGCGGATCCAGTTTCCCGGCGGCGTTTCCGCAACCCGCGCGGCGACCTGCGCCAGCAAAGCCTCGAGCGTAGGCGCCGCTTCCGGCGTCACATTCACCCAACCCATCACCAGCCCGGTCGAGATCAGGTGAAGGTGATTGTCGATCAGTCCGGGACAGGCGAAGCGGCCCTGAAGATCGATCACCTCGCTGCGGTCCCCTTTCAGCGACAGCATCTCGTCATCCGATCCTGTCGCCAGAACCTTGCCCTGCCAGATCGCGACGGCGCTACAGGTCCCGTCATTCCGACCACGCCATATCTTACCGTTCACAAGGATCAGATCAGCGTGGACATTGGATGACATCGATTGCACCTCGGTTGCTGGTTGGAAACCGCCACCAATATGCACGACATATCCAGTCAGAATGCCTCGCCCGGCGGCAAAAGGCGTAAGGCCCTGATTGACCTGAACTTTCTGTCCGTGTCGCGCCAGTCTGGAGACCGGTCTGTTTCGCCCTACCCTGAAAGCTTGGCATTCATCATGCAAATACACTTACGGCAATATATGATGCATTTATTGCATAACCATGCAAAAATAATGAATTACAAGTGAAAAAACGGAGGGGAGGATGGAGATCAAATGGCTTGAGGATTTCGTCTCACTTGTCGACACATCAAGCTTTTCACGCGCGGCAGAGCAGCGGAACGTCACCCAGCCGGCATTCAGCCGAAGGATCAAGCAGCTTGAGACATGGCTGGGAACGATCCTGATCAGTCGCGCCACGCTGCCGCCTGAACTGACGCCTGCGGGCCAGCAATTCCTGCCTGTCGCCCGCGAGACGATCCGCACCTATTACGGCCTGCGCGAGACATTGGGCCCGTCGGCAGGCCCGGGCCTGATCCGCTTCGCCGCGCTTCACACGCTGACCGTCACGGTGTTTCCCGAATGGCTGGGCAAACTGCAGACGGAAGGCCGGAGTTTTTCGACATCGCTGCTGCCGGATCGCGGCGGCATCGAGGCGAATCTTGACGCGCTTGTCGCGGATGAAGCGGATTTCTTTCTGACCTATGCGCATCCGATCGTTCCGTTTCATCTGGATCGCAGCAGATTTCCCTATCTCACCATCGCAGGCGACAGGCTGATCCCGCTTGCCGCGCCCTTGCTGCATACCGATACGGGCACGCTGTCCGGCAAGGGCATTCTGGACCGGGCCATCACATCGGGCATACAGGTGCCTTATCTCAGCTATGGCCTGAACTCGTTCTTCGGCATCGCACTGCTGCGATTGCTTGCGCAGCGCCCTTCCTTCCGGAAACGCGTCACGCATGAGAACACGATAAGCGCAGGGCTGATGAGCATGGCGATATCGGGCGCGGGCCTTTGCTGGTTGCCGGAAAGGCTGGTGCACGAGGATATCCGGGCGGGCCGTCTGGTCCCGGCGTCGGATGACAGCCGCTGGACGCTGGATCTGGATGTGCGGCTTTATCGCCACTCTGGCAATCGCGTCGGCGCAGTCGAGGCACTATGGCGGGCCGCTTCGGAACGTGCCGGCCAGCCGCCTGTCACGCCATCATGAATGGCAAGCCCCGCAAGATCGCCTTTTGGCAAATTCCGCGATGATCTTCACGACAACGGATTCTGCTTCAGCCAGTCCGACAAAGCAGGAAAGATCCGGCCATTGCGGCCCTGAGCCGGTTCCGCAAAGCACAGCGCGTTCAGAACAGCCTCCTGCGTGGTCTCGGCGGCGGCGCGGAAGACCAGATCGATATGTTCATCCGACAGCCGCCCCTGGGTCACGACATCCGCATCGGCCGGAAACACGACCGGATCGGCGGTGGTGAAGCACAGCACGATATCGCCGCTGCCGTGACCCCAGAAAGCGCCCAGCCGTGCAAGACCAGCGCCACCCCGCCGCGCTACCCGCTGAAGCTGACGGTCGCCCAGCGGCAGATCGGTGGCCATCACCACGATCACCGAACCCCGTTCGGCCTCGGCGCGCCGTGCCGGCCGGGGCCTCCGGCTATCCGGCAGGATCAGATCGCCCGCATTCCCGAAATTCGCCAGAACAAGGGCGGCAAGAACATGTCCGCCGCCGATCTCCAGACAGCGCGAGGCGGTGCCGATACCGGCCTTGAAACCAAAAGCGGTCATCCCCGACCCGGCACCCCGGGAACCCTGCGGAAATTGCCCGTCCAAAGCGGCATCCAAAGCGGCTCCGGCATGATCGGGGGTGACGGCCAGCGCCTGTATATCGTTGATCTGGCCGTCATTGCATTCGCAAACCAGCGCGTTCACCGTCGACCAGTCCCGGCCGATCTGCGGATTATCCGCGATCGCGCGCCGGATAAGCATTTCGGTGCAGGCGGCGACGCCGAAAGTGTTGGTCAGCATAACAGGCGTCTCGATCGTGCCGAGTTCAGCGACCTGCATCAGCCCGGCGGATTTGCCGAAACCATTGATCACCTCGACCGCCGCGCGGGGGCGCAGGCGGAAGATATCCTTGCCATGCGGGATGATCGCCGTGACGCCGGTCATCAGACCCGGTCCCCGGATATCGCAATGCCCGACCCTGATACCGGGCACATCGGTAAGGGCATTCATCGTACCGGTCTTCATCCCGGTCGGGATCAGCCCCCAATCCCTGGCTGTCTTCATCCTGTCCCTCCCAGAGCGCCGCCGCCGTTACCGAACCCGCATCACCGCCCCCATCACCGGATGCTGCGGGCATGCCGATCCTTCGGCATTTCCGTGATATCCGCAAGACGCTCTGGACCTTGCCGCCGATCCCGGCGAAGCTTGTGACTTTCGTGGAATGCTTTTGAAAGCGACTGACCGACATGACCAACCGTCTGACCTTTCCCGATCCGACCGAAGAGGATCTGCGTGAATTGACGGCTTTTCGCCGCGACCTGCACCGCAATCCCGAATTGCCCGGAGAAGAACAGGAAACCGCCCGCCGCGTCTGCGAGATGTTGGCGTCAACCCGCCCCGATCACGTGCTGACCGGTTTGGGCGGGCATGGGGTCGCGGCCATTTTCGACAGCGGCGCGCCGGGCCCGACGATCATGTTCCGGGCCGAACTCGATGCCTTGCCGATCCAGGAGCTGGGCGAGATCGCCCATCGTTCGACCGTGCCGGGGAAGGCGCATCTTTGCGGGCATGATGGCCATATGACCATCCTGCTGGGTTTCGCCCGCATCCTGTCGCGCAAACCTCCGTCAAGCGGCCGTGTGGTGCTGATGTTCCAGCCGGCGGAAGAGGATGGCTCGGGCGCGGCTGCCGTCATTGCCGATCCGCGCTATGACCGGATCAGGCCGGATTGGGCCTTTGCGCTGCACAATATGCCGGGGATCGAATTCGGCACCGGCAAGATCAGCATCGGGGTTGCCAATTGCGCTTCACGCGGGGTCTGGATCCGGCTGACCGGCAGCACCGCCCATGCCTCGCGGCCTTCGGACGGGCGCTCGCCGATGCAGGCGATGTGCGAGATCATGCCGGCGCTGGAAAATCTTGGCAGTGGCCAGCCGCTTGGGCCGGATTTCACCATGGTGACCCTGACCCACGCGACCATGGGAGCCGAATCCTATGGCGTCGCGCCCGGCGAGGCGCTTATCATGGCGACCTTGCGGACCGTTGCGGACGATCAGATGGACGCCCTTGTGGAGCAGGCGGAAACCCTGATCCGTGATGTCGCGCGGCGTCATGATTTGCAATATGAACTGGGATATGACGACGTGTTTCTGGCCTGCACCAATGCCCCCGAGGCCGTGGCCCATCTGACGGCGGGTCTGGAACGTGCCGGAATGACGCCCCGTATCGAAAACCTGCCCTCGGTCGCGTCAGAGGATTTCGGGCGCTTCGGTCTTGGTGGCGCGCATTCGGCGATGGTGTTTCTTGGGGCGGGACTGGACCGGCCGGGGGTTCACACGCCGGAATATGATTTCCGCGATGAGATGATCCCGATGGGCATCCGGCTGTATTCGGAAACGCTGGCGGAATGCCTGTCAGAGAGCTGACGGCTCGGACGGGTCCGCTGCCCGTTTCGCAAGTTTCCGCGCGAGCGAGATGAAATTCTTCACCGCCACCGAGGGATCGCCGCGCCGGAACGCCACCGCAAGATCCCCGCGCGGGACATCGCCGGTAAGGGGCCGGTAGACGACATTCGGCAACTGGATGCAGCGCACCGATTTCGGCACGAGCGCCACGCCAAGCCCGACCGAAACCATGCTTGCGATGGTCATGAAATCGCGTCCCTGCGGGCCAAGGCGCGGTTCGAACCCTGCAGCCATGCAGGCATTGACCGTATGGGCGTTGAAACTGACCTGATGCGGATGTTGTGGCGTGATGAAGACCTCGTTCCGCAGATCGCACAGGGCGACGGAGGATTCGGAGGCATGCGCATGGATGCTGGGCAGGGCGATCAGCAATGCCTCGCTGAGAACCGGAACCGATGCGATGCCTTCGGGCAGGGGAACCGGCGGACGAATGAAACCGACATCCAGCGTGCCTTGCGCGATCGCCTCCAGTTGCTGAAGCATCTCGAGCTCCGAGATCTCAAGCTCGATCAGGGGATGATCTGCACGAAACCCGCCGACCAGCCGGGTCAGCACCCCGGTATAGGCCGCCGATCCCACATAGCCGATCGCCAGCCGCCCGATTTCACCGCGTGACGCGCGCTGGGCGATCTGGGTCGCGCGTTCGACTTGCTGCATGATCTTGCGGATCTCGGTCATGAACATCTCTCCGGCCAGCGTCATCCTGAGACGCCGCCGGGAGCGGTCGAACAACGTCACCTGAAGGATCTGCTCCAGCGCCTTGATCTGCTGGCTCAGGCCCGGCTGCGCGATGTTCAGGCGCTCTGCCGCCTGCCGGAAGCTCATTTCCTCCGCGACGGTCAGGAAATATCGCAGATGACGTAATTCCAGATTTCCGGTGCTTGGGCGTTGTCCCAACTGGAACCTCATATCGATATGTTCAACTTCCGGATCGCAGTATGATCGCAAGTTCTACTGATGTAAAAGGCTGGGAGCGGGCTGCCCGCAGATGATGCCGATCTTGCCGCGACGCTTGCAGTCGCTTGAACAGGGGGGCGAAGAGTGGGCGGCTGGGATCGGGGCGGGGGGGGGGGGGGGGGGGGGGGGCGCGCCGGCCCCGGGCCCCCCCCCCCGCGGCCCCTGCATTACGACACGGCCCGTTTCACGTTGGGCAGCAGCCGCAGCAGCGTCGCATCCATGATCAGCACCGCCAGAATGGCAAGCCCGCCCATCGGGAACAGTACCCCAAGCGTGACGACAAGGGCGGCCGCGCCTTTCCAAAGCGGCAGATCGCGCGGTTTCGGCGGTGCGGCAAGGCGGGTCCGGTCGCTGGGGCGGCGCTTCCACCACATGATCAGCCCGGACAGGGAAACCAGGATCACCGACAGGCAGAAAACCGTGTTCAGCACAAGATTCCAGACCCCCATATCGCCCTCGTGGAAGGCGATGCCCCAGGCCATCGCCCTGGCATAGGGCGAGTAGTCGGAATATCGCACATCGGCCAGCACATTGCCGGTATATTGGTCGATATGTATCGTCTGGTCCGCCGCAGGGTTTGGCCCATCATTCGACATGCTGTCATGGCTGACCGTCCAGACCCCGGTTTCATCGCCGGGAAGACTGATCTGGAAGCGACCGACGAAACCCAGTTCGCGGGCGAATTCCGCGACACCATCGATATCGACATGGCCCGTAACCGCGCTGGACCCGGCAAGCGAGCCTGACCTTGGCATCGGCGTCTGCTCCAGCCCCCAGGGAACCTCATGCGCGCCGTCGTGATTCATGGCGGCATGGGTTGCGTCAGATAGCGGGGCGGCCATTTTCTCGGCCGGGAAGCTGTTCCACGCCTGCACGATCCGCTCGCCCCAGATCCCGCTCCAACTAAGGCCCGACAGCAGGAAAACCACCAACATCAGCGAGATCCAGACGCCAAGGGTTCCATGCAGGGATTTCCAGAATGAGCGTCCGCGGGCCGACAGCCGAAGAAGGAATATTTCGCGCCAGCCCGTGCCGCCCCGCGGCCAGTGAAGATAAAGCCCGGTCGCGACCAGCAGGATGGCGAGGCTTGCGGCGATCTCGATCAGCCGGTCGCCCAAAGTGCCCAGCATCAGAGAACCGTGGATATTGCTGGCGAAATCGTACCAGCCCGCCCGCCATGGGAATTCGTGCATCACCTTGCCGCTATAGGGATCAAGCGCGATCCCGATCGTGCCGCTTTCGGTTTCCACCGCGAAACTGGCGACGCGATCGGGCGCCAGCGGCGCGACATATTGCACGGCGCGGCCCCCGGGCGCGACCGCCTCGGCGGCGGCCTGAAGCTCGCTTACCGGAAGCGGTGTCCCGCCCGGCGTCACGGCCATGCGTTCGGCGCCAAGCCCGGCCCCCCAGGAAATCCACAGCATCACCAGGCCGGTGGTGGCCAGCATCAGCAGGAAGGGGATAACATAAAGCCCGGCGTAGAAATGCCATCGCCAGGCGATGAAATAATAGGCATTCGCGGCGCGACCGGCCGCCGGGGCATGCGCCCCGCTGGTGACATCCGTCATTTTGTCCTCGTTCGTATCTGTATCTTCGGAAGCGAAAGATCAGATCACGGCAGGAGGACCCGTCGATGGCGGCAGACCGGTTGCACGACCGGCGGTCAGGATGGAAGACGCGATCAGGGCCGTTTCGGCAAGGATCGGTGTGACTTCGCCCGGAGAAACGGGCGCATCGGGAAGATAGGCGGTGAAATTGAAGCTGGCCCAGTCACAGGGTTTGTGTTGTCCCGGGGTCTTGTCGTCGGCCGGTTCCCCGGTTCGGGGATCGATGCGGAGTTCAAGGGGGCCATCGCCCGAGCAGATGACCATGACGACGCCTTCGGAACTGCGCAGGGGCATGAGGCCGTTGGTCGTTGCGGACAGCAGAAAGACGAGGGCGGTAACGGCCCATATGAGGATTTTGCCTGACTGAACCCCGTGCGTCGCTTTCATGATTTGGGGTGCTAGCCATTAAAGCCGCAGGCCGTCAACAGAAACCGGTGCCGATCCAGGTGCATATTGTCGCATCGGTGAGAAGGCCCGCGTGGCACGGGGCCCTTGGACCGCCTGCGCGATCAGCCGCGGTTCCATCTAATCCGGCGGATCCGACGAAGATCGATTTCCGGCTTTCAAGTGCGGAAGACGCATGTCCGACGATCAGGGGGGACACGGTTTCACTATTGCCCATGAGCTCGCTTTACGACGGCGCGCAACAAGTTGCCAATCATAAGGTCGGTTCTTCTGGGCGGCCAGTCAACCGACTGGTCACGGACCAAGTCGTCGCGCGGGGGCCATATGAAAGCGGGGTCGGCGACGCCATTGTCGCGTCAATTGCCGCGGGCAATGATTTCTCTGGTCTCCCCGCGATCCACAGGCTACAGGTCTTTTCATGACCCAGACCCTGCCTGCCTGCCCCGAATGCGCTTCGAGCTTCACCTATCAGGTCGATGCGCTTCTGCTTTGCCCGGAATGTGGCCATGAATGGTCACCCGAAGCCGATGATGTGACGGACGGCGTGCGTGACAATGTGGGAAATATCCTTGCCGATGGCGACACGATCACCGTCATCAAGGATCTGAAGGTCAAGGGATCTTCGCAGGTGGTGAAGGTCGGGACCAAGATTCGCGGCATCAGACTGGTTGATGGCGATCACGATATAGATTGCAAGATTCCGGGTATCGGGAAGATGGGCCTCAAATCGCAATTCGTGAAGAAGGTGACCGACTGACGCGTTTCGGGTGTGGCCTCGGCACCGGCGGATCTTCAATGGTTTCCAGCGCAAGAGGCTGGCAATTTCTTATCGCCCCGTGCAATCAGTTTTTCCGGACCGAGCGAATGAAACGATAGATGGCATAGATCGCCGAGACGGCATAGAGAAAACCGCCGATGAACAGGATGCCGATAACGCCGGCGAAAAGTTCGCGGTCGAGCTCATAGGTATCCGGTTTCAATGTTGCCGAATAAAGGAAGATCGCGATCAGGTGGCCGATGGCGTAACCCGCCAGAACGCAGACCGGAACAAGCACGGCCAAGGCAAGGACGAGAAGCGCGATTTTCTTCACCATCACGGGTATCCTCAGAAGATTGTCAGGTGATCGACCGAGAACCTGTCGGAATCGGCCTCGCATCTGTGCCAGTCCTTCTCGGCATTGGCTTCATGGGTCCGGCCATAGCACCAGCCCCGTTCGTTCAGCGCCAGCCCGTAAATGGTCATTGCCTTGCAGGCGACTGCGACCTGAACGTCGCGGCTTGGATTCCGCAGGCAGATGTCTCCGGCCTCGTCATACAGCGCCCTTAACTGTTCGTCGCTTTCGCCCGCTCCGTCGAAAAGTTTCTCATCGGCAAGAACCGGTGAGCAAATGCCGAGCGCGGCAATGATCGTCAGCGAAACAACTGTGGTCCGACGCATGAGAGTCTCCGATTATCTGGTAGGGTCGCGGGAAACATCGGGTTCATATCAGGCCCGAATGTAACATAATCCGGCCATGACGCCACCGCAGCGGCCTTTCCGGCGCCGGATCAGAGATAGCGGCCTGCGCGTTGCAGCACCTCGATCTCGTAGCCGTCGGGATCGGTAATGAAGAAGAAACGCGCGATCACCTGACCCGCAGGGGCGAAATCCACGAGCTTGCGCGGGCGATGGCCCAACGCGGTAAGACGGGCATGTTCGGCATCGACATCTTCGACCGATACCGCCAGATGGCCATAGCCATTCCCAAGCTCATAAGAGGCGTTCTGATCCTTGTTGACCGTCAGTTCGAGTTCGAAGCTGCTTTCGGAATTGGACAGATAAATCAGGCTGAATGTCTCGAAATCGAAACGCTGGGCGATTTCAAGCCCGAATGCGTCTTTGTAGAAGGCAAGCGAACGCGCCTCGTCCATAACGCGGATCATCGAGTGAATCATTTTGGCCATCTGCGGCTCCTGTCCTGATTGCTGCGCCATGAGCGGAAATTTTTGCCACGATATCAGGATTTGGGCGCAGAGGAAGGCACAGCGTCCGGCAAAGCCCGGGTCAAGCTTGCGGGTACGGGGCAGGAACTCACCACATAAGGGCGAAACAGATTTTACAATTTCCGGCTTTCGATCCGTGGCATTTCAGGCGATGGTGCGCCCGTGCAAAGACAGGATCGCCATCATGCAACTTGCTATCGTCCCGGTCATCTTCGTCATTCTTGCAGGGGCCGCCATTTCATTTCAGGCTCCGCTGAATGCGGCGCTAAGCCGTGCGGTGCACAGCCCGCTTGCAGCGGCGGCGATTTCCTTTGGCGTGGGGTTTGTCCTGCTGACTTTCATGGCGCTTGTGGTCGGTGAAGGGCGGGGTTTCATTGCCGCCACACGACAGGATTGGCGTCTGTGGCTGGGTGGGTTTCTGGGCGCGTTTTATGTCTGGACGATTGTCTGGACGCTGCCCCGCATGGGGGTGCTGACCGCCATTTGCGCGCTGGCCCTGGGCCAGATGGTCGCGGCGATTCTGCTTGACCGGGCAGGGGCATTCGGCATGCCGGTCCGCGATATCTCGTTGCCACGCATCCTGGCCGCGATCATGGTGGGAAGCGGGATCGTTTTGTCCCGGTTCTGATTAAAGCGTATCGGGTCTGACATGAACCAGACAATCCTTGCAGGCTATCAAAGCCGCGTAGTGCCCGGCCGCGGATGGGCGCAAATCGATTTGTGGGCTACACTTTATCCCGCAACCCCGCACGAAGCTGCACCCGCAGGATAACGGCACCAAAGCGCCCGTCCGGGGGGCGGCCGGGCGCTGCGCGGCGGGCCTGCGGCCCTTGAGTCCGCGTGTGGACATAGCCGGGCTATCGGTGGTTCATGTCAGACCCGATACGCTTTAGTCACCGTTCCCTTATTCCGCGACCGGCGCCCAAAGCGATCGTGCTTCGGGCGCCATTCCTGACAGAACCCTGTCGAAATCGATCACCCTGACTTCCCGGCGCACGCCCCAGACAAGATCGTCCAGAATACCCTCTGGCGCGAAATTGTGATCCTGCCTGAGTCTGCGGATCTCCGTTTCCAGCCCTGCCCGAGGGAGCCAGGGTTTCAGCGGCGCAGAGATATCCCAGCGCCAGGTCAGGATCGCCCGCATGACCGCCGGCAATTCATCGCCGAATGCCAGAACCTGAGGGGCCGGAACCCGGCTGCGGAACGCACGGAACAGACCGTCGAGCGATGTATAGATCACGTTGTCGCTTTCGATCAGCGTCCGGTCGCGCATCGATGCAAGGAACCGGCGCCATTCATCGGTTGCGTGCCGGTAGGTGAAGGGCATGGGCATCGCCGACCTCTTTGGATTGTTTCAGCCAAAGAGTTTCTTGAGGCCCGGAAGCGGCAAGTCAACGGGTAGGGCGGCGGTCCGGGGATGTTCGGCGATGCGCCGCCCTTGCGCAAAGCGGGTCTTTCACTTCGCCCGATGCGGCATCGTCATGCCATGTGCGCCTGGAATGCGCTCGGCCAGCCATGCCAGTGCCGCCTTCAGACTTGCGGAGCGTTCGCGATTTGCCTTGCGGGCAAGGCTCTGCAAGTCGGGTCTGGAAAGGGAATTGATCGTGTAATGCGACATCCGAGCCTCCATCTGGTCTCATGTTCAGGAAATAGGGACATCGGCCCGCAGCGTTCGGTCAATCGTTTCCGGCGGGATGGCAATGCCGCTTCGGAATGATTTTCCGACGATAACGTCCGAGTCCCTGATGATATAGTTTCAGATGTCAGATCACTCAATGGAACTTATTTGCCATATTGCGTGAAATTAATTAACGTTACGTCATGTCCCGCCAGTTACCCAATCTGAACGCCGTCCGCGCATTCGATGCCGCCGCCCGTCATCAAAGCTTTTCGCGGGCAGCGGACGAGCTTGGGGTCACGCATGGTTCCGTCAGCCGCTATATCAAGAACCTGGAAGCGGACCTTGGGATCCAGCTTTTCGAACGCCGTCACCGGCAGGTGGCACTGACCCCGGCGGGATCGCGTTATGCGACAATCGTTGCCGAGGCGCTTGTGCTGATCTCACTGGAAACAGGTACGCGGGTGGCCGGTGACGCCAGAGGAAAAGTGGTGCTGGAAATCGATTCCGATCTGGCGATCCTGTGGTTGATTCCGCGCCTGAACGGCGAAACGCTTGATCAGCTTGGCATCGACCTTGAGATGCGGTCCTATGCCGAGCCGCCCCGGACGATTGCGCCGGGCACGGATCTTGCCATCACATGGGGCGCGATCGATGCGCCCGGATATTCGCGCGAGCTGTTTCTGAGCTTCACGACCTTTCCCGTATGCGCGCCTGGCCTTGCTTCGGAATTGCGGCGTAATGGATTGGCCGGGCAACGCCTGATCCATGATCGCAGCATGGGCAGTTGGGACGAAATATTCCGGCGCAACGGGCTGGTGCTGTCCTCGGCTGCCGGTCATCTGACTTTTCACCGTACCTATCTTTGCCTCGATGCGGCGGCGCGCGGGCTGGGGGTTGCCATCGGCGATGATGTGACCGCTGCCGAACTGCTTGGACAGGGACGGCTGGTCCGGCCGTTTGGGCCGGATATCCCGGGGCGGAAGTCCTTCGGGATCTCGACCAGCAACCGGACACCGATCCGCCCGGCGGTGCTGGCGCTGCGCAGCTGGCTGCTGGCGCAGGCCGAGGATCACAGGCAAAGAATAGAGGCATCGGCTTAGGCTGTTCAGGCACAAGTCGCCAGCATGAGAGATCACAGCCGGTGCAGCCATCCCGTGAACGGGGGGTTGAAACTGCCCGGAACAACAAGAATGTCGCGGCGGCCAAACGGACCGGCCGGGGCATAATCGGCCCGTCTGCCAGCTATGCATCGGCCCGGAATGCTTGCGAAAGCGGCAAGGATATTGGGGGCACGCGTTTTTCCGGTCGCAAGGCGCGGCATTCTTTTGACCGCAATCCCGCCCCGCTGTAAGAGAGCGTCAGCGGCGAGACCGCCGGGAGGACATATTTCTATGCGTATGCGTGACACTTTTATCAAACCGATGCACCGGGAAGGGGTCCGGTTCGTGGCAATTTTTGCCGTTGTGACGATCGGGTTATTCCTTGTTTCGGAACTGCTTGGCTGGATCGGCGTCGGCCTGACGGTCTGGTGCTATTATTTCTTTCGCGATCCGGTCCGCGTCCCTCCTGCGCGCGGCGGTCTGGTTCTGAGCCCGGCTGACGGAATCGTCTCGCTGATCGAGCAGGCGGTGCCGCCCAAGGAACTTGGGATGCCCGAAACATCGCTGACACGGGTCAGCGTGTTCATGAATGTCTTCAATTGCCACGTGAATCGCAGCCCGGTGGCAGGCGAGGTGGTTTCCATCGCCTATCGCCCGGGGAAATTCTTCAATGCCTCGCTGGACAAGGCCAGCGCCGATAACGAGCGAAACAGCCTGCGCATCCGCATGGAGGATGGGCGCGAACTGGCAGTTGTGCAGATCGCGGGGCTGGTGGCCCGGCGTATCGTCTGCTTCGTGAAGCCGCAGGAGCGGTTGCAGGCCGGGGACCGGTTCGGGTTGATCCGGTTCGGATCACGGCTGGATGTCTATCTTCCCGAAGGCGTGACACCGCTGGTCAGCCTTGGGCAGACGATGGTTGCAGGTGAGACAGTCATCGCGGATTTGATTTCAACAGATCATATCAGGTAAAAGGGTCCATGGCAGATCCTTTGAATGGCCCGAAGGCCGAGTTTTCGCTGTTACAATTATTGCCGAACATGCTGACTATCGCCGCGATTTGCGCGGGGCTGTCGGCCATCAGATTCGGTGTTCAGGGCAATTATATGCTTGCAGTCCAGCTTATCATCCTTGCCGGTATTCTTGACGGGCTGGACGGGCGCATTGCGCGTTTGCTGGATTGTTGCAGCAGGCTTGGCGCGGAACTCGATTCACTTGCCGATTTCATGAATTTCGGGGCGGCGCCCGCACTTATCCTTTACTTCTGGGCGTTTCAGGATAATCGCGGGGCAGCATGGATCGCGGTTCTGGTATTCGCGATCTGTTGCGGGATACGGCTGGCGCGGTTCAATGTCGGCAGCAAATCCGACAGCGACAATCACGATAACGCTTATTTTGAAGGTATACCGTCTCCGGCGGGGGCGATGCTTGTCATGATGCCGATGTATCTGTCATTCGCATTCTCGGATTTTCCCCGATTGCCGGATGTGATTATCTGCATCTACATGATCGTGATCGGCCTTCTTCTGGTCAGCCGGATCCCGACATGGTCATTCAAGACCACCCGGATCCCGCGCGAGAAGGTCAAGTTCTTCCTGATCGGAGTGGCGGCGGTGGGCACCGCTTTGGTGACCTTTCCCTGGGCGATGCTGATCGTGCTTTGCGTCGGGTATGTCGGGATGGTCATCTGGGCATGTATCGACAGGAAACGTCCTGCAGGCTGACAAGGAACGGACATGGATATCGACGCGGTTCAAACTTCTTATTCCCGGTGGGCCCCGGTCTATGACAGAACCTTCGGAGCGGTTACCAATGTCGGCAGGCGCCGGACGGTCGAATATATCAACACCCGCCCGGGCAGCGTTCTTGAAGTCGGCGTGGGCACCGGCCTTGCGCTACCGTTTTACAACGCGGAAATGAACGTGACCGGGATCGATTTCAGCGAAGAGATGCTGCAGAAGGCGATCGCCAAGGCGCAGCGGCTTGATCTGGGCCATGTCAGGGAACTGCGGCAGATGGATGCGCGGTCGCTTGACTTCCCGGATAATCATTTCGACACCGTCGCGGCGATGCATGTCCTGTCGGTCGTGCCTGAGCCCGAGCAAGTGATGTCCGAGATTGCGCGGGTATGCAAACCCGGCGGCAGGGTGGTGATCACCAATCACTTCGCGCGGACCGCGGGCGTTCTGGCGGCTCTGGAAAAGGTTTTCGCGCCGCTTTCGAACGCAATCGGCTGGCATTCCGACTTCAGGATAGAGACTATCCTGCAAGAGCGGGAACTGGTGATCGAGGAACGAAAGCCCATGCCGCCCCTTGGCATGATGACATTCCTCATGCTGCGAAAAACAGCGAGCTAGCGCCTGTCGCGCTGAATCGGAAAGGCAGGTTGTTTGCGTTCCGCGATGGGGGGGGGGGGGGGGGGGGGGGGGGGGGGGGGGGGGGGGGGGGGGGGGGGGGGGGGGGGGGGGGGGGGGGGGGGGGGGGGGGGGGGGGGGGGGGGGGGGGGGG
>NZ_JAUUTZ010000030.1 GCF_030678915.1 Paracoccus wurundjeri | reverse complement strand
GGCCGATTGCCCTGACAAGAAAGAATGCACTCTTCGCCGGGAATGAAGTCGGCGCCGAAAACTGGGCTATGCTCGCCTCGCTGGTCGCTACCTGCAAGATGTCCGACGTGAACCCGGTCGACTATCTCGCCACCACCCTGCGCGCCATCCTCGACGGTCACCCGCAAAGCCGTATCGAAGACCTCATGCCATGGCGCTTCAACCAGCCGTCAAGCCTCGACGCATAGGGGCACGCCGTAGCGCTTACACTAGGTCAGCTTGAGCCCAAAGCGGACGGTCGGCCCAGCCTCGGATGCTGCGAGCGCAGTCGGCGGGTCACAGCCCAAAGTTGCCCTTCGTATACAATGCAGCACGACGCCCGGGCCGGCACGAAGGGCGGAAAACCTGCCGTTAGCAGCGCAGATAATAACTGATAATTTGGGTCTTCAGATAAGTCCTGCGGGCCAATCCCAAGAAACGTACTTCTTGTAAGCCTCCGCAATTTCTGTATCGGCGTTTGAGTTTATTACGTTTTCTGAATTTGAGTAGATTTTTTCATGGACACGTGTAGGAGAAAATTTTGAGAATGGTCGCTTGATAGCTGGGGTGATCTCGTCAATTGCATGATAGTCGTTCCGACCCGGCGTTTTAAGCCATGACAAGAGAATTACGTTTGCTCCAGCTGCCTCAAAGAAGGCGCGTGATGCCTCTAAAGAGTATCCTTCTGTGCAGATGTCGTCCACCACTAGAACGGTCTTATCCTTGATGTTGGGCTTGTTTTTGTACTTAAGCTGCTTTGGCCCCGTCCTTGTTGGAGTCGGGTTTAGCTTGATTGTCGATAGCTGATTGTTTGCGGATGGCAACTTTCCGTTATTTCTGAGTGTTTGCGATTTTTCAGCGTCGGTATGCCGATCTATGAAGTCGAATAGATATCTTGCACGAAGAGAGCCCGAAACGACGGCGACGGCATTCATTAGCTTGGTTTTATTGGATGTCGGCTTATGGCCGGGATACGGTGCGACAAAATCAACTTCTGTCCCAATGCCAGACAAATGAATGCGTGCAGCCATCAAGAGACCCCAGAATCGGATGTTGCCAGCATCCTGCTTTACGGCTTGCTTCGCGTCAGACGAGTAAATCGCACCCTCCGGATAAGCCTTTGAATATTCAGCAAAAGGCGCAATCGAGTAGATTCTTAAGCCACCATCCTCAATGCCCCAGAACCAATCCTTTGGTGTCAAGCAGCAGCAGTCCACGAAGCTTGCAACGTCTTTCGCAGAGGCAAACTCAAAACCATACGGAGAATTGTCACCATGCCACTTGGCGTTGAGAAGTGGAAAGCCGCCATTGGATGCAGCTTGGACATCTTCTTGTGTGTTCCCAACATAGAAGACTTCCGGAGCAGTCCAGCCATGTTTGTCTAAGATGGCTTGCATGGCGGTTGCGTATTGCTTGTAATCGATATCCCTGCCGCCCTGGTAGTAGGGAAGCTGTGAGCCGACGAACTGCGATAGATACTCTTGAAAAGGCTTCTCACCCTCATCTTTTATAGTGACAGTCCAAGTGGTGTTTGAGACGAGGACAGGTTGTATTCCTTTCGACAAGAGGAATTTCAAAAGTTTCACTGTTTCAAAGAAAAGGTCGGGATTTATCGAGCCCTTATGCGCAAGAACGTCGCTGAGAGAGAAGATTATGCCTCTGAGGTTGTGCATGTCGTGCCTTCACTTAGAATAGAGATTTCTGGGTGGGCTCAGAAATTAAGCCGTCCTTGAAAAAGCTCAGAAATGCGGCGTGTTCTTGAGGTAATGTTAGGCGGACGGAGTTGTGCAGCAGATTGGAAGGTATCCAATCCTGCTCTGCCTGCATCGGGGTTCGAGCATACATGATTGGTCTCTTTAAATCGGATGCAAATTTAACTGTGTGTGCTGTTCCACTTTTTACACCCCACTCGATCGGAAAAACAACGTCCCCGAGTGCAGCTTGAATTCTATTCCTCCGGACAAAATTGCGAGCGCTGAAGGAGTCGTTAGGCAGGTATTCAGTTACGATGCAGCCGCCGCCATCAATGATTTCTTGCCTGAGACCTTCAGACCCCTTGGGATAATTCAGCAAGATCCCTGTGCCGAGGACCGCGATGGTGGGAAGCCCAGACGCTATACTCGCGCGGTGAACAATTTGATCGATTCCCTCTGCTAAGCCGCTTACGGTTACGACACTCAATTCCTTCAAGCAGTAGCCGAAATAAGTTGCGAGCCATTTTCCGTCAGGCGACACTTTTCGGGAGCCAACGGCTGCCACTGAATTTCTTTGCAGGGCTTCGATATGCCCCTCAACGAAAATCCAGTGAGGCGGATCGTTAAGATCAGAAAGGCGTTTAGGATAACGTTCGTCAGTTCGAAAAACCAGAGATACCCCTCGACGCTCAAAGTAATCGAGCTTTCGGCGTCCCTCATTGAGGGCCCCGCTGCAAGAGGCCGGTGTGTCTAGGTGCTCAAATATCTTTGAGAATTTTGTCCTCAACGCATCATTTTTAGTAAGCTCCGGCCTTATCTCAAGATCGAAGAACGACGAATATTTGATACGTTCTGATGAGATTTTTTTCAGAGTCTCGAAACCAACCCCACGTAAATCGCACAGAGCCAAGAATGATATGTGCTCTTTGTTCATATGCTAGATTTCCTGCTGCTGAGAACAGCGTCATTACCGATGCTCGAACGGTACCTGTAACTAGAGGAGGAAGGAAGGCCCCTGGCAAGTGGTCGTCACGCACTTATGTGATTCGGCCTTTGGCAGGGCGCTTTAAGAGGTTGTCCTACAGCAGACAATGGCAGCTATCATGACGCTGCAGCGCAACTACAGAGAGAGCCCCGGAGGTTCGCGTGGGCCCGGACGCTTCGGGGGACGCCGTCAATACGCCCTTGGGAACGGTGTCCGCTTCCTGCGCATTGCCGCGACTTCCCCCGACCAAGGCTGCACGTGCGGCGAAAGCTCACTTCATTCCGCATCGCGGACGCTGCCGGTGTTCGTGGACGGAATAAATCCTGCGGCTGGTACCACCAGACCTTCGGGGCCCTGCTCATTGTGGGCAACCGTCTTCGATGAAACCACCGTTCTCGCTTCCAGTTTGTTCCCCCGGATGCGGTAATCACGCATCGACGCCGATCTCACAGTCATTCATATTGGTTACGCTGCCGTCCGGTTCTTTTCTCCCTGCGAATGCCCATGGAGATCAGTTTCCTACCCGCCTCGCAATATCGGCGGATTGGCCTTGCGTCGTAGAAGCAATAATAATGCCATCCTTTGTCCAGACAGGCTGTTCGTTCTCGGATCGAACGCCTCGTCTTGAGACAGAGGGCGAGGTTGATCAGAAAGGTGAGCGAGCGGGTGCCAGTGCTGTAGGTGCGGATTTAGGCCTTGCCGTTATGCTGTCGCTGGCGGGTATGCAACTCGTTCTTTGCGATCTCTCTTATCCGCCATCGAATGCCCCAATCCCTCCTCCTGATCGATCCCCTATGCCCGTTCGATTTCCACCGGCAACCCCCGCAGCTCAGGACCGTGTTGGCGCAAGCGCCTGTCCGCACCACTCCGGGCCTTTGGGGGCAGGCCGCCGATGGCTCGGCGGTTGCAGGTGCCTCCCGACGGTCTCGGCCGGGTCTCATCGAAGGGATGGTCCCTTCGATGAAGCAACGGAGAAGACACATGCAGAACATCGTTATCCTCGCCGGCAATATCGGTCAGACCCCGGAAGCCCGCACCACGCAGAGCGGCAGCGTCATCACTCGTTTCACCTTGGCCACCGCGCGCCCCCGCTATGCGGAAGGTCGGGTTATCCGCGACGAAAACGGCTACCGGACCCAGGACACGGAATGGCATCGCATCACCTGCTTCAACGGTCTCGGCAAGACGGTCCAGCAATACTGCGAGAAGGGCATGAAGCTGATGGTGCGCGGTCGCATCCATTACACGAAATGGACCGATGTGGACGGCATCAACCATTATGGCTGCGAGATCATCGCCGAGACGGTCGATTTCCTGAGCCGGGCCAAGCAGACCGAAACGGATGATGACGGCCAGTTCATCGATGAAGATGATATCCCGGCCTGAATGGAAGCAGAGGCCCGGCGGCATCCGCCGCCGGGTTTTATCCACATTTTTTGTGGATATCCTGCGATCTCATGTTCCTTCCCGCATGAGGTCGTCCAGATCGGCCGGGCGCAGCCGGTAGCGGATGGCGTTCCCTTCGTGAAGGCCGCGCACCTGTTCGTTGACATACGCAACCACCGCCTCCCGATCGTCCTCAGGGATTCCGGCCCGGACGGCCATGGACATTACCTCATCTGCGCGGAATGCCTTGAATTCCAGAACGCAGCGCCGGACGGCTTCGCGCACGAATTCGCGGTAGGTCAGTGCCGCCTTTTCCGGAGTTTCGACTTCGGCGCGCAGCACCCGGTATTTTTCCGCGGACGCGAGATAGCTGTCGATATAGACCTCGCGCAGCAGCGCGACGTTGTTCAACTCATAGATGCCGATCAGCCCGTCAATGTAGTCAGCATCATCCATGGTCAGGAAAGACATGGGGGCGAGATCGGCTTTCAGCAGCGGGATGTTGGAGGCGACCCGCGATGTCCGTTTGTTGATGTCGATGAAGGCTTGCAGATACGGGATATGGACGAGCAGGAAAAATGACTGTTCGAACGAATCGACAATCTCCGCCGCCTTTGCAAGCAGGATATCGAACTCCTCACCAATGGTGACCGCATCGTCCACCGGCTTGTAGCTTGAATGGGAGATGCCGACAGCGCCCGCGCGCAGGCGCCCGGCCGTGCCGGGATCACCTAGCAGACCGTCGGACAGCAATGCATGAATGGCGAACAGATCGGCGCGCCGAAGCGCGATGTCATCGAGATGATCGACGAGATACTGGATCGCCTCCTTGTGGTTCAGGATCATCAGCGCCTCTTTGCGATCCTTTCCCGCGACTTCCTCGCCAAATCGGATCAGACGCTCGGTTTGCAGGATGTCATAGGTGTTGCCCTCCATGCGCGATGAGGCCCAGGCCAGGTCAACGAGCAGCTGCTCCAGGATTCGCCGTGCATATGTCCCGGCAGGGATCGGACCGCCTGTGGGCCGCCCGGCCTCAAGCAGGCGCTTCCTGTCGGCCTCAGAAAGGTAGAAGGTTTTGCCCGGCACATATGCATCAAGGAATTCACTGCGATAGGTCACGAGCGGACGCCGGTTATATGGCGTTTGCAGATGCGCGCGCACGACGGCGGATCCGGCAATGGTGTAACCTGTTGCCCGACCCTTTCCCGAAACCTCAAGACGCCCCTCATCCACAAGCCGTCTCAGCGCGCGCCAGACAGTCGTGGGGTTATTGTTCGGTCCAGCCGCGCGTTGGATGGCCGCCCGGCCCGCGCCGGGATGTTCCGCGATGTAGTCCAGGATAGTTTGATCTGACAGCGTCATGCAACGGTAATTCCGCTATTGTGAGCGATTATCTGTAGGATATATAATGGTTTTATCCGCTCAGCAAGATTTCGTTGCATCTAATTCGCAACGATTGTTGTCTTAGCGGGTTGTGCAACGATTCGATGGGCGCGAAGAGCAAACAACCGTTTATAACAAAACTAAATTTCTTCTTATCAGAATATCGTTGCGTATCGATTGCAACGTAATCTGTGCTTAGCCTGTATATTTCCCCTGCGTCGGAAAATATCCGAGAACATGAGGTCATGGAGAATAATCGGCTTAGACCTCGTCGTCGGGCTGGACCAGTGCGACATGGCTTATCCCGAGCGCCTGCGCCAGTTCAAAGAGGGTGGCGACATCCCGGCCTGAATGGAAGCCAGAGGCCCGGCGGCATCAGTCGCCGGGCTTGTCCATGTTCACCACGGTTCCTGGTTTATGTGATCCGGGGTTTTCAAGCCTGATCTTTGCCGGGGTCCGGGGAGGGCGGTTCCTGTGTCTCCGCCGATCGCTGCAGTAAATCCGATGCCTCCATGCCCAGGACCTGCGCAAGGCGATCGACGACATCAATCGTGGCACCGTAGATATGGCGTTCCAGAGAACTGATATAGGTGCGATCGAGATCCGCCCGATGCGCGAGCTCTTCCTGCGACAGGCCGTTGGCCCGCCGCGCGGCCCGCAGGTTTCGCGCGAATATCTCCCGAATCTCCATCAACGAGAGATCGGTGACTTGCCGAGTATTTTACCACGGAGTATTCTCTACAAATGAGTTTTGCAGCGGGGTTGCCATGAACGTGGATACATCCATTGCAACGGGCTGCCATGCGGCAGTCTCGATCGGGTCGAGAAGGAACAGGATGGCCTGGACAGGGCCAGGCGTGAGGAAATTGCCGCGACCGTTGATAAACCGGACGGGCTCGCCGCGGTGTAGGAAGTTGATCCCGTCGGCCCGTTGTGCCGCGACAGACCACGGACCTTCGGCGGTTATCCTCCTGTTCTCCAGGGATTCTGCGGGTCGGCAGCCAGCGGCGAGGTGTTTTCATACTCGTCCCGGAATGCCGATATGCACCAGAAGCCGATACGCTGAACGGCCCTTTCCCCGCGAACGGGATCGGTGCATTGTCCGACTCGGGCATATCCCGGATAGGGGGAGACGACATGGCTGCTGATGCATTCGAGGAAACCCCACCGCAGTCCGACCGGCTGACGGGTTATGACGAGCGACATCTGGTCACCTATCTGCGGCTGCTGGACGCGGCGGAGGAGGGGGCCGACTGGCGCGAGGTGGCGCATATCGTGTTCGGTCTGGACGTCGCGGCCGATCCGGATCGGGCCAAACGCATGCATGACAGCCATCTCGCCCGGGCGCGCTGGATGACCGAAGCCGGTTACCGCCAGCTCCTGAAACCGCATATGCGATAGGGCAGGGAAGGGCAGTGGCCACCACCGGCGCCGTTGCAACAGCCCCGGCGTGTTTCATATTCCCCAATACAATCTACACGGTATTGCGTTCTTTCCGTATAGTCCGGTCCCGATCCGCATTTCATTTTGATGGGGAACAGAGGCATGCCCACTTCCACCGGCTGGAGATCACCGCGATATGCCGAGCAGTTCAAGACACTCGACCGCGCCCGGATGACGTTCCAGTTTCTGAGACGCAATCGCGACTATCGCGTGGAATATTCCAGGATAGAGCGACATATCGGGCAGGCTGGAACCGGCGATCACGGCAGGGGAAAGGAGATAGCCCGGATGGCCCGCCGCTGGGGCCTGCTGTTTCCCGGTCGATCCCGCCCTTCCGGTTCCGGAGGTCCGGCCGCTCTGGCGGCCTGAGCTGTCGCCCACCACCCTGATCCTCACCGCGGCTCCTGAAGGCTATGAAGCTCCCTCCCTGCCGGATCCGGCAGATCTGCCCCTGACATCCGTGATCCGTGTCGCCGACGGCCTGCACGGCGTTATCGCCGGTGCGGATGGCGATCATCAACTCTGGCTTCCTCAAGGTTCATCTTCAATCAGGCTGGCGATCGTCGTTCCGCTCGATGATGACCTGATGATCCGCCTGAACAGCATCAGTCGGTTTCAGCGGCTGCTGACCGGCAGGCCCGCCCATCCCGTTCCCGCGCTACAGGCGCTCTCGGTCTTCGAGCGGCACCGGGCCATCCGGATGCTGCGGGCCTGGGACGGGGCCGCATCCGGGGCATCCAGGCGAGAGATCGCCGGCGTCCTGTTCCGGTCGGATTTCAGCGGACTGAGCGCCGCCGAATGGAAATCCGCCTCCGAGCGCAGGCAGCTCGCCCGCATCCTTGCCGAGGCGCGGGCCATGATCGGCGGCGAATATCTCACCCTGCTGCGGGGCGATATGCGCCGCCGCCGCTGATCCTGACCTGATATCCGTCACTGCGCCGGTTCCGCTGGCGGTGCTCCCCTGTGCCAAGGGGGGTGACGAAAACCACCCCTGTCATTCTGTCACTCCGGCTTGCCGCGAATCTCGCGCCATTGTCGCCGCAATCCCGCTTGTCTGGCGGGTCTTGCGACGGAGACCGAAGATGCCGAAAGATTCCGATCCCACCTGGCCGCGCTTTGTGCGCACCTCTGAGGCCGCGCGGCTTCTCGACCTGTCGCCACGCACGCTGGAAAAGCACCGTTGCGACGGCACCGGCCCGGTCTACCGCAAGCTCGGCGGCCGCGTCGTCTACACGGTTGCCGATCTGCGGGCCTGGATCGAGGGCGCGGCACGCCAGTCCACCTCTGAGATGGCGGCAATGGCCCGCAGCCCGGACCTGCTGCTGAGCAAAGCCATCGGGCGTGAGCGGTGAGTTCCGCGATGCCCGCGCAGCGCATTCATGACGGTCGGCAGCTGGAACTGTTCCGGCCGGTAGCCGGCGACATTGCCGCGCGGGATGCGCGCGACCTGATGTCCTGGCCGTTCTTCTCCCTGGCCAAGTCGCGGCGTGTGGTGCCGATCGATTTCCGCATGGGCGCGGTATCCATCCGTGTCGAGGCAACGCCCGAACATGGCATGGCGACGATCTGGGATGCCGATATCCTGATCTGGGCCGCCAGCCAGATCGTCGAGGCCCGTGACAACGGGTTGCGGACCTCCCGGTTGATGGCCGCGACGCCCTACGAGATTCTCACTTTCATCGGGCGGACCGATTCCGGGCTCGGATATCACCGCCTGAAAGCCGCACTCGACCGGTTGCAGGCGACGACCGTTGCCACCTCGATCCGCCAGCCGGCGGCGCGGTGGCGGCACCGTTTCTCCTGGATCAACGAATGGAAGGAGCGGCTGGATGACCGGCGCAGACCGCTCGGAATCGAGCTGATCCTGCCGGACTGGTTCTATGCCGGGGTGATGGACGAGACATTGGTTCTGACCATCGACCGGGCCTATTTCGATCTGACGGGCGGGCTGGAGCGCTGGCTTTACCGGCTGGTGCGCCGTCACGGCGGCCGGCAGCCCGGGGGCTGGAGTTTCGATCTCCGGCATCTGCACCTGAAATCCGGCAGCCTGTCCCCCTTCAAACGCTTCGCCTTCGAGATCCGGGCCATGGTGGCCCGCCAGCCGCTGCCCGGCTATCGCCTGTCGCTTATTCCCGGTTCCGACGGGCTGCAGCGGCTGTGTTTTCAACCTCATGACAGGGATCCCCGCATGCCCCCAGGCAGTGGGATCGGAATGTGAATAAGCTGTGGAACATCCCGTACTATCCGGAACCTTCCGACACGTATTATCCGGAACCCGATCCTCGTACTATCGGGAACCGCGATGCCAGATAGAAAACTGGAAATGCACGGAAAAATCGGCCTCTCCTAACTTCCCTAACTCCAGGGATCCTAACATGGTAGAGGCGCGCCGGTTGGTGGATAACCCCCGGCCAGGCATCAGTTCGACCCCTGATCCGTGGAATGGCAGCAACATGGACGGGGGCGGAGAATGACCACCCGCGCCCATGAAACCGGGAGATCCGACTCCGTCCCGATCACGCTCGTGGAGCTGATCTGGGAGAAGAAGAAGGTCGAGCACTGGCTGCGTTTCGGGCGGTCTTGCCATGAGCATCGGATTGATGGCAGCCGTAAACGCGTCGGTTTCACCTCGGGCAGCGTATTCGCGCTGATACGCTGGGCGGGGAACGAATTCGGCACCGTGGTATCGCGGCTCGACATCCTGCGGGCGGTCAGTCGCGGCGAACCATTCCAGATCCTGCCTTTCGTCCATCCCGGTGCGGAGCTCCTGCTGCGGATCACCAGCTGGCCGAAGGTCGAGCGCGTGCTGCAGGTGATCGACGCCATCGAGGCGCTGGGGATCGACCCCTGCGAGGTTTCACCCGAGCACTGGCGGCATCTCCATCACCGGATCGCTGCGGGCGAACCGTTCCGGACCTATACCAGGGCCAGGCATGCCGCCTGGCTGAAGCGCCGGAAGGTGAGCCTCGATCTTCCGCACGGGTGGGGAGGGGGAACGCAATGATGCGGGCTGCCTATCTCGCCGCAACCGGCTTCGCGCTATGCGCCATTGGTGCTTTGTCATTGCTCGACATCATCCCGCGGGTGATCTGGAACGCCTCCGCCAGCGTGCCCATCGGGATCTATGCCCTGCGACCCGTCGACACCCTGACCGTCGGCGACATGGTCGCGGTTGAACCGCCCGATGCACTGGAACGGTTCATCACCGCACGCGGCTACGCCGGTGCCGATGTGCCGCTCATGAAGCATATCGCGGCACTGCCGGAGCAGGAGGTCTGCCGATCCGGTAGCACGGTTACGATCAACGGCATCGAGGTCGCAGCGGCACTGTCCCGCGACAGCCAGGGCCGCGCCCTGCCGGTCTGGCAGGGCTGCCGGGTGATTGGTGCAGATGAGATATTCCTGCTGAATACGCGTGTCCGCGACAGTCTCGACAGCCGCTATTTCGGTCCACTCCCCGCCCGTTCCGTCATCGGTCGCGCGGTCCCGCTCTGGACCGACGACCATGGTCAGCATCGCCATGATTTGCATGCGGCATCGACATCACCGCGCCGTTGAACCTCCTACCAACCACAGAAGAAGGATTACCTCATGCCACAGATCGGAGAATTTATCGCCACGGAAACCGGCTTTTCCGGCCGTATCCGGACGCTCACGCTCGACAGCGAGATCACCATCATTGCAGTCGATGCGTCAAATGCGGAGAACGCACCGGATTATCGGATCCACAACGGTACCGATGCCGACGGGCCGGAAATTGGTGCGGGGTGGAAAAAGACCGGCGAGCGTGCCGGAACCTTTCTGTCGTTGCTGATCGGCGATCCAGCCCTGCCGCAGCCGATCCGCGCCCATCTGTTTCGTAACGGTGGTTCCGCATGGTCGCTGCACTGGAGCCGGCTACCGAAGCGCGAGGGCAGGGGTTGAATCATGCCGGTTTGCTGCATTCTCAGTGCCGGTTCGCGGTGCGACCGCCGCCGTCGTATCGCTGCTCCTCTTCTTTTTGGCCTCACCGTCGCTGTCATCCCGACGGCTGGTCCGCTGGCGCAGAACGTGCAACCGGCGGCGCAGGAAACCCGCGATCCGTTCGCGGCCCATATCGCGGAAGCCTCGCAGCGCTTCGGCATTCCGGCGGGTTGGATCCGCGCCGTTCGCCATGTCGAAAGCCGGGGCGATCCGCTGGCGGTCTCGCCCAAGGGCGCCATGGGCCTGATGCAGATCATGCCCGAAACTTGGACGGTGGTGCGCCGGCGCCATGGGCTCGGCAGTGATCCGTTCGCGCCGCGCGACAACATCCTCGCCGGCGCGGCCTATCTGCGCGAGATGTACGACCGCTACGGCACCGTCACCGGCATGCTGGCGGCCTATAATGCCGGGCCGGGGCGATATGACGACTACCTGGCCTCGGGGCGGAAACTGCCGGCCGAGACCCGCGCCTATGTCGCCAGGCTGGCGCCACTGCTGGGGGGCGACGCGCTTCCTGGCGGCGGTTCCACTGCGGTGTCGCCCGCCGATTGGCGCGAGGCATCGCTCTTCGTCATGCAGTCCGATCCCGATACGACTGCGGATTCCGTGCAACCGGGCGGCTCTTCAAAAGGTGCCCGGAATGCCATTCCAGCACGTGGCGAAATCACCGCTGCACCGCAATCCGGCGGGCTGTTCGTCCGCCGTTCCGGCACCGGAGTTGCACAATGACCATGCGTCCGGATTGTCCCGCAACCGGTTTCGACGGGCAGTCATGTATATCGAATTCGCTTATACGCGGAAGCTCGATGATCTTCGGGAATTATCGCAGTTTTTCAGGAGCTGTCGCGGAGGATGCGGGAGCGGCGGGAAAAGCGGAAGGGTGGTGGGAGCAATGCAAGATAAAAGCCCGCACATCGCGGGCATGAGAGGCGGTCGTGTTTGCCGGGTTTCCCGGCATTTTGCGCACCTCGCGGCGCATTTTTGCACATCGCGCCCATGTCCCTTTTCCTGCGAATTCATGGAATTCCGCAGCTCGCGGGATATCCGGCCATGAGCCACGAGGATGAGTTCCGCATCCGCCCGGGGCGTATCCGGTCCAGCCGCAGCCAGCGGGCGCGGCCCTTCGTGGCGCAGGCGCTCTCCGCCGCGCAGAAGGCGGGCGGGCGCATCTCGCGCAATGGCCGGGTGGTTTCGCCGGGCGCCTCACGCATGGGCCGGGGCCGTGCCGCCAGCCTCCGCGCCAACAGGCTGATCACCGGTCGTTCGCGTCTCTGTACCGTCAAGGCGCGGGTGGTTCGCCATCGCGGCCAGCCCGCTGCGCTCACGCGGCATCTCGGATATCTGCGCCGCGACGGCGTCACCCGGGACGGGGAAAGGGCCCGGATGTTCGGTCCTGAGACGGAGGATGCGGATGTGAAGGGTTTCACGAAGCGCTGCCGGGGGGACCGGCACCATTTCCGCTTCATCGTCTCCCCTGAGGATACCGCCGATATGGCGGATCTGAAACGCTTTACGCGCGAGCTGATGGCGCAGGCGGGAAAGGATCTCGGCACGGAGCTCGATTGGATCGCCACCGATCACTGGAACACCGGCAATCCGCATCTCCATGTCATCCTGCGGGGCCGGGCCGATGACGGTCGTGATCTCGTCATCTCCCGGGACTATATCAGGGAGGGGATGCGCGATCGGGCGCAGGACCTGATCACCCGGGAACTGGGGCCGCGGCATGAGCTGGAGATCCGCCGCAGCCTTGAACGGCAGGTCGGGGCGGAGCGCTGGACTGCACTCGACCGCCAGCTCGTCCGTGATGCCGGCAGCTCCGGGATCATCGACATGGCGCCGGCGGTGGATGGTCGCGGTGACGACTACCTGCCCCAGAAGATCGGACGGTTGCGGCGGCTGGAAAGCCTGGGACTGGCGAACCGGGTTGGGCCGGGCCAATGGGTGATGTTGCAAGAAGCCGAGCCGACCCTCCGTGAGATGGGGGAGCGTGGCGATATCATCAAACGCATGCATCGCGCGCTGACCGAACGCGGCATCGCGCGCGGCCCTGCCGGTTATGTGCTGGATGGGGGAGGCATCGACACGCCGGTCATCGGCCGTCTCGTGGAGCGCGGCCATGATGACGAGCTGACAGGTACCGCCTATGCCGTGATCGATGGTGTGGACGGCCGCACCCATCACATCAGTCTGCCGCATCTCGATGCCGCAGGTGACAGCCCGTCTGGCTCGATCGTCGAGCTGCGAGCATATGAGGATGCGCGTGGCATCCGCCGTGTCGCGCTGGCGGCCCGCTCCGATCTCGATCTCTCCGCCCAGATCAGCGCGACGGGGGCAACCTGGCTCGACCGGCAGGCCCTTGCCCGGGATCCCGTCCCGCTCTCCGGGACCGGCTTCGGTGCCGAGGTGCGAGAGGCGCTGGACCGGCGCGTCGGGCATTTGATCGGCGAGGGTCTCGCCGAACGACAAGGCGGGCGGATCGTCTTCGCGCGCCGGCTGCTCGAGACCCTGCGCAGCCGCGAGGTCGATGCGCTTGCCGGGAAACTGGTCGCGGAGACCCGTCAGCCCTTCACCCGTACCGCCCGCGGAGAGAATGTCGCGGGCACCTACCGTCAGCGATACGCACTGGCTTCCGGCCGTTTCGCCATGATCGATGACGGGTTGGGATTCCGGCTGGTGCCCTGGTCGCCCTCGCTCGAGACGCATCTCGACCGGCATGTCTCCGGTGTTGCGCGCGGGGATGGTGGCGTGGACTGGTCTTTTGGCCGCAAGCGCGGGCTGGGGCTGTGAAACGGTATGGAAAGCTGTTGCAGAGAGAACCGATGCGCCTGGAGTTGTCTTGACGGGAGGTACGTATGTCCCTATATGACTATCTGTAGTCACAATGGAGATGATCATGAAGGAACTCCAGCTCAGGGATGCCAAGGCGACGCTATCGGCCGTGGTCGATCTGGCGGTGTCGGGAGAGCCGACGGTGATCACCCGCCATGGCCGCAGGGAGGCCGTACTGCTCTCCTTCGAGGAATGGCAGCGCATCTCCCGGGTGCCGGATTTCGCCGATCTGCTGCGGGTCTTTCCCGGGGAGCCCGGCGATATCCCCGAACGGTCCCGCAAACCCGCGCGGGCGTTGCGGGATACCGGTCTCTGAACTTGTATCTGCTCGACACCAACATCATTTCGGCCTCGGCGCCGACCCGGCGCGATGCCGGGGCGGACACCCTCGGGGACTGGATACGGGCGCATAGCGACGGGCTCTACCTGTCGGCCATCACCATCGCCGAGATCGAGGCGGGCATTGCCCGGGCGGTCCGGATCGGTGCGACCACTAAGGCTGCGGCGTTGCGCCGCTGGCTTGCTGCCGTGGAGCATTTCCATGCCAGCCGGATCCTGCCCTTCGGCGTGAGCGAGGCCCGCGAGGCCGGTGCGATCCTCGACCGGGCGCGCGCGCATGATCCGGGTTTCGAGGATATCGCCATCGCCGCGACGGCGGCCGCGCATGGTCTCACGGTGCTGACCGCCAATGAGCGGCATTTCGCGCCGCTCGGCGTCCCTTATATGAATCCGCTGAAGGAACTGCCCGCGACCTAGCAAGGACCGTGCCGGTCTCAGACGTCGTTACCTACTGGTCTCCTGTGGTCGCCCGGCCGGGATATGACCGGCAGCGAATCGCCGGGCAATGTCAGAAGCTGGTTTCGACACGATGGTGACAGGGGTGGTTGTGAAGACCGCGCCTCGCAGCCTGCCGGTATTTTTACGCCTCCCTTCGCCGCATTGCGATCTCCGGAAGGATTGTGGTTGCAACCGGCGGAAAGCGGGCTTTTTTCGATCATATCGGAAACCAGCAGGGAACAAATCACGCCTTGTCCGCCACCCGCATCCTCTGGGGTCAGATCCTTATCGTCTCCCTGATCGTGCTCGCCACCACCTGGATGGCGACGCAATGGGTGGGATGGCGTCTCGGCTTCCAGCCACAGCTCGGTCCGGCCTGGTTTGAACTGGCGGGCTGGCCGGTCTATTACCCGCCCGCGCTGTTCTGGTGGTGGTATTTCTATGACGCCTATGCACCGCGGATTTTCGTGGAGGGCGGCATCATCGCGGCGTCGGGGGGCTTTCTCGCGATTGCTATCGCCATCCTGATGTCGGTCTGTAGGGCACGGGAGGCAACGGATGTCGATATCTTCGGGTCGGCGCGCTGGGCGGAACCCGCCGAGATCGCGCAGGCCGGGCTACTCGGCCCCGACGGGGTCGTTCTCGGCAGATATGACAGGGACTATCTGCGCCATGACGGCCCGGAACATGTGCTGTGTTTCGCGCCGACTCGCTCCGGCAAGGGCGTCGGCCTCGTGGTGCCGACGCTCCTGACCTGGCCGGGATCGGCGATCGTCCATGATATCAAGGGCGAGAACTGGCAATTGACGGCCGGGTTCCGTGCGCAACATGGCCGCGTGCTGCTGTTCGATCCGACCAATCCCCGGTCATCCGCCTATAATCCGCTGCTGGAGGTGCGCCGCGGCGAATGGGAGGTGCGCGATGTCCAGAACATCGCCGATGTCCTGGTCGATCCCGAAGGCTCGCTGGAGAGGCACAATCACTGGGAGAAGACCAGCCACAGCCTGCTGGTCGGTGCCATCCTGCATGTGCTCTATGCCGAGCCGGACAAGACGCTGGCCGGGGTTGCCGCCTTCCTCTCCGATCCGCGCCGACCGATCGAGACGACGCTCGCCGCGATGATGCGCACCCCGCATCTGGGTGCGGCCGGGCCGCATCCCGTCATCGCCTCCGCGGCCCGCGAGCTTCTGAACAAGGCCGTTAATGAACGCTCCGGCGTGCTGTCGACCGCCATGTCCTTTCTCGGCCTTTACCGCGATCCGGTGGTGGCACGGGTCACCCGCCGCTGCGACTGGCGCATTGCCGATCTGGGCGCGGGCGGGACACCCGCGACGCTCTATCTGGTGGTGCCACCCTCGGATATCTCGCGCACCAAACCGCTGATCCGGCTGGTTCTGAACCAGATCGGCCGCAGGCTGACCGAGGATCTGCATGCGAAGGATCGCGGCCATCGGGTGCTGATGATGCTTGATGAATTCCCGGCACTCGGTCGGCTCGATTTCTTCGAATCCGCACTGGCCTTCATGGCGGGATACGGCATCAAGGCGTTCCTGATCGCGCAATCCCTGAACCAGATCGAGAAGGCTTACGGGTCGAACAATTCGATTCTCGACAATTGCCATGTCCGCGTCTGCTTCGCCACCAATGATGAACGCACCGCCAGGCGGGTGTCGGATTCGCTCGGCACCGCCACCGAGAAGCGGGCGATGCGGAACTATGCGGGCCACCGGCTGGCGCCCTGGCTCGGTCATCTGATGGTCTCGCGTTCCGACACCGCACGGCCGCTGCTCACCCCCGGTGAGGTGATGCAGCTGCCGCCGGAGGAGGAGATCGTCATGGTCGCGGGTACGCCACCGGTCCGGGCAAAGAAGGCGCGCTATTTCGAGGATGCGCGGTTCCGGGAGCGCCTGCTGCCCGTTCCAGAACTGGAAACGGGTGGTGAGACGAGGCCTGATGACTGGACCGGGCGCGTGGTTCCGGCCTCGGATATCCGGGGGCAGGGCGGTGATCCCGTATCTGCCTCAACCGACGTTCCGCGGGCCGATACAAAGTCGTCCGGTGATCCGGAGAATGCCGGTCTGCGCCGTGAACCAGGCTTCGAGCCGCGGAAGAAGATCGCGGCGGAGCCGCCGGAGCCTCTGGAGAACGAGTTCGATCCGGATATCGATGGGCCTGGACAGAACCAGATTCACAACAAGGTGCTGAAGCGCGATATGGGCCGGATCGCGCGACAGATCTCGATGAACCCGGATGACGGAATGGAGCTCTGAATGATGCCGGAACGTTCTGAGAAAAAGAAGCGGCTCTCGGTCTATCTCGATCCCGAGCTGATGCTGCTGCTGGCCGATTACGCCGATCGCCGCGCGAAATCCCGCTCGCTGGTCGCCGAGGCGGCGATTGCCTCCTTTCTCACGCCCGATGCCGACGAACGCCAGGAGGCTGCCCTGAGCCGGCGGCTCGACCGGCTCGACCGCAACATGCAGCGGCTGGAGCGCGATATCGGCATTGCCAACGAGGCCTTCGCGATCTTCATCAGATCCTGGCTGACCTCGACTCCACCTCTGCCCGAGGCGGCGCAGGCGAGCGCACGGGCGCAGGGTGGGCAACGCTATGACCGGTTTCTGGAGGCGCTCGGCCGCCGGCTGATGCGTGGTCCGAAGCTGCGCCAGGAAGTGCCGGAGGAATCTGGACAGGAGGGGTGATTCTGATGCTACAGGCTGTGACTCAGGAAGCATCAGTCGCCGGGACCATGTCCGGTGCGGACGCTTTTCCGTGCCCTTGCAAAGCCACGATCCGTCGCGAAAAAGCGTTCCAGCATAGGCACGATGAGTTTCTGTGGCTGGATCGCGCCCTGCCCGCCCTCACGACCAAGAATCTTGCCATATGAAACGAGATCGCGATATAAGCTGGCGGGCAGTTCCACCGTCACTTTCATTGGTTTATCATCGGGCAACGGACCGAGCTTCAGTTTCTCCATATCAATCTCCAAAGCTTTCCAAGATTAAATCTTTCGTCACAATGATCCTGACCGGGAATCCCGGCCGGATGGTCAATGTCGGTTTCACCTGTAACTGCCGCTGGACGATCTGCTGCCCGGTCTCATTGATCGTATCGAGCGCGCCTTCGCGGATGGCACGGGTCAGCCTGTCCCCGTCATCCGTTGCGAATTCGGCCCCGGCCGCGAGTAGCGTCGAGAGACCGGCGGCCTTCATCAGATCCCACCAATGATAATCGACGCCATCCTCGAGCCCGGCATAACCGCCCGAATCGGCCCCCGCCAGACGCTCCAGCACGATGGAGCTACCATCCGGGAAAATCAGCCGGTTCCAGACCAGTAGCACCCGGCGCTGGCCGAAACTGACACTGTCATCATATGCGCCGATAAGCCGCGTACCCTGCGGGATCAGCAGGATCGAGCCGGTGGGGCTGTCATAGACGGGCTCGGTGACCTGCGCGATGATCTGGCCGGGCAGATCGGAGCGGATGCCGGTGATGAGCGCCGCCGGAATGACCGAGCCCGCCTGAAGGATATTAGGTGAGGCCGGTGGCGTGACGCGATCCGGCGCCACCACCTGCCGGTCCACCGGACCGTCGAGGAAAGTGCGCTGCTCGTCTTGAGCATCTGTTAAACCGGGTTGCCCGGCAAGTCCGGTCAGACCCGGCCGGGCGGCGCTCGCTGTCGCATTTCCGGTTTCGGCCCCGGCCTCGAAAAACACGCCGCTGAGCCTTGCGGCTTCCTCTTCGGTGCGGCGGCGCTCTTCCTCGGGATCGACCCTGGGCACAGGGACGGCAGACAGGTCGACCGGTTTTCCCTGCTCCTGAGTTTTCAGGATCGGCCCACCGAGATCGCCGGGCAGCGCGGGTCCGAGTTCCGGGCCGGTATAATCGGACGGCAATTCGGCAAGCCCATCCGCCGTGGTCCGATTCTGGGTCGAGTAGAGTTCCTCATCGCCCGGCGCCGTCTTAGGCGCCTGAAGCGCATAGATCAGTGCCCCACCGATCCCGAGGCAGGCGATGGTCCCGACACCGATGAGCATTTTGCGCGACAGACGGGTGACGCGCGGTGGATCGGGGTGCAACCGCATCCGTTCGGCAGTGTCGGTCCCGCTCATGACGAGCCCCCGTCACGGGACGCGCTCTTCTTCACGGCCATCGCCTGCTGCTGCGCAATCCGGACGATCCGCACCACCTGCTGTTTGCCACTGCCGAGACGCAGCTCGGCCGCCGCAAACAGCCGGTCCACGATCAGCACATTGCCGGATACCCGAGTATTGGCGATCTGCGGCTCGCCTTCGGGACCCAGCACAAAGATCGGCGGCATCTCGCCCTGCACGATGCCGGGCGGAAAGACCACATAGACCCGGCGGCCATCATCAAAGACGGAAACGGGCCGCCAGGGCGGGCTGCTGTCGGGGATCTGCAGCCCGTAGCGGTAGTTTCGAGCCGAAGCCGACGGGATGGTCGGTCGCGCGACTGTGGCGCGCCGCATGACGCGCGATTGCGGATAATCCCAGGAAACGGCTGGCATCCAGGTCTCCTCGCTGGCACGCAACTCGATCATGTAGCTGCGCCGGTCGGTGCTGATGACCAGGTTTGTCGAGATATCCGGCCGGGTCGGCTTCACCAAGACATGGGTGCGGGTACTTGCCTCGGAACCGCTTGTCGTATCGCCAATAATCCAGCGGGTGGTATCGCCCGCCGCGATCGGGCCCGTGCCAGCAAGGGTCTCGCCGGGCTCCAACGCGATATCGGTGATCTGCCCGGGCGCGGCATAGATCTGGTAGAGCGCGCCTTCCGACCAGGGATAGACCTGGATGGCATTGTAATAGCCCTCGCGGCGCGGCTCGACCCGAGCCGCGGCATTGGCATTGTTGATACGGGTCGTGGGCGTGCCCGCCGCCTCGCCGCCCTTTGCCGGTGTCCAGGCAGGTGGTCTGTGCAAGGGCTCGGGAACCCTGTCGGCTTCCACCGCCGGCGGGTCCGGCAGGGGCGGGACATGATCGTCATAGCGGAACTGCGGCGGCTTGTCCGCGACGCAGCCGGTCAGCACCAGAGTGGCAAAGGCGATGCTCAATCCGTATATGACAGGCTGGCGGAGAAGCTTTCGAGGAGAGAAGAGCAGATGGTGCAGCATGGAGATATCGCCGAAAAATTTTCGCTTTTCTCGGAGCATTGGCGCCCGAAGGTGATCGCCGGCCTCAACGGGCAGGAGGTGAAGATCGTGAAAGTTCAGGGTGTTTTCCCCTGGCATCACCATGAGGATTGCGAGGAAATGTTCCTGGTCTGGAAAGGCCGCTTCCGGGTGGAGTTCCGTGACCGGGTCTGTGACATGGGACCGGGAGAATTTGTCGTCGTTCCACGGGGTGTCGAGCACCGCACGGCGGCCGATGAGGAAGCGGAGATCCTGATCTTCGAGCCCGCCGAGGTCCTGAACACCGGCAATGTCACTGATGAGAATTTCACGGCGCCGCAAGGCGTGGTGATCTGAAACGATCCTCATTGGCTCATCTCCCGTGACCAGCTGATGGCGTTGACATGGATGCCGAGCGGATTGGCGCGCAGGCGCTCGGCGCTGCGCGGGGGCTGGATGATGATGGTCAGGATCGCGGTCCAGCGCTCGGTACCTGATTGCTGGCCATTCCCGTAATGGCGCTCGGTCCAGGCGACGCGGAACGAATCCGGCGAGGCCCGGATCACGGATGACACCTCCACGGAGATCTGTTCCTCGCCGACACGGGAAAATGGATCATTGGCACGGGCGTAATCATTGAGCACGGCCGCGCCGCGATCAGTGGTGAACTCATAGGCCCTGAGCCAGTTCTGGCGCAGGATCACCGGATCGGCGGGCAGCCCGCGGGTCTGTTCGATGAAACGGCCGAGATGGAAAGCGATCTGGGGATCGGTCGGCTGATAATCGGCGTCCGCGGGCCCGACAGCCTGGGCCTCACCCAGCGCATCAACCTGCACCACCCAGGGAGCAATCGTACCGCGCGCCGATTGCCAGATCAGGGCCGCGGCAAAACAGCCCGAGAGGATCAGGCAGCCGAAGGCCATGATGCGCCAGTTTCTTGCCTGTAGCCGGGCCGAGCCGATCCGCTCGTCCCAGACCTGGGCGGCTTTCTGGTAGGGCGTCTCGGGCTCCGGTGTCCTGCCGTAATGCGTGGTCGGGCGCTTAAAAATATTCATGGGCGATCGCTTTCGGAAAGATTGACGGAGGCGCCAGGGCCATGGCTGTCACCCGCGCGCAAGGCGTGGGCCGTCACCCTTGCGCCCTGACCAAGCCCCGGATGACGGCGGAGGCGCTGCGCCCAGGCGGGGGCAGTGCTGGGAGGGGTTGAGCTGCTTGTTGCGAAAGACTCGTCAGACTCGCCGCCGCCAAGCGTGCCCATGGTGGACCTGCCGCCGGTGGCCGCGACGCTGCTTTTGGCGCCCTGCGCATAGCCCGACGTCATGCTGTTTGCGGCACGGGAGGCGGCCTGCCTGAGCGGAGAGGCAAGCGCGCTTCCGGCAGCACGCCCGACGCCGCCCATGCCCGCAGCAGCTCCACCGATCCCAGATTGTCCGCCTGCCCCGAGCCGGTAGGCGGTGGCGGCGCCGCCGGCAAGTGCCGCGCCACCCCGGGCGGCTGCCGTTGCTCCAGACATCGCGGCCGCACCACCGCCGGCCGCAAGCGTTGCGGCTCCACCTGCGGCAAGGGCCGCGCCACCCACCGCCAGTCCGGTGCCGGCGGCAGCACCCGCCCCCAATTGCGGGCCACCGGAGACCAGCCCGGTGGCAATGCCGGGCCCGAAAATGCCCAGACCCAGCAGCGAGAGCGCCGCCAGCACGATGGCCATGGCCTCATCGATGGTCGGGGTGGCGCCGCCGAAGCCTTCGGTGAATTGACCGAAGAGCGTGGAGCCGATGCCAATGATCACCGCCAGCACCATGACCTTGATGCCGGAGGAGACGACATTGCCGAGTACCCGCTCGGCCATGAAGGCGGTCTTGCCGAAAAGCCCGAAGGGGATCAGCACGAATCCCGCGAGGGTGGTCAGCTTGAACTCGATCAAGGTGACGAAAAGCTGCACGGAGAGGATGAAGAAGGCGAGGATCACCAGCGTCCAGGCAAAGAGCAGGCAGGCGATCTGGATGAAGTTCTCGAAAAACGCCACCCAGCCCATCAGATCGGAAATGCTGTCCAGCAGCGGCCGTCCGGCATCGAGCCCGGTCTGGGCGACCCGGCCGGGCCGCATCAGGTCGGCATTGGTGAATCCGGTGCCCGAGGCCATCAGGCCGAGACCGGAAAAACTCTCGAACACGATCCGGGCGAGAGTGTTCCAGTTCGAGATGAGCCAGGCGAAGACACCCACGAAGAGCGTTTTTTTGACCAGCCGCGCCAGAATATCATCCTCGGCGCCCCAGGCCCAGAAGAGCGCGGCCAGCGTCACATCGATGACGATCAGCGTGCTGGCGATGAACGCCACTTCGCCACCCAGCAATCCGAAGCCGGAATCGATATAGGAAGTAAAAACCTCCAGGAATTGATCGATGACGCCCGTACTCTCCAAGATTCACTGTCCCTCGTTCTTTTTTGGGAGTTCCGGATCCGGCGTCTTTCCCAAAAACCGGTCGCGGGTCTCGGCCCAGACGTTCAGGCATTTTTCGTCCTTCGCGGCAGATTCGCCCATTTGCTGGCAGCGGCGCTGTTCCATGCGCAGCGGATCGGTGGGGAATGTGAGCTGTTCCAGCCCCGGCGGCTCCGGCAGATCCCCGGTTTTTTGTAACCGGATCACGGTCACCGTCATGGCCACGGCCAGCAGCAGGATCGCGACAACACGTGGCCAGAACGGATCATGCATGGCGCGCGCCCTTGCCCATCATCACTCGCTGAACATCCGGGCGTTGCCCGGGCGATAACCCCTGCCGGGCGTCAGAAACCGCTCGCGCTGGATGCGTCCCTGTTCGGCGGCGGTGGCGCGCTCGGCCTCGAGAAGCGCTTCCGACCGGCCATTCGCCGACATCACCGCGACCAGGTCGGAGAGCTGCTGCGATTGCAGCGCCAGCAGCTGGTTGCCGGCCTGGGTGGCCTGAAGCGCACCCACCGCATTCTGGCTTTCATCGACCAGCGTGGACATTTCTGTATGGTTGCTGTCGATATTGCCGACGGCGCCGGCCTGCATGCGCATGGCGTCTTGCAAACCACCGATGCTGGTCTCCCAGCGCGAGCGCGCATCCGTGAGAAGCTGCTGATCCGTTGCCGAGTGCGAAAGTTCCCCGTAATCCTGCGCAAATGCCTGATCGATCTTCTGGACATCGAAGGCAATACCCTGCGCCTGCCCGAGCAGTTGCTGGGTCTGCTGCACATTCTGTTGCAGCTGCTGGAGCGCGCTATAGGGCAGACTTTCGAGATTGCGGGCCTGGTTGATCAGCATCTGCGCCTCGTTCTGCAGCGAGGTGATCTGGTTGTTGATCTGCTCGAGCGCCCGCGCCGCGGTCAGCAGGTTCTCGGCATGGTTGGTCGGGTCGTAGACGATGCGACCAAACCCGCCGAAGAAGGCATGGGCCGGGGGCGTCAGGATCGGCGTCAGTGCCAGTGGCGCCGCCAACGCAAGGACCAGTGCCGTGGCGCTGGTGATGCCGAAAATCGGGATTTTCATTGGGATCTTGGTGCTGCGCGTCACGGATCGATCTCCTCTTTGGTCATGTTCTCTTCCCCGGCGAATTCGGCGTTGGACACCGCCGAAATGGTCTCACCCTCGCCGGGAGCCCCGACACCATCAGGCAGTGATGTGCTGTCCCTTTCCGGCTCCTCCGTCCCAGCTGCGAGATTGGGCAGATCGGGGATCAGATCCGCCGCCCAGTCGACGCCGCGCGCCTGGAGCCAGGCTGCCAGAAAACCGTCGCGGCCATGTTCGGCGAAAATTTCCGTAATCAACGCTTGATCGGATTTGGCGGAGGCGGCGCAGAGGGCGAGGCCGACTTCGCTGAGTCCCAGTTCGAATAGCCGGTTGCCGCGGCGCGACTGGCAGTAATAGTCCTGCTTCGGCGTGGCCCGGGCGAGAATCCCGATCTGCCGGTCATTGAGGCCGAAACGGCGATAGATCTCGGTGATCTGCGGCTCGATGGCGCGCTCGTTCGGCAGCAACAGCCGGGTCGGGCAGGACTCGATAATCGCGGGCGCGATGGCGGAATGGTCGATATCGCTCAATGACTGCGTGGCGAAAATGACGGAGGCATTCTTCTTCCTCAGTGTCTTCAGCCATTCGCGGAGCTGCTCCGCGAAGCCCTCGTCATCGAGCGCCAGCCAGCCCTCGTCGATGATCAGCAGCGTCGGGCGGCCATCAAGCCGGTCACCGATGCGGTGGAAGAGATAGGACAGTACTACCGACGCCGCGCCGGTGCCGATCAGCCCCTCGATCTCGAAGGCTTGGACATCGGAACTTCCGAGATGTTCGGTTTCCGCGTCGAGCAGCCGGCCGTAAGCCCCGCCGATGCAATAGGGCCGCAAGGCCCGTTTCAGATCATTCGCCTGCAGCAGCACGGCCAGCCCGGTGAGGGTGCGTTCCCTGACGGGTGCCGAGGCCAGCGAGGTGAGTGCCGTCCAGAGATGCTCCTTCACCTCCGGGGTGATCCGGATGCCCTCGCGTGCGAGAATGGCCACGATCCAGTCGGCCGCCCAGGCACGTTCATGCGCCTCATGGATGCGGGCCAGCGGCTGCAGTGAAACCGAAACATCCTCGCTTTCCGTCAGCCCGCCGCCGAGATCATGCCAGTCGCCACCCATCGCCAGCGCTGCCGCCCGGATCGAGCCGCCGAAATCGAAGGCGAAGACCTGACTTCCTTTGTAGCGGCGGAACTGCAGCGCCATGAGCGCCAGCAGCACGGATTTGCCGGCGCCGGTCGGACCCACGACCAGCGTATGGCCGACATCGCCGACATGCAGGGAAAACCGGAACGGGGTCGCGCCCTCGGTCCGGCCGTGAAGCAGCGGCGCATCACCCAAATGTGCGTCCTGCCCGTCGCCCGCCCAGACGGCGCTGAGCGGAATCATATGGGCGAGATTGAGTGTCGAGACGGGCGGCTGGCGGATATTGGCATAGGCATGACCGGGCAGTGAACCGAGCCAGGCATCCGCCGCATTGACACTTTCCGCCATGGCGATGAAATCACGCCCCTGGATGATTTTTTCCACCAGCCGCAGCTTCTCGTCGGCCACACGCGGATCACTATCCCAGACCGTAACTGTGGCGGTGACATATGCCATGCCCGCCGTATCGGCCCCAAGTTCCTGGAGCGCGAGATCGGCGTCAGTTGCCTTGTTTGCCGCATCGCTGTCCACCAGTGCCGATGGCTCATTGGTCATCACCTCCTTGAGGATTGCGGCGATCGATTTGCGCTTGGCGAACCATTGCCGCCTGATCCGTGTCAGCAGCCGTGTCGCATCGGTCTTGTCCATGAGAATGGCGCGGGTCGACCAGCGATAGGGAAAGGCTAGCCGGTTCAGATCGTCGAGAATGCCCGGCGTGGTCGACCCCGGAAAGCCGGTGAGGGTCAGCATCCGCAGATGCTGATCGCCCAGCCGCGGTTCCAGCCCGCCGAGAAGCGGCTGGTCGGCCAGCAGCGCATCGAGATGCATCGGGACGTCCGGCATGCCCGCGCGCTGCCGGTTCGTGGAAATGGTGGAATGCAGATAGCTCAGTGTCTCGCCATCATCGAGCCAGCGGCATTCCGGCATGAAACCGTCCAGAAGCGCCAGCATCCGGTCGGTCTGATCCTGAAAGCCGCGCAGCAATTCCCAGGGGTTCACGCCCGCGCTTTCGCGGCCCTCATAGAGCCAGCTCTCGGCCCGCGCCGCATCCTCGGCCGGCGGCAGCCACAGGAAGGTGAGATAGTAGCGGGAGGTGAAATGCGCGCTGTCTTCTTCAAAGCCGGCCTTGCGTTCTGCATCGAGCAATGCCGAGGCCGGATCGGGAAACATGCTGTCCGGATAGCTGGCTGCCGCGCTGCGCTGCGCCTCCACGAAAATCGCCCAGCCGGAGCCGAGGCGGCGGAAGGCATTGTTGATGCGGCCGGCCACCGCCACCAGTTCGGCAGCGACCGAAGACTCCAGGTCCGGCCCGCGGAACCGGGCCGTGCGCTGGAACGATCCGTCCTTGTTCAGCACCACACCCTCGCTGATCAGCGCCGCCCAGGGCAGGTAATCGGCAAGCCGCGTGGCGTGACGACGATATTCGGCAAGGTTCATCATACCCGCATCCTCATACCGCCAGATGGCCAGGCAGGCGCAGATGCCGCCGCGCGACCTCGACGAAGAGTGGATCGCGCTTTGCCGCCCAGACGGCGGCGATATGACCCAAGGCCCAGATCAGAATGCCTGCGAGCCAGAGCTGGAGACCCAGCCCTACGGCGCCGGCCAGCGTGCCGTTCAGGATCGCGATGCTCCGTGGTGCACCGCCGAGCAGGATCGGCTCGGTGAGCGCGCGATGGACCGGGACGGAGAAGCCGGGCACGGTAGCGAGGTCTTCAAAACCCGCCATCAGATCACGGCCCCGCCGCCGAAACTGAAGAAGCTGAGGAAGAAGCTCGAGGCCGCGAAGGCGATGGAGATGCCGAAGACGATCTGGATCAGCCGGCGGAAGCCGCCGCCGGTATCGCCGAAGGCCAGGGTCAGCCCGGTCATGATGATGATCATCACCGCGATAATCTTGGCGACCGGCCCCTCAATGGATTCGAGGATCGATTGCAACGGCGCCTCCCAGGGCATCGATGAGCCCGAGGCATGGGCGGCGGGCGCGATGAACATGCTGGCATAGGTGAGGAAAGCCGTGGTCGCGATATGCTGGCGGATGCGCAGGGCATGGTGGATCATGCGGGATCTCCGGTATCATGGAAGGTGTCGATATCGGGAATGACGGGGGTGATGCGGTAGTCCCCGTCCAGACCGAGCCCCTCGACGTGGGCGAGTTCGGACAGGCGGCGCGCCGATCCGCGCCCCGAGAGCACGGCGATCAAATCCACGGTCTCAGCGATCAGGGCGCGCGGCACGGTGATGACGGCCTCCTGGATCAGCTGTTCCATCCGCCGCAGCGCCCCGATGCCCGATCCGGCATGGATGGTGCCGATGCCGCCGGGATGGCCGGTGCCCCAGGCTTTCAGCAGATCGAGGGCTTCTGGCCCCCGCACCTCGCCGATCGGAATCCGGTCCGGGCGCAGCCGGAGCGCGGAGCGGACGAGATCGGAGAGAGAGGCGACGCCCTCCTTTGTCCGCATGGCCACAAGATTGGGCGCGGCACATTGCAGCTCCCGCGTATCCTCGATGAGCACCACGCGGTCGGTGCTTCTGGCGACCTCGGCGAGCAGCGCATTGGTCAGTGTCGTCTTGCCGGTGGAAGTGCCGCCGGCGACGAGGATATTGGCATGGGTGGCGACACCAAGCCGCAGTGCCTCGGCCTGCAGCCGCGTCATGATATTCTTGGAAACATAATCCTCGAGCGCGAAGACCGCGATGGCGGGTTTGCGGATCGCGAAGGTCGGCGCCGCGACCACCGGCGGCAGCAACCCCTCGAAGCGCTCGCCACTCTCCGGCAGTTCGGCCGAGACACGCGGCGCCCCCGCATGGGTCTCGGTGCCAACATGATGCGCCACTAGCCGGATGACCCGCTCGCCCCCCTCGGGCGACATCGTCTCACCGGTATCGGTCAGCCCCTCGGACAACCGGTCGATCCAGAGCCGCCCGTCGGGGTTGAGCATCACCTCGACGGTCACGGGATCGTTCAGAAACCGGGCGATCGCCGGCCCGAGCGCGGTCCGGAGCATCCGCGCTCCGCGCTCCAGTACCTCCGGTTTCCGATGAGTATCCACCATGCCGTCCCCGTTCCGTTCGCGGGCGCCTCCAACAGGCAACCCTGGATCGGGGACAGCAAGAAAGCCGGAAAAGGCCCACGAGCAACAGGTTTTTTCTCGAGATCGAATTCGGTCGTAGAGGAAAGAAAAAATACAGGAAGTCTGCGGTGCGGATCCCGATCGCGAGTGCTGCGAAGCCGCCTGTACCGCGACTCAGGTTTCCGGCCGCAGGGCCTCAAGAAATGTTTCCAGCGCGGGATTGCTGTTGTCGGGATGCCAGCAGGCAAGATAACCGATCCGGGTCGCGCCATTGCCATCATGCAGGGGTCGGAACACCGCTCCAAGATCAGTTAAACCGCTCGCACATTCACACTGCAGGCTGATCCCTTCGCCGGTACCGACCAGGCTCAGGATGCTTTCGCGACTGACATGCAGGCTGACAATAACCGGTTCATCCGAGGGCGCGGCCAGCTTGGCGATCAGGATGTTGCGGATATCCGGGCCCGGATCCTGATGCGAGATCAGAAACCGTTCTCCCTTCAGGTCGGACCAGTAGATGAAGGGGTGTTCGGCCAACGGATGATCTTCCGGCAGGGCGGCCATCAGATGCTCCGTACCGATTGCCATCGTATTCAGCGCCGGGCACCGATCCGGTTCCCCGAGAATGATTGCCACATCGATTTTGCCGGATTGGATATCAGCCATCAGTTCGGCAAAGGGCGCCTCCAGCAGGTCAATATCGATATCGGGGTGGTCTTCGCGGAACCGCCGCAGGATAAGACGGAAAGAACCCGAAGACAGGGATTTGTAGAAGCCCAGCGCAACACTACCCCGCCGACCCTGTACGGCAGCCCGCGTGCGATCACTCAGCCGCTGCAGATCGTCGAGGATACGCCCTGCCATGTCGGAGAAACTCTCACCGACAGGGGTTAGTTTCGCGCCGGCGGTGGAGCGGTCGAAGAGGGCGGTGCCGAGTTCCTCTTCGAGCTCACGGACTCGTCGGCTGACGATCGGTTGCTGAACCTTCAGTTCGAGTGCCGCCGCACTGAAACTGCCGTTACGTGCCGTTGCGGTGACATATCGGAGATGACGAAAGTCCATGGCATGCTCACCTTTCCAATATCTGCAGCGGCTACCGCTGGTTTTTCTGATGCGCTAACGACATGCGCAGGATTGACGGCAGAATGCCTCCAGCTTGTAATGTGGTAAGCTCCTGCTTGGTCTCGATATCGAGGCGTACCGCGATAGGGAGGGGAATGCCGTTCGTAATCAATTCAATTACATGCTGCTGACCGAGGCTGAGTTCTTCAGGATTAAGAGCTATCCGGATGCGATCATTACACCTGATACCGGCGTTGGCCGGAACAAAACCGTCGAGGATACGAATAGGAGCAATGCCCATGCCGATCAGGTTGGTGCGATGAATCCGTTCAAAGCTTCTTGCGATAACAGCACGGACTCCGAGCAACGCGACCCCTTTGGCTGCCCAATCCCGGGATGATCCCATACCATAGCGTTCTCCGGCCATCAGAATCGCTGGAATATTTCGTTGTCGATAGAATTCGGCCGCGCGATGCAGGGTCAATGCCTCCGTTTCGCCTTCGACGCGTGTCTCACCTGAAGCCAATTCCGGTGCGAGAAAGTTTTGAGCCAGGCGATTGGTGAACAAGCCGCGGAGCATCACCTCCCAATTGCCACGATAGGCGGCGTAGACATTAAGGTTATCCGGCTCTGAGCCGTGTTTGATCAGCCAGCGTCCGGCCTCGCTTTCAGGCGCGATGGCACCGGCCGGTGAGATATGATCGGTCGAGATATCGTCCCCCAGGATCGCCAATGGCGCTGCGTCATATGATCCAAGGCGCGAGGCGTTATCCAACGAAGCGAACTTCGGGCGGCGCAGGTAACGCGAGTCGGGATCCCAGGGGAAACGGTCACTCACCGGTGCGTCGAGGGCTGCCCACTCGGAATTGCGTGCCGCAACGTTGAAGGCGCGTTTGGTGTCTGCCGGGTTGATCGCGGTGGCCATCGCAGCATTGATCTCGTCCTCGGCAGGCCAGATATCCGCCAGCTGGACAGGGGTGCCGTTTGCGGATGTTCCGAGGGTGGTGGTTCGTATGTCCTGCCGAACATCGCCGTATAGAGCATAGGCGATCACGAGGGGGGGCGATGCGAGGTAGCCAAGATCGAGCGCGGGGTGAACCCGACCAGGAAAATTCCGGTTCCCGGACAAGACGGCGACCACAGCCTTGCCAGCGTTTAAGGCGCTTCGGATCTGTGGAAGCAATGGACCGGAATTCCCGATGCAGGTCGTGCAACCGAAGCCAACAATATCGAAACCCAGCGCTTCCAGATCTTCTAACAGGCCGGCGCGTTTCAGAAAGTTCTGTGCCGATGGCGAACCGGGGGCAAGCGATGTTTTGACCCAGGGTGGTGGCCGTAGCCCTCGACGGTTGGCGTTTCGTGCAAGAAGGCCGGCGGTGATCAGCAATCGTGGGTCAGACGTATTGGTACAGCTCGTAATTGCAGCAATTCCGATGGCGCCGTCCGGTATTTCGTTCGGAACGGGATCGGCAAGCGGGCGTTGAAGTGCATCCTCGACTGCAGAACGCGCCTCGATGGTGGCTCGCCGGTCCTGCGGTCTGCGTGGTCCCGCGATCGATGGCACCAGCTCGGTGAGGTCGATTGAAATCTCCCGATCGAAACGAGGATGCTGGCGATGGTCGAACCACAATCCCATTTCTTGAAAAACCGGCTTGATCACTGCGATTTTTGCGGTGTGTCGGCCAGTGCGAACCAGATAGTCAATCACACGGTCGTCTGGTGGAAAAAAACCGGTCGTCGCACCGTATTCCGGTGCCATGTTCGCGACAACGGCACGATCATCGGCCGAAAGTGTCGCCACGCCGGGCCCGAAGAACTCGACGAAGGGGCCGGAAACCCCCAGTTTCCTGAGGTGATGTGTGACTTCAAGCGCGAGATCGGTGGACAGGGCGCCTTGTTGCAGATGGCCGATAAGCCGAACACCGACAATTTCGGGAATAGGTAGCGTTGTCGGCTGGCCAAACATGACATTTTCCGCTTCCAGCCCGCCGATGCCCCAACCAAGAACACCGATACCGTTGATCATCGGCGTATGGCTGTCCGTGCCCAGCACGCTGTCCGGGATCGCATCGAATATGTTCTCGTGCGGAGTCAATTGCAGGACAGTGGTCAGTTGTTCGAGGTTGATCGTGTGCATGATCCCGGTTCCGGGTGGGTGGACACGAAGGTTTGGCATGCTGGCGGCGGCCCATTTCATGAATGCAAATCTTTCGGCATTGCGCACGAATTCGACCGTTTTATTGCGACTTAATGCAGCGCGACTGGCAAAGCTTTCAACGGCAAGGGAATGATCGACCGAGACGTCGATGGGCAGGGACGGAAACAGGCTTCCTGGGTCGCCGCCAGCTTCAGCGAGCGCATCTTTTAGCGCTGCAATGTCAGCCAGCGCCGGGGTACAGGTCGTATCGTGCATCAACAGCCGGCTCGGCACGAATGTCAGCTCAGTACCGGCCGATCGGCCGACCAGCCATTCGTCCAGTGCGTGCAGCAATTCTTCATGATTGTCGCCCTGCGTATTGCGGAGATGGTTCTCCGCCAGAAATCGCAAGACATGCGGTAAGGAATTCAGACGATTACCTAGCATCGCGCGTAAGTTAGTGAAACGCAATGTGCCAGGCCCGGAGCTTAATGTGTTGTATAGAAGGGGCATCAAGTAATGTTCTCGTGGTTTGTTCCGTTACGCGGCAACTTTCGGCGCATGTCGTAGAAGCATGCCGAACAGGTCGCGCGGGTCGTCCGGATCGGCAAGGAGATCGAGCCTTTCAAAGAACGGATGCATGGGCAGGGAAGCACGCAAGTAGCGCAGGGCAGAGAAATCTTCGATCGCAAATCCGACGCTATCGAAGATCGTGTTTTGCTGCGCGCTGGTCCGGCCCGGCGCCTGACCGGAGATGACTTGCCAGAGTTCGGTGACAGGGTGATCGTCAGGCAATTGTTGCATCTCGCCCTCGATCCGGGTCTGAGGCGGATATTCGACGAAGATATCCGACCGTAGAAGGATATCACAATGCAGTTCGGTCTTGCCCGGGCAGTCGCCGCCTACTGCGTTGATATGGATGCCGGCACCGAACATGTTATCGGTAAGAATCGTCGCATATTGCTTGTCGGCGGTAGCCGTGGTCACGATGCTTGCCCCCAGTACAGCGTCTTCGGCAGCGTCACAGGCCGCGATATCAAAGCCGAAACTTTCAAGGTTGGACCGGCATCGTGCCGTAGCCTGTGGATCGATGTCGAAGAGGCGCAGCCGGTCGACGCCGAGCAACGCCCTGAATGCCAGAGCCTGGAATTCCGATTGAGCGCCGTTGCCGATGATTGCCATGCACCGGGCGTCCTGCGGGGCAAGCTGCCGGGCAGCAACGGCGGAGGTTGCTGCAGTGCGCAAGGCAGTGAGGATGGTCATCTCGGCGAGAAGCAGCGGATACCCGGTATTTACATCTGACAGCATACCGAAGGCAGTGACGGTCTGCCGACCGATTTTCGTATTCCTGGGATGGCCGTTCACGTATTTGAAACCGTAGAGCGCACCGTCGCTGGTTGGCATCAGCTCTATGACACCTTCGCGCGAATGCGACGCGACACGAGGAACCTTGTCGAATTTTCCCCAGCGGCGAAAGTCGTCTTCGATATAACCGGCGAGCTGACGGATGAAATCTTCGACCCCGATGGAATGCACCAGTTGCATCATGTTATCCACACTTACGAATGGAACGAGGTTCAGATCTGCTTGAGCGGGCATCGCGAGCTCCATGTCGGGGTGATCCATGAATGTTTGATCGCGAAGATCCTTGTTGCGACCTGCGGAGTGATCCGTCCGATGCACAAGCTAACCCGCGATTTCATTGCAGCAGCAGAACATGAAAAGCACAGCTTTCGAATAATGAATATTGCCAAATAATGAGCTGGATATTATCAAAACGATAAATCTATATGAGCAAAATGAAATGGATATCATCGACCGAAAGCTGATCATGCTTCTTCGTCATAATGGTCGCCGAAGCGTGTCTGATCTGGCGATTGAGCTTGGGCTTTCACGCGCGACTGTGCGCGGCCGGATGCAGCGACTGGAGATGAATGGCGAAGTGCTCGGCTTTACCGTGGTGCTTCGCTCGGACGAGTTGGACCTGCCGGTTCGCGGCATCATGATGATTGCGGTCGATGGCAACATGGCTGAACGCGTAATCCCCTCGCTGGAAAAATTCCCAGAGATTTCAGAGATCCATACGACGAATGGCAGGTGGGATATCATCGTTCGGCTGGGTGCGTGGACCTTGGCGGATTTGGATGAGGTGCTGCGCCGGATCCGGCATGTACCCGGAATCGTCGGAAGCGAAACCAGCCTTCTTCTGGCAACACCGCACAGCACGAAAGCACATATCTCAACCTGATGGGTAGGTGAATCTGATGCGAATGGTCCTGATCTTTTCGGGACATATGATGAGCAAGATCCTTCAGGCTTGATTCCCGGCGGGCATGTGTGGGTCAACTTCTGATTTTTATTAATATATTGATATTAAATAATTAAATATGAATAATTGCGCATAATCTCTTTCAGGGTTGCCAAATTGGCAGCTTGTTGGCGCCAATTTTGGCGAATCAGTTGGTGTTTTTGGGAGTGAAGGTAAGTTGGGGCGCCGAATTATTGAGAACACCGGTACAAGAAGAAGTGCATTGTCAATCTATCCATACAGCGTCATATTGTGCTACAAAATTGGCGCCATAATGGGTGATTATATGCAGGAGAGATAGATGGATTGGCAGATATGGGCTGGGCGCCACATTGCCCAAAAGGTGGCAATCCGTCATTTATACTCTGCTCGGATGCGGTTTCGGAAGGCATTTACATGACTGCGCCGAGCTTGTCTGGCCAGCGTGCGACGGTACTGACCTATGGCGACAGCCTGACTTGGGGCGTAAACCCGGGGGCCAGATGCCGGCACCTCGCGTGCGACCGCTGGCCGGTCGTTCTGGGGTGCGGACTAGGCGACCAGGTCGAGATCATTGCCGAGGGGCTGCCGGGGCGGACGACCGCTTATGACGATCCGGGTGCTGTCGTTGATCGCAATGGCGCGCGCGTGCTGCCACCGATTCTGGCCAGTCATGTGCCGCTGGATGTCGTAATTTTCATGCTTGGCACCAACGACCTCAAGCCGCAGATTTGCGGCACTGCCAGCGGAGCGACACAGGGAATGAGGCAATTGCTACGAATTGTACTCCGTCAGCGCAACATCTACGACATGCCGGCTCCGAAGATACTGGTCGTCAGCCCGCCGGTGGCGCGTATAACCGACGCAACCGGGGCCAATCCATTTTGGCTGGAACGTTGCCGTCAGGCACAAGAACTGGCACCGCTCTTCCGTGCGGTTGCCGATGCGGAAGGAGCCGCATTTTTCGATGCCGCCTGTGTCGCACGAACCTCTGATGTGGACGGCGTGCATCTTGATGCCGATGCAAGCCGCGCCATCGGTGCCGCCCTTGTGCCGGTCGTGGCCAGGCTGCTGCAGCAAGACCCCGCGACCGGCTCTTCCGCTTTCGGGACAGATCCTTGCAGGTCACAGATCAGCCCCTGCCATCCGGACGCAGAGGGAAACAAATGAAGGCATATGATCCGTCGACTAATGCAGTCCGCACGCCCGCCGAACTGGATGCCTGGCAGGCAGAAGATAGCGAACCGATATTGGATCCGGACCAGCCGATCGTGGATTCTCATCACCATCTCTGGCGCAAGCCCGAGGGCGATTTCCTCTTGCCGGAACTTCAACGAACGATCGGGTCCGGACACCATGTCGTTGCATCCGTGGCAATTGAATGTGGTAATAGCTTCCGGACGTCAGGGCGGCAAGAGATGCGATGCGTTGGGGAAACCGAGTCCATTGTTTCTGCTATCCGCGGTGCGCGACCCGGAATCTGTGCCGGTATTGTTTCTCATGCAGATTTGCATCTCGATACTGCTGTCGATGTGCTGGATGCGCAGATCGAGGCGGCCGAAGGCCGATTACGGGGAATTCGACAGAAGCTGCGTTGGGACCGTAGCGGCATAGGGCTGTTTGGACAGCGGGGGCAGCCGGACCTGATCACTGATCCCGGATTTCGCCGGGGTTTTGCATTGCTTGCCAAGCGCGGGCTGATATTCGATGCTTGGGTTTACCATCCGCAGTTGCAACAGGTAGCCGAACTGGCGCGGGCATTTCCCGACACGACGATAGTCGTCAATCATTGCGGTGGCCCGCTTGGGGTGGGGCCGTATGAGGGTCGCCTCGACGATGTGCTGGTTCAATGGCGAGCCGGTATTAATGCACTTGCAGCTTGCCCTAATGTCGTCATGAAAATCGGGGGCCTGGGAATGTTGTACTACGGGTTCAATTTTCATCAGCGTCCAAAAGCGCCGAAAAGTGCGGAATTGGCTGCTGCGTGGAGGCCGTATGTTGATATTTGTCTGGCTGCTTTTGGGCCCGACCGAGCAATGATGGAAAGCAATTGGCCGGTGGACCGGCAAAGCTGTAGCTATCGAAGCCTGTGGAATGCATTTAAGCGGCTGACGGCCGGAGCATCGGAAAACGAGCGCGCCCAGTTGTTTCATGCAACTGCCCGCCACGTATACCGTCTGGAAGAAGTCGAGCCGTGCTGAGTGAGCGCTGATCAGTCCATTGAAACCAATCTTGTCTTGGATGCGTGCATCTGTTTAATGTGGGCGGCGGATGTGAATTTCTATGAGCTGAGCCAGCGCTTCGGCGTCTCGCGCGGCAATAGCCTCGACCATTTTCTGATGCTCGGTGACGCTTTGCTGAAGGGTATCCATCGAACGCCAGATGGTAAAGGGAGCCGACCGTCCCCTATCGCGGATTAACCAGATGATCTCTACCATTACGGGGTTTTTGGTGAGATTGAACATGGCCTCGTGAAAAGCCCTGTTGGTGCGGCTCTGATCGACATGATCCCCTGATTTTGCCGCTTGCGCGAACTCGCCCGCTAATTTGTCCAGTTGCGTGGTATCCGAATCCGTCACATGTTTGATGATCATCGGAGCGGCTGCGGTCTCTACGACAACACGGACATCGCGCTGATGTTTTGACATCTCCGGGTCAACTGACGGGACCTTGTAACCACGATTCGGGACATGTTGAACGACCTTGCGAACCACGAGCGCCTCAAGAGCGCTGCGCACGTCGAAGCGGGTTGCCTGGAATTTTTCCTCCAGGTCAACCTGTCTTAGCCATTCGTCGGCACGGTATTCGCCAACCTGAATAGCCTCGGCAATTTCATCTACAAGCGAACGTTTTAGCTTACTGCGTTTCATACCATCCAAATCTCCACCAGCCGGTTTCTCTTATATTGACTATTGCCGCAAGCGGAAATTTATGCAATAAAATTGGCGCCAATAAAATTGATAAGGAAGAGCCGCATGAATGTCGACACCAGCCGCCGGACCGGGGCACCGGAACTTCATGTCTATGATCTCGGAAAAACGCCGATCCGCGCGCTGTCGTCCGACACCCGATTTGCCTATTGCCTCTATGTCCCGCCAAGTATTTCCGAGGGCGGGGCGCCGCCGGAACTTCTGGTCGTGCAGCATGGCACAGGTCGTGGCTTTACCGATTATCGGGACGATTTTGCGGCTTTCGCACGGTGGCACAACGTGATGATTCTGGCGCCGCTGTTTCCGGTCGGGCCACAAGGCGATGGTAATCGCGATGGCTTCAAATACATGATCGAGGGTGACATCCGCTACGATCACGTTCTTCTCTCTATGGTTGACGAGGTGGCCGAACGCTACGGCTGCGATTTCAGTAAATTCGCACTGTTCGGCTATTCGGGCGGAGGGCATTTTGCGCATCGCTTCCTGATGCTGCATGCCGATCGGCTATTTGCTGTAAGCATCGGCGCTCCGGGTTCGGTTACACTGCTCGATCCGACACGGGACTGGTGGGTGGGAACGCGTAACTTCGCTGAGATCTTCGGAAAAGAGATCGATATCGAGAAAATGAAACAGGTCAAAGTCCAGATGCTGGTCGGCAAGGTGGATCTGGAGACCTGGGAAATCACTCACAAGGTAGGTGGGAAATACTGGATGCCGGACGCGAACCATGCCGGCAAGGTGCGGCCTGAGCGTCTGGACAGTTTGCGGCGCTCATTCGAACAGTCCGGGATCGAGGTTCGCTTCGATTTGATTCCGAACATGGGGCATGATGGCCGACGTGCTGTCGGCCGAGTCGAAGAATTCATGGATCGGGTCTTGGCCGAACGTCGGGATGCCTGACAAAAAAATATACCAACAGGAAGGAATATCAACATGCAATCAAAACTGCTCCTTGTCGGTTGTCTTGCTTCGGTATTGGCCGTTCCATCATATGCCGATACCATCCGGGCTGCCCTGAATCAGGACCTTCGGAGTTCGCAGCCCGGCGTCAACCGCGACGGCAACTCCGACACGGTAATGGCACATGTCGCTGAAGGGCTTGTAAGCTACGATCGCGGCGGGAATGTTCAACCTTTGCTGGCAGAAACTTACGCGGTTTCGGAGGATGGGTTGACCTACACCTTCAAGCTAAGGGAAGGGGTAAAATTTCATAATGGCGAAACGATGACATCAGCCGATGTCAAGTGGAGCTTTGATTACTATTTGGATCCTGAAACGAACTGGTACTGTCTTGAAGAAGTGGATGGAACGAACGGCCTCAAGATCGTCTCCTATGACACGCCGGACGATCAGACCTTCACCATCACCATCGACAAGCCGGACGCAATGTTCATCGATACGCTTGCCCGGACCGACTGCGGTGGTACTGCCATCCTGCACGAGACATCGTTGAATCCCGATGGAACCTGGAACAAGCCGATCGGCACCGGGCCGTTCATGTTCGGCGAATGGAAACGGGGCCAGTCTGTTCAGTTCGACAAGTTTGATGATTACCAGTCGCGCTCTGACGAATCGGACGGATTTGTCGGCAAAAAGGATCCGATGGTCGACAGTATTGTCTTCATGGCAATTCCGGATGCCGCGACCGTGAAAATCGCCCTTGAGTCAGGTGATCTCGATGTTGCCACGATACAGGAAAGCGACGTTGAGGAAATCCGGGCGAACCCGGGCCTTGAAGTCGGGCTTGCCTGGACCCCTGTCCGTAATACGTTCATACTCCAAACGCGCGACCCGGTGCTGCAGGATGTCCGCATTCGTCAGGCACTGGCGATCTCGCTCAACTATGAGGAACTGGTAGCTTCGGTCACTGAAGGTCTGGGTAAGGTAAACAACTCGCCGGTCTACGATACCTCGAACTTCTATACGGAAGTTCAGCAGCAGGGCTTTGAATACAACCCTGATAAGGCACGGGAACTGCTCGCAGAGGCAGGCTATAACGGTGAAGAGATTGTTGTGATGTGCAACAAGCGCGCGGCTGTGCCAAGTTTCAACATGTCCGTTCTGGCGCAACAGATGTGGCAGGCTGTCGGTCTCAACGTTCGACTCGAGGTTCTGGATTGGCCCACGCAGCTCGACAAGTACCGTAGCGGCGATCACATGATGCAGGCAACGACCTATTCGTCGCGCTTCGACGTGGCGTCGGGCTTCGAGCAGATTTCCGGGAACAAGGACGACCAGCCGCGGAAGGTCTGGGAAAATCCCGATGCTCTGGAACTGATAGATCAAGCTCTGGCGACTCTGGATCCGGCCAAACGGCAACCGTTGTTCGACGAGTTGCACAAGATGATCTTGCATGACGTGCCGATCATCATCACCCACAATGACGTTTCGCCGATCGCATATTCGACCGAAATCAAGGGGATGGATCCCTGGACATCGCCTATGGTGCTTTGGAACCTGAGCAGGGGCGAATAATGACCAAGGTAAGCTTGATTGTTGTCATGGAGGCTCCGCGTTGTTGAGATTCATTATTACCCGTACCGCGATGGCCATACCGACATTGTTGATTGTGGCCGTAACGGTTTTCATCCTCATCCGCATGGTTCCGGGCGATCCCGCCGCTTTGATGCTGGGTGACAACGCCGATGCCGAAAGTGTTGCGCGATTGCAGGCCCGCCTGGGTCTCGACCAACCTCTGCCGGTACAGTTCGCAGTCTGGTTCCGTCATCTTCTGACCGGAGATTTGGGGCAATCCATCACGACCGGGCAGGAAGTCCTGCCGCTGGTCTGGAAACGTTTTCTGGTTTCGGCTCAGATCGTGGTCGTGGCAGTTTTCCTTGCCTGTCTTATTGCGGTGCCAGCCGGGGCAATTGCGGCTTGGCGGCAAAACGGACGGCTGGATGTCAGCCTCGTCTCACTTGCCACTCTGTTGATGTCCATACCGACTTTCTGGTTGGGCTTGCTGCTGCTGCTGTTTCTTGGCTTGAAACAGCAATGGCTGCCCGTTGTGGGTTACGTTTCTATTGCAGATGACCCGTGGCGAGGAATCCTCTATCTGGTGATGCCAATTTTGACCATGTTCCTGCATGAGCTTGGTGTGCTTCTGCGTATGGCTCGAGCCTCGACGCTCGAAGTGAAAAATCTCGAATATATCAGTCACGCGCGAGCGAAAGGATTGGCCGAGAGCACGGTTCTTTGGCGGCATGCTTTCAAGAATTCTTTTGGTCCGACCTGGACATTGATCGGCCTTGTCCTCGGTAACCTGTTGGGCGGTATTGCGGTGGTCGAAACCGTATTTACCATTCCAGGCATCGGCCGGCTGCTCGTTGATGCCATTTTCGGGCGTGATTACCCGGTAATCCAAGGCTGTATGTTGATGATAGCGGCGATCTATGTTGTCGTGAATCTGGTTGTCGATCTTTGCTATCCGCTGTTCGATCCAAGGGTGGCAGTGGAATGAGATTACCTTTTCAAATCAACGCAATGGTCGGTGGCGCCATTATCGGATTTCTGCTGCTTGTCGCTTTGTGCGGTGCCTTTTGGACACCTTATGATCCATTGGGAATCAGTTTCAGCGACAAATTGACTCCGCCCGGACCAAGCCATTGGCTCGGCACGGACGAGTTTGGCAGGGATGTTGCATCACGGCTAATGGCCGGAGCGGCGACAAGCGTATGGGTGTCGATCACCACCGTAACCCTGGCCATTTCCGTCGGTGTGGTCATCGGCGTCACGTCAGGTTATGCCCGTGGGTGGTTTGACCGGATCGTCATGGCGTTTAACGATGCGCTTCTGGCATTTCCGGGGATCCTTTTGGCCCTTGGCTTGTTAGCGGTGCTGGGCGCCAACAAATACGGAATCATTGTCGCACTCGGTATTGCCTATTCCCCCTCGGTCGCGCGGATTGTGCGCGGCACGGTACTTTCGATACGGGAACGTGAATTTATCGCAGCCTCGCGCGTTACGGGAAATTCCGAGATATATACGATGTGCCGGCACGTTCTTCCGAACTGCATCGCGCCGCTGACCGTTCTGGCGACATCGATGTTTGGCTGGGTTCTTTTGGCGGAAAGCTCGCTTAGCTTCCTTGGCCTGGGCGTGCCGCCTCCGGCACCGACCTGGGGCAACATGCTGGCATCCGCCCGCCCGTTTATAGCTCAGGCCGTCTGGCTTGCAGTGCTTCCGGGATTGTGCATTTCGATCACGCTTCTCGGTATCAATCTTCTTGGCGATGCGCTCCGTGATCGGTTGGATCCACGAATGCGAGGACGAACGTAATGAACACCTCAGGCGAGAATCTTCTCGAAGTCGAGGACCTGTGCATCGCGGTTAAGGGCGCTGGTCTGGACGTTATCAAACACGTCAGTTTTTCCATCCGTTCGGGCGAGATCGTAGGCATCGTGGGGGAGAGCGGTTCGGGTAAGACACTGGCGGCTCGCTCTGTAATCCGTCTTTTGCCCGAGGGGATCGAGGCGACCTCCGGTCGGATTGCATTCGAAGGCGAAGATGTGCTTGGCATGTCCCCACGAAAACTGCGCAAGCTTCGTGGCAGTCGCGTGGGGATGGTGTTCCAGGAACCGATGACGTCGCTGAATCCGTCGATGTTGCTGGAGCGGCAGTTGGATGAAGCACTGGCGCTTCACTGCCGTCTTCCAAGCGCGACACGGCAGGAAATGATCCTCGACATGTTGCGCAGAGTCGGACTGGAGGAGCCCAAACGGGCACTGACCAGTTATCCGCATGAATTCTCGGGTGGAATGCGACAGAGGATCATGCTGGCGTCGGTTATGCTCCTAAAGCCGTCCTTTCTGATTGCGGACGAGCCGACTACGGCGCTGGACGCTGTCGTGCAACGCGACGTTCTGGAATTGATGGTCGGGCTGACGCGCGAACAGGGAACAGCCGTGATGCTTATCAGTCACGACCTGAGTATGGTGGCTCGCTATTGCGACCGGATCATCGTGATGTGCCGCGGAGAAGTGGTGGAAACGGGAGATTGCAAGACGCTGCTGGAAAACCCGCAACACCCCTACACACGCAAGCTTCTTGGCGCGATGCCAAAACGGGGGCCGGAAAGGAGTTTCGCGCAGGACGAGGCACCGCTTGTATCGGTAAGGGATCTGGTGGTTGACTATCCTGGCCGAAGGAAGTTGCTCCGGCGCGAGCCGCCGCATCGGGCATTGCACGGCATCAGCCTTGACATTGCCCCCGGGCAAGTTGTGGCGATGGTCGGATCTTCGGGATCGGGAAAAACAACGCTGGGGCAGGCTCTGGCCGGGCTTGTCAAACCGAGCGGTGGTTCGATCGGGTTCGACGGAAAACCTATCGATCGCGCGCAGACAAGTTACTGGGATTATCGGTTCAATTGCCAAATGATCTTTCAGGATCCCTACTCCTCTCTCGATCCGCGTGACACAATTGGCCGGATCGTTGGCGAGCCGTTACGGCATGTTCGCGACATGAATAAGGTATCCCGGGCGGCACGCGTGGCCGAGGTGTTGGAAGAGGTTCAGCTGGGGCGTGATTATGCCGATCGCTTCCCGCATGAGCTTTCGGGGGGGCAGCGGCAACGCGTTGCCATTGCTCGTGCCATTGTGCGGCGTCCGCGTTTCGTCATCGCGGATGAAGCGGTTTCCGCCCTTGACGTCACGGTGCGGGCGCAGATTCTGGATCTGTTTGCCGATTTGCAGAACCGCCATGGCTTCTCTTGCCTGTTTATCAGCCACGATCTCGGCGTGGTCGAGCAGGTCGCTGACAGGGTTGTGGTTATGGACAAAGGGAAGATCGTCGAGGAGGGTGACAGATCTGCGGTATTTGACAATCCACAGCATCCGTTCACGCGGAAGCTGCTTTCTGTTGTGCCGGCGTTGGAGGCCGCGCCCGGAGGAGGGGTACGCTTGCAGTGGCGGCTCGATATTCCGGGTCATGGTTCTGAAATCACTCAATCGTCGGCGCTTGCTACAACCGAGACCATTTGACGTTCCGCCTAGATCACGCGATCGGATCAGTGCGATACAGCCACAAAATATGCTATGCTGTATCGCGCCGCCAGCAATCCAATGCTGTCATCGCTGGCAGGATCGAGGCATCAAAATGGTTTCTCGCCCGCTTGAGGACGCGCGCTACCATTGCAAGTCGCGCCTTGCGTCCGACGCCGATATCACCCCGCGTGTTCAGAGTCATGCATGCAAAATCGCCGCTCGTCAGGAGGCCGTCGAGTGTTTCGTCGAAGAGTCCTTCTGCGCGTCCCTGAGGCACGTTCCGACGAAAATGATTGGCGGCCTCCAACCCTTCCGCGATTGGTAGCTCCAGCATGCCGGATGCTTCAAACTCGGCAAGACAGTAAGGGGAATCGTCATCGATGAAGCTGGAATCGTAGCGATAGCCGAGGCTTTTCAGGATTGGCAGAGTCGCGTGTGAAAGGCTGCCTGTGGCAGAACGAAAACCTACGATTTGGTGGCCGGCGCGACTGCAAAGCACCGAATGTGCTTTTCTGAGTAGGGCCATCTCCTCGACTTCAGTCAGAACCGAAAGATCTTCGAAACCCCAACCGGAGGAACCGATCTCGTGCCCTTCGGCTACGCAACGGTCAAAGAGCTCCGGTACGCGGACCATCTCTGCCGCTGGCCAGAAGAAAGTCGCTTTAACACCCTGGAGGGCAAGGAAGTTCAGCAGGTTCGCGATCCCGATATTGTAGGAATAGCGGCCATGTCCGAAGCGACCGACAAGTGAATCTTCGGACATTGCGGCGGCCTCCGGGCCGATGCCATGGACATCGATGGTCAGCGCTATGATTTTTCTCATGTCGCCTGCGCCCAATGATGCGGATTGTTCAGGCAATGCCTGGCCAAATCGCGCATATTCAGAAAATGTACGTCAGGCTCTGCCTTAAGTTCGGTCAGGAAAGTCTCGACCACGGCGGCGCGGCTTGGTGGACCCGACCCATCGCCGGCCATCGGATGGATTGTCAGTTGCAGATATCCCTCGCTTTGACTGATTGCATGGTATTCGCTGCGCCACATATCAAGAAGTTCCGAGGCCAGTGCGCGGCCCGACTCGTAGACCGGAAAATCGTCGAGTGAGACGGTGTTGTTGGGTAAAATGACAAAATTTTTCTTGTCATCAGAAAAATAGGGTTCGTCACGATCCTTTTCAGAGGCATCATAGATGTAACCCAGACGTTGCAGCACCGGTAGCGTATATGCACTTTTTCGCCCGGAAGGGGAGCACCAGCCAACCGGACTTTGTCCGGTGATTTCCACGATGATCCGATGGGTCTGCTCCAATAGTGCCGGTTCTGTATCGCCCAGATCCCAATTTTCGTGATGATATCCATGGGCGGCCAATTCATATCCTTTTGTGGCGATCTGACGGTATAGGTCGGGAAAGGTTTCGACGTCGTAACCACAGACGAAGAACGTCGCCGGAATGTTAAGTCTCGACATCATTTCCAGATAGCGCGGGACACCGCGCCGGATTGCATAGCGTCCCCGGCTGGAGCGGCCAAGCCCGTTTTCGCCGCGACCGATCTGGACGGAAGGGCCATCCACGTGGATGGTCACGGCTACAACAGTGCGCGCGCCATCCGGCCAGCGGAATTCATTGGTATTGTTCATAGTTTTAGCCTTTTCGGTCGCGTCGCCTCAACGACTGCCACGAGGATAAATGATCAGGAAGTCCGAAGGCTCGTAATCGGATTGTGCGGCTGCAATCCGATCTTCATCCGACCATTCTGCACTTCCTTAACATTCATGATATATTGGCGACAATATTGATATTAAAATATTCGCCAATGACAAGGCGATCAGCCTATTCGCGATGCATTGCGAGGTACTGAAGCAAGCCACAACGTATCAACCGCCGTTGCATTCATGTGGCCACAATTCGCTGAAAATTGTCAGTATATTGATATCAGATAGTATTCCCATGTTGATTGCAGTGAATTTATATGTAACATTATTGGCGCCAATAAATGCGTCACTCGATTCAGGCGATTCGAGTCGCGCCCGGACCAGGAGACCAGCTGAACATGGCACCGCTCAATGAATCCACGCCGACGATTCCCGATTGCCCATTGATTGATGTCTCTGGGACGCCCCGCGAGCGCGGACGCCAATACGGAGAGCAGGCAGCCAAGCGTATTGCCTTAGGTGTTGCCCATTATACCGCACAGTTGGATCGGCTGAAGCTTGACGGCGAAACGGTCACTCAGATCGTCGATGAGTTCGCTGACGGATTAAAGGCCGATTATGGCGATCTGATCGAGGAAATGCAGGGAATTTCTGAAGGTTCGGGGCGCCGGTTTCAGGACATCATGCTGCTCAATGCACGCACCGAGATCACCAAGATCGCGGCTCGTCGCGCGGCCGGGCTGACCGATTTCATCGAGCCGGATGGCTGCACTGGCGTTATCGTTGAATCTTCCGCGACCCGCGATGGTGCCGTCATACATGCGCAGGACTGGGATTGGAAAAAGGAATGCGCCGAAACAGCGATTGTCCTGAGGGTTCGCCGGGATGATGGTCCGGATATCCTGACCTTTGTTGAAGCCGGAGGATTGGCCCGGGCAGGTTTCAACAGTGCCGGGATCTCGATTACGGGAAATTATCTTGAATGCGAGCGCGACTACACTCGGCGTGGCATTCCTCTGGCTATCGTTCGCCGCAGGGCGCTTGATCAGGAAAATTATGCACTCGCGATCGGTCACGTATACGGTACGCCGAAATCCGCATCGAACAATCTTATGCTGGGTCATGCACACGGAGTTTCGATCGATCTTGAATGCGTTCCAGATGAAACATTCGTCGTCGAGCCTGTCGATGGCTTGCTAGTTCACGCAAATCACTTCCGTAGCCCCGTTGCATTGACCAAACTTGTCGATATCGGCGCCAGGAACACGCCTGACTCATTGTTCAGGGACCGCCGCGTCCGCGAGCTTTTGCAGCCAAAGATCGGAAACATCGAAGTTTCCGACGTAAAAAACGCTCTGTTTGACAATTTCGATACGCCTTGGTCGGTCTGCCGCCCACCGCGTCCGAATCTCGAGAACAATATGTCTGCCACTGTCGCGATGATCGTTATGCAGCCGGCAGCGGGTATCATGGAGGTGGCAATCCTGCCGGCACTCAACCGCTCGTTCAAGGAATATCGGCTGAACGATGCGGACCCGGACGCAATGAAGAAAGCAAGAATAACAACAGGAGAGACCATATGAAAATCCCCCTGCTGCCCGCATTCATGCGCGGTCTGACCGTCGGGGGGCTTCTTGCGCTTCCGGCAATGGCTGCTGCACAGGAAAGCACCCTGCGCATCGTGATTCCAGCGGACATTCGGTCAACCGATCCCGGAGTCAATCGTGACGCCAATACCGATTATGTCATATCCAACATTCTAGAAGGGCTTGTCGGTTATCGCGATGATGCCTCGATCGGCCCCATGCTGGCAGAGAGCTGGGACGTTTCGGAAGATGAGAAGACATACAGCTTTCATCTTCGGCCGGGATTGACCTTTCATAACGGGGATCCCGTCACTTCCGCTGATGTGGCATGGAATTGGGACCGATATATGGACCCGGAAACGACTTGGCGCTGCTATCCCGAATATGACGGATCAAAGGGGCTGAAGGTTGAAGCGGTTGAAACGCCTGACGACATGACGGTGGTTTTTCGTCTGAATCAGCCCAATTCGCTGTTCCTGGCAAGTCTGTCGCGAACCGATTGTGGTCAGACGGGCATCTATTCTCCGAAATCCGTCGGGGAAGACGGTAATTGGATCAAGCCGATTGGAACCGGCCCATTCATGCTGGAAGAGCACGAACACAGCCAATATGTGCAATTGGCCAGATTTCCCGACTATTCCGCCCGAAGCGAAGAGATGAGTGGCCTTGTCGGGGACAAGACACCTCTGGTGGATCATGTTCGTTTCGTCGTGGTGCCCGACGCTTCGGCGGCCAAGGCAGGGCTGCAGTCGGGCGATATCGATGTGCTCTCGGATATCGAATTGCAACATATTGAGGACTTGAAAGCTGATCCCGCTATCAAGCTCGACCTCGCGCGCAGTTTCGGGATCGTAAATTTCCTTCTTCAAACCACGGATCCGTTGATCGGTGACGTGCGTATTCGTGAAGCTATCCAGTTGTCGCTGGACGTACCGACGATCGTCGACGCCGTCACAGCGAGCGAGGGGGAGCCCAGCCGCTCTGTCGTTCCTGTGGGAAGTCCGTTTTACAGCGAAGTCATGGCCCGTCCGTATGAGCGAGACATTGCAAGGGCGTCGGAACTGGCGGAAGAGGCCGGGTATAATGGCGAACCGCTCACCATTACCGCGACCAGAGCATATCCGCAGCTTTTTGATATGGCGGTACTTGCGCAGGCAATGATGGCCGAGGCGGGCTTTAACGTTCAGGTCGAGGTGCTTGACTGGCCGACGCTGCAAGACCGCTATAATTCTGGCAATTTCCAGATGATGAGTTTTACTTATTCCGCACGTCTCGACCCAGCGCTCAGCTACGACATGATGAGCGGAGACAAGGCCGAACAACCACGCAAGGTCTGGGACAACCCCGAGCAGCGTGACCTTCTGACCCAATCAGTCGCTGTCAGCGATCCCGCAAAACGACAGGAGCTGTTCAACCGGATCGAAACCCTGTTTCAGCAGGAAATCCCGATGATTCCACTGTATTCCGGTGTTCGCGTTGGTGCGATGAGAAGTAATATCGACGGATACAAGAGCTGGGCGCTTGGTTCGCCACGTGCCTGGGGCGTGTCGAAGACCGAGTAAGGCTTGTCTGACATGATCAAGCCGGGACGACGATCGACAATTGCGACCGTCCGCCCGGGAAACCGTGAATAATGCCGACATATCTCCCAGCTGCGCAAGGCGGCCTATATCGAAAGGGATCAGTAGTGACGAAAATCGCAGTTCTGCCTGGCGACGGGATTGGCCCCGAAATCTGTGCCGCCGCGCGGACAGTGCTTGAGGCTCTCGACACGCGATACGGGCTGGACATCGAGTTTTCAGAAATCGGGATCGGGTTCGCGGCTCTTAAAGCGCAGGGATCGACATTTCCGGAACAGGCGTTCCAGACGGTCGAGAATGTGGACGGTATCATCTTGGGGCCGGTTTCGCATCTGGAATACCCGCCCCGCGATAAAGGAGGACTCAATCCTTCGGGAGAGTTGCGAAAGCGGCTTGATCTTTATGCCAATATCCGTCCTGCCGCGACCCGCCCCGAATTGCCATCACGTACAGGCGCAGCCTTCGATCTTGTCATCTACCGCGAGAATACCGAAGGCTTCTATGCGGATCGATCAATGCATTCCGGTATCGGAGAGCTTCAGGTAACAGCCGATGTGACCGTGGCAATGCGGCGGATCACCCGGCACGCTTCCATGCGTATCGCCGAGGCCGCATTTTCGGGTGCTTCGAGGCGTGGCCGGAAGGTGACTGCGGTTCATAAACAAAACGTACTCAGGATAACGGACGGGCTGTTTCTGGAATGTTGCCGAGAGGTCGGGGGGCACTATCCCGATGTCGCATATGAAGAACTCTTAGTCGATGCTGCCTGCGCGCATCTGGTTCGTCATCCAGAGAGGTTCGACGTGATCGTCACCACGAACATGTTCGGAGACATCCTGTCGGATTTGGCCTCGGAACTGACTGGCAGCCTTGGTCTCGCAGCTTCGCTCAATGCAGGAGACGTTCATGCAATGGCGCAAGCCCAGCACGGTTCGGCGCCTGACATCGCGGGAAAAGGGATCGCAAACCCGGCTTCATTGATCGGGTCGACGGGAATGCTTCTGGAATGGCTCGGCCGGCGCAAGGTCAATGCGAAGCTGGTGGCGGCAGGTCGCTCGTTGATGGATGCGCTTGATCGTACATTGAGTAACCCGGCCACACGCACCAGAGATATCGGCGGGAAGCTTGGTACCGACGGTTTTGCCCGAAGCGTCGCTGCTTCGCTGACGGATAACCATCCTGCAGCTTGGCCAAGCGTCTGACACAGCATTATAGGGAAGATTGCATGATCGAGTCTGTCAATCCCGCTACGGGTGAGGTCGTCGCCAGATTCCGGCAGCACAACGATGCCGAGATCGAGCGCATGCTGGGGATCGCTGTGGAAGCGCAACGAGCCTGGCGCCGGGCTCCAATGGAAAAACGTCTGTCATTGCTATTGTCGGTAGCGAACGAACTCAGAGCCGACAGCCAGAACTTCGCCCACCTGATTACGGAAGAGATCGGAAAGCCGATTACCGAGTCACTGGCCGAGATTGAGAAATGTGCTGTGGCCTGCGAGTTCTATGCGGCAAATGCCCCGCGCTTTCTGGTCGATGAACAGATCGTCTCGAATGCGACTGATTCGCGCGTGGTGTTCGATGCATTGGGTGTCGTCCTTGCCATCATGCCCTGGAACTATCCGTTCTGGCAATTCTTCCGCTTTGCGGCTCCGGCCATCGCCGCCGGAAACGGCGCGATCCTGAAGCATGCCGCCAATGTTCCGCGTTGCGCCTTGTCCATCGAAGCGATGATAAAAAAGGCCGGCGGCCCCGATGGTTTGATGCAGACAGTGCTGATCCCGGCATCAGATGTCGAAAGAATCATTGCCGACGATCGGATTGCGGCGGTCACGATGACAGGCTCAACCCAGGTCGGCCAGATCGTGGCGTCTCAAGCTGGGTATAACCTCAAGAAGCAGGTACTCGAACTTGGCGGCTCGGATCCGTTCATAGTCTTGCCGGATGCCGATATTGCCACAGCAGCGACGATGGCGGTCAGAGCGCGCTTCATCAATGTCGGCCAATCCTGCGTCAACGCGAAACGTTTTATCGTACATGAAGCTGTTGCGGAAGAATTCGTTACGGCTTTCCGCAAAGGAATCGCGGCTCTTGAAGTCGGCGACCCGATGGATCCTAGAACTCAAATCGGCCCGATGGCACGGATGGACCTTTGTTCTGAATTGCATGATCAGGTGGTACGAACAGTCGCCGGCGGCGCGCAGCTTGTCCTGGGCGGAGAGCCGATGGAAGGTCGCGGTTTCTATTACGCGCCAACGCTTCTGGATCACGTGGCGCCGGGCAACGCATCCTTCCGCGAAGAGGTCTTTGGTCCCGTCGCATCCGTCACCCGCTGCCACAGCGCGGAGGAAGCGATGACCCTGGCGAACGACACTGAATTCGGCCTTGGTGCATCGGTCTGGACGTCCGATTCCGATCTTGCCCGGCGCATGTCGCGCGATATCGACGCAGGCGCCGTCTTCATCAACGGTATGGTCGCATCGGATGCGCGTCTACCCTTCGGCGGTATCAAGAAATCCGGCTATGGGCGTGAACTCGGCGGCTACGGTATCCGCGAATTCACCAATATCAAGACAGTCTGGACCGGTCCGGCCAGATGAGGGAGACGGGAATGACTGACACAAAGGCTGCGATCCTCCACCCCGGCAAACTGCCCGTGAATGATCGCGGGAACGGGGCCGCGACCATTCCGCTCGTGACGCGCAAATGCGGTGCGCGGAGCATGATCAACGGAATCACCAGTTTCCAGCCAGGAGCGCGGATTGGTTTGCATTTCCACAACTGCGAGGAAAGCGTGATGATCCTGGAAGGGCGGGCAATTGCCGAGATCGGAGACGATCGCCATTACCTGCAAGCGGGCGATACCACATGGATACCGGCAGGTGTCCCGCATCGCTTCCTGAACGAAAGTGATGAAGTTATGCGGATCTTCTGGACTTACGCCGACATCGAGGCATCCCGTACGATGCTTGCCACGGGGGTCGAGCAGTCAATCGACGAAGAGCATGAAAAGGCTAGGCGGCTCTGATTTGCATGAGTGAATTCCATGTTTGTTCAGCAGTATCAAATGACCGGAACATCTCTCGCCCTGGTACCTTCTTATTGATCTGACGCCAATTTTTCCGGCTATGCCTGCTCCAACTTGACTGGATTTCAATGACTTTCGATTTCTTTTCCGCTCGCCGTCCTGCCACCTTGGCCTCCGAGGCGATGATAGCCACTTCTCACCCCCTTGCCACTGCTGCCGGACTGGAGATCCTGTCCGCAGGTGGGAATGCCGCGGATGCGGCGATTGCTGCCGTTGCTGTGCAAAGTGTCGTGGATCCCCTGATGACTGGGATCGGCGGCGATTGTTTTGTGCTATATGCGCCTTCGGGCGGGCCTGGCATAGCCCTGAACGGCTCGGGACGTGCCCCTGCTGCCGCGAGTGTAGAGGCCATCAAAGCTGCCGGGCTTACCGACACGATCCCGCGAACAAGCCCTCATGCCGTCACAATTCCCGGCGCGATATCGGCGTGGTGCCGATTGCATGCGGATTACGGTTCGATACCGCTCGACCGGTTATTCCACCGCGCCATCCGCTATGCGGAAGAGGGTTATCCGGTCACGCCGCGCGTAGCCCGTGATTGGGCCCTGAGCGCGACACTGGTTGGGCAGGATCAACATGCCGCAAAGGTCTTTTTGCCCTCGGGAGCGGCACCCAAGCCGGGTGATCGGCATGCGCAACCGTTAATTGCCGCGCGATTTCGGGAAATTGCGACCCATGGAGCCGCAGGCTTCTACGAGGGCGCAACAGCAGCCAGCATGGTATCGCACCTGCGATCCCTTGGGGGGCTGCAAACGGTAGAGGATTTTCACGATGGCCGGGATCAGGCATATTGGACATCTCCGATCTCGGTTGCCTATGGCGGCTATGATGTTCTCGAATGCCCTCCGAACGGGCAAGGGCTTGCCGCTTTGCTCATCCTGCGGATTCTGTCTAGGTTCGACTTGGGAGAGCAGTTGGCACTCGCGGACCGTATTCATTTGCATGCCGAGGCCACCAAGCTGGCTTATCATCACCGTGATGCGCTGATTGCCGATCTCTCGGAATGTGGCCAACTGGCTGATTGCTTGCTTGCCGATGACACCGTGGACACGCTTGCGTCGCGCATCGCCATGGATCGCGCTCTGCCGCCCAGCCTGTGGAATGAACCCGAACACAAGGATACGATTTACCTCTGCGTTGTCGATCGCGACGGAAATGCGGTGTCCCTGATCAACTCAATCTTCAGCGGCTTCGGATCGACGCTGCTGGATCCGGCAAGCGGCGTTCTGTTTCATAACCGAGGCTCTTCATTCCGGCTCGTAGAAGGGCATCCGAATGCGATCGGTCCGAAGAAACGTCCGATGCACACGATCATTCCAGGGATGCTTTGCAAGGATGGGCACGCTGTCATGCCGTTCGGTGTGATGGGTGGACATTATCAGGCTGCGGGTCATGCAGCGTTTCTTTCTAATGTTATCGATCGGGGAATGGACCTGCAGGAAGCCATGGACGAACCGCGCAGCTTCGCGACAGGCGGCGATTTGCAGATCGAACCAGGTATCCCGGACAGGATTCGCGCGGATCTGCTTGCCCGCGGGCACAGACCGATGGTTGTTTCCGAGCCGCTTGGGGGAAGCCAGGCGATATTTATTGATCGCGATACCGGCTTTCTGCGGGCGGGAAGCGATACCCGCAAGGACGGTATGGCTTTGGGATTCTGACGATTTGCAATGATACGGCAGGATACCCTTGAACGGGAAAAACGACCGGGGTAGCCATCATAGCCACGGTCAGAAACTGTCGTACAAGCACATTACCAGAAATCGCCAGACGCTTCCTTGCAGTTCGGCTGGAGTTGGGACTGTCACAACAGGCCCTTGCGAATGCTCTCGGGATTTCTTTGTGCGGAGAACAGAGTTATGAGCGAGGGATCCGTAAATTGCCGGCTGACGTGCGTATTGAACTGGCCAAGCTCTATAACATCGATCCTCTTTGGGTGATGGGCGGCCCTGAAAGAGCTGCAGACAGGTAGGGCGTGAGGAAAGCTGGTTGGTTCGCCTTAGCGCAAAGGGCAGCGGTACGGCACACTGATCTGGGATCTCGAGCGGCATTGCGTAATCGACCTTCTGCCCGATCGGACACCTGCCACCGTTGAAGCTTGGCTCCGCGCCCATCCCCGCGTCGAATGCGTCGCCCGAGATCGCAATGGCGGATATGGCAGCGCGGTTGCTCGGGCTCTTCCAGAGGCGGTTCAGGTCGCTGACCGCTGGCACTTTCTGGAGAACGCGAGTGCGGCCTTCCTTTCTGCAGTTCAGAAGAGCATGCCTGCCATCCGCAAGGCGATTGGGGTGAAGACACTCGATCCAAAGCTTCTGACGTAAGCGTTGCATCTGACCCCCATTTCGACCTCTATCCTCCAAGCCGTATGGACCCTATATTGGCGCAAGCGCCAATATAGCTGAACCAGATCCGGTGTATTCGACCTGCAGCTGCTATTCAGCTATAAGCCGGCGTGTTGCGGTATGGCCCGTCGAACGGCCATTAGTTGCAAGCCAGAGATACAACGCCGTGCTGGCATCATGGAACTGCAGCGCGGTCTATGTCAGCATCCTGACATGATCGAATTCCGTACTCTCGCCGATGACCATCCCGACCTCGCGCATTCTCCACTGCTTCGAGGCGCTCTTCTAACCCTGCAATATGCGCAGAAGCACGGATCAATCGATCTGACCAAAGCCAAAGCCTTCAAGCGTGTCTTCGTCCATTGGGCCGTCGAGCATTTCAACTGGCCGGGGAAAAGTGCAGAAGAGATGTTCCGCTACAACAAGGTAATTAATGAATATGAGTTTCCCCCGCTCGAGGTTCTGCATTTCCTGCTGATTTCCCGGCGCCTGGGGCGTCACTTCAAGGGTGAGTTTCGACTGACCAAGCGTGGCGCAGAGTTGGCGCAAGCCCCTGGCCGTTTGTTTGCCGAACTGATCCCATACTTTGTGCTCCGGATCGATCACGCTGCTTATGCGCGATTCGACGACCGCCTCTTCAGAAATTGGGACGTCTGGATGAACGTGATTAACGTGGAGGCTGATCATAGCACGACCGAGGCTGCCTTGTTCGAAACCTTCTACGGTGAGCCACAGGATTGGCGCACTGCGGGATGGCGAGAGATGGCCGCGTTCTCAGCATGCGTATTGCGACCGCTCGAATGGGCGGGATTGCTGATCGAGACCCGCGAAGACGGCGCAGGTAGACAAATGCGTCATGTGTTCAAAACCCCGCTCTGGCGCAGCGCGCTTAAGCTGGACACCGACGAGTTGCTGCGCCCGATGTCCGTTTAATGAAATGTTTTTCCCTGCGTCCCAAGACCCGACGCTGCTTGCGTATGACGGCCCTGGGACGGTCGTTGAACGAACAAAAGGCAGATGCCCGTTTTGTGTACAATCCCGACACACTGAGCCCTTGCCGATCAGATCAGCGATTTTTAACTCTCTCGCCTTGGCGCAGGATGTAGTCCGCGCCTTTCAGTCCGAGTTTGTTCGGACCAGCCCAGATCAGGTAATAAAGGGGTGCATTTCGCGTGTTGCGGGGCTTTGTTGCGCAAAAGGTTGACGGGATTCATCTTGTGAATCCAGCGTGATACCTTTGGGCATGAGCAATTGGACCTCGACGAAATACAAGACGACGAACTGGTCGTCCT
>NZ_JAUUTZ010000003.1 GCF_030678915.1 Paracoccus wurundjeri | reverse complement strand
CGTGTCGTGCCATACCGGCGCGCAATATCCGCAACCGTCACTCCGGGCATCATGCTCTCCGCCGCGATCCGCGCCCGTTCTGCCTTCGTGCGCCGCCGCCGACCACTCGGACCCTCGATCACCTCAAGCCGCGAAACTCCAACGCCCATCGAGCCGTCCAAATGGACGCCCATTTTGCCGTCTCTCTCCAAATCCAAAACCTCCGTCACCCGCATCCGCGCAAAGTGCCCGGGTCAACTCAAAAATGGCAGGAGGGGATCGGCGTCGCGCTTACAGATCAGCAGCGATCCGCGCCGCTTCAGGGCTTCGTTGTAGAATTTCCAGTTTGTCGTGCGGTAGCGGGCAGGTTCAGGCTTGCTCATGCCGAGCTTCTTAACCTACCATCTTCGCAAGATGAATCCCGCCAGAGATGACTTTTGCAACAACGCCGATGCGGTATCCGAGTGGTTGTGAATTTCAGTATGCGTTATGCTCGAAAGGAATGGTCGCAGCCTCTGCTGTTTATGATTGCCCCGTCCGTCTCTCAGACGCCGGGAATTGTTCAATTTTCCGAACCTGTTGCCGGCCATTCTTCGAGTTCGTTCGAACCTCGGCTTTAAATCTGCTGCCAACCTCAAGTTGGCCGATTTGCTCTTCGCTCAGGAGTGAAAAGTGGAAGAGAGCATCTTCTTTGCGACCAAATATAGATACGAATCCATAATATCGATCAGGTACTAAGCGTACGACTGTACAATCAACAAAGTTAACCTCCTCTGGTTTAATTTGGACGTCGTGGATCGAAGTGATTTGCGGGCCTTTGGCGGAAGGTCCAACATCGCAAAGAATGTCATCGCCGTCTCTGAGCGTATCGATCCCACTCGATGAAACGACATCCAGCCTAAGAAAACAACGTTCCCCAATTTCAGGGACGTCAACAAATCCGAAACCTCTCTGGCTGTCGAAAAAGTCAACGGTGCCGAGCACTCCGGTGTGTGTAGCAGTGACTTCGCCAGCTAAATTATTGGGATATTCTATCTGCTTACCACCACTGTTAGTGGTGACTGTTGTCGCTGTAAGAAAACCACGGATTGATTCCGTCAGCTGTCGCTGCAGTTCATAGGCCACGCCTTCTGGAGGCATGGATATTTCACGTTCATCCAGATCGAGTAGGTATTCAGCGAACAGCGTTCTGATGCTTGCGAACTTCTCAAATATAGGCTGTTTTGAATGGTGGGCAGCAGTAATCATCCTTGCAACGTCGGAATCTGCTATTTCCGTAGTTAACGCCATTTGTTCAAAGAACACTTGATTATTCATAGCCAGTCGGAGATGTATCCTGCCGGAATAATTTATGGCAAGTCTTTGTGAGTTTACCAATTCTCTGTTTGAAGGATCGAATGGTTCAACTAGGTTCGAGTTTATTAGTCGGCCCACAGCTACGTCGATCGATGCCTCGGTGCAGCCAATTCCTTGAAAATAATCCGATATGCTACCTACCGAAATGTGACGCTCCTCAACATTTCGAGCTCCGTTGAAGGTTGATTCAAGCAAGGTCAATATCCGGAGTTGAAGCAAGGGGGACTGCTTAAATTTCCGGTCCACCGAAAAAATTGGCATGATCTCACTAGCATCATCATCATTCTGGTTAAAAAAATTGTAGTCACCTTTAAGCAGTGCATTCATGAATTTTGCATGCCGATTGAATGTCGCAGTACCTGATGCGAATGCTACGATCAGATCTTCAATTTGAAAAACTGGAGACGTAATGACACGTCGGGCAAGTCGCAAAGTTCGGCGTATGTTATAGTTAGAAAGCTCGCCAAGTATCTTTGCTGCGTAAACGTCGCCGACAAATGCATCTTCAAGTACATCAGCGAAGCCATCTAGGTCCTTAATGGAAACACTGATATTGCGATCGGTTAGATAGCGCCTGCCTGTCTCGCCATGATCCGCTGTTGATACTTTATCCTTCAAGTACTCAATTCGCCTCCTGAAAACCTCCCGGGGAGGTGGGGTCGGTAGAAAAAAAGACTTTGATTGATAGATAGAGTAGATGTCCGATTTATTGAAGGACCAGGCGGACTTATCTGTAATAGGAAAAATTAAGATGCAGTGTTTGCTGTGCACTCTCAACGACTGTATGTACTGGAAAACAGCCTCTTTGGTTTCAGGGGGAAATTCATCTGTATTGTCTACAACAATCACTGGCAATTTCTTGCGATTGTGAACGATGTCTGAGAGCAATCTTTTTAGATATCCCTCTCGATCTTTCTCAACCCTCTCAGCCATGAAATCGCTGAATTTTTCTTGGAACGTGGCTTTATCTCTTGAATAGAGCTTTGCATGCACACCTTCGCTTTGGCGTTTGTAGTCAGTGAAGTATAAGCCACGAAGTTCATCCCAACTCGGATGACCATTTTCGTAAAGAGCGGTCTCAAAATACTGAATTAGCGATTCCGTGGTCCAACTAAGAGTCGGTTCAATACTCCCTGACGCTTCCAAAAAATTGAGTCTAACAGGTATGCACTTCGAGCGTGTCTCTTCTGCCAAAGTTCTCTTAAAAAACCGTTCTACAAATGTCGACTTTCCTGAGCCAGTTGGTCCGACAATAAAAACGCTCTCGCCTGCATCAAGTTCGACAGCATTACTGAGATACTTAGATAATTCCTCCTCAACACTTGTCGAGCTGGCCGCAAGGTTGCCAAGAACTCGCGCAGTCATTTTTTCAAGTGAATGATCAGCGATCCGGCTCTCTGCGGTTTCGACAAAGCAGTCAATGATTAAATTTTCGTCATCTTCTCCAGTCATACGACTAAAAAAACTGTCGAAGACTGGTTCCAAATCAAATGCCAGCCTGGACTTTTGCTGTCGCGATATCTCAGCTTGACCCATAGCAGCGATCAACGGGTTAGCGAGCAATACTCTGGCATTATGTAGCTCATCGAACATTAAATTATATGTTTTCTTCGCAAATGATACACGGGCCAATAGGTCGTAGAAGGTTGCAAATTTAGCGAGAACAGCATCTAAACTCGGAAAGACGAAAGCCTGTTTGTTTAAGTAGTTTTCGCCTGAAATGGTTGGCCTAAAGACAATCCATGCATTGCCATCAGTCAGCACCGCAACTGGTACTCCGTTTGGCTGTGCGTAGGAGGCCGCCTGCGAAACACCCTCAGATGTCTCAGACAACGCCGGGCCATTTAGCTTCAGGTTCTTCTGTACTGCCTTGTCAGCAACACGAATATCGATACGCCCAATTCTTTTGGCTTCGACTATTAGTGCATTCAATCCCGAAACCGTCACCAAATAATCTGAATAACCATTCTCATGCGCGCGCTCTGCCTCGATGTCAGCAAAACTCCACCCCAAGCACTCTGTGATTACACGGGTGATTATTTGAATTTTTGCGTCTTCTTCAGTGAGAATGTTATCTATGTTGCCCTTTACTTCGTCGCGGATCACCAAGATTTTCTCATATGCTTCGTCTACACTTGTCATAGACTGTTCCTTTACCGCAAGCGTTTCAGAAGAGTGGATAGGCCGCTCAACTGACTTAGTCGTTGAAGCACTGTTGGGCCAGTTTGGAACACCTGGTTTGCATGCACAATAGGTTTAAGAAAGCAGTTCCCACAAGTGATGTTTTTTTTGTTTGGTTGAGGAACGGCTTTCTGCGCCTTTTTTGCCCCCAACTCTCCATTTTGCAACGGTGGCGAATGTCGGTTCACCGCCCCTCCCGGCCATGACCTCTGTGTCTTGTCGCCCCCAGCATGAATGTCGCGTTTGGGCTGGCAGCCGCCAAATGCATCCGCAGCATTGGCGGCAGGTCCGACCGTCCGCAAAGGGCTCAAAGCGGACCTTCGCCGCGGATTGATGGTATGGTGGGGCGTCGGCGCAGTGCCGAAGACGTGGCGGGACCGGTGGAGCGGAGGAACCGTCATGCCTACTGCCAACCTACCAGCAATCCGCGCCTGCCGTCCCGCTTGGAACAAGGGGCGCATCGTCGGCCAGAAACGGCCGAGGCTGTGTGGAAACGGGCCGGCAGGGGCTGTCTGCTGCCGTTTTGCCCGGTTGCTCGCTTTCAGCCGCCCCCGACGCCCTTTGCGCGCGTGAGGGCTTGCTGATCCTTTCCGGACAGAGCATGACGCCTACGCTTGAGTCACGGCAGCCCCCCGATCAGGCGGCGATGGCCCGCATCAGGCCCCGAATGCCGATCAACGCGACCACCCGCTTGATGTTGTAGGCGAGGACATTCAGCGCCATTTCGGTGCGGACGTTCTTCAGCCTCCGGGTCAGGAAATGGGTGTGCCCCATCCAGGCCTTGAGGGTGCCGAACGGGTGTTCGACCGTGCAGCGGCGCAGGGTCATCGGATCCGCCTCCCCACCCAGTCTTCCGCGCATCGCATCGACCAGGTGCTCATGCTCCCACCGGGTGATCCGGCGTTCCTTGCCGGTGGTGCAGCGGTGACGAAGCGGACAACGCTGACATTCGTTGGTCCAGTAGCGGCCGATCCGCAGCCCGTCCTCCTCGCGCGTGTAGCGGTAGGTCAGCTCTTCGCCTGCCGGGCAGACATAGACATCGCGGGCCGGAACATAGGCAAAGTCAGCCTTCACATACATGCCCTTGCCGCGGTTGCCCGATGTCTCGGGGCGCGGCACGGTTGTGGTGATCCCCGCCTGATCGCAGGCCAGGATCTGGGAGCCACTGAAATATCCCTTGTCAGCGATGGCATGCAGGTCGTCGCGCCGAAGAGCCTCCTTGGCGGCTGTCGCCATCGGGCTCAGTTGGTCGCGGTCGAAGCCCTGATTGGTCACGTCATGCACCACGATCAGATGCGTCTCGGTATCGACCGCGGTCTGGACGTTGTAGCCGACCATGCCACTGTGTCGGGCACTGGTCGCCATGGCCCGGGCATCGGGATCGGTCAGGGAGATCTGCCCGTCGGGCGCCTCGGCCAGGGCCTGTTCCATTGCCTTCAGCCGCGCGATCTCCTGCCGGATACGACCATAGCGGCGGGCGAGATGGGCGACCTTGTCAGCCCTTGTCTCGCCGTGCTCCTGACGGTCGATGCGAACCATCTCGTTGACATAGCGCTCAACGTCGGCCCATTGCTGCCATTCGGAGTACTATATGTGCCGCGACACAGTTTCCCCGAAACGGTCGTTCATGTCAGTCGAAGCTATTCCGACACACGAACTTGGCCTGCACCAGAAGTTCAACGGGTAATTCGGCGCGGGTGGAACTCTCAACTATAGCACCCGCACCTGATCCTGCTATGAACCGAACCGCTCGATCAGTTTCGAAAATTCGATATGAGCAGAACATGCTCCGCTGCCCGGTCGCATCTCGCCGCTCTCCAGCGCCGTTGCGTAGATGACTGCCGGACTTGCTTCGATGCGCTTCCGCAATGCGGCGAGCTTTGGCCAGCGTTCCTTGTCGGCCACTTCGTGGAAATCCAGCCATCGCGCAACGCCAATCAGTATACCATCGGCAAGGGTGGGATAGTCGGCAATCAGGAACTTTGTATCGCCGATCATCTCCTCGAATCTGTCATGCCGCTCGATCACGCCCTCGCGACCCCACGCTCTCAAGGCCGACTGCATCGCCGGATTGGGTGGCTCCATCTCCATGGCAGCCCATAGGGGGGCGAACATGCCAGTAAACCCGGTATTGATGAACGCCATGACCTGATGCATGCGATCAGCCTCCCGTGACAGCGGATCGAAGCTGATCCGCCGTTCCGTGTCCCGTGCTTCAAGCCAGGCTGCAATCGCCATGGTCTCGGTCAGCACCTCGCTCTTATCGGTGATCAAAACGGGCGTTTCGACGCGCGGATTGAGCCTTTCATAGGCTGGTTCACGCATCTCGCCGAGCATATCGACGCGACAAAGCCTGTAGGGTCGTCCCAGCCATTCGAACGCAGCGACAAGCCCCATGGAGCTCCCCGAGGGAAATCCGTACAATAGAGTAGGTTCCATGCTATCATTCTCCGTGATTTCTGATGATCACGCTGCGCAGCGTGGGAGGAATTTAGCGGGGCCCCGCCCGAAGTAAATTACGCACCTTTTTGTAACCATGAGCGAAGAATGAAAAACCTTGTCTCCCGTTGTCCCATTGAAGAGGTCATGCAGGTTCTCAGCGGTCGCTGGCCGACGCTGCTGATTTATTACCTGCAGGATGGCACGAAGCGTTTCAGCGATCTTCGCCGGGACAATCCGACAATCTCTCACAAGATGTTGACACTGGAACTGCGCAAGCTGGAGGATGCGGGTATCGTCCAACGAACCGAATTTTCCGGTTATCCACTTCGTGTCGAGTACGATCTAACCCCTGCCGGAGAAAGGCTTGTTCCTCTCATCGATGCATTGGGGGAATGGTGGGAAGCAACTGATAACCTTGATCGACAGCAGGTCATTTCGGCCGCAGTTTCTACACTGAAATAGCTCGATAGTCGTTCTCCAATCAATTGGGAAGCCCGGCCTAGTCCGGCCGTTCGAAGCGACCGCCGGTGCGGCACCGCAGCGTCACCGAAGCGGCCATTCATCCCCGCCGCAGCATTTCCAACGACCCGAGGTCGACAGCGCGGACATTTCGGCCACTCGAAGCTATTATGTCAAAGTACCTTCTCCAAAAGAGCACTCTCCATGACCATTACCAAAGAAGATGAACTTGATGGCATGAAGGCTATTGGCCGGATTGTAGCGAATACTCTTAAGGTTATGTCGAACGCGCTTGAACCGGGGATGACAACTCGCGATTTGGATGAGATCGGGCGTGAGGTGCTTGAGCGCGAAGGCGCCATGTCCGCACCGAAGACGACCTACAACTTTCCCGGCACGACCTGCATCAGCGTGAACGAAGAGATTGCCCATGGCATCCCCGGCGGGCGAGTGATTGCGCGGGGCGATCTGGTCAACATCGATGTGTCTGCGTCTAAGGCAGGATTTTTTGCTGACACCGGCGCAACCCTTCGGGTTCCTCCGGTGCGTGCGTCTTTCGACCGGCTGTGCCGGGACGGCAGGCAGGCCATGCAGATCGGCATTGCACAGGTGGGACACGACAAACCGCTCGCAGGAATCGGGCGGGCCATCGGGCGTTTCGCATCTTCGCGCGGCTACACCCTGATCCAGAACCTTGCCAGTCATGGGGTGGGCCGGTCGCTGCATGAATATCCTGAAGAAATAGCCACTTGGCCGACACGTGGTGATAAGCGCCGGATGCATCATGGCATGGTACTGACGGTCGAGCCGTTTCTCTCGAACGGCGGCTTGATGGCAACCGATGGCGATGATGACTGGACACTATACAGTCACCCCAAAGCCTTTGCGGTGCAATACGAGCACACGGTTGTGGCAACCCATCACGCGCCGATCATCATCACCTTGCCGAGCTGACCACCGATTGGATGAGTGACCGCAATGGGCTCAAAGCGGACCTTCGCCGCGGATTGATGGTATGGTGGGGCGTCGGCGCAGTGCCGAAGACGTGGCGGGACCGGTGGAGCGGATGAACCGTTATGCCTACTGCCAACCTACCAGCAATCCGCGCCTGCCGTCCCGCTTGGAACAAGGGGCGCATCGTCGGCCAGAAACGTCCGCTGCAGCCGAAGCATGTCTGGGCGATCCGGGTCCGCCTCGAGATCGCGGGGCGGACTCGCGAGCTGGCGCTCTTCAACCTCGCCATCGACAGCAAATTGCGTGGCTGCGACTTGGTGCGCCTCAAGGTCGCCGACGTCTATGCGGCGGGCCAGGTAAAGCACCGCGCCTCGATCGTTCAAAGCAAGACACGGCGGCCGGTCAGCTTCGAGATCACCGAAGGGACCCGGAAAGCAATCGGAGCATGGCTTGAAGCGCCGCTGATGGTCGGATCAGAACATCTCTGGCCCGGACGGTTCCATGAGCGGCGGCACATCTCGACACGCCAGTATGCTCGCCTCGTCCGAGACTGGGTAACATCCATCGGCCTTGAGCCGAGCGCGTATGGCACCCATTCCATGCGGCGCACGAAAGTCGCGCAAATATACCGAAAGACCGGCAATCTGCGGGCAGTGCAACTCCTCCTCGGGCACACGAAGATGGACAGCACGGTGCGTTACCTGGGCGTGGAGTTGGAAGATGCGCTCGCGATTGCAGAGGCGGTGGAAATCTGAACCGGGCGGGCCGGCTCTCGCGGCCGGCCCTGGGCTACCAGACCCCGGCTGACTACGCACGGGCCCTGACCACCGCAATCGCCCGCCCCGCTGCGCGAGATGAAAGCTCCGCGCGTCGGGCGATTGCTCAACCTGCGCCAATCGGCATAAACACTAACCGGGCTCCGGTCGCGGCTGGATGAAAGTTCAGTGGCAGGTCAGGCGAAAGCCCGCATTCCGCCCGCTATCTAGCTCCACGCCGGGTCCGGCGGCGTGAGCTTGGCTAAATGTCCGCTTCTATGTCCCGGCAAGGAAGTGTTCGCGCATGCAGCGAAAGCCCGCTTTCCGCCGATTTTGTTGAAAAACTAACGTTTGCGAGCGCAGAAATAGCTGTTCGGAATTCAGCGCGAGCACCTTTCTTGTCAGGCTTTTCGCGTTTGCTGCGGTGCGGGAAATATCTTGGCCAGTTTTCGGAGGTTTTGGGCGGTTGCGGCGAGTAGGAATTCATCATTTGCACCGGATGGGCCACGTAATCGAAGCCGACCGAGGCCGAGAATACGTTTGAGGTGGGCGAAGAGCATCTCGATCTTCTTCCTGAGCTTCATCGCAATCGCGTATTCATCAGTTTTGGCCAAATCCCTGGCAACTTGGCGGGCATCTTCGTGTTCCTCGCGGGTGATCGATCTGGCCTCGGCGTTCGGGCAGCATTTCTGTTTCGACGGGCATACCTGACAGGTCAGCTTCAGCGCACGATACTTCGCGGTGCCCCTGCCCGTCGGGCCCCGGTTCGGATCGGAATAATTCCGGCGGAACTGCTTGAGCGCATGACCCTCGGGGCAGATGTATTGATCGTTCTGCGCATCCCAGTCGAAATCTGTGCGTGTCCAGGTGCCATCGGGGCGTCCGGCCTTGTCGATTACCGGGATGTAAGGATCGATCTTGCGATCCACGAGCCAGCCGAGCATTGGGCCTGAGCCATACGCAGTGTCGGCGATCATCCAGTCAGGGACCAGACCGAACTTGTCTTTCACCCGCGTCAGCATCGTTTTTATCGATCCAACCTCGGCTTGCCGGATGGAGCGGGTGGGTTCCACATCCAAGATGACACCGTGATCCGTGTCGATGAGATAATTGTCGGAATAGCTGAAGAACGCCGGACCTTTACGAGCTGCGGTCCACTGGCTGGCCGGGTCGGAATGCGACGTGAACTTGGGCTGAACCTCGCTGGCCGCGCCGAAGGCGGCCTCGTCCAGGGTGTCGAGATACTCGCGCACGGCGCGGGGCGCATCCGCTGGGTCGATACTCGCCGCGTCCCAATCTTCCTTCGGCGTCGAGTTCTGTTTGTTAGCGTCCGCCTCAATCAGGCTGGCATCGATTGCCATGCGCTGGCCACTGACCAAGCCTTCTGCAATGCACCGGGCCACAGTCGTCTCGAACAGATAACGGAGCAGTTCGCTCTCCCTAAACCGACCATGCCGGTTCTTGGAAAACGTCGAATGATCCGGGACACGATCGCTCAGATCAAGGCGACAAAACCAGCGATACGCGAGGTTCAGATGGACCTCTTCGCAGAGCCGCCGTTCCGACCGGATGCCGAAGCAATATCCGACCAACAGCATCCGGATCAGCAGCTCAGGATCAACCGACGGACGGCCCGTGTGGCTATAGAAATCCGCCAGGTGGGCGCGGATGCTACTCAGATCGACAAACCGATCAATCGAGCGCAGAAAGTGGTCTTGTGGAACGTGATCTTCCAGCGAGAACTCGTAAAACAACGCAGCTTGCGCTTGCTGCTTGGGTCCCAACATTACCAACACTCCCCTAAATTACAGGAATTGAATCAGCAGTTCAGACCTCAATCAAGGAAAAGTTTTTCAACAAAATACGCCCGACCTGCACGACACCAACCGCGCCTCAGTACCTACTCCACCACCCAATTCGGCCGGCGGCCGCGAAGCGACATTCCGGGTTCAGCGTCGTCCGTCATCGCATCCGGGTCCACCTGCCGCCAGAAGCCGCTCTTTCTGGCATGGCTCTTGCGCAGCGCTGCAGCGTAATCGGCATGATCCGGCATGGTATCGAGCCGATCAGACGCGATATCCGCGACCTTTGCAAGCATATCGAGCTGGCGGAGATATTTCACGCCATGCGGATAGGCCTTGGATTTGGCTCGCGCCAGGATGCTGTCCAGCAGGGCGCGATAGAGGATTGTCGCCGCCAGCGGGTATTCATGCTCGAGTGCCGCGGCCGCCTGTGGCAGGATATGGTAATCGCGGCCATCCCACTGGTCATGATGATCCGTGATCAATCGCGCTGCCAGATCGAGCCGCGGCCAGCCCAGCAGGAACCGCAAGGCCGCCTGCTTGCAGGGATGCTCAAGCGCCACCGCGAAGGCCCTGTCCAGTTCCTCGATATCCGCAAAATCCGGCAGGGCCTTCAGATGCTCCCGTAGGATATCGGCCGACAGCGTCTGGCTGAAGCATGTCCAGCGTAGTGCCTGGGCAGCATCCTTCTCTCCAAGGACCTCCAGAATACGCGCCTCGAGACTGACCCGATCGGGTGAGAGGTCCGCGTCATCATCACCGGAGGATGCGACCCATGCCCGCCGGCCAGGTTTGCGCACCCAGTCCAATGCCTCAGTGGCACGCCCGGCATCCAGCAGCGCCTCTGCCAACCCGAGATTGTCCTGCATATGCACGGGCTTCCGGCTCTCCAGCGCGATCAGCAGATCGAGATCACCGCACTGCCGGGCAATCATTTTGCGGATGTCGCGCCATTGCGAGGTCATGGAATAATGCCAGCCCGATGAGGACCGGCTGGCCTCCTTCTCCTCGCGCTGCTCGATCGCCCCGACCAGGTCGCGATCCCATTGCGCCAGCACGTCTTCGGGGAGATGCGGAATGACTGCCTCGGCCAGATCCCTGAGATAGCCATGGCTGGTTTCACCGAGCGCGGCCATGATCCGATCGGGGAGTTGCGCCGCCTCTGCAGGACCGAGTTGCTCAGCAAGCGCGCCCATCTCGGTGATGGCCTGGTAATAGACATCCTGCACATATCCCGAGGAATCATCCACCCGATCGAAGACCCGCTCATGCGTCGCCACGAACCGCAGCAGGCGATCCATCGCCAGTTGCGCGGAAGCCTGGGCCAATTCCGAGCCGATCGTGTCGACCAGGCTTTGCAGATCGTCGCGAAAGGCACGGGTCCGCTCCCATTCAATGAAGCTGCGTGCCCTGTCCAGCCCCGCCAAGCGTCGATCGATCAGCTTCGCGATCGCCTCGGGACCGGATTTCGCGGCCAGGGCCGCGGAGACCTGCCGCTTGAACCCGGCATCCCGCTCGGCCTCGTCCAGGACCAGCCGCGCCAGTTTCTCCGGGCCGAGTTCGATCAGGTTGTCAATGCTCAGGGCGGGTCTGCGGGCCATGTCTCATCTCCTTGCGGGTCCAGTTTCTGCCCTGAGGGCGGTGCCGATGCAATGCGCCGGGCCACAAAACCATTTGGTCCCTGCAGGTGCTGCGGGATAGGCTCCTTCCATGACAGAATCCGACGAAGACCAAATTGTCGCGAACCTGGCCAAGGCCATGGCGATGATCTGCGTGCGCAATACCAAACTCGAGGATCTGCATGCCGGCCCGGTTCCGGTGAGCCGGACCGGCGATTATTCGGATGTTGTTGTCCTGGATGGCGCGGGCAACCGCATCCCATGGACGCAAGTCTCCCTGCTCGATGATGACGAGATGCGCGATCTCATGCGGCAGGTAGTCAACCGTCTCTACACGTTTCACCTGCGGCTCGACGATCCGGATTTCCAGCATGTGATTACCCGATGGCTGAGCGCCGCAAGACGATGGGATGAGCCGGAACCGGATCCCGGCCTGATGGGCAAAGGCGATATTCACCACCAGTGATCCTGTCACCGGCATCGCGACGGATCTCTCCCAGGTTCGTTTCCGGATAACGACGTGACACGGTGCTTCGGCCGAGTTGCCCGAGGGAATGGCCTATTCCGGTCGGCAGAACATCTGGTGGAAAAGCTTTTCGGATTGCGCGATACCCTCTTGTGTCAGCCAGACGGATTTGGCCTTGTTGACGGGATCGCCGATGAAGCCTTTCTCGTGCAGCCGGTTCATCGCGTCCCAGTCAAACCCCTTCCAGGCGCGCCCGTCCCGATCCAGCGTCAGGTAGAGCAGCGCGAGTACCGCTTCATCGATCCTGTCCCCGTCGATCTCCATGGCGCGATATTCTCCTGTTCCCGACCGTCCTTTTGTCTCACGCCATACTATCCCATTTGCCGCATCATCGCGATCCAACGGATCCCGGCACGGAAAATCCGCAACACGCCCTGAGAGTTTGAGCGTGGACGGGGTTTTCTGTGACGGGTTGGTTGCCGGAGAGAGAGGCTCCCGGCGCCCGTCGCGGAGATCATCCCGATGCCGAAGCAATACCGCGCCGCCCGCGAGGACGGCCCTCGCAGAAATCTCTATGACGACATCACCAACAGGATCATCGCCGAGCTGGAACAGGGACGGCTGCCCTGGGTCCAGCCCTGGGGCACATCGGCGGCGAAGGCGCCGCTTGCCATGCCAAAGAACGCCGCGACCTCCCGACAGTATTCAGGGATCAATGTGCTGATCCTCTGGGGTGCCGTGGTCCAGCATGGCTATCCCACCCAGCACTGGCTGACCTATCGCCAGGCGCAGGCGCTCGGCGGCAATGTGCGCAAGGGCGAGTGCGGCACGACCGTCATCTATGCAGATCGGTTCACGCCGGAAGAGCAAAGAGGCCGTGCCCGCGAGGCCGGCGAGCAACCCGGCAGCATCCCGTTCCTGAAGCGCTTCACCGTGTTCAATGCGGCGCAATGCGACGATCTGCCCGAGGATATCGCGGTCGCGGCGCCCCCACCGCCGCCCGGCATGATCGAACCCCGGGTCGAAGCACTGATCAAGGCGACCGGCATCGATTTCCGCATCGGCGGCGATCGCGCCTATTACGTGCCGGCGCATGATTATGTGCAGGTGCCGCCGCCACAGGCCTATTTCGAGCCGATCAACTGGCACCGGACGGCCTTGCACGAGATCGGTCACGCCAGTGGCCATCACAGCCGCCTCAATCGCGATCTCACCGGCTCCTTCGGCTCGAAGACATACGCCTTCGAGGAACTGGTGGCGGAATTGAACGCGGCTTTCTGCTGTGCAACGCTCGGGATCGTGCCGACCGTGCGCCATACCGATTACATCGGAGCCTGGCTCGAGGTCATGCACGCGGATTCCCGCGCCATCGTGCGCGCCGCCAGCCAGGCCAGCAAGGCGGCCGATTGGCTGCTCGGACATTTGCCGAGGGGAGATGATGAGAAGGCAAGCGGTGCTTCCGGCGACGGGAGGGTCGCGGCATGATCCTCCTGACCGAACCCCAGCGTGCACAGCTTCTGGCCAATGGTTGCCAGCCGGATGTCGATCACATCCCGGTGGTCAAATTCTTCAACCCGTTGGGCGAAGGCGTCTGGCTGGCGACAGAACTGGCCACGGATGGCGATACCATGTTCGGATTGGCGGATATCGGTTATCCGGAGTTGGGCTCGTGGAGCATTGCCGAGCTTGCCGCGATCCGGCTGCCTTTCGGCATGAGGATCGAGCGGGATCTGCTCTTCACCGGGGATGTCCCGATCTCGGCCTGGGCCGATGCGGCACGGCGGGCGGGCAGCATCCGTGACGCGGAACGGATTCTTTACAGGCGAACGGGCGGTAATGCAATGCTCGGCCAAAAGCCTCCCGGGACTGGCGACCGGGGTGCCTGATCCCGACTGTCCGGTTTTGCGATCCAGCGCCGCTCTCTCAGAGGCAGAGGGCGGTGCCTTGCTTCGTGGCGGTTTTCCAGTCGGGAGAGAGGCTTCCGGCACCCGCCATGGAGACGAAGCAGATGACCAATACCACCCAAAAAATCACCCTGTCACCCGCGCGCGACATCCCTTTCAACAAGCTGGTGCTCAGCCAGTCCAATGTCCGGCGGGTCAAGGCCGGGATCTCGGTCGAGGAACTGGCCGAATCCATTGTTCGGCGCGGGTTGATCCAGTCCCTCCATGTCCGGCCGGAACTCGATGAAAGCGGCAAGGAGACCGGCATGTTCGAAGTGCCCGCAGGCGGTCGCCGCTACCGGGCGCTGGAATTGCTGGTCCGGCAGAAACGGTTGAACAAAACTGCGCCGGTGCCCTGCGTGGTCTCGGAGGCCGATGCCGATGTGCTGATCGACGAGCTGTCGCTGGCCGAGAATATCGAGCGCGCGCCGCTGCATCCGCTCGACCAGTTCCGCGCCTTCCAGGTCTTGCGCGAGAAGGGCATGAGCGAGGAAGAGATCGCTGCCGCCTTCTTCGTTGACGTCAAGGTGGTGAAACAACGCCTGCGCCTGGTCGCGGTCTCGCCGGTGCTGCTCGAGATCTATGCCGAAGACGGCATGACGCTGGAACAGCTGATGGCCTTCACCGTCTCAGAGGATCATGCCCGGCAGGAAGAGGTCTGGGACGCGATCAGGGATGGCTGGCAGACGGAACCCTACCACATCCGCCGCCTGCTGACCGAGACGGCGGTGCGGGCCAGCGATAAACGGGTGCTGTTCGTCGGCATCGACGCCTATGAGGCGGCGGGCGGTTACGTGCTGCGTGACCTGTTCCAGCAGGATGATGGTGGCTGGTTGCAGGATCCCGTTCTGCTCGACCGGCTGGTAGGCGAGAAACTGACATCCGAGGCTGAAGCCATCGCCGCCGAGGGTTGGAAATGGATCGAGACTGCGGCCGGTTTTCCCTATGGGCATGATCGCGGGCTGCGCCAACTGCTCGGCACCACCGTCGATCTGACAGACGAGGAACGCAGCACCCATGAGGCGCTGCGCGACGAATATGACGATCTCGAGGCCGAATATGCCAAGACCGACGAATTGCCCGATGAGATCGATCACCGCCTTGGCGAGATCGAGCAGGCACTGGAGGAGTTCGACAACCGCCCGATGGTCTTTGAACCGGAACAGATGGGCTGCGCCGGTGTCTTCGTCAGCATCGATATCGAGGGCGGGCTTCTGGTCCAGCGCGGTTACGTCCGTCCCGAGGATGAGATAGCGGCACATCCCGATGGTGAAGATGCCGATGGTGCGGATTCCGGCGGCACCATCGCCATGGGTGGCGAGCCTGCGCGATCCGGGGAAGATAATGACGACGCGGAGACCATCAAACCGCTGCCCGAGCGGCTGATCACCGAACTGACCGCCTATCGCACGCTCGCCCTGCGGGATGCCGTGGCCAGCAATCCGCATATCGCCATGACCGCGCTTCTGCACAAGTTGGTTCAGGATTGCTTCGGCATGCATGTGTCCGGCTGCGCCCTGGAAGCGCGGGTGCGCGAGGTGCATCTGGCCGTCCAACCCCCCGATCTCGGCGACAGCTCCCCGGCGAAAAGCATCGATGATCGCCATGAGGCCTGGAAAACCGATATCCCGCTCGAAGACGAAGGTGACCGGCTCTGGACCTGGCTTGATGGGCTCGACGAGGCCAGCCGCCAGGCATTGCTTGCCCATTGCGTCAGCTTCGGTATCACCGCGCTCTACGAGCGGCCGAACCCCTATAGCGGCATGGGCGTCAGCCAGCACGGGCTGGAGCGCCGCGTGCGCGAGGCGGACCGGCTGACGCGCCTGACCGAACTCGACCTGGTCGAGGCGGGCTGGCGGCCAACGGTCGAGAACTATCTCGGCCGGGTCACCAAATCCCGCATCCTCGAGGCCGTGCGCGAGGGCGCGGGTGATGCCGCCGTCGATCTGATCGAGCATCTGAAAAAGGGCGAGATGGCGAAGGAGGCGGAACGCCTGCTCGCCGAGACCGGCTGGCTGCCGGAACCGCTGCGGAGGGAGGAACCCGACGATGCGGCGACAGATGGCAATGCGCAGGATGAGAACGATGTTGCCCTTCCGGCATTTCTTGCCAGTGAGGGTGGCGCCGGTGGCGACGCTGATCACGATCCGGCAATGGTTGCTGCCGAATGACATCCCGCTCCGCAGGGCGATCGAGGTCGCCCTGCCTCTGTCATCCACCCTGCGATCCGCACCAGCCGAAGAATGTTGGTCAAACTCTGACATGTGTTGGAAGCAGTCATACGCCGGACACTGGAGATCAGAGGCTGATGTTTTCTCCACCGGCCAGGTCACGGAATATGCCTCAATCTATCAGAGCAAAACCCAAATGGCTGCTATCAGCCCGCCGGGCGGATCGACAACAGGTACCGTTTGCACTAAAAGAGAATCAATAATTCTCTTATGGAGGCAGCTATGAACGTCGAGCAAACCGACATCACCGAGCTACCGTTGGTTGATCTGGACGCGACGGCGCAGGCCGAGATGGTCAGGTCCGGTGCGGTCACGCCGATGGAATTGTTGCAGGCCGCAATTGGGCGGTGCGAGGCGCTCAACCCGGCGCTGAATGCCCTGGCCTCGTTGGATGCCGATATCGCCCGACAACGCATCGAGCAGTTGGCGCCGGATGGGGTCTTTCATGGCGTTCCGACCCTGCTGAAGGATCTGCTGGCCTATCCCGGCTTGCCCATCGGGCTGGGCTCACGGTTGATGGCGGGACATGTCGCGCCGCAAGGCTCGGCTTATACCGAGGCACTCGATGCCGCCGGATTGGTTATGCTGGGCAAGACCACAACCTCGGAATTCGGACTTCTGGGCACGACCGAACCACTGGCCACGGGCGCCACACGCAATCCCTGGGATGTAACTCGCTCGACAGGCGGTTCGTCCGGCGGGGCAGCGGCGGCAGTGGCCTCGGGCATGGTGCCGGTGGCTCATGCCTCGGATGGCGGGGGCTCGATCCGGGGACCGGCGGCGCTTTGCGGGGTCTTCGGCTTCAAGCCGGGGCGCGGGCGGACGAGATCTACCGGTATCCCGCCCGAGGCACCGTTGGCAGGTATCCTCAGCGATCACTGCCTCAGCCGCACGGTTCGTGACAGTGCCAACTGGCTGCGTGCGACCGAGGCGGAGGGGTTGTCTGATCCGCTGCCCGAAACCGCCGCGCTGGAGAGCGATCCACCCGCCGGGCTGCGGATCGGCTGGTTTGCGCGGGATTGTTTCGGCGAGTCGCCCGAACCGGAGGTGCTGGAAGGGTTGGAACGGACCGTCGCGTTGTGCCGGTCGCTTTGTCACCACCTCGTTCCCGTCGAGGGGCCGCGCCTGGACCGCGCGGTTGCGGGCCAGGCGATGTTCGATCTGATGGCGGTGACCGCGGCCGGGATGATCGACATGCTCGCGTCAGGGTGCGAAGACGCTGACGACTTGCCGGAACCCTATACCCGCTGGCTTGCCGATCACGGGCGCGGACTGCCCCCGTCGCGCATTGGCGCGGCGATGCAGGAGATCACAGTATCCGGTGCGGTACTGACAGGTTGTCTGGAGGGGGTGGATTTGCTGCTGTCGCCGACCATCCCCTTCACCGCCTTTCCGCTTGGTGAGTTCACACCCGGCACCGCCAACGCGGTGTTACGCGCCCATTTCGAGCGCAGCGCGGCTTATACCGCCCCCGCCTCGCTGGCCGGCTGTCCGGCGATGTCGGTACCTCTCCATGTCGGCGCGTCCGGCCTGCCGGTCGACAGCCACTTCACCGCCCCGGTGGGCAGTGACGCGCTGCTTTTCCGCCTTGCCTTCCAACTTGAACGGGCTGCGCCGTGGTTGCCGCGCCTGCAGGCACTGTCGCGGAGGCTGGCATGGCGCAGGTCCTGAAGGAAGAATTGCGGGCACGAATTCTTCAGGCGGCGGGGGCGGAGTTCGCCACCCGTGGTTTCAAAGCCGCTCGCCTCACCGATATCGCCCGGCAGGCAGGCACGACGGCCAGCAATCTCTACAAATACGCGCATGACAAGGAAGCCCTGTTCCTTCAGACCGTCCCGCCGGACCTAGCCGCTCGCCACATTGACCTGCTGCGTGCCCGCCTGGCGGGCTTCGAGCAGGATCAGGCCTGGACCTTGCAGACCGCCGATGGTTCGGAGGCGGCAAATGCCCTACTGATGTTCTGGACCGGTCATCGCCATGCGGTGGCGATCCTGATGAGCAATGCCTATGGCACCCGCTACGAGGCCATGCGCGAAGGGATGATTGAGGAAATGATGGCCCGCGCTCTGCAGCGTTTTGCTCAGCGAAATGATTCGGCGCTGGCGTTGGTGCTACGTCAGATCTTCTCGGGCACGCTCGACACGATCTCCGCCATCCTGCGGCAGTATGAGCAGCCGGAGGACATCCGCGAGGCGATCCGCCATTTCTGGCGCTTCCAGCTTGCTGGGCTGCAGGCCCTACTGACCGAAGAAGGCTGGAAGACGGGCCAGCGATGATGCACCACCCTCGTCCGACTTTTTGCTGGTGAGTAAGCAGCGAGAGCAGAAGCAGTTCGCTTGTCAAAGCGGACAGTGCGGACGTTGCTGCATCATCAAATGCTCGATGATTCGGGCATTTTTATCGTTAATACTGCCGGGTGAAGAGAAGTCTTTCAACGTGCTGTTAGAGAAAAGGCAAGCAGCAATGACAATGCTCAAAACAATTTTTCGGCGGGCGTTATCTGATGAGTCCGACACCGTGGCTGCCATAGCGCGAAAATCCCGCCGGCATTTCCTGCCTTACTTGCCCCAACTACATTCTTTCGAGGACGACAAGATATTTTATCGGAACAGCGTGTTTCCGGAATGCGAAGTTTGGGTCGCCGAAGAAAGTCAATCTCTTGTCGGCTTTTGCGCTTTCAAAGAAGGCTGGGTTGATCATCTTTACCTTCTTCCAGCACAAGTCGGCAGATCGCTTGGCAAAACGCTCTTGGATAAGGCGAAAGAGCGCCACGTGTTCTTGCAGCTTTGGGTTTTCCAACGGAATCGCCGTGCCATCAGCTTTTACGAACGTAATGGGTTTCAGAAGGTTAAGGTAACCGATGGGTCGTCTAACGAGGAAAGAACTCCCGACGCGCTATATGAATGGCGCAGACTGCCGTGAAGGTGCCGAAAGCCATGCGATTACAAAGGGCTCGGAGCCGTCACGCGGCAGCGCGGCGCATGGGTGATTGCCTAAGAGCATCACATCAGATTGCTCGATGACGGCACCCAGCCCTTTCACGACATTCATGCCGGGGGCAGCAAAGACGCGGGGCTCATGGTCAGGTCGGGCGGAGAGCGGGCGGTCGCTGCGCAAAGGATGGAGGTCAGCAATGCGAACAAATGGTGATTTCGCTGCGGATGCGCCAACGTCCGGTTCGGCGGACCGTTCAACGAATGGTGGATGCCCCCCAATCTTACGTCCTCCGGGATGCATGACCTAGCGTCGGCAGAACCTGCAAGTGTAACCGCTTCGGCCTTGGCAGGTTTATGACCAGCTTTCTTTGCTGCCAAAACGACCGTTTGTCACTCGCGATAGTTGCCGCACGCCTCAACACCCTCTGCGACCAATTCCAGAAGTGCGTCCACATCATTCAAAAGGGCTGTAATGCGCGGGCTGCTGATACGGTAGCGAATGAAGCGTCCATCGCGGTCGCTGGCGACAAGCCCACAATCCAAAAGACATCGGAGATGGTTGGAAACGTTTGGTTGCGATAATTCCGTGCGTTCGACGAGTTCGTGAACAACCAGCGGCCCCCCGCACAAGGCACCGAGAATAGCCAAGCGGCTTGGGTCGGCGAAGCCGCGGAAAAGCTTTGCGCGTTGTTCAATGGTAGCGGTCTTGCGGTCGGTAACGATCTGCGTCATATCATTACTCACTGATATATTATCCTTTGATCCACTTTAGCAGGAGAACTGCGACCATGGCCAACGCAGAAAACGCGATAGCAGATATTCCATCCTTCCGTTACCGCGTCTCCGGCATGGATTGCGCCAAGGACGCCGCACAGATTGAACGAGCGGCGCAGTCTGCCGGGGTCGCGCCCGACGCGGTGAAAGTGTCGGCGGCGACCCATATCATGACCTTGAAGGCCCCTGAAGCGCGGTTGCCGGAGATCGAAAAAGCCGTTGAGACAACTGGGTATGGGTTTGACCGTATCGAGAGCGACGAGGATATTCAGCAAGGTGCGGCCCATCAGGACCCGGCCTACCGACGCGCGCTCTGGATCGTCGTAATCCTAAACGTTGGTTATGGTGTCATCGAGATGGTCGGCGGGTTCATCTCCGGATCGCAGGCTGTGAAGGCCGATGCGCTCGATTTCATCGGCGATGGCGCAATTACCTTCCTCGGACTTCTGGCCATCGGCTGGAGCCTCGCCTGGCGAGCGCGATCAGCCCTGATTCAGGGCATCTTTCTCGGCTTGCTCGGTCTTGGCGTCCTTGGCACAACCATCATACGGGCATTCGAGCCGACACCGCCAGACGCCACTCTGATGGGGATACTGGGCCTTATTGCTCTTGTCATCAATGTCATCTCCGTGTTGCCCCTGCTGAAATTCCGCAAAGGCGACGCGAACATGCGTGCCGTCTGGCTGTTTTCGCGCAACGACGCCATCGGCAATGCGGCAGTCGTTATCGCCGCCGGTCTGGTGTTTTGGCTGGGTAGCGCATGGCCCGACCGAATCGTCGCCTTCGGCATCGCAGGATTGTTCTTGCATTCTTCCTGGGCGATCATCCGCGATGCGCGTTCCGATCTGAAAGTGGCGGCATGAACAGCCGCATTCTGGGGGCGGTCTGCACGATTGCAGCTTTCGGTCTCGATCAGGGCACCAAGGCGCTTGCCCTGAACACCCCGGCGCTTGAGCATGGGGTCGAGGTTCTGCCCTTTCTCAATCTCGTTCGTGTCCTGAACGATGGGGTCAGCTTCGGCATGCTCGGTGGGATCGTGCCCTGGTGGGGTCTCGTCGTGCTTGCTACCGCGATCATGGCATGGCTGCTGATCTGGTTATGGCGCGCGCCGAACAGGCTGACGGCTGCTGCTCTCGGTCTGGTCATCGGCGGTGCGCTCGGCAATGTCATCGACCGGCTGCGTTATCAGGCGGTCCCTGACTTTCTGGATTTTCACTTCGGAACATACCACTGGCCGTCCTTCAACCTCGCTGACGTGGCGATTTTCTGTGGGGCGGCACTGCTGTTCTGGGACGGCTTTCGCGCGACGAAAGACAAGCCGGGACATCAGGAACAAGACCAACGCGAGGGAAATATCACGGGGAGATAAACGATGTCCGCATACCATCCGCAAAGGGCTTCGACAGCACGTTCGCCCAACTGCGCAACCCAAGTCCCGCCCAAGGCATGCTATTCAAAAGGAGAAATGCGATGCACATAACGCGCCGCCAAATTTTGACCGCCGTCGCTGGCATTGCCAGCGCCGCGCCGCTTGCGGCATTTGCGCAAGCTGCACCAACAATCCACGTTCTCAAAGACCCTAATTGCGGCTGCTGTCGCGCCTGGGTCGCCATTCTTAGGCAGGAGGGCTTTCGCGTCACCGAGGAGCGGAGCTTTGGGACCCTCATGATGCGTCACAAGCTGGACAATGGCATCCCGCAAAGAATGATATCGTGCCACACGGGCGAGATTGAGGGTTACATGATCGAAGGTCACGTGCCGGTTGCCGACATCCGCCGCCTGTTGGCTGAACGGCCAGATGCTGTCGGTCTCGCTGTTCCTGGCATGCCTTATGGGTCGCCTGGAATGGGCCCAGAAGATCAGCGTGAAGCTTATGATGTGTTCTTGATCCGCCGGGATGGTAGCAGCGAGGTCTTTACGAGCTATTCCGCAGCTTAGAACTCCAATGACCTCTGGGTCAGAGTCTTTATGAGAAATGACCGTTTTGATTGTGTCCTTCTGACAGAACTTATCCAAAAACGGTGATGCACGTTCCGATCTGAAGGCGGCGGCATGAACAGCCGCATTCTGGTTGGGTTCCGCGCAACGGAAGACACACCGAAAAAGCCTGAACAAGGCAACCGCAAAAATAGTGCACAGCAAAGACCGAGAAGCGGCCATTCAGTTATTCTGCAGCATCTGTCGAAGTGGGCTCCAAGTGGACCTTCGTTGCAATGAAGTCGAACGGCAGCTCTGGGCCGAGATTGCGGGAGCGACCTCGTTTCAGTTCTCTCGACCCTCCACGACGACAAATGCGTCCTCCAACTCGACGCCATGATACCTGCTCCAGCAGGCCATCGGTGCGCCTGCAGCGTCGCCAGCGCGTCATAGGAGTGATCCAGCAGGCAGTCTTTTCTGAAAACCGGGTTGGCCGCTTCGATATCCCGGATGACCGTCAGACCCCTCTTGAAACTGCCATTGGGATATGGGTTGTCAGGGTCTGATGGCAGCAGATCGCCACGATCATCGAACAACTCGAAGCTGTAATATGCGGTGTAGGTATAGGCGCCGCTGTTAAAGCTGATCTCGCCAAAGCGGCTTGGGCCTGCGCCGTTCTCCGGCAGGATACGCACCTCGTCCAGGGCACGGTCCAGCACCAGCTCCGCGTCGGCGTTCATCGGGCCATAAAGGTAGCGCATCCCCTTCAGCGTCTGGTTGATCGTCACCGCATGGGTGCCGCCTTCAAGGCGACAATAGAATATCCGCCGCTCCCGCCGAGCAAGGTTGCACATGCAGCGAATGGCATGAAGGTCCCGCACACTGTCAGTTCACCCATCACCGGATTTTGCGATTGCAGTGAACAGCTGGAATGACGGATCGCGCCGCAGCATCAAAACCACCGGTGGAGGTCGGCTCTGGGCCGACTGTAACTCATCCAAAGATTCAGGCAGTACCGCAGTCAGCGACAAGCCTTCGAAAATCGCTTTCGCCGATGATCTGGATGGGGTGACCGACGCCCTGCATTTCTTGGGCTTTTCGATGCTTGCTGCTTCGAGCATGTCCGGCAAGAAGGGACAGATCCTGATCCCCGACGACGAGGTGAGTGGTCTGCTTGGTCACACCCGCTTTGACCGACATCCCGGCCCGGGCCGCCAACTCGGCCGCCTCGGTTCGGGACATGCCAAGCGCGCCTGTGAAAACCACCGTGAAACCGGCCAACGGCCCTGATGGGTTTCCCGCCATGGTGATTGCGGGAGCATAGCTTTTTTTGCCAACTGGCTTGATCAGATCTTCGAAAGAAAGGCCAAGTTGGCTCTCGGCGTGCTGCACGACCATTGCGGCTGCGCGGGCGTCTTCACCTGCGTCATGGTGGTGGAACCGAAGGTTCAGCTTCCTCTTGAGGTTGGCCAGCCCGTGCCCGCCATTCCCCTTCAACTCCGGCCATGCCCGCCTCGCGATCGTGACGCTGTCGCTCCACCGCAAGTCGGGAGCGTCGATGCCACAGGACCTGCAGGCGGCATTCACCGCCTGCTTGTCGAAATTGCTGTGCTGGACAAGGTGGTGCTGCGTCAGCAGGGGCAGAAGAACCCTCAGGGCGTCCGCAAATCCGGGTGCCTGCGCGACATGATCCGGCCCGATGCCGTGGAGCCGGATGTTGAATGGATCGAACCCGGTGCGGGGATTGATCAGCATCGAGAATGTCTGGATCTCGTTATCGGGTTGTACGCAGGCCAGCCCGATCTGGCAGATGCTTGCAACATCGCTGCATGCCGTTTCCACATCTAACGCGATGAAGCGAAAGCGCCCCTGAGGGACTTGTTCGGCATGGCCAAAGAACGGTCTGGCAGACGCATGGTCGGTTCGAGAGGATAAAGGTTCGAAACCATCAGTCCGTTGCTGATCGCGCCGCTGCGGTTCAGAACTGCGCCCGAAAAGCCAGTCGAACAACGTCATTCAAATCCTCTCCACAAAACTCGCTGCATCCTAACCGAAAACTTGGCCAAGGTGAGACCTTTGTTTGCGTGGCGCGATAGTTTCGTTGAGCATGCGGATTGGAGTTGGCAGTGCAGGTCTCCTCTGAAGCATTATGCCCCAATAGCTGCATTGCCTATTGTTGTTCGCCGCAGCGGGCACCAATGGCTGGTTCAGGGAAGCTGCGCCTGTCACCCGACAGGAGTCGTCGGCCGGCTTAGGGCCGGGCAAGTCGATGTAGCGCCTCCGACGATCATAATTTGCAAAAGCCACTATCTGAGCTTCGCTGCCCTTGAAGGGGGTCGCAGCGGGACTGGCCGGGGGTTTCGGTAAATGAATGGCTGTTTTCGATTAGCTCAGAAGTGACCCGAGCAATTGCGGCGAACGACTGGATGCCACCCCGATTTCCATACTACCGTAGCCGTGCCGGACTCAGCGCAACAGCTAGAATGCAGCGTAACAGCCAAAACGGCTGTGCATCAACTCCACTTCGATTTCGGCTTCGGTTGATGTAACCGACGCCGCGCGTTGGCGCGAAACGTGTTTCGCAAATCCTTGTTGATCAGGTCGAGATCGAACCATTCCGGATCGAAATGCCCGCCTGCCCAGCGCAAGGTCGAGCGGTGATCATCATGTTCCGGGTCAGTGATGATTTCGAGAAAGTCGTCATAGGCCCAGGGTCCGCCGACATCCTCAGGCGGCCGTGCTCGTGCACCCTCCAGGCAGATCGCATGCCGTGGTTCGGTCTCCAGCGTCAGCCATTCCTCGATCCTGATCAGATGTTGCCAATTATCGCCGAAATCATAGACATAGATGAAGCTGCTGTCTTTCCCGACAAAATCCCGCAAACTGATCTCGGTATAGTCGAACACACGCGGGCCGCCAAAGCCGTCGTCCAGCAAGTTCAGATCACCGTAGCGTAGCCCACCGATCCGGAACTCATGCAGATGGCCGTTCGTCCAACTGAACGCCGCCTGGAGGACGAGATGCAGCCGGTCCAGCCGCCAATCCACGGGGACAACCAGGCGCCGCCAGATCTCGGGCTCGATATCCGCCAGAGCGACATGCATCCGGATCGCATTCGGGGGCTGGTACATGTCTTCTCCTTCCAGATCAGATGGCGAGACCATCGGGTGATTTTTCGGCAGCCGGGGCATCGGCCACCGGGACCCGTACAGTTTCAGCTTCCGTTTAATTCACGCAGAGGAATACGGCAATTCGCGCGCATCGTCGCGCAGCACGAATTCCGATTGGTGGTATTTTCGCGGGTCCCGGACGCCGGAAGGAAATCGACTGAGTTCTCTCAGACGTTTTCCTCCGGATGACCTGCCCACCGGACGTCATCCTTGCGCGATTCATCCAACATCGATCGGTAACCGGTGATCTTGTCCGCCGTCCGACGGCAGGCCTCATCACGCGTGTTCAGGGGATGGGTTACCCGATCTTCGAGCGAGGCGATCGCCCCGGTCGTCGGCGAGATCCGTGCCTTGCGGGTGGCGATAGATCCAAGCGGCTGGTTTCCATGCAGGAACATCTCCAGCCAGGCACCGTGATAATCGTTCCCGAGGCCGATAACGGCGCATTCCGGATCAAGGGCATAAACCGCGATCAGATCCCCCTGTTTCGCTGCACCTTCCGGGCCTCGCGGCTCGGGTATCAGGACATCCGCGATCTCGTAGCGTCCAAGCATCCAGCGCATGACCAGATCCGGCTCCTGTTGCAGAGCCGCGGGGATATCTTCGACCCTGCCTGAGCGAAACGCAGGAAGATGTGCGCTATCCAGGCAGCGCAACTGACCAGCTGCCTCGGAATAAAATGTCAGCAGGAATCGCATCGTCAGCATGCTCGTTTGTTCTGTTTGTCGCTGTCGGCGGGTTATGGACGCGAGATGGGCACGGCCATCCGCGCCCGCAAGGGGGGTGATCATTTCTCGCAAGGCCGCATGGTTGTCCACATTTTCCGTGGAACGTTTCGGGGATAAATCTCGTGAAACTTTTCTGACAGAGGATCACGCAGCAGAAGGATCGGCTGTCGCTTCGTGGCTGTGCATCCTGTTCTGACCTGCTGCACCAAAATCGTCAAAGCGGGTGGAGGCAATTTTTCCCTCCACCATTCAACCCCCGCCAATCTTCCGCCCGGGCCTCACCGGTTGCAATCGATCCAGCGCGAGAGCAATTGCCGGTCGCGGAAGCATTCATCCGGCACCGTGCGCCGCTTGATATGCGCGAGCCGTTCCGCGAAGCCGACCTGTTTCGAGGTCGGCAGGTTGTCCGGCATGGCCGGTTTCTTCTTTGCCTGGGCATCGATCCAGGCGCTGAGCGCCCGCCGGTCCTGCAATGCTTCCCATGGCAGAAGCGTGTGGTTCCTGAGCGCCAGGGATCTTGCATAGGAGATCTGGCGCGAGGTGGCGGGCAGCGTGAAACCGGTGGAGTCCATGGCGAATCTCCTTGTTTGAGCCTGTTCCAGATATAGAACATAACAGAAACAAAATCAATTCCAGCGCCTCTGCTTTTCAGGAGAGGAAGAGCGCGGTCGGGCGGGTTTTGGGCCGGTGTGGGCAAGAGAGAGCGCTGCACCGGCTCGATCCCGTCCCGCTCTCCCGAGGAACCCCCGATGAACATGATTTCCACCTCCGCGGCAGCACAGGCCGCCGTGGCGTCTTCGCTCGACCATGACTCCGAGCCATCCGTCGCAACATTCACTGCCGCCGAGCTACTGTTGACCCATCTCGAACACGGCCAGCGTGTTGATGTCGCCACGCTGCGCGATGCGATGGAAGCTGCCTTCGGCGCGTCCGATGCCGCCGGCGCCTGGTCCTGGAAGACGGCCTATGATGCCTGCGAAGCAGCGACCGTCCTCTTCCTGCGCAAATACGGCAAGGCGCTGTTCCGCAAAGCCGGCTCCTCGACAGCCATCCTGCCGCAGTTCGACAAGATCGCCGGGCTGTTGCCGACGCAGATGCGGCGCTCCGAGGAGATGCAGAGCTACCAGCAATTCAGCACACCGATCCCGCTCGGCGTCGCGGCCGCGTTCGCTGCGGCGATCACGCCCGCCGACCGGGTGCTGGAACCCTCGGCCGGCACCGGGCTTCTCGCCATCCTGGCCGAGATCGCCGGCGGCACGCTGCTGCTCAACGAACTCGCCGTAACCCGTGCCAGCCTCTTGTCCTGCCTCTTTCCGGCTCTTGCCGTCACGCGCCTCGATGCCGCCCAGATCGACGATCACCTCGATCCCGGCCTGATCCCGAGTGTCGTGCTGATGAACCCGCCCTTCTCGGTCATGGCCAATGTCGAGGGACGGATGGCTGATGCCGCTTATCGCCATGTCGCCTCGGCGCTGGCGCGCCTGGCGCCCGGCGGGCGGCTTGTTACCATCACCGGGGCGAACCTCGCGCCCGACAATCCGGCCTGGACTGATGCTTTTACCCGGTTGCAGGAACGCGGCCGCGTCAGCTTTTCCGCCGCCATCGCTGGTTCAGTCTATGCCAGGCACGGCACGACGATCCCCACGCGGCTCACCGTCATCGACAAGCTGCCCGCCGAAGATCCGGCCGTGTTTCCGCCATCTCCCGGTGTCGCGCCGGATGTGGCGACGCTGATCGGCTGGCTGGAAGAGCAGCTTGCCAGTCGGCTGCCGATCGATCCCGGCCTGGGCGTGCCGGTCGCCGAGCCGGTTGGACAGCCTGCCGCACCCCGTTCTGTCCGCGGCTATGTCAGGCGGGTTGCGAGGGCGACACCCGCCGCGCCGCTGGTCGAACCGGAGGGCGTGCCACTTGCCTATGAGACCGTGGACTGGGAACCGGCTGAGGCAGATCGTCTGTCGGATGCGATCTATGAGGATTACGGGCTTCAGACCATCCGCATTGCCGGGGCACAGGCACATCCGACCCGGCTCGTGCAATCGGCCTCGATGGCGAGCATCGCGCCGCCGAAGCCCAGCTATCACCCGCTGTTGCCCAGGGACATTCTTGGCAAGCTGTCCGACGCCCAGCTCGAAACCGTCATCTATGCCGGCGAGGCGCATTCGGATTTCCTGGCCGGCAACTGGCTTGTCGACGAGACCTTCGACACGCTCTCTGTCGCGCCGGAGGAGGCGGACGGTGCTGTCCGCTTCCGGCAGGGCTTCATGATCGGCGATGGCACCGGGGTCGGCAAGGGACGCGAATCCGCCGCGATCATCCTCGACAGCTGGCTGCAGGGCCGCCGCAAGGCGGTCTGGATCTCGAAATCCGACAAGCTGCTGGAGGATGCGCAGCGCGACTGGTCGGCCCTCGGCATGGAGCGGCTGCTGGTCACGCCGCTCAGCCGATTCCCGCAAGGTAAGCCGATCACGCTGAGCGAGGGCATCCTTTTCACGACCTATGCCACGCTGCGCTCCGATGATCGCGGCGAGAGGGTTTCGCGCGTGAAGCAAATCGTGGAATGGTTGGGGAAAGACTTCGATGGGGTGGTGATATTCGACGAGGCGCATGCCATGCAGAACGCCGCGGGCGGCAAGGGAGAACGCGGCGATACCGCGGCCAGCCAACAGGGTCGCGCTGGCCTGCGGCTTCAGCATGCATTGCCGAATGCCCGTGTCGTCTACGTCTCGGCGACCGGCGCCACCACGGTTCATAATCTCGCCTATGCCCAGCGTCTCGGTCTCTGGGGCGGCGAGGATTTTCCGTTCTCGACGAGGGCCGAGTTCGTCGAGGCGATTGAGGCCGGCGGTGTCGCCGCGATGGAGGTGCTTGCCCGCGATCTGCGCGCGCTCGGTCTCTACACGGCTCGCTCGCTCTCCTTCGACGGCGTCGAATACGAGCTGGTCGAGCACACGCTGACGCAAGAGCAGACCCGGATCTACGACGCCTATGCGGGCGCCTTCGCAATCATCCATAACAATCTCGACGCGGCCATGCAGGCCGCCAACATCACCGGCACCGAGGGCACGCTGAACAGACAGGCGAAGTCCGCTGCCCGTTCGGCCTTCGAGAGCGCCAAGCAGCGCTTCTTTGGGCACCTGCTGACCAGCATGAAGACCCCGACACTGATCCGGTCGATCACCGCCGATCTGGACGCGGGCCATTCCTCCGTCATCCAGATCGTCTCGACCGGTGAGGCGCTGATGGAACGGCGGCTCGCGGAGATCCCCACCGAGGAATGGAGCGATCTGAAAATGGATTTGTCGCCGCGTGAATATGTCCTGGACTACCTTGCCCATTCCTTTCCGGTCCAGCTTTACGAGCCGTTCACGGATTCGGAAGGGAATCTGTCCTCCCGCCCGGTCACCCGCGATGGCCAACCCACCCTGAGCCGCGAGGCCGTCGCACGGCGCGACGAGATGATCGCTAGCCTGGCCAGCCTGCCGCCTGTTCCCGGCGCGCTGGACCAGATCGTCCAGCATTTCGGCAGTGACATGGTGGCCGAAGTCACGGGACGCGCGCGCCGCATCCTCCGCAAACCCGGTGATGGGGTCACCATTGACCGGCTGGTGGTGGAAACCCGCGCCGGTTCGGCCAATCTGGCCGAGACCCAGGCCTTCATGGATGATCAGAAACGCGTGCTGGTGTTCAGCGACGCGGGCGGCACCGGCCGCAGCTACCACGCCGAGCTGTCAGCGAAGAATACGCGCCTGCGCGTCCATTACCTGCTCGAGCCGGGCTGGAAGGCGGATGCCGCCATCCAGGGCCTCGGCCGCACGCATCGGACCAACCAGGCGCAGCCACCGCTCTTCCGGCCGGTCTCGACGAACGTGAAGGCCGAGAAGCGGTTTCTCTCGACCATCGCCCGCCGTCTCGACACGCTGGGCGCGATCACGCGCGGCCAACGCCAGACCGGCGGCCAGGGCCTGTTCCGGCCCGAGGACAATCTGGAATCACATTATGCCCGTGACGCGCTGCGCCAGCTTTACCTGTTGCTCGTGCGAGGCAAGGTCGAGGGCTGCTCGCTGGAGCGGTTCGAATCCGCCACCGGGCTGAAGCTGATGGACGCCAATGGCATCAAGGATGATCTGCCGCCGATCACCACCTTCCTCAATCGGTTGCTGGCACTGACCATCGAATTGCAGGGCGTGCTCTTCACCGCCTTCGAGCAGTTGCTGACCGCGCGGATCGAGGGCGCCATTGCCTCCGGCAGCTATGATGCCGGGCTGGAGACCTTGCGCGCCGAAAGCTTCATCGTCACCGACCGGCAGGTCATCCATACCCACCCCCGGACGGGTGCGGAAACCAGCCTGCTGAGCATCACCGAACGCAAACGCAACCAGCCCGTGACGCTGGATGCCGCCCTGGCCGAGCTCGACGATCCACGCGCGAAGCTCCTGGTCAACACCCGTTCCGGCCGCGCGGTGGTGCAGGTGCCGACCACCAGCATCATGCTGGACGATGGCGAGATCGAGCGCCGGGTCCGGCTGATCCGGCCGATGGAGGCGCAGAATATCCCGGTCAGGATGATGGGTGAGACCCATTGGATCGACGCCGATCGGGACGCTTTCGCATCCGCCTGGAGCGCGGAAATCGCGGAAGTGCCGGAGTTTGCCGAGTTCACACTGCACATGGTGACGGGTCTGCTGCTGCCGATCTGGAAACGGCTGCCGAACGATTCCACACGCGTCTATCGGCTGCAAACCGACGAAGGCGAACGCATCATCGGCCGCAAGGTCTCCCCGGCCTGGGCTGCGAATGCGAGCACGAGCGGGATCACCACCATCACCCCCGAGAATGCCTTTGCGGCACTGATGGAGGGCCGCACGGTCCTCGATCTCGCCGAGGGTCTGCAGCTTCGCCGGGTCCGGGTCATGGGCGCCAATCGCATCGAGCTGTCAAGCTTCACCGATGCCATGCGCGAACGTCTGCGGGCTTACGGTCTCTTTCACGAGATCATCTCCTGGAAGCTACGCATGTTCGTGCCGGTGGACGAGGCTTTGGGTCCGGAAGTGCTCGGCAAGATTTTTGCGCGCTGGCCGGTGGAACGCGTCGGCGCACGGGAGATCACCTGATGCCGCGTCATGACGCCTCAGACCTGGCGATCCGCCTTGGCCAGGAGGCCGAGGCGGTGTGCCGTCATTATCTCTCGAACGGGCGCAGACAGGGCAATTACTGGCTGGTCGGTGATGTGCGGAATACTCCGGGCCGGTCGATGTTCGTCCGGCTGACCGGGCCGGAAACCGGCAAGGGCGCCCAAGGCCGTTGGACCGACATGGCGACGGGGCAGCACGGGGATCTGCTCGATCTCATTCGCGAGTGCTGCGGGTTCACTGAGTTCAGGGATGTGGCCGAGGAAGCGCGGCGTTTCCTTGCGCTTCCGCATCCCCAGCCGGAGCAGAGCAGAACACCGATCGGTGGCAAATCCAATCCGACAACCAGCGCCCCTGAATCGGCGCGGCGGCTCTTTGCCATGGCAGAACCGATCTCCGGCACGCTGGCAGAAACCTATCTGAACAGCCGGGGAATCACCTTCCTTTCGGACGCCACCGCACTGCGCTTTCATCCCCGATGCTATTATCGGCCTGACACGCAATCGCCTACGGAGATCATGCCGGCGATGATCACCGCTGTCACCGATCTTTCCGGGCATCAGACCGGCGCGCATCGCACCTGGCTCGCCCCGGATGGCTCCGGCAAGGCCGCTGTCGCGACCCCGCGGCGGGCGATGGGCGAGCTACTCGGTCATGGGGTCCGCTTCGGCACCGCGGGGGGCGTACTCGCCGCTGGCGAAGGCATCGAAACCGTGCTGTCGGTTCGCCAAGTTCTGCCCACCATGCCGATGCTGGCGGCGCTTTCGACGGCGCATCTCGCCGCCATCCGGTTCCCGCCCATGTTGCAACGACTCTATATCCTCTGCGATCGCGATCCGGCCGGAGAAGCTGCAAGAGACAGCCTGACCGCCAGAGCAGTGAGCTACGGGATCGAGGTGATATCGCTTCTGCCCGTCGGCGGAGATTTCAACGATGATCTGTGCCGCTATGGTCTCCATGCGCTTCGGGCAATGTTGAGGGACCAACTTCATCCCGAGGAGACCCACCGGTTTCTGGCGGGGAAACGGCAGGATCTCCCCGGGAGATGATCTCATAGCCCGCCTCCTGACGGATTCGGGTTATTCCATCGGTGCATGTCCATCGTCGGAGAGGCCCGCACCCACGGCCTTCCGAGAGGGCGATCGGCACACAAGCAGGCCGGGCGGGCAATGGCCGCGCCCGGCTATTTTCCGCCGGCGGCAGGGCCGCCTTTGCATCGCGAAGCAAAATAGCCGGGCTTGGCCATCAGGGCCCTCGCAGGCGAGGGCTGCCAGCCCGTCCCGCCCATGCGCTTTCGACGCCTGCGAAGGCCGCGATGGGCGCGGTCTCAAGACAAAGGACGAACCCGATGGCAAACAATCCCGATACCTCAGGTGCCGAGCCGGTCCACAGCGCCTCCCAGACCAATCATGCCCTCACTGAACTCCAGCTCTATGGCTGGCACCCGTTCCAGGATGAACCCGATCCACGCCCGCTGCCCGAGGGCGCTCACGTCAACGCGGCCGTCAGCGATATCTTCGACGCCCTCGTTGCAACGCTTGGCGATACCCGCCTCGAGCCCGATCTCGAGGAACTGCTCTGGGGTGCGGTCAATCTCTTCCACCGAGCAGCAAGCCGCATTGAGCGGGATCTCGACAGGAATGAGCAGGCGCAGCACCGGCTGCAGCGGGAACAGGATGGCAGCGAGGTGAAATCGCTGGAACTCGAGCGCGTCACGGCAGAGGGGCAAACCCTGATCGAACGGCGAAGCGGCATGGAACTCTTCCGCGATCTCTCGGCGGAAGCCTTCGAGCATCACACCGGCAGTGCCTGGCGACCGCGTACCGGCTCGATGGTCAACCATCGCAACCTGACCGCCGCGATGATCGACAGCCGCGATTTCCTGGCCGCGAAACGCCGGGCGGAAACCGAGGTGATGCTGCCCGACGGCCCGAAGGTCGCCCTGACCGGCGGCGGCGATTTCAACGACCATCGCCTGATCTGGGCAAAGCTCGATCAGGTTCATGCAAAGCATCCCGAAATGGTTCTGCTGCATGGCGGAACACCGAAAGGAGCCGAACTGATCGCCTCCCGCTGGGCTGATCACCGCAAGGTACAGCAGGTTGCCTTCCGTCCCGACTGGACGAAGCATGGCAAGGCCGCGCCCTTCAAGCGCAACGATGCGATGCTGGATGTGCTGCCAGTTGGCGTCCTCGTCTTCCCCGGCACCGGGATCCAGGAGAACCTCGCCGACAAGGCGCGTAAGCTCGGCATCCCGGTCATGAAATTCGAGGGTGGCGCATGAGCGCCATCCAGTAACGGTGGGATTCAGGCCGTCGAGGCAATAATGCGCAGAAAGTGAGCTTTGCAAAATTGTGATCACCGGAGGCACTGCATCGACTTGCCCGACCCAAAGCTGCCTTTCGCCGGACATCGAGATCGCTGCGGTGCGACCCGTCGAACCAGCCATCGCTACCGAGGCATAGTCAACACTTGAACTGAGCCTGTCTGTGGATGCGTTTATGAATGAAAATAATCTGTCAGGTTTGCTGGTGTATCTTCGGAATCAGGCGCAAAATGGGCTGTTTCAGGTACCGCTTTGCACGTCTAAGGTTCAAGGACGGCGCTTATAGCCTTATTATGATCACGAGGAATACAGAGGTGAGCCAGCAAACCTGACTATCAGTCGCTTACCCATACGGGGTCTTATATAATAATATGTTTTCAAAGAGTTGAATTGTAAAAACGGTATTGTACCGCTCTATACTTTCCAATGACTTGCAGGATCGCCTGTAAACCGCAATATTGCTTGAGGGCATGGCATCAGATTAGATGTCACGGCCTTGCCCGCGCGAACTTTTAGTTGAAGAGGCGGCGAGATGCCTTTCTGGATCGCAACGGCGCATTTCGTAGATAGTGCAAGGGAAGCGGGAACTTCTGAGTGGGCTGTAGAGGCCAATTCCCCGGCTCATGCGGAAAGCATGGTAATGACCAGCCTCAAGCGGGATGGATTGACGCCTGTAGATGTAAGGGTCAGAGGTGCTGATTCATCGACAGTTCAATCTGATCTGTTCACCGGCGTAGGAACAGTTACCGCTTTACGTGAAGGCCCTCGTCTCTGGGGGGTGGATCGCGGAGCCGGTAGTGTTCAACTGCAAACGCTCGATCCGTCTGACGGCACCGGTAAGCATCCTGAGTGGATTGCACCCGCACTCTGGGATGCGTTGTTCGCGCATCACGACGGACATCGAGTCTACGCGGTTCTGGATGGTAGTGTTTGGCAGCAAACCGGCAACACCTTGGCAGAGGCATTGTCCGATGGACTCCTACCTGCCGCGCCGTTATTCGAAAATCAAGCAACGGGTGCTGATACACCGGAACAGTCGGAGATGCGGTCCATCTCGCCATGGCTGGTCGATCTTACGCTTGACCCGGAACAAAGAGATAACCCGGGTCGCTTTAGACGGCAGTTATTCGGCAGCTTATGGCAAACCAACATAGGGATTTTCCTGCGCAGCCCGACATCGCCTCCAGATATGCGTAACCGCTTGCGGAAACTCACCAAAATCCGCGATATGGACGATCGCTGGTATTACAATCGGTTCTGGGAGCCAGAGTTCTTTCTTTACTTCATTTTATTTCTGCGGGGTCGGAGACTCTTAGCACCACTCACGACTGTCTCGGGCTTCACAGTACAGATCGAGGGTAAGATCATCACCGCGAAGACGGACCTGTCATCCTGCGCTGATGCGCCGCGCGACCCTGAGAGCGATATTGAGAGATTGTTCAATGCCGGAACCGCAATGGTGGCGTTGCGACATGCCAGACGGATGGAGGTAAGCTATAAGCGCGGCCTTGATCCTGATCATGTATACGAACTGGCGCAGAAGTTGTTTGGGCTTGATGGCATCGATTACGGACATGTGATAAAGTTCATCGAAATATGCTATGTTTTAATTGCGTTCTACGGTGATCGCGCAGCACAGGTGTTGTCAGAAGCCGGTGTGGACGAATGTTTTGATGATGAGGGGGGTGTTACCTTGCAAGCTGAGATTCTGCACGGGCGATGTATGTTCGGAATTGATCAGAACATTGCTCCCGGAAAACTACCTCAGATGGGAGTGTACTGATGGCTATTGGACCGATTGTTGCAAGTGCTGTACGTGCTTCACAGAGTGCAGGCCGTATTGCCAGAACAAGCGGCAGTGGTTCTTCTGCTAGCGGTAGCAGCCGGGGCGGATCGTCAGGTGCCGTTTCCCAATCGTCCGGTTCTCGCGGCTCTAGCAGCAGGGGCGGTGGGGGAAGTTCAGCGTCATCTGCAAAAGCCTATAAGAAAGAAAAAAGACGGCGGACATGTAAAACATGTCCAGATTGGCGTTACGAAATGGGCATACGAAAGCTGGGCGGCGTTCCGTATATCTATCAATGGCATCATTTGTTCGTAGTAGCCTGGAATCGCGGTGGAAGTGGTGCAATGCCGACCTATAGTGCTTTCCCCTCAAGTGAGGGGGCGAGTCCTGGCTTATCCGGCGTGATTAGCGGTGTTTCGACCAGTGACAGCGTTAAAAAGGTGGAAGAGGGGCACGTCCCGAATCCAGACGATAGTGAAGACTTCGGCTTCCTCAAAGCTCATATATCACCAGACTATTATGTCAGCGGTGAAGTCGATCCAAGTAATCGATTTATCACTCTAAAAGATACCAATAGAAATCTGACCGCTAAGCTCGCCGCGGAATCAATGATAATTGATGCAAAGCGCATCAAATATGTACCCACCGGCCCAAACAGCAATTCCTTCGCGATGACGATAGCAGAAAAATCCGAACTGCCGCGGAGAAAACCTGCGGGTGATGCGCCGGGTTCGGGCATGAGGCTGTAATGCGCCGGCGCTACGCGATTGTTTTAATTCCTGCTCTGGCAACATGGGTCGTGGGTTCATCTGCAGGAGGAAGTCCGTTGTTGGAAGCAAAACTCACCGCTGACATGACCAGTGAGAATGCCGCAGAAACACTTGAGGGCCACTTAATCGGACAGCCGCTGAGTCATGTTGAATCACTACTCGGGAATCTTGGAGCGAATGCGGTCGAAATTGAAGATCTCGCGGCATCAAGAATTGAAGCGGGTTATGACCTGGGTCACGGCATTCGCTCCGGAGATTCCGTTCTGATTGTTAATTTTGGGCTGCGGCAGAATTGGCTCCGCGCGGATCGGCCGGTTGTAGCTTACCTGCGATACAAAGGTGATCGAATAACGGAGATTATTTCGGTGAAATTGTCTCCAAAATGAAGAGTCCTCATGAACGCGGCGTTCCCAAAGTACCGCCGCCGAACCATATAGAACTGTATTTGGATATGACAGAGGCCGCTATTCTGGAAACGGCCATGGCAGCACTCATTGGCTTGCACGTTATGTCGCTACCCGAGCACATTGCTCATCCTAAGGATGATATTAGCTTCATTTGGAAAGCAGACAGCACCGTTGTCATCAATATTTCGCTTTGGCAACAGATGGCCCCACCTTTCGCACATGCCGTTATTGTTCTGATACTGGCATGCAAAGATGCTAGAGTTATTGATGTAATGGACGTAAAACGCGTGAGTTTCGGGGCATAGCCGGAAACTCGGTACGACTATCAGGCGCAAGCGCAATCATGAATAATCATACGCATGGACGGCCTATCGGGATCACTCTATAGGTCCTGCTCTGCCTGCTGGAAACTGGATCGTTTGGGATAGCTGTGGCAGGTCAGAGCCTGAGGGTCTCGACTTCCCGTTGAAGCCGGGTTCACTTGACTGAGCTGCCCATCCAGTATTTCATACCATTGCAGAACCGGCGAAACAGCTTAGTCGCAGGCGGAGCGTACCCTCTGGCAGCCTGACGTGATCTTCAATCACCTGACCGGAGGCTTCCATGACGCTGATCCTGCTTGCCATCTTGCTGACCATTGTCGCCTGTGTGATCGCCTATCATCTCGCGATCTGGGCCTTGCCCGTGATGGTCGCCATCACTGCCGCACAATATGCCTGGACGGCCGGAGCCAGTGTTCTGATGTCGGGCTTTGCCGCCATCGGTGCCGCGCTCCTGTCGATTGCGCTGGTGATCGTGGTGCTCGGCTTTGCGAAGAACCCGGTCCTGCGCGTCATCGCGCTCACGGGATTTGCGGTACCCGCGATGATCGCCGGCTATGCGCTTGTCCATGACATCACGAAGAATCTCATCGACTCGGGTGTCGCCGTCAATCTGCTTGGCGAAATTGGCGGCCTGGTCATCGGCATTTCGGCCATTGCCCAATTGAATGCGCTTGGTGAGTCGGTCTTCTCGTATTGAACCACTGCTATTACTCGCGATACGCGTGGGTTGACCTGGCGGCTTGCACCGCCGGGGGCCCGGTTTTTCGCGCAGAAACAGAAAATCATTTCACTATCGGGTCGTTGCCATCCTTTTCGGTCCATGTTGCCCGGACTGGAAACTCGACCATCGGCAGAGAATTCGCAAAGCGGATTGGTCAATCTCTGCCGCGCCAGCCCATTTCGTTCCGTGGAAGAGGCCGCAGGCAGCTTCTGCCGATCTTCTCGCAATATCGCCGGACCGGGTCATCAATGGCCGATATCAGGGCAATGCGATTCCGCGCCCCGGACCCGATTGCTTGATCGCTCTCGTTCCTAAGAACCTGACCTTCCTGCGGAAAACGCGGGTCTGGTTGGAGATGGGGGAGATACTGCTGTTCGAGATGCTGCGGGGTTTCCGGGGCCTGACCTGATTACTTTTTCCGGCATGGATACCGGTTTGGCTGAGCATCTCCGTTTTGCTCCCGAATGCACCAATCCCTCCTCCTGATCGATCCCCTGAGCCCGTTCGGTTTCCTCCGGCAACCCCCGCGGCTCCGGACCGTGTTGGCGCGAAGCGCCTGCCCGCACCACTCCGGGCCTTGGGGGCAGGCCGCCGATGGATCGGCGGTTGCAGCTGTCTCCCGACGGTCTCGGCCGGGTCTCATCGGAGGGATGGTCCCTCCGAAGAAGCAACGGAGAAAACCCATGCAAAATATCGTTATCCTCGCTGGCAATATCGGTCAGGCGCCCGAAACCCGCACCACCCAGGGCGGCACCGCCATCACCCATTTCACCCTGGCCACCTCGCGCCCCCGCTATGCGGAAGGTAAGGTTCTCCGCGACGAGAACGGCTACCGGGTCCAGGACACAGAATGGCACCGCATCACCTGCTTCAACGGCCTCGGCAAGACGATCCAGCAATATTGCGAGAAGGGCATGAAGCTTCTGGTGCGCGGCCGCATCCACTACTCGAAATGGACCGACCAGCAGGGTGTTGACCGCTATGGCTGCGAGATCATCGCCGAAACGGTCGATTTCCTGAGCCGGGCCAGGCAGACCGAAAGTGATGACGGCAATTACATCGATGATGATGACGTGCCGTTCTGAGCGAAACAACAAGAAACCCGACGGCGCAAGCCGCCGGGTTTTCCCATGCTTTTCGGCACATCCGCCACTTCTCCTGCCATGCACAGAATCACTGCCCTCGGCCGGATCCTACAGATCATCGATTATGGGTCGATTTTCTTATAAACTACGACTATTATAGCTGTAGTTCTGGCATGCGGCTGAATGTCCGTAGGAGGTGATCATGCATGATCACCGCCCAACAGACACGGGCCGCGCGCGCATTACTGGGCTGGACACAGGAGATGCTCGCTGACGAGGCCAAGATATCGCTGACCGCGCTCAAGCGCATGGAGTCGGCCAATGGCCTGCGCGTGTTTGAAAGCACCGCCGACCAAGTGCGCCGCGCACTGGAGGCAGCAGGGATCGTCTTCATCAATTCTGGCCCGCATATCGGGGTGATGATCGATGAATCGCGAAGACAATCCCAGGATCGGAAACCGGCATGAACCTGCCCTGGTCGTTCCATTGCATTCATCCGTAATGTTTCCCGGTTTACCGGCCATATCCGCGCGATATTGTACGTGTGATTCTGATCCGCGGGGTCAGGTTCACGGGGATGGCGAGAAATGACGGCGCCGAAATTTCGTGACGAAGCCCCGGCAGGCGATCTGCTCACCGACTACGACCGCGAGCATGTCAAGCTCTATGTCCGCCTGCTCGATGCCGAAGCCGACGGCGCGGAATGGGAGGAAGCCGTCAAGGTACTGTTCGGAATCGATCCCGAACTCGAGCCTGACCGCGCCCGCCGGGTTCATGCCGGCCATCTGGCCCGCGCGCATTGGATGTCGGAACACGGCTACAAGATCCTGCGCCAGGACCGTCCCGGCTGAGCCGGCGCCTTGCCGGCAGCGCAAGGCGGTTTGCGGCGGTGCGGGCTTGCCCCCTGGCAGCGCCATCGCAATAATTTCTCCCCTGAATTGTATCACCTGTCCCACGAGAGAAATGCCATGAGACCCGATACGTCGCACTGGCACATGGATGCCGCCTATGATGACATCGACCATGCCGGGGTCGATCATCTTGCCTGGGAATGCCTGAGGCGGAATCGCGACTACCAGGCGGATTACACTGAGCTTCGGCGCATTGGCACTCTCGACGATCCACTGCCCGCAGCGATGGAGGCCCGTTGGGGCCTGCGATTTCCCGGCCCGACCGGAATTATCTGCCACTGATCAGCCCGTCTTCTGGAGCGAGGCGGCCGACACGGCCGTGCTGCGCCTGGTCACAGGCATTCCACCCCCGCATATCGGTGTGACCAACCTCCGGGCCTTCCTCTCCGGCGAGACAAGGATAGCGCCGGAGGAACTGCATATCCTTCTGCGCGAGATCGGGCCGGGTCTGCATCTCATCGCGGATCCCGCCTGCAATCCGGATGATCCCCTGGCCGTGCTGATTCCGCTCGATCGCGACGGGCTCGACCGCCTCGCGGCACTCGACCGGCTGCTCCGCCATCTCAACGGCTACCAGGTGCCACCCGACCGGCGCATGACGGCACAGCAGCGCCGCCGGCTGAAAGCCATGCTGCGGGCGGTCGATGGCCGGGAGAACCATGCCAGCCAACGCGAAATCGCCGGAGTTCTCTTCGGCGCCGAGCGGATCGCCGAGGAGCACTGGCAAACCTCGCCCCTGCGCGATGCCGTGCGCGATCTGCTCAAGGATGGGACGAAAATGATCGCGGGCGGCTACCGCAAACTCCTGCGCTTTCGCCGCCGTTTCTGACCGATACCACGATCGGTGGTGGGAGAAATTGACCCCCATCAAATTCGCCCTCCCTCCACGATCATTTCCTTCGCCACCATGGCCCGTGTTCGCCGCTCGATGTGAGCGGCATCCTTCACATCCACGGAGCCATCCATGTACCCCGAACACGCTCTTCTGCCGCCACGCTTTCTGCGCACCCGCGACGCCGCCGATTTCCTCGGCCTCTCCCCCCGCACCCTCGAAAAGCACCGCACCTATGGAACGGGACCACTGTTTCGCAAGCTTGGCGGGCGTGTCGTCTATGCGATCGACGAGCTCGAGGCCTGGGCCGACAAGGGCAGACTCACATCGACCTCGGACCCGCGCGGCGAGATACGTCCAGCCAAGCGTCAGGATCCGAATCCGGACCCCCATATGGCCCGGGGCGGGCGCTGAGCGTGTCCGCAGAAATGTCCCCGCACCGTGATCCCGCCTCCGGGCGCGCCGGCCTCGATCCCTTCATCGTGGCCACCGGCGACGCCAGTCCACGCGATCAGCGGGATCTCATGGAACGACCCTTCTTCTCACTGGCCAAGGCCAAACGAACCACCCCCATCCGCTATGCCTCGGGTGACGTACAGGTCGAGGTCTTTGCCGTGCCCGAACATGGCATGGCGACGATCTGGGACGCGGATGTGCTGATCTGGGCGGCGAGCCAGATCGTCGCGGCCAGGAACCACGGCCTCGACACGTCGCCCTTTCTGCGTTTCATGCCCTATCAGCTGCTGACGGCAACAGGGCGCGGCACCGGGATCCGTGCCTACGAGCTTCTGAAGAAAGCGCTCGTCCGGCTGCAATCGACCTCGATCCGCACGACGATCCGTCACGACCGGCATTGGCGGCGGCACCAATTCTCCTGGATCAGCGAATGGGAGCAACTGACACGCCATGATGGGCGTGTCGAGGGCATGGAGCTTGTTTTGCCCGATTGGTTCTACCGCGGCGTCATTGACCGAACACTCGTTCTGGCAATTGATCCCGCCTATTTCCGCCTGACAGGCGGGCTGGAGCGCTGGCTCTACCGTGTCGCACGCAAACATGCCGGGCATCAGTCGCGGGGCTGGCGTTTCGATTTCGCCCATCTGCACGAAAAATCCGGCAGCCTCGTGCGTCCCTCGGATTTTGCGCTCCAGATACGCCGTCTTGTCCTGCGCCAACCATTGCCGGGCTACCGGCTCACCCGCCAGCTCGATGGCCGGCGCGAGATACTCCATATCCGGCCCGCAGGCTCCTGTGGAAAAGCTGTGAATGGCATCTGTATTCCGCACGCAGGTCCCACCTGTACTTCGCACGCAGGACAGTCTGAGCTCCGCACGCAGGGAGCGCAGCTAAACCTTTGGCCGGAGAGCCAGAATCCGGCCCGTAACTTATCTAACATTAAAGACTCTAACTGTAGTAGGAGCGCGCAGGCTGGGGAAAACCATTCCGCCCCCCGGACAGGACACGCGCCTGCGAAAGCCAATGATCGGTGGCCCCCGAAGAAAAAATCGGGGGGCGATCAATGAATAAATGGTCCTCGCAATCCGCGAATATGGCCCTTGATCATGAGATTGGCTGCATCGCGGTCGCAGATTCAGCACTGCGCGTCAGGCACGCTCGTACCGTGACCGTTGCCGCCCGCCTCCCCGATCCGCTTCTGCCCGCATGTCCTCCGGCCCAGGGAGGAGTAGGATGAGCAGCAGGTTTATCGACCGCCAACTGGACGAGCATGCAGGGCCGGAAAACACGCCGGTTTGCACCACGCTGGTCGATCTGACCTGGCAGGAAGGCCGGATCGAGCATTGGCTCCGCTTCGGCCACCCGATCTGTGAGCGCATTCACGACCATCACCATCGCACCGTCGGTTTCGCATCCGGAGATATTTTTGCCTTCATGCGCTGGGTTGCCAATGAGTACGGCACGATCATGTCGCGGATCGACATCCTGCGCGGCATCGCGCGCGGTGAGCCGTACCAGGTATTGCCTTGCATCCGCCCTGGCGCGGATATCCTGCTGCGGCTCAATGGCTGGCCAAAGGTCGAACGCGTACTCCAGCTCATCGACGGGATCGAGGCGCTCGGCATCGATCCGGCTGACGCGGCGCCGGAATACTGGCGGCATGTCCATAATCGCCTGAATATCGGTGTGGAGCCCCGAGATTACACGGCTGATCAGCATCGCGCCTGGCTTGCACGGCGGAGGATCCTGTCATGAGCCAATGCCGTCTCACGCTCTTCGCCATGCTCGCATCTGTCGCGCTGATCGCAGTCCCGATGATCACCGGACACGCACCGCGCCTGATCTGGAACGCCTCGGCCAGCGTGCCGACCGGCCTCTATATCGCCCGCCCCGCGGAACATAATCATCGCGATGACCTGGTCACCGTCATGCCGCCCGATAGTCTCGCCGCTTTGCTTGATGATCGCGGGTACCTGCCGCGCGGTGTGCCACTGATCAAACAGGTCGCGGCGTTGCCGGGCGCCGAGATCTGCAGGACCGATCAGACCATCAGCGTAGATGGGCACAGTTATGGCACGGCCCGGCTACGCGATCGGCTCGGCCGCGAACTGCCGCGCTGGCAGGGCTGCCGCAGGCTCACCGAGGGCGAGGTGTTCCTCATGAACCGCGGCGTTCCCGACAGTCTCGACGGGCGCTATTTCGGCCCCCTGCCCCGCATCTCCATCACCGCCCGGCTCACGCCGCTTTGGATCGACGCGACAGGCGACGGGCATTTCGAATGGCGGGCGTCGATGCGGTGAACGCCCCCTCCCCGGTCGGCGTGTTGCACGCGACCTGCCACCATAACCGCAAGCGAAAGGATCATCTCCATGCCCCAGATCGGCCAATTCATCCGCACCTCATCCGGATATTCCGGACGCATCCGCACGCTCACGCTTGATCTCGAACTCGTCTTCGTTCCGACCGATGATACCGAGACCGACAACGCGCCGAGCTACCGACTGCATCTCGGCGACGGTGACGGCCCCGAGATAGGTGCGGGCTGGACGCATATCGGCGATCGCGCCGGGACCTATCTCTCGGTGCTGCTCGATGACCCCGTTTTCGCGCATCCGATCCGCGCGCGCCTGTTCCAGGCCGACAAGGATGGGCGCGACTGGGGGCTGCACTGGACGCGCCCCAAAAAACGCGGGGAGCGGGACTGAACCATGCCCGCATGCTGCATGTCCCGAACAGCCTGGCGGCGCGGCGCGAGCCGCCGCCTCGCCTGCCTACTTCTTTCCGGCCTTGTCCTTGGCCCCGCATCGACAGCCGTCGCGCAGGCACGGCCCGTGCAGGCCGAGCATCCACAGATCGACAGCCCTTACGCCATCCATATCACAGAAGCCGCACGGCACTTCGCCATTCCGGCATCCTGGATTCGCGCCGTTCTCCGCGCCGAAAGCGCGGGCAATCCGCGCGCGGTGTCCTCCGCCGGCGCGCGCGGGCTGATGCAGGTCATGCCCGACACCTGGGCGGAACTGCGCGCGCGATATGATCTCGGACGCGATCCCTTCGATCCGCGCGACAATATTCTCGCCGGCACCGCCTATCTGCGCGAGATGTTCGACCGCTATGGCAATATCGGCGCGATGCTCGCGGCCTATAATGCCGGTCCCGAACGCTATGACGATTACCTCGCGACCGGCCGCGCATTGCCAGCCGAAACCCGCACCTATGTCGCCCGGCTCGCACCGCGTCTCGGCGGCGAAACTCCTCTCGCTGGCATGGTCGCGGCCACGCCGCCGCTCACCGATTGGCGCGACGCGCCGATCTTCATCGCGCAATCGAGCCGCACGGAAACCGCACCGCGAGAGCAAAGCGGGCGCGTTCCGGATGCGCCGCCAGAACCCGAGACCACACTGACATCATCGCCATCGGGTGCGCTATTCGTCACGCGCTCCGCTCCGGGGGATATCCCATGACGGGTATCATGGAATGGCGCAGCATGGCGGGTCACCGGAAAGGCAGGGCGGAAAGACGGGCGGGATGCGGACAGACGACCGGTTTAGGGCAAGATAAAAGCACCTGCGCAAAACACCCACAAGCCATTGGAATGGCTCTGTGTTTTGTGCATATGGCGGTCGGTCGTGCATATCCATCGGTGATTTTCCCTGCAAGATCAGGGGCTCCCCGTATGGGCGGGCCAACTGCATTCATCCGGAGGCTGTCATGAGCACAGATGAGCGTGAGTTTCGCATCCGTCCCGGCAAGCCACGCGCCACGCCGGCGCCACGTCCCAAGAGCTTCATCAACCAGGTGCTGCGCGCGGCCAAACATGCCCGGACCACGGAGAGCGGCACGCGATCCTCGCGCTCGGGAAGCCGCGCCGGTTTGGGAAGTGCTTCGCGGTTCGGGCGCGGCCGCAATGTCTTCGCCCGCAACCGGCTCTTCGGGGCGCAACGTCGCGTCGTTGTCGCGGCGCGTATCGCCCGCCACAAGGGACGCGCGTTTCGCGCCGCGCCAATGTCGGCCCATCTCTCCTATCTCAAGCGCGAGGGCGTCAGCCGGGACGGTGAGCACGGCATCATGTTCGATGCCGAGACCGATCGCGCCGATGATCTCGACTTCACCACCCGCTGCCGGGAGGACCGGCATCATTTCCGCTTCATCATCTCGCCCGAGGATGCGGCCGAGATGGAGGACCTCAAGGGCTTCACCCGCGACCTGGTCCGGCAGATGGAGACCGATCTCGGCACGGGTCTCGACTGGATCGCGGTCGATCACTGGAACACCGACAATCCCCATGTCCATCTGCTGGTGCGCGGCATCGACCGGAGCGGGACGGACCTGGTCATCTCCCGCGACTATATCAGTTCCGGGTTGCGCTCCCGCGCCGAGGACCTGGTCTCGCTCGAATTGGGGCCAAAACCCGAACACGAGGTGCGCCTGGGCCTGGAACGGGAAATGACCGCCGAGCGCTGGACCCGGCTGGACCGCGAGATCCGGTTTCGCACCGATGAGATCGGCTATATCGATCTGCGGCCCGAGGCAAAGGGGCCGGCCGACCCGGACATCCGCCGGCTGATGATCGGCCGTCTCCAGCATCTGCGCAAGCTGGGGCTGGCATCAGAGGCCGGTCCGGGCGAATGGGTGATCGGGCAGGACGCCGAACGCACCCTGCGCGATCTGGGCCAGCGCGGCGATATCATCAAGACCATGCATCGCGCTTTCACGGAGCGCGGACTGGATCGCGGCATCTCCGACTTCGTGATCGATCCCGGCCGGGACGGTCCCCGGGTCATCGGGCGGCTCATCGACAAGGGGCTGCATAACGAATTGACCGGGGAGGCCTATGCCGTGGTCGACGGCACCGATGGCCGGGCCCATCATATCCGGCTGCGCGGCATCGAGGCCTTCGAGCATGCTCCCGATATCGGTGGCATCGTCGAGCTCCGCCGCTTCGGTGGGCCGGAGGATCCGCGCCCCACACTGGTACTCGCCAACCGCTCCGATCTCGATCTCGCGGCGCAGGTCTCCGCCCCCGGCGCCACCTGGCTGGATCACCGGCTGGTCGCGCACGATGCCCTGCCGCTCGCCATGGGCGGGTTCGGCAGGGAGGTGCGCGCGGCGATGGATGCGCGGGCCGAACATCTCGCCGATGAGGGGCTCGCCCGGCGCCAGGGGCAGCGCATCATCCTGCAACGCAACCTGCTGGCAACCCTCCGGAGGCGCGAGCTCGACATGACCGGCCATCGGCTCTCGGCCGAGACCGGAATGTCCCATGTGACGCCACAGGCCGGAGACTATGTGTCCGGCACCTATCGCCGCCAGCTCACTCTCTCATCGGGCCGTTTCGCCATGATCGAGGGACCCGGACCCGACGGGGGCCCCGGCTTCCAGCTCGTGCCCTGGTCCCGCGAAATCGACACCAAGCTCGGCCAGCACATCTCCGGAATCGCGAAAGATGGCGGCGGCATCGACTGGGCGCTGGGGCGCAAGCGCGATCTCGGACTCTGACGAAAGGAACCTTCCATGTCCGGCACGAAAATTCTCTGGGGACAGATCATCCTCGTTTTCCTCATCATCCTGCTGACCTGCTGGGGCGGCACGCAATGGGTGGCCTGGCGCCTCGGCTTCCAGCCACAGCTCGGCGCCCCCTGGTTCGAACTGGCCGGCTGGCCGGTCTATTATCCCCCTGCCCTCTTCTGGTGGTGGTATCTTTTCGAGGCCTATGCGCCGCGCATCTTCCGGGAGGGCGGCATCATCGCGGCCTCGGGCGGTTTCCTGGCAATCGCCGCCGCCATCACGCTGTCGGTCATGCGCGCCCGCGAGGCACGCGAGATCGACACTTACGGATCGGCGAAATGGGCCGACCGGAAAGAGATCGCGCGGGCCGGCCTGCTGGGGCCGGATGGCGTGGTGCTGGGCCGGCATGGCCGGGATTACCTGCGCCATGACGGGCCCGAGCATGTGCTCTGCTTCGCGCCGACCCGGTCAGGCAAGGGCGTCGGTCTCGTCGTGCCCTCGCTGCTGACCTGGCCGGGCTCGGCCATCGTCCATGACATCAAGGGCGAGAACTGGCAGCTGACCGCCGGGTTCCGGTCGCGACATGGCCATGCCCTGCTCTTCGATCCCACCAATGCGGCCTCGGCGGCCTATAATCCGCTCCTCGAGATCCGCCGCGGCGAATGGGAGGTCCGCGACGTCCAGAATATCGCCGATGTGCTGGTCGATCCCGAGGGCTCGCTGGAAAAGCGCAATCACTGGGAGAAGACCTCGCATGCCCTGCTGGTGGGCGCGATCCTGCATGTCCTATATGCCGAAACGGACAAGACGCTGGCCGGGGTGGCCGCGTTCCTCTCCGATCCGCGCCATCCGATCGAAGTCACGCTGAAGGCGATGATGACGACGCGTCATCTCGGCGAAGCCGGCCCCCATCCGGTCGTCGCCTCGACCGCGCGCGAGTTGCTGAACAAATCCGACAATGAACGCTCCGGTGTCCTTTCCACCGCGATGTCCTTTCTCGGGCTCTATCGCGACCCCGTCGTCGCCAAAGTCACCTCGCGCTGCGACTGGCACATCGCCGACCTGATTGCCGGTGAGCAGCCGGCCACGCTCTATCTCGTCGTGCCGCCCTCGGATATCTCGCGCACCAAGCCGCTGATCCGGCTGGTTCTCAACCAGATCGGCCGGCGCCTGACCGAGGATCTGCATGCGACGGACCGCAAGCATCGTGTGTTGATGATGCTGGACGAGTTCCCTGCCCTTGGCCGGCTGGATTTCTTCGAATCTGCGCTCGCCTTCATGGCCGGCTACGGGATCAAGTCGTTCCTGATCGCCCAATCCCTCAACCAGATCGAGAAAGCCTATGGGCAGAACAATGCGATCCTCGACAACTGCCATGTCCGGGTGAGTTTCGCGACCAATGACGAACGCACCGCCAAGCGGGTCTCCGATGCGCTCGGCACCGCCACCGAGATGAAGGCCATGCAGAACTATGCCGGCAGCCGGCTGGCGCCCTGGCTCGGCCATATCATGGTCTCGCGCTCCGAGACCGCACGCCAACTCATGACACCCGGCGAAATCATGCAGCTTCCTGCAGACGACGAGATCGTCATGGTCGCCGGCACCCCGCCGGTTCGGGCGAAGAAGGCCCGCTATTTCGAGGACCATCGCTTCACCGAGCGGATCCTGCCGCCGCCCGATCCGGCCGGGATCGCGATCTCGGCAGGGGTCGACAGCTGGTCGGCGCTCGCACCGAAACAGCCCGATGCCGATCTCGCGGCAGCGGCAAGGACGATCGGTCATAAGCCCGAGGACAAGGCCAATGCCAGCCTGCGGCGGGAACCGGACCTGCCCGAACATGTCGAGGTGGTTCACGAGAAGAAGGCACCGGCGCCGGAAAGCGAGTTCACCATGATGCTCGATGAGGAATCTGCGGACAGCACCCGCCAGCGAAGGGCCCTGCAGCGGCAGATGAACGGGCTCGCGCGAACGACCTCACTCGACCCCGATGACGGGATGGAGCTCTAGAAGCCGATATGCGCAGACGCCTTTGCCTCACCCTGCCCGCCGATCTGCTCGACCGGCTCGACGATCTCGCCCAGCGAAAGAAGCTGTCGCGATCCGCCGTGGCCGAAGCAGCCATCGCCTCCTTTCTCTCGCCCGATGCCCAGGATATGCGCGAGGCCGCCTTTACCCGGCGACTTGATCGTCTCTCGCGCCAAAGCGCAAGGCTTGAACGCGATCTGCGCATCATCGCCGATACGCTGGCGCTCTTCATCCGCTTCTGGCTGACGATCACTCCGCCGCTGGCGGCGGAAGACCAGGCGGCCGCGCAGGTCAAGGGACGCGAGCGTTTCGAGAGTTTCGTGGAAACCCTCGGCAGGCGTCTGCAGCAGGGCGGCGGTTTCCTGGCCGAGATACCGCAGGATGTTACCGGGCAGGATGATCCGTCAGCCGGAAAGTCCGGATGAATTCCCGTTCGAATGGCATTGATGCGATGGCATATCCCATCTCCGCTTGCCCAAATCTGAGATGGGATCGATCCGCCATCTTGAACTGGCCCTCCGGATATCTTACGTTTCCCGCATCGATCATGAAAGGGTATGAAGATGCCGGAGACCGCAACCCTGTCCTCGAAGTTCCAGATATCGATCCCCAAGGCGATCCGCACCGCCCATCACTGGGAAGCGGGCCTGACCTTCGCCTTCATCCCCAAGGGCACCGGTGTGCTGCTCGTCCCGGTGCCGAAGCGGGAGGCATTGAAGGGCTTGGCGAAGGGGGCTTCGGCCACGGATTACCGCGACCGGTCGGATCGCTTCTGATGGTGCTCGTCGATACCTCGGCCTGGATCGAATGGCTGACAGGTTCTCCGACCGGAGAGCAGGTGGCCGAGCATCTGCCCGAGCGCGCCGACTGGCTGGTTCCCACCATGGTACAGTTGGAACTCGCCAAATGGCTGACCCGGGAGGTCGGCGAGGACAAGGCGGACCAGGTCATTGCCTTTACCCAGGTCTGCCAGGTGGCTCCGCTCGACACGGAAATCGCCCTCGCGGCCGCCGAAGCCTGCCGCAAGCACAGACTGGCGACCGCGGATGCGACCATATTCGCCACCGCGCAGGCGCATGATGCGATGCTGCTGACCTGCGACAAGCATTTCGACGGCCTTCCGGCCGTCACTCTCATCGAGAAGATATAGCGCCGGTCCAAGACCGAGAGGCATGATCATCCGGGGCCGCTCGGGAACTTCCCTGGACGATCTGGTGGACCATACGCTCCGCCCTGTCCGGGCTTACACCACTCTTCGTCGGTGCGCATTGATCAGTCCCTGAGAATTCGCGCTCGAACGGTGCCGGACATGGCGAATACTCCATTCTGATTCGCGGCCCGGCCCGGCAACGCCCCCCGTCTCGCGGAACCGATTCCGCCGTTCTCCTGTAATTGCACGCCAGGCTACGACGCCCGTCTGAAACCTGTTGAACCCCCGCAAAATCAGGTTCTTTTACTTGTCCCCGATCCAGGGTCGCCTGTTGGAGGCGCCCACAAGCGGAACGGGGACGGCATGGTGGATACGCATCGGAAACCGGCGGCATTGGAGCGCGGAGCCCGCATGCTCCGGACCGCGCTCGGGCCGGCGATCGCGCGGTTTCTGGACGATCCCGTGACCGTCGAGGTGATGCTCAACCCCGACGGGCGGCTCTGGATCGACCGGCTCACCGAAGGGCTGACGGACACCGGCGAGATGATGTCCCCCGCCGATGGTGAACGGATCATCCGGCTGGTGGCGCATCATGTCGGCGCCGAGACCCATGCCGGGGCGCCACGGGTTTCTGCCGAACTGCCGGAGAGTGGCGAGCGCTTCGAGGGCCTGCTGCCGCCGGTGGTCGCGGCGCCCGCCTTCGCGATCCGCAAGCCTGCCGTGGCGGTCTTCACGCTCGAGGATTATGTCACGGGCGGGATCATGACCCGGTTGCAGGCCGAGGCGCTGCGGCTGGGCGTGGCCACCCATGCCAATATCCTTGTTGCCGGCGGCACCTCGACCGGCAAGACCACGCTGACCAATGCGCTTCTGGCCGAAGTCGCCAGGAGCACCGACCGCGTCGTCCTCATCGAGGATACGCGGGAACTGCAATGCGCTGCACCCAATCTCGTCGCCATGCGCACGAAGCATGGCGTGGCGACACTTTCCGATCTCGTCCGGTCCGCGCTGCGCCTGCGCCCCGACCGGATTCCGATCGGCGAGGTGCGGGGTCCGGAAGCGCTCGACCTGTTGAAAGCCTGGGGCACCGGCCATCCGGGCGGTATCGGCACCATCCATGCCGGTTCGGCGATCGGCGCGCTGCGCCGCATGGAGCAGCTGATCCAGGAGGCGGTGATCACCGTCCCGCGGGCGCTGATCGCCGAGACAATCGGTCTGATCGCCGTGCTCTCGGGGCGCGGATCGGCCCGCCGCCTCTCTGAGCTCGCCCGTGTCGACGGGCTCACTCCGGATGGCGATTACGCCATCACGCCTGTCATTCCTCATGATCAAGGAGATCCCGCATGATCCGTCATGCCCTGCGCATCCGTCACCATATCGCCACTGCGGCGATGATCACCTGGGTCAGCCTCACGGCCCGGGCCGCCCATGCTTCGGGTTCCTCGATGCCCTGGGAGGCACCGCTGCAATCGATCCTCGAATCCATCGAGGGGCCGGTGGCCAAGATCATCGCGGTGATCATTATCATCATGACCGGGCTGACGCTCGCCTTCGGCGATACCGGCGGCGGGTTCCGGCGGCTGATCCAGATCGTCTTCGGCATCTCCATCGCCTTCGCGGCCAGTTCCTTCTTCCTCAGCTTCTTCAGCTTCGGCGGTGGAGCCCTGATCTGATGGCCGCCAGCTTTGAACAGCTTGACGCGGTGCCGGGCTTCTCCGTCCCGGTGCATCGCGCGCTCACCGAGCCGATCCTGCTCGGCGGGGCGCCACGGAGCATCGCGATCCTGAACGGCACGCTGGCCGGTGCCGTGGGCCTCGGGCTCCAGCTCTGGCTCGCCGGGCTGGTGATCTGGGCTGTCGGTCATATCGCCGCTGTCTGGGCGGCGAAGCGCGATCCGCTCTTCGTCGAGGTCGCGCGACGGCATCTGCGCCTGCCAAGCCATCTTGCGGTGTGAGGGGGCCAAACGCATGATGAATCTCGCCGAATATCGCCGCCATGCCACCCGCCTCGCCGATTACCTGCCCTGGGCGGCCCTGATCAGCGAGGGCGTGGTACTGAACAAGGATGGATCGTTCCAGCGGACGGCGCGGTTCCGGGGACCGGACCTGGAGTCCTCGGTCGCCGCCGAACTGGCGGCGGTCGCCGGCCGCATCAACAATGCCTTCCGCCGCCTCGGCTCCGGCTGGGCGATCTTCGTAGAGGCGCAGCGCAGCGAGGCGGCCAGTTATCCGGGCAGCATGTTTCCCGATACGGCCTCGGCTCTGGTCGACGCCGAGCGGAAAGCGGGCTTTGAGGAAGACAGCAGCCATTTCGACTCCCGCTATTATCTCACCTTCCTGTGGCTGCCGCCCGCCGAGGATGCGGCGCGAGCCGAGAGCTGGCTCTATGAGGGCCGCGAAAGCGCGGGCGTGAATCCCTGGGAATTGCTGCGCGGATTTGCCGATCAGACCGACCGGGTGCTGGCGCTGCTCGACGGCTTCATGCCGGAATGCCGCTGGCTCGATGATGGCGAGACGCTGAGCTATCTGCATTCGACGATTTCCACCAACCGGCAGCGCGTGGGCGTGCCCGAGATCCCGATGCATCTCGATGCGCTCTTGGCCGACCAGCCGCTTCTCGGCGGGCTGGAGCCGCGGCTGGGCGATCATCATCTGCGGGTGTTGACCATCACCGGCTTTCCGGGCGCGACCACGCCCGGCATTCTCGACGATCTGAACCGGCTCGCCTTCCCCTATCGCTGGTCGACCCGCGCCATCCTGATGGACAAACCGGATGCGACACGGCTGCTGACGAAGATCAGGCGCCAATGGTTCGCCAAGCGCAAATCTATCGCCGCGATCCTGAAAGAGGTGATGACCAATGAGCCATCGGCGCTGGTCGACACAGATGCGGCGAACAAGGCGGCGGATGCCGATCTGGCGCTGCAGGAGCTCGGCGCCGATACGGCCGGCATGGCATATGTCACCGCCACGGTGACTGTCTGGGACACCGAGCCCCGCGTCGCCGACGAGAAGCTGCGGCTGGTGGAAAAAATCATCCAGGGGCGGGATTTCACCGCCATGACGGAAAGTGTCAATGCGGTAGATGCCTGGCTCGGGAGCCTACCGGGACATGCCTATGCCAATATCCGCCAGCCACCGATCAGCACCTTGAATCTCGCCCATATGATCCCGCTCTCGGCCGTCTGGGCGGGCGAGGCGTGGGACGCGCATTTCCAAGATGCGCCGCTGCTCTACGGCCGGACCGAGGGCGCGACCCCGTTCCGGTTCTCCCTGCATGTCGGCGATGTCGGACACACGCTGGTCGTCGGTCCGACCGGTGCCGGCAAATCCGTGCTGCTGGCGCTCATGGCGATGCAGTTCCGCCGCTATGAAGGAAGTCAGGTCTTCGCCTTCGATTTCGGCGGTAGCATTCGCGCCTCGGCACTGGCCATGGGCGGCGACTGGCACGATCTCGGCGGCGGGCTGACGGAAAGTGAAGAGGTTTCCGTTTCGCTGCAGCCGCTCGCCCGCATCGATGAGACTTATGAACGTGCCTGGGCCGCCGGTTGGATCGTGGCCATTCTCACACGCGAGGGCATCCGGATCACCCCGGAGGTGAAGGAGCATCTCTGGACAGCACTGACCTCGCTCGCCTCGGCGCCGATCGAAGAACGGACCCTCACCGGACTCGCGGTGCTGTTGCAGGCGAATGATCTGAAACAGGCGCTGCGCCCCTATTGCATCGGCGGGGCTTACGGCCGATTGCTCGATGCCGAGACCGAGCATCTGGGCCATGCGGATGTTCAGGCCTTCGAGATCAAGGGGCTGGTCGGCACCGGCGCGGCCCCCGCCGTGCTGTCCTATCTCTTCCACCGCATCGGTGACCGGCTCGATGGCAGACCTACGCTGCTGATCATCGATGAGGGCTGGCTGGCGCTGGATGACCAGGGTTTTGCGGAGCAACTGCGCGAATGGCTGAAGACGCTGCGCAAGAGGAACGCCTCTGTCATCTTCGCCACGCAAAGCCTCTCGGATATCGACCAGTCCCCCATCGCGCCGGCGATTATTGAGTCCTGCCCGACGCGGCTGCTGTTGCCGAATGAACGCGCCATCGAGCCGCAGATCCTGCGTGTCTATCGCCGTTTCGGTCTCAATGACCGGCAGATCGAGATCCTCGCCCGGGCCACGCCGAAACGCGATTATTACTGCCAGTCCCGGCGCGGCAACCGGCTCTTTGAGCTGGGGCTCGCAGAGATCGGTCTCGCGCTCTGCGCGGCGTCATCCAAATCCGACCAGGCGCTGATCACGCAAATTCTCGCGGAACATGGCCGCGACGGGTTCCTGGCCGCCTGGCTCAGGGCGCGCGGCGTCGCCTGGGCCGCCGATCTGATCCCCGAGCTCACCAATCTCGCGGCCGGGACGGAAGAGCCGGCAAGGGAAAGCACATCACGGTCCGATGATGCCCGTGCGCCCGGCGAGGATGAGGCCATTTCGGCGGTATCCAATACCGAATTCGCCACAGACGAGGACATGACCGAAGAGGAGATCAATCCGTGACACACAAATTCAACCTCGCCCCGCGCCGCCGGCGCCATCGGTTTCGGGTGGCTGGCGTCGTAATCGTTTCCTTGGCACTAGTAACATCAGTTTTGAGCACACCCGCCCATGCCCTGTTCGGCATCGGCGGCGGACCCCTGATTGTCTATGACCCGCAGAACCATGCCGAGAATATTCTCTCGGCGGCGCGGGCACTCGAGCAGATCAACAACCAGGTCACCTCGCTGCAGAACGAGGCGCAGATGCTGATCAACCAGGCCCGCAATCTCGAAAGCCTGCCCTATAGCGCGCTGCAGCAACTGCAACAGAATGTCGATGAGACCAGGCAGCTGCTCGGTGAGGCCCAGAACATCGCCTTCGATGTCGAGAACATCGACCAGGCGTTTCAGCAGGATTACGGGGAACTTTCGCTTTCGGCGACGGATCAGCAGCTTCTCACGGATGCCCGTGCTCGCTGGGAAACCACTGTCGGTGGCTTGCAGGACGCCATGCGCGTGCAGGCCGGTGCCGTCGGCCATATCGACAGCAACCGCGCCGAGATGGCCGCGCTGGTCGATGAAAGCCAGGATGCCGTTGGCGCGCTCCAGGCCACCCAGGCCGGGAACCAGTTGCTGGCGCTGCAGTCGCAGCAGCTCTCCGACCTGGTCGCGGTGATGTCCGCCAATGGCCGCGCGACAGCGCTGCTCGAGGCCGAGCGCGCCACGGCCGCCGAGCAGGGCCGCATTCAGCGCGAGCGGTTCCTGGCGCCCGGTTCCGGCTACCGGCCGGGCCATGCCCGCATGTTCAGCGAGTGATGACCGGCGGAGGCGAATGCCATGCATGATCCGTTCTGGCCGCGTGTTCTCGCGATCCTGCTGCTCGCCGTGGCCATGACGGTGACCGTGATCCAGTTGCAGGAGTCTGGCGATCTGCCGGAGTCACCCGGGCCGGAGATTCGCCTGCTGCCCGAGGATCCGCTGCACACGGAACAGCGCCGCTGTCAGCAAATGGGGAAGGCGGCCGCGAAGGACGAAAAATGCTTGAACATCTGGGCCGCGCCCCGCGACCGGTTCCGGGGCAAGACGCCGGACCCGGTCGCCCCACAGGAACACGAGGGACAGTGATCGCATGGAAAGCACCGGCGTCATCGATCAATTCCTGGAGGTGTTCACCTCCTATATCGATTCCGGCTTCGGTCTGCTGGGCGGCGAGGTGGCGTTCATCGCCAGCACGCTGATCGTCATCGATGTGACGCTGGCCGCACTCTTCTGGGCCTGGGGCGCCGAGGACGATATCATCGCAAGGCTGGTGAAGAAAACGCTCTTCGTCGGCGTCTTCGCTTATATCATCTCGAACTGGAACAATCTTGCCCGGATCACTTTCGAGAGTTTTGCCGGTCTCGGCCTGATGGCCTCGGGCACCGGCTTCACCAATGCCGATCTGATGCGGCCCGGCCGGGTCGCCCAGACCGGGCTCGATGCCGGACGGCCGCTGCTGGAATCCATCTCCGATCTGATGGGCTGGGTGGCGTTTTTCGAGAACTTCATCCAGATCGCCTGCCTGCTCTTCGCCTGGGCGCTGGTGATCCTCGCCTTCTTCATCCTCTCCGTGCAGCTCTTCGTCACCCTGATCGAGTTCAAGCTCACGACACTGGTGGGATTCGTGCTAATCCCCTTCGGGCTCTTCGGCAAGACCGCCTTCATGGCCGAGCGGGTGCTGGGCAATGTCGTCTCCTCCGGTATCAAGGTGATGGTACTCGCGGTGATCATCGGCATCGGCTCGACGCTCTTCGGTCAGTTCACCCGGGGCTTCGGCGGTGTCACCCCGACGATCGATGAGGCGATGGCGATCGTGCTGGCCGCACTGTCGCTGCTGGGCTTGGGGATTTTCGGGCCCGGCATCGCCACCGGGCTGGTCTCCGGCGGCCCGCAACTGGGTGCCGGTGCTGCCGCCGGTACCGGGCTGGCGGTTGGCGGCGCAGCTGCAGCTGCTTGCGGAGCCGCAACGCTTGCGGCCGGCGGGGGTGCGGCCGCGCTGTCCGGAGGTGCAGCTGCCGCACGTGGCGGCGCGGCGCTTGCCGGTGGCGCCGCCACCGCCTACCGGCTCGGAACCGGCGGACAATCCGGCATCGGCGGGGCTGTATCCGGTCTCGGCGGTGTCGGGCGCGCTGCAGGCAGAGCCGCCATCTCGCCCCTGAAGCGGGTCACCGCCCGCGCCGGGGACAGCATGAAGACCAACTATGCGCAGGGTGCCAAATCCAGCATCGCGGCCACCGGCGGCAGTTCCACCATGGGCACGGTGGGTGGGAACGAGTCTTCTGCGCCAAGTAATTCTGTCGCTGCCGGCACTGCACCCGGCTGGGCGCAGCGCCTGCGCCGCCATCCGGGGCTCGGCCAGGGCGCAAGGGTGACCGCCCATGCCGTCCGCGCGGGCGACAGCCACGGCCCCGGCGCCTCCGTCAATCTCTCCGAAAGTACTCGCCCATGAACATCTTCAGACGCCCAACCACGCATTACGGCAGGACCCCGGAGCCCGAGACACCCTATCAAAAGGCCGCGCAAGCCTGGGACGAGCGCATTGGCTCGGCCCGGGTGCAGGCAAGGAACTGGCGTTACATGGCCTTCGGTTGCCTGGTCCTCTCGGCGGGGTTTGCCGCGGCCCTGGTCTGGCAATCGGCGCGCGGCACCGTGGTCCCCTGGGTGGTGCAGGTCGATGCGCTGGGCGAGGCACAGGCGGTGGCGCCCGCCGATGCCGATTATCAGCCGACCGATCCGCAGATCGCCTTCCATCTCGGCCGTTTCATCGAGCAGACCCGCGGGTTGCCCGCCGATCCGGTGATCCTGCGCCAGAACTGGCTGCGCGCCTACGCGTTCACCAGTGATCGTGGCGCGGCGGCATTGAATGATTATGCCCGTGCCGATGATCCGTTTGCCAAGGTCGGCGAGGAACAGGTCTCGGTGGAGGTGTCATCCGTCATCCGGGCCTCGCCGAATTCTTTCCGCGTCGCCTGGACCGAGCGCCACTACGAGAATGGCCAGCAATCAGGCACCGAACGCTGGACCGCGATCCTGACCATCGTCATCCAGACCCCGCGCACCGCCGAGCGCCTGCGCGCCAATCCCCTCGGCATCTATGTCAATGCCATCAGCTGGTCGCGGGAGATGAGCCAATGAGAACCGTTTCAGATCGTCACGCCTTGCGGCGCCGTGAAGCTCTCATCGGTGACATTGCCGGTGTTCAGGACCTCGGCGGGCTCGAAGATCAGGATCTCCGCCTCCTCATCGGCCGCAGTACGGTGCTCGACGCCGCGCGGAACGACGACAAACTCTCCCGGTCCCATGTCACAGACCCGGTCGCGGAACTCCACCCGGAAGCGTCCCTTCCAGACCAGGAACATTTCTTCGCAATCCTCATGATGATGCCAGGGAAAGACACCCTGAACCTTGACGATCTTCATCTCCTGCCCGTTGAGGCTGGCGATTACTTTCGGGCGCCAATGCTCCGAGAACAGCGAAAATTTTTCGGCAATATCTCCATGCTGCACCATCTGTTGCCTTCTCCCCAAAAACATTTGCGTCAGCGTCTCATATACGGATTGAGCATCGTCTTTGCCACTCTGGCGCTGACCGGCTGCGCCACGAACAAGCCGCCGCAATTCCGCTATGACGATCATGTCCCGCCCCTGCCGGACCCGCCCGCGGTGGAGGCGGATACAGTGCCCGAACCGTTGCACAGGCCGCCCTCCTGGACACCCGCGAAAGGCGGCGTGGCGGCGGGCACGCCAGCTTCGCAGGTCGCGAATGCCAATGCCGCGGCCCGCGTCGAGCCGCGCCGGGAGGGCTATTACAACGCCATCCAGGTCTATCCCTGGTCGGAGGGCGCCCTCTACCAGGTCTATGCCGCACCCGGGCAGATCACCGATATCGCGCTGGAGCCCGGCGAGACCCTCGCCGGCACGGGCCCGATCGCGGCGGGCGATACCACCCGCTGGATCATCGGCGATACGACAAGCGGGTCCGGGGCAGACGCCCGCATCCATGTGCTGGTCAAGCCGACCCGGCCCGATATCTCGACCAACCTGGTCATCAGCACCGACCGGCGCAGCTACATGATCGAGCTGCGCGCCAGCGAGGAGACCTGGATGCCGGCCGTGTCCTGGGATTATCCGCAGTCGCGGATCACGCGGCGCGCCACCGCGGCGCGGCCAGCCATTCCGGAAACCTCGGCACGCAATTACCGCTACGGGCTGCAGATTCCGGGCGACAGCCCGCCCTGGCGGCCCGTCTCCGTCTTCGATGATGGCCGCCATGTCTATGTCGTCTTCCCACCCGGCATCGTGCAGGGCGAGATGCCACCCATCTTCGTGCTGGGGCCGGATGGCACACCGCAAATCGTCAACAGCCGGGTCTCCCGCAATATGCTGATCGTCGACCGGCTGTTTGCGGCCGCCGAACTGCGGCTCGGCAGTGGCGATCGCCAGCAACTGGTGCGGATCGTCAGGATCGCACCGACACAGACCAAGGCTTCGGCAAGGGGTGATATGGGCAAGGGAGGCGCGTCATCATGAGCGGGACCGATACCGCTGCGCGAATGCGGATGCCCCCGAACCCGCCGCGCGTCACCCGCCTGTCTCGCAAATTGCTCATCGCTGTCGGTGCCGTGGTCTTGCTCGGGATTTGTGCGGCATTGATCTATGCGCTGCAGACCCGCGAAGCAGCACCGGGCGGTGAGGAGCTCTACTCGACCCAAAATCGGCCCACGGCGGATGGTCTCGCGGAACTGCCATCTGATTATACCGGCCCGGAACTCGGGCCGGCCCTGCCCGGCGATCTCGGTGGGCCGATCCTGAAAGCGCAGCAGCAGGGAAAGCCGGTCGACCTGTCCACCGTCACCACGCGGACGGTCGATCCGGAGGAAGAACGCCGCCGCGCCGAGGCAGAGGCTGCGAGGCTCAGCGGGGTGTTCTTCGAGACCGGGCCAGATACCGGGACTGCGGCAGCCGGTGTCGCCCGGTCGGGTCTGGCCGGTCTCGCCGGGCAACCCGGTTCGGCGGTCGGACAGGATGGACGGCGCGCTTTTCTCGACGGTCCGGTGGATCGGCCGGTGGTGGCGCCGGATCGCGTCACGGCACCGGCTTCGCCCTATATCTTGCAGGCGGGTTCCGTCATCCCGGCGGCGCTCATCACCGGCATCCGCTCCGATCTGCCCGGCCAGATCACCGCCCAGGTCACCGAACCCGTCTATGACAGTCCGACCGGCTCGATCCTTCTGATCCCCCAGGGCACCCGGCTCATCGGCGCATATGATGACAGTGTCGGTTTCGGGCAGCGCCGGGTGCTGCTGGTGTGGACCCGGCTGATTTTCCCGGATGGCCGCTCGCTCGTGCTGGAGCGCCTGTCGGGTGCGGACGCGAGCGGCTATGCCGGGCTCGAGGATGGTGTCGATCACCATTGGTGGGATCTGATGAAAGCCGCGGGCCTGTCCACGCTGCTCGCGGCCGGCACTGAGCTCGCGAGTGACAACGAGGACCGCCTCACCCGCGCCATCCGCGAGGGCGCAGTCGATACCATCGATGACACCGGCCAGCAGATCGTCCAGCGGCAGCTGCAGGTAGAGCCGACACTGACCATCCGGCCGGGGTTTCCGGTGCGGGTGATAGTTGGCCGCGATTTGATCATCGAACCTGATGGAGCATGATGATGTCCAAACTGAAACTCGGACCACTGCCCAAACTCGGCACCGTGAAAATCACCCTTTCCCTGCCCGAGCCGCTCAAAGAAGAGCTTGATCTCTATGCCACAGAGCACAGCCGTCTCTACGAGCCGGTTGATACCGCGGCGCTGATCCCGCATATGCTGGAGGCTTTCCCGCGCTCCGATCGCGGTTGGAGGAGTCGGAAATCGAAAGCGCAACTGCGATCACCGCCCGCGGCAAAATCAGTCGGGGCTGATCTCGGCACACGCCCCGGATCGCAATCCAATTACTGATCACTGAGATCATCGCGGCGTTTCGACGACAGCACCTTCGCGAAACTGATGAAGCGTCGCAATGCCGGGTTATCGTTATCCGGCGACCAAATAGCGCTGAACGGAATAATATCCTCTTCTGCCGTCAGCGGAACCAGTGCAAGCCCCGGGAAGGCCATGCTCGTCCAGCCCTCCGAAACCACTGTGATCCCCTCGCCAATCGCCACCATATGCATGAGTGTTTCCTGAATCACCGGGCGATAGGCAATACTTGGATATGTGCTGTAATCGGCGATGCGTCGGATGATATAGTCATGGACCTCCGGGCCGGGATCATGTGTCGATATGATAAACTGCTCATCTCGAAGATGGGACCAGTCCAGGGCATCCTTGCCGGCAAAGGGATGATCAGCAGCGAGCGCGACATGTACCCGCTCGCGCCAAAGCTCAAACACATCGCAACCGCCTATCTGATCGTTGCCGGTCAGGAAAACCATGTCAAGTTCACGGGATCGAAGCGCGCGCAAATGCTCGCGCCGCCCACCATCAACGACGGCGAGATGGACACCGTCGAAGGCTTGCCGGAACGAAGTGATCAGGTCCCGCAGGAACCCGCCTGCCAGCGTGGTAATAATCCCGATCCGGACAGTTCCTTCCTCGACCCGCCCGGCAGCACCCGCATGCTGCAGAGCAGATTCAATCATTTGCAGGGCCGGAACGATCTCTCCAAGAAACCGGCGACCGGCATCCGTGAGACGGACACCGCTCGTCGTTCGCTCGAACAGCGACACACCAATCTCGTCCTCAAAGGATCGGACATTGCGGCTGATCGTTGAGACACGCATGCCGAGCACCCGGGCCGCCCGCGAGAAACTCAGTTCGTCATGGGCCGCAAGCACATACCGCAATGGCCGCAGATCGAAGGACAAACCATCCTCAGTCATCATATATCCTCGCAAATCTTCTCCAGCGGTACGCCTGCGATCATGTTGGTAAGCATGAGGCGAACTTGCGGGCTCGAAAGCGTTGCTGCGGCCTGGGATGCTGATGCCATGGATCATTGGGCATGATAAATACAACGATGCGCCCGGAACGGAGACGGTTGACACGGTGGCGGCAACAGGCTGACCCAAATATCTGCCGATATGCGGGACGGGCCAGCCGTTCATGGAGGCACCGCGCACCATCCCGGTAAGCCGGTTCCATCAGTCAGCCGGATCCGGGATTTCGCCGCGATTCCCGGTTTGAACAGGCCGCCGGTCAGATTCACGCAACATGATAATGGATGCGATCCCAACGTAAACAAGAGCAGCCGCACAGAGAAACAGGCCCGACAATCCCGCCGTCTCCAGCAAACCCGCTCCTGCCGCGGCGCCGAAGCCGATCGCCCCGTTGAAAAACGCAACGTAAATGGCTGACGCCTGCAACGCATCGGCGCCGGCTTCCTTCAAAACCCAGGTCTGCAATCCCACAAGGATGGCCGCGATCGCACCGCCCCAGAGTATCAATGCCAGGGCAACGCCGACAAAGCCGAGTTCGGCGCCGAACAGTGCGAGAACACATAGCGAATAGTAGGCGAGAATATGCGAAACCGGCACGATCATCTTCAGCCAGTTGTCGATCAGCGCCCCGGTGACCACGTTCGCGGCAATGCCCGCGACGCCGAAGGCAACGAACATTGGTGCAACCGCCCGGCTTGGTACCGACGCAGTCTCGCCGAGAAACGATTCAACATAGGTGAAGGCCATGAAATGTGCCGTCACCGCAAATAGCATTGCCGCAAAAATACGTTGAAACCGCCGGCTCGACAGGATCCGACCCAAGCTGCGCACGCCCACACCGCCGGTAGACAACTGGTCGCGCAGGGCCCATTTCCGAATTATCCTCAAGAATCCCATGTCAATCACTCCATCTGCCCCCAGCCTGTTCAAGCCGGGCAAGGTTGCACATGAGTCAATTCTCAATGGCAATTTCGGCAGATTCGGCGTAATTTCTTACTTAAAACCAACAATTTGACGCCTTACTCCGGAAATCCCTAGTCGAAATTGACAACCGGAATTTCGGCAACCTCGGGGATAGTCATCGCGGTGATGCGCGCAATGTTGAATTCTGGATCGTTGAAGATCAACTGCCATTGCCCGTAATAGGTAGCAAACGGCCCCTTGACGATCGACCCACCAAGCTCGGGCAGCTTGCGCGCGATCTCGTCAACCGTTGCCCAGTCCTCGACCACGAACGTTACCATCGTGCCGACGGTGGATGTCGGGGTCCTGCTTCTCTCGCGATCCTTCAGACCCAGAAGCTCATAGGCCCGGATACCGTTGAAGGCCAGTTGGAAGCCGTTGCCCTGCAGAACCCGGTAGATGGGCGAAGAGGCTTCGGGAACATCATCCCAGCCCAAGATCGCAGCATAAAATTGCTTCTGTTTCTCTACATCTTCGCAGAAGATGTTGTGCATTGGTTGGAACGTGTCTGCACTAGCCATCGGTGTGTCCTTACTTCTCTTGAGGTTAGGCATTGAGGTCGCCGTCGGCGCATCGCGACGACATCTTTATGTCCAGAGGGTTCGCCAATCCCGCATCCATCAGCGTGCCGACAAGCTCGGCGTGGTAGGCGGCATAGGCTTTCACCGAAACATAGCGGTCCTCGGGCCTGATGATGTTGAACACCAGTGATCTCTGGCGGACACTGGGCAGCACCCATGACTTGTAAGCCCATTCCGGGTGCGCATGCGTGAAGTAGTCCGAGTTCTTCGGCCGAAGCCATCTTGCGCCGTCATGAGGTTGGTCGATCTTGCCGACCGACGCGTTAAATGCCCGAAGAATCTTCTCCGGTTCGGCGGTGTTCATATACAAAGCCAACTTCCTTCCTTTCCGTTCCAAATCGTTTCTCCTTGACGGGTTCGTGACTGCTCAGTTCAGTCGAACCTCATCAAAGCGCACGTCCATCCACCGCAGAAAGGTTTCCACCAGCCTCGTGTAATACAGTTTGGTCAGATCGGGTGGAATGCCCTTGCCGCCATCGGCCTGAAGTTCAAAGGTCAACGTGCCTGCATCGACGCTTGGCACAAGCCTTGCGCCGACATCCGACATGTCCTCGGAATGCTGGTAGAAGGCTTCGCACTCCTGCAGCACCCAGCCTTCCGCCTTACCCCAGGTTTCTTCCTGGACGATTCTCTGGTTGAACTCCCGAAGCAGCGCATCGGGAGAACTCGTCGTGAATTGGACTGACACTGGAATATCTCCTGAAATCTGGCCGAGCGTCAGCTCGCAGCCGCTTGTAGTTCAGGATGCATCCGGTCGCTTTCCAGAACTGGAGACAGGAGAGCCTTCTCGAAAGCTTCCTTACCCTGCGCGTGGGCGGTTTCCAGTTCCTTGATCCATTTCCTGTACTGTATCGAAATCTTGTCGGTCACGACCGACAGCTCGTCTTCATAGATCTCTTCTGGCCACTGCGATTCGATGACCGGCTGGTCCTCGGCAAAGACGAGGTCGTTGAAGGCGATGTGGGGATGATCCGAATCGTTCAGGCTCTTCTCGCGGGCGAAAATTAGGAAGTTCTTCGTCTGCTTCGCGTTCACCGGGCAGGACACGTTGAACAGGACGTGAAGGCTGTTCCCTACATACTTCTGAACCGCCAGGTTGATCGTGAACGGCATGCTGCAGTGATAGGTGAAATTGCCGATGGGCGCCTGATCGGGAACATCCATGCCAGGAGGCGTGTCATAGATAAAGCGCAGTTGGCCATTCACGCGATCGATCGGCACGATGGGCGGCTCGGCGTTGTTAGGATCGAATAGCGTGCCCGGGTGAACGAATGCAAAGTGGGAAAAGTCCGTGAAATTTTCCCAGCGGCGCGGCGCGCTGGCATTCCACCAGTAGGGCTCTTGCACTACGATTTTCATCTTCGGGTCGTCGGCAACGCTGAAATACGGGATTTCAGTCACGTTCCACGAGCTATCCAGGCGAACCCAGATCAGGCCGTACTTCATCTCGCATTCATAGTTCGCCACCTTGGCGCGCGAAGAAATCTTCTGCGTCGGGCATGCCGGCATGAAGGTGCACTTGCCCTCTGCGTTGTACATCCAGCCGTGGTACGGGCACTGAAGCTGGTCCTCCTGGACTTTGCCGCCCGACAGTTTCGCCGAGCGGTGGACACATTGGTCCTTCATCGCGACCATTTTTCCGTCGAGACGAGCAATAACGACCTTCTCGTCCAGCAAGGTGACTGCCATAGGGCCATTGCCCATTGAGTCGGCCTTCTCGAACTCGTCGAGGGTAGCGACCGGATGCCAAAAGTGGCGGAGGAATTCCATGTTCTCGATCAACAAACGTGCGCCCATATCGTCACTCCTTCTGTAGCTTTTGCTGCATAGAATAGACCATTAGTGTCAGCCCAACGTGTCGCTGTTACAAAGACTTTACATATGAACGGGGTGTCTAAAATTCGCGACATGCTTGATCTGACGCGATCGTATCTAATATCCTGTTTCATGTGGCCATTAGTTGGCCCGGTCTGAAGAACCCAGAACGTTTTGATTTTCCGCGACGAAGTTGCGGTTTTGTTCGCTTCGAATTGCAGGATTTTGCATACTTTTGCCTAGCCATGCAATTTGAGGTCGCCGATGAAGCCTCTGACGCACCATAATCACGTAATGTAAGCCTATCCCGCACATGTCAACCGTACGGGATGCATGTGAAACCCGGCCCAGAATCGGTCTCGCCGACAAGATCGTGGCAAGATGATGTGGCGATTGCTAGTTGCACTTCGGCCATGTTCTGCTTGGGTAATTTTTGAAACAGCATCAAAATAGCGCCAGCAACCCTTACGCTGGCAATCACAACTCATCGCGCAAGAGCTATGCTCTGTTCACATTTTCGGACGCTAGATCCAGATAAATTGGCTTTTTTGGATGGTGCATACCATTACCGTCATCTTGTCAGCAAGACACGTTTGGCGTCTGCTACCTCCGCCGCCGCCTGACCAGGCGAAGCCTTGATCCTCCCTTTTGTCGAGGCTTCGCCAGTTTCCTCAATACGCGAAGATTGCCTCTCCCGCATCGCCGGACAGGCTTGAAACAAAGGAATCGATCATGAAAACCCGTGCCGCCGTAGCCTTCGAGGCAGGCAAACCGCTGGAAGTGATAGAGGTCAATCTCGAAGGGCCGAAGGAAGGCGAGGTCTTGATCGAGATCAAGGCGACCGGCATCTGCCACACCGACGAATTCACCCGCTCGGGCGCCGACCCGGAAGGTCTCTTTCCCTCGATCCTGGGTCATGAGGGCGCTGGTGTCGTGGTCGAGGTTGGCCCGGGTGTTAAATCCGTGAAACCCGGTGATCATGTCATCCCGCTTTACACACCTGAATGCCGCGAATGTGCGTCCTGCCTGTCGGGCAAGACCAATCTCTGCACCCGGATCCGCGCGACTCAGGGGCAGGGGCTGATGCCCGATGGAACGTCGCGTTTCAGCCTCGATGACGGTACGGTGATCCATCACTATATGGGCTGCTCCACCTTCTCGAACTACACTGTTCTGCCGGAGATTGCCGTCGCCAAGGTTCGCGAAGACGCGCCTTTCGACAAGATCTGCTATATCGGTTGCGGCGTGACCACCGGCATCGGCGCGGTCATCAATACCGCCAAGGTCGAGATCGGCGCGAAAGCGGTGGTTTTTGGCCTGGGCGGCATCGGCCTGAACGTGATTCAGGGGCTGCGCCTTGCCGGGGCCGATATGATCATCGGCGTCGATCTGAACGACGACAAGAAGGAAATGGCCGAGAAATTCGGCATGACCCATTTCGTCAATCCGAAGAATGTCGAAAATGTCGTTCAGGAAATCGTCGAGATGACGAAAACCCCGTTCGATCAGATCGGCGGCGCGGATTACAGCTTTGACGCCACCGGCAGCACCAAGGTCATGCGCGACGCGCTGGAATGCACGCATCGCGGCTGGGGCCAGTCGGTGATCATCGGCGTCGCTGCCGCCGGAGCCGAGATCAGCACCCGTCCGTTCCAGCTTGTCACCGGCCGGGTCTGGAAAGGCACCGCATTCGGCGGCGCCCGCGGCCGGACCGATGTGCCGAAAATCGTCGACTGGTACATGGAGGGCAAGATCGAGATCGACCCGATGATCACCCACACCATGCCTTTGGATGACATCAACAAGGGTTTCGACCTGATGCATAACGGCGAGTCGATTCGGTCAGTCGTGCTTTACTAGAAGGACAGGGGGCGGCGATGCTGGGAAAATGAATTCAGATCGCGCGTCAAAGCCTCGACATGGAGATTGCCGAGTTTGCCTCCCACCTGGCAACGCAGCCACCCTTGCCAGGTGGGAGACCGACGAGGCATCTCCGACACTTCATGAACTGACGGCCATCGGTTCGCTGGCAGGTATCTCGATCTGCTTCTTTCTGCTGCCGCTTGTCAGGGACATCAAGGCGCGAAACTGTCCGTCGTCAGAACAACTGGCACATCTCGGGGCGTAAATTAGCGGAGTATAGGCCTCGTCATTGGGTTAATGTTACGCGGCGAGCTTGCGGTGTTGCAAGCGCCGCTGTTGGATGGTCCTTCGCTTGATCCTTTCGCGTTGTTTGATGATGGTCTCGGCCCTGCCGAAGTAGGCATCAGCAGGCGTCACGTTGTTCAGGCTCTCATGGTATCGCCGGTGATTGTAGTGTTCGACGAAGGGCGCAGCCTGGTTAAACAGCGCAACGAGATCGAGGTGCGGGCAGTCGAGCTTCTGTCCGATCTGCCCGATTACCAGTTGCTGACCACAATCCCTGGGATCGGCCCGATCAACGCCCTGACCATCCTCGCTGAAGCTGGTGACCTAAGGCGGTTCCGACATCATCGCCAGTTCCTGAAGTTCTGCGGAATGGACCTCGCCACCGTCCAATCCGGCATGTTCCGCGGCCAGAGCAAGATCTCAAAGTATGGCAACGCCCGGCTCCGCCGAACCTTCTGGATGGCTGGACAGGTTGCAGTGCTCAAACGCACCAACAGCTTCCGCGACAAGTTCGAACGCTACATCGCGCGAGACCGGCACAATGCTCATCTGCGCCGCAAGGCCTACACCGCTATCGCGGCCAAGATGGCGCGCACCGTACACGCCGTGGTCAAACACGGCGAACCCTATCGCCCCTTCTTCGAGGGGGCGAGCCCAGGCGGAAGGACCCTTGTCTGACAAGATCCGTGGAGGCAGTTCGCTGACCTCGTAGTAATGTTCAGGTCTTCCGCTTGGGATTTTGGATCTCGTCTTAAGGACGGTGAGGGCAGCCATCGCGCGTACCCTGTGTTTGCTATGGGAGAGACCGCTTCTTGACGGCGGAGACCGCTTGGGTAACCATATCAGGGCATCCGGGACACCGGATACCCCATGACCTGCTGACCTAAGCAGCCAGAACTTCCCGATATAAGACGTTGTCGCTGAGCAACTTTGGCTTGTGCAGCACTGCCGCGCTGTCGCAGCCCGAGGCTTCCAGGGCCAGTTCCAGCGTATCGGTTACATCCTCGGCGCGCATGGTGGTGCACAGTTTCCAGGCGATGATGTAGCGCGAGTAATCGTCGAGCACGGTCGACAGATACACCCAGCCCCAACCGATGATCTTGAAGTAGGTGAAATCGGTTTGCCACATCTCGTTGGGGCGGCTGGTTTTGCGTTTGAACTCGTCATTGGCTCTCGTTCCCATCGACGCTTGTCGGATGAACTCGAACTAAACGAGTTGAGATATTCGCAGCACGTCTGCCTACCGAAATAACCGGCATAAGTTGCGACGTTTCCCTCGGAGACGATCTGACCTACCCCTTTTTCATCGCTGCGAGCAGTGCTTCACCCGAAGAAACACAACAAAACCTTTTCGACTGGGCATTTCAGAAAGCATAAGGACGATCTGTGGTGACAGCGATGAACTTCATTCGGAGATACGGCGAATTTTTCTTCGATTGTGTTTTCCCAAAGCCGAAGCGTCGGAAACCCCGCTCCATTACGCAGCAGCGAAAGCTATCCTTTCGACGGGCAGGTGAGTGCCATTTATCGAGAGGTAAGACAGAGCACCGCAAGCGGGCGATTCTCGGCGTTGGATGCGCAACGAATAGAAACAGTCCTGCGCAGCAGCGAAGCGTAACAGGCCGCCATTCGACCCTGTTCAGGAGGAGTGTTTGCCTCTCGGCCTGAACAGAGGCGGGGCGTTGGTGCGCAGAATGAACGAGAGCGAGTGAAGGGCCTCTCGGATTTGCTGATCCAGGCCCACGCATTTCGGCGCAATAGCAACCGTTTGCAGCAGTTCTCGCCGACTGATCTTTATTCCTCGCCAGAACGCGAGGGCCGAGCGCTACGCCGCACCGCCAAGAGAGCGATGTCTTCTCCGTCATTGCCTGGAGCGCGCTCGCGCACTTCGTCTATATGCCTAGTGGCGCCGAGGAAATGAAGATGCCGACTCGATAGGAGCAGATCGGCAAGCCCGCCGCTGACGCGAGAAGAAAAAAGGACTGGGAACGGTATCCTGACAGCGGACGACGTTCCCGGTCGTGGCAATCTGACAGGTCAGTCGAAGATGTTGATCCCCGGCATCAGCTTGAAGCGCGGTAGTTTGACGAACCTGCGTATCCAGCGTTGGATCGCCGGGTAATAGAACAACTCGATGCCGCCGTCCCCTGCCAGCGCCACATAGGGGAAGCACGCGATATCCGCCACCGTCGGGTTCGATCCCGCGATCCAGTTGAACCCTTGTAACTCCTGGTTGGCCAGATGGTCATCCAGGACTCGGAACAACTTGTGAGCGCCGGCCCTTGCTTGCGCCACGTCGAGGTCATAGCCCAGCACGTCATGCAGTCTCGCCGCCGACGCCGTGGACGTGATGCTGTCCGCGAAGGCCAGCCATTGCGCGACCCGACCTAGTTCGGACGGATCGTTGATCGGCCACCACGTTCCCGTCGGATCGTAGCGCGAGGCGAGATACACGAGAATGGCCTGCGCGTCCCGGATGTAGGCTCCGTCGTCCTCCAGCACCGGGATCTGGCCCAGCGGGTTTATCTGGAGGAACGCATCGGACTTGTGTTCGCGCCCCGGAAAGAAGTCCACGGCTTGCTTTTCATGGGAAAGCTCAAGGAAATCCAGCAACAGCCGTATCTTGTAGCAATTGCCGGACAGGACATAGTCGAACAGCTTCATCTCATGCTGCCTCGTTGAAGAGGGCGACCCCCCACTGAAGTTCATTGGCCTTCAGCCAGCGGCGATAGGCGATGGAGGATGCGTCTGCTCGGGTCGGCAACTCCCAACGGGGATCGAGGGGCAGTTTCCGGGGAACCTGGTTCTCGAGGATCATCCGATCCTGCAGGAAGATGTTCTGCTGGAAGTGAAGAAGACCGGTATCGGTGTTTTCATCGTCAAAGACCAGAATGAACGAGTGGACGATGCATTCGTCCTCTTCCACGGGCTGGATGAACAGTCCCACCAGATCCCAGACATCCTCCTGGATCGGGCAGGTCTTGTACAGAATCGTCGAATACGGATGCGGGACGCGATACTTGTATTCGGTCATTTGGCCGCCTGATGCCGCCGCTGATGCCATGGGCTGGAAGAACTTGCATTTGGTCGCCCAGATTTCGTCTTGTTCCGCATCCATGTTGACGTCATAGCTTTCGACGCTCGAATGCTCTTCCACGCCGAGGATATCGGTATGGACGAAGGGAAAATGCGCCATGTCAAGGAAGTTTTCCACGCAGCGCAGCCCCGAGCAACGCACGCCCACGCCACCCGCAGTGACAAGACGCCGACCCGGTTCGTCAAATTCCGGCATGTCGTAAAGCGGGCGAGGCCTATCGCTTAGCGACGTCCATAGATGGCCATAACGGACTTGCGTCAGAAGGCTGTGCCCTTCGGCATCTTTCACTGAAAGATCGCCAGCTTCGTGGCTTACAGTCAAGTCACGGGAAAGCAGCCGAACGGGCTTCTGTGCTACGCCGTCGAAATCGGGAAGGCGGCCAATTGCATACCATTGCGACTGGGTGAAATTATCGGTTGTCATAATGTATTCTCCTCGCTTGTCGAAGTGAGACGATCAACTTGCTAGACTTGAGTGCCTATCAAGCGGCGCTTGATGCCTTGAATATCTGGCGTAGACGGCCGGTCAGCTTGCTGACCGCGATCGCGGCGTCCACCGATGCACTGGCGGGAATCGAGGTGTGGATCATGGCCCCGTGTTCCTTCATATTCAGGAACGCGAGGAGGATTTCTCCTGTCACTCCGGGAACGCGCACGACAGCGGCGCGATCGGTAATCTTCAACGCCAACTCGGCATCCATCCCTTTTATAAGCTCGTTCAGGCTGGTCGGAGCCAAGTCGATATGGACCGATCGGTTGGGAACCCAGTCACCTTCTATCGATGGCGCTTCCGTTGTCTCGTCTGGATTGGCGACCCAGATGAACCCGCCGGAATCCGCCGCGCGATAGGCCTTGGCGCGGATCGTCTTGGGTGGAGTCAGTTCGGGATGCGCCGGGATGCCCGCGCAGGCGCCGGCCCCGTCATAGGTCCAGCCATGGTACAGGCAAGTCAGCGTGTTGCCCCTGACAATACCGTAGGACAAGCGCATTCCCCTGTGGGGGCACCTGTTTTCCCATGCGCGGATCTTCCCGTCCTCGCCGCGCCACAGGGCAATGTCGTTGTCGAAGATCATGACGCGTCCAGCCGTCTTCGGAAGGACATAGTTCTGAAGTCCCGCTGGGAACCAGCCAGCTTCCAGTTCTGAAGTTTTCATTCCATTCCTCATTTCTGCATTTTCAGCCCTAGACGCTGGCTGGTTGTGCCATTGTCCAGCGCGTCCGTTTCAGCGTCCCTCATGACGCCGAGCCTCGATTTCCGACCCTAGATGGTCTCTACAGTGATCGTATCGACGTTCACGTCGTCCGGTCCAAGCCAGCAGGCAATTTCGAACATGTCGATAAGGCGTTCGTCCCCGGTCAGAGTCAGCGTGATGCGGCTGGGGGTCGCGTTCGCGATCGTGCTCGATAGCGAAAGGCGCCGGGCAAAATGACTGGCCATGGCAAGACAGGACTCGGTATTGAGAGATCCTTCAAGAGATATGCGCCGCATTACCATATCACAGGTCCAGCACCAGTCTCTTACCCTTGCAACGCGATACGCATGGCATGATCAGCGTCCCGGATTCCTTTTCGGCCGGATTGAGATATAAATCGCGGTGATCAGGTTCGCCTTCCAGAACGGTGGTCAGGCAGGTGCCGCATACCCCTTGCTCGCAGGATGTCAATGGCTCAAGCCCGACCTCCTCCATCGCACCGATGATGGTTTGGTCCTCCGCAACCGTCAGGGTGACACCCGATTTCTGGAGCACCACCTCGAAGCTCTCCCCGTCAAGTTCGAGAGAATCGGCATCGACGCTGAACCGTTCTTGGTGGACCCGGTCACTTTTCCAGCCACAGTTCTTTGCCAGTTGCTCGATCAGGTCCATGAAGGGTCCGGGTCCGCAGAAATACAAACGTGCATCGGTAGTCGGATTGGATAGGATCCCAGTTAGAACGGCGTTAAGTGTCGGCGGAACAAGACCAAGATGGACGGGAGCCTCATCCAAGGCAGCAAGTTCGCTTTTGAACGGCGCATGCTCGGCGCTTCGGGCGAAGAGGTGCAGGACGTATTTGCGGTTCACGGACTGCAGATGACGCGCCATGGCCAGAACGGGTGTGATGCCGATACCCCCGGCAATAAGGATCACCGGACCCTCGTCCGAACGGAGCTCAAAGTTATTCCGTGGCGGGCTCACCTCAATCTCATCGCCCTCGTTCAGTGCGTGCATAGCAGCAGATCCGCCCCGGCTATTCTGCTCGCGCTTCACGCCGATGAGATAGGCGTCGCAGTCCCTGGGGGCATTCCAAAGCGAGTACTGGCGGATAAGGCCGTCGCCAACGCAGACGTCAATATGGTCGCCTGGCGTGAACTTGACAGACGATCCATCGCAGGGGACCAGTTCGAACGAACGGATTTCGGGCGTTTGCTCTACGATCCGCCTGATCTTTACCCGTTGAGTGTTCATGGCGTTTCCTTCGGCATTGGAAGAGGCATCATGCCAGGCATCGGCTTGAACCCCTCAAGTCTCATGAAGCGCTCCACCCAGCGCGACACGGAGGAAAACGGAGCCAGGTCGATGCCACCTTCTTCGGCGAGTGCAATATAAGGAAAGCACGCGACATCTCCGATGGTGGGGTGCGGCAACGGCAGCAGCCATTCCAGGTCGTCTTTCTCTGCGAACCAGAGATGCTCGTCGATGACGCGCAGCAGCCTGACGCCGTCAGACCGAGCCTTGCCCACATCCAACCGATAGAACATAGCATCATGCAGCCGCGCGGCTGAGATAGAGCCGGTCAGTTGATCCGCGAAGGCAAGCCATTGATAGACCTCGCCCTGACGGTCGCGCGGAAACCACTTGTCAGAATTGTCGTATGCGGCTGCAAGATAGACTAGGATGGCCTGTGCATCGCGAATCGCTTCGCCGTCATCCACAATGGCCGGAAGCTGTCCCAGCGGATTTATATCAAGAAACCGCGGTGATTTGTGCTCGTATCCTGGATAAAAATCGACAAGAATCGATTGGTAGTCTAGGCCAAGCTGCTCCAGCAGGAAGCGAACCTTGAAGCAGTTCCCCGAAAGGGGATAGTCATGCAACTGTATCATGACTCCTCCAGTCTGCGCCTGATGGCCGACAGTTCCGCGCGCCTTTGCACCGGATTGCCGGTCGGGTAAACCATCGTTCCATCGACGCCCCAAGGTGTGAGATGGTTGACGTTGGCGTCGACATGAAGCCTGACCTGATCGAATGGCGCCGCGAAGTGGACCGGATAGCACGGTTCGCCCGCACTGCCCGATGGCGAGCATTCTTGTTCGCTAGCCCAGACAAAGCCGTCCGCCACAGCCGTGGAATAAACGGTTGCAGAGATGTCGTCAGGCGGGCGACCCTGGAGTGCGGGAACCTGCATCACCTTGCCCGATTCATCGAATCGCCAGCCATGGTACACGCCTTCGAGATATTCACCCATGTTCCGTCCTGCGCTGAGCCTTACGGAACGGTGTGGGCAGCGATCCAGCCAGACGTTGATCGCGCCGCTGATGCCTCGCCAGATGATCAGAGGCTTGTCGCCCATCATCGACCTGACGATCGAAAAGTCGCGGACATCTTTTTCGAGTGCAACAACATACGAGGTCATATCATCGCCCCATAGGTCACATGGTTGGACCGCAGCCATTCGCGGTAGTTTAGAGAAGAGCTGTCCACCTTGATGGAGGTTTCCGCACCATTGAGCGGCAATTTCTTGTGGACATGCCGCTCGAGAACATACTTGTCCTGGACCGAGATGCTCTGCTGGTCCGCTTTCAACTGGCGCTCGTCCATCCAATCCTCCCTTATCCACGCAAGCAGCTTGTGCGCAACGAAGTTTTCCTCATCCAAGGGCTGTGTGAAGATGCCGAGATAGTCGTATCGATCAGGTGTCGATGGACGATGGATGAAGAGAACCACCGAATACGGGTCCGAGATCCGATAGGTGTATTCGGCGACCGAGTTCGTAAGCGGCAGCCAAGCCTTCTGCGACTTCAGCCACAGCGCTCCCGCTGTATCCACACTGGCCTCTCCCGGAACCAGGTCCAGGTGATCATCGTCACCCAGGATGTTGGGATGCAGAAACGGGAAATGCGCGTTGTCGATCACGTTGTCCACGATCCGCAGGCCCGAACATTTGATCGGCGTTGACCAGATGTTCATCACCAGGCGATCGACCTCGTAGTATTCCAGCAACTGCTGTGGGGGTCCATCGGGCGTGCCAAGGCTTGTCCAGACATATCCTAGCCGCTCGGTCACCGGCAAAGGTCGGGAGTCGCTCGACGCGGAAATCCAAGTCTTATGGATTTCAAGATCGATGTCGTGGCCCAGAAGCCAGGTTTTTGTTGCCTTCCGTCGCCGGATGTCCGTTGGCGACCCAAGGGGATACCAACGATTCCAGACCGCTGCGTCCTCACGTGCGTTCATGCCGGTCACTTGCTTTCTGTGATATCGGTGAACAGTGCCGCCTTGAACGCTTCTTCGCCCTTGGCAGCGGCGGTGGAGAGTTCGCGCAACCATTTCCGGTACTGGTTCGAGATCTTGTCCGTCGGCAGCGAAACCTCGTCCAGGTAGATCGGACCGGGCTGGGATTCGATGACGGGCTTATCCTCGGCCAGGACGAGTTTTTGGAAGTCGAGCGGCTGACTGTCGGGCATGTCGTCATCGGTATGCGCGATGATCATGAAGTTGCGGCACGAATTCTGCGATATTGGGCTGGAGGTCGTCCAGAGGAGGAACGGCTTGTCGTTCTTGTACAGCCTGATCGACAGGTTGACGCTGAACGGCATGGCGTTCCGATAGTTCCAGCTTCCCAACGGGCTGTCGTCCGGCAATGTGTCCAACATGTCGCGGCCCGGCTCCATAAAGAAGCGAAGCTCGCCGCCCACGCGATCCACGGGCACGATTGCCGGTTCCGAATATGCCGGGTCATAAAGGGTGCCCGGATGCACATAGGCAAAGTGTGAGAAGTCGGTGAAGTTTTCCCATCGGCGTTCGGCCGAACTGTCCCAGTTGTAGGGTTCTGCGATGATTTGGCGCTTGTACTCGGGGTTTTCCCAAGCCTCGCAATAGGGAATATTTGTGCAATCCCACGAGCTGTCCAGGCGGACCCATATGATTCCATACCGCTCTTCGCAGGCATAGGCGGGCGTGAACGCTTTTTTCGGAATTGCATCGTTGGGACAAGCTGGCATCAGTTCGCAGCGGCCGCTGGCGCCGTATTCCCAGCCGTGATACGGGCACTGGATACGGTTGTTATCAAGCACCTTTCCGACAGACAGCTGGGCGCAGCGATGCGCGCAACGGTCCCGCATGGCAACGTATTTTCCATCCAGTTTGGCGATGACCAGTGGTTCATCCAGAAGCGTCCTGCCGATCGGACCGTTGCCTGCCGGATCGGCAGCCTCAAGTTCGTTCACGGTTGCGACAGGATGCCAGAAATGGCGCAGATAGCTTTGATCTGCGGTAAGTGGAGTCAAGGCGTTCATTATTCCCCCCGATTAGCTACCATTGTGATAGTTGCTTCATAAAAAAGCCTAGCAGAAGGAAATGCGTTTCAAAAAGTGCAGTAGTTTGTACCTTGTGTTTCGAATTTTGAACGAACCGAAGCAGCAACGGTGAGCAACCCTGTCGAAAAGACGGCGATTCGTATCCAAACCATTCTTTTGGCACCTGTCGTTGAATACAGCCTCGTTGCCGGGAATACGCTCGTGCATCCGTGTACCCTCAGTACCGGTTTTTTCAACGCGATCACAGACACTTGCCTGCCACGGCTTATATACCCCGGACTGGCGTCGGGCTTTTTGATCGACCGGATACCTACATTCGATCGACACAAAGGACGAAATGTTTAGCGATAGTCCACGACCTTTTCTGGCTCGGGCGCAAGCGCACGATCTTGATTAAGAACGGCTCATGGCTGGCGCATTCTCGCGCGCTTTGCATGTTGACATAGCCCGTCAGTCGGTTCTGCGGACCAAGGCATACCCTGGATGATGAATGACGCTGGAAAACTGCTTGCACAAGGTATCAACTACCAGCTTTACGCGCGGGTTCTTGTGCCGGGCAGCGCCGTATATCACCCACACGGAAATCTGATCCACATCCTCAGGCGGCTTCAGCAACGGGACAAGGCTGCCTTGCGCCACCTCGTAGTAGACGAAGAAGTCGGGCAAGTAGGCGACGGCTTCGCCTGATACCGCATAGAACTTCGCCATCCAGTAGTCGTGCACGCTGAACCGTATATCGTATCTTGCGGCTTGCTTGCCGTCATCGTCCTGAAGCAGCCAAGGCTCGGCAATGCCCTTTCGCGTGTATTCGATGCCTGGCATACGCGACAGATCGTCGATCCTTTCCGGAGTACTCCACTTCTCTAGCAGGATAGGGCTTGCATAAGCGCGATAGCTGACGTTCCCAAGCTTCCGGCACACGTGGTCGGACGACGGCGCCGTGCCAACGAAGATTAAACAATCGAAGTCTGATGGCTCCGGCAGGGGCGTGTCGCCGGGATAGGTCCGGGTCTCGAATGACAAGCCGGGATGCTCGCGCGCCAACAGCAAGGTGGCGGCGCCAATGATGCTGGTTCCGAACTCGGTGCTACCCAAGATGCGAACCTTGCCGTTCAGGGAACTGTGCGCACGCTGAGCGGCGCTGGTCGCAGCTTCGATGCTGTCGAACACGCGCGCGCTGTTGTCCAGCAAAGCATTGCCTGCATCGGTCAGGTGAAATCCCCTTTGGGACCTGAGGAACAGTTCGACCTCGAGCAGATCTTCCAAGCGACGGATACTGTGGCTCAACGTCGCTTTTGGAACGCCGGACACCATCGTTGCGCGTGTCAGACTGCCCGCCCGGGCAATAAGCACGAAATTTCGAATGTCTTTCAACTCTACCTTTTGCATACTTATCTACCTTATGCATTTTAAGCCTTGGGTAGTGTTCTATTTCTGGAACAGAACGTCTCTGTAATTTATCTACTCGCCCCTTGGTCGCCTTGTTACCAAAAAAGGGAACCAGCGTTCGGCGGATCGGTAAGCTTAACATTCTAGCCGATCCTTGCGTGAAGAAAGAATAATAACACGACTTTTGTCGCTAGCTTGGCGTGCGTTGGTCCAGGCTGCTGCCAGCATGCGTCGTCCTCAACAACAGGGAGAAGCATTTGAAGACCAAGGTAGGTAATCCCCCCCCATTACTTCGATTGCAAAACATTACCAAGAGATACGGCACATATGTGGCAAACGACAGCGTGGATCTTGCGCTGGAACAGGGCCAGATCTGCGCTATTCTGGGTGAAAACGGCGCGGGCAAGTCCACCCTCATGAAGACCATCTACGGTATTCAGCAACCGGATGAGGGCGAGATTGTCTGGAACGGCGAAAAGGTCGCCGTCACAAGCCCGAGCGTCGCCCGTGATCTTGGCATCGGCATGGTGTTTCAGCATTTCTCGCTGTTTGAAACGATCAGCGTCGTTGAAAATATCTCGCTGACCGTCCCCGGATCGTTACCCGAACTATCCGAGATTATTAGGCAGAAGGCGGACCAATACGGGCTTAACATCAATCCTGAGTCGCCGGTGCATGGCCTTTCGGTAGGTGAGCGGCAGAGGGTTGAGATCATCCGCTGCCTCATGCAGGATCCGAAGCTACTCATCCTGGATGAGCCGACATCCGTGCTCCCGCCCCACAGTGTGAAGCAGCTTTTCGAGACGCTGAAAAAACTGTCCGGACGTGGCGTGGCGATGCTCTACATCTCGCATAAGCTAGAGGAAATCAGGGACTTGTGCCATTCTGCCGTCGTTCTGCGTCAGGGTCGGGTCACGGGAACGGCGAATCCGCAGCAGGCCACATCGGCGGAACTGGCTCGCCTGATGATCGGACACGACATCCCAACTGCCCGCCATGCCGAGGCGAAACCGAGCTGCGAGCCAGCGTTGGCCGTCAGCGATCTGGTTTATGACAACCCCGACCCATTGGGAGAAAGCCTCGATAGCGTGTCGATGGTGGTCCGCCCGGGCGAGATCGTCGGCATTGCAGGTGTGTCGGGCAACGGCCAGTCCACGTTGGCGCGGCTTCTGTCAGGTGAAATCAGGCTGCAGGGCGATGAGGCCGGTAGTATTCGCATTTTCGATCGCTCCGTGGGGGATGCCCCGCCGGGAATGCGCCGGCAACTGGGGGTAACGTTCGTTCCGGAAGAACGACTGGGGCGTGCGACGGTTCCTACCATGAGCTTGGCGGATAACGTGCTGCTTACCGCCCATCGGGCGGGGCTGGTCCGAAAGGGATTGATTAGACGACGGCAGCAGGCCGATTTTGCTGATAGTTGCATTTCCGACATGGATGTCCGTTCGCGGGGGCGGCAATCGATCGCGTCCAGCCTCTCGGGCGGCAACTTGCAGAAGTTCGTACTGGGCCGCGAACTCCTGCTGAAACCCCGTATCCTGATCGTTTCCCAGCCCACTTGGGGCATTGATGTCGGAGCGGCGGCGATGGTCAGGCAGAAACTGGTAGATCTGCGGGATACGGGTACGGCGATTCTCATGATTTCCGAAGAACTCGAGGAGATATTCGAGATCTCCGACCGGATCCACGTCATGTATCATGGACGGCTGTCCCCCTCGGTCCAAGCCAGGTCGGTTACTGCCGAGGATGTCGGGCGGATGATGATGGGCGAATTCGACCAAACCATGAGGGCGGCATGATGTTGAACCGATACGCGCTTGTCCAACGAAACGAGGTTTCTCTCAAGAGCATTATGCTCGTGCCGCTGGTGACCTTCATTCTGGCATTGCTGGGAAGCATGGTCCTGTTCGGTTTTCTGGGGGCCCCACCTCTCGGCGGCCTTTACAGACTGCTGATCGATCCGCTGTCATCGGCGTATAACATTTCCGAGGTGGTGATAAAGGCTGCGCCGCTGATCCTGATCGCCCAGGGTCTGGCCATCGGGTTCCGGGCGAAGGTCTGGAACATCGGCGCGGAAGGACAGTTGATCATCGGCGCCGTGGCGGCAAGTGTCATCCCCATCACCTATCCGGAAAGTCAGAACGTTCTGATGCTTCCGGCTATGATACTTACCGGGATGATCGCGGGGGCGGCTTGGGCCGGAATCGCCGCGATGCTGAAGACGCGTTTTAATGCCAGCGAGATCATCGTGACGCTAATGCTGAACCAGATCGCGATGCAGATCCTTTATTTCCTCATCAACGGGCCTCTCAAGGATCCGATGGGGTTTTCATACCCACAGTCAGTAAGTTTTCCACCGGTGGCAATGTATCCGCTCCTGTCGGGTGACGGGATGCTCCGGGCTAACGCGTCCATCTTCGTGGTCATTCTGTTGTCGATTGCGGCACTGATTTATGTCACGCGCACCTTCTCGGGATACACGCTGCTTGTGGGGGGGCTTGCCCCAAGTGCGGCCAGCTATGCAGGCTTCAGCGCCCAGAAGGCGGTCTGGATCACGCTGCTGATCGGCGGTGCCGCGGCGGGCCTAGCTGGAGTGGGCGAGATTGCGGGTCCGATCGGCCGGCTCCAACCAACATTGTCGCCCGGCTACGGTTTCGCCGCAATCATCGTTGCCTTTCTTGGTGGCCTACATCCGGTCGGTATACTGCTGGCGGGGACATTCATGGCGATCGTCTATGTCGGCGCGGACGGTGCGATCATTGATGCGGGTCTCCCCCCGGCTGCGCCGGTGATCTTCCAGGGTATGGTTCTCGTGTTCTATCTCGCCTCGTTCGCCTTGGTCCATTACCGCATCGTAAGAATCCAGCCGGAGGCAAGGGCATGACTGATACGATCATTTTTGTCCTGGCTGGCGCCTTCGCAACCGCCACGCCCCTTCTGCTTGCCGCGATTGGCGAGGTAGTGGTAGAGAAAACAGGGGTCATGAACCTTTCCGTGGAAGGCATGATGGCATTCGCGGCAGCCATGGCATTTGCCGTCACCTATCAGACGGGAAACATCGTGCTGGGCTTCGGTCTTGTAGTCGGCGCGTCCGTGGCGCTGTCGCTGATCTTCTCGATCCTCGTGCTGGGCTTTTCGGCAAACCAGATCATTTCCGGGCTGGCCGTCGGAATACTGGGCCTTGGGCTTTCCGGCCTGGCCGGGCGAAATTTCGAGAACCTAACCATGATGGCTCCGGCAAACCTGTTGTTGCCCGTCCTGTCGGACCTGCCCGTTGTCGGACCGATCCTGTTCCGGCAGAATGTCGTCACCTATTTTGCCTTTGCGGCTGCGTTTCTGACCTGGTGGTTCTTTGCCAGGACGCGCCACGGCCGCATCACGAAGGTCGTGGGCGAAGAACCGGCCGTCGCGCATAATCTGGGCTTTGCCGTGATCCGCATTCGCCTGTTCGCGATCATCTTCGGCGCCGTCATGTCAGGTCTGGGTGGCGCCTATGCCTCGACGATCCTGACGCCCGGCTGGTCAGACGGCCTGATCGCCGGTCGGGGATGGATCGCCTTCGCATTGGTGGTGTTCGGCACTTGGCGGCCGCTCAGGATCGCATTCGGAGCCTATCTTTTCGGGGCGCTCCTGCTGGGGGATTTGGCCGTGCAGGCTACAGGTTTCAGCGTCCCGCCCCAAATCATGACATCCCTGCCCTATATCATGACCATCGTCGTTCTTGCAGCTGTTTCTAGGAACGCACTCCTGATCCGGCTAAACGCACCGGTTTCGCTGGGCCAGAACTTTCGACCATCAAAATAAAAACAAACGATCAACAGGAGCAATCATGTATCAAATCATTCGCGCACCCTTGCTTGGTGCAGTCCTTTCCATGTCATGGTCCGGGGCACTGTTTGCCCAGGAACCGCTCGATGTGGCAATTATGGCACCCAATGCGATTGGCGATGTCGGCTGGGACCACGAGGTCGTCCGCGGCAAAGAGGTTCTCGAGGAACGGTTCGGGGACAAGATAAACGTGACGGTCGTGGATTCGGTCGGCGAGGGGCCCAACGCCGCGCGAGCCATGAACCGGCTTGTGGCGAATGGGACGGACCTCCTGATTTTGGGTTCGTTCGGACACATGAGCGATGGCCTGGCCTTGGCTAAAAGATCGCCTGACCTGAAAGTCCTGCACATCGGCGGGTACAAGAATCTTCCCAACTTCGCGACATTTACGACGCGGCACTATCAGACCTCCTATCTGTGCGGCATGGCGGCGGGCTATGCGACCAAGAACCAGCGGCTTGGTGTCGTGGCCGCCTTCCCGCTGCCGGAAGTCCTCGGCATCCTCAACGCCTATGTCTTGGGAGCGCAGAGCGTCAACCCGGATCTCAAGCCGGTGAAGGTTGTGTGGCTAAATGCCTGGTATGATCCGGCGCGCGCCCGGTCCTCGGTGGGAAGCCTGATTTCGCAAGGCGTCGACGTGGTCTATTCGCTGTTTCCGGGTTCCCCGTCTGCTGTAGCTGCGGCTGAGGAAAAGGGAGTCTATGCTGTCACGACGCTCAGCGACAATACCACCCACGCGCCGACCAAGCACCTGTGCGCAGGGCAGGCCAATTTCGGGGTCGTCTATGCCGATGTTGTCCAGTCTGTCATTGATGGAACCTTCGAAGGGAAGGATACCTTTGCCGGAGTCGCCGAAGGGGCCATGGAAGTGGCGGGATTGTCGAAGGATCTGACGGACGAGCAGCGGGCGGCGATCCTGTCAAAGCAGGACGCGATGCGCGAGGGTAGTTTCGATCCCTTCACCGGTCCGGTCATGAACAATGACGGGTCGGAGGCGATCGCTTCCGGAAAGACGCTGGACACGTCCGAGATAAAGAGCATGGATTTCCTAGTCCAAGGCATCGACTCGCAGTTGCAGAACTAGTCGTTCGCTGCCATTGCCTCAGAATCGGCCGCGAAACGGGCTGATCCTCCCATCGGCCATCTACCTCCCGAGTGTATGCCGATGACCTTCCAGAACATCACAAAAGCAGAAAAACCTGCTCCAACAGGAGGAAGACTTATGACAAAACACCGCATCATCCAAGCTTCAATGCTGGCACTGGGCTTGGGCAACGTCGGGCATGGAGTTCATGCCGAGGTGCTTTTTTCCAGTGGCGAGATACAGTTACACTATGGCGATGGGTTTCATCTAGGCGCCAACAGCCTTGACTCAACCACCCGTACCACCCTGACGTTCGAACACTACACCCTGTTCGACTGGGGCGATCTTTTCTATTTCGTCGATCTCAACAAGGACCATAAAGGAGCCGGGTCGGACAATAACCACTACGCCGAGGCCTGGCTGCATCTGAGCGGCAAGGCCATGGGGCTGACATTCCCCGAAGGCGCGTTCGTCAAGGACATCGGACCGGACCTTGGCATCAACCATGGCGAGGATTTCCTAGTCATCGCTCCGGGTGTCCGCGCCGACCTGAACGTGAGCGGCTTTTCCGTCCTCACGGCCGGTGCCTATGTCTATAAAAATGTCGATGATCCATTTGATCGCGACCTCGACACGACATACCAGATAACCTTTGTCTGGGATTATCCCTTCGAGATAGGCAATGAAAACCTGTCGATCCGGGGATTTGCAGACTTTATCGGGGAACAAGGCGATGGCTTCGAAAGCCAGATCGTCTTCTCTCCCCAACTGCGCTGGGATGTCGGCAAGGAAGGCGGCGCCATCCTGGGTCTGGAATATACGTACTACAAGAACAAGTACGGCGTGAAAGACGTGGACGACAACTCGATCAGCGCATTTGCAGCCTTGAGGTTCTAGTCCCCATGATGGCGATGTGAGTTGATTGGGTCAGTGGCCTCTCCGTGAGCGTCCGGTTTCCCCGCTCTGCCGCCGATAGGTAGTGAGAGATAATGTCCACCAAGGCTAGAGCGCTTTGCATTTAATCGGACGCGTATCCTGCGGCTTTGAAATAGCTCCAACATTCACCCGGATCGTAGAGGTCACAGATTTCACCGACGGCTTGCCATAAGGCATTTATGGTTCTGGCCCCGATGCGTCGCAGATGCGCTTTGAGTTTGGAGAATGCCATCTCGATCGGGTTCAGATCGGGACTGTATGGCGGCAGGAACAGAAACCATGCGCCGCACTCGCGCAGGATCGCCTTGGCCTTTTCGCTCTTGTGGGCTGCGAGGTTATCGAGAATGACGACGTCGCCGGGTTCCAAGCTTGGAGCGAGCTGGGTTTCGATATAGAGCTCGAACATCTCGCGGTTCATCGGCCCGTTGATCACCCAGGGTGCGGTGAGGCCGTCATGGCGCAGGGCAGCGATAAAGGTCTGGGTTTTCCAATGACCGAACGGCGCAGTGGCCTGCAGCCTCTCGCCGCGTTTCGCTCGCCCGCGCAGCCGGGTCATCTTCGTGGTGGTGCCGGTTTCGTCGATGAACACCAGCCGGTGCGGCTCCTCCCGCATCCGGGGCTGGCGCAGGGCGATCCACTCGCGTCGCTTACGCTTTACGTCATCGCGCCCACACTCGCTGGCCATCAGCGATTTTTTTATATGAGAACCCGGCGGCCTTCAGCAGGCGCGAGATCGAGGATTGATGCGTGCGGTGCCGGTGGGCGGCCTCCAGCGTCTCGGCCAATTCACGCAAGGTGATGTCGGGACGCGCTTCCACCAGTCCGATGAGATAATCCCGGAAGGCCGCCAGTGGCCCTGCACCCGGCGGTCGTCCCTGCGGCGAAGGCTCCGACGACCCCGTTTCCCGGACCCTTTGATCCAGTGACCTGCCACGGGATTTTTCCTCCAGATGCGATTAGAGTCCGATCCAAGTTGAGGACGGACAATGAAGCGAACAAGATTTACGGACGAGCAGATCATCAGCATCCTGGCTGAGCATGAGGCCGGTGCGAAGTGCGCCGATCTGTGCCGCAAGCACGGCATGTCGGAAGGCACCTTCTACAACTGGAAGGCCAAGTTCGGCGGCATGACGGTTTCGGAGGCGAAACGGCTGAAGGTGCTTGAGGATGAGAACGCGAAGCTGAAGAAGCTGCTGGCCGAACAGATGCTCGATCTGGCGGCCATGAAGGATCTGGTTTCAAAAAAGTGGTAGGGCCCGCCGTGAAGCGCGAAGCCGTCGCATATCTGCAGGCCGAACACGACCTGTCGGAACGACGGGCCTGCCTCATCGTCGGTGCGGATCGGAAGATGATCCGCTATCGGTCACAACGCCCGCCCGACACGGAATTGCGTGGGCGGCTGCGAGAACTTGCCAATGAGCGTCGTCGGTTCGGCTATCGGCGACTCTTCATCCTGTTGCGACGCGAGGGCGAACCTTCCGGGATCAATCGGATCTACCGTTTGTATCGCGAGGAAGGGTTGACGGTGCGCAAACGGAAGGCTCGGCGCAAGGCGATCGGGACACGAGCGCCGATCCTGGTCGAGGCGCGGCCCAATGCACGCTGGTCGCTGGATTTCGTCCACGATCAGTTTGCCAACGGTCAGCGTTTCCGAGTGCTGAACGTGGTCGACGATGTTACCCGGGAATGCCTGGCCGCCATCCCGGATACCTCGATCTCGGGGCGGCGGGTGGCACGGGAGTTGACCGCTCTGATCGAACGGCGTGGTCGGCCCGGTATGATCGTATCCGACAACGTCCTATATCGGGAAGTTCTGGCTGCTTAGGTCAGCAGGTCATGGGGTCACCGCCGACCCCGGCGAGATCGAAGGTCTGGAGTTCGCTTATCTCTCGGGCGCGGAGGGCCCGCAGGTCGAAAGCCGGTCGGGCTGGGACGTGGACGGCGTGGAGATCAGAGTGATCTTGGATTTCGGCGCGGGCTTCATCGACCACCGCGGCTGGTTCATGAACGCCGGGGCGTAACGTGGCCGACCTCGCCCAGCTCACTGCCTGGCGCGACGCCCTGATGGCCGCGCGCTACCAGGGCGTCCGAACCGTCGAATACGACGGCAAGCGCGTCACCTACGCGAGCGACGGCGAGATGGCCGCCGCGCTCGCTGACCTCAACCGGCAGATCGCAGGGGCGACCGACCGCATCTCGGTCGTCCGCATCGCGTCGTCCAAAGGACTGTAAACCGGAACATCTGCGGAACAGCGGTACCATCCCGTGTCGCATCCGTGTTGCACGGAGGAATCGGGGGTATTAGTAAGCCTTTGGAATCTTTGGGGAGTGCTCGGGAGGACCTTGCAACACGACGCGACACGCAAAAGCCGCCCGGAGGGCGGCCTATGTGTTTGATATCTTTTAGTAATTTTTGGTTGCGGGGGTAGGATTTGAACCTACGACCTTCAGGTTATGAGCCTGACGAGCTACCGAGCCGCTCTACCCTGCCCAACTAGTTTATTCGCCCACTCTTCCATCGTTTTTGAGTTCAATAGTAAGTGTGTGATCTGAGAAGAGTATTTCTTGCCACTTCCATTCGACAAATCTGTAAGCCAGCCCATCAATCACTTTCGAGCAAAAGAGAACATCTCAGACGTTACTCTGGTCAACTCAGGTCACATTCATACGGACGGAGGCATATTCACGAATTTGTGAGAGCTGCCGATTTTTCGCTACGCTTCCCTTTGGATTGATTCCGATTTGATTCCGCTAGCTATTTTTGCAGTCGAAGGAATAGTGCTACGAGAAGGTATAGTCGGCTGTTTTTATTTTATTTTTTTGGTGCCGGTTGCAGGAATCGAACCCGCGACCTTCTGATTACAAATCAGCTGCTCTACCTGCTGAGCTAAACCGGCATGGCGGGCAGATTCCGCCTAGGCGACCCGAATAGCGTGAGAGTCGGCAATACGCAAGCCGGGGTTGGCGCGTGCCAGTAAAAACACCGCCAGCAAGCCCACGCACATGACCAGCAAGGCCGCCGGCGCTGCGTTACCCAGATCTTCGAGACTGGCCTTCTCGTGAACCCGTGTCGCGAGGGTTTCGTAGTTGAACGGGCGCAGCAGCAATGTCGCTGGCAATTCCTTGCAGCAATCCACGAAAACCAGAAGCATCGCGGATCCGACCGAGCCGCGCATCAGCGGCACGAATATATCCTTCAGCACTGCCCGGTTGTTGCGTCCCAGCGAACGGGCCGCCATAGGCAGCGAAGGGGAGATACGGGTAAATGCCGCGTCCACCGCGCCCTGCCCTATGGCGAAGAAGCGCACCATATAGGCGAAGACGATCGCGGCTCCGCTGCCTGTCAGGATCAGGCCGGGATCGCTGCCGGTCAGACTTTCCACGAGATCGGCCACCCGGTGATCCAATGCGGCAAGGGGAATAAGAATGCCGACCGCCAGCACCGCCCCGGGCGCGGCATAACCGATCATCGTGACGGGCAGAAGCAAGCGCGGCAGTCTGCGCCCGGACAGCCGGACACCATAGACCATGACAAGGGCAAACCCTACCGTCAGGAGGGTCGCAATTCCGCCAAGACTGATCGTATGCCACACGGCCAACCCCAGCCCGGGCGTGATCCACCCTTCGGGATAGGCAAGAGCGTATTTCAGAATCACGCCGACCGGCAGCACGAAACCCAGTCCAACCGGAATCGTACAAAGAATTGTCGCAGTGATCGCCGCAACCCCTTTCAGGTTTTGCCGGGTGACCGGGCGAGGCTGGCGCGGGCTTTGATGATATCGGGCCTTGCGCCGGGCGGCACGCTCCCACAAGGCAAGGATCACCACCACCAGAAGGATGACGCAGGCGATCTGCGCCGCACCACCGGCATTCCGCCGTTCGAGCCAGGTCGTGAAAATGCCGGTATTCAGGGTCTGTACACCAAAATAACTGACCACGCCGTAATCCGCGACCGTCTCCATCATGGCGATGGCGGAGCCCGCAACGATGGCGGGACGCGCCAGTGGCAGGCCGACGCGGCGGAACAGCCCCCAAGGCCCTGCGCCAAGGGCTCGTGCGACCTCATAGGCACTGCCGGATTGCTCGTGCAGGGCAGCCCGGGTCAAAAGATAGACATAGGGATAAAGCGCCGCCGACAGCACGAGGATTGCCGCCTCGATCGACCGGACCCGGGGAAACCAGTAATCCCGCGCATTCGACCAGCCGAACCATCCGCGCAATGCGGTCTGAACCGGACCCGAATAGTCAAGGAAATCCGCCAATGCATAAGCGCCGATATAGGCAGGCACGGCAAGGGGAATGAGCAGAAGCCATTGCAGCCATTTCCTGCCCGGAAAGTCATAAATGCTGATCAGCCAGGCTGTTCCTGCCCCCATGACCGCTGACAGAGAACCGGTCCCCAAAGCCAGAATGACCGTATTCGACAGATATCGCGGCAGCACGGAATTCATGAGATGCGGCCAGATATTTTCCGTCGGCTTCAGTGCCATCCAGACCACGGCCGCCACCGGCATCAGCACCAGACAGGCGATCAGCAACGCCACCATCGACCACCATTGCCCGTCATTCCGGCGAAGGGTGTCATGATCGGCGTGGCGGCGCCGCTTGGGCGTATCAGAAGCGCTCATGACGCGCCGATAGAGCAAAGCGGTTTCACTGTCCACGATTGCCGGTTACTGTGCCTGTCGATCCGCATTTCACCGCCAGTGAAATAGCGGGGCAAGCCTGTTCGGGAGAGTAAGACGAATGAAGTTGGCATTTCATATTGGTGTACATGGTACGGATGGCGACAGACTGCTTAAAACACTGAAGGAAAACAATGATGAACTGTTACGGCAGGGTACGGAAATCGTCCCTCCCGAACGACATAGCGAATTTCTCGATCAGACATTGATGCAACTTCAGGGCGGAACCGCGACAAATGAGATAGAAGCGCTGCTTCTGGACAGTCTGCTGGTGACCGAGGACCCGCAGCGGGCGATCTTCTCCAGCACCAGTTTCCTTGGAGCGGTTGGACGAATCGTCGGGCAACCGGGATTCTACTGGCAACTCGGAACCCGCGCGGCATCGCTTGTGAATCTGTTCCCTAATCATGACGTCGAAATTTTCGCGGCCATCCGGAATCCCGCGACGCTGCTTGCGGATATGCTGCCCCAATTCTGGGGAGGCGATTATGCGAAATTCATGCAGGGTCATCCGCCCGAGGCGCTTCGTTGGCGGGAACCGGCAAGGCAGTTGGTGCAGGCGGTTCAGGGACGACGCGTCGTGCTTTGGTGCCACGAGGATGCGCCGCTTATCTGGCCGGAGATCACCCGCCTGATCGGCGATGTGGATCCTGACATACCGATGAAAGCAACGATGCTTTACATGCAGGAATTGCTGGACGCGCAGGCATTCCAGAACCTGCGCGAGACATTGGGGGCCCAGGATCGGTTATCCGTCGCCGCGCGCCGGGAAATATGTGCCCGTTTCCTGCAGGATCATGCAAAGGCCGACGCGCTTGAACAAGAAATCGATATGCCCGGCTGGACACAGGATCTGGTCGATCGGATGACTGAAAATTACTATCAGGATGTCGCGGAAATTACCGTGATGCCCGGAGTGGAATTCATCATGCCGTGACCTGGCGTCGTGTATCCGGTCACGGTGCCGGACAGGCGGCCATTCACCGGCGGTTCCCGGACACTTTCATTCCGAAGAACGTGACCGGACCCGCAACCGCTTGCAATCCCCATCCGTGCAACTAAGCGCCTATAATGATTAGAAAGGGTTGAGTTCCGCGGCGGAATCCCGCAGCATCCATGAACCGCCTGCTCGCAGTTATCCGGATTTTCGTTTTCGGGCATGGCTCGCATAGTCACCGCGTCAGTCGCCTCATGGAAAGCAGTCCCAGATGTCGAAGAAATTAAAAACTGCAATTGTCGGAGCCGCTATCGCTCTGCTCGTCGGTTTCGCTGTCAGCTACGGTCTCATAAGCCCACAGACGGGCGATCAGATCAAAGCCAAGACAGACGAGATTCTTTCCGAAGAAGAGACGGCCCAGCCGGCGCCCGATGCCTCTGCGGAGCAGACCTCGGAATCCACGTCCGAGCCTTCTGCGGAACCCGCTCCGGCCCCTTCGGACGAGCCTGCACCGGCGCCCTCGGCTGAGCCATCAACCGAAGCCGTCGCCACGCCCCCGGCGGATCACGCATCCGAGGCTTCGGACAGTTCACCGGAAGAGCCGGTAGCAGAGCCCGAACAGGAGCAAACCCCGTCCGAGTGATCTTCTTCGGATACCGTGGTATTCGGGCGCCGGATCACAGGACCCGGTGCGAGCGGCGGCTTACCAGCAAGGCATGAGCCTGTCTCATGCGCTAACATGCCGATCGACATATATGGGCTGACGGCTTGATTTCATTGGTAGAGCCAAGGGGATCCGAAGCAGTTCCTGTTCAGCCAGAAGCCCACTTCTACAAAATTTCTATATTATATTTTTTGTTGTGAGTTCGTTCTTACCCTACAGGTATTGCAGCAAAAATCGAGAATCGTCGAGCCAGAACACCGGTCGACTTGGCACTTCCGGTGAGTTGCTCCGGAAGAATTCTGCTCCGTTTGTCCATAAGCAAGAGATCCGCAAAAGCCTCAAGACTGACAGCTGGACGGAGGCCGAAGCCAGAGCGCGAGATTATGCGGGCGAGTTGCGGGCCCACTAGAAGCCACCCTGGCCGGAAAGGGAGCGCGCCCATGGTTCCTCCTGCGCCGGAAGAAGATACCCTCATGCGCCAAGAAGATATCTTGGTGGCTACCAAGAAATTCAACAGAATCTTTTTTGGGCAATTCAAGAGCTTCTTGGAGAAGGCGGGCTCAACGTCGGACAGCAAGAATTCATCGGAGTCCAGTTCCATCAGCGTTTGATGGAAATACTTGACACGATGCTCGCACCATTCATCAATGATGATAGGCGCCCGGAATAGATCGACTGTGTAGCGGTGCGCAACCTGTCACGAACACAGCCCGACCCGTATCTGTCAGCAGGATGCGTGTCATCCCATCACATATACCTCAGCCCTCAAAAACCGAACAAGGTGCTGTACAATCACGGCACCCTTTCAGTTATTTGCCTGCCGGAAGCCCCACCCCACCCGAGGATGCCGCGCTGAGCGCCACGAAATTCAACGCCTGTTCGCGAACGGCATTGGCAAGGCTCTGACGCGCTTCAAGAAGTGTGCGTTCGGCATCCAGCACCGGAAAGAAATCCGCATCGCCCAATTCATAGGAAGTCTGGGCCAGATCGACCGCTTCGCGCGCATTCTCGACCAGCCGCGACTGCGCATCGACTGCGCGGGCATCGCGGTTATAGCCGGCAAGGGCGTTCTCGACCTCTTCCACGGCGTTCAGAACCGCCGATTGCCATGCCAGCCGCGCCTGTTCAGCCCGGGCCTGCGATGCCGAAAGCTGAGCCTGATTGGCCGCATTGAACAACGGCACCGAGATTTGCGGACCGAAACCCCAGGTCTTCATACTGCCCGCGCGACCTAAATCGACAGGGGTCACATTGCCCGTCAGCGTGAGTCTGGGATAAAAGGCCGCCCGCGCCTCGCCTACTGCCGCGACGGCAGCTGCCAGCTTACGCTCGGCCACGCGGACATCAGGGCGCGCCCGGACCACATCGGCAGGAACACCGACGCTGGCGCGATAGCTGGCGCGTGGCTGCCCTCCGCCCTTCCGCAGACGCGCAGCCACATCGGTGCTGCGGCCCGCGGTCAACGTCGCCAGCCTGTTGATTGACTGATCGTAGCCCTTTTCCAGCGCGGGAAGCGCGGCCTCGGCCTGCGTCACGAGCTGTTCGGCCTGAAGTACCTCGATGCGAGAGACGCTGCCAAGCAGATCCTGCTCGCGGGTCAGGGCCAGCGTCCGCTTGCGGCTTTCAAGACTTTGCCGGGTCAGGGCCGCAGCTTCCTGATAATAGCGCGCATCCACATAGGCCTGCGCGATTGCACTGGCCACGGTCAGCCGTGCAACCTCGGCCGAAAGATAGGCTGCGTCCAGTTGGGCCGAGGCCCCTTGCCGCGCCGCCCGGTTCGCCCCGAAAATATCGATAAGCCAGGAAACCCCCAGCGTGCCCGAACTTTGATCGATCACGGTTCCCGAGCCCTCGCTGTCGCCGCGCGAGGCTGCACCCGTGATATCGGCGCTTGGCAAATCGTTCGAGCCGACCAGCCGCGCGTTCGCCTGAGCTTCGCGGATGACGGAAACGGCGGTCTGCACATCGAGATTGCGCGCCAGTCCGGCGGCGACCAGCCCGTCAAGCCGGCTGTCGCGGAATGCCGACCACCACACATTGGTTCCCGCTCGGCGGGCGGGACTGTCGGATGCGAACCGTTCGGGCAGATCGGCTTCGGGCGCGCGATAGGCGGCGGGGCTGCATGCGGCCAGCGCAAATGACGAGGCAAGGCCGCTCAGAACGATACGGCGGGACAGGATTGAGGATTGGGACATCTGGATCAACTGAACTTTCTTAGCCCCGATAATCAGGGCGTGAATGGATAAGGCGCGGGCAAGGGTCGGAGCATCCCCGCCCGCGCGCGGCAGACCTTGTCAGGCCGCCGTCGTTTCGGAATTCGCGGCGCGTCTTCTGGTCCGGCTGAATAATCCAAGGACGAACACGAAGAAAACGGGCACGAAGAACACCCCCAGAATGGTCGCCGCGACCATGCCGCCGATGACCCCGGTGCCGATCGCGTTCTGGCTGGCCGCCGAAGCGCCGGTGGCGATGGCCAAGGGAACCACGCCTAGCGTGAAGGCCATGGACGTCATCAGGATCGGGCGGAAACGCAGCTTCGCGGCTTCGACCGCCGCCTCGATCAGGGTCATGCCCTGCTCGCGCAGATCCTTGGCGAATTCCACGATCAGAATGGCGTTCTTGGCCGAAAGCCCGATGATCGCGATAAGGCCAACCTTGAAATAGACGTCGTTCGGCATGTCGCGCAGCATCACCGCCGCGATGCAGCCGATCACCCCAAGCGGCACGACCAGCATGACCGACAACGGAATCGCCCAGCTTTCGTAAAGACCCGAAAGCAGCAGGAAGACGAACAGGATCGACATCGCGAACAGAATGGTCGAGGTATTGCCGGAACTGATCTCTTCCAGCGTCTGGCCCGTCCATTCATAGGCGAAACCTTCCGGCAACTGGGCGGCCAACCGTTCCATCTCGGCGACGGCAGCACCCGAGGAAAAGCCCTCTGCCGCGTTACCGGCGATGCGAACCGCCGGATATCCGTTATAGCCGACCACCTGACTTGGCCCCTGATCCCAGTCCAGCGTCGCAAAGGACGAAAACGGCACCATACCGCCATTCGAATTCCGCACAGTCAGGTCAAGGATACTTTCGGCCTGCATCCGGCTTTCTTCCTGCGCCTGCACGATAACGCGCTGCATCTTTCCCTGATTCGGGAAATCATTCACATAGCTGGAGCCGAGATTGGCCGAAATCGTCTGGTTGATATCGCCAAAGGCCACCCCGAAAGTCTGGGCCTTGTCCCGGTCGATATTGATCGCGACCTGCGCCGCGGCGGGCATCCCCTCGACCCGCAGGCCGGTGACGATGCCGCCCGCTTGCGCTTCATCCATAAGCTGCTGGGCGGCGGCGTTAAGCGCCTCTTGCCCGGCCCCGCCCCGGTCCTGAAGACGGAAGGTGAAGCCGCCAGAGGTGCCGAACCCCGGAATCGCCGGTGGCGATAGCGAATAGATCTGCGCGTCCTTGGTCTGAAACAGCGCCATATTGGCCGCATCCGCTATCTGACCGGCAGACTGGTCACGCTCGGCCCAGTCGGTAAAGGTGATGAAGGCAAGACCCGCATTCGGTCCCTGCCCCGAGAACGAGAAGCCGCGAATACCCACGACATTTTCGACCGCCGGATTCTGACCGTAATATTCCTCGATCGTGCGGATCGCAGCGTCGGTTCGCTGCGAACTGGCGGTTGGCGGCGTCTGGATATCCGCAATGACGAAGCCCTGATCTTCATTCGGCAGGAATGCCGTGGGCAGCGAAGTGAAGCCCAGACCCGTCAACGCCACGACGCCAAGATAGATCAGCATCACCAGCCCGGTGCGCCGCGTCAGAACCGATACGCCACGCCCATAACGCTGGGTCACGGCATCGAATTTGCGATTGAACCAGCCGAAAAAGCCCTTCTTCTCGTGATGCCCTTTGATCGGCTTAAGGAACGTCGCGCATAGGGCAGGCGTCAGCGTCAATGCAAGAAAGGCCGAGAACAGAATCGAAACCACCATCGTCAGGGCGAACTGACGATAGATGATCCCGGTAGAGCCCGGAAAGAATGCCATCGGGATAAAGACCGCCGCCAGAACCAGCGTAATGCCGACGATCGCGCCCGAAATCTCGCCCATCGCTTTTTGCGTGGCCTCTTTGGGCGGAAGCCCCTCACGCGCCATGATACGCTCGACATTTTCGATCACCACGATGGCGTCATCCACAAGAATGCCGATTGCCAGAACCATGGCGAACATGGTCAGCACATTGATCGAAAAACCGGCAACCAGCATCACCCCAAGCGTACCCGCCAGCGCAATCGGCACGACAATGGTCGGAATCACGGTGTAACGGAAGTTTTGCAGGAACAGGAACATCACGACGAAAACAAGGGCCACGGCCTCGACCAGCGTGTGGATGACTTTCTCGATGGATTTCTCGACAAAGGGCGCCGTATCGTAAGGGACCGCATATTCGATCCCCTCGGGGAAGAACTGCGACAGCTCTTCCATCGCGGTTTGCACCGAATGCGAGGTGGCCAATGCGTTACCCGTGCTGGAAAGCTGGATGCCGATCGCCGCCGTGGGCTGACCGTTCAGTCGTGACGCGAAATTATAGGTATCCGCGCCGATCTCGATCCGCGCGACATCACGCAGCCGTACCGTAGAGCCGTCGGTATTGGCGCGCAGCACGATATTTCCGAATTCCTCGGCCTCGGTCAGCTGTCCCTTGACCAGAACCGTCGCGGTCAGTTCCTGATTGACGGGGTTCGGATCGGCACCGATCTGACCGGCGGCCACCTGTGCGTTTTGCGCGCGGATGGCGGTCTGCACATCGGCGGGCGACATATTCAGACCAGTCAGCTTGTCGGGATCAAGCCAGATCCGCATCGCCTCTTGTGACGCGAAGACCTGTGCACGGCCCACACCGTCGATCCGGCGAATCTCGCCCACGACATTGCGGTTGATATAATCGCCAAGCGCGACCGCATCCATCGTTCCATCGGTCGAGGTCAGTGACACCATCATCAGGAACCCGGCCCCGGCTTCTTCGACGGTAACACCCTGATCCACGACCGTTTGCGGCAGGACAGGCTCGACCCTGCTTACCGCGTTCTGGATATCGACCTGCGCAGTCCCGACATCGGTTCCCGGCGCAAAGGTCGCAGTGATCGAAATCGCGCCGGAGACATCCGATGTCGATTCGAAATACTGGATGCCCTGAATGCCGTTAAGTTCCTCTTCGATGGGCTGAGCCACGGACTGATACATCTCGGTCGGCGTCGCGCCGGTATAGACCGTCGAGATCTGGATCTGCGGCGGCGCCACCTGCGGATATTGCGCTATCGGCATCTGCGGAAGCGCGATCAACCCGGCGATAACGATGAAGATTGCGATCACCCAGGCGAGAACCGGGCGAAGGATGAAGAACTGTGCCATCCGGTACTATTCCCTGGTCGGAGCCGAAGAGGCGGCGGCACGATCCGCGACCTCGATCGCTGGCTGTGCGCCCGTGGCGGCATCATCCGCCTTGGCGGATTGGGCAAGTTCCACCGGCTCGGGAACGACCTTGGCGTCGGGGTAAAGCTTCTGCGCGCCTTCCACCACGACCTTGTCGCCCGCAGTCAATCCGTTCTCGACCAGCCAGCGATTATCGAGGGTCTGGCCAAGCCGGATATCACGGCGTTCGACGGTGTCGGCATCCTTCAGCACATAGACATAGGATTGCCCCGACTGATCACGCTGCACGGCCATCTGCGGCACGGCCAATGCGTTTTCGCGCACGGCCTGTTCGATCCGGGCACGGACGTAAAGCCCCGGCAGCAGATCCCCGTCCGGGTTGGGAAATTCCGCCCGCAATGTGATCTGCCCCGTTGTGCTGTCAACATTCGCCTCGGAAAACAGCAACTTGCCCGGATGAGCGTATTCCGTGCCATCATCGAAGATCAACTGAACCTGCGCCTCTTCCGAGGTCTCCATCATCAAGGTCCCCGCATCGCGCGCGCGGCGCAGCGCGAACAGATCCGCAGATGACTGCGTCACATCCACATAAACGGGATCAAGCTGTTGAATCGTCGCCATGACGTCGGTTTCCGCATTCACCAGCGCGCCTTCTGTCACAAGGGCGCGGCCGACCACGCCATCGATCGGCGCGGTAACATCGGTATAGCCGAAATTCAGCTCCGCCTCCTGCAGCGAGGCCCGGGCGATTGCCACATCCGCCTCGGCCTGCGCCAGAACCGTCGTGGCATTGTCCAGTTCGACCCCGGCAGTCACACGACGTTCGCGCAATTGTTCGGTACGGCGAAGCTGATCCTCGGCGTTCTTGCGGCTGGCTTCCGCGCGGGCCAATGTCGCCTCGGCGCTGGCAACGCGAACGGCATAGGGCGCCGGGTCGATCTTATACAGGACATCGCCCGCTTTTACTGCGCTACCCTGCTCGAAAACCCGGCTCACGACGATACCGCCAATACGCGGGCGCACCTCGGCCGTGCGCGTCGCGGCAACCCGGCCGGGCAATTCATTGATGACGGGCAACGGCTCGGGTCGCAGGGTCAGGACGCTGACCTCGGGCGGAGGCAATTGCTGTGAGAGGACGGGGCCGGCAAGCAATACGAAGCCGGCCATCAGGCAGACAAACCTGCCAGGCGTTCGGGAGTAATGCAATGGTCTTACTTTCGGATCGGTCTTCGTGGAGGAAGATGATTATGTGGAGGAGGAAAAGACTATTTGTCGGCTGGCGCACCTTTGTCGCTGTCCGCGATGGCCATCAGGTCATCGAGAATTTCATTCCGGATCACATCATCGAAACGATGGAAGCCAAAATATTCCATGAAAGCCATCCCATGCAGTGTCAAAAGCGCCCGCAGCATCTTGCACGGCTCGGCCGCATCGGCTGCGACACGCTCTGCATCGCCGCGCAGTTCCTGACGCATGATCTCGTGGCATTCGGCGCTCTCGCCCATGCCCGCGCTGATCAGAAGCGCCATCGCGATATCTTCATCGGTCGGCGCGGTGCGGAATTCATCGATCAATGCGCGCAGCCAGGCATTGGGTTTACCCTCGTGCCGGGCATAAGCCTCTTCGAATTTGTCGCGATGCTGTTCAAGCTGATGGCGCGTGAAAGCGGCCAAAAGCCCAGCCTTGCTTTCACAATCATAGACGACACTGGACTTGCTGATGCCAGCCTCTTTTGCAACAGCATCAATGCTGAGACCGCTTACGCCATGACGACGCGCAACACATTCGACGGCCTGCATCAGGCATTCACGATCAATACTACGCTTGCGGCCCACGGTCTCTCCTTTTTCAACACGATCGTTCGTAAATAAATAGTTGCGGCACGTCAAGCCCATCCGCGGCCCTTTTGCTGGGTAAAAAAAATTACGCTTCTTCCGGGGCATTCCTTGACCTGCCCCGGAATTTTCATTCAGCGACAACTGGCGCCCGGTCAAACATTCATCCGAGGACTTCCAGAGGCCAATCTGACCTGCGGCCAGTGAGATTGCGGCGAAGCACTACATGGCCGGGCTTTTCGATCAACTCATGGGCGCAGATCGTGCCCCGAAACAAGGATGCCATGGGTATCCCTGAAAGAACCCACAAATATTTTGGATAACAGCTAACGTTAACAGTGCTGCTAACAAGTGACGCAGGGGAATGGCAGAGAATGTGATACATAGGGATGAAATTGATCCGCCAGATCGGTAAAACCAACAGATACATTGTGAATCACAACAGGGGAATACGATGAAAAAACTGCTTATATTCGCATCGGCGCTCGCCATGTCGACCGCCGTGGCAGAGGCAAAGACCTTTGTTTATTGCTCGGAAGCATCGCCCGAGGGATTTGACCCCGCGCCCTATACCGCAGGCAGCACCTTCGACGCGGGCGCGCATCCGGTCTATAACCGCCTGACGGAATTCGTGAAAGGCACGACCGAGGTAGAGCCATCACTGGCAGAAAGCTGGGATATATCAGAGGACGGCAAGGAATATACCTTTCATCTGCGTCAGGGCGTGAAATGGCATTCCAACGACAGCTTCACCCCCACGCGTGATTTCAACGCCGATGACGTGATCTTCTCGTTCGAGCGTCAGGCCAATGCTGATCACCCATGGCACCAGTATATTCCGGGGCTCACCTACGAATATTATTCATCGATGAGCATGTCCGAACTGATCGAGAAGATCGAGAAAGTGGACGATTACACGGTGAAATTCACACTTACCGAGCCGATGGCGCCATTCCTGGCGAATATCGCCATGCCTTTCGTCTCGATCGTGTCCAAGGAATATGCCGACTCGCTGGAGGAATCCGGCAATATGGCTGCGTTGAACAACGCGCCGATTGGAACCGGCCCGTTCCAGTTCGTCAATTATCAGCAAGATGCGGTGATCCGCTACAAGAAGAATCCCGATTACTGGGGCACTGCTCCGCTGATCGATGATCTGGTTTTCGCCATCACTCCCGACGCAGCAGTACGTTTACAGAAACTGAAGGCGGGCGAGTGCCATCTGATGTCTTATCCCGCCCCTGCGGATCTGGAGGCGATCAAGGCCGATCCAAATCTTCAGCTGGATGAGCAGGCCGGGCTGAATGTCGGCTATCTGGCCTATAACACGACGGTCGAGCCATTCGACAATCCCAAGGTCCGCAAAGCACTGAACATGGCGATCAACAAGGAAGCCATCATCGGTGCGGTGTTCCAGGGCGCGGCCGAACCTGCCAAGAACCCGCTGCCGCCCACCATGTGGTCCTATAACGACGCGATCGAGGATGATCCCTATGATCCCGAGGCCGCGAAGAAAATGCTGGAAGACGAGGGTGTCACCGATCTGAAGATGCAGATCTGGGCAATGCCGGTTCAGCGTCCCTATATGCCCAATGCCCGCCGCACGGCGGAACTGATGCAGGAAGATCTGTCCAAGGTCGGTGTGGATGTTGAAATCGTGTCCTATGAATGGGGCGAATATCTGTCCAAATCGATGGAATCCGGCCGGGAGGGTGCGGTTATTCTGGGTTGGACCGGAGATAATGGCGACCCTGACAACTTCCTGTCGGTGCTACTGTCCTGCGCGTCGGCCGATGAAGGTGGCGCAAACCGCGCATTCTGGTGCAATGAGGAATTCTCGGGCTTGCTGAGCGAGGCCACCCGGACCACCGATCAGGAAGAGCGGACCAAACTCTATGAAGAGGCCCAGGTGGTCTTCAAAGAGGAAGCCCCGTGGTTCACCATTGCGCACTCGACCACTTATGTGCCGATGGCGAAAGGTGTCACTGGTTTCGTCATCAGCCCGCTGGGCGATTACGTCTTCGACACCGTCGATATCGCCGAGTAATCGGGCGAAAGTCCCTCAACCGGAACCGAGCGCGCGGGGGCGTCAATCCCCGCGCGTTCTGCAAGGAAAAGGCGCATGGTTCGTTTCATTTTAACCAAGCTTCTCTATCTGATCCCGACGTTTCTGGGCATCACCATCATCGCTTTCGGGCTGGTGCGCATCCTGCCCGGGGACCCGGTGCTGCTGATGGCGGGCGAGCGCGGGGTATCCCCCGAACGGCATGCCCAACTGACGGCGATGCTGGGCTATGACAAGCCGCTGGTCATGCAGTATTTCAGCTTTCTCGGCCGGCTATTTCAAGGCGATTTCGGTAATTCGCTTTCCACTAACAAGCCCGTACTGAATGAATTTCTGACGCTGTTTCCGGCGACAGTGGAACTTGGCCTCTGCGCAATCTTTCTCGCCGTCATCATCGGGGTTCCGGTCGGCGTTCTTGCAGCCATCAAGCGCGGAAGCTGGTTCGACCAGATCTCGATGACCTCGGCGCTGGTCGGATTTTCGATGCCGATTTTCTGGTGGGGCCTGCTGCTGATCATCTTCTTCTCCGGCTATCTGGGCTGGACGCCGGTATCCGGCAGGATCAGCTATATGTTTTATTTTCCCAATGTGACGGGCTTCATGCTCATCGACTCTTTGCTGTCAGATCAGGAGGGGGCCTTCAAATCGGCGGTGCTTCATCTGATCCTGCCCGCTATCGTGCTGTCGACGATCCCGCTGGCGGTGATCGCGCGTCAAACCCGGTCCGCGATGCTGGAGGTGATGGGCGAAGATTATGTCCGCACCGCGCGGGCCAAGGGCATGCCGAGGCGCCGGGTGATCGGTGTCCACGCGCTGCGCAACGCGATGATCCCGGTTATCACGACCATCGGCTTGCAGATCGGCGTTCTGATGGCGGGCGCAATCCTGACCGAGACGATCTTCTCATGGCCGGGCATCGGCAAATGGATGGTCGATGCGATTTCAAGCCGCGACTATCCGGTCGTGCAATCGGGCCTGCTGCTGATCGCCATATTGGTGATGGTGGTCAATCTTCTGGTCGATCTGACTTATGGCCTCATTAATCCGAGGATACGCGTCAAATGAGCGATATTTCTGAAACGAACGTGCCCGTAAAGCTTTCAGACGCCGCAATTCGCCGCCGTATGATCGCCGAGTTCTGGTTCTATTTCCGACAGAACCGGGGAGCGGTCGCGGGCCTTGTGGTGTTTATCCTGCTGGTGCTGATCGCGATCTTTGCACCGCTTCTGGCACCGCACAGCCCGACAGCCCAGTATCGCGACCTGCTGCTGGTGCCGCCGATCTGGCAGGAAGGCGGGCGCGAAGGTTATATCCTTGGCACCGATGCCGTTGGCCGGGACATCCTGTCCCGCCTGATCTTTGGGGCGCAATATTCGCTGTTCATCGGCATCGTCGTCGTTTCGGTCGCATTGATCGGCGGAACCATTATCGGGCTGATTGCCGGCTTTTTCGGTGGCTGGATCGACAATTTCATCATGCGGGTGATGGATATCATCCTTGCCTTCCCGTCGCTGTTGCTGGCGCTTGTGCTGGTGGCGGTTCTGGGGCCGGGACTGACCAATGCGATGATCGCCATCGCCATTGTCTATCAGCCGCATTTTGCCCGCCTGACCCGCGCCGCCGTCATGTCCGAACAGAAGCGCGAATATGTCACCGCCGCGCGCGTCTCTGGCGCGGGGAACCTCAGGCTGATGTTCAGGACGATCCTGCCGAACTGCCTTGCGCCGCTGATCGTGCAGGCGACGCTGTCCTTTTCCTCGGCCGTGCTGGATTCCGCTGCACTCGGCTTTCTGGGCATGGGTGCAAGGCCGCCCGCGCCCGAATGGGGGACAATGCTGGCCGAGGCGCGGGAGTTCATCTCCAGCGCGTGGTGGGTGGTGACCTTCCCCGGCCTTGCCATCCTGATTTCGGTGCTGGCGATCAATCTTATGGGCGACGGGCTGCGCGACGCGCTTGACCCCAAGCTGAAGCGGAGCTGACGTCATGGCACAGTTGAACATCCGTAACCTCACGGTCAAATTCGCCACGGCGACGGGCAGCTTTACCGTGGTCGACGGCATCGATCTGCATGTTGATCCCGGCGAGGTTCTGGCCATCGTCGGCGAGTCCGGCTCGGGCAAATCGGTGTCGATGCTGGCGGTGATGGGGCTTTTGCCCGACACCGCCACCGTCACCGCCGATGAAATGACCTATGATGGCCGCGATCTGCTGCGCATGTCCCGGTCCGAGCGGCGCAAACTGATCGGGCGCGAGATCACGATGATCTTTCAGGAGCCCATTGCCTCGCTGAACCCGTCTTTCACAGCTGGATTCCAGATCGAAGAGGTCCTGCGCCTGAATATGGGCATGTCGCGCAAACAGGCCCGTGTCCGCGCATTGGAACTGTTCACCGCCGTAGGCATTCCGCAGCCAGAGGAAAAGCTGAAATCCTATCCGCATCAGATGTCGGGCGGTCAAAGCCAGCGGGTGATGATCGCGATGGCCATCGCCTCTAACCCGCGCCTGCTGATCGCGGATGAACCGACCACGGCGCTTGATGTGACGATCCAGAAGCAGATCCTCGATCTGCTGATGAAATTGCAGGAGGATTACGGCATGGCCCTGATCCTGATCACGCATGACATGGGCGTGGTCGCCGAAACCGCCGACCGTGTGGTGGTGCAGTACAAGGGCAGGAAAATGGAAGAGGCCGATGTGCTGAGCCTGTTTGAATCGCCGAAAAGCGCCTATACGCGCGCGCTTCTCTCGGCTTTGCCCGAGCATGCGACCGGGGAAAGATTGCCGACCGTGTCAGAGATTTTTCTGCGGGAGGATGCGGAATGAGTGATGCAAAAGATATCGCCGTCGTCGAGGGGCGCGCCCTTGTGCAGGATTACCAGATGCCCGGCAGCCTGTTCACCGGCAGCAAGCAGGTCCGTGCACTGAAGGGCGTCGATTTCAGGGTCGCGCAGGGCAAAACGCTGGCGATCGTCGGGGAAAGCGGCTCGGGTAAATCGACATTGGCGCGGATCATCGCACTGATCGACCCGCCCTCCGAAGGAGAATTGCTGATTGACGGCCAACCGGTCGATATTAGCCGCCACAGGCCGGGACCGGAAATGCGATCCAAGGTGCAAATGGTGTTCCAAAACCCTTATGGCAGTCTGAACCCGCGCCAGAAGATCGGCGACGTGCTGATGGAACCGCTGGTCATCAATACCAGGACTCCCGCAGCCGAGCGCCGTGACCGCGCCGAAGCGATGTTGCAGAAAGTCGGTCTGCAGCCCGAGCATTTCAACCGCTATCCGCATATGTTCTCGGGCGGTCAGCGGCAGAGGATCGCGATTGCCCGCGCGTTAATGCTGAATCCCCGGCTTCTGGTACTGGATGAGCCGGTCTCGGCGCTTGACCTGTCAGTGCAGGCGCAGGTGCTGAACCTGCTGGCCGATCTGCAGGATGAGTTTGACCTGACCTATATCTTCGTCAGTCATGATCTGTCGGTCGTGCGCTATATCGCCGACGACGTGATGGTGCTGTCGAAGGGCGAGGCGGTCGAACAGGGCAGCCGCGAAGCAGTGTTCGCCGATCCCCAACATCCCTACACGCAAGCATTGTTCGCCGCTACGCCTGTCACCGATCTTGACGCGATCCGCGCCCGTGTTCAGCGCCGTAAAGAAGCGCGAGAACGCCAGACGGTTTGAGACATTGGCGAGAGCGTTATTGTCAAGCGATGAATGCGGCTGGGCGGCACTTTGCCTGTACCGGGGGGCACCGCCTGCCCGGCGCGGCGTTGACATGTTTCCCCATATCGTCGCGGATGGACACGATACGAATACATTTGCCAGTTCTGGAATTCACAGCCAGACAGATAGATCGTTAACCTGATCCAGCAGATGCGGGGACCGGATCCCTAGCAATTCGGGCGCACCCACGGACACACACGGAAATAGTTTCCCTCGAATTTCTCAATTGTCGCCACATGCTCAAGCGTTTCCGCAAGCTCGTCCAGACCAAGAAGCAGGCGCCGTTTCACGCCAGGGTCTATATCAAAATGGATGGCGTCCAGCCCTTCGGCCCTGATCGATTGCGCGTCAAGATTAATAGTAATCGCGCAGCCCGGCCTGGCTTCAACATGGGCAATAAGCGCGCGATGATCCGTCTCGCTACAGATCACGGTCAGCAATCCGTTACGCTGTGCGTTACTGCGAAAGATATCCGCGAAGCTGCGGGCGATAACACATCGGATGCCGTGATCGACAAGTGCATACACCGCTGCCTCGCGCGAAGAGCCGCATCCGAAATTCGCCCCGGCGATAAGAACTTTCGGAGCGGTGCGTATCTGGTTCAGCGGAAAATCGGGGCTTTCGTTCCCATCCGCGTCAAACCGCATATCATACAGCAGCTGCCTGCCATAACCGTCTGCCCGACTTCGTTTCATGAAGCGTGCCGGGATCAGTTGATCGGTATCGATATTGTCGGCCGCCAATGCGATTCCGGGGCCGGTTTCAATGGTAAATGGGGTCATGTCCCGGTTTTCCCGCTGTCAGCAAATTCGGAAATATCCGCAAGCGGCAATTTTCGGATATCGGTCACGCGCCCGGTGACGGCGGCGGCAGCGACCATCGCCGGACTCATCAGATGGGTGCGCGCGCCGGGACCCTGCCTGCCACGAAAATTCCGGTTGGATGTCGATGCACAGCGTTCCCCGGGCGCAACGCGATCTCCGTTCATGCCGACACAGAGCGAGCAGCCGGAAGATCCCCATTCCGCGCCCGCGGCTCTGAACAAATCTGCGATGCCGGTCTTTTCGGCCTGCGCCGCGATGGCCTCGGAGCCCGGCGAAACCAAAAGCGGAACCCGGACTGTCCGGCCCTTCAGCACGGTCGCCGCCGCCAGAAGATCGGACCAGCGTCCATTGGTGCAGGAACCGATGAAACCGCGCTGGATTTCGATTCCCTCAACCGGTGAACCGGCGATAAGCCCCATATACTCAAGCGCCTCGGGCTGCCCCTTGGGCAAGTTACCTGTCACCGGGGCCACATGTTCGGGGCTTGTCCCCCAGGTCACCATGGGCGCCACTTCGGACGCATCCATAACCACCTCACGCGCATAGATCGCGCCGGGATCCGAGCGCAGTTGCCGCCAGCCGGCAAGCGCATCCTGCCAACAAGCACCTTGTGGGACCATCGGACGGCCTGCAAGCCATGCAAAGGTAACGTCGTCGGGGGGAACGATACCCGAGCGTGCGCCCATTTCAATTGTCATGTTGCACAGCGTCATCCGGCTTTCCATCGTCATGGCCGAAATCGCTGAACCGTCATATTCCACCGCATGACCGGTTGCGCCTCCGGTGCCGATGCGGCCAATGATATGTAATGCGAGATCCTTTGCAGTGGTTCCCGGGGGCAAGCTGCCCGATACCGTTATCCGCATCATCGGCGGAGGCTTTTGCCAAAGCGTCTGGGTTGCAAGCACATGAGCCACCTCGGACGCCCCGATCCCGAAGGCGAAAGCCCCGAATGCGCCATGAGTCGCGGTATGACTGTCGCCGCAGACGATAATCGTGCCGGGCAAGGTCAAGCCCTGCTCGGGTATTGCGACGTGAACGATCCCGCGTTTCCGGTCTCCGATGCCGAAGCTGCGGACACCGTGCCGCGCCGTGTTGACCGCAAGCCGGTCGATCATGGTCAGGGTATCCGCCGTCGCGCGGTCCGGATGACTTGGCGCATAATGATCCGCGACACCGAATGTCAGTTCGGGATGACGAACGGAGCGCCCTGCCGCGGCAATCTTGTCAAAAGCGTGATGCGAACCCTCATGCAGCAGATGGCGATCGACGAACAGCAGGTCTGATCCCTCGGAAGACAGGATCCGATGCGCGTCCCAGATTTTCTGCACAAGCGTACGAGGAGCGGTCATCGGGACAATGCCTCGTTGTGATGAGTCCGGCGCCTGCCGAGCTGCGAGATGATGATCGTGCCCGCAAGCAGCGCGATCAGAACCAGCGTGATTGGCCGGTCAAGCAGGAATGAGAGATGCCCACCGGAAATTTGCCAGCTGCGCACCAACTCGCCCTCGGCCATCGGTCCCACCAGCAGACCGACAACCACCGCCGTCACCGGATAACCATAACGGCGCATGACCCAGCCGAGTGCGCCGGCGCCGGCGACCGTCATCGGCCCGACGACAGATCCGGTGATCGCATAGGCGCCCATCATCGAGATCGCGATCACATAGGGGATCAGATAGCGCAGCGGCGCTTTTACGATCGAGCTGGCAAAGAAGACGAATGCGATCCCTATCACCAACAGCAGCATCGCCTGCACCATATTGCCAAGGATGATTGCATAGACCACGTCGGTACTTTCTGAAATAAAGCGCGGCCCGCCCGTCACGTTATGCATCGCAAAGGCACCGAGCAGAATGGCTGTACCCGCGCCGCCGGGCAGCCCAAGCGCCAGCAATGTGACCATGCCGCCACCTTCCGAGGACGAATTCGCCGCCTCCGAGGCGATCACCCCGTCGGGGTTTCCCTGTCCAAAGCTGCCCGGATCTTTCGAAGCGCGTTTGGCGGTGCCGTAAGAGGCAAGATTTGCAACGCTTGCGCCGACGCCGGGAATGATGCCGATCATCGTTCCCATCAGCGAACCTCTCAGGACGGCGGGCCAGCGGCGAAATGTATCACGTACGCCTGTCAATATCGGCCGCATCTTGAGTTTCCTCAGACTTTTATCGGCAACGATATAATCCTTACCCGCCATGTTGATCAGTTCGGATGCCGCAAAAAGCCCGATAAGCGCGGGTATCGCCGGGATCCCGTCCAGCAGATACATGCTGCCGAACGTCCCGCGCATCAGCCCGGTATCCGAATAGCCCACCGTCGAGATTGTGATTCCCAGAACGCCAGCGGCGAGGCCCTTGGCAAAGCTGGAATCATTGAGGACCGCGATCAGCAAGAGGCCCCATATCGCGACAACCAACATTTCGGTAGGCCCAAGCTTCAGAACCCACGATGCCGCAGGCCCGACAACAAGCAGAAGCACAACATAGCCAAAGAATGTTCCGATGACAGATGCGGCAAGGCCGACGCCAAGCGCCTCTCCGTGACGGCCCTGTTGCGACATCGGATAACCGTCGAAAGCGGTTGCGACTGCGCTTGATGTGCCGGGTATGTTCATCAGGATCGCCGGAATGGCGCCGCCAAAACCGCCGCCGGTAAAGATCGCCGACAGAAACAGGATCGCGGGCAGGAAATCCATATACAGGGTAGCAGGCAGGAATACCGCCATGGCGATCGAGATCGACAGCCCCGGAACCGCGCCAAAGGCCAGCCCGATCAGGATCCCCGGCGGCACGACCAGCCAAGCCATTGCATCATTGCCCAGCAATTGGAGGGCGCCGGAAAAAGCGGCAAAATCAAACATCCGACAAACCTTTCCGTTCAGAACAGCTGCAGCGGGACGCGCACTCTGAGCAACCCGTGAAACACCCAGACAATCAGTGCCGTACCGATCACCGCATTCAGCAGGACGAGCCAGAGCCGACGTTCTCCCTGAACCAGCAGCGCGAGACCAAGGAATATGGCTGTTCCGATATCAAACCCGGCAAATGGCAATGTGATCGCGTAGACGGCGATCAGAAGAAGCAAAATCACCGGTTTCGCCACGCTCTCCGGGATCCGGAGGCCAGGCCGCGCATCAGATCGCAGAAACTTGCGCCCATCCACGATTGCCGCCCAGACAAGCGCTGTTACACCGATGCCGACAGCAGGCAGGATCAGCAGCCAGTCGCCCGGATTCCGTGCGGCTCCAAGAATTGTCCAGGCATAGATAACAAGTGCGAGCGCCACCAATATGGCGAAGACCAGCGCACCGGGCCGCATAGCTTCAGTCGGCGCAGATACGCGTGTGTCGCCGGACGGACGCTGTGACATCGGGCATCTCCTTTGTCGATGTAAGCAGGGCTGGTGGATCAGTTGACGATATCCGAGTATTTGCTCAGCGCCTCGAAGGTCTTGTCGATCATCTCCTGACTGGCCTCGGGCCCGACCCAGTCACTGCCAAGCCCCGCAGCTTTCGCGGTTTCAGCGTATTCGGGGCTTTCGACCACCTGCTTATAGGCGGCAAGCAGTGTCTGATACCGTTCCGGATATTCTTCGGCGAACGCGGCGGGGGCCATGAGGCCGGTGATATTGCCGCCGATAACCGGCTGCGGCTCGGCTCCCAGTTCACCAAGGACGTCGTTCATCAAGGGCGCTCCGAGATTATCCGGATCCGCATCATTAACCACCGCGAGAACGCGCAGATTATCCATGACGCTTTGCGCAGCCTCTGCGGCGATAATCTCGAAATCGACCTGATTTCCGGCCAATGCCGAGCGCAGGGGCGATCCGCCGTCATAGGTCACGAAACGGACATTTTCTTGCGAAATGCCCAAAGCATCCATGATCATCAGCGTTTGCAGATGGCCACCATTCGCGTAGATGATCCCGGATGACACTTTGCCCGGCGTCTTCATCGCCTCGACCAGATCGGTCAAATTCTCATAAGGGCTTTCCTTGTTCACAGCGATGATGCCGTAATCGTTCCACTGCGCGTTGAGCAGGCGGAAATCTTCCCATTTCACGGGGGCGCCACCCATCAGGATCGCATTCGCCAAATATGGCGTGGCCTGCATCAGCAGAAGAGTATTGCCATCAGGTTCCGCGCGCGAGACATAGGTCGCACCAAGCCCGCCGGCGCCGCCAGGACGGTTTTCCACCACCACAGGCTGCCCAAGGATCTTGCCCAGCGGTTCGGCGAGGCTTCGCGCCATCCGGTCCGCACTGCCGCCTGCATCGAAGGGCACGACGATGGTCACGGGGCCGTCCGGCCAATCTGCGGCGAAGGCTTCGCTTGCAAAGCCACCCAGCCCTACCGAAAAGCCAGCGGCAAGCGTCACGGCGGCAAGAAACCTGCGTCTCGGGATTCCGGTCGAACTGTTCATCTCTTCCCCTTAATCTGTATGGCCGGTCCGATTTCGCCGGCAGATTACGGCTGCAAGACGAACATGGTCTTATTGTCATGTCAATAGAACATTTAACTTTCATCCTTCCGCGCCGCAAGCTATCACTTAGGCAAGCAGGTTCACGGAGCGGGCGAAATGGCAGCATATGATGACGAGCAGCTTCCAACGGAAGCTTCGGTCTGGCCCAAGCACCATCAGGTCTATCTGGTGTTACGTCAGCAAATATCCGACGGGTCCTGGTCGGCGGACGAGCAAATGCCGGGCGAGTTGCAATTGGCCAAACAGTTTGGCGTTTCGAGGATCACGATTCGCAAAGCCATGGACCGGCTCAGGGCCGAAGGTAGCGTTCAGCGAGCGCGTGGACGGGGGACCTTTGCCCGCATGAATACCGGTTCGTCGCCGGTCAGTGCCTCACTTTCGGGGAATTTTGAGAATTTGATGGCGCTGGGGCTGGAAACCACCGTTTCGGTTATTGACCTGAGATTTGTTCCCGCGCCCAAAGACGTCGCCGCCGCCATGGGCGTGGAAGCCGGTGTGCGGATGCACAGAGCCGTGCGCCTGCGCCACCTGAACGACCGCCCGTTCAGTCATCTGACGACCTGGCTTCCCGATGATATCGGCGAAGGGATCGGTCGCGACGAAATGGAGCGCACCTCGCTTTTGCGGCTGATCGAAGCCACGGGCCATAAGGTACATAGCGCGCGCCAGACGATCTCGGCCTGTCTCGCGGTGCCGGAAGTCGCAAAGCTGCTGCAAATCGAGCCAGGTGAGCCGCTGCTTGCAATTCGCAGGACAGTTTACGATCCAGCAGGCCGCGCCGTAGAGCGAATCCACGGACTCTACCGCCCCGACACCTATGAGCATGAAATGAACTTCGACCGCAGCGCGGACGAAGCGACCAAGGTATGGAATACCTGAATCAGGAGGATCGCATCCATGACCGGATTGAAACAGCTTCTCGGCTCGAAAAAGGGAATTCTGGCACCGGGCGTCTATGATGCATTCGGCGCCCTGCTGGCCGAGCAGGCAGGTTTCGAATGTCTCTATTTGTCCGGCGCATCAATTGCCTATACGCGCCTTGGCCGTCCCGACGTGGGCCTTGTCACAGCATCTGAGGTTGCCGATACGATCACATTGATTCGCGACCGGGTGACGTTGCCGATTATCGTCGATGGGGATACCGGTTTCGGAAATGCCGTGAACGTCCAGCGCACTGTCCGGCTGTTCGAACGGGCCGGAACGTCAGGCTTGCAGCTTGAAGATCAGGGATTTCCCAAGCGGTGTGGACATTTGAAGGGCAAGACCCTGGTACCGAAAGAGGAAATGGCCGGCAAAGTCAAAGCGGCTTGCGACGCCCGGACATCGGATGACTTGCAGATCATCGCGCGCACCGATGCGATTGCGGTGGAGGGTCTTGAGGCAGCACTTGATCGGGGTGAGGCCTACCTGGAAGCCGGGGCCGATGTGCTGTTTATCGAGGCCCCGCGTTCGCTGTTGGAAATGGAGCAGATCACTAAACGTTTTGCATCACGCGTTCCCCTTCTTGCCAATATGGTTGAAGGCGGAAATACGCCAATCAGCACCGCAGATGCGCTTCATGAAAAGGGGTTCCGGCTGGTTATCTTTCCCGGAGGTCTTGCCCGAGCCGTACAGCGCCAAATGCAGGATTATTTCGCAAGTCTTATGGCCCACAGGTCAAACGCACCGTTCGTCGAGCGAATGGTTAACTTCGATGATCTGAACAATGTCATCGGTTTGCCGGAACTTTTGCAGGAAGCTACTCGGTACGAACCTGCCACGATACAGAACCGCGGAGGAAATCGACGATAAAAAAATGGCCGTATTCTAGTGGGTTACTTCTAAGTATGATCGTTAAGCTGTAAAATTAGGCTCAACAACGTGATCCGTGGTATCTGTGCCGCGTTTGGCTATGGCCCTGATCCCGGGCAAAGAAAGGCGTTTCTCAAGAGGATCATGCAAGCGGCACCATAGCTGCCCCTGAAATTCGGACACTGACATAGGCTATAATTTTTAGCCTGCTGGTCTTCGACGAAAAGGAGATCAGAAAATTGAAGCGCAAGCAGCACGTGCCGGAGTGTGAACCAGCGCGCAAAATTGCTCCCAGTATATCTTGATCCCGCTATGCGCCAATACTGATGCCCCTCCCCTTCAGAGATGAGCGGGCCTGCATCGTTTCGTTACTTTGGGTAACCCGCGAATGTTGATGATATCCTGATCCACAAAATGATGCCACCAGCATCAACTGGCCGGACATTTATTGAATTTAGCCTTGCAAATTCGCAATTGCAGGGCTGATTGCCGCGCTCGTTTCCGGAGCGGTTGAGCCATCGTTTTTGACAGCTCCGCGCTCTGAATATCTACGGGCCATCAGCAAGCGGATGATCTGCTTCGATTTCGCCAGCTTCTGCCGCCGACACGCTGCGGGCAGCTGAGGGTTGACATTCGAGACCGACGCGGCCGTCATGAGCGCATATGAACCGTGCAAGGGAGCTGATATATGGATGGACTAGAAGCTTTTCTGGGCCAGATCGGCAGTATCGTCTGGGGGCCGTATCTGTTGATTCCCCTATTGCTGGGGACCGGGCTTTACCTGACATGGACATTGGGTGGCATCCAGTTCAGCCGCCTTTGGCCTGCGCTTCGCCTTGGTCTGATCAAGCGCAGCGATGATACCCAAGACGGCGATATTTCACAGTTTCAGGCCCTGACCACCGCAATGGCCGCGACGGTGGGCACCGGCAATATCGTCGGAGTCGCGACCGCAATCAGCGCTGGCGGTCCGGGTGCCTTATTCTGGATGTGGGTCACGGCGCTGTTGGGTATGGCGTCGAAATATTCCGAAGCCTTCCTGGGTGTCCGTTTTCGCACGACGGATTCGGCGGGCGAGAAGAATGGCGGGCCTCAGTATTATCTGGAACGAGGCATTCCAGGGGGGTTCGGCAAATTCCTCGCCATCAGCTTTGCGATCTTTGCGGTCTGTGCCTGCTTTGGCATCGGCAATATGACCCAGGGCAACTCGATCGCATCAAACTTGACGAACAGCTTCAGCATCCCAAATTGGGTCACCGGCCTGGTACTGGCGGTCCTGACCCTGGTCGTGCTGATCGGCGGTATCAAATCCATCGGGCGCGTCACCGCCGGTCTGGTCCCGGTGATGATCCTGTTCTACGTGCTGGGCGCGATCTATATCCTGCTGGCGAATATCGGGTCGGTTCCCTCCGCTCTCGGTCAGATCTTCAGCGAGGCCTTCACCGGCAGCGCGGCGGTTGGCGGCTTTATCGGTTCGACGATCATGATCGCCGTCCAATTCGGAGTTGCTCGCGGGATCTTCTCGAACGAATCCGGCATGGGTTCGGCAGCCATTGCCGCGGCCTCCGCCCAGACCACTCATCCCGTGCGTCAGGGGCTGGTGTCGATGACGCAGACCTTCATTGATACAATCATCGTGGTCAGCTGTACCGGTCTGGTCATCATCACCACCGGCGTCTGGCATCAGACCGACCCGGGAACGGGAGAGCAGATTTCAGCCGCGATCATGACGGGAGAGGCCTTCAGCCACGGCTTGCCGGGTCAATGGGGGCACTGGATCGTGACCATCGGGCTGGCGCTGTTCGCCTATTCCACCATCCTCGGCTGGGCTTACTACGGCGAACGCAATCTCGAACGTCTGATCGGTCGCGGTGGCGTCATGCCTTTCCGTGTGCTGTTTTCGCTGATTGTCTATATCGGCTGCACGGTTCAGCTTGGCGTGGTCTGGAACTTTTCGGATGTGATGAATGGGTTGATGGCCATTCCGAACCTGATCGGCCTGCTGCTGCTGTCCGGCTTGATCGCGCGCGAAACCCGGTTCTATCTGAAGCATGACCCGGGGCTGGAAGCCAGCCGCACCGAAATCGAGGCGTTCATGCAAGGGCAGCAGGGCTGGGAAGAGTGGAAACGCAGCGAGCGGGGAGAAGTATAGGCAAGAATGCCAAAGGCTCGTCTCGCCCGGGTCGTTGGAAAGGGACATGACCGTGGTCATAGGCTGGAGCTGATCATGTGCGCAATGCCAAGAGGTCATGTCCCAGCTTGTGCATCGAATGACCCGGACCCTATTCGCATGCGGGAAAGTCCCGGTGCCGGGAAAGCCGCCATGCAGCCAAAGCGGGTCCGGCGCACATGGAGGACAGTCAGTATCTGCGGGTCTATATCCGGAATTTGCGCAGCAAACTGGGCGATGATGCGGCGAATCCGCGATGGATATTCACCGAGCCCGGCATCGGATACAGGCTGGCGGATAAGTAATCGTCATCTCAGCTACTGACGGTGTCCGGGACGCTTGAGCACGATCATGGCCATGCCCCTGCTCATCGCTCCCTTTCACCTCTTCTCCACCGACGAAGTCGCCTTGGCCGACCTTTCCCACGCGGCTAATCCGATAATCTTCCCGTTCATCTCTAGAAAGTTGGCATGGGCGTTCCATCCAGATGGCGAAAACGGTGAAAATGCGGGGGTAGATCACGCCGCGAGATTCTCTTGGTTTCTGGAACAATTTTCCCAATCGGAGTCCGAATATGCGCAATGAAGTACTTTCGGCACAGTTCATTCGTGGCCGCTGCCAGGCCAACATTGCCTTCAAGCTGGGCCATTGATCGTTTGTTGGATCGTCGTGCCGCGATAAATGCTTGGCTTGTGTTCACGTTCCCAGGCAATCTCATTTGCAAGAAATCCGGAAAGGCGAGCGCCCCGCCACTTACCAGATCTTTACGAGGGAAGGCTGCATAAAGCCCAACCTCTTCAAGATTTTTTCCGGCATGAGCTCGACCAGATTTCCCGCCTCAAAATCGGCTTTCGCATGAAATTCGCGCAGATTGGCGACCCCGACTCCTGAGATGCAAGCCTGGAGATCAAAGGAGTTGTTCGCAGCGCACAACCTTAAAGTCCGCGATGCGGGACGAAGCTGCCGTTCGGTCATCGCCTCCAATTCAAATCCAGCGTATTTCTTGGCCATGAGGTCCGGTCCATGCCACCGGCTGCCCGTCAACGGCCAACAAGAACATTTCCTCGTGAACCGGCCCGGCGGCCTCCGCAAACCGGGGGAAAGTGCGCGGGCCTTCGTTGCAAAGCCAGATCACCCTTGCGTCGTCGATCATCCCGGCGGCAAACGCATCGCGGTCGCTCTGGTCTACGACATAACTCAAGACAGCGGTATGAAACACTACAACAGTCGCATCGCCCGGCGCCTCGGCGATCAGCGCATGCAAATCCTGTCTGAGATCCCCGGCCACGACGCGGGGACGCTCGGTCCGGACAATTTCGATGGCTTTGCGCAAACGCGCCAGTCGCTCGTGATGTTCGGGCCAGACAAGGGTTTCAAGCCATGCGACATCCTCGTCATTCGATACATCCAGCGGATTCAGGTCAAGTCCCGCCCGCCAGATAATTTCGGGGTGCTGGAGCGGAAGCGGCGTATTTTCCGAGGCATTGCATTGAAACACGGGCACAGCTAAGGCAGATCGGGTGGGCGGAGCCAGTCTCTGACGTCCCCAGTCATAGCCGTAGAAATCCGGCAGAAGACACAGGCCCGCAGATGCACCGACCTCAATCAGGGCCAACGGCCCCTCGATCCGAGCCAGCGACGGCAAAAGTGCCGCGCAACGTCCGGGTTCATTCGTCTGGGTTGTTCGCGTCAGCATGACTTCGGCTATCGCCTCCGCATGCTCTTCAATGGCATGGTCAAATTCACTAACCGACGCGGGTGTTCCAGCGATCAGGCGCAGAGCGGCGAAAAGAAGGTTCGGCTGCTGCCGGTCCCCGGGAAGGCGGCTGAGAAAAGTCAGAGCGTCAGGCGATCCCGCGACATGCTGGGCCATAGTCTCGTACAGCACCGAACGCCCTGCGGCCTCAGATCGTGCAAAGCGTTGATAGCGTTCGGCTATGGCTTCCATGGCTCAGTCCCAGCTTTCTTACCCATCAGAGTCTGGCAGCATCACAGGTTTGGAACAAGGTCCGCTATGGGCTCTTCGCATCGCTCCCGGAAAACCGTTGAATGACGTTATTGGATCGGGCACCATCGACGGGGATACGGGAAGGCCTATCCACTAGGGGAGGCTATTCAGATGGGCCTGGTGCAAGCGCAAGCGATTATGTCTCTGGATGGCTATGTGGCCAGACAGGACAACACCATCGGCCGGTTGTTCGATTGGCTCCAGAATGGCGAAGTTGCCCTGCCGACCCCGGCCGGAGATTTCGACGTCCATCTCAGCCCGCCGAGTGCAGAATATTGGCAACAGTGGATCTCTTCGGTGGGGGTATTGGTCTGTGGCCGTACGCTGTTCGACGTCACCAAAGGCTGGCACGGCCGGCACAGTCTGGATGTCCCCGTCGTCGTGGTTACACACCACATCCCTTCGGACTGGATCGCTGCTCACCCCGACGCGCCCTTCTTCTTCGTGACGGACGGAGTGCAAGCCGCGATCGCACGCGCTCAGGAAATCGCCGGCGACCGCATCGTGTCCGTCACCGGGGGGACCATCGCCCGGCAGTGCCTGGATCTGGGGCTGCTGGACGAAGTGGCCGTCAATTTGGTGCCGGTAGTTATGGGGGACGGCAATCGCCCCTTCTTTGGTCAACTCTCTACAAACGACGTCCTGCTCGGCAACCCGAGAGTATGCGTCCAGGGCGACCGCGTAACCCATCTGGTTTTCCCAGTACAACAATGATCTCGTGAAAAGAACTGCACCTGGAAACGAGAACGAGGCAGTATTCCTGTGCAGTGTTTGAGCATTCGGTGCGGCGGTGACTGCACCAGATCGTCCATATGTTCGAATGACGGATAAGGGTTTTGAACGGATTTGCGGCAGTGCGGCAGCCATCCGCGTCACATGCAATGGCGGCGCAGAAAAATGACCCAAACCGGATCTTCACCATACCGTGCCATGCGGCGGCGCAGCTTCACTGAACCGGTCATGCATGCCGGTCGTAGCGAAACCGGCCATCAAATTGGTCCAATGTGACCATCGCGGCCATGCATATCCGTGATGAAATTGACATCTGCAGCATCCCGATCAATATAGCCCGCATGATTGAGAAGGACATCCATATTGTCGCCCGGTCGACCGGTATCCCCTTGGCGGGATGCCGGGATGACGATCACGTGAGCTGAACACGCCGATTGCCAATCTCGGCCTCGCCCTTGCGGACGAGGCTATTTGGCGTGGAATCGTGCCTTGTCCTCCCCTTTTCCTCTGGAGATGAAGATGGCACAGAATATCTACGACAACCCCGATTTCTTCGCTGGCTACAGCCAGCTTCCCCGACAGGTGCATGGGTTGGATGCGGCACCGGAATGGCCCGCCATCCGTGCGTTGCTGCCGGATGTGACTGGCAAACGCATAGCCGATCTGGGCTGCGGCTTCGGCTGGGCTTCACGCTGGTTCCGTGAACAGGGCGCGGCCTCAATCCTGGGGATTGACCTGTCGCGGAACATGATCGAGCGCGCGCGCGCCGACACCACCGATGCCGCCATCGAATACCGCATCGCCGATCTGGATATGCTGGAATTGCCGAAGGCTTCATTCGACCTGGTCTACAGCGCGCTGACCTTTCACTATGTCCGGGATTTCGTACGATTGAGCCGCATGATCCACACGGCGCTAACCGCCGGCGGCAATCTGGTGTTCACCATCGAACATCCGATTTTCATGGCCGCCACGCACCCGCACTGGATACAGGACGAGGACGGGCGCAGGACATGGCCTGTCAACGGCTATTCGCTGGAGGGCGAACGCCGCACCGACTGGTTCGCAAAGGGGGTGCTGAAGCATCACCGGACGCTGGCCACGACCCTCAACAGGCTGATCAGCGCGGGTTTCACACTGCGACAGATCAAAGAGTTCGCGCCGACGCCTGAGCAGATCGAGGCTATGCCAGAGCTTGCCGAAGAGATGGAACGTCCGATGATGTTACTGGTTTCAGCGCACAAAAACTGATCGCACCGCCGCCCCGTCTTGTTATCCGGGCGGCGGATTTTCGAATGACTTGAAGGGGCCCTGCCCGGTCAGTGCTTCCCGTGATCGTCTCGCATTCGCGAGGTTCGGCAGGACAGGCCGGGATGAATTGTTTCTTCGTTATAGGGTTCATCCCTTGAGTATTTTATTCTCTGGTAAACCCGTGGCGATTCAATCTGGTATGTCAAACCCGTTGAAACGCCACATTGTTGTGGCGCGCCGCTCCAAACACCAAGCGACCTTGGACGACTAATCGATCGCCAAGCGCGGTGTTGCCGAGCCAGACAATGGGGAAATTTTATTTGCCAATCTCTAGCCGTCCGACCAACCCAAAGCCCTGGAAAGCCGTGCAGCGGAAGAGGTCGTCAGACGGATGATATGCGTCAGTTCGGATTCGTGGATTCGGAAAGCTGGCGCGACCACATGCATCGAGGCCACTACTGAGCTATCGAGCGCGAAAACCGGAGCCGAGCAGGAAATCTGTTGGTCACCAACCTCGCCACGGCTGACGCAATATCCCTGACGGCGGATTTTTGTCAGCTCTTCAAGGATGGCCCCGCGTGTGCGGGGTGTGTTTGCGGTCAGCGGCGCGGGGACGAGCGGAACGCATTTATCGATAAAATCCTGCGGCTGGAACGCCAGCAGGCATTTGGGCGATCCGGCATAAAGAGGCCGCCGCCGTCCGACATTGGCATGCACCCGCAAATCGCGAGAGGGTTCCGCCTTGGCGACACATAGCGCCTCTGTTCCGTCAATCGTGCGCAGTTGGACGGTTTCATTCACACGCTGGCAAAGCTCTTCCAGGATCGGGGTCGCCAGGCGAATCATATCCATCTGCGAACTGGCGGTAATTCCAAGCACCAGCATCGCATCGCCAAGGCCATAAGTGCTCTCTCTCGTGCGCTTGATGATTTGGCGCTGTTCCATTGTATGCAACAATCTATAGGCACGAGATTTGGTAAGCCCGGTCTTCCTGGCCAATTCCGTTACCCCGGTATTCGGTTTCCGCGCAACCGCCATAAGAAGATCTAATGCTTTATCTACTGAATCTACAGTATAAAATTTTTCCACAACGAAACCTTTTGGGATTTTTATATCGTTATAATGCATGTTTCATTCAGTAAAACAATGATAAAAAGAATTTGACAAATCATTTGGCCGCCCTGTCTTTTGAGTGCGTTGGAACCCCCCGCGACCCAATCAATATCAACCAGCCAAAGGCCGGTTCACACCGACAAGGGAGCAAGACATTGATCAATTTCATGACCCGGCGCAGCTTTCACGCCTCGATACTGGCATTGATGGCTGCCACCGCCACGCCAGCCTTTGCGCAGGAAGCAAAGCTTTCCATTGGCATGGCCGCGCCGATCACGTCGCTCGACCCTCATGAAGATTCAAATTCGCCCAACAATGCCACCAGCCGCCATATCTGGGACAGTCTGATCGACCGTGGCGGAATGGCCGAGAATAAGCCGCAACTCGCGAGCGAATGGGAAGTAATCGACGATACGCATTGGCGCTTCAAGCTGCGTGAGGGCGTGACTTTCCATGATGGCTCTGCCTTCGATGCCGAAGATGTCGTGGCCTCGCTGATCCGCGCCCGTGACAAGGACAGTCAGGCCTTCGCGGCCTATACGCGCAACATCGCGAATGTGACCGCCGAAGATGAACACACGGTGGTGGTGGAAACGACCGTGCCTGATCCGCTGATCCTGAATTCGCTAAGCCGGATCCGCATCATCAGCTCGGAATTCGCGGATGCTCCGGTCGCGGAATTCGAAAACGGTCCCGCCGCAGTCGGAACCGGTCCGTTCAAGCTGGTATCCTATAATCCCGGTGACCGGGTAGAGCTGGAACGCAACGACGATTATTTCGCTGGTCCGGCCGATTGGAGCCATGTGACCCTGCGCTTCGTCCCCGACGAGGGCGGGCGGCTGGCATCGTTTCTGGCTGGCGATCTGGATCTGATCGAAAACCTTCCCGCCGAAGGTGTCCAGCAAGTCGAAAACAACAGCAAACTCAAGATCACTCGTGGCCAGTCGACGCGCCTTGTCTATCTTGGCATGGATGTGTCCCGCGATGAGTCGCCCTTCGTCACCGCCAAGGATGGTTCCCCGCTCGACAGCAATCCGTTCAAGGATGAACGGGTGCGCAAAGCGCTGCTGATGGCCATGGACCGCGAAGCGATCGTCGACCGGATCATGCAGCAAAACGGCACCGTGGCGCATCAATATGTTGCCGAGGGTTTCTTTGGCCATTCGGACGACGTCGAGGAAGTAGGCTATGATCCGGAAGCCGCCAAGGCGTTGTTGGCTGAAGCAGGCTATCCCGACGGCTTTGCAGTAACCATTCACGGGCCTTCGGGGCGTTATGTGAACGACAGCGAAGTGGTACAGGCTGCCGGTCAGATGCTGACCAGGATCGGCATCGACACCAAGGTGGAAGTCATGCCCTGGTCGGTGTATTCGGGCAAATATTCCGAGGGTGCATATTCGGTGTTTCTGGGCGCCTGGGGCGTGAACACGGGTGAGGTCTCGAACCCGGCGTTGGCCATCGTTGCCGGGCGTGATGCAGAGAGGGGTACCGGGCGCTATAACGGCGGCGGAATCGACGTTCCAGAGATCAACGAATTGTTGGACAAGGCAACCGTGACATTGGACGAAGATGCCCGCGAACCATTACTGCAACAGATCTCGGCTTTGACTTTCAACGATGTCTGGCTGCTGCCTATGCATTACGAAAACGTGGTCATGGGCGCGAAACAGAATATCGAGTTCACGCCGCGCGGGGACAAGTACACGCTCGCCTACGAAGTGCACGGCACCACCGAATAAAAGAACGCCGCGAGGAAGGCCGATCGTCTTCCCCGCACATCCCGCCAGGAATCCTCGGCTACCGGGCCGAGGCCGGCCTTGAATACCCTTCCCATAGGAGAGCCCATGCAGGAGCTTGGAACCAAAGAAGGCGCATTGCGCGCCCGTGCCATCTATGATTACGGTGAGACTGCCGTCTTCGCCTCAACCGCCGATCCCCGGTTTCACATGATGCTCTATGTTCCGCCGGCCGCGGCGGAAGGGCGGAAGGTGGATTTGCTGGTGGCGGTACATGGCACCGGCCGCACCTCTGCCTTCGAGTTCCGCGATGGCTTTGCCGAATTCGGTCTTTACAATGACTGCGCCATCCTCTGCCCGATCTTCCCCGTGAATGTCCGCGGAGACGGCGCACGTTCGGGCTATAAGTATATCGGAGAGGGCGACATCCGCTATGATCAGGTCCTGTTGTCGATGGTCGATGAGATGGCCGCGAAATACCGACAGGACTGGTCGAAATTCGCGATATTCGGTTATTCGGGCGGCGGGCAGTTCTCGCATCGCTTCGCCATTCTGCATCCTGAAAGGCTGTGGGCCGCATCGGTTGGAGCTCCAGGTTCGGTTACGCTGCTTGACCCGGACCGGGATTGGTGGGTCGGTGTGCGCGATCTTGCCGATCGCTTTGGAAAACCCATCGATCCCGACGCATTAGCCCAGGTTCCCGTGCATATGGTGGTTGGCGAAGCCGATCTGGAAACATGGGAAATCACGCATAAACCCGGGTCGCAATATTACATGGAGGGTGCGAATGGCGCCGGCACAACCCGGCCAGAGCGTCTGCGCAGCCTGAAGGCCTCTTTCGAGGCGGCGGGCGTAAGGGTCATTCTGGATGAAGTGGCTGGCGTATCGCATGACCGAATGAAATGCATTGGCCATGTGAAAACGTTCCTGACCCGTACGCTGAAGGAAATGCGCTCATGATCCGCAATGCCACGATCGTTGCTCCACAGCCCGAAGCGGTAGAGGCCGGAGCGGAGATTCTGGAACGGGGTGGCAATGCCATCGACGCGGCGCTGGCATGCGCTTTCGTTCAAGGCGTTGTGGATCCGCAGATGTCCGGCATCGGCGGCTTCGGCTCGATGCAGGTATACATGCCGGCGCGGGGCATCCATGAGTTCCTCGAATTCTATGCATTGGCCCCCGCCGCCGCGACGCCCGATATGTGGCTCGACAAGCTGCTGGGGCAGAGCCGCGACGGCTTCGGCTTTATTCTCGAGGATAATAGTTCAGAGATCGGCTATCTTGCCTGCTGCACGCCAGGTTCGCTGAAGGGATATGAACGGGCGCTGCGCGATTACGGCACATGGGATTGGGCCGAACTGATCGCTCCGGCCATCAAATATGCCGAAGAGGGCTTTATGATCCGCCCCCATATGCACTGGTACTGGACCAAGGACCAGACTGGTGACGGGCAGGTGAACACGCTGGACAAGCTGCGGTATTCGAACACCGGAAAGCGCGTCTACTTCCACGAAGACGGGCGGTTGCGCGGTGTCGGGGAACTGCTGCGCAACCCGGATCTGGGGCGGACATTGCGGCGTGTGGCGGAAAGCGGATCCTCCGATATCTTCTATCACGGCGAGATCGCCGAACAGATTGCCCGGGATTTCGCGGCGCATGGCGGTTTGATCGGGCTTGAAGATCTGGCGCAATATGACATCACCAAGGCCGCACCGGTCTGGGGCAGCTATCGCGGACGCCGCATTGCATCCAGCCCCCCGCCGGGTTCCGGCTTTCCGATGATCGAGCTGCTGCATATTCTCGAGAATTTCGATCTGGCGAATATGAAGCATGGTTCGGTCGAATATGTGCGGACGCTTTTCGAAGCCATGAAGCACATGACAATCGACAAAGACGCGCATATGGGCGACCCTGCCTATGTCGAAGTGCCGGTCGATGAACTGCTGTCGAAAGAGCATGCGACCGATCTGGCTGACCGGATCAAGCGCGGTGAACGCGCCTCGGTCGAGCGGCTGGACATGTCGCAGCGCGATACCACCCATATCTCGGTGGTCGACAAAGACGGCAATGCCGTCGCCCTGACCCATTCGCTTGGCAGCCCGTCCGGTGCCATCACTGACGGGCTTGGCTTTATGTATAACGGCCTGATGAGCCGGTTCGATCCGCGCCCCGGCAAGGCGGCATCGATCGCGCCGCGCAAGCGCAGGGCCAGTTCCGCCGCGCCGACGATCGTCTTCGACGATGAAACCCCCGAGATCGTGATCGGGGCGCCGGGTGGAAGCTATATCGCCCCCACGGTGGCGCAGGGGATCATCAATATGATAGATTTCGACATGAATATTCATGCCGCCGTGTCTGCGCCGCGACTGGTGGGGGTTTCGAACAGTATCGATATCTGCAACCGCATCCGCCGCTCGGTGGCTAATGAATTGCGCAGCGACGGATATCAGGTGGTACGTTCGCCGCAGACCTATGCCTTTGCCGCGTTGCACGGTATTCGGATTACGGACGGGATTTCCTCTGGCGCGGCGGATCCGCAACGCGACGGTATGGCAATCAGCGTCGACTGAGCCAGCAGAAAGCAGCGAGCCATGACAACCTCCCTTATCAGACGCCTGATCCAAGCCGGTTTCGTCATCTTCGCGATGACACTGATCGTGTTCCTTGGCGTGAATGTGATCGGCAACCCGGTCGATATTCTGATCAATCCGGATCTCAATCAGGCGGAACGTCTGAAAGTGATCGAAAGCCTTGGTCTGGATCGGCCAATATGGCAGCAATACCTGAGCTTTCTGCACGGATTGACGCAGGGGGATTTTGGCGACAGCTTCGTCTATTCCAGGCCGGCGCTGGACGTCATTCTCGAGCGGCTGCCCGCGACGCTGGAATTGGCGCTTTGCGCCATGCTGATCGCCATCGTCATCGGGCTGCCCTTGGGCCTATATGCGGGTCTTCATCCGAACCGGCTGTCGTCGCGGGTGATCATGACCGGCTCGATCCTTGGGTTTTCGCTGCCAACCTTTTGGGTGGGCCTGATGTTCATCCTGCTGTTTGCGGTACAGCTTGGCTGGCTGCCATCGAACGGCCGGGGCGAAACCGCGGAACTGTTCGGGGCGCGGTGGTCGTTTCTGACCACCGACGGGCTTTTGCATCTGTTTCTGCCGGCGCTCAACCTCGCGCTGTTCAAGACCTCGCTGATACTGCGCCTTACCCGGGCCGGGGTGCAGGAAGTGGTGAGCCAGGAATACGTGAAATTCGCGCGGGCGAAGGGTCTGCGGGAAAACCGCATCATTCTGGTGCATATCCTGAAGAATCTGATGATACCGGTGGTCACCATCATCGGGCTGGAATTCGGCTCGCTGATCGCCTTCTCGGTGGTGACGGAAAGCATTTTCGGATGGCCCGGCATGGGGAAACTGATCATCGACAGCATCAACCTGCTCGACCGGCCCGTGATCGTCGCCTATCTGATGATGATGGTCGTGCTGTTCGTGTCGCTGAACTTCATTATCGATCTGTGTTACACATTGCTGGATCCGCGTGTCCGGCTTGATGGCAAGGGGTGACGCGACATGGATCCCAAACTCGCCACCGTTGCAGAGACCATCACCGCCCCGCCGCCCCGGCGGATCTGGCCCGCGATACGGCGCTTCTTCGCGGCCCCGGCGGCTCTGATCGGCGCCATCGGCCTGATCGTGGTGCTGGGCGCAGCCATCTTCGCGCCCTTGTTATCGCCGCAGGATCCCTATGATCTGATGCAGCTCGACATCATGGACAGCCGGCTGCCACCGGGTTCGGAAAGCTTCGCCGGAGTGCCCTATCTTCTGGGAACCGACGGGCAGGGACGCGATATCCTGTCGGGTATCATGTACGGGCTGCGCACCTCGCTGATCGTGGGTATCGCTTCGGCTTTCGCGGCGGCCTTGATCGGCACCACCTTGGGATTGATGGCGGCCTATCTGGGTGGACGCATCGAAAGCTTCCTGATGCGGCTGGTGGACCTGCAGCTATCGTTTCCGACGATCCTGATGGCATTGATGGTTCTTGCCATCCTTGGAAACGGGGTCACCAATGTCGTGCTGGCGATCATCATTGCGGAATGGGCAACATATGCCCGCACCGCACGCGGGACGGCGCTGGTCGAGCGGGAAAAAGAATATATCGAGGCCGCGCGCTGTCTGCGCATCCCCGGCTATCGGGTGCTGCTGCGCCATCTGCTGCCCAACTGCCTTGCCCCGATCATCGTGATCGCCACGATGCAGGTCGCCCGCGCCATCGGGCTGGAGGCGACACTGTCCTTTCTGGGGCTTGGCGCTTCAGTCACCCAGCCTTCGCTGGGGATGCTTATCGCAAATGGCTATCAGTACCTGCTGTCCGGACTCTACTGGATCAGCTTTTTTCCGGGCATTGCTTTGCTGATCACCATTGTGTCCATCAATCTCGTGGGCGACCGGCTCCGCGACGTGCTTAACCCAAGGAACGCAAGATGACTGCGCTACTGGAAGTTCGCGACCTCATCACCGAATTTCCCGGCGAGAATAACGCGGGATTGCGGGCGGTCGACGAGGTGTCGTTCCAACTCGCCCGGGGTGAGGTTCTGGGACTGGTCGGCGAGAGCGGATCAGGCAAGAGCGTGACGGGTTTTTCCATCATGGGGCTCGTCGACTGGCCGGGACGGATCGCTGGCGGACAGATTCTGTTTGATGGCAAGGATCTGGCCGGCGCGGATGAAGAAACTCGCCGTTCGCTGCGCGGCCGCAGGATCGCGATGGTGTTTCAGGATCCGATGATGACCCTGAATCCGGTCTTGCGGATCGGCACCCAGATCACCGAGGCATTGCACGCCCACACGCATATCTCGGGGACTGAAGCTCGCGCACGGGCCCGTGACGCGCTGGGACTGGTGGGCATTCCCAGTCCGGAAGAGCGGCTGGATGCCTATCCGCATGAATTTTCCGGCGGGATGAGACAGCGCGTCGCGATTGCCATCGCCCTGCTTCACCAGCCGGATCTGATCATTGCAGACGAACCGACAACCGCGCTGGACGTCACGATTCAGGCCCAGATCATATCCGAGTTCCAGAAGCTGACCGAACAGCAAGGCACTGCGGTTATCTGGATCACGCATGATCTGGCTATTGTCTCGGGGCTGGCCGACAGAATTGCCGTGATGTATGGCGGGCGCATCGTCGAATCCGGCGGCATTCAAGAGGTGCTGGAAGCCCCACGGCACCCTTATACGCGCGGTCTGATCCGCTCGGTTCCCTCGGAAAACAGCCGGGGCAGCCGACTCGCGCAGATCCCGGGCGTGACGCCAAGTCTGGCGCGGATGCCATCAGGATGCGCCTTCCGCACCCGCTGCAACCGCTCGACAGAGGCATGCGCAACGCGACCGGGGCAGTTTGGTGACGCGCTGGCCTATCACCGTTGCTTTCACCCCTATGAGGAGGCTCTGGCGTGAGCACCGCAGTCACATCCCCCGCCGCCACACCGCCATTACTGGAACTGCGCAAGGTCTCGCGGCGCTTCGGCGCACGTCCCGATCTGGCAGCGCGCATCGCGATTGGCATCGGCGCCGCCAAACCGTTGCCCGTAGTGCATGCGCTTGACGAGATCGACCTGACCATCCGGGAGGGCGAGGTGCTTGGCCTTGTGGGCGAGTCGGGCTGTGGCAAATCGACCCTTGGACGGATCGCGGCAGGTATCCTGACGCCTTCGCAGGGACAGGTGTTCTGGAAGGGCGAAGACCGCGCCAATTTACGCGGACGCAGAAAGCGCGACGCTGATCTGGAAGCGCAGATGATTTTCCAGAACCCGATGGCGGCGCTCAATCCTCGGATGTCCGTCGAGGCGCTGGTGGCCGAGGCCCCGAAAGTGCATGGGCTGATAAAAGGGAACAGCGGCAGCTATGTCGACGAATATCTGCGCAAGGCCGGTTTCGATGCAGGTATGAAGAACCGCCTGCCGCATCAGTTTTCGGGAGGGCAGCGGGCGCGGGTCAATATTGCCCGCGCGCTTGCTGTGCAGCCCGACTTCTTGGTTTGCGACGAAAGCGTCGCGGCCTTGGATGTTTCGATTCAGGCGCAGATCCTCAATCTGTTCATGGACTTGCGGGAACAGCTCGATCTGACCTATCTTTTCGTCAGCCACGATCTGGGCGTGGTCGAACATGTTTCGGACCGTGTGGCGATCATGTATCTGGGCAGGATCATCGAAGAGGCGCCAGTCGACGAGGTTTTTGCACGGCCCAATCATCCATATACGCAACAATTGCTGGCCGAAGTGCCGCGTATTCGGCCCGGAAAGCGACGTTTCGCCGCAATGAAGGGCGAATTGCCCAGCCCACTGAACCCGCCGAAGGGGTGCCATTTTCACCCGCGCTGCCCCCTTGCCCATGATCGCTGCCGCCTTGAAGCGCCGAAAATGCGCGAGATTGCGCCCGGGCATCGCTCTGCCTGCCATCTGAATGATAAACAAGCGGCATGAGGATGCGGGATTGAAGTCGGGTTTCCTGTTCGCTCTGGCTCTGGGCACCGTTGGTGGCGCACTCTTTACCTGGATCGGAATGCCGCTGTCATGGATGTTGGGGGCAATGACAGCGACTGCATTTGCCTCCATCCTGAATATGCCCGTGAAAGGATCGAGACTCGCTCGCCCGCCCATGTCGGCAGTGATCGGCACGATGCTTGGCTCGCAATTCGGCCCCCACACACTGGATGGCGTGGTGATGTGGTGGCCTGCGATCGTTGCGTTGGCCTGCTATCTGCTGGTGGCGGCGATATTATGCAATATTTACTTGCGCCGGACGATCCATCTCGACCCGCCCACAGCCTTTTTCTCGGCGATGCCTGGCGGTCTGATAGATATGGTGCTGCTCGGGGTCGAGAAAGGAGGCGACGAGCGCACGATTGCGTTGATGCATTCGTCACGCATATTCCTTGTCGTGCTTAGCCTGCCGCCGCTGATGACATTCATAACCGGTGCCGAGCCCGGCGCACGTGTTACCGAATGGCGCCCGCTGTCTGACATGGCGCTAATGGATGTGGTCTGGTTTCTGGTAGTTTTGGGCGCGGGAATCGGACTGGGTCGGCTGCTACGGCTGCCCGCACCCTATCTGATCGGACCGATGCTGGTGAGTGGTGTTCTGCACTGGAGCGGCATCTCGGGCTTCTTGGTTCCGAGTACCGTGATCGCCGTGGCGCAGGTCGTGTTGGGCACGACTGTGGGGTGCCGCTTTGCCGGTACATCCAGTCGGCGCATTCTGCGTATCCTTTTAACGTCTGCCGGATCCACGGCGATCATGCTGTCGGTTGCGGTCGTTTTCGCAATTGCGCTTCAATTCATTGTGGATATTCCGGTAGAGGGTATCCTGTTGGCATTCGCGCCCGGCGGTCTGGCCGAGATGAGTCTGGTAGCCCTGTCACTGAACGTCGAGGTCGCCTTCGTTGTCGTCAGCCATATCAGCAGGATCGGAATGGTGATCCTTGCCGCCGGACTGGTCTCACGCAAAGGCTTTCGGTAAAATGGCGTCTATGCGTGAGCAGGATTCATAAATCCGCTGGTCTCTATGTGTCACGCTGCTCAGGCAATGAGAGCGCCATGAGCGATTATTGGCTAGTTGACCACGGTGCAGATGGAGCACCAGGAATGGATGAAACCGGGTCGACGGAACGCAGAGATCAGGCAACCAAAATTTGGGCTGTTCATTCCGATCATCGTAACAGCGATCAATCAAGACCGTGATCGCCTGGGGATCTTGCGGGCTCCCGAAATGTTCCCACCAACCGCCAGGGGTATAACTCAGCAATTCCCCAAACATAATCGAACACACGAGACACCCGCGCAGAACCTATCAGATTCATTCAGACGCCTGCCTGGCGGAAAGGCGAGCCAGATGCGCCTCCCAGACAGCGGGGTTCACAAGAGATGCGGGCCGCTCGCCTTGCAGGATGCGCAGCATGGCCTCGGCAGATTGCATGCTCATCCGCAAAGCGCTTTCATCGGTGCCGCCCGCGATATGCGGTGTCAGGAACAGATTCCGGGTCTCGAAAAACACGTGATCGCGGGTGAGCGGTTCCGGCTCGAACACGTCGATCGCCGCTGCCGCAGGCCGCCCCTGCGCCAGACCATCCCGCAAGGCGGTTTCGTCGATCAGATCGCCGCGTGCTGCGTTAATCAGAATGGCCCGCTCTCGCATCGTGGCCAGCAGTTCCTTGCCAATCATCCCCCGCGTTTCGGGTGTCGATGGCAAATGAAGCGTGATCACATCGGCCCGGGCGAACAAATCTGTCAGCGAAACCGATGTAAATCCCTCCTGATTCTGTGGCGAAGTCACGTCGTAGCCCAGAACATTCATTCCGAAAGCCGCCCGCATCGCCTGTGCCACGCCGCGTCCGATACGCCCGCATCCCACGACGCCCAGTGTCTTTCCCGCAAGTTCGAAACCGCTATAGCCCGCGCGTGATGACCAGCCGTCACGGCGGAAGCGCTGTTCAAGCCCGGACAGGTCCCGGGCAAGCAGCAATGCCGTGCCGACGACATATTCGACCACAGCCTGCTTGTTGGCCTCTAGCAGGTTGGCGACGGGAATATTCCTTTCCGTCGCCGCCTCTACCGGAACGAAATCCAGCCCGACGCCGTGACGCACGCAGGACAGAAGCCGGGGTGCCGCGGCAAAGATATCATCCGGCAGCTTGGTTCGGACGATGATGCCGTCAGCCTCGGCGATCCAGCGTTTCAGCGTATCGGGGTCGCCGTCAGGAACCGGGTCATAATCATGCGACTGGCGCAGCAATGCCTCGGCGTCGGGATGCAGCGGGTTCGTGGCGATGATGCGAAAACGGCTCATGCTATTTCTCCTGCCGCGCAACGCTGAGGCGGGTTATCAGGCTGGAGGTGTCCCAGCCACCGCCGCCCGCCGCGTCGACATCGCCATAGAACTGATCCACCAATGCGGTGACCGGCAATTTCGCTCCGTTTCTTCTGGCTTCGGCCAGGCATATGCCCAGATCCTTGCGCATCAGCCGGACGGCAAAGCCGAAATCGAACTCGCCCCGGTTCATGGTGGCGCCCCGGTTGTTCATCTGCCAGGAACCTGCGGCACCTTGCGACACGACATCCAGCATCGCCTCGACATCGAGACCGGCGGACTGGCTGAAATGGATGCCTTCCGAAAGGGCCTGAACCAGTCCTGCAATGCAGATCTGGTTCGCCATCTTGGTCAGTTGCCCGGCACCCGATGGCCCCATCAGGCGGCAAGCGCGGGCGAAGGCTGCAATGGCGCCTTCGACACGGGCATAATCCTTGGCATCGCCGCCGCACATGACGGTCAGCGTGCCGTCGCGCGCGCCGGCCTCGCCGCCGGAAACCGGCGCATCGACAAAGCCGATATTCCGGGCGCGCGCATCTGCATGCAGGCGGCGTGCCACATCGGCAGAAGCTGTCGTGTGATCCACAAACAACGCGCCCGGGGCCATTGCCTGAAATGCCCCCTCACTGCCTGTTGTGACTCCCAGAAGGTCGGCATCATTGCCCACACAGGCCATCACGATATCCTGCCCTTTCGCCAGATCACGGGGCGTCGCGGCCAGTTTGCCGCCATTCGCTTTCGTCCACGCCTCTGCCTTGGCGATGGTGCGGTTGTAGACGGTCACCTCATGCCCGGCGGTCGCCAGATGCCGCGCCATATGGCCTCCCATGACGCCCAGACCAATGAAACCGATTTTCATCATCATATTCCTTTCCGTGAGAACGTTGTTGGTGATCTCAGCGCCCGGCACGACGGGTGGGATCAAGGCGCGCGCGCAAGGATTCCCCCAATCCGTTATAGGCCAGCGCTGTCAGAAGGATCGCGATTCCGGGCACATACATCTGCTCGGGCGCGATCTCCATATAGGTGTAGCCGCGTGCAAGCATCTGTCCCCAGCTTGGCCATGGCGGCTGCACGCCAAGACCCAGAAAGGACAGGCTCGCTTCTGCCAGCAGGGCACCGGCCAGCATGACCGTGACCTGCACGATGACCGGCTGAATTGCATTCGGCACGACATGGCGCAGAATAATGCGATGCACTGGCATGCCAAAGCTGCGCGCGGCATCGACGTAAAGCTGGTTTTTGACCACGATGGTCTGGATACGGATCAACCGGGCGATATTCGGCGCAAAGACGATCCCCACGGCGATCATTGCGTTGGTCAGCCCGATCCCCAGAGCACCGGTCACCGCGACGGCCAGAACGATGCCGGGAAAGGAAAGCAGGGTATCGATGACGCGACTGATGACGATATCGACCCAGCCGCCCATATAGCCTGCCATCATTCCGAAAGGCAGACCTATGGCAAGACCAACGCCCACGGCAGTAAAGCTGGCGATCAGACTCATCGGGGTGCCGTAGATGACGCGCGAAAAGACGTCGCGCCCCAGATCATCGGTGCCAAGCAAATATGTGGCGTCGGCTGGCGCAAGATAGTCCGGCGTCTGGGCGATGGGCGAATGCGTCGCGATCAACGGTGCCGCAACCGATACGATAACAAGCAGCAGCAGATAGCCCAGCGACAAGGCTGCGCGCAAATCGCTGCGCAGCCAGTTCAGAAACGAGATGAACCGGCCAGGCGTGGCGATAGCCTTGGTTGTGGTGTCCATGATGTCAGCCCTTCTTTACGCGCGGATCAAGCAGGCTGTAGAACAGATCGATGATCAGGTTCATGACAATCACGATCAGAACCAGAACAAAGACAGCGCCCTGAACCACGGGAAAATCCTTGTTGATGGCCGCATTCACGATCATCGAACCGGTGCCAGAAATGGCAAAAACTGCCTCGGTCGCGACGGTCGCCCCAAGCATGTGATTGAACACGAGACCTATCACGGTAAGCAGGGTCAGTGCGGCATTGCGCAGTCCGTGCTTCCACAGGATCAGATAATTCGGCAAGCCCTTGGCGCGAAGCGTACGCACATATTGCGATTGCAGGACCTCGATCAGTGACGATCTCAGTTGTCGCGCAATCTCGGCAATGCCTCCGGTCGCAAGCGTGGCGGCGGGAAGCGCGGCATGATGCAGCGCGCCCCAGAAATCCTCGGAGATCGGGCGCGCGCCCGTTGTGGGAAACCAGCCGAAACCAAGCGCGAATATGCTGACAAGGATCATGCCAAGCCAGAAATTCGGCACGGCAACCCCAAGCGAGGCAATGCCGGTCACCAGACGGTCCAGCATCGTATCGGCACGGGTCGCGGCCAGCACGCCCAGCGGCACACCCACGATCACGGCAATACAAAGGGCCAGAACGGCAATTGTCAGCGTAGAGGGCAGACGCCGCAATACCTCATCCATCACCGGCAATCCCGACAAAAGCGAATTCGACAGATCGCCCTGAGCGGCATTCCACAACCAGATCCCATATTGCTCCCACAGGGGGCGGTCCAGACCCAGGGAATGGCGAATGGCTTCGATATTCTCGGCCGTGGCGTATTCTCCGGCGATGGTTGCGGCAGGATCCCCGGGAACAAGCTGGATCAGGCTGAAGATGGTCAGTGTCGCCATCGCGACGACAGGCAGAAACTGAACCATTCGCCACAGCAGAAAGCGAAGAAACTGGTTTTGCATCACGAAACGCCCTCATACGCGGCTGTTTTTTCTCGGAATGTTTCGGCGTGGTGGCATGCGGTCAGGTGGCCCGGCGCGAGTTCACGCAAACCGGGTGCCTGCGCGGCGCAAAGTTCGGTTGCATGGCGACAGCGGGTCCGGAAGCGGCAGCCCGAGGGGGGATCCATCGGGCTGGGCAATTCCCCCTTCAGAAGAATGCGGCGATCCGGGCGCATGGCTGTGGGCAAGGCCACCGGTTCGGCCGACAACAGTGCCTCGGTATAGGGATGCAGATAATGTTCGGCCAACCGGTCCGCCGGGGCGATCTCGATGATCTGACCCAGATACATGACGGCAACCGTGTCGCTGATATGCTCGACCACCCCGATATTATGGGTGATGAACAGATAGGTCAGTCCGAATTCCTGTTGCAAATCTGCCAGAAGATTCAGGATTTCCGCCTGTATCGATACATCCAGCGCCGCCACCGCCTCGTCACAGACGATCAGCGATGGTTGCAGCGTTAGCACTCTGGCGATGCAGGCGCGTTGTTTCTGCCCGCCGGAAAGCTGATGAGGATAAAGCCCGGCAAAGGCGGGGCCGAGTCCGACCTTGCCCATCATCTCCAATGCGCGCGCATTTCGCTCGGCAAGGCTTGACTTGCCTTCCACATCGAGCGGTTCACGCACCGACCGAAGAATGGTCATGCGGGGATCAAGCGCCGCCGCCGGATCCTGAAAGATGATCTGATATTGCTGCCGATGCCGTCGCATCGCCGCCCGAGGCAGGGTATGGAGATCCTGCCCGGAATGCAGCACCGTCCCTTTGGTCGGACGTTCAAGGCAGACGATCGCGCGTCCCAGCGTGGATTTCCCCGACCCCGATTCTCCGATGAGTCCAAAGGTTTCCCCGCGGCGCACCGAGATCGAGACATTGTCGACCGCTGTCAGCGTCTTGCGCCGTCCGACGGGAAAACGAACCGTGACATTTTCAGCCTGGATGATCGGATGTTCCTGCTTGTTCATGACAGCACTCCCGGCAATGACAACTCCTCGCTTCGCCAGCACCGCGCAAAGCCGCCATCGCGCAGGGGCTGCAACTGTTGTCTGGCCGAGCACTGTTGCTGCGCATGCGGACAGCGTCCCTCGAACCGGCAGCCATTCGGAAATTCCGCGGGGCGCGGCACCCTGCCCGGTATCGAGGGCAGCCGGCCCTTTCGCGGTGTGAAAGACGGAAGCGACCGTAACAGCCCGGACGTATAGGGATGGCGCGGGCGGCACAGGACGTCATCCGCAGCCCTGCTTTCGACGACCTCTCCGGCATACATCGTCACGATACGGCTGCAAGTTTGCGAGACGAGGCCAAGGTCGTGGCTGATAAACAGCATCGCCATGCCGGATCGCGCCGATAATTCGCCCAGAACATCCATGATCTGCGCCTGAACCGTCACATCCAGCGCGGTTGTCGGCTCGTCGGCGATCAGCAGGGCGGGTTCGCAACTGATTGTCATCGCGATCATGGCGCGTTGCCGCATTCCGCCCGAAAGTTCGTGCGGATAGGCATCGTGCCGCGTGGCCGGATCGGGAATGCCCACCTGCGCCAGCGCTTCTATGGCCCGCTCGCGCGCTTCGCTGCGCCCGATGCGGAAATGGGTTCGCAAGGTCTCGCCGATCTGCGCGCCGATGGTGAAAACCGGATCCAGCGCGGTCATCGGCTCCTGAAAGATCATGCCGATCCGGCGTCCTCGCCGTTTGCGCCATTGTCGTTCCGACAGTTCCAGCAGATTTTCTCCATCCAGCAGGATTTGCCCGTCGAACCGGCTGGTGCGGAAGGGAAGCAGGCCCATCAAGGCCAATCCTGTCACCGTCTTGCCGCAGCCACTTTCACCCACCAGCCCGACGGACTCGCCGGCAGCCACTGTCAGCGAGACATCCCGCACCACGGGAACCAAGCTGCCGGGGCCGGAAAATGTTATTCCCAATCCGCGCACATCAAGAAGTGGCTGGGGCGGTTTCGCCATCGGGTCGGAGGTTCTTGTCGTCATGGTCTCACCGGTCCACGGGATGCCGCGCCACGGCTTTTTCATCGACATCCGTTCCCCAGCCCGGGCGTGACGGCACCAGCAGATGTCCGTCCTCGATAACCGGCTGATGGGTCACGAATTCGCCCTTCCAGGGCACGTCATCGATATCCATTTCCATGATGCGGAAATTTGGAATCATCGCGGCGAAATGGGCGCTGATATGATCCGCCAGATGGCCGTAGAAATTATGCGGGGCCACGCTGACGTCATGCGCATCCGCCAGAGAGGCGATCTTCAGTCCTTCCAGAACGCCGTTCCACAGCACATCGACAATGGCGACATCCATTGCATAATTTTCAAGGAACGGCCGGAAGCTGCGGCGCCCGTAAAGAGATTCTCCCGTCGCGATGGGGAAACCGGCCTCGCGGCGCATCAGGGCGACCGCTGCCGGATCATAGCAATCCAGTTCCAGCCAGGCCAATCCATGCGTTCTTACCGCCCGGATCAGTTGCAGGTAACCTTCGGAGCGGAAATTGAAATTGGCGTCCAGCATGATCTGGACCTCGGGGCCGGCACCTTCGCGCAGCGCGGTCAGTTGCCGGTCAAGATTCAGCAGGATTTCAGGCTGGGGGTTCAGTTCGGGATATCCCGGGGTAGAGCCGAAGCCCGCCCGATAATTCGCCAATGTCCCGTTATCCATCATCATCACATTGGTCTTCAATGCGCGAAACCCGTGACGCACAACCTCTGCCCCGGCCTCCTGCAACTGGTCGATCGTCGTGATGGCCGGAATGCCAAGGCTGTCGGCGTAGCGCACCCGATAAGTTGCGCAATGCGACCAGTAGACGGGCAGCCGATCCCGCAAGGCGCCACCGAACAAGGCATGAACAGGTACGCCAAGATCCTTGCCCTTGATGTCCAGCAGGGCGTTCACGATAGCCGCCACCGCATGCTGGTTCATGCCGCTCCAGGCGGGAATGACCGAGGTATTCAGGACTGCCGTAACCCACTCGATCCGGCGCGGATCCAGCCCGGTCACCAGTTCACCAAGACGCAAGATGGTGGCAGACAGGCCGCGCGTGCCGACATCTTCACTGAACTCGGACCAGCCCACGATCCCACAGGCGGTTTCGACTTTCAGAAAGGACGTCACCCGCCATCCGGACGCGGCGTGCAGGACCTCAAGGCGGGCAATCTTCATGGATCAATTCTCTGAAAAAAGGGAAAGGGATGCCTCCCGGTCCGGAAGTCCCGGACCGGAATGAGCAGAAGGGCCCTGAGGCCAAGGTTTCGGCGGAGGGTGCTACCCTTCCTGCGGTCTGAGGAAAAGCCGGTTGAATTTCGGCTTCCCGAGAAGATTCGGCTCATACCCCCCGACATTCGCGCGGTGAACTTCGATACCGGGCACGAATGCCACTTCGCAGGACAGCGCATGTTCAAGCGCGGCGCGTTCTGCGCGAGCGAAGGCGGGTTGACGTTCTTCCTGAGTGACACCTTCCTGCGCGGCGGCAATCGCTTCTGCCAAATCCTGCGGAGGTGGTACTTTGCCGGGATTATTCGCGCCTTGCTCGCCATAGACAAACAGGAAACCCTGAGCGGGATCCGGTCTGCCTGTCCAGTTCACCATGATGGCGTCACCTTCGCCCCGGACCATGAAGCGCTGGAACATGTCGGCATTCGACCCGGTTGTCAGCACGCATCGGATACCGACCTGCCGCAACTGTTCCATGATTATTTCGGCACGTTGCTGCGATGATTGGTCGGCATTGCTGTAATATTGCAGCTCCAACCCATCGGAATAACCCGCCTCTGCCAGAAGCGCGCGCGCCTTATCCTGATCGAATGGGTAAAACTCATTCAGGGACTCGTCATGCGCCCAATAATCCGGGGGCAACAGGGTTTGCGCAGGGGTGCCAAGGCCCAGCATCGCAGCCTGATTGAAGGCCTTGCGATCGACGGCATAATTGATGGCCTGACGCACCCGGACATCGTTCAGGGGCGCTTTTCCGTAATTGAAAACGATATGGTAATTCGCGACCGTGGGCGAACTGCGCACCACGACCTCTTCGCCCGCGCGATCGGCCACCAGCTTTTGCTGCGGGTTCAGACGATAGACGAAATCGGCTTCGCCCGCGATCACCGAGCGGAGGCCGGTATTCAGATCGGTGATGACGCGGAAGATGATACCGTCCAGATGAGGGATCTCCTCGTCCCAATAGTCGTCATAGCGCGCCAGTTCGATCCGGTCACCATCGTTCCATTGTGTGAAACTGAACGGTCCCGTGCCAACCGGGGTGCGGTCGAAATTGCGATCCGGCTCATCAAAAGCAGTGGGAGAAGCCATCATGCCCGACCGGTCAGCCAGGATCAGCGGCAGCGCCGTATCGGGGTGTTTCGTGTTGATCGCCACCTGATAAGGTCCGACGACATCGACCGAATCCACGGATGCCAGATCGCCCTTGGCGGTCGAGCGCGGGTGAGTCAGTGCGCGATCCAGATTGGCCTTTACCGCGTCGGCATTGAACTCGGTTCCATCATGGAACGTGACGCCTTCGCGAAGTGTCATCACCAGCCGGGTCGGGGTTTCGAACTCCCATGCGGTCGACAGGCCGGGAACGGGCTGAAGTGTCGCCGGTTCGAAATCGACCAAAGTATCATAGATGGAGTAGAGGATCATGTGATCCGATCCAGCGCCACTTGTTATCGGGTCGAGACTGGACGGGTTGAAGGGTGCGGAGACACGCAGGATCCCACCCTTGACGGCGGCTTCACCGGCAGATGCCCGCCGCGCGAACATGCCGGGGAGCAGTGATAATGTCGTGCCGGCTGCTATCAATTGCAGCAACTGCCTGCGGCGAATTCCCAAGGTGTCAGAAATCGCGGCCGCGTCGTCGTCGATAGGTACCATTGTTATTCCTCCACTTGCTCTTCCGATGACGCCACATTCGCCGCCCACGATGCACTGAACGTCATGATTCAATATTATATATAATATCAAATACTATGCAAGCCCCTTCCCCAAGATGCGTTATGCATTGTATCTTAGGGCATATTTCTTTTTCATGGGGACAGCATTGGTCACAGTTAATCCTATCTCTGAAACGATTTCCGAACGGCTTATCCATGCTATCCGGCGTGATATCGTAAACGGCAAGCTGGCTCCCGGGTCGCGGTTGCGTGTGGATGATCTCAGTAAACGCTATGGCACCAGCCACATCCCCGTGCGTGAGGCGCTGTTGCAACTTGCGGGAGAGAGGTTGGTGATTCTGGAGCCGCATAAGGGCGCAATACTGCGAACCGTTACCCCCAAATTCGTGGCAGATATCCATGATGCCCGCGCCGCTATCGAGGGGCTGCTTGTTCGCCGCGCCACCGAAAGGATCACGGCGCAGCAGTCTGACGTACTGGAAGATCTTTGCGCCCGGTATGAAGCTGCCGCGGCAACCGGTGTGGATGACCGGATGTCGGCGGCAAACAAGGCGTTCCACAGCTTTATCGCCGAAGTGGCAGATAACCCCGAAGCTTCATACATCCTTGATCAGGGATGGGATTTGGTGATCAGCCTGCGCTACCGCTTTGGCTTGAGTGAGGATCGTATCGCAGAGATTATCTGCCAGCATCGAGCCATCGTCGAAGCTATCCGGTCACGCGATCCTGACCGGGCGATAAAAGCAGTACAGCTGCATTGTGATTCTGCCCGAGACGATCTTTTGTCTCGCATGCAACTGCATGATTGAGCGGTTGTTTCTATATACGTCTTATGTGCCGTGATCGGGCTATAGCGCGACAGTTCACCTGAGAACGCCGCGACAGCTAAGATGAGAATTGCGAGACGCCCAGCAACGTCGTCCGCCTTCGCGGTTCAAATGATGGTAGGCGGCCGTTTGCTGCGACGAATTTCGATGAAGATGTTGTCGAAGGATCGGCCCTTTCCATCCGCCGCGATGCGCCAGGCAAGAACCTTCCGGGTGTGCCAGTCCATGATGGCGACCAGATAGAGGAACCCGCGCGGCATTGGCAAATAAGTGATGTCGGCGCACCAGACCTGATTGGGCCGCTCCACGCGCAGCGCAGAGCATTACATCGCGATCACGGGTACCTCGTCGCGCACCATCACAACGCGGGACCTGCAGGACCTCGTGGAAATGGGTCCACTGATCAGGACCGGGACGGGACGACAGACTCGCTATTCTTTGCGGTTCTAATCAGGATTGAAAGTTCGTTCCCAAAGCGTTTGAGGGACGAAAATGCAGCGGCTGTTGCAGAGGCCGGACTGAGTTTTAACTAAAGCCGAGGGTAAAGCCGCAAACCATTGCGCAACTCGCCTTTAAATTCCAGCCTGCCCTGCAGCCAATTACAAGGCATGAATGAGAAGGAGGAAGATCGTCTTGCAGATCCCAATGATATGCTATTCGGCGGCGTTCTGAATCGGTGCGAGGAATGCACCTGCCCTAGTCGCCCCCTTAACGAGAAGCGGAACCGCGCCGTACTGTATAATTGGTGGAGCCAAGGGGAGTCGAACCCCTGACCTCTTGAATGCCATTCAAGCGCTCTACCAACTGAGCTATGGCCCCACCGGAGGTCTCGCAAAGAGTTTTCCACGCTTTGCGTGGGGGGTCGTATAGGGTCCAGGACGGAGGGGTGCAAGCGGAAAATTCATGAAACCGGTGTAATTCCGAACCTTCGGATATACTGGTGATCCAAAGCTTCGATCACAAGGATTTCGTCTGGCAAATCAGCCGCGATGCCGGTTTGCCAATAGGCCGGACCGAACATTCTTGCCAGTTATCACCATGACACCCCGCCCCACCATACGGCAGGGCGGGCTGTTCAAATCGGGAATCGTCCTGTTGACGATCAGCCGGCTTTCATATCCGGGGCGGGCACGGTTACCGATTCCCGGCGGGTACGGAGTTCTTCGGCCACAAGGAAGGCAAGCTCAAGCGACTGGCTGGCATTCAGGCGCGGATCGCAAGCGGTGTGATAGCGGCTGGACAGATCCTCATCCGTGACCGCGCGCACGCCACCGGTGCATTCCGTCACGTCGCTGCCGGTCATCTCGAAATGGACGCCGCCGGGAACCGTGCCTTCGGCACCATGCACCTCGAAGAACTCGCGCACCTCGCGCAGCACCGAATCGAAGGGCCGGGTCTTGAAGCCCGAGGCCGACTTGATCGTGTTGCCATGCATCGGATCACAGTGCCAAACGACTTTGGCGCCCTCTTGCTGCACTGTCCGGATCAGGCGTGGCAGATTGTCTCCCACATTGCCCGCGCCAAACCGCGCGATCAGCGTCAGCCTGCCCGCCTCGTTCTCCGGGTTCAGCGCCGCCAGCAGCCGCTTGAGATCATCCTCGGTGATGGACGGACCGCATTTCAGGCCGATCGGGTTATCCACGCCGCGGCAGAATTCGACATGCGCGCCGTCGGGCTGCCGGGTGCGGTCACCGATCCAGATCATATGCCCCGATCCGGCAACCGTCAGCCCGGTCGTCGAATCGACCCGCGTCAAAGCCTCTTCATATTCCAGAAGCAGGGCTTCGTGGCTGGTGTAGAAATCTACCTTGCTCAACTGATGCGCGGTCTCCGAATTTACGCCCGCTGCCTGCATGAAAGCCATGGCGTCACGAATCCGGTCGGCGATATCCCTGTATTTCGCAGCTTCCGGCCCACCGACGAAATCGGCGATCCATGACTGGACGCGGTGCATATCCGCGTAACCGCCGGTCGAATAAGCCCGAAGCAGGTTCAGCGACGAAGCCGCCTGAGTATAGGCCGACAGCATCCGCTGCGGATCGGGACTGCGCGCTTCAGGGGTGAAATCGAAGCCGTTGATGATATCGCCGCGATAGCTGGGCAGTTCCACGCCTTCCAGGGTTTCCGTGGGCGCGCTGCGCGGCTTGGCGAATTGCCCGGCCATGCGGCCGACCTTGACCACGGGGAACTGCGCGCCCCAGGTCAGGACAACCGCCATCTGCAGCATCACCTTCAAGGTGTCGCGGATATTGTCGGCACTGAATTCGGCAAAGCTTTCGGCACAATCGCCACCTTGCAACAGGAAGGCTCGGCCCTCGGCCACTTCGGCAAGCTCGGCCCGCAAGCGCTGAGCCTCGCCCGCGAAAACCAGCGGCGGATAACGGCGCAATTGCGTCTCTACCGCGCCAAGTGCCCCGGCATCGGTATATTCCGGCATCTGCACGCGCGGATAGGCGCGCCAGCCGGCCTTGTCCCAATTCCGGGCGGCGGCGGGTTTGCGGTTCTCCTGCGTCATGGCAAATGCTCCTTATGCGATATCTGGCCGATATAATCCGTTACTCCCGCGGGTGAAAGAGCGCATTGCAGCGCAAATTTGATCGAACCGGACGGAAATGGTCATTTCGGATCTTGCGTAAGTTTGAATTCCCTGTTGTGACTTGGCGGCTACATCTGCGCAGAGACAGCTCATGCCATCCGAAAAACCGCGCCGTTTCTCTTTTCTGCTTCTTGATCGTTTCACGATGCTGCCCTTTGCGGCCGCGATAGAACCGCTGCGGCTTGCCAACCGTTCCTCGGGAAAGGAACTGTATCGCTGGAGGCTGGTCGGCCCGGCAGGGGATTGGGCGAGTTGCTCCAATAGCGCACAGGTCAGACTGGACGAAGGGCTGGACCACGATCCGCCCACCGACCGCGACGAGGTCGTGATCGTCTGCGGCGGAACCGACATCTCGCGCGAGGCGACAAAGCCGGTGCTGAACTGGCTGCGCCGCAAGGCGCGCGGAGGCGCAACCGTTGGCGCGGTTTGCACCGGGGCGTGGGTCCTTGCGGAAGCAGGGCTGCTTGACGGACGAAAGGCCACGATTCACTGGGAGAACCATGATGGCTTCGTCGAAGCCTTCCCGGAGGTTCAACTGTTTCGGTCGGTTTTCGTGCAGGATGGCAACCGGCTGACCGCCGCAGGAGGCACTTCCTCGATCGATCTGATGCTACACCTGATTTCTGCGTCGCATGGCGACGAACTTGCGGCCGAGGTCGCCGATCAGATGCTGCATACCGGCATCCGCACGGATCAGGACCGGCAACGTCTTTCGATTCCGACCCGTATCGGGGTCCGCCACCCCAAGCTGGCGGCTGTGATCGCCCGGATGGAGGCCAATGTCGAAGACCCGATCAGCCCCGCCCGGCTCGCCGCCGATGCCGGCATGTCGACCCGGCAGCTTGAACGGCTGTTCCGCCGCTATCTGCATCGCAGTCCAAAGCGCTATTACATGGAAACCCGGCTTGCACGGGCGCGCAACCTGCTGATGCAGACAGAGATGTCGATCATCGAGATCGCCTTGGCGTCGGGATTTTCCAGCCCGTCGCATTTCTCGAAATGTTACCGGGCGCAATATGGCAGCACTCCCTATCGGGAACGTGGAACCGCTACGGCGAATCTGCGCGGCGCCTCGTCTTCGGTAATCGACCCGTCCTCGGCATTTGTCCCGCCTTCGGCGTTTGAAACATGAACCGGGGATCCCCATCTGTGGCAAGACGCAGTGCAGCCTTGCATCTGCGGCATGACCTGCGCCGTTGATCTGCCCACAATTTGCGATTAGTTAGAAGAAAATCCACCGAAAGGTCCAAGATGACCGAGATGACCCCTCCGCCGCGCCTGCGCCACCCGGAAAAAGCGCATCGTGCCGATCAGTCGCAACCCAGAAAACCCGATTGGATTCGGGTCAAGGCACCGACATCCGAGGGTTACAAGAAGACCCGCGACATCCTGCGCGAAAATCGCCTGTCAACGGTCTGCGAGGAAGCCGGCTGCCCGAATGTCGGCGAATGCTGGTCGCAGGGGCACGCGACCATGATGATCATGGGTGAGATCTGCACACGCGGCTGTTCTTTCTGCAATGTCATCACCGGCAAGCCCGATACGCTTGACGTGTTCGAACCGGGGCGGGTTGCCCATGCGGTTCAGAAGCTTGGCCTGAACCATGTCGTGATCACCAGCGTGGACCGCGACGATCTGGATGATGGCGGTGCCGAACATTTCGCACAGACGATCCGCGCCATCCGTCACCGCTCGCCCGGTTCAACGATCGAGGTGCTGACGCCGGATTTCCTGAAATCCAAACCCGGTGCGCTGGAAACCGTGGTCGAGGCGCGTCCGGATGTCTTCAACCACAATCTGGAAACCGTTCCCGGACTGTACCCGTCGGTCCGGCCGGGCGCGCGCTATTTCCATTCGCTGCGGCTGCTGCAACGGGTCAAAGAGCTTGATCCGACCATGTTCACCAAATCCGGGATCATGGTGGGGCTGGGCGAGGATCGTCAGGGCGTTCTTCAGGTCATGGACGACATGCGCGCTGCGGATGTCGATTTCATGACCATCGGGCAATATTTGCAGCCTACGCCCAAGCATCACCGGCTGGATCGCTTCGTCACGCCCGAAGAGTTCGCGGGCTACGAAAAATCAGCCTATGGCAAGGGTTTCCTCATGGTTTCGGCGACCCCGCTGACGCGCTCTTCCTACCATGCGGGCGATGATTTCGCGCGCCTGCAGGCCGCACGGCTGGCCAAACTGGGCCGCGCCTGAGCCGTCTGCCCCGGAAACCGGGATCCGGCCATTGACCGCCGCCATCGGGCCGGTTATCTAGCCCTCCGGCAGCCTGCCCAATGCGCATATAACAACATGCGCCACGGCCCGGCTTGTCAGGAGCAAGGCCCTGACCGGGGCGGATATCTCTGTGCGGGTGTGGCGAAATTGGTAGACGCACCAGATTTAGGTTCTGGCGCCGCAAGGCGTGGGGGTTCAAGTCCCTCCACCCGCACCATTCTGATTTAATTAATCCCTTCTCATCTTGGCACATCTTCCTTGCGCTGCCGGCAGAGGTTTCGCACATGGCGATGCCGGCATATCCTGGCCCGTTCCGCAATCTGCGACCTGCCAATCCCGCATATCATCCCCTCGCCTCAAAATGGCAGGGAAGAAGACATAAGGCTCGATATGCGTCCTGCAAAACTTGCCTCATGGACGCCTCCCTGCCATTCTGCGGCGATGAGATAACGGGAGGAAAGAAAATGCCGCAATCAGTGATGTTTATTGCAGCCTTGCTACCGGTGTTGACGGTGTTCGTGCTGCTGGTGGTGATGCGTAAATCCGCCAAGCTGGCAATGCTGACGGCTTTTGTGGTGACAGTGGTACTGGCGCTGGCGATCTGGGGGACACCTGTCGCACGGATCGCCGGAGCCAGCGTGAACGGGCTGGTGACAGCAATCACGCTGCTCTACATCGTCTTCGGAGCGATTCTGCTGCTCTATACGGTACAGGAATCGGGCGCAATCCGGACAATCCGGCGCGGCTTCACGGATATCTCTCCCGATCGCCGGATACAGGCCATCATCATCGCCTGGATGTTCGGCTCGATGATCGAAGGCGCGTCGGGTTTCGGCACGCCCGCGGCGGTGGCCGCGCCCCTGTTGCTGGCAATCGGCTTTCCTGCCATGGCGGCGGTGATGGTGTCGCTGATCATCCAGTCAACGCCTGTATCCTTTGGAGCGGTCGGGACACCGATGCTGGTTGGGGTAAATACCGGCCTGTCGAACAGCGAAGAGGTTGCCGCAGCCATCGCGCCGCAGACTCTGGATCAATATATTCCGGTCGTTGGCGCCAATGTTGCGATGGTTCACGCATTGATCGGCTTCCTGATTCCGCTGTTGATGGTGGGAATGCTGACGCGGTTTTTCGGCGCTGGCCGCAGCTTTGCCGAGGGTTTCCGGGCATGGAAATTCGCGCTGTTCGCAGGTGTCGCCTTCACCCTGCCCTACTGGTTGGTGGCAAGGTTCCTTGGGCCCGAATTCCCGTCTCTGGTGGGTGGTCTGATCGGCCTGATGATCGTCATTCCGGCAGCCCGGGCGGGGCTGTTCATGCCCTCTGACCATTTCGAATTTCCGCCCCGCGACAAATGGGGCAGCGACTGGCAGGGCAGCGTCGAGCCCGAGCAGATCGATCAAGAGATGGCCGCAGAGGGTGCGCCGCGCAAGGATATCTCGTTGATGACGGCCTGGATGCCCTATGTGATCGTGGTGCTTCTGCTGGTGCTGACCCGCACTGTCGTGCCACTGAAGGATTGGCTTACCGGTCCCTCTGCCACCGTCGCCTTCAACGATGTGTTCGGATCGGGCATCAATTCCTCTGCCCAGTTCCTTTATTCGCCGGGCACGATTCTGATCCTTGCGTCGCTGATCTCGGTTGCGCTGTTTCGCATGCGCGGCTCGGATTACACACGGGCCTGGGCGATTTCGGGCAGGACGATGATGTCGGCGGCACCGGCGCTGCTCCTGGCGGTGCCGATGGTGCAGGTTTTCATCAATTCGGGATCGGACGGGCTTGCATCGATGCCGATCACGCTTGCCGAAGGCATGGCGGCCGCCACGGGCAACGCATGGCCCATTTTCGCACCGCTGATCGGTGCGTTGGGAGCATTCATCGCCGGCTCGAACACGGTTTCGAACATGATGTTCTCGTTGTTCCAGTTCTCGACGGCACAGGGAATCGGTCTCGATCTTCTGGGCGTGACGGTGGTGGTCACATTGCAAGCAGTTGGCGGCGCGGCGGGTAACATGATCTGTGTGCATAATGTCGTCGCCGCCTCGGCCACGGTAGGGCTGACCGACCGCGAGGGCGACCTGATCCGCAAGACTCTGATCACCATGGTCTATTACGTCGTGCAGGCCGGTCTGATCGGCATGGGGCTGATCTATGGCGGATTATGGTGGGGCGCTGCGGTGGTATGGGCCGTGGTCGTGATTGCGGGCCTTGGCACCAACCGGGCCGCGCCCGGAACAGGTCAACCCTGAATCAAGCCGGTCGAGCCCAATTCATGCGGAGTCGAAAACACCGCCATGATTGGGCAATCAAAACACCCGGAGTCGTCATTGGTGGTTGTCCTGTGGCGACTCATTCGCGTAACGTATTGTTTATCATTGGGACCAAAAGGTGATGAAAATGGGTATCAGAACGTTTTTTGCGGCTTTGACGGTCGCCACGGCGGTTTGCGGCGGGGCTGTCGCACAGGACATGGCATTCTTCCGCATCGGTACCGGCGGCACGGCGGGCACCTATTACCCGATCGGTGGCTTGATCGCGAACGCGATTTCCAGCCCGCCCGGATCGCGCGCCTGTGACGATGGCGGCTCCTGCGGTGTGCCGGGTCTGGTGGCAACGGCGGTGGCCTCGAACGGATCGGTCGGCAATGTGAACGCCATCAATGGCGGTGCGATGGAGGCAGGGTTCAGCCAGTCCGACGTAGCCTATTGGGCGCAAACCGGCACCGGCCTGTGGGAAGACCAGCCCCCGGTCGAGAAACTGCGGCTGATCGCGAATCTCTATCCTGAAAGCATCCATCTGGTTGCCAGCGCCAATTCCGGGATCGAAACGGTCGCCGATCTGGCGGGCAAGCGGGTTTCGCTGGACGAGCCCGGCTCGGGCACGCTGGTGGATGCCAAGATCATCCTTGAAGCCTTTGGCCTTTCGGAAGATGACGTTTCGGCCGAATATCTCAAGCCCGATCAGGCAGCGGACCGGATGCGCGACGGCGCAATGGACGCCTTCTTCTTTGTCGGCGGCTATCCGGCAGGGGCCATCGCCGAACTGGCAAGTCAGCACGATGTCAAGCTGATCCCGATCACCGGCCCCGAGGTGGACAAACTTCTCGAGACCTATAATTTCTTCGGTACCGATAACTTCCCCGCCGGCACGTATGACGGGCAGGATGCCGATGTCGCAACGATCGCGGTTGGTGCGCAACTCGTCACCAGCGCGGATCAGCCTGAAGAGTTGATCTACGGTATCACTCAAGCGCTTTATAATGACAGCACGCAGGAGCTTTTCGCGGCCGGTCACGCCAAGGGCAAGGAAATCACGCTGGACAGCGCAACAATCGGTGCGGGTATTCCGTTTCATCCGGGGGCCGAGCGTTTCTATAAAGAAGCCGGCAAGCTTCAGTAACTATTATCCTAACCAGTTTCAGGGACGCAGGCTGCAATGGCTCGCGTCCCTTTCCATCTCATACATTGCGGGAACCACGACATGACCGAAGCTGCACGTCAGTTATCCGAAGCTGAACTACGCGCACTGGAAGAAGAATATGATCCCGAGTCGCGGTTTCGCACGATCCTGCCACCGATCGCCATTCTGACCGGCGTCATTCTGTTTCTGCTGTCGGTCTATCACTTCTATACGGCCGGTTTCGGCATACCGCGTGCAACGACGCATCGTGGTCTGCATATGGGCGCGTCGCTTTTCGTCCTCTTCCTCAGTTTCGCCGCCTTCGACAAGACCCGGCACAAGACCGACGGCTTCGCCGTTCTGGGCATCCCCGTCACCGACTGGATCCTGGCTATCGCGGGGGCCGTCAGCGCCTTTTACGTACCATGGATTTATGACCAGTTGGCCTTTCGCGTCGGCAACCCGCTGACCATCGACATCGTCATGGGCACAATATTGCTGCTGACCCTGATGGAGGCCGTGCGCCGGTCGATGGGCTGGCCGCTGCCCGTGATCGCCGCGCTGTTCATTGCCTATGCCTATTACGGCAAATCGATGCCGGGCATCCTTGTACACCCCGGTGCGGACTGGACGAATATCATCAACCACCTGTATCTGACCTCGCAGGGGATCTATGGCACCGCGCTTGGCGTCATCGCGACCTATGTGTTCCACTTCGTTCTGTTCGGGGTGATGGCCCAGAAAATCGGGCTGGGGCAATTGTTCATCGACCTTGCAACCGCATTGACCGGGCGTTTCGCCGGCGGACCGGCGAAGGTGTCGGTGATTTCCTCTGCGATGCTGGGCACGATCTCGGGCTCGTCGATCGCCAATACCGTCACCACCGGCGCCTTGACCATTCCCGCGATGATCAAGATCGGCTTCAAACGCCACTTCGCCGCCGCTGTCGAGGCCGCGTCATCCACGGGTGGCCAGATCACCCCGCCGGTAATGGGCGCCGTGGCCTTCCTGATGGTCGAATATCTGGGTATCCCGCTGCGCACGATCCTGATCGCTGCGCTCGTCCCCGCCTTCATGCATTTCTTCGGCGTGCTGGTGCAGGTGCATCTCGAGGCCAAGCGCCTTGGCATCCGCGGCCTTACGAAAGAGGAATTGCCGAAAGCCGGCAAGGTCCTGCGCGAGGGCTGGTTGTCGGTCGCCCCGCTGCTCCTGCTAATCTGGATGCTGATGTCGGGCCGCACGCCCTTCCTGTCGGCTTTCTCGGCGATTTCCGCCTGTATGGTGGTCTACCTGATCCAGAGCATCATGTCCTCGGGCGTGCTGGGCGGCATCAAGGAAACCGCAGCCGGCATCTACGAGGGTTTCGTGGCAGGTGCCCGGCAATCGCTGTCGGTGACAGCGGCGGCGGCACTGGTCGGCGTGGTGATCGGCATCGTCACTCTGACGGGCGTTGGTTTCAAGATTGCCTTCATGGTGACGACGGTTGCGGCGAATTGGGCGACCGGTCTCCACGCCTTCCTGGGCTTTCTACCGGTCGAGTTGCTCACCGTGGAAACGCTGACCTTGCTGTTCACCCTGCTGATGACGGCGGTGGTTTGCATTCTGATGGGCTGCGGCGTACCCACAACGGCGAACTACATCATCATGGTCGCCGTAGCTGCGCCGGTATTGGGCATGATGAATGTAGAACCGCTTGTCGCGCATTTCTTCGTCTTCTACTTCGGAGTGCTGGCGGACGTGACGCCGCCCGTGGCGCTGGCCGCCTATGCCGGCGCGGGGATCGCGGGGGCCAATGGCTTCAAGGCGGGCAATACTGCCTTCAGGCTTTCGATGGGCAAGGCACTGGTACCATTCGTCTTCGTCTTCTCTCCCTCGCTGCTGATCGTGACGCAAGCCTTCACGCTGCCGGATTTCCTGCTGGCCTTCACGGGCGCAGTGCTGGGTATCGTGGCGCTATCGGCTGCGATCACCAATTGGCTGATGGGACCGCTGTGGACGATCGAGCGCATCGTATTGCCGATCGCAGCCCTGTTGCTGATCGCGCCAGAGCCGATCTCGACCGCCCTTGGTTTCGTCATCCTGGCGGCAGTGACAACCCGGCAATATCTGGCAACGCACAAGGCCCCGGCGGCTCCGGCGTCCTGATCCGGCAAGAATATCATCACGCAGCTGGCGCAAACCCTTCGGGCGCTGGCTGCGGCCTTTCCTGCGCAATCCAGTCCTGACGCTGCAAACCCCGAAAGGGCGATAAAGCAGAAATCACGCATCCGGGCGCGTTCTGCCATTACCCATCGCTCAGCCCCGCCCGTGAGGTTCGGACCAGTCGATCCGCGGATTCGTCGGGATGATCCGATAGGGATTTATCGTGTCGTGACTGTAATGATAATGTCGCACGATATGGTCGAAATTCACCGTCCCGGCGATACCGGGGATCTGATAAAGTTCGCGCGTCCAGCCCCAAAGATTCGGATATTCGCGCAGCCACGCCCGATTGCACTTGAAATGCGTGTGATACACCGGATCAAAACGAACCATCGTGGTGAAAAGACGCCAATCCGCCTCGGTCAGCCGGCCGCCGGTGAGATAGCGGTGATCGGCCAAAATACCCTCCAGCCAGTCAAGACTGTCGAATAGCGGGCCGATCGCTTCGTCATAGGCTTCCTGACTGGTGGCAAAGCCCGCCCTGTAGACGCCATTATTGACGGTATCGTAGATGCGTTCGTTCAAAGCATCGATCAGGGAATGCAGATCGGCGGGACGGTAATCGTCGGAATTTCCCGTCAGATCGTCGAAGGCTGAATTGAACATGCGAATGATCTCGGCGCTTTCATTGCTGACGATCGTGTCCCGCTGGCGATCCCACAGGATCGGCACCGTCACACGCCCCGACGCCTTTGGATCCGCCCGCAGATAGATATCCCGCAGGAAATGCGTCCCGAAAAGCTCGTCGCCGGTTGCGCCGGGGAAATCCGTGCGGAATTCCCAGCCTTCCGACAACATGTCGGGATGAACGGCAGAGACCCCGATATGCGGTGACAGCCCTTTCAGTTCACGAAAGATCAGCGTTCGATGCGCCCAGGGACAGGCATAGCTGACATAAAGATGATACCGCCCGCTTTCCGCCGCGAACCCGCCCTCTCCGGATGGGCCCGCGGCGCCGTCCGGCGTGATCCAGTTGCGCCACGAGGTCGTGCTTCGCTGAAACCTGCCGCCGGTGCTTTTGGTGTCATACCAGACGTCATGCCATTCGCCATCGACAAGCTGTCCCATTGAGTGCCTCTGTTTCTCGCGGGGGCGCACCCCCGGTCATGTCATGCAGCAGCTTCGCGCGCAGTCTTGGTCGCAGCCGCCCACCATGCCAGCTCATCCAGCATCCCGGTCAGCGACGGTTGCAATATCTCGTCCACCTCGCTCATGTCGCCATTCTGTCCCAGCGGGCTGACTTTCATGAACTCGCCCGCGCCAAGATGAACAGCATTCCGCAGCGGCACCATCTGCAATTCGACCGCAATGTTGCGCAGATGCTCGATGGCACGTGCCGCACCGACGCCGCCATAGCCCATTGCCGCCGCCGGCTTGCGATTCCATTCCTTATATGCCTGATCAAGCGCATTCTTGAGCGCGGCGGTGATCGAATGGTTATATTCAGCAGTCAGAAAAATATATCCGTCGAACTCACCGACCTTGTTCTGCCACGCAACCGCACGCGCATCCTGTGACGGCATCCACAGATTCGAGGCGGCCTCGTTGAAGAAAGGCAGGTCATAATCCCGCAAATCGACCAGCTCGAATTCCATGTCGTCGCGTTTCTGTGCGTTTTCAAGCAACCATGCGGCGGGCTTGTCGGCAAAACGCGTCTGACGGGTCGATCCGATGATGATCGCAATTTTCGGTTTGCTCATATCCGTGATCCTCTCATTTGCTTCATGGGTCGTTATGGGGAAGGATGGCGGAACAGTCCCTGACCTGCCTCCGATACGCAAACGATAATCGCACCAGGCCGTTCGGGCCAGCCATAGGATGCCGAATGCAGCGTTCGTTCCGGCCGAACGACGACGGTTATTCCTGGATCAGTCCCAATCCGCGCAGATAAATGATCGCCCCGCTCTCCAGCATCTCTGCCGGCTCAACCGGAGCCCGCCTACCCGGCTTGCCACGGGAAAAGAGTTCGACGACACCATGACTCATGGCCCAGATATGATTGGCGACCATTCTGGCCGGAGGGCGGCGATCCGGGGGCAAACGGCTGGCAAGCGCCTCGGCGGCATGCAGCAGGACACCCTGCGCCTTCTGAGATGCCTTGGACAAGTCGGGATTCCCGGCGATTGAAATGCCCGATTCGAACATGGCCATATAATATCCCGGCCGGTCCCGCGCGAAATCCAGATAAGCCTGTCCGATGCGCAGAAACGCCGTCAGGATCCGCGGCCTGCCATCGTCGAAAGCCGTTTCCAGCCGGTCCGCGAATTCCAGAAATCCAAGCCGCGCGACCTCTTCGATCAAATCCTCGCGGCCCTTGAAATGCCGGTAAGGCGCAGCCGGAGAGACCCCCGCCCGGCGCGCAGCCTCGGCCATGGTGAAGGCTTGTGGCCCCAATTCCTGAATCAGCGCGGCTGTCGCTTCGACCAGAGCGTGGCGGAGATTGCCGTGGTGATAGTTCCTGCGATCGGCCAATGCATCGCGCCCTACATGCCTTCGCCGAAATAATCGGCAACCAGTTCCTGCAGCGCGTCCGCCAATGCCGTCGCATCGGGGCCGGTGGTCGTCACGACGATCGAACTGCCGCGCGGCGCGGTCAGCATCAGCAGACCCATGATCGAATCTCCCGCAACGCTCATTCCGTCTTTTTCGACGGTTGCCTGCGCGTCAAAGCGTTCGACCACATCCACGAATTTCGCACTTGCGCGGGCATGAAGCCCCTTGACGTTGACAATAGGCAATTCACGGGTAATGGAACCGGTCATCGGGCATGCGTTCCCGTATCCAGAACCGCCTCGGCCGGGACATTGTAGGAGTTGATATATTTCCGACCCGCCTCTTTGGCTCCGGCAACCGCATCGGGCACGGTGAGATGCCGGGTCTTGGCAAGCTTCACCAGCATCGGAAGATTCGCGCCATACAGGATCGTGCGGTTCCGCACCGCGCAAGCCGGCACGGACAGGTTCGAGGGAGAGCCCCCGAACAGATCGGTCACGACGACCACGCCATCGCCATGGTCGACGGCATTGGCTGCAGCCTGAATCTCGGCGGTTTTGGCGGCTCGGTCATGATCGTCCTCGATCGCGACGGCGGCAATACCGCTTTGTGGACCTACGACATGCTCGACTGCGGACAGGTATTCCCGTGCAAGCCCACCATGTGCGACGATGACAATTCCAATCAACGCTTCTCACCAGTACTAATGCCATGCATCACGGCGCCCCGCCTTGCTCATCGGCTTTCGAACCCGCTGTCCCAAGGGGCGGGTTGTCGCCACTGACCAAGGCCGCCTTCATGCGGCGTTCAAGTTCCCTGTGCCTTATTGACACCGGCCAACCCGCATCTGCAAGCGCAACGGCCATTTTTTCCACCAAAGTAACCGAACGGTGTTGCCCTCCGGTACACCCGAAGCCGATTGCGAGATGCGTTTTGCCCTCTTCGACATGCGCAGGAAGCAAAAACAGAATCAGATCACGTATCCGCGAAAAAAATTCTTCATAGCGCGAATCAGCACAAACAAAGTCCTGAACTTCGGTCTGGGTTCCATTCTTTTCGCGCAAATCCCTGTCCCAATGCGGATTGGCGAGAAATCGGCAATCGAACATCAGATCAAGACCCCGTGGCACACCACGCTTGTATGAGAAGGAATGAAGCGACACGCTCAGCCGTTTTTCGGGCCGGACGTCATACCAGCGCGAAAGCTCGGCTTTCAGTTCATGGGGGGACAATTCGGTGGTATCGACCAGCACATCGGCACGCCCCTGAATCGGCGCCAGAAGATCAATCTCGGCCAATACGCCCATCATCGGCGATCCGTCAGGTGCCAGCGGATGCCTTCGCCGTGTCTCATTATAGCGGCGCACCAGCGTATCGGGCGCGCAGTCCAGATACAGGATCTCGGGTGCATAATGCGGATTGCGGGTGAGCCGGTCGATCAGTTCCGTCAGGTTCGTCACCGAGAAATCCCGGTTGCGCGCATCAAGGCCAAGCGCCAGCGGACCGGGCCGCGACGGCCCGTCCAGGAGACGGGGAACCAGTGAAAGCGGCAGGTTGTCGATCGCTTCGAAGCCCAGATCCTCCAGCACGTTGATCGCCGTCGAGCGCCCCGCCCCGGATGGGCCGGTGACAAGCACGACACGCTGCGCCGCGGACGGATCGGCACTGTCCGAAGCGGTCTCAACTGCCATCCGGTCTTCGCCCATGCGGATCATCTCCTTTCCGTCAAAGCTCATCCGCGCGCCCGGCAATCAGATACTGCCGCAGCGCAGCGTAAAGATGCGGGCGATAGGGTCCAAGCGCAAGGGGCAGCCGGAGGCCCAGCAACTCGTGATATCTATCGGGTGGAAGGCGCATTTCCTCGCTTTTCCCCAGATCGGCAACCAGCACCAGTCTGACCGGCCCGGCGGGATCGGCATTCAGGATCCCGATCCCCCTTGCCTCGATTCGCCCGTTCAGGCTGGCGGGGGCCGAGGCGATGATACTGTCCTGATCGCGCCGCAAATCCGTCCTGTCATCGCTGACCAACCGGCCACCAACGGCCAGAAGCTGCAACGCAAGGCTGGATTTTCCGGAACCGGACGGGCCCAGAAGCAAAAGGCCCCGCCCCTCCAGTGCCACTGTCGTTCCGTGAATCTGCCCGACCCGAATCATCTGTCCTCCTGACCGTCTGAATCATGCCCGATTCAGCCGCATTGACCATGCCGGCACCCGACTGTTGGCGTTATCATTGGAAGTTTGCGCTAACTGTCATCCTCAGCTTCTTTTTTCGTGGGAACCCTATGCTATAGGCCAGACTTACTGCGTAACAGTTTAGTTGCAGGCAAACCCAAGTCAGGAGCAAGATCACATGACGACGCGCGTAAACCCGAATTGCCGGTTGGAGGATCAGGGAATCAACGGAGTCGGCCGGGCTTATTACAACCTGCTGGAACCTGCATTGATGACCGAAGCCGTTGCCCGCGGTGAAGGCCGGATCGGGCTTGGCGGCACCTTCCTTGCCACCACCGGCGTCCATACCGGACGCTCACCCAAAGACAAATTCGTCGTCCGCACCCCATCTGTCGAGGACACGATCTGGTGGGAAAACAACGCACCGATGACGCCTGAGGCGTTCGACCTGCTGCATGCCGATATGCTGGAGCATATGAAAGGCCGCGATTATTTCGTGCAGGATCTGTTCGGAGGCGCCGATCCGGCAGAACGTCTGGATGTTCGCCTTGTGACCGAACTGGCATGGCACAACCTGTTCATCCGCCATATGCTGCGCCGCCCGAAGGCAGAGGAACTGACGACATTCACGCCGGAATTCACGATTATCAACTGCCCCAGCTTCAAGGCCGATCCCGAACGTCACGGCTGCCGCAGCGAAACGGTGATCGCACTGAATTTCGACAAGAAATTGATTCTGATCGGAAATACCGAATATGCGGGTGAGAACAAGAAATCGGTTTTCTCGCTGCTGAACTACATCCTGCCCAGCAAAGGCATCATGCCGATGCATTGCAGCGCCAACCACGCACCCGGCGACCCGGACGACAGCGCCGTGTTCTTCGGGCTGTCCGGCACCGGGAAAACGACGCTCTCCGCTGACCCGTCACGCGTATTGATCGGCGATGACGAGCATGGTTGGTCGGATAACGGCATCTTCAATTTCGAAGGCGGCTGCTATGCGAAGACCATCAGCCTCTCGCCCAAGGCCGAACCTGAAATCTATGCCACCACGTCCCGCTTCGGTACCGTGATCGAGAATATGGTTTTTGACGAGGACAGCCTCGAGCTGGATTTCGAGGATAATTCGATCACCGATAATATGCGCTGCGCCTACCCGCTGGATGCGATCTCGAATGCGTCGGAAACCAGCCTTGGCGGGCATCCGAAGAATATCATCATGCTGACATGCGACGCTTTTGGCGTCCTGCCTCCGATTTCGCGGCTGACGCCGGCGCAGGCGATGTATCACTTCCTGTCGGGCTTCACCTCCAAGACCCCCGGCACCGAGGTCGGCGTCGTGGAGCCGATTCCGACCTTTTCGACCTGCTTCGGCGCGCCCTTCATGCCGCGCCGCCCCGAAGTCTACGGTAAGTTGCTGCAGGAAAAAATCGCACGGCACGGCGCGAATTGCTGGCTGGTCAATACCGGCTGGACCGGCGGCGCATTCGGCACCGGCTCGCGGATGCCGATTCAGGCCACCCGTGCGCTGCTGGCCGCAGCTTTGGATGGCAGCCTGAACGCCGCAGAATTCCGCCGCGATCCGAATTTCGGCTTCGAGGTTCCGGTCAGTGTTCCGAATGTCTCGGATGTTCTGCTTGATCCGCGCCAGACCTGGGAAGATCCGGCAGCCTATGACAAGCAGGCGCAGAAGCTGGTGCAGATGTTCAGCGACAATTTCGCACAATATCTGTCCGCCATCTTGGTGTCGGTGCGCGCGGGTGCTATCGGCTTTTCGATATTTTGCATGGGCGGGGGGGGCGGCCCCGGGACCCCCAAGATATTTGGACAAAGAAGAAGAGGGCGTGATTTTCGGATCATTGTCCTGTTACGCTGCGACCGGCCATGTCTTCGCGACCATCGTCAGCACATCATATTCCGCGACGAGTTCGCCCCTCTGATTCGTAACCCTGCTATCCCAGCGCACTTCCCCGTAAACGGCATTCTCGCGCGGATTGATCTGTTTGCAGGTTAACCGGACCCGCAGGCTGTCGCCGAAATAGACCGGGGTCAGGAAGCGCAGATTGTCCACGCCGTAATTGGCCAGAACCGGGCCAGGATTGGGTTCGACGAACAGACCCGCCGCGAAAGAGGCAATCAGATAGCCATGCGCGACGCGATCCTCGAAGAACGGATTGGCCTTCGCCGCTTCGCTGTCCATATGTGCGTAGAACGTATCGCCGGTGAATTCGGCGAAATGCTCGACATCCTCTTTGGTAACGGTGCGGGCCTCGGTCAGGATTTGATCTCCAAGACGCAGTTCGGCCAGCGATTTGCGGAACGGATGCCGGTCGGCACGGGTCGGTGCGCCGTCGATCCACTGCCCCGTCACCGCCGACAGCAGGCGCGGGCCGCCCTGAACCGCGGTGCGTTGCATGAAATGCTTGACGCCACGCATCCCCCCCATCTCTTCGCCTCCGCCTGCGCGGCCCGGACCGCCATGCACAAGCGCCGCAAGGGGTGCGCCATGCCCAGTGGAACTTTTGGCGGAATCGCGATTGCCGATCATCACTCTTCCATGGAAGGAAGCAACGCCGATAACGGCCTCGACCGCGATATCCGGGTCATTGGTGAAGACCGAGGACACCAGCGAACCCTTGCCCTTTTTTGCCAGTTCAATCGCCTGATCCATACCGTCATAGGCCATGATCGTGGCGACCGGTCCGAAAGCCTCGACCTCATGCGGGATGGTCGCGCGCATCGGATCATTGCAGCGCAGAAGCACGGGCGAGATGAAGGCGCCGTTGGCGGCATCGCCGGAAACCAGCGTGACCCGGTCGGGATCGCCGAACACAATTTCGCCCTCGCCAAGGATTTCGGCAATCTTGCCGCGCAGGCTGTCACGATCCTCCAATGAGACAAGCGCGCCCATCCTGGCAGCCCCGTCATCCGGCAAGCCGATGACAATTTTCGACAGCCGCGCGGACAGGGCCTCGATCACCGCCTGTTCATGCTGCGCGGGCACCAGAACCCGGCGGATCGCGGTGCATTTCTGCCCCGCTTTCAAGATCATCTCTTGCTGGACCTCGCGTATGAACAGGTCGAATTCCGGTGTGCCCGGCTCTGCATCGGGGCAAAGGATGGCCGCATTCAGACTATCGGCCTCCATGGTGAAGCGGACCGAGTTGGCGACAATGGCCGGATGCGTCCGCAGCTTCTGCCCGGTATGGGCCGACCCCGTGAATGTCACTGCATCCTGGCCGGTCACATGATCCAGAAGATCGCCCGCACCTCCGCAGATCAGTTGCAGCGCGCCTTTGGGCAGGATCTCCATTTCCAGCATCCGGCGCATGACCAGCTCGGTCAGATAAGCTGTCTGCGAGGCGGGTTTCACCAGACAGGGCATACCGGCGATCAGGGCTGGAGCGATCTTTTCCAACATGCCCCAGACCGGGAAGTTGAAGGCGTTGATATGCACCGCTACCCCGCGAAGAGGAGTCAGGATATGCTGGCCCGCAAAGCTGCCGTCGCGGGACAGGGACTCGACCGCGCCTTCGGTCAGCACCCGCGCATTCGGCAATTCCCGTCGCGCTTTCGACGCGAATGTGAGCATGGTGCCGATGCCGCCCTCGATATCCGGCCACGCATCGCGCGGGGTCGCGCCGGTGGCAAGGCTTTCAGCATGGAATTCATCCTTCATCTCCATCAGCTTCTGGCCGATGGCCTTCAGCATCAGGGCGCGTTCGTGGATCGTATGACGGCGAAGCGCGGCGCCGCCGACGGTCCGCCCCCAGTCAAGCGCGGCCCCGAAATCGATTCCCTCGGAAGAGATAAAGGCATGCATCGCGCCCGTGGCGGCGTTGGCAAGCGGCCTGCCTTCGCCCCTGCCAGCACGCCAGCCGCCCTGCACATAGCTTTCCAGCCGTCTTGCGCTGCGTCCTGAATCCAGCATGATCTGTCCTTCCTTAATTCAGCTTCAGCCGGGTCAGCAGCGCCCCGGTCTCTGCCTGCCAGTTCTGGCGCAATGTCTCGTTATCGCTGTGCCGGAGGCCCAGGGCTTTCAGCCTCTCGAAGCGGTCAGACCGGGTGGGGCCGAAGGTTTCGGCCACGCGGGGCAGCCAATAGGCAACCGAGGCGCGGGCCTCGTCACTGGCCCCGATCCACTCTAGCCCCTCGACACCCAGTTCCATATGGCGGCGTTCACGCGGAAGAATGTCGCGCAGCACCTCGGCCAGCGGCTGATAAGAGCAGCGCGCCAATTCGTCCAAGGCATGCAGCGTGGCCATGCCCATCAGAACATTCATCACCACCGCATCGGCCCAGCCGGTCAGGGGATAGTGAAACACCGACAGACGCATATCGCCACCCTGACGGCGCAGCCCGATCTGCTGATCGCGCGGACCGCGCGCCGCCCAGTCATGCGCCTGCTCATATCGTGCCTTGTCCGTGCCGAACCCTTCCATCAGGTCCAGAACACGCCCGGCATGATCCGCCTTTTCCAGGGTGATCCGGCTTGCGGCGATCCTCTCCTTTATACCGGGAGCCCAGTTGATCGCATCTGCGAAACCCGCCGATCCGGCAAGCTCGCTATCCACGAAAGATGACATCAGCCGCAGCAATTCGCCCCGATAGCGCGGCGGCACGTTTTCCGGCGAGGTCAGCTTACCGCCCTGCGCAAGATAATGCGCGAGCGGCATGGTATCCCCGTCATTCGTCATAGCTCAGCACCAGTTTGTCGGACAAAGGGATACATTGGCAGGACAGGACGTAACCGGCCCTGATCTCGTAATCCTCCAGCGCATGGTTCACCTCCATCTCGAACTCGCCCTCCAGCACCTTGGCGCGGCAGGTCGAGCAGACCCCGGCCTTACAGGAATAGGGCGCGTCCATGTTGTTCCCGATGGCGGCGTCCAGAACGGCAGTGCCGTCCTTGGGCATGCGGAAGGTCCGGGTTGCCCCGTCCAGCGTGACCGAGACTTCGCAGCTATTGGCCGAATTTGCGGCGTCGCGGGATGTTACCCGCTTCTTCGCCCGGCCCGGCTGAGAAGAGACAAAGAGTTCGAACTTGATCTGATCGTCGGTCAGCCCGTGCCTGCGCAGACTTTCGGCAATGGTCAGCATCATCGGTTCGGGGCCGCAGATGAAGGCTGTATCCACGTTTTCCGCATCGATCCACATGCGGAACAGCATATCCATCTTCCCGGCGTCGATGCGGCCGGTGAACAGGTCGATCTCCAGCCCTTCGCTTTCAAGGATATGCACGACCGAGAAGCGCCCGAGATAGAGATTCTTCAGATCTTCGATCTCTTCGCGAAACATGATCGAACTGGTCTGGCGGTTGGCATAGACCAGCGTAAAGGTCGATTTCGGCTCTCGCGCCAGAATGGTCTTGACGATGGACAGGACCGGCGTGATCCCCGATCCGCCCGCAAAACCCAGGTAGAAGCGGGCCGATTGCGGATCAAGCGGCGTGAAAAAGCGCCCCTGCGGCGGCATGGCGTCCAGCAGATCGCCGGCTTTCAGCCCCTCATTCGCCCATGTCGAGAAGGCTCCGCCATCCACGCGCTTGATACCGACGCGCAGGCAGCCCTCATCCAGACCCGAGCAGATAGAGTAAGAGCGCCGTAATTCCTCGCCCTCGAAGTCCCGGCGGAAGGTCAGGTATTGGCCCTGCGTGAAGGCGAAGGCCCCGGCATCCTCGGCGCGCGGCTTCAGGGTGACGACCACGGCGTCACGGGTCTCGCGGCGGATATCGGTCACTTCAAGCGGATGAAAGCGGGGCATTCAGACCTCCTGCCGGCTGGGCGCGGAATCGACTGTTGTCAAAAATCGGGCGTAGCCGGGCAGCGCTTGACCGCGGGAAGGCGCTCTGACGAGAGTGGTCTTCACCTGATAGCGCAACCCCGAACGACACCCGGCCAGTAAGACAACGCCACCTAAGCGCCCGCCCATGGGCGCGATCGGGCGCCGCCGGGCGAGCCGATGGCCCTTGATGCCGGACGGGGAGAGCATGGCGAGGAAGGAGAAAAAATCTAGTGACATTTGAAATAATCGAATGGTTCCAGACAATCCTTGCACCGATAGGCCGCCTTGCACGGGGTCGAGCCGAACTGGCTGACCCGTTCCGTATGGCCCGACCCGCAGCGAGGACATGCCACGGTCAGATTCGAGCGCCCTGCCATGCGGGCGGCCCGTGCGGCCGTTCGCCCATCCGGGGCGGTGCCGTCGATCGGTGGGGCGATGCCGTATGCGCGCAGCTTCTCGCGCGCGTCCGGCGTGACCCAATCGGTCGTCCAGGGTGGCGACAGGCGGCGCTCCAGCCGTAGCTTTTCGACCCCCTGCCCGTGCAAATGAGCCTCGATCGACAGATCTATCACCGAAGTTGCGGGACAGCCGGAATAGGTGGGCGTCACCGCGACGACCAGCGTATCCCCCTCCCACCGGATCTCGCGGATGATCCCCAGTTCCGTGACGGAAACAACCGGAATCTCGGGATCGGGCACCTGATCCAGCCATTTCCAGACCTGATCCGTGGATGGCAGTACGACAGACACAGCATTCACCATTCCGCGCCGGGATAGGCGCGTTGAAGAAACTGCATCTCGGCAAGGATATAACCCAGATGTTCGGTGTGACGGCCCTGCTTACCGCCCTGATGCACATCGAAACGGATTTCGGGCAGGGTCAGAGTCGCCTCGTCCAGCACCTCACCCACCGTCTTGTCCCAGGCAGCACGCAGCGCGGCAAGCTCGGGCGCGATCCCGGCCGCAGCGGCTGCCTCGTCCACCTTGTCCGCCGTGAACAGCTCACCCGCATAGGGCCACAGGCGATTCAGGGCATCCTGCATCCGCCGATGGCTTTCGTCAGAGCCGTCCCCCAGCCGGACCACCAGATCCGAACTGCGTTCAAGATGATAGCTGACCTCTTTCAAAGCCTTGGCCGCAATTTCGGCGATGCGGGGGCTGGCGGATTCGGTCAGCCCCGTCAGCATCTCGAAATGCCAGGCATCGAACAGGAATTCGCGCATCAAGGTCACGGCCATGTCGCCATTGGGCAATTCGACCAGTTTCGCGTTCCGGAACTTCATTGCATCGCGCAGAAAGGCCAGATCGTCAGCCGAGCGTCCCTTGCCCTCGATCTCGGCAGCCAGTGCCAGCCACATCTGGGTGTGCCCGATCAGGTCAAGCGCCGTATTGGCAAGCGCGATATCCTCTTCCAGCGCAGGGCCATGGCCACACCATTCCGAAAGACGGTGGCCAAGGATCAGGCAATTGTCACCCATGCGGCACAGCCACTCGAACAAAGCGCGCCTCAACCCGTCATCGGCAAGAACCGGGTCCGGCGCGGCAGTGATTTCTGCAATCGCCGACATCACATATGCCCCACATCATCGGGAATATCGAAGAAGGTCGGATGCCGGTAGACCTTGCTTTCCGCCGGATCGAACAGCGGACCCTTCGCAGAAGGAGCCGACGCGGTGATATCGGTGGATTTCACCACCCAGATCGAGACGCCCTCCTTGCGGCGGGTATAGACGTCACGAGCGTTATTGACGGCCATCTCGGCATCCGGCGCATGCAGACTGCCTACATGCCGGTGATTCAGCCCGTGCTGACCCCGGATGAAAATTTCCCATAGCGGCCATTCCTTTTTGGACATCGGTGGCTATCCCTTTTATTCGGCTGCGACAGACGCGCCTGCCCGGCGCGCCGCGGCCTTTCCGGCATAGGCGGTCAGACCGTCACGGAACCATGCGCCTTCGTCCCAGGCGCGACGGCGGGCATCCAGCCGTTCCTGATTGCAGGGGCCGTTGCCCTTGATGACCTCGAAGAATTCCTGCCAATCGGGTTCGGCGAAATCGTAATGGCCGCGCTTATCGTTCCATTTCAGCGTCTCATCGGGGACGGTCAGTCCCAGATATTCGGCCTGCGGCACGGTTTCATCGACGAATTTCTGCCGCAGCTCATCATTGGTGTTCATCTTGATCTTCCACGCCATGGACTGCGCGGAATGAACCGAGTCCTTGTCGGAAGGCCCGAACATCATCAGCGCCGGGAACCAGAAGCGGTTCAGCGCGTCCTGCGCCATTTCCTTCTGCTCGGGCGTGCCCCGCGCCATCTTCATCATAATCGCGTAGCCCTGACGCTGATGAAAACTTTCCTCCTTGCAGATGCGGATCATCGCCCGGCTGTAGGGGCCGTAAGAGGTGCGTTGCAGCGGCACCTGATTCATGATCGCCGCACCATCGACCAGCCAGCCGACCGCGCCCATATCCGCCCATGTCAGCGTCGGGTAGTTGAAGATGGAACTGTATTTCATCGCCCCGGAATGCAGTTTTTCCAGCAACTCGTCGCGGCTGACGCCAAGGGTTTCGGCAGCGCTGTAAAGATACAGCCCATGCCCCGCCTCGTCCTGAACCTTTGCCAGCAGGATCGCCTTGCGTTCCAGCGTTGGCGCGCGGGTGATCCAGTTGCCTTCGGGCAATTGGCCAACAATCTCGCTATGGGCGTGCTGGCCGATCTGGCGGATCAGCGTCTTGCGATAACCCTCTGGCATCCATTCCTTGGGCTCGACCTTTTCGCCCCGGTCGATGCGGTCCTGAAAGGCACGTTCCTCGGGGGACATTTCCTCCGATGATTTCATGCCTTCCGATTTCACCATCTGGGCATACATGGCCGTGCCTCCGCTTTCAGATCCGCCCGGGCGCCTTGGTCGCCTGCGCGGTAACGAGATGGTCCAATTCTAGCACATCCAGCCGATTCACGCTTCCAGAGAACAAACCCGTTTCGCAACGGGCCGCAAACGCGCAGATCATTACGTCTTTCATCCATTCTCCTCCGCCGGTCTGATGGGGCATGCCATTCATCGACCGACCGGTCACCAATATAACTCTAAAAACATCACATATAAAGAAAATTATTTCTGTTTTCTGTGATGTTTGATGGCGAAATAAATTTATCCTGCTTTATCATCAGATTAATCCTTAATCGCGCAGCAGATCGGCAAAGCGCTTCATCGTTTCCTCTGTCATTTCCGGCAGAAGGCCATCAGAAGCGGCAAAGCTGCGCCCGACGAATCGGTCTGCGGCGGGCGAAAGGGACAGGTAGATCTGCCGGAAGATGTCTCGGGCTTCTTGCGCCGGCCAATCTCCGGGCAGGGCCTCGGCAGGCAAACGGGGATCCGCCAGGACGGCATGGCGATATTCGTCGACCAGACGCAACCGTAATGTCAAAGAATCCTGCCCGGACAAAGCATCAAGCCGCGCAACGTCGCGGACCGGCGCAAAATGGGCGATGAACCCGCGATAATTCTTTGCCCCCGCGTCCAGTGGCCAATATTGCGCCGCGAATTCCGGCAAATCCCGCACGGCCAGGCTTTGCGCCCGCATGACAGTTCCGCCCGGCATGCCCTGCCCTTCACGGTGCGGCGCAAGGATCGCCTGTGGTCCGACCCTGACCCAACCGGGGGGTGGTTCCTCTTTATTGGCGAACCCGACAAGCCATTCCTCGGGCGGCACGGGCGGCGGGAACAGGATGCGCGATGCCTGCCGGAACTCTGCCTGCCCTGCCAGCGACAGGCGGTAGAAGCTTTTCCGCCCGACCCGTTCCCCAACAAACCGGCCCGCACCGACCAGCCGGGAGACCGCCGTTCGAACAAGACTTTCGCTGATCCCGTGCATCGCGCAGCATTCGATCAGCGTACCCATCCATAACGTCCCGCCACGCGGCTCGACCACATCGCCATATATCGTGACGATCAGCGAGGCCGCCTTGGGGGACGGGGCAGTGATGATGCGCTGGACTGCTTTGGGCAAGGCATTCGCGGCGGTTTCGGTTGGCATTCGATGACATCACCAAAAGGGTATGTATTCCGCTGACAGCGTAATGTCTGCCGCCGCCACTGTCACGCGGCATCGATATTGCTTCTTGCTGTTTCATTCCTCCTGCCGCTAAGGTCGTACAGATGCGCGACCATTTCCCGGATGGCAGGGCATCCGTTTGGCTTACCGGTTTCGCTTTGCCTACATAAATTCGGAACTAAGCTCTGCGTCTCAGAACGTATTGAAAAGAAGGAAGGGGAGATGACAGCCAATCTTCAAGATTTGGCACGTCACGTCAAACCCGGGCAATGCGTTGCGCTACCGGTGGATTACGCGGGCGTTTCGATGGCGATGACCCGCCCGCTGATCGAACATGGTGCAGGCGATCTGCATCTGGTCTGTGTGCCGACCGGGGGATTGCAGGTCGATCAGCTTATCGGGTCGGGGCTTGTCCGCCGGGTCGAAACCAGCGCGGTATCGCTGGGAGAGGCGGGCGGCGCACCGCGTTTCAATCAGGCAGTCAGGGAAGGCCGGATAGAGCTGCGGGATGCGACCTGTCCGGCGATCCATGCCGGCCTTCTGGCCGCGCAGAAGGGCGTCCCCTTCATCCCGATACGTGGCCTGATCGGCTCTGACCTGCTGGCCCGGCGGGATGACTGGAGGCTGACAGAGAATCCCTTTTCGGACCTGCCAGACCCCATCGTGTTGATCCCGGCGATCACGCCCGATATCGCGATCTTCCACGCCCCCATGGCCGATATGCAGGGCAATGTCTGGATTGGCAGACGCCGCGAACTGGCTGCGATGGCCTATGCCGCCAGAGAAACGCTGGTGACGGTAGAACGAATTGTCGAACATAGTCTGCTGGCCGATGAAACCACCGCGGCAGGCACCCTGCCCGCGCTTTACGTGACCGATATCGCGGTCGCGCCGCGAGGGGCGTGGCCTTACGGTCTTTGGGGCGAATACGACACCGATACAGCGGAACTGATACGTTACGCCAGGGCGGCCCGCAGCGAGGACGGCTTTGCCGAATACATGAGCCGCGCCGAGGTTCCGGTATGAGTACCGCCCTGCCCCGCGAAATCCTGATCTGCATCATTGCGCGGCTGCTGGACGGCGTGCGCAGCGTCGCTGTGGGGGCCTCATCCCCCCCATGCCGGCGGCGGGGGCGATGCTGCGCCGCGCCATGGACGACGGGCAAAGGCAGGTGCGGCTGTCCATTCTTGGCTCCGTCGAACATAATTTCTTCACCAATGGTTCGGTCGAGCTGTTCGACAGCGCCGGTCAGGGACGACTGGATGCATTCTTTCTTGGCGGCGGGCAAATCGATGGGCAGGCCAATGTCAATCTGGTCGGCACCGGAGAATATCCGCAAAGCGATGTTCGCTGGCCCGGATCCTTCGGTTCGGCATATCTTTATTTCACCGTGCCGCGGGTAATCCTGTTCCGCGAGGAACACAGCCCGCGTGTCTTTGTCGATAAGGTCGATTTCATCAGCGCCCCAGGGGTCAGCCCTCCCGGGGTCTATCGCCCAGGCGGCCCGATCGCATTGCTGACCGGCAAAGGGCTGTTCAGTTTCGACCGGGCACGACCGGGCTTCAGGCTGGAAAGCATTCATCCCGGCCACGATCTTGATGAGATCGTGGCCGCCACAGGCTTCGGTTTCGATCATACGGACGCACCCCCGACCACAATCCCACCCGATGCTGCCGCGCTTTCCCTGCTTCGCGGACGGGTGCTGGATGAACTTGAAGAAACATATCCCGCCTTTGCCGCCGATTGGCGCCGCGATCTTGCGGGCGCAACCGCAAAGGATGTCTCGGCATGACAGGGACCGGATCATTGAAAAATCTCAGGGTTCTCGATGCCAGCCGCGTGCTGGGCGGCCCCTATGCCGGGTAGATTTTGGCCGATCACGGGGCCGATGTGATCAAGCTGGAACCCCCGGCGGGCGACGAAACACGTGGCTGGGGGCCACCTTTTCTGGGCGATGCGGCCAGCTATTTCCTTGGCGTCAACCGCAACAAGCGCGGCATGGCGGTGGATTTGTCGCAAGAGATGGGGCAAGAGCTTTTTCTGGCGATGCTGGAAAATACCGATGTGCTGATCGAGAATTTCAAGACCGGCACCCTGGAACGCTGGGGTCTGGGGCGGGACGACCTTTCACGCCGCTTTCCCCGGCTGATCCATTGCCGCGTCTCGGGCTTCGGCGAAGACGGACCGATGGGCGGTCTTCCGGGCTATGACGCGGCCGTTCAGGCGCTTTGCGGCATCATGAGCGTGAATGGCGAGCAAGGCGGCCAGCCGCTGCGGGTCGGTGTACCGGTCGTGGATATCGCGACCGGACTCAACGCGGTGATCGGAATCCTGATGGCCCTGAATGAACGGGCGGAAAGCGGCAAAGGCCAGTTCGTCGATGTCAGCCTGTATGATTGCGGCATGTCGCTACTGCATCCGCATCTTCCGAATTATTTCCTGTCGGGCAAGGTGGCAGAACCTTCCGGCAATGCGCATCCGAATATCAGCCCCTATGATACATTCGCCACCGGCACCGACCCGATCTTTCTGGCTGTGGGCAACAACAGGCAATTTGCCACGCTTTGCCGGATGATCGACCGCCCCGACCTGCCTATGGATGAGCGTTTTATCAGCAATAGCCAGCGCAATATCAACCGCGACGCCCTGAAGACCCAGCTTGAAGCCGCGCTGGCGCATTTCGACTGCGCCGACCTGTCGGAACGTCTCATAAAGGCAGGCGTGCCCTGCGGCGCGGTGCGCGGCATCGATCAGGTGATCGCCGATCCGCATACGATTCACCGCGAAATGGTGGTAAATATCTGAATACCGGGGCACCGGCAGCCCGATCAAGATGTCACGCACCCCGGCAAGCTATCGCCGCGCTCCTCCGGGATTCGCCCAGCACAGCGCCGAGGTGATGAAGGAATATGCATTGGACAGCGACCGCTACCGCAATGTACTGCCGGGTCTCGATCCTGTGGAAAAGCCGGAATCCGCCTGATCCGCGGGCTCTTGCACAAGACGGAAGAACGGATCGTTATACGCGCATGGCAGGAAACCCGCCGACGTGAAGGATTGAATGATAACCGATCCCGACAAAGCAGACGCACCCGTCAGCCGCTTTCCCGTACCCCGGCTGCAGGACATGCCCGAAGATATCCTGAACCGCATCCTTGCGGTTCAGGAAAAATCCGGCTTCATCCCGAATGTCCTCCTGACCCTTGCGCATCGCCCCGACGAGTTCCGGGCATTTTTCGCCTATCACGACGCATTGATGGACAAGCCCGGCAACCTGACCAAGGCCGAACGCGAGATGATCGTGGTTGCCACCTCGAATGCGAATGAGTGTCAGTATTGCGTGGTCGCGCATGGCGCGATCCTGCGCATCCGCGCCAGGGATCCGTTGATCGCGGATCAAGTGGCAATCAATTGGCGCAAGGCCGATATCACGCCCCGGCAAAAGGCGATGCTGGATTTCGGCCTGAAGGTCTCTGCCCGCGCGCAAGAGGTGGCTGACAGTGATTTCGACACCCTGAAAGCGCATGGCTTCACCGAAGACGACATATGGGATATTGCAGGGATTGCGGCCTTTTTCGGCCTGTCGAACCGGATGGCCAATGTGACGAACATGCGGCCGAATGCAGAATTCTATCAGATGGGACGCTAAACATGACCAAAGGTTACAAGGAAATGCTGGCCGAGGCCGACGCCGTCGTTCAATCCGTTTCGGTCGCGCAGGCCGCAAGAGCGCCTGACGATCCGCAGGCCGTTCTTGTCGATATCCGCGACCCGCGCGAACTGGAGCGCGAAGGGATGATTCCCGGTGCGTTCCATGCCCCGCGTGGGATGCTTGAATTCTGGATCGACCCCGAAAGCCCCTATCACAAGCCCCGTTTCGCCGAGGACAAGACCTATATCTTTTACTGCGCGTCCGGCTGGCGCTCGCTTCTGGCCGCAAAGCTGGCGCAAGAGATGGGGCTTAAAGCGCAATCGCTGCGCGGCGGATTTGGCGAGTGGAAAAAAGCCGGAAATGCTGTCGCCGAGAAAGGCTCTGCCAAGGGCTGACGGCGACCGGCTGTGTGATATCGGGGGGAGCGATGAACAAATATGAAGACGGGCTGGAACGTTGCGAGGCCAACCATCAGCCGATGACACCAATTGCGTTTCTTGAACGCGCGGCACGGATCTATCCCGATCATACGGCGGTCATCCATGGCAGCCAGCAAAGTTCTTATGCCGAGTTGTGGAACAACTGCCGTCGCCTTGCATCCGCTTTGGCCGCGAAGGGCGTGGGGCGCGGCGATACGGTCTCGGTCATGCTGTCGAACACACCGCCGATGATCCATGCCCATTACGGGGTGCCAATGGCGAATGGCGCGGTGCTGCACTCGCTGAACACCCGGCTGGATGCCGCGGCCATCGCGTTTCAGCTTGACCATGCCGAGACCCGGGTGCTGATTGTCGACCGCGAATTTTCGCAGGTCATGTCCGAGGCGCTTGCCAAGGCAACGGTCAAGCCGCTGGTGATCGATTTCGACGATAGCGAATATCCCGACGACGCGCCCCATCCGAAAGGCGCACCGATCGGAAGCCTGGACTACGCCGATTTCCTTGCCTCGGGCGATCCGGATTTTTCCGGTACGCTTCCGCAGGATGAATGGGATGCGATCTCGCTGAACTATACCTCGGGCACCACCGGCAATCCCAAGGGCGTAGTCTATCACCATCGGGGCGCGGCACTGATGGCACTGAACAACGTCATCCATGCCGAGATGCAGAAACATCCGGTCTATCTGTGGACCCTGCCGATGTTCCACTGCAACGGCTGGTGCTTTCCCTGGACCGTGCCGGTACAGGCGGGCACGCATGTCTGCCTGCGCTGGGTGCGTGCCGCTGCGATTTACGACGCAATGGCGGATCATGGCGTCACGCATCTTTGCGGCGCGCCGATCGTCATGTCCACGCTGCTGAACGCCCCCGCTAAGCAGAAGCGCGACTTCCCGCAACCGGTCATCTTCAACACCGCAGCAGCCCCGCCGCCTGAAACCGTGCTGCAGGCAATGGCCGATGCAGGCTTTCGGGTCACCCATCTTTACGGTCTGACCGAGACCTACGGTCCGACGGTCGTGAATGAATGGAACAGGGACTGGGACGCGCTTTCCGGCGCGGAACAGGCCGCCCGCAAGGCGCGTCAGGGCGTGCGCTACCTGTCGCTGGCCGGGGTTTCGGTACTGGATCCCGAAACCATGCAGCCGGTTCCCGCAGATGGCAAGACCATCGGCGAGGTGATGTTCCGCGGCAATATGGTGATGAAAGGCTATCTCAAGAACCCGGCCGCCACGGCCGAGGCGTTTACCGGGGGCTGGTTCCATTCGGGCGATCTGGGGGTCATGCATCCCGATGGCTATGTGCAGCTCAAGGATCGGTCAAAGGATATCATCATTTCGGGCGGCGAGAATATCTCTTCGATCGAGGTGGAAGAAGAGCTTTACCGCCACCCGGCTGTCTCCCTTTGCGCGGTCGTCGCCATTCCCAGCGAGAAATGGGGAGAAACCCCCTGCGCATTCATCGAGACACGGGACGGCCAGCAGGTTTCCGAAGAAGAGATCATCGCCCATTGCCGCGCCGGGCTGGCGAATTTCAAATGCCCCTCTCGGGTTGTCTTTGAGGACCTGCCCAAGACCTCGACCGGGAAGGTTCAGAAATTCGCCCTGCGCGCCCGCGCGGCGGAACTGGTCCGGAAAGCCGATTGATAGAAACTCCCGCTCCACGGCGCAAGGCGGGCGTGGCGAAGCGGCGAATCCGTTTTCATGCCGCAGCCATGGCCGCGAAGTTTAGCATGACATCGAGGTTGTACAGATCTCCCGCATTATCAGGGTTGCTGAAAAGCTGTCCGCACGCAAAAGATAACCCATGACACCAGAGTCACTTCCCGCAGTCATCCTTGCCGGTGGCAACGCAAGTCGCATGGGCGGCGCGAAGGATGCACGGTTGCTTGCCGGCAAGTCCCTGCTTCGCCATGTTCTGACCTGTATCACGCCGCAATGCGGACCAATTGCGTTGAATGCGAACGAAGATTCCGGTCGTTTCGCGCCCCATGGTCTGCCCGTCCTGCCCGACAGCATCCCCGGACGCCCCGGCCCCCTTGCCGGAATACTCGCGGCTATGGATTGGGCCGCAGAACTGGGCTGCCCCTGCGTTCTGACAGTTCCCACCGACACTCCTTTCCTGCCCCCGGATCTGGTATCCCGGCTGCGCGAGAATGCCGGTCCGGGCCAGTTCTGCCTTGCCGCCAGCGCCCCGACCGATGGCGAAACGCGCATTCACCCCACCTGCGGAATCTGGCCCATCCGGTTGCGCAAGTACCTGCGCAGCACACTGAAATCCGGCCGGCGGAAGGTCATGGGTTTTGCTCTGGCGCATTCTCCTGCCAGCGCTGTCTGGACATATTCCGCGACGGATCCGTTCTTCAATATCAACTCGCCCACAGATCTCGCACAGGCAGAGGCTCTGCTTTCGGCCAACGGGAAAGCCGGCGCGAAAGATTGCCACCACCGCAACCCATGATATAGCAGAATTCTCCACCGCAATCCGGAAACCATATCGTGACCGAGCAACCGCATCAGACTGGCTTCGTATCTCTGGTATCGGCCGGACCCGGAGATCCAGAGTTGCTGACACTGAAAGCCGCCCGGCGCCTGGCAGAGGCGGATGTGGTGCTGTACGACGCTCTCGCATCCGGGCCGGTTCTGGATCATGCCGGGCCAGATGCCGAGCTGATTCCGGTCGGGAAACGCGCTGGCCGGCCCTCGGCCCGGCAAGAGCATGTCAACGCCCTATTGGTAGAACATGCACGGCAGGGGCGCCGGGTCGTCAGGCTGAAATCCGGCGATGCGGGAATCTTCGGCAGGCTGGAAGAGGAACTGATCGCCCTTGCGGATGCGGGCATCCCGTTCGAGATCATTCCCGGCGTCACCTCGGCCAGTGCCGCCGCCGCTGCGGCGGATCTGCCCCTGACCCGCAGGCTGACGGCAAGGCGCCTGCAATTCCTGACCGGCGCGGATGTGACCGGCAGCCTGCCCGGGGATATCAACTGGGCGGCCATTGCCGATCCGCATGCCATCACCGTGGTTTTCATGGGTCAGCGGAATTTTCCGGCACTGGCTGCGGAACTGCGGGCGCACGGGCTGAACGAGACGACCCCTGCCCTGTTCGCCGAATCCGTGGGCCATCCGCAGCAACGCCTGATCCGCACCACCATCGGCGAACTGGCGAAGCTTCTGGACGGGGCCAGCGTGACCCAGCCCGGCATCATCATTTTCGGACCATTGGGGTTCGAACGGTAACCAAACCGCCTGCGTACCGTCAGGACCTGACATATAACGGATTTGCCTAAAATGCCCGGTTCTATTCTGGTGCATTCCGATGGCGATCCATGTCTTGATCAGCGGGCCGGAAATTCCGGTGTCCGAACGATCAGGGGGCCGTAATGCTCGATTACCGGCATGTCACCACATTTCAGCGCGGCTGGGGTTACTGGCAGACTGCGCTTGCCGATCTGGAACTTGTGACCGTGAACGGACGGCATCTGCTGGCCGCCGCGTCGGAATTGATTGGCGGTGGTCTGTCGATCTATTCCGTTCCCGGGCCGAATCGCCCGTTGGAACAGATGTCCGGATGGGGGTTTCAATCGGATTTCACCTATCAGCGTTCGCCCGAACTCGCCGTTCTCCGCCTTGGCGCACAGACCTATCTGCATCAATCCCACCTCGGCGGGGCCGAACATCTTGGAATGGGCGTTCGGGAAAACGGCAGCATGACCGGCTTTCGCACGATCTTTCCGCAGGAAGTGATCGGTGACAGGCTGGCTTCACTGGGGCAAATTCCCACATCGGGCGACAATCTCATCTACGCATCGCATCAGGACAGTCTTTCGCTGACCATTTTTCACACCGACAAGGGAAAGGGTCTCGTACGCCTGCACGAATATTCGTTCTCTTCTCCACATTTTCCGGCACAAAGCATTCTGGATCGGGTCATCGACACAACGGTGGGCGAAAGTCGCTTTCTGGTCGCGGTTTCCGGGCTGGGGGAATTCGTATCGACCCATCAGATCACGGAATCCGGTGAAATTCTGGATACGAACCTGCATTACAGCCGCCTGGGAACGGGCTACGCGGTGCCGGCCGATCTTCGTGCAGTCGAACTGGCCGGAAGAACCTATATCATTATTGCCTCGCCAGGCAGTTCCAGCCTCACGGTATTCCGGCTGCCCGAGACCGGCGTGCTTGTTCCCACGGATCATGTCATCGATGAGGGATTTACCAATTTTCAATCGATCTCGGCATTCGATGCCGTATCATTTCAGGGCCGATCTTTCATTTTCGCGGGTGGGACCGATGGCGGAATTACCGTTTTCACACTGCAGCCCGACGGCAAGCTTTTACATTTGCGCAGCATCGCCGACAGTTTCGAGATGGTCTTGTCGGACCTGGCCGATATCGAAACCGCGGTCATTGGCGGCAGAATCGCATTATTTGCCAGTTCTTCATCCGAAACCGGGATCACGCAGCTTTCCTTTGATCCCGGAACCATCGGAATAACCGGAGCACGGCAGGGAACACTGGTTACGGGCAGTTCCCATAACGATATGCTGCTGAGCGTGTCCGCGAACCGGGTGATCCGGGGTGGGGAAGGTGACGATATCCTCATCGCCAGACATGCAGGCATCCGCCTGTCGGGAGGCCCCGGCGAAGATATATTCATCCCCCGCAACATCAACGGCCGCATCGTGATCAGCGATTTCGAATTTGGCCGGGATCAGCTTGATCTCAGCCAATTGGGCATGGTGCGCAGTCTTTATCAGATCCGGTTCCATGAGTTTGATGGCGGTATCAGCTTACGATTTCACGACGCGCGCATCGATATACTTACCCATAATGGCCGCAGGCTGACTGAATCCAATTTCACGAATGATCTGTTTCCGATCACCCATTACACTCCGCCGGTATTGGAACTGGACGAACCCATACCCAGCCTTCCCCCCTCGGACACGGGCGAGCATATCTTCGGCACCTCGGATTCGGATGTTCTGTCTGGCGGAACGGGTCCTGATATCTTCGGCTCGGGCCGGGGCGACGATACCGTGTCCGCCGGTGGCGGCAACGATACCATCCTCGGGCATAGCGGCGCGGATAAACTAAGCGGCGAGGCCGGAAACGATCTGATTTTCGGCAACATTGGCAACGATGTTCTGGGAGGTGGCGAAGGACAGGATCGTATCTATGGCGGATATGGACGGGACAAACTGTTTGGCGGCAGTGGTGCCGATCTGCTGCGCGGCGAACACATGGACGATATTCTTTACGGGCTCTATGGCCAGGATACCCTCAATGGCGGAAGCGGTGACGACCGCGCATTTGGCGGTCCCGGCCCCGATTTGGCCTTTGGCGGCACCGGCCGGGATCATCTTGAGGGGGGCGAAGGCGACGATACGCTTAACGGCGGAGAAATGAGAGATACAATCATGGGTGGACCGGGGCATGATGTCGTTTCCGGCGGCACGGGTCCGGACCGCCTGCTTGGCGGCAGCGGCCGGGACTCGTTGGCCGGCGGAGAGGGGAACGATCGTCTTATTGGGCTTCTGGGCGTGGACCTTCTCCGGGGTGGCGATGGCAACGATTCACTCTTTGGTGGCACCCAGGGGGACAGACTTGAGGGAGGTGACGGCCAAGATGTGCTGTTCGGCGGTCAGGGTCCGGACCACCTGAGCGGGGGCATAGGCCACGATATGCTGTCTGGCGGCAGCCATGACGACCTGCTGTTCGGTGGTGGTGGGAATAACGTTCTTGAAGGCGGCGAGGGTAACGATTCGCTTTTCGGTGGCGTGATGAATGATACGCTTTCCGGAGGGCTCGGCAGAGATATTCTTGATGGCGACAAAGGCCGCGATCATCTTTATGGACACGGGGGAAACGATCGGCTCAACGGTCGTTTAGGACAGGATATCCTAGCTGGCGGCTATGGCGAGGACATCCTGATCGGGGGGTGGGGAACAGACAGCCTGACCGGTGGCGCCGGCAGCGATGTCTTTCAGTTCTCATCCGCAACCAGCAGCCCTTTCCGGACGCCTGATACCATTGAGGATTTTCTGCCGGGGCAGGACTTATTGGATATGTCCGCCCTGAATCTGACCTTTATCGGGCGCCGTACCTTTCGCAGCGACGATCAGGTGAGATGGGCATATCATGCGCGCGAAACCCATGTCACCGCAGATGTGGATGGTGACGGAAGGGCCGATCTGCGGATCATCCTGAACGGACGTATTGCGCTGACGGCAGATGACTTCCTGCTATGAGTTTGAAGCCACCCCTATTGCCTCGCCTTGCGGGACAGGATCCCTCTTCGGCGAAGTTCCGCATCCGGCCCGAACCCTACCGCAACGGAAAGCCCGCCGCATTCCGCGCCGTTCTTGGCCCAGCCCTTACATTGCAGTAATGTGCGTCAGCTTAACGTCTCGATTGTCAATTGTCTCGCAACCGGAAAATCTGACCATGAAAATCTCGCTAGGAGCAGTGTTGGCGATCGGCCTGGCAGGTCTTCAGCTTGTTGCCGTGCTTGCCGTCGTGTTCACGTCCTATGTCACGTCCGAACGGGCAATGCTGAATCATGCGAGGCTGATCCTTGGCGATGTCGGCACCAACGCCACCGAACATTCCAGGGGTTTCCTGCACCCGGCCCGCAGCGCCGCTGAATTTGCGGCCGGCCTGTCCGAAATGCGGATCCTCGGCAGCGACAACCTCCAATTGCTCGAACGCTTCCTGTTTCAGCAGCTCAAGGTCACACCACAATTCTCGGCCCTTTATTTCGGGCTCGAGGATGGCTGCTTCGTCTTTGTCATGCGCGATTCCGGCCCGGCTCCCTATCGAACCAAGATCATCAAGGTTAAGGACGGAAAACGCCATAGCGAACATTTCTGGCGAAACGCCGATTTCTCACTGGTCACAAGCAAGGTCGACCCGACCGACACCTTCGATCCCAGAGACCGCAACTGGTATCAGCGGGCGGAAATGGCTTTGACCACGGTCTGGACCGATCCATATATCTTCTTCACCGCGCGACAGCCCGGTATCACCCTGGCCGCGCCGGTCAGGAGCCCTGACAAGGGCATTCGCGGCGTCGTCGGTGTCGATATTGAAATCAGCAGCATATCCGAATTTCTGGCGCAATTGAGGATCGGAGAGTCCGGTAAAGCCCTGATCATCAATCACAATGGCGACGTCATCGCCCACCCCAACAGCGAGCTTCTGAAAACCCAGGACCGGGATGGCACGATACGGTTTCCCAATATCCGCGAATTCGACGACGAAATCGCGCGGGAAGCGTTCTCGTGGCTGGGAAGCGGCATCAAAGCGGCTCAGGGCCGCGAGCGTTTTTCCAAATTCGAGTATGGCGGCGAAACCTATATTTCGACATTCACGCAGATCATCGATGAGGATCTGCCCTGGACCGTTGCCGTCTATGCGCCTGAACTGGATTTTATCGGCGGACTGACGGATAACCGGACAACCAGCATCTGGATCGCCGTCATGGTCGCGATCCTGACCGGTGTGGCGGGACTGGCGCTTGCGAATTATATCCATCGGCCCGTGCGCGCATTCGCGATCCGCTCGGCACTGATCGCACAGGGAGAGATCGACCCGACCGAGCCGGCTCCGAAAACCTATAAGGAGCTGGCAAATGCCAATGAAACGCTGATGCAGCAGATCGTGGCACGCAAGAAAACCGAAGCCGAATATGGCCAGACATTTGATCTGTCATCACGAGCAATGGCCCAGACCGCACCGAAAACCGGCGATCTGCTCAAGGTGAATGCGAAATTCTGTGAACTTACCGGCTATCATCTGCGGGAGGTGAAAGCGATGCGCTATGCAGACCTGATCCATCCGGATGACCGCTCGCATATCAGCCCGGATTTCTTCTCGACCAGTGACGGTTCGGCGACGCGGCACGATGCCCGCTTCATTCGCAAGGATGGACAAACTATCGATGTCGCGGTCAATGCCATTCTGATCCGCGATCATAACGGCGATCCGCTGCATGCGGTGATCACATTGGAGGATATCACGGAAAGCAAGGCGCGTGAAAAGCAGATCGCGCGCCTGAATCGCGATCTTATTCATCTGTCGCGAGGGCATACTTTGGGACAAATGGCTGCGGGTCTGGCCCATGAACTGAACCAGCCATTGGCAGCCATCGCTCAGAACATGGACTCGGCGCTGCTGATCCTGGAATCGATGAAGGAAACACCTGTCGAGTTGCGGGAAATCCTGACGGAAGTCGAACAGCAATCCATTCGCGCAGGCGACATCATTCGGGCCTTGCGCGGTTTCATCATGAAGGATGCCTCAAACTTTACGAAATTCGATATCGCCGAACTGATCGAACAATCCAGACGTCTCGTCCAGCCCGAGGCGACCGAGGCAGGCGTAAGCATTCGGGTCCAAACCAACGGACTTCCTCCGGTCAGCGCCAATCGCATTCAGATTGCGCAGGTCATCGTGAATCTGCTGAGAAACGCGGTCGAGGCCATTGGCGAAAACAACCTTGCCAATCGAAGTGTAACGGTCACGACACGCCAGCAGGACGGGACACTGACGGTCACCGTCGAGGATGACGGACCGGGGATCGATCCGGGCATCGAACTCTTCTCGGAATTCGAGACCACCAAACCGAACGGGATGGGTCTTGGCCTGTCAATTTGCCGTACGATGATCGAGGCGAATGGCGGCAAATTGTGGCAGGACGCAACTTATATGGACGGCGCGCGTTTCTGTTTTACATTGCCTGTCCCGCAGGAGGGGGCCGGCGATTTAACGAATGAATCCGATAGGCTGGCACCAGACACCTGAACCATGTAATCGACAATATTGTAAATAGTGCCTCGCAGACCGGGTCATTGCTGCAGGATAGGGAAGAGATGACAGTTGATGCATCCCAGTTGATATATATCGTCGACGATGACGCCGACATCAGATCTTCACTGTTAAGAGCGATGCGGATCCGTGGCTATGAGGCCGAAGGTTTTGCCACCGCTGCCGAATTTCTTGAAAGCTACGACCGGGATCGGATCGCCTGCCTGATATTGGATCAGGGAATGCCCGACATGACCGGGCTGGAACTTCAGAAGCACCTGACCGCGAACGGTTATTCGACGCCGATCATTTTCATCACCGGACATGGCGGCATCCCTGAATCCGTACAGGCGATGAAAGGCGGCGCCGTCGATTTTCTTGAAAAACCATTCCGCCAGTCGGAATTGATGGATTGTATACACAGCGCTCTTTCGCTTGCCCAAAGCATGCATGCCGACAATCGAAAAAACCGCGTCCTGCAAGAGCGTTTTTCACGATTAACCCCGCGCGAACGCGAAATCGTCGAGCATATGATCTCACACCCCTCCGAGGTTTCAAGCAAAGAGATCGGGCGGCACCTGAATATCAGTCCGCGAACCGTGGACAATCACCGCGCGCGGATACTTGAGAAGCTGGATGTCTGCTCGGTCGTTGAACTGATGGCGCTAACCAGATAGCATTTGCCGAAAGACCGCCGAGGTCAGGAGTTTTTTTACACCAAACCCCGGCGATGTTTTAAAATTACTCTCTTTAATGCGCCTGATATCGTGTGATCACCCACTGCTCACACGATCAGGGTTATCAATGGACTCGTTACAAAGTTACTCTTTAAACCATCGCCCGACAGATAACATTAGGCACTCGATACTTACGCTTGGGCAACTGTACGGGTTATACAAAGGTATGAATCGGACGTATATTCGCAAAACTACTTAGGTAATTTTACCTATGCATCGCCAGGCAAATGGACGACCACGCGGTTTCCGTTACAGCAATCATGCTGCCACATAGATCAGGGGCCCCCGTAAGGCTTGTAAATCGCCATTCCAGACGCCATGCATTCCGGAAAACCTGAATACGGAGACCACCCATGTCCGAAGCCACGATCCTGTCCATTGGCGAAGCTATGGTCGAATTGTCGAAAATAGATTCCCAGGGGCATTGGAAAGTCGGCATTGCGGGCGATACGCTGAACACGGCATGGTATCTGCGCCGCCTTCTGCCATCCGATTGGCATGTCAGCTATTTCACCCGGGTCGGCACAGGCGAGTTCTCGCAGATGATGGTTGATTTCCTGAACAGCGAGAGTATCGGTACCGAGCATGTCGGCCGCGACGATCACCGCGAAATCGGGCTTTATGCGATCTCGCTGCAGGACGGTGAACGCAGTTTCAGCTATTGGCGCGAAAATTCCGCAGCAAGATTGCTGGCCAAGGATAGTGCGGCGCTTACGAATGCAGTCTCGCGCGCAGAAATCGCCTATCTGTCGGGAATCACGGTCGCAATTCTGCCCGATGAGGGGCGGGCCGCACTCATTCAGGCCGTGCGCGAGGCACGGGCCAAAGGCACCCGGATCATTTTCGATCCGAATCTGCGCCCTCGTCTCTGGCCCGATACCCGCGTCATGTGTGACCGGATTGAGGCCGTCGCCGCCGAAGCGAACCTGATCCTGCCCAGTTTCGACGATGAAAGCGAATATTTCGGGGATACCGATCCCGATGCGACCATCGCGCGTTATCTGAAGCTGGGAGCCGGGCAAGTCATCGTGAAAGCAGGAGGAGGCGCGATCCATTTCGGCGGCAATCAGGGCGCAGGGGTGATCGATGATCTGAAGCGCATGAATCCGGTGGATACCACCTCGGCGGGCGACAGTTTCAATGCCGGCTTTTTGGCCGCCCAGATACAACAGGCGGATATCGAAACTGCGATTCGCGCCGGGCACCAGCTTAGCAGCAGGGTCATCATGCATCACGGCGCATTGGTTCCCGAAGCCGTCGAGGCACCGCAATGATAATCGACAGCAACTCTGCGGATGCGGTTTCACTGGCTGTCGCGACGCTGAAACGGCACGAACTGGTGGCTCTGCCGACCGAAACGGTCTATGGGCTTGCGGGCCTGTCAACCTCGTCCGAAGCTATCGCGCGAATCTATGCGGCGAAGGGCAGGCCATCCAGCAATCCGTTGATCTCCCATGTCGCGGATCTGGCCATGGCCCAAGAATATGCGGATTTCGACCCCGTGTCGCGGAAACTGGCCGAAATCTTCTGGCCCGGCCCCCTGACGCTGATCCTGCCCTTGCGGCAAGGCGGCATCGACCGCAGTTCTACCGCGGGACAGGAACTGGCTGCGTTGCGCGCGCCTGCGGGCTTTGCACATAAGGTGATTGCTGAATTGGGGCTGCCGGTTGCCGCACCAAGCGCGAATACATCGGGACGTATCAGCCCCACGACCGCCCGGCATGTCGTCGAGGATCTGGGGGATCGGGTTTCGCTGATCGTGGATGGAGGCCCTACCAGATTGGGCGTCGAATCGACCGTGCTACGGGCGGGCGAAGCCGGGTTGGCGATCTTGCGTCAAGGGGCGCTGACCGCAGAAGACATTGCGGCGGCAACGGATATGCTCGTGATCGAGGCCGACAGCGATGATGTCAGGCTGTCGCCGGGCACATTGAGTTCTCATTACGCGCCAAGGGCCGCGCTTCGATTGAATGCCAGAAAGGTTGAACCGGACGAGGTACTGCTTGCCTTCGGTCCGGAGCCGATCACAGGCATGGGGGCTGCGGCGGCGGTCTTCAACCTCAGCCATACCGGCGATCTGGCGGAGGCCGCGAGGAACCTGTTTGACCTGATGCACCGCGCGGACGAGACCGGCGCGGACCGCATCGCCGTCGCACCGATTCCGCAGCAAGGTGTAGGGCTGGCCATAAGTGACCGTTTGCGCCGTGCCGCTGCTCCGCGCGGGTAAACGCATCCCGACACAAACGTCACCGGCTTGTTGCGCAGCCGCATATTTCTTCTTGCAGCCGATGGCGGTGCCGCAAGGTTACAGCATGGCCATCGGCGAAGCCCGTCAATCCTGCGGGATCAGTCGTCGCCCAGAACCTCGTCGCAGCGCGCGCAGACACCCGGATTCCGATGACTGCCGACATCGGGCAGGATTTTCCAGCAACGCTGACATTTACTGCCCTCGGCCAGTTCAAAGACCGCGCCAATGCCCGAAATTTCAGTCATGCGGAATGCCTCGTTCGGGATCGGGTCAGCGGTCAGAGAAAGGTCCGATACGATGCAGATATCGGCGAAATTCACTGATTTCAGCGCTGTCAGCATCTCGGCATCCTCGACATGGACGATCGGAGCGGCTTCAAGGCTGGCTCCGATCGTCTTGTCGCTTCGCCGGATCTCAAGCGCAGCCGTCACGACCCGGCGCGCGCGGCGCACCTGTTCCCATTTCAGTGCAAGTGGCTCGTTCAGCCAATCCGCCGGAGTGTCGGGGAAGTCGTGCAAATGAACGGAATCATCCTCGGACGGGAAGCGCGACAACCAGACATCCTCGGTCGTGAACGGCAGGATCGGGGCAAGCCATGTCACCAAGCGATGAAACAGGATATCCAGAACCGTTCTTGCAGCGCGGCGGCGATTGCTGCCGGGCGCGTCGCAATACAGCGCATCCTTGCGAATGTCGAAATAGAAGGATGACAGATCGACCGTGCAAAATTGGAACAGCTTCTGAAATACGCCCTGGAAATCATAGGCATCATAGCCGCCGCGCACCGCATGATCAAGCTGCGCAAGCCGGTGCAGAACCCATTGCTCCAGCTCGGGCATGTCCGCCAGGGGCAATTTTTCATCCTCATCGAACCCGGCCAGATTGCCCAGCATGAAGCGCAGGGTATTGCGCAAGCGGCGATAACTGTCCGCCGTTCCCTTCAGGATCTCGGGGCCGATGCGACTGTCGGCGGTGTAATCCACCTGCGCCACCCATAGCCGCAGAATATCCGCGCCATATTGTTTCACGACCTCGGCCGGGACGATGGTATTTCCCAGCGATTTGGACATTTTCATGCCCTTGGCGTCCAGCGTGAAACCATGCGTCAGCACGCCGCGATAGGGCGCGCGGCCCCTCGTCGCACAGGCTTGCAGAAGCGAGGACTGGAACCAGCCGCGATGCTGGTCGGTGCCTTCCAGATACAGATCGGCGATGCCGTCGGGGCTGCCATCCTCGCGGTCGCGGATCACGAAAGCATGGGTAGAACCCGAATCGAACCACACATCCAGCACATCCATGACCTGATCGTAATCAGCCGGGTCGGCGATATCGTCCAGCATACGCGCCTTGAAACCGTTCTGATACCAGACATCCGCGCCTTCGGCCTCGAAAGCTTCGACGATACGATCATTGACCGCTTGATTCCTAAGCAGGAAATCATCGTCAGTCGGCATGGCGCCCTTCCTGATAAAACAGGTCAATGCCACGCCCCATGCCCGCTGACGCGACAGCACCCAATCAGGCCGGTTTTCGACCATCGCATGGATCCGGTTGCGCCCGGATTGCGGGGTCCATTTCACAAGCTGGTCGATCGACGCCAATGCCCGCGCGCGGATGGTATCGCCATATTCGCCCATGCCGTCATCCAGCGCCTTGTCGATGGAGGCGAACCATTGCGCCGTATTGCGATAGATCAGCGGCGCTTTCGAGCGCCAGCTATGCGGATAGCTGTGCTTGATCTTGCCGCGTGCCAACAATTTTCCGGAAGCGATCAAAGCCTCTATCACCGCGCGGTTGGCATTGCCCTCCTTGCCGTTCGGCCTAAGGATCTGCTTGCCGCCGAACAGCGGCAGATCCTCGCGGTAACTGCCATCCTCCAGCACGTTATAGGTGATGACCTCGGCCAGCATCCCGGCATCGCGATACATCTCGAATTCTTCCATGCCGTGGCTGGGGGCACAGTGAACGAAACCCGTCCCCTCCTCATCGGTCACGAAGGGCGCGGCACGGAAATCGCGCGGGGCATCCCATTCGCCCTCTCCACCCTCGACCCCTGCAAGCGGGTGGGCAAGCCGCAACCCTGCAAGGGTTTCGGCATTCACGTCACCAATACGCCGATACATGTCGGGTTCCAGGCGCGCCTTGGCCAGCACCCCTTCGGCCAGCTTGTCGGCCAGCAGGTAACGGTCACCGATCCTGGCCCAGCATTCCTCGGGACGGCCGGTCACCTCGTAAAGGCCATAGGAATAATCGGCCCCGTAAACCACGCCCTTGTTGGACGGAATCGTCCAGGGCGTCGTCGTCCAGATCACAACATCGCAGGCGCCCAGCCCGGCTTCTTCCCCGTTCAGAACCGGAAAGCGAACCCAGATCGTATCGCTTTCCTTGTCATGATATTCGACCTCGGCCTCGGCCAGCGCGGTCTTTTCGACCGGCGACCACATGACCGGCTTGCTGCCCTGATAAAGCGAGCCGTTCATCAGCAGCTTCATGAATTCCGCCGCGATCACCGCCTCGGCATGAAAATTCATGGTCAGATAGGGCTCCTCCCACTTTCCGGTCACGCCCAGCCGCTTGAATTCCTGCCGCTGGATGTCGATCCACTCGTCCGCGAAACGGCGGCACTGGCGGCGGAACTCGACGACATCCACGGCATCCTTGTCCTGCCCCTTGGCGCGGTATTGCTCTTCGATCTTCCACTCGATCGGCAAGCCGTGACAGTCCCAGCCCGGCACATAGCGCGAATCGCGCCCCATCATCTGCTGACTGCGGGTGATGAAATCCTTCAGAACCTTGTTCAGCGCGTGCCCGATATGCAGGTTGCCATTCGCATAGGGAGGGCCGTCATGCAGAATGAACGGCTTGCGATCCCCTGCCCGCTCGCGCAGCCGGTCATAGATTCCGATGCGTTCCCAGCGGGCCAGCCAGTCGGGCTCTCGCGCGGGCAGACCGGCGCGCATCGGAAAGTCGGTCTGGGGCAGGAAAACGGTATCGCGGTAATCGGGTGTCTCGGCGCTCATCTGGCGTTCCTTACTTCGGGCATTCGGGGGGCTTGTCAGGCATCATCGGACCCGGCGGCGCGAAAAATCACACCACCGGGCAAGTAATTCGAGGGCCGAACACCAGAAAATCCATGCCGCCTTCTATAGAAAGGCGGCGAACGGGCTGCAAGTATCCAACCTGCCCAATGATCAAACTTCCGGCATTCGATAACGGATCGGGCAAACACGGCAGCCGGTTCCGCGGATCACAGCGCAATGTGAACAATCCGATTCAATGCGATCTTTAACTGACCCGCCGGCTGCGTTAGTTTCCGGGCAGTGATTTCTAATCAAACGGTCTTATCGTTATAAAGGATTTTCAAATGGCCAAGTCAGACAGTCCGAAAGCTGTTCAGAAAAAAACCAGAGCAACAGGAAAATCCAGTTCGCCAAGGAAATCCACGGCCTCCCGCAAGACAACGCCCGCAGCGCCGAAGCCCAGGATCAGCAAGACCCCGGCAAAGCCCGCGAATCTGCTGATCGTCGCCCAGAACGGGCGGCTGCAATACGAAGCGCTGATCTTCGCGGCCAGCCTGCGGAACAGTTCTCCGGGCTACAAGGGAACCTTTATCGTGGCCGAGCCTTTGCCGGAAGGCGCGTGGAAGGATCACGATACTGCGATTCAGCCCGAGATTCGCGAGGCCCTTATCTGGCTGGGCGCGGAAATCCAGCCCTTCACCGCGCAGCATTTCGGGGCGTCCTATCCCTATGGCAACAAGATCGAGGCGTTGCAGGTCCTGCCCGCCGGGGAACCATTCATTTTCTTCGACACCGACACGCTTGTGACCGGCCCGCTTGACGGTATGACATTCGATTTCGACCGCCCTTCCGCCTCGATGCGGCGCGAGGGGACATGGCCGATCCCGCCCCTTTACGGCCCCGGCTACAATGAGATCTGGAAATCGCTCTATGATCGCTTTGGCCTTGATTTCGCCAGCACGCTGGATCTGCGCCAACCGGACGAACATTGGGAGCGTTACCTTTATTTCAATGCCGGCTGGTTCTTTGGCCCGGATCCCGATGAATTCGGGCGGCGTTTCCTGAACTGGGCAATGGCCATCCGCGACGACCCACAGGATGAGCTTGCCTGTCAAAGCCTGGATCCCTGGCTGGATCAGATCGTATTGCCTTTGGTCATTCATTCCTTCGGAGGCGGACGGCCGGATGCCGGGATCGCCGGGCTGGATGGAGATGTCACCTGCCATTACCGCAATCTGCCACTACTTTACGCCCGCGAATCCGACAAGGTGGTCGAAACGCTGGAAAAGGTTGTCGCGCCGAACAAGATCAAGAAACACGTCAAGAACTGGGACGCCGCCCGCAAACTGATCTTTCAGGGCAAGGGACGCGACAAGATCCGCGGCAAATTCAACCGGGCCGATCTTCCGCCGAAGGAAAAGGCGATTCGCGACAAGCTCAAACGGTTGGGATGGTGGGACATCTGAACCGGGCCACGGCCGGAAGCATGCCCGGTTCAGCCGGAAACCTTCTGGCCGCCGGCAAGTTCAACTTTCGCCACCCGAACCTCGATCCCCTGTTTCTTCATCCGCTCGATCAGTGACGGCGGGGTTCCATCGTCTACGATGATGATGTCGAAGCGCTCAAGCGGCTCCATCGCATAAAGGGCGCGGCGCTCGAATTTCGTGTGATCGGCCAGAAGAACACGCCGTGCGGCACTATTGAACATCGCGCGTTTGGTCTCCAGCATATCGGGGCTTTGATGGAAAACCATTCCGTCAATGATCGCGGACATGGACAGAAACACCAGATCGGCGCGAAGCCGGCGAATCTCGGCGATTGTCGCGGGCCCCATGAATGCGTTGCACCAATTGTGATACTGGCCGCCCAGCCCCAGCAATGTCAGGTCGCGAATCTCGACAAGCTCATTCACCAGTCCGACAGAATTGGTAATCGCGGTCAGCGGAACCTTATCCGCCAGATGCGGCACCATCCGGGCTACCGTAGTCGAATCGTCGAAGAATACCGCCTGCCCCGGCTCGATGATGCGGGCGGCCAAAGCTGCGATCGACGCCTTTTCCGCGGCCTGCCTTGTATCGCGATAAACGCCGCTTGCCTCTACCACCCGCGTCGGCGCCGCCGAGACGACCCCCCGGGACTTGCGCAACAATCCGCGGCTTGCCAGCTCGTCCAGATCCCTGTGCGCTGTCATCAGGCTGATACCGAAACGCTCTGTCAAGTCCTCGATCCGCATCGTTCCCTCGGCCATCACCGCTTCTGCGATCATCTGACGGCGGGCGATCTGGCGGGCCTGACGGCTGTCGCTGGGTAGATCGCCCGAAACAAGGCTTTCGATAGGCTCCTGACTGTCGGTCATGCGGTTCTCCTGCCCCGAAGGTCGGGCGGGCCGATAGGCGATATGCCACCCGGCGGGAATGAAAGGGGCGCGAAAATCGCGCCCCGTCCGATCTTACTGTTCCAGCACGAAAGGCGAAGTCATCTGATCCACGTTATCCTTGGTGATCAGGATACAGTCGAAAAGCTGCTTTTCCGCATCCGCGCCGGTTTCACCCGTCTTGATGAAATTATCGGCCTGCCGTACCGCCTCATCGGCAAATACCGCGACCGGCTGAAGGACCGTATACTGCAACTCACCGGCCTTCACCGCCTCGACAGCATCGGGTGAACCGTCGAAACCGCCGACCTTCACCTGTTCCAGCTTACCCGCTTCCTTCAGGGCGGCAATCGCGCCCAGTGCCATCTCGTCATTGCCCGAGATCACGCCGATGATATCGGGATTGGCCTGCAGCATGGATTGCATTTTCTGATAACCCTGCGTGCGATCCCAGTTGGCGACTTCTTCATCGACCTCTTCAAGATCGGGATACTGGCTCAGCACCGTCTCGAACCCGTTCGAGCGGGTGGCGGCATTATTGTCGGGCGGAGCGCCGAACAATTCGACATATTTGCCGCTGTCGCCCACGGCCTCGACCCATGCCTGAGCGCCAAGCGCCGCGCCTTGCGCGTTGTTCGAGACAAGCTGCGCCTTGGCCAGATCACTTTCATTGATCTCGGCATTCACGGTCAGAACCGGGATACCGGCATCCACGGCCTTCCTGACCGCCCCGATCGAGCCGTCCGCATTGGCCGGATCCAGAATGATCGCCACCGACTTGTTGGTGATCGCGGTGTCGATCAGGGTGCTTTCGGTATTGGTATCGCCCTTGTGGGCCGCGACATTCGCCGTGTAGCCCAGTTCCTCGGCGGTCGCCTTGGCAACCTCGCCTTCGGTGAACCAATAGGGGTTCGCCGGATCGTTGACGATGATCGTTATCAGCCCTTCGGCCCATGCCGAACCGGCCATCAACGGCAGGCTTGCGGCGGCGGCCAGTAACAGGCGGCGCGTCATCTTGGTCATGTCTCTCTCCCTTCGGGTTAGTTGTCTGCCGCGTCTGGCAGGGATGACACCCGGCCCCCGTTCGGGCCGGGCGGTTTTTCGTCCGGCGGGTCAGACCTTGCGGCCGCCACGCCCGTATTGCAGCGAGTTCATCAACACGGCCAGCACGATCACGGCGCCGGTGAAAACCGTCTGCCAGTAGGACGAGACGCCGATGATCACCAGACCGTCCGACAGAAAGCCGATCACGAAAGCCCCCAGCATGGTGCCCCGCACCGTGCCGCGTCCGCCCGTCAGGGCCGCACCACCGATCACGACAGCGGCAATCGCCGTCAGTTCATAGGTCTGCCCGGCGGTCGGTCCGGCCGAGGTCAATTGCGATGCCAGAACCAGCCCCGCGATAGCCGACAGGATACCCGACAGCGTATAGACGGCGATCTTCACCCTGCGGGTGGGCACGCCCGACAATTCCGCCGCGCGTTCATTGCCGCCCGAGGCGTAAAGCCAGCGTCCGAAGGCCGAGCGCGACAACATCAACCCGGCAATGATCGCTGCCGCTGCCAGCACCAGAACAGAGATCGGAATCCCGGCGATGCGACTGAAACCCAGCCAGTTGAACCCGGTATTCCCGAATTCGGCCTTGCCCGCCAGATTGTTATAGGTCAGCCCGTTGGTCATCAGCAGCGCCACGCCTCGGGCGACATACATCACGCCAAGCGTCGCGACGAATGCGGGCACCTTGAAGATCGAGATCAGCACACCGTTCACCGCCCCGACAAACGCACCCAGCACGCATGTCAGCACAACCACCGCCCAGACCGGCGGGTACAGGATCACGCCAAGCGCCTGCAATTCGATCCCCTGCATCATCGCGCCCGCACTGACCCCGGCAAGCGCAAGGATCGACCCCACCGACAGATCGATCCCGCCATTCAGGATCACCAGCAGCATGCCGATGGCCAGCAACCCGTAAATCGCCACATGGCTGGACATGATCAGGAAATTGCTGGTCGTGAAATAGTTCGGCGACATATAGGAAAACACCGCGATGATCACGATCAGGGCAAAGAACGCCCGTCCCTCCAGCAACAGGCGGGCGATATCGAAACCGCCAGTCGAACGCTTTGCCGTTTGGGTGTTGGTCGTGTCAGACATGGGGTCTTCCCTCTTGCTCTCGACGCTCATGCGGCCTCGGCTTCGCCCGAAGCGGCCATGATCTGTTCTTTGGATGCGTTGGAATCGAAGACAGCCGAGATCCGGCCCTTGTGCATGACGATGATCCGATGGGCAATGGACAGGCATTCACCCACCTCCGAGGTAGAATACAGCACCGCCAGCCCCTGTTTCGCGCCTTCGGCCAGCAGCCTGAACACCTCGGCCTTGGCACCGATATCGATGCCGCGCGACGGCTCGTCCAGCATGATGACGCGGGGTTTGGTCGCCAAAATCTTGCCGATCACCACCTTCTGCTGGTTGCCGCCGGAAAGCGAACCGATAGACGCATCGCCGCCATCGGTCTTGACGGTAACTTCGCGGATCGAATCCTGGATCAGCTTCTTCTCGGCGCGGTGCTGCGTGAACAGGCCCCTGGTGAAGTTGCGGATCGAGGCCAGGGACAGGTTCTGCCCCACGCTCATGGTCTGGACAAGCCCGTCGCGCTGGCGGTCTTCGGGCACAAGCGCAAGACCGCGGGCGATACGTTCCCCGATGGAAAGATGCGAAACCTCGCGGCCTTCCAGAACGATCTCGCCGCCGGTTTTCGCCAACCTCCCGGCGGCAGCCTCCAGCAATTCGGTCCGGCCGGCGCCCATCAGGCCATAGACACAGACAATTTCCCCCGCGCGGACATCCAGCGACAGATCGCGTACAAGATCGACGCCCGACGCGTCGGGAACCGACAGATTGCGGATCGACAGAGCGACCCCGCCCATCTCGTACCCGTTCGGAGGGGAACCCAGATCGTAATTCTCGCCAACCATATTGCGCACGATCCATTCCAGATCGATCTCGGCGCGGGGTGCATAGGCGGTCATGTTTCCGTCGCGCAGGACAACCGCATGATCGGTAATGGTCAGCGCTTCTTCCAGATGATGCGAGATATAAACGATAGAGACCCCCCGCGCCGTCAGATCGCGGATGACCTTGAACAGCACCTCGACCTCGCTAGCCGAAAGCGCAGAGGTCGGCTCGTCCATGATCAGGATACGGCTGTTGACCGAAAGGGCGCGGGCAATCTCGACGATCTGCTGCTGGCCAAGGCGCAGGTCCTCGACCGGGGTCAGCGGGTCGATATTCTCTTCGAGTTCCTCCATCAGCTTGCGGGTCTGGCGCTCCTCTTCGGCGAAATCGACTCCTGTGGTGCCGTGCAACTCACGGCCCATGAAGATATTGTCGCGCACCGACAGATTGGGCGCGAGAGACAATTCCTGATGGATGATCGAGATTCCGTGGTCCCGCGCCTCGGCGGCATTGCCGAACACCACCGGCCGACCGTCAAGGATAATCTCGCCGGAGGTCGGCTGAATCACGCCCGAAAGAACCTTCATTAGCGTGGATTTACCCGCCCCGTTTTCGCCGAACAAAGTCGTGACCTGACCTTGATGGATATCGAAATTGACACCCTTCAGCGCGTGGACATTGCCATAGGACTTGGCGACATTTCTGGCCGCAAGCACGACATGGCCCGGCTCCGGCGTCGCATCGGGAACAGAGGTCCGGGGACTCATTGCACCTCCAGCGAAACAGGGGTGATCATCCAGTTCTTGGGATTGATCAGCCGGAAGACCCCGGTCACCTGAATGGTCTTGCCATCCAGTGCCGCGCTGTCGATACCGTCCAGAACGGCGGCCTTCATCGCGCGATTGATGGCCGCGCCGGCATCCTGATACTGGATCTGGTTCTTGAACTGACCGAATTCGATATCGCCGGGCGCGTCGCGCAGATCGGTGCCATTGATCGCAGGGCCGGTCTGGACACGGACGGTGATGTCTTCGGACAGACCGTCAACGGCCAACGTATAGACGCCGGATTTCCCCTCGCCCACCACACCGCTGACGGTTACCGGCAGGATCGCACCGGTCGAGGCGGGGGTGCCGTATTGTTCGACCGCGGCATCCTTGTCCCGCTCCAGTTCCTCGGCCAGAGTTGCCGCGTCGACGGCCTTGCCGGTCACGAACTCCTGTATGCGGGGAAATTCTTCCTCGCCATAGGTATCGGGCGAGAATGCCTGCTGCCGCGCGTCAGCCTCGGACCCGATCTGCACGATTGTCGTGTCAGCAGCGATCCCCGCCGCCACGACAATCGCGGCGGCGACGCCAAGAAACAGGCCCCGCCGGGATGACGCCGGAGCCTTGGGCGCGGGCGCAGGGGAAGCGGAACCCTGAGTCATGACGCAGCCCCTATGCAGCACGGGCGTACGAAAAAGGTCGGAACGCAGCGGATACCGCGCCGTCCGGTTCGGATGATTTCTGACATGTCGCCCCCTGCCTGACTGATGTCGCGCCCTCCCGGCGCCATATGTCACTCACATAAGTTATATCATTGTTATATTATCGGTCAATGATGATATTTCTTAATCAAGAACATCGCCCAACATACCGATCCCGCCTTACAGCTTGCAAAAGATATCTCCGCCAATGATGCGCACGAAAATTATGCATATCGTTCAAATTATCGTTAAATATCTAGCAATATTCTATCGCGAACCATCCGTCGAAACGAAAACGAATCTCCGGTTGCGCCGCCATCCCCCGTTATGATAGATGAAATATATTCCTTTTTCAGCAAAATAATGCGTTTTATATGTGATTATTATGGTATATAACGCCAGACACGCGCCGCGACGCCCATCGGAGGAGGGGTAACGGATTACAGCGCACCGATTCGACGAGGGAGGCGATCCATGCCCGAACATGACATTCTGATTGGTATCGATGCGGGCACCTCGGTCATCAAGGCTGTAGCCTTCGACCTGCAAGGGCGGCAGCTTGCATCGGCCTCGGTTCCCAATAACTACACCTCGACTGCCGAAGGATCGGCCACGCAAAGCCTTGAGCAGACATGGCGGGATTGCGCTGCGGCGTTACGCGATCTGGGTAACCGGATCGAAAACCTTGCCGCGCGCACCGCCGCGCTTTCGGTGACGGCTCAGGGCGACGGCACCTGGCTGGTCGGGAACGACGGTCCGGTTTGCGATGCCTGGCTTTGGCTTGACGCGCGGGCCGCCCCAACGGTCCAGCGCCTTGCCGCGCGGGCTTCGGACCGCGCCCGGTTCGAGGCGACTGGCACCGGGTTGAATACCTGCCAGCAGGGCAGCCAGATGGCACATATGGATGCGCATATGCCCGAATTGCTGGACCGGACCGAAGTAGCGCTGCATTGCAAGGACTGGATTTATCTTAACCTGACCGGAATCCGCGCGACGGATCCGTCGGAAGCCAGCTTCACCTTCGGCAATTTCCGTAACCGCCAATATGACGACACCGTGATCGAGGCATTGGGGCTGACACATCGCCGCCACCTGCTGCCGCAGATCGTGGATGGCAGCCAGATCACTCACCCCCTCACGGCACAGGCAGCCAGCCGGACAGGATTGCGCGCCGGAACGCCGGTCAGCCTTGGCTATGTGGACATGGTGATGACCGCGCTTGGCGCAGGCGTCTATGGCGGAGCGGGCGACGTGGCCTGCTCGACCGTGGGCTCCACCGGCGTGCATCTGCGGGCGGTGCCCGCGAATGGGGTGCATCTGAACGATCAGGGAACAGGTTATGTGATTTGCCTGCCGATCCCCGGCATCGTCACGCAGGTGCAGACCAATATGGCGGCGACGCTCAATCTGGACTGGGTGCTTGGGATCGCGGCGGACATCATGTCGGACATGGGCAAGCCCGTCGGACACCGCGATCTGGTCGATCATATCGAAGACTGGCTGAAGGCAAGCCAACCCGGTCAGATCATCTATCACCCCTATATTTCCGAGGCGGGCGAGCGCGGCCCCTTCGTCAATGCCGATGCAAGGGCGGGCTTTGTCGGACTGGCGCTGCATCACCGCTTTCCCGACCTGCTGCGCGCCGTCACCGAGGGGCTGGGAATGGCGATGCGCGATTGCTATGCCGCAATGGGCCCCCTGCCCTCGGAACTGCGCCTGACCGGCGGCGCGGCTCGTTCGCCGGGATTGCGCGGCATCCTTTCCGCCTCGCTGGATGCGCCGGTGCGGGTATCCGACCGGGACGAGGCCGGGGCGGCAGGGGCCGCGATGATGGCGGCGGTCGCGATTGGCGTTTATCCGGATATGGAAGCCTGCATCAAGGAATGGGTCACGCCACTTCTCGGACAGGCCGAAGCGCCGGATCCCGGCCTTACCGCCGCCTATCAGCGGCTTTTCCCGGCATTTTCCGCGTCCCGCCAGGCCCTGCCCCCGGCCTGGGACGCCCTTGCCGCCGCCCGCGCCAAGCAGATTAGGGCCGGAAACTGAAGGAGATTGACATGACAAGCGACCCCGAAATGATCGACCTTTTCGTGATCGGCGGCGGCATCAATGGTGCAGGAATTGCCCGAGACGCGGCAGGGCGGGGCCTCAGGGTCGTGTTATGCGAAAAGGACGATCTGGCACAGGGAACCTCGTCCCGGTCGGGTAAGCTGGTGCATGGGGGCCTGCGCTATCTGGAATATTACGAATTCCGGCTGGTCCGCGAAGCCCTGATCGAGCGCGAAGTGCTGATGCGCTCTGCGCCGCATATCATCTGGCCGATGCGTTTCGTGCTGCCTCACAGCCCACAGGACCGCCCGGCATGGCTGGTCCGCCTTGGACTGTTTCTGTACGACAATCTCGGCGGTCGTCAGAAACTGCCCGGCACCAGAACGCTGGATCTGCGCCGCGACCCCGAGGGCGCCCCGCTGCTGGACCAATATGCCAAAGGCTTCGAATATTCGGATTGCTGGGTGGATGACGCGCGGCTTGTCGTCCTGAACGCCCTTGACGCGGCCGAGCGCGGGGCAGAGGTTCTGACGCGCAGCCCCTGCATCTCGGCGCGCCGGGAAGATGGCGCATGGACGGTGCAGACCCGCAGCGACCTGACCGGCGAAACCCGCAGCTTCCGCGCCCGCTGCGTGGTCAATTGCGCCGGCCCATGGGTCAGCGATGTGATCGGACGCGTGGCCGGGGCGAACTCGTCCCGCAATGTCCGGCTGGTCAAGGGCAGCCATATCATCGTGCCGAAATTCTGGCATGGGAATAACGCCTATCTGGTGCAGAACCATGACAGGCGGGTCATCTTCATCAATCCCTATGAAAGCGACAAAGCCCTGATCGGCACCACCGATATCGCCTATGAGGGCCGGGCCGAGGATGTGAAGGCCGACGAATCCGAGATCGAATATCTGATCGCCGCCGTAAATCGCTATTTCAAGGAAAAACTGCGCCGCTCGGACGTTCTGGAAACATTTTCAGGCGTGCGCCCCCTGTTCGATGACGGGCAAGGCAACCCTTCGGCGGTGACGCGCGATTACGTCTTCGATCTGGACATGAACGGGGGCGCGCCGCTGCTGAACGTGTTCGGCGGCAAGATCACTACCTTCCGCGAACTGGCCGAGCGCGGGATGCACCGGCTGCATGAGATTTTTCCGGATATGGGACCGGACTGGACCGAAACCGCCACCCTGCCCGGCGGTGAAATCGCGAATGCGGATTATGAAAGCTATGCCAACCTTCTGCGCGAGTTGCACCCCTGGATGCCGCGCAAACTGGTGCATCATTATGGACGGCTTTACGGCGCACGTACCAAGGATGTCGTGGCCGGAGCCATGAAACTCGACGATCTGGGCCGGTATTTCGGCGGGCAACTCTACGAAGCGGAGGCCCGCTATCTCGCCCGCAAGGAATGGGCGATGACAGCCGAGGATATTCTGTGGAGGCGCACCAAACACTACCTTCACCTCACCCCGGCCGAGCGGGACGCTTTCGCTAAGTGGTTTGAGACAGCGGCTCTGGCAGATGCCGCGTAGCTTGCCCCTCGCAGGAGCAGCGCATCGTTGCGGCTCAACTCAATATCCTCACGGGACATCGCCATGCCCTTAACGCTCTCCCTGAACACAAATCCGCTGGTCAACCGCTTCGCTGACCCGGATGACCTGATCGATACCGTCGCCCGCGATCTGCGTATCCGCGATCTGCAACTGACGCATGAATTCATCAACCCGTCATGGCCCGCCCCCGTCAACCGCCGCCTGACCCGGCAGATGGGCAAAGCTCTTGACCGGACCGGTGTCCGCGTCACCAGCGGAATGACCGGGCCTTACGGGCGCCTGAATCACTTCGGGCATCCCGATCCGGATGTTCGCCGCTATTATCTGGACTGGTTCAAGAGTTTCGCCGATATCATTGCCGATCTGGGCGGCAACTCGATCGGGACGCAATTCGCGATCTTCACCTATCGCGATTACGACGATCCCGCCCGGCGCGAGGAACTGACGCGGATCGCCATAGATTGCTGGGCCGAACTGGCCGAGCATGCGAAGATGGCAGGGCTGGAATATGTCTTCTGGGAACCCATGAGCATCGGGCGCGAATTCGGCGAGACCATCGCTGCCTGCATGGCGCTGCAAGATCGGCTGACCACCGCCAACCTGGCGGTGCCGATGTGGATGATGGCCGATATCGATCATGGCGACGTAACCAGCGATAATCCCGACGATTACGACCCCTATGCATGGGCGCGCGCGGTGCCGAAAGTCTCGCCGATCATCCATATCAAGCAATCGCTCATGGATAAGGGCGGGCATCGCCCCTTTACGGCCGAGTTCAACGCGAATGGCCGGATTCAACCCGAGCCGTTGTTGCAGGCATTCGCGGAAGGCGGGGCAAGGGATAACGAGATCTGTCTTGAACTCAGCTTCAAGGAGCGCGAACCGAACGACCGTCAGGTGATCGATCAGATCGCGGAAAGCGTGGCCTTCTGGGCGCCGCATATCGACAGCGGCGCGGATAAGCTGAAAATCTGACAGGGCAATCGTACAGGAGGACATCATGCCGGATTATCGCTCACATCATTCCGCCACCCTCGGCTTGCGCTGATGGCGCGGCAAGCCAGCACCGATCAGGATGACAGCCTCGCTACCCGCGCGGCCTGGCTGCATTATGTAGGCGGGCTGACGCAGGCTGCGGTCGCCCGGAGGCTTGGGCTGACAGCGGTCAAGACCCACCGTCTGATCGCCCGCGCCGTGGCCGAGGGTGTGGTCAAGGTCTCGATCGACGGCGAAATCGTCGAATGCGTCAGGCTGGAGGAACGGCTTGTTGCCCGCTACGGCCTTGAGACCTGCGAAGTCGCGCCCGATCTGGGCGAAAAGGGACTGCCGCTGCACGCTTTGGGCCTTGCCGGAGCGGGATTCCTGCGGCGTGAGGTCGAGCGCCGCGAATGCGAGGTGATCGGTCTGGGGCATGGCCGCACGCTTGCCGCAGCTATTCATCAATTGCCGCGTTTCGAGGCGAACGGGACGCGCTTCGTCTCGCTTCTGGGCGGGCTGACGCGGCATTACACCGCCAATCCGCATGACGTCATGCATAGCCTGACCCACAAGACCGGCGCGCAGGCACATGTTCTGCCGGTCCCTTTCTTCGCCAATTCCGAACAGGACCGGAAAATCCTTCTGGCACAGCCCGGAGTCCGCGAGATTTTCGATCTGGCAAATAATGCCGGATTGAAATTCGCGGGGATCGGAACCGCCGATGCGGATGCGCAGCTTGTCGCATCCGGAATGATCGAGCCGCATGAAATCAATGAAATCAAAGCTATCGGCGCGGTCGGGGAGATGCTGGGGCATTTCTTCGACGCAAAAGGCCGGGTGTTGGAAACCACGCTCAGCAGGCGCACATTGTCAGCGGGGCTGGACACAAGCAAGACCAGCCGCATCGTCGCCATCGCGGGCGGGCGGATGAAGACGGCTGCAATCCGCGCGGTACTGGACAGCGGTCGGTTATCGGGGCTGATAACGGATGAAGACACGGCCCGTTTGCTGACGGAATGATTGCGGCACGAGCGAGTAACAAGCTTCGAAGTGTTTCGCGCCCTGCCGCCGGATTGCCGCATATGAGCAGGATCGGGGGCGCTGCCCCCGAATCCCCGAAATATTTATGGCGAAAGAGCGTGATAGGGTGGGGTTAACGTCTTTCGCGGGGAGATCTAATCCGCGGGGCGCGCGTAATAGCTGTATCCGGCGACCTCCTGGAAACCCAATTGGCGATAGAGGGCGACGGCCCCGGTATTCGCACGGCTGACGGCAAGGCCGATCCGGTCGGCCTCTTGCTCGGCCGCCCAAATTGCCGCGCAGCGCATCATCCATCCGGCAAGCCCCCTGCGCCGGAAATCAGGAAGAATTTCAACGCAATGTACCATCGCCACGCCCCGATGAACGGCAACGAAAGCAGTGCCCGCAGCGCGATCCGCGATCCTGCCCAGAATCGAGCTTCGGGGAGTAGCAACCGCCATCATCACCTTTTGCCGCGCGGGATTGATATTTCCCGATGCCCAAATCTCCCGCTGAATGGCAAGCGGCGGCCAGATCGCAAAAGCCGTCACCGGCGGAATTTCACGATCGATCAGTGCGGATGTCTCGAGCGCCATGATGGCGGTGGGGTTCTCGCGGCAGAAACCATGTTCCGCGAGCGCCCCGGTCAGGGCCCGGTCATCATCATATGCACGAAACAGGGGAGGTTGCCTCCATTGCGTATGCTGATGGATTGCCGCCTTGATATCGTCATGCGTCCAGTCCCCCACCCGGCGCGCCGAACTGACCCTGCCGCCCGCGCCCATGCCCCGGCCCACCCGGAAGCCGCCTGCATCCGCATATTCCGCGGCCGGCCATGTAAGCTCGAACGCCTCGGCAAGCGCGGTGTCCATCACAGCCCCAACTCGCGCCGCAATTCGGACATCGCGAAGGAGACACGGGCGGCATCCAGCCCACGCACCACGAGATTGGTTCCCCAGCCCTGCTCGTCGCGGAACGGATAAGAACCCATCGACAAGTCGGGAAATTTCGAGGCCATCTCCTCAAGCTGTTCCGCCACGTCGCTTTCGCCGCGCCTGACCTCGACCGTTTCCGATTGAACCGGCTGCCCCCCCGGCAAGCGGGGAATCAGCCAATCGACCATACCGCGGAATACCTCGGGGACGCCGGCCATCACATGCGTATTGCCGATAGAGAAGCCCGGCGCTGCAGAGACCGCATTGTCGATCAGCGTGCCGCCAACGGGAACCCGCGCCATCCGCAGCCGGTTCGGCGTCAGTTCCATGCCCATCCGGTCGCAACGCGCCTGAAGCAATATCCGCGCTTCGTCGTTTATCTCGACCGTGGTGCCATGCGCCGCCGCCACGGCATCGGCAGTGATATCGTCATGCGTCGGCCCGATCCCGCCTGATGTGAACAGCAGGTCATATGCCCCGCCCAGGGACCTGTCCAGGGCGCGGATGGCCGCAACGATCTGATCATGGTCATCCGCGACGATCCGCATCTCGCGCAGATCGAACCCGGTCGCGGACAAAACCTGCGCCAGATGATGCGCATTGCCTTCGCGGGTGCGTCCGGACAGGATCTCGTCGCCGATCACCAGAATGGCTGCCGTCGGATTCGCTGATTGCATGACATTGCCCCTTGCTGCTGCCCCATTCTTCTATGCCGCTGTATGGGGCTGGAACAAGTGGGGCGGCGCGACTATCTTTGCCAACAGAGGAAAGGACAGCCGATGAACGACGCAAGCCGCATCACCAAAGAGGGTATTCGTATCCATGCCGCCGAAGATTTCGCGGGCATGCGCAAGGCCGGCGCTATGGCCTCGCAAATCCTTGACGAGGTCGGGCCACTGGTAGAGCCGGGCGCGACCACAGCGGCACTGGACGATTTCATCCGCAACCGGGTCACAGAACTTGGCGCCACCTCGGCCACGATAGGATATCGCGGCTATCAGCATGCCAGTTGCATCAGTGTCAATCACGTCGTCTGTCACGGCATACCGGGTCAGAAAACCCTGAAGGACGGGGATATCCTGAATATCGATGTCACGGTCATCGTCGACGGATGGTATGGCGATACAAGCCGCATGTATGTGGCCGGGAAAGTTCCGATCAAGGCCCAAAGGCTGATCCGGGTCACCCATGATTCGCTGATGAAGGGCATCGAGGCCGTCCGGCCCGGCGCGACTTTCGGCGATATCGGCGCAGCGATCCAGACCTATGCCGAAGGGCACCGCATGTCCGTCGTCCGCGATTTCTGCGGCCATGGGCTGGGCCAAAGCTTCCACGCCCCGCCCAATGTTCTGCATTTCGGGCGGGCGGGCAAAGGACCGGTGCTGGAAGAAGGCATGTTCTTCACCATCGAGCCGATGATCAATCTGGGCCGCCCTGAAACCAAGACGCTTTCCGACGACTGGACCGCCGTGACCCGCGACAAGTCCCTGTCAGCGCAATTCGAGCATTCGATAGGCGTTACCGCAAATGGCTGCGAAATCTTCACGCCATCCGAACGGTTCTTCCCCGATCTGGACTGATCTCCGGCAGGACGAATGGCCTGTGCCGTCCTGTCACCTTGAAACGATGGTCATGAACCAAACCGGCATACCCTAACCCGTCAGGCCGCCACCGGTATCGCGGCGGTTCGATACGGCCAGTTTCGCCTCGCTGTCGCGAAGGCGGTGCAGGCTTTCGCGAACATAGCCCAGATGCTGATGGGCCGCGTCATGGGCCGCGTCCTGCTTTCCGGCGATAATCGCGGAGGCTATGGCGTGATGCTGCTCGCGCAGGCGGTCACGGGTATGCGGCAGGGTGAACATGCGTCCCCGGTTCTGGATCACGTCACGGCGCAGACCGCCCGACAGGGCCCGCATGATCTGCAGCAACACAAGATTGTGGCTCGCCTCATAGATCAGCTGGTGCAGTTCGGCATCGGCTTCTGCCTCTTCGTCGGGTTCGGCAGTGGCAAAAGCCCGGTCGATCCGGTCAAGGCAGGCGCGGATACGGCGCAGATCGACCTCATTGGCGCGTTCCGCGGCCAGCGCAGCCGCCTGACATTCGACGATATCGCGGAATTCAAGATAATCATCCGCCAGTTCCTCGCGTCCGGCCAGCAATTCAAGCAAGGGATCGGTGATCGCCCCGGCACCCAGGGCGGCGACCCTCAGCCCCCTGTTTCCTTCCTGCCGCAGCAATCCCCTGTCCTGCAGGGCCTTCAATCCGTCGCGCAGGGTCGGACGCGACACGTTCAGACGTTTCGCCAGTTCCCGCTCGGGCAGCAAGGCCTCTCCGGGGCGCAATGTGCCCTCGATAATCAGCGTTTCGATATGCCGGGCCACGCTTTCGGCGGCCTTGGTGGATTTTATCGTCGTGCCGGACATCGCATTCTCCTGATCCTTTGACAGAGAAACCTATTTGACAGCCGTGGTCAAATTATTTTACCAAAGGATATCGCCAGGAAGAGGTTGCCCATGTCCGGCATCATCATGCCCCAGCCCGACAGTACCATATTGGCCCGCGCAGCGCAGATCGTCGCGGCGCTGCGCGAGGTGTTGCCGGAAGACACAGTCATTTCGGACGGCAACGAAACCCGCGCCTATGAATGCGACGCCCTGACCGCCTATCGCTGCCCGCCGCTTGCGGTCGTTCTGCCACGCTCGACGGCCGAGGTCGCGGCCGCCATGCGGATCTGTTCGGAAATGGGCGTGCCCGTGGTTCCCCGAGGGGCGGGCACGTCACTGGCGGGTGGCGCGCTGCCCACGGCGGATTGCGTGGTGATCGGGACGGCCCGGCTGCGCGATGTTCTGGAAATCGACACCGACAACCGGTTCATGCGCGTTCAGACCGGCGTCACTAACCTGTCCGTCAGCGAGGTGCTGGCGCCTCATGGCTTCTTCTACGCGCCCGATCCCTCATCGCAGCTTGCCTGCACGATCGCGGGGAATATCGCCATGAATTCGGGCGGCGCGCATTGCCTGAAATACGGTGTCACCACCAACAACCTGATGGGCGCGACCGTGGTTCTGACCTCGGGCGAGATCGTCGAATTTGGCGGCTCGCAGGCCGGTGCGGCGGGTCTGGACCTGTTGGGTCTGCTTTGCGGATCAGAGGGCCAGCTTGGCATCGTCACCGAGGCGGTGCTGCGGATCCTTCCGCGTCCCGAAGGTGCCCGCCCGGTCCTGATCGGCTTCGACAGCGCCGAGGTGGCCGGGGAATGCGTGGCGCGGATCATACGCTCCGGGGTATTGCCGGTGGCCATCGAATATATGGACGAGCCCTGCCTGCGTGCGGTCGAAAACTTCGCCAAAGCCGGTTATCCCGATTGCCCCGCCGTGCTGATCGTCGAGGTCGAGGGCTCGCCGGATGAAATCGCCGTCCAGATCGCCCATATCCGCGAAATCGCGGATGCACTGAACCCGGTCGAATTCCGTGAAAGCCGCAACGCGGATGATGCGCTGGCCATCTGGAAAGGCCGGAAATCGGCATTCGGCGCGATGGGGCGGCTGGGTGATTACATCTGCCTCGACGGAACCGTTCCGGTCGGACAGCTTCCCCATACGCTGCGGCGGATCGGCGAGTTATCGAAGGAGCACGGGCTGGAAGTCGCGAATGTCTTTCATGCCGGTGACGGGAATATGCATCCGCTGATCCTGTTCAATGCGAATGAGCCCGGACAGCTTGAACGGGCCGAGGCGTTCGGCGCCGACATCCTGCGGCTTTGCGTCGAAGTCGGCGGCTGTCTGACCGGAGAGCATGGCGTGGGGATCGAAAAGCGCGATCTGATGACAGCGCAATACGATCCCGATGATCTTGCGATCCAGATGGAGGTCAAGGACGTGTTCGATCCTGCATGGCTTCTGAACCCGGCCAAGGTCTTTCCGCTGGATTCCTCGGCCCGTTATCGTCAGAGGGCGGCCGAATGATCACCATCATCGATCAGCTTGCGCCTACGGATGAGGCAGAGCTTTCCGAACTACTGACTGCCGCATCCGAAGACCGCCAGCCGCTGCGCATTCTTGGCGGCGGCACCCGCACCGAGACCAAGCATATCGCCGGGACCCCGCTGGATGTCTCGGCGATCTCGGGTATCGTGACCTATGAACCGGGCGAAATGACGCTGATCGCCCGCGCCGGCACCCCGCTGCCCGAGATCGAGGCGATGCTGGAGGCTGAGGGCCAGTCGCTGGCCTTTGAGCCGCCCGACCTGCGGGGGGTACTGGGCGGTCGGGGTATACCGACGATTGGCGGAGCGATTGCCGCCAATGCATCGGGGCCGCGTCGGATCAGAACCGGCGCGTGCAGGGATCACCTTCTTGGCCTGCGCTTTGTCGATGGGCAGGGGCGGATTCTGCGAAATGGCGGGCGGGTGATGAAGAATGTCACCGGTCTCGACCTGTCCCGGCTGTTATGCGGTTCTCATGGCACTCTTGGCATATTGACCGAAGTGGCGATCAAGACGCTACCCCATGCGCAGGCCCGGGCGACGCTGGGCTTTCATGGCACCGATGAACTGCGGGCGCTTGGCATTTTCTCGAAAGCGCTTGCCACTCCCTACGAGGTTTCGGGTGCGGCATTCCTTGACGGCACCGCATGGTTGCGGATCGAAGGGCTGCCGCCGCAGGTCGAGTATCGCCAGCAGCGCCTGCTTGAGATGTTCGGCGCTCATGACATCCAGACTCTGGATGGGGCTGGCACCCGGGAACTTTGGCGCGGGCTGCGTGATGTCACCCATTTTGCCGGCGATCTGCCTTTGTGGCGGATCCTCGTCAAGCCGACGGATGCCCCCGCCGCCACCGCGCGGCTGCGCGATCTTGGTGGACGGGTATCGCTGGACTGGGGCGGCGGACTGATCTGGTATTGCGGACCGGGCGAGGCAAGCTCTCTCCGCCAGATCGCGCCTCACGCCACGCTTGTCAGGCGCGGTGGTGTCCCCGGCCCAGCCTTCCCTCCCGAAGCCGCCGCGATCACCCGCCTTTCACAGGAATTGCGTCGCCGCTTCGATCCGGCGGGCATCCTCAACCCCGGCCTGATGGACAGTTGACATGCAGACGAGCTTCACCCCGGAACAGCTTGCCGATCCCGCCACGGCCCGCTCGAACGAGATCTTGCGGTCCTGCGTCCATTGCGGCTTCTGCACGGCGACCTGCCCGACCTACAAGATCCTTGGGGACGAGTTGGATAGCCCGCGCGGGCGCATCTACCTGATCAAGGACATGCTGGAAAACAACCGGGTGCCGGACGACAAGACCGTCAGGCATATCGACCGCTGCCTGTCCTGCCTGTCCTGCATGACCACCTGCCCCTCGGGCGTGGATTACATGCATCTGGTGGATCATGCCCGCGAATATATCGAACAGCATTACCGCCGCCCCCCGTTCGAGCGCGCCTTGCGCTGGCTGCTGTCGCGGATACTTCCGTATCCGGCCCGGTTCAGGCTTGCCCTGACCGGTGCGGGACTTGCGCGGCCCTTCCGGCGCCTGCTGCCCGACGCGCGGCTGCGGGCGATGCTGGACATGGTGCCGCGCAACATCCCGCGGACCGATCGCCGAGACGAGCCGCAGATTTACCCGGCCGATGGCAAGCCGATCCGGCGTGTGGCGCTTTTGACCGGCTGCGCCCAGCGGGTTCTCGACCCGGATATCAACCGCGCCACTATCAGCCTGTTGCGCCGTCATGGCTGCGAGGTGGTGATCCCTAAGGGGATCGGCTGCTGCGGAGCATTGACCCATCATATGGGCCGGACCGATGAAAGCCATGCAATGGCCGCCGCGAATATCCAAGCCCTGACGGCAGAGCTTGACGGCAAGGGGCTGGATGCCGTGATCATCAACACCTCGGGCTGCGGCACCACGGTCAAGGATTATGGCCATATGTTCCAGAGCGACCCTCTGGCCGCGGACGCTGCAAGAATCGCGGGGCTCGCAAAGGATATCACCGAAGTGATGGCCGATATCGGCCTGCGCGACGCCACCCATGCAAAACCGCTGCGCGTCGCCTATCATGCCGCCTGCTCGCTGCAGCATGGCCAGCAGATCAGGGCGACCCCGAAAGAGCTTCTGGCGCAGGCGGGTTTCGAGATCGTCGAGCCGCAGAACAGCCATATCTGCTGCGGATCGGCGGGGACCTATAACCTGATGCAGCCGGAAATCTCTGGTGAATTGAAATCCCGCAAGGTCGAGACACTCGAAGCGCTTCAACCGCAGGTGATCAGTGCGGGGAATATCGGCTGCATGATGCAGATCGGATCGGGAACCGCCGTGCCGGTCGTCCACACCGTCGAATTACTGGACTGGGCAACCGGAGGACCTATCCCGCAGGGATTGGAAGCCGCAGGTTTGGCGTCGTGATCCCTCCCTTCCGCCGGAAGATCAGGCGGGCCGAGGACCGCAAGATCAAACGTAAATGATGCGGGATTGTTTCAGGCACGGAGGAAGGTCCTAGAACATCGTCTCCGAAACATGCCACGCCCGCCCGGATTCGCTTCTTCCTCTCCTTCTTCTTTGCCCAAATACCTCGGTGGTCGCCGGCGGGTCGCGCCACTGGTTCGAGAACCAGCCGGCGACGGGCAGTGGCCCCGGCCGTCGCGGGACGCAAATAACGGCGTTTCCGATTCGACGCGACACGCTCCGGTTCCCCGATCTCACAGTTCAACCGGGTAGCTGCGTTTGGAGATGGTCTGATGATAGGCCCAGGCCAATGCAACCAGCGCGATCGTTCCGGCCAGAACCGGCACCGCCAGAAAGGACCAGCCTGCACCGGTCAGAATGACCACCAGCGGGTTGCCTCCGGCGGGCGGATGAACGGTGCCGGTGATTTGCATGACCGCAATCGCCAGACCGACACCGATCCCGCAGGCCAAAGCGCCGTCACCCACCAGCATCAGCACCAGCAGCCCCACCAGGGCCGACAGGAAATGCCCGCCGATCACATTGCGCGGCTGTGCCAGCGGGCTGGAGGGGAGCGCGAATAGCAGAACGCAGCTTGCTCCGAACGGAGCGATCAGCAGTGCCTGTTCCAGCGACTGCGTCAGCATCGCCAGGGCCCAGATGGCAAGCGCGCCGCCCAGCCCCGAAATCAGGGCGAGAGGGCCGGCCTTGCGGATATGGGCTGCAAGCGCGCCGGCAGGCGACGCGGCGGGAGTGGCTTCGGTATCGTATGACATTTTTTCTTCCGGACAAATGAACGGCCCGCGCAGACGCCCCGCGCGAGCCCGCCTGTTTTCTGCTTATTTGACCTTTTCGAATTTCGCGGCTTCCTCGGACCCGCCGGTCGCGTTCCCTTTCGAATAGGAATGCGCCCCGACTCCGGCCAGGTTACCGCCCTGCACGATCAGGTATTCGTCACGGATCGGGCGGCCCTCGAAATGGCATTCAAGGACCTCGCGCGTGCCCGCCGCATAGCGCGCCTGCGCCGACAACGATGTGCCCGAGATATGCGGCGTCATGCCATGATTCGGCATGGTCCGCCATGGATGGTCCTGCGGCGCGGGCTGGGGGAACCACACATCGCCCGCATAGCCCGCCAGCTGTCCGCTTTCCAGCGCCCGGGCAATGGAGTCGCGGTCGCACAGCTTGCCGCGGGCGGTATTGACCAGATAGGCGCCGCGTTTGAACAGTTTCAGCGTCTCGTCATTGATCATATGCTCGGTTTCGGGATGCAGCGGGCAGTTCAGCGTCACGACGTCGCAAGCCGCGTAAAGCTCTTCACGGGTGGCATGCCAGGTCAGGCCCAGTTCCTTTTCCACCGCTTCCGGCAACCGGTGGCGGTCATTGTAATGCAGATGCATGTCAAAGGGTTTCAGCCGTCTCAGCACCGCCAGACCGATGCGCCCGGCCGCGACCGTACCCACATGCATGCCCTCGACATCATAGGACCGCGCCACGCAATCGGCGATATTCCAGCCGCCCTTCATCACCCAGTTGTAAGAAGGGATATAATTGCGCACGAGGCCAAGGATCATCATGCAGACATGCTCGGCCACCGAGATCGAGTTGCAATAGGTGACCTCGGCCACGGTGACGTCGTTGTCCATCGCGGCTTGCAGATCGACATGATCCGAACCGATCCCGGCGGTCAGGGCCAGTTTCAGCCTGGGCGCCTTGGCGATACGCTCAGCGGTCAGATAGGCAGGCCAGAATGGTTGCGAGATGACAACCTCGGCATCGGCAAGATGCTTTTCCAGTTCGGAATCAGGGCCGTCTTTCGACGAGGTTACGACAAATTCATGCCCCAGGGATTCGACATATTTCCGCAAGCCCAGCTCACCCGAGACCGAGCCCAGCATCTCGCCAGGCTGAAAATCGATCGCTTTGGGCGAAGGCAGGGTCTGGCCATCGGGATATTGGTCGATCTTCGGCAGGTCGTCGCGGGCATATGAGGTCGGATGCCCATCAACCGGATCGTCGTAAAGAACGCATACTACCTTGGCCATTTGTCTTCCTTTCAGGTCGGGAGGTCGCCAGAGCATTTTCCGCAAACCGGAAATCAGCATGCGCGATCACCGGCCTGTCCCGATCTGGACAGGCGACCGGTACGTGACCGGATGATTTGCGGGTTGCCGTCTGGATGCCTCGGGATAAGCGAGATGTCTTGTTCGACAGAAACAGCTTGCACAAGGCAGCATGCATCATCCAATGAATAATACGCATGCATTCATAGGCGAACCCAATCGTCCCCCCATGCAGGCAGGGCGATATGCCAGAACCGCCGATGAAAATGGGGGGTTGAACAGGCGACGTCGACGCGACCGATACGCCGGCCAAGCCTCAACCCTTTTGGCTGTGCATTTCCGATCCGTTACTGCGAAGGCGGCGCTGCCGGGGCGCTTTCCCCGAATGCCTGATCCAGATTTCGCCTGATTTCGGCGCTTCCCACGCAATCCTGCAACGCCAATGCCATCGGTGAGGGCGGAGAGCGGTCGCTCAGCACCAATCCGATCGTCTGCCAATGCACAGGTTCGGCCATATCGCGCATGGCCAGATTGGGAACGCCCTCGAACAGGTGGCGAAAGCTGTGCGGGACGATTGCGCACCAAAGGCCGCTGCGCAGATGCGATGCGACCCCGAGAAAAGAATTGCTGACGACAGTCGGGCGCAATTCGACGCCTGCCATGGTGGCAATCCCGTCAAGGATCCTCCGGTTCTGCATATCGTCGGAAAGAAGGCAAAGCGGTTGCGCAATTGCCTGAACCCAGCTGACGGTCTCGGCCTCCATCAAAGGATGGCTGGCATGGCCGGCAAAGACATAACGTTCGTTATAAAGGGGAAAACACCGGACATTCTCGAGCGCCTCATTGTCGAGATAGGTGATGCCGCCGTCGATTTCGAACGTATCCAACCCTTTCTGGATGGCACGGGACGTCATTGACCGGATCTCGATATGCGCCAGGGGATTGCTGTCGGCGAACTGTTCCGTCAGAAACGAGACTGAAGGCATTGCCGCCGGGATAACGCCAAGGCGAAGCTTCCCGTTCAGACCCTTTTTCTTCTTGCCCGCAAGATCGTCATGCAGACTGTCGTAATCGGCCAGTATCTGCCGTCCCCATTTCAGGACCTTTTCTCCCTCGGCCGTCATGGACATGAAGCGATGCCCCCGAACGATCAACGCCAGACCAAGATCGTCTTCAAGCTTGCGGATCGCTTGCGATAGGGTTGGCTGGGTGACGTTACACAGCTCTGCCGCCCGCCCGAAATGCTGTTCTTCGGCAAGCTTCACGAAGAACCTGAGGTGTCGGATGAGCATCGGTTCCCTGAACTTGTCTGAAAATGTGCTGAACGTTATATTCTAAAGGACATATTGAATGTTTCAATCCCCCAGCTTCCAGGCCTCCTTTCCGGCAGAGACGGATGATGATTTGCCCGCAAATCAGATTGATGCATGAGAATCCCGCGGATGGATGCAGAACCGCAGCCATTCATCTATCCGGCCGCATGGCATGCTTTTCTGCAACACCCGGGAACCGCAGTCCAAAACAACAATAAGATTTGATCCGAATTTCATCAATCCGGATCGAAAGATATGCCAAATATCCTGACTCCGGGCACGACAGAGGCCAACCCGCTTGTTTCGGATCGATTGATGGTACATTCATGCATCATGGTTTTATATTCCCGCACGGATCTCGACATGCTGTCGACCCTGATTGCCATGACCGGCGTCGTCCCCAAACCCTCTCCACTCCCCGGGAAAGAGTCGAAATCGACGCGGCAGGCCCGACTACCCGATACGACAGAACACGCGGGAACCGATAAATGAATACAGAGCCTTCCGAAGCGGACCGAACAAAGCAGCTGACAGACAGACCCGGGTCTTCGATTCCGCAGCGTGGACATCTTCGCCCACTCGTGACGGATCAATCGATCGCGCGCTGGCTGCTGGTCGTGGTGATCGTCGCGTCGGTCTATTTCTTCCACGGTTTCCTGATTCCGATGCTCGCGGCGGGAATAATGGCGGTCGCAAGCTGGTCAATCAGGTCACATTTCACGAATGAACTCGGATTGCCGCGCAATCTGGCCGCAGCATTACTTATCCTGCTGGTGCTTGCCCTTCTGGTCGTGCCGATATCTCTTGCGTTGATCTACGCCGCGCGGGAATTGCGCATCTGGATCATTTGGGCGATCGAAATCAACGGGACAGGCGCAGGAACACCGGGCTGGATCGCCTCGATTCCGGGGATTGGCTCTTGGCTGGACGAGCAATGGCTGGAGTATATCGGACGTCCCGGCGCGATTGGCGAGCTTGTTCAGACCGTAAGCGGTTCAAACATCGCCAATCTGTATCGAGGTGTGCTGTCCGCCGGATCAATGGCCTTCCACCTGGCGCTCAATGTCGTTTTCACATTGATCGCCTTGTTCGTATTTTACCGCAACGGCGACATGATCGTCGAGCAGCTGGACAGGGTTGGCGCCCGTATCCTGCCGGGCCGGTGGGATCACCTGTCGCGCATGGTTCCAGCGACGATAAGCTCGACAGTCACCGGAATGTCCCTGATCGCCATCTGTGAAGGCGTGGTTCTGGGTATCGCCTATTGGCTTGCCGGAGTGCCATCGCCGATCGTTTTTGGCGTCATCACAGGGTTCATGGCGCTTATCCCCGGCGGTGCGCCTTTGTCTTTCACGTTGATCTCGATCTATCTGGTCTTCAGCGGTTCGGTCTATGAAGGTGCCGCTTTGTTCGTCTGGGGCACGGTCGAGCTTTTCATCGTCGACAAGACGATCCGTCCAGCACTGGTCGGTGGGCCGGTCAAGCTGCCTTTCCTTGCAACCTTTTTCGGCCTGATTGGCGGCGTCAAGACGATGGGGTTGGTCGGGCTGTTCGTGGGGCCGGTGCTGATGGCGTTACTGGTTGCGATCTGGCGGGAATGGCAACGAGAGATCATGGCGCGAAAGTAGCGGCGGGCCGATACCGGCTGCCGCAGGCCAATCCTGACAATTACGCATCATGCAACACGGGCAGACGCGGGGTTGGACCAGCCCATCGCCATGCGGCAGGCTGGTCCTTCCGGTCAAAACCCTAATTGTGCGAGCAGATCGCCCCCGACGATTGCCAGCGCCAGAAATACCGCGAGGGCAAGTTTGAGTTTCGTACTTTTCATCAGCCACCTCCGGTCAGAAAGATACCAGCTGCCAGAATGGCAGACATAATCACGATAAAAAGAAGCCACTGGATAAGCGTCTGCCTTGCGGCTGTTGGCCTGCGACAGCCGCAGGACGAGCAGGCTTTCTGCCCGAACTCCATAGGAGCCTCACAGTCAGGACAGCGAAAGAGAACCTCTTCGGAAACCACGGATTTTCCCGGTTCCGAAGTGGAAGGGTGTTTCTGAGACATGTCGTCTTTCCTGATAATTCGATTCTGGATCGGTTCACCGGACCAGAGGTCCGGCATCAGGTGTGACGCGGTGGCGCCCGTGGCGCATGCGGCAAAATCCCCGCTTGTGGAACCGGCCCGGCCCGGCCGGTCCATGTCACCGGCATCATCCGATTGTCATCGGGTGGCACGGGCAGCGTAACCGCAGATGGCGGGAAACCGTCATTGTCGCGCTGCGCGGTGAAAACGACGCTATTCGCTTTTGTCGTCACCAGAACGGCCAGCTGATCGCCAAGTCTGCTGATGTGGGCCGACCCAAGGCGGCCCGTATCGGTCCCGCGCAACGAGGTCGCACTCAGAAGTGCAAGCAGCAGCAAGCCGCCGGTACAGATTACCGCAATATGACGAAGCCGGTTCAAAGCAGTGTTCTTAACGAAGATGAATGTCAGCGACGGGGTTTATGATTTGCCGTCGAGATGGCCCGATTCGGTTGTCGCGTCGGTGCCGCGCGAAACGTCCGATTCCTGACTCGCCGGGTCTTCGGGCTCGCGCAAACCACGTTTGAACGCCGTCAGGCCGGTGCCCAACTCGCCCATGATGCCGCTGACCTTGCCACGCCCAAACAGAACAACCGTCACGATAACAATAAGAAGCAGGCCGGGAAGTCCGATATTGTTCAACATTTTGAGTTCCTCGATGTCCGATGAAAGAGGGATCGTGCATTTGAAACGCACGTATCGGTTTCCAGATTACAGGCGACGGTTACAGCGCGCGGATCCGATCTCCGCTGCACTTATTCGATACCGTGCCGGAATGATGCTGGATTACGCGACAGGAGGAGCGCGGGAGATCGGCCGAAAATAGGACCGGCTGCAATCCGGTCTGTTGCAAGGCGTCCACTCTACCGGACTGTATTGATCCGGAAACGTCGCTTCCGCGTCCCGGATCAGGTCGACGGGCGGACTGTCATGCGATTTTGGCTCATTCCGATGATCCGCAGCGCGAAACGCGGTTTCCGAAGGCGCATAGAAATGAACCGAGGAACGCTCGGTATCAATAACCGAAAGCCGGGAAGAATCGTTTTCGAATTGAAGAGCCGCAAGGAACAGCAGCCCCACGATCAGAAACAGCGAAACCACGGCGCGGCAAAGCCGTACCGCTGCCTGCCGTGGAAAGTAAGCCCTCTGCATACTCATCGCAGCAGATTAAGCATATTCCGCCCTTTGCAGCAAGGTTGGTGCCGGGTGCGATCCGTGACGCGGCTTGCATTCTCGGCTGCAACCCGAGCGGTAACATCCCCCCTTCGCCCGGCACCATGACCGGAATATGCTCTGACGGGCTTCAGAGTGCCTGCCCGGGAACCGCCGGATATCGACGCTTGGGGGAGAAGCCGTCTCACTCGGGCTTGCGCCATACCAGAAGCTTGTCGATTCTGCGGCCATCCACATCCACCACCTCGATCCGCCATCCGCCAAGATCGAAATGTTCACCCAATCGCGGCAGCGTTTCCATCTTCTCCAATACAAGCCCCGCGACCGTCGCATAGTCGCGATCCTTGTCGAGCGCCCAGCCGATCCGTTCCGCAAATTCGTCAACCGGTGTCCAGCCCGCCACCAGCAGGCTGCCATCCTCGCGGGAAATGATCTTCGCCTCTGCACCCTCGCCTTCGTGGAATTCGCCGACAATCGCCTCAAGCACGTCCATCGGGGTGATGATGCCCTCGAAATGGCCATATTCGTCGTAAACTAAAACCATATGGGCCGGAGATTTGCGCAGGGTTTCCAACACATCAAGCGCAGCCATCCCGTCACGCACCACCGGCGCCTCGACGATCAGATCGCGCAGTTCCGGCACCTTGCCGGAGACTTCTGCATCAAGGAAATCACGCGATTTGACGACGCCTATGATCTCGTCAGGTTCCCCATCACGAACGGGTAGGCGTGAATGGTCGGTTTCCCGAAATCGCTTACCCACCGTCGCCAGATCATCCGTCACCTCCACAAGCTTGACCTCGTGCCGCGGCACCATCAGCCCGCGTGCCGTGCGGTCGGCGATCCGCATCACGCCGGCGATCATATCGGTCTCGGCTTCCTCCATGATGCCCGCCGAGCGCGCCTCGGACAGGACCATCCTGACTTCCTCATCCGTCACGCCGCTATCCGGATCGCCGGACTGACCAAGAAGCGCAAGCACCAGCTTGCCGGATTTGTCGAGCAGCCAGACAATCGGCGCAGCGACAACCGCAATCCCATGAAGAAGCGGCGCGATCCGGGCGGCCGAACTCTCGGGGGCACGAAGCGCGATCTGTTTGGGTACCAGTTCACCGAAAATCAACGACATATATGTAATCGCAACCACCACGCTTCCGACGCCAAGGGTCCGCGCCAGGGCCGGACTCAGCCCGGCTGCTGCCAGGGCATCCGCCATCCTCACGCCAAGCGTCGCCCCGGAAAAGGCACCGGCGAGAATACCGACCAGGGTGATACCGATCTGCACGCTTGACAGGAACCGGCCCGGATCGGCCGCAAGACGCATCGCGGTTCTGGCCCCGCGGCTGCCATTGTCTGCCATGACCTGAAGACGTGCCTTGCGTGAGGAAACGATGGCAAGTTCGGACATGGCAAGTACGCCATTCACAAGCGTCAGGACAAAGACGATCAGAATTTCGAGTAGCATATTCCTATGATTCCGTGCGGGGTCAGGGATTTTTTTGAATTCAGGAGAAAGTCTTCACTCTTGAAAAAATCTTCGTCTCCGGAAACCCGTAAACGAAATCATGCGCGACAGCCAAGAAGATAACAACTGATCCTGACAGCATGGAAGCGCCAAGACCATATGTTCCGGTGATCGTCATGATCATATGCGCATCCAGCCCATACTGGGACCGAATCCGGGATCGGCTGTTGATATTCTTCAAGAGGTTTACATCTGTAAGACTTGATAAGTCACAAAAAATCAAATTATAGCCAGCCATATCGAGGACGGCACCCCACCGGCATAAAAAGCCATCGCATTGCCGGCGAAACTCCGCTGATCCAGGTCATCCCGTTCCATGAACTGCATAATTCCTTCTCATCGGGCATATTATCCATGGAGCAGGAGCCGGAGAATCCGTCACGCTTTCACCGTAGCCATCGCGGATCACATTAAACACCCTAAATCAAATCTGCCGCCCATGCGGGCGAAGTTTCGGTGACCGGGGCCCCATCTGACGATACGGACGGCGTTTCGTGATGTCGGCGCACCGCAGCATTCTCTGCCGCCGAGATCAAATTTATATGCAAGATCGGACAACCCCTTCGGGCGATGGCCGCGCTGATGGCGTGGGTTCACGCACAACTTTTCATTACTTCCGCTGGGCCTATATCGTCACCGCTCTGGGTCTTGTGCTTGGAGCGCTGCTGGGTTGGCAGACCACCGGCATGGTGAGTGGGGTGCTGACCATCTTCTTCATATGTGCGGTACTCGCCGTACTGGAAATCTCGCCTTCCTTCGACAACGCTATCGTCAATGCCAACAAGCTCAAAGATATGCGCCCCGAATGGCAGCGACGCTTCCTGACCTGGGGTATTCTGATCGCAGCGTTTGGGATGCGGATCGTGTTTCCTCTGCTGATCGTGGTCATCGCGGCAAATATCGGCCCGGTGCAGGCCATCGTGCTTGCTGCCGCGAACCCTGGCGAATACGCGCGCATCATGCATGACGCGCATCTGCCCATCGCGGCATTCGGCGGCACCTTCCTGATGATGGTCGGGCTGAGCTTCTTCTTCGACAGCGAAAAGGATGTCCACTGGTTTCACGGGCTCGAACGCCCCATGCAACGCTATGCCGGCATCCGGGGGATCGAGGTCACCATCACCCTTCTGGCGGTGCTGGGTTTCGCGCATCTGCAGGACGGCCCGGACCGGCAGATATTCTTTACCGCCGCGATCTGGGGGCTGCTGACCTTCCTACTGGTCGAGGTCTTGGCGGGGTGCTGGACAGCACGCAGGAAACCCTGAAAACCGCGGCCCGCGGTGGATTGGGGGCGTTCCTGTATCTGGAAGTTCTGGATGCCTCCTTCAGTTTCGACGGGGTCATCGGTGCCTTCGCGCTTACGCAGAGCCTGTTCGTCATCGCCGTCGGCTTGGGGATCGGCGCAATGTATGTGCGCTCGATGACTATCATGCTGGTCGAAAAGGGACGCAGTTGCACTATCGCTATCTCGAACACGGCGCCTTCTATGCGATTATCACGCTTTCCGCGGTGATGTTCGCCCAGTCGCTGATCCATATCCCCGAGGTCATTACCGGGCTGTCCGGAGCGGGTCTGATCGGGTTGTCGCTATGGGCTTCGATTCAGGCGAACAGAGCCGAGGCCTTGCATCAGTCCTGATGCCTCAACGGGTCTCGCTGTATCAGGCCGGATCTTTGAAACCATACGAAAGGGCGGCTATCCACGCCGCCCTTGATGCCTCCTATCCGGGCCCAAACCCAGCGGTCAATCGTCGCATCACCCCATCCGCTCGCTCGAGAAGGATCCGGGCGAGGCGGGGAAAACCACCGTCTTGTTGCCGTTCAGAAACACCCGGTGGTTCGCATGCGCATGGATCGCCCGCGCCAGAACCTGGCTTTCCACGTCGCGCCCAAGGCTCACGTAATCTTCGGGCGATTGACCATGCGTCACCCGGATGATGTCCTGCTCGATGATCGGACCCTCGTCCAGATCCGCCGTCACGTAATGCGAGGTCGCCCCGATCAGTTTCACACCGCGCTCATAGGCCTGTTTATACGGGTTCGCGCCCTTGAAACTCGGCAGGAAGGAATGGTGGATATTGATGATCCGCCCCGACATTTTCGTGCACATCTCGTCCGACAGAACCTGCATGTAGCGCGCCAGAACGATCAGTTCCGCCCCGCTTTCCTCGACAACGCGCATCTGCGCCGCCTCGGCCTCTGGCTTGTTCTCTTTCGTCACCTTGATGTAATGAAACGGAATATCGTGGTTAACCACCACCTTCTGATAGTCCAGATGGTTCGAGATCACCGCCACGATATCGATCGGAAGCGCCCCGATCCGCCAGCGATACAAGAGATCGTTCAGGCAATGCCCGAAGCGCGAGACCATCACCACCACCTTCATCTTGGCCGACTCGTCATGGAACTGATAGCTCATGCCGCCCGATTTCGCCGTCTCGGCAAAGCCCTTGCCCAGCTTGTCCAGCGTGGTCCCCTTTTCCGAGGCGAAGCTGACCCGCATGAAGAACTTCCCGGTCTGCGGGTCGTCATATTGCGAGCTGGCGGTGATATTGCAGCCCTGATCGGCAAGATAGCCGGAAATGGCCGCAACGATCCCCCGGGTGGATTCGCAGGCAACGGTAAGGCAGAATTTCGTCATGAATGTATCCTCTCATGAGCGGGGAGTGAATCATGCCCCGCCAGATCGTCTGTTTTCTCTAGCGCACAGAGGCGCCGCCTTAGGCAGTCAGCCCGTCGGGTTCGGGCAGCCCTGCCGCGCGGCAGCAGGCTGTCAGCGTATTGGCCAGAAGGCAGGCAATGGTCATCGGGCCGACACCGCCCGGTACCGGGGTGATCGCGCCCGCGACCGCTTGGGCCGTGTCGAAATCGACATCCCCGACAAGCCGCGTCTTCCCAGCTTCTTCGATCCGGTTGATGCCCACGTCGATCACCGTCGCACCCGGTTTGATCCAGTCACCCGGGATCATCTTTGGCCTGCCCACCGCAGCGACAAGAATATCCGCGCGGCGGCAGACCTCGCCCAGATCGCGGGTCCGGCTATGGGCAATGGTGACGGTGCAACTGTCGCGCAGCAGCAATTGCGCCATCGGCTTGCCGACGATATTGCTGCGCCCGACGATCACCGCGTTCAACCCGGACAGATCCCCCAGACGGTCGCGCAGCATCATCAGGCAGCCCAGCGGCGTACAGGCCACCATGGCCTTCTGCCCGGTCGCCAGCAAGCCGACATTGAGGATATGGAAACCATCGACATCCTTGGCCGGATCGATCGCATTCAGCACCGCCTCGGAATCCAGATGATCCGGCAGTGGCAACTGCACCAGAATCCCATGCACCGCATCATCGGCATTGAGCTGCTCGACCAATGCCATCAACGCGTCCTGTGTGGTGTCGGCCGGCAGCTTGTGCTCGTAAGAATTCATCCCCGCCTCGCGGGTCTGGATCCCCTTGTTGCGAACATAAACCTCGCTGGCCGGATCCTCGCCGACCAGCACCACGGCAAGCCCCGGCGTGATCCCCTGCGCCTTCAACTGCGCCACATGCGCAGCGACACGCTGCCGGACATTCGCAGAGAATGCCTTTCCGTCGATCAGAGCCTCTTGGTTGACGGGTATATCGCTCATGCCGGTTCTCCCTTCAGACGTCTGGCGGTTTCCTGCAGCACATGCCAAAGATCGCGCGCCATACTGCGCATCGTCATCACTGCAAGCCGGTCCTCGGCGCGGCGGACAAGGAAAACGCTGAGGTGATGCAACCCGGTGCGGGTCGCGCTTCCGGGGCCAAAGCTTCCGGTATCAATATTGACCAGTTTTTCCATCATGGCCCGTATCGGCGCATCGCCGCGATCCGATGTGATCTCGAAAACGGTCCATGCGTCGGTCTGTTCGGTGATCGAGCAACCCGGCGCATGAGAGGCCAGTTCCGCGGCGAAATCCTCGGTGGCGCGGGTTTCGGCCTCGATCATCCATTGATCGGGACCGGTCCAGAAGGCGGCCACCCCTTGCCCCTGGGACCATTTCCCCGGCGCGGGCAGCTCCAGCCCCATCGGCGCTGGCATGTCGGCAGCCCGGCGCAGCGCCAGCGATGCCAGCGCCATATCGGCGTTCTCGGAAATCCGCAGCGGGCCGAAATGCTGATCGGCAGGCGCGGATGCCCCCAAGGCGGTGATCGGTGTCAGGTCAGTCACGCAGGCGTCCTCCGTCCGGGTCCACAAAATGGGGTGAGACGACGCGCAACGCGACCTGCTGTTGGTCCAGCGGGTTCGCTCCGGTTATCACCTCACCCATACGCTCGTCGCCACGGGCCAGAAAGCCCAGCCCGATGGCGGAACCGACATGCGGGGAATAACAGGCCGAGGTGATCCAGCCCTGATCCGTCTCGGTATTCTGCGCGGCGCCCTCGGTGAATAAATGCATCCCGGCCAGTACCGGCTGAGCGGAATCGACCGGCTGCAGCCCGACCAGCCGCCTTGTATCGGCGGCCAGCCCCTCGCGCCGTGACATCACCGCGCCGATACTGTCCTTCTTGGTCGAGACCATCCGGTCCATGCCCAGCATCTGCGGGCTGGTCTGGCCGTTCAGCTCGTTGCCTGCCGCATGGCCCTTTTCGATCCGGAGTGCGCCAAGCGCCTCGGTCCCGTAAGGAGTCGCGCCCAGATCCGCGCCGGTCTCGATCAACCGTTGCATCAACGCATTGCCGTAACGCGTCGGTACCGCGACCTCATAGGCCAGCTCGCCCGAGAATGAGATACGGAACAACCGCGCCCTGAGCCCGCCGCAGATGGTCAGGCTTTTGCAGGCCATGAAGGGGAATGCCTCGTTCGAGATATCGACACCCTCATCCATGATCCGTTCCAGCAGCCGGCGCGCATTCGGACCGGCAACCGAGACCTGCGCCCAGGCATCGGTGGTCGAAATCAACTGCACATCCATTTCGGGCCACAGACATTGCCGGGCGAATTCCATATGCCGATAGACCGGCCCTGCCTGTGCCGTGGTAGTGGTGACGACGTAATGATCCTCGGCCAGACGCGCGCAGGTGCCGTCGTCCCATGCGATACCATCCTCGCGCAGCATCAACCCATAACGGACCATGCCGGTTTTCAGGGTCTTCATGCCATTGCAGTAAAGCCGGTTCAGGAATTCCCCCGCATCGGCGCCCTGCACGTCAACCTTGCCAAGCGTGGTCACGTCGCAGATGCCGACGCCCTCGCGGGTGGCCAGAACCTCGCGGTCGACGGTCTGACGCCAATGGGTTTCGCCCGGACGAGGGAAATATTGCGCGCGCATCCACGGCCCGACCTCGACGAAAACCGCGCCCTGAGCCTCGGCCCAGTGATGGGTCGGCGTCAGGCGGCGGGGGCGGAAATGCTCGGCCGTGTTTCCGCCGCCCAGCACCGACAGCGATACACCGGAATAAGGAGGGCGGAAGATCGTCGTCCCGGTCTCGGGGATCGGTTTGCCGGTCAGTTCCGACATGATCGCAAGGGCGGTGACATTCGCCGTCTTGCCCTGATCGGTCGCCATGCCAAGCGTGGTCCAGCGTTTCAGATGCTCGACCGGGCGCATGTTTTCCTGATGGGCCAGTTTGATATCTTTGACCGTGACATCGTTCTGGAAATCCACCCATGCCCGGCCCCTGCCCGGCACATGCCAAAGCGCATGCGGCTTCGATACCACATCCTCGGCCTGCGGCAGATCGGGCAACGTGGCCGTGATATCCAATTCTCCCAATGCCTGCACGGCGGCCTCTGCACCCGAGCGTAGCGCGGCAGCAGTGCTGCCCTGCCCGTTCGCGGCACCGGCGACGATCAGGCCCGGAGGACCGTCCTTGGCGGGAACGAAGCTTTGCAGCGCCTCGTCCCAGACCGGACGGCCCCGGTGATGCGAGGCCAGATGCAGATTCGGATTCCAGCCGCCCGAAACCCCAAGCGCGCCGCAATCGATCCACTGGCTCCGTCCGTTCTGCGTCACCTCGACCTGCGTCAGGCCAAGCCGGCCCTTGGCATCGCTGACCACGCCGCCGGCGAAGACCGGATAACTTCCCATCGCCGTCACGTTGTCGCGGCTGTCGATGACACCGGCGATATCGACTCCCTTGGCGGCAAGATCGATCGCGGTGCGATGCCCATCGTCATTATTGGTGAAGATGGCCACCCGGGCGGCAGGGCTGACAGCCCAGCGATTGGCGAATGCCCGCATTGCCCCCGCAAGCATAATGCCCGGACGGTCGTTATTGGCGAAGGGAATATGACGCTCGACCGCACCTGCCGCCAATACCGCACGTTTCGCGGTGATCCGCCACAGGGTCTGGCGAGGCTTGTCCCCCGGCTCGGGAAGATGATCCGCGACCCGCTCGACCGCGCCATAGATGCCGTGATCGAAGGCGCCGAAAACCGTGGTGCGGCGCATGATGCGCAGATTGGGCAGGCTTGCCAGTTCCTCTTCCACGCCCGAAACCCAGCCGGTGGCGGGCGCATCATCCAGCAGATGCGTCTCGGCCATCAAGCGGCCGCCCAGACGGAAATCCTCGTCGGCAAGGATCACCCGCGCGCCGGAACGCGCCGCCGCCTGCGCCGCGGCAAGCCCCGCCGCGCCGCCGCCGATCACCAACAGGTCGCAATGCAGGAAACCTTTGTCGTAAGCGTCGGGATCGGCCTGCATCGACAGGCTGCCCAGCCCCGCCGCCCTGCGGATCGCAGGTTCGTAGAGCTTTTCCCAGAACGCCTTCGGCCACATAAAGGTCTTGTAATAGAATCCCGCTGCGAAGAAGGGTGAGAAAAGATCATTCACTGCCAGCAGATCGAACCTCAGCGAACCGATACGGTTCTGGCTGCGGGCGTCCAGCCCGTCGAACAGTTCCGCTACCGTGGCGCGGGTATTCGGCTCTTGCCGTGCCCCACCGCGCAGTTCGACCAGCGCATTCGGTTCCTCCGATCCCGCCGCGATCAGCCCCCGTGGGCGGTGATATTTGAAACTGCGCCCCATCAGCCGCACATCATTGGCCAGCAGCGCCGAGGCCAGCGTGTCGCCCGGATGCCCGGTAAGCTTTCGGCCATCAAAGGTGAAATTCAGGCTGCGGGAACGGTCGATCAGCCCTCCGGAAAGCCGGGTCATGCCTCACCTCCATTTGCCGCAAGGGCCACATTGCGGGCCAGTTCGGCCCCAAGGATCTCATGTGTGACGGTATCGCGGGTCACGATCAGCCACGAGCGGTCGCCCTGTTCGTGAAACCACAGCTCGCGATGCACACCCGCCGGGTTGTCGCGCAGATAAACATATTCGGCGAAAGCCGCCTCGGCGCCCTCGGCCATGCCGTCCGGGCGATCGATCAGCCTTGCATCGCCCAGATATGTGAACTCCTGTGCGTCACGAAGACCAAGCAGGGGATGGGGGATCAGCATGACAAGACCTCAATGCAGGTTCGGCGCAGCGCCCACGCCTTTTTCATCAATGACATAACCGCGTGCGAAACGGTCCAGACGATAGCCTTTGGCGGTATCATGTGGCGTATCCCTGGCCAGCAGATGCGCAAAGGCATATCCGCTGGCGGGCGTCGCCTTGAAGCCGCCATAGCACCAGCCCGCATTCAGATAGAGTCCCTCGACATCGGTGTGATCGATAATCGGGGAGCCATCCATGGACATGTCCATGATCCCGCCCCAGACCCGCAGCAGCCGCGCTCTGCCGATCATCGGCATCAGCGCCATACCACCCTCGGTCACATCCTCGATCACCGGCAGGTTGCCGCGCTGGGCATAAGAGTTGTACCCGTCGATATCTCCGCCGAAGACCAGCCCGCCCTTGTCGGATTGACTGACATAGAAATGCCCCGCGCCAAAGGTGATCACGCCCGGGATCACCGGTTTCAGCCCCTCGGTCACGAAGGCCTGCAGCACATGGCTTTCGATCGGCAGGCGCATCCCCGCCATCGCCATCACGCGCCCCGTGGACCCGGCAACGGCGACGCCCACCTTTTTCGCGCCGATATAGCCACGCGACGTCTCGACCCCCTGAACGCGGCCACCCTCGATCCGGAAACCGGTAACCTCGCAATTCTGGATCAGGTCGACCCCGCGCATATCTGCGCCCCGGGCGTAGCCCCAGGCGACGCCGTCATGCCGTGCCGTGCCGCCCCGGCGCTGCAACAGCCCGCCCTTGATCGGGAAACGGGCATTGTCGAAATTCAGGAAAGGCGCCATCGCGCGCACGCCGGCCGCATCCAGCAATTCCGCATCCGCGCCCGCCAGCAGCATCGCGTTGCCCCTGCGCCGGAAGGCGTCGCGCTGCGCATCCGTATGGCACAGGTTCAGCACGCCGCGCTGGCTGATCATCGCGTTGAAATTGAATTCCTGCTCCAGCCCTTCCCACAATTGCATCGAGAATTCATAGAAGGGCTCGTTCCCCGGCAGCATGTAATTCGAGCGGATGATCGTCGTGTTCCGCCCGATATTGCCCTGCCCCAACCAGCCTTTTTCCAGCACCGCGATACGCGCCTGACCAAAGGTTCGGGCCAGATAATAAGCCGTCGCCAGCCCATGCCCGCCGCCGCCGACGATGATATAATCATAGGATGATTGCGGTTCGGGATTGCGCCAAAGCGGCTTCCATCCCTTATGGCCTGTCAGGGCCTCCTTGATGACGCGAAAGCCGGAAAAATGCATCGCTCAGACTCCTTGTTCCAGCCCAATCTGGCACAGCATGCCGCAAAAAACATGCCTGAAACAGACATTACCTTGCCCATACAGGACATTCATGCGAAACTGACCGCGTTAATCCGATAGATGTCATGCCAGCCGTCACCGATTCCCATCTTCCGACCCGTTATGGCTTCCTGCTCTTGCCGGATTACGCGCTGATGTCGACCGCTTCGGCCATCGAGCCGTTGCGGGCGGCGAATCTTCTCAGCGGTCGGATATTGTATGATCTGCAATTCCTTTCGATCCCGGGAGGCTGGATGCAAAGCTCGGGTGCCGGGGCATTCCACACGATCCCGATCTCTGATGCCGGTGAAGGATTCGACATCCTGTTTGTCGTCGCCGGCGGCGACCCGCTGGCACAGCGGGACGAGCGGGTACTTGCCTTTCTGCGGCGATTGACGCGGCACGGCATATCGCTTGGCGGCATCTCGGGCGGGGCGGCCATTCTCGCGGCGGCGGGGATCATGACCGCGCGCCGCTTCACGATCCACTGGCAGCATATCGACGCGATGCGGGAAACTTATCCCGACGCGCTGATAGAACGGCGACTGTTCGTTATCGACCGCGACCGTTTCACCTGCGCCGGAGGGATGGCGCCCCTGGATATGATGCATGCGCTGATCGCTGCGGATCACGGCTCGGCTCTGGCCCGCGCGGTCAGCGACTGGTTCATCCATACCGGCATCCGCGAGGCCGAGGCGCCGCAGCAACTGGATCCGGCGCGCAAATACGATCTGCACCATCCGGCGCTGGTAGCAATGATCGAACTGATGACCAGCCATCTTGCCGATCCCCTGCGACTGGAGGATCTGGGCCATCTTTGCGGTATCGGCCCCCGCCAGCTTGAGCGGTTGACACAGGCACAGATGGGCCAAAGCGTGATGCAGCTTTACCGCCGGCTGCGGCTGGACAAGGCCGACGAGTTGCTGACCCAGTCCAGTCTGCCTCTGGCTGAAATCGCTCTGGCGACCGGCTTTACCTCCCGCAGCCATTTCTCGCGCAGATTCCGGGAGCAATTCGGCGATACGCCCTCGACCCGGCGCAGCCGATCCCATCCCGAACGAAGGTGAACTTCGCGACAGGCAGCGTGGACCGTGCCCCCCGCACATATCAAATGCCCCCGAATACCCCTGCTTCTTCACGCAAATATCCCGGGATCCGTAGGCAGCGCCCCCGGTCATGGCGAAACCCGTTCCCTAAAACGCTCAAACCCGCCGACAGGCGAAGAACCGTCGGCGGGTCAGAGAGACGACCGGAAAGGAGAAGAGGGGAAAACCCCGGATCGTCGCTCAGATATTGAGGGTGTTGTCACGCTCCCATTGCGACAGATGCGAGCAATAGCTGTTCCATTCGTTGGTTTTCAGCTTCATATAGGCGGCCGAGAACTCCTCGCCCATCGCCGCTTTCAGCTCTTTATCCGCGTCATAGGTGCGGATCGCGTCCAGCAGGTTCAGCGGCAGTTTCGGCGCATCTTTCACGTCGCAGGCCTCGGCATACATGTCGATATCGGAACGCGGACCGGGATCGGCCTTGGATTTCAGCCCCGACAGACCGGCCGCGATGATGACCGCTTGCAGCAGATAGGGATTCACCGCACCGTCGGGCAGCCGCAATTCGAACCGGCCCGGGCCGGGGACGCGGACCATATGGGTGCGGTTGTTGCCGGTCCAGGTCACGCTGTTCGGCGCCCATGTCGCGCCCGAAGCGGTGCGCGGCGCATTGATCCGCTTATAGCTGTTCACGGTCGGGTTGGTGATAAACGCCAATGCCGAGGCATGCTTCATGATCCCACCCAGGAAATGGCGTCCGCGCTCGGACAGTCCCAGTTCCTTGTCGTCATCGGCAAAGGCGTTATCGCCGGTCTTGGTATCCCAGACCGAGATATGCGCGTGGCAGCCATTGCCGGTCAGACCCATGATCGGCTTGGGCATGAATGTCGCACGCAGCCCGTATTTTTCGGCCATGGTATGAACCATGAACTTGAAAAAGCTGTGCCGGTCGGCGGTCAGCAGCGCATCGTCATATATCCAGTTCATTTCGAACTGGCCGTTCGCGTCCTCGTGGTCGTTCTGATAGGGTTCCCAGCCCAACTCCGCCATATAATCGCAGATCTCGGAAATCATGTCGTAGCGGCGCATGATCGCCAACTGGTCATAGCAGGGTTTGGTCGCGGTGTCGGCAGTGTCAGCGATGGTTGTGCCATCGGGGTTCAGCAGATGGAATTCCGGCTCGATCCCGGTCTTGACGGTCAGGCCCATATCGGCGGCCTCCTTGACCAGCTTCTGCAGCACGTTGCGCGGCGCCTGGGCCAGATCTGTACCTTCCATCATGCAACTGGCGGCAACCCATGCCACCTCTTTCTTCCACGGCAACTGGATCACCGCCGAAGGATCCGGCATAGCCAGCATGTCGGGATGGGCTGGGGTCAGGTCGAACCATGTCGCAAAACCCGCGAACCCCGCACCGTCCTTTTGCATATCCCCGATCGCCGATGTCGGCACCAGCTTGGTTCGCTGGCTGCCAAACAGATCGGTATAGGAAATCATGAAATACTTGATCCCGTTCTCACGGGCGAAGGTGGCAAGATTTGTCATCAATGGTTCCCTTGTTGCGAATATATGAGTCCCCGGGGCGGGGTTCCTGCCCCGCCCTTCTAAGGAAGATCAGAACCCGGATTGCCCGGGGATCCAGTTGCTTCCCGCCAGTGGCACACCGGCCATTGCCGCCGCCTCGATGGTGAGCGCGCAGAGATCCTCGGGTTCGAGGTTATGGACATGGCTTTTGCCGCAGGCACGGGCAAGCGTCTGGCATTCCAGCGTCATCACGGCAAGATAGTTGCGAAGACGGCGCCCGGCAGCAACCGGGTCCAGCCGCTTCATCAGTTCCGGATCCTGCGTGGTGATCCCTGCCGGATCGCGCCCTTCATGCCAGTCGTCATAGGCGCCAGTGGTGGTGCCCAGCTTCTGGTACTCCTCTTCCCAGCGCGGATCGTTGTCGCCAAGCGCGATCAGTGCGGCCGTTCCGATCGCCACCGCATCGGCGCCAAGCGCCAGTGCCTTGGCGACATCGGCCCCACCACGGATGCCGCCTGAGACGACAAGCTGCACCTTGCGATGCATCCCCAGATCCTGCAGCGCTTTCACCGCAGGACGGATACAGGCCAGCGTCGGCTGGCCGACATGTTCGATGAACACATCCTGCGTCGCCGCCGTTCCGCCCTGCATGCCGTCAAGAACGACCACATCGGCCCCCGCCTTCACCGCCAGCGCGGTGTCGTAATAGGGACGCGCGCCACCGATCTTGATATAGATCGGCTTTTCCCAGTTGGTGATCTCGCGGATCTCGAGGATCTTGATCTCCAGATCGTCGGGGCCGGTCCAGTCCGGATGACGGCAGGCCGAACGCTGGTCGATCCCGATCGGCAGATTGCGCATCTTCGCGACCCGCTCGGTGATCTTCTGGCCCAGCAACATGCCGCCACCGCCGGGTTTCGCGCCCTGCCCGACCACCACCTCGATGGCGTCCGCGCGGCGAAGATCGTCCGGGTTCATGCCATAGCGCGAAGGAAGATACTGATAAACCAGCTTTTCCGAATGACCGCGTTCTTCATCGGTCATGCCGCCATCGCCGGTCGTGGTTGAGGTTCCGGCAGCGGTCGCGCCACGCCCCAATGCCTCTTTGGCATGGGCCGACAGCGCGCCAAAGGACATGCCGGCAATGGTGATCGGGATTTTCAGCTCGATCGGTTTCTTGGCGAAACGGGTGCCAAGCGTGACGGAAGTTTCACATTTTTCGCGATAACCTTCCAGCGGATAGCGGCTGATCGACGCGCCGAGAAACAGCAGATCGTCGAAATTCGGCACCCGGCGTTTGGCTCCTCCTCCGCGGATATCATAGATACCAGTGGCGGCAGCACGGCGGATTTCCGAATTGATCTCATTCGAGAAGGTCCAGTTCTGCCGCGGCAGGGTTTGCGGTGTCTTGTCCATCGGCCTTCTCCTCAGTATTCGTCTGCGTGGTCGACGTTGAAATTGTAAAGCTTGCGAGCAGAGCCATAGCGCTTGAACTCTTCGGGTTTCGCATCGGCTCCGGCGCGTTTCAGGATATCGGCCAGGAATTCCAGATGTTCGGGCCGCATCTCTTTCTCGATACAATCCGCCCCAAGCGATTTTACCTTGCCGCGCACGAACAGGCGCGCCTCATACAGGCTGTCGCCCAAGGCATCGCCGGCATCGCCCAGGATGACCAAATTGCCCGATTGCGCCATGAAGGCCGACATATGGCCGACATTGCCATGCACCACGATATCGATCCCCTTCATCGAGATCCCGCAGCGTGAACTGGCATTGCCCTTGATCACCAGCAACCCGCCATGCCCGGTCGCCCCGGCATATTGACTGGCGTCGCCTTCGACGATCACCGAGCCGGAAATCATGTTCTCGGCCACGCCCGGCCCAACCGAGCCGGTCACATGCACATCGGCCTGCTTGTTCATCCCGGCGCAGTAATAGCCGGTCGAGCCCTTGACGGTCACCTTGATCGGCGCGTCCAGTCCGACGGCCAGCGCATGCGCGCCGCGGGTGTTTTCGATCACCCATTCGGCGTCATCGGTTTTCTTGGACTGAGCCTGCAATGTAGAGTTCAGCTCGCGCAGTTCGGTCGAGGCCATGTCGATGGTCTGCATATCAGCGCTCCCAGAAGTAAACGGTGGCGGGTTCGGGTTCCCAGACGCGGGCCGTTTCGATGCCGGGCAGGCCGGCGAATGCACGGTATTCCGAACCGAAAGCGACATAATCCTCGGTTTCGGCCATCACCGCCGGTTTGCAGGCGATCGGATCACGCACCACACCGAAGCCGTTCTTGGTGCCGACGACAAAGGTGAAGAAGCCGTCCAGATCCTGCAGCGTACCGTCCAGCGCCTCGCCCAGATTGGCGCCTTCGGCCAGACGGGACGAGATATAGCAGGCCGCCACCTCGGTATCGTTTTCGGTCTGCGGCGCAAAACCCTTGCGCGCCAGTTCCCGGCGCATCCGGTTGTGATTCGACAGCGACCCGTTATGGACAAGGCACTGATTCTCGTCGGTCGAGAAAGGATGCGCGCCAAGCGTGGTCACCGCGCTTTCCGTCGCCATGCGGGTATGGCCGATGCCGTGACTGCCTGCCATCTGGCGGATGCCAAAGCGTGCGGCCACGTCCTTGGGCAGGCCGACTTCCTTGAAAATCTCCATCGAATCGCCCACGCCCATGACGCGGATACCCTTTTCCGCCATGAAGGCGCGCACTTCGGCCTCGCTGCCCTCGGGCAGGGTCAGGACAGCATGGGTATCGATCACCCGCATCCGGACAGGCGCACGCAAAAGCGCTGTCAGGGTCTCTTCCAACCCGTCGAAATGCTCATCCGGCGTTGCGGATTGAATGGTCATCTTCAGACCATCGGCTGCATCCCCATAGATCGCGATTCCGGCACTGTCCGGGCCACGATCGGTCATGGTGATCAGCATATCCGTCAGAAGATCCCCTAGACGCGGACGCAAATCGTCCTTCTTCAGAAACAGGCCAACAATGCCACACATAGTCACCTCCGTTCAGATTGGATAAATCCCTCCCGGATTAACTAATAGGAAAATTTATTGCCTGACAAGATATTTTTTACGATACGCGCTTTTCGCCGGTTTTTGCTGCGTCTGACCGCTTGCAAAGTTTCGGCGAGCCGATCGTTTTCGCCGCTTACCTGGCTTGCGGATAGGTGATGATCGACAGGTAGCGAATCGGCAATTGATGCATCACTTCCGGCCCATGCGGCGCGTCAGCGTCAAACAGCAGGCTGTCGCCCGGCTCCATGTCGTAGATCCGGTCGCCATGCCGGTAACCCAGATGCCCTTCCAGCATGTAGATCAGTTCGATCCCCTCATGCTGGAATGTCGGGAAACGGTCGCTCGTCGTACTCAGAACGATCATGTAGGGCTCGACCACAACACCCGAATCATTCGACCCGATATGCCCCAGCAGGTGATATTGATGCCCCGCCCGGGTCCCTGCCCGTTCCACCTCGACAGCGGCGCCGGATTTCACATGCATTGCCCCGCGTGGCTCGTCATACCCCGAGAACAGCTGCACCAGCGGCACCCGCAAGGCATTGGCAAGCGTCTGCAAAGTGGTCAGCGACGGTGAGATTACGCCGTTTTCTATCTTCGACAGCATCCCTACGGACAGTCCGGCCTGATTGGCCAGTTCGGACCCAGTCATGCGTTGACGCTTGCGCAATTCCCGGACCTGCCGGCCGATGGCAACCTCAAGGTTCTTTTCACGGGTTTCACGCAGGGCGTGGGGATCCTGGGTAAGCTTGATCTCGGCGGGCGCAATCTTGGTCATAATTTATTTCCCTGCAGGTGCTTTGATCTCAAAATGCCAGATCGGCGAAAAATAGCCAAATCTCGCCCTATACCCTTATAGGACTGTTTCCCGGCATTTAGAAACCTGTGATGCGATTTTCGCCCGTCTAAAAGTTGCCGTGCAGGAAGTATTTTTTCTTTTTCGTAAATTTTTTCTTGATCACAAAGCATGCAAAAGTGTTTTATATGCAGAATCGAAACCCTGCGCCGGGACTAGAATTCCACGGAACGACAGGGGTCGCCGTTCTGGCGGTTTTCCGTGGAGAATCAACATAGGGAGGAGCGCTATGTCTGATCTCACTGAACGAATCATAGCCATGCATCGACGTGATATCATCGTGGCATGGGCATTCGTCATCGGATTGTGGTTTGCAATCATTTTTGTCGCCATCGCCACGTGGTCATTGGCCCCCAGCAGCACCGCACGCATCGTTCTGCTGATCGGAGGAGCGACCGTATTGCTGTTCAATACGGCAGCCATTCTGGCGATGCTGCGCCATTACCGCGAGGACCGGGATTTCATGTACGGGCTGGACATCAAGTTTCTGGACGCCGCCCGGGCCAAGGGAAGGGGCGTGTGACATGGCACGATATACGCCTCCGCAGCAAAGCAAGCTGGGACAGATATTCGACGTTATCGTCTTGCTGGCCCTGACCGTAGGCGCCCTTTACATTCCGCTATGGCTGGGTCTGGCGGGCAGCGCGCAGTTGCATGACACGGTAGACGCGCCAAGCTGGGAAAGCCTTCAGCAGAACGCCACGATGGTTGAGCAATGGGCAAAGCTGGGCTTTGCCGATGCCGAAGCGGCAGCGCCGCTGATCACCGCCAGATTCGACTATTCCTTCAGCTTTTTCGCCCTGATCGCCGTGATCGTCACGGTTCTTGGCTACTACACCATGATGCTGAAGCTGTCGGAAAAGGAATATCGCGACGTCATCGCCGAGAAATTTGGTGAGGAATAGGGGATAGACATGCAAATCTGGGATTTCGCCGAATATGCCGCCTGGGCACTCTCGGCATTGCTCGGCATCTATATCGTTACCGACTGGCTCAAGACCGACAGCCGCTACAGCGAGGAAGAACTCACCTCGTCGCGTGAGGGGCAGCTTGAGGCGATTACCGAACAGCACGAGCTATAAGGAATGCGCATATGTCGGATATAACAAGAAATACGCCCGGCACCGCCGAAGCAAGCGAAGCCGCGCCAACACAGAACGGGGGGCTTCTCAGGGTCCTGGGGCCGGCCCATATCTGGGCGCTTGGCGTGGGCATCGTGCTTGTCGGCGAATATATGGGATGGAATTTCGCAGTCGGCAAAGGCGGCGCCTATGCGGCCCTGATCGCCTGCTGGTTCGCGGGGATCCTTTATAGCTGCGTCGCCATGATCGACAGCGAGGTCACGTCGACCGTCGCCGCCGCTGGCGGACAATACACGCAGGCCAAACATATCATCGGGCCACTGATGGCATTCAATGTCGGCCTGTATCTGGTCTTCGCCTATACAATGCTGGAAGCCGCGAACGCCATCACCGTGGGCTTTCTGGTCGAAACCGTGGCAGGCATGACCGGGCACGAGGGTCTCAACCCGCAACCCTTTATCGTGCTGGCGATCATGTTTCTGGCATGGCTGAATTATCGCGGTGTGCTTGCAACGCTGACATTCAACCTTGTCATCACAGCCTTCGCATTCACGGCGATCCTGATCCTGTTTCTGGCCACTTCGCCGCTGTTCGGTGAAAGCCCGCTAAAACATGCCGAACTGATGACCGACCTGCCCTATGGCTGGCTGGGTGTTCTGGCGGCGATGCATTTCGGGCTGTGGTTCTATCTGGGGATCGAAGGCACCTGTCAGGCGGCGGAAGAGGTTCGTTCGCCCAGCCGTTCCCTGCCTTTCGGCACATTGGCGGGCGTCATGACGCTGGCCATCGCGGCAACGCTGACATGGTATCTCTGCGTCGGACTGATGCCGTGGGAATATCTTGGTCAGTCGGGCGCCCCGCTGTTCGACGCGGCAAGAATGTCGGGCTCGACCGCATTGACGGTGCTGCTGGGCATCGGCACGCTGTTCGCCACGCTGGCCTCGGCCAATGGCTGCATCAACGATGCCTCGCGGGCATGGTTCGCAATGGGCCGCGATCACTATCTGCCCTCGTGGTTCGGCGCGGTGCATCCGGTTTACCGGACGCCTTACCGCTCGATCATCTTCCTTGTGCCGATCGCGCTGATCTTCGCGCTTGGCGCACCGCTGGATCAGGTCATCACCTTCTCGATCCTGTCGGGGCTGCTGGAATATACCTTCATGCCGCTGAACGTAATCATGTTCCGCCGCAAATGGCCGCTGGACACGATCAAGCGCGGATATGAGCATCCGTTCCATCCGATTCCGGCCATCGTGCTACTGTGCCTGTGCGGGATCACCTTCTTCGCGGTGTTCCTTGGCTACGGCACCCAGCTTGTCGCGATGATCGCCTTTTATATCGTCGTGTCGCTGTGGTTCCACTTCCGGCGCTATCGCTTCGTGCAGCGGGCCGCGCAATTCACCATGCCCTGGCCCAAGCCGCAGGGATACTGAAACCCGCCTGCCGCCGGTTCTCCCTCTGGCGGCAGGATCAAACCGGAGGCCACCACCATGCAGAATTACGGGCTGACCCTTCTGCTGATCGTGGCGGGTGCGGGCGTCGCGATGCTTGCCCGCCAAAGCATCCGCGCGGCGCATGCGCGACGCCTGTCGCGGCTTGCCTATTTCGATCACTGCCGATCGCTGTTCTCCGCACCTCGCCTGAGCCGATGCGCAACGGGCTTTCCGCGCCTTTCGGGGAAATACGGAAACAGCATGGCCGATCTGCAGGTCGTCCCGGATACGCTGACTTTCCGCAAGCTGCCTGCTCTGTGGGTACTGGTCACCCTGCCCGGCCCGCTGCCGGTGCTTTCCACCTTCAACCTGATGATCCGGCCTACCGGGGTCGAGCCCTTCTCGGGCTTTCACCGCCTGCCGGACCAGATCGCGATCCCCGACGGCTTCCCCCGGGATTGCGCGATCCGCACCGACGATCCCCACCACCTGCTGCCCGAGGAACTGCTTGCCCCGCATCTGTCCCTGTTCGACAATCCCCGGATCAAGGAACTGGTGATTTCACCAATGGGCCTGCGCATCGTATTCCTGGCGGAAGAGGCGGATCGCGCACGCTACCTGCTCTTCCGGGATGCCGAGATGGGCCGGACGCCGGTTTCACCCGACCAGATCGCCCCGGTGCTGGAGCGTCTGCAAGCAATCAAGGCCGATATCGAGCATTACGGCCTGGACGATTCCCGGCGCGCCGCATGAAACCCGTATCCCATCGCCCCCCGAACCCCTATCTGGTCCTTGCCGTGGCCATCATCCTGCCCGGCGTCGGACAGGTGCTGAACCGGCAGCCTTTCCGTGGCCTGCTGTTTCTGTTCTTCATGTTCCTGCTGGGAGGTTATACGCTCAAGACCGCAGCGCCGGATGTATCGCTTCTGGGTAAATTCTCGGGCGGTGTTTTTGTCTATGCGATGGCGATATTCGATGCCTATCGCCACGCCCGCATTCGATATGCGGTCTGGCAACACCGGGGCAGCTGAATGAGCAGGACAGAAGACATGACCAAAGATCCCCTCCATACGCCTCTTTGCGATCTGCTTGGCTGCGAGCTTCCGATCCTGCTGGCGGGTATGGGCGGTGTCGCAAGATGGGAACTCGCCGCCGCTATCGCCGAAGCCGGAGGTTACGCGACGCTTGGAATGGTCCGCGAAGATCCCGCCCTGATCGCATCCGAGATCAAGGCCCTTCGCGCCGCGACCGATCGCCCCTTTGCGGTCAATTTGATCCCCTCGGCAACCGATCCCGAGCTGCTGGACGCCCAGATTCAATGCTGCCTCGATCTGGGCATCGATGCCTTTTCCTTCTTCTGGGATGTCATGCCCGAGATCATCGAACGCGTGAAAGCAGCCGGATGTCTGGTTTTGCATCAGGTCGGCACGCTCGACGCCGCCTCCAAGGCCGAAAAGGCCGGGGTGGATGTTCTGATCGCGCAGGGTGTCGAAGCGGGCGGTCATGTGCATGGCCGCAGCGCCGGGCTGGAACTTGCCCGCTCGGTTCGCGCCGGCAGCAAGCTGCCCGTCGCTCTCGCGGGCGGCATATCGACCGGCCGCGATCTGGCCACCGCGCTTATGGCCGGACTGGACGGCGTGCAATGCGGCACCGCCTTTCTGGCCACAGATGAATCCTTTGCTCATGACTATCACAAAACCCGTGTGACCAGCGCCACTGGCGAGGACACGATCCTGACTGATGCCTTCGTGCTGAACTGGCCCAAGGGTGCCGCCGTGCGGGTGATCGCCAACAGCGTGACCGAGGCACTGCAAGGCCGCTATTTCGGTCATGATCCCGCCACCCTGCCCCGCGAAGCCATCGCCTGGGACGATACCCAGCCCCGCCTGCGCTTCAGCACCGATTCACCTTTGCGAACGACAACCGGCGATCTGGAGGCCATGGCGCTGTTTGCCGGCCAGGGCTCCGGCGCGATCAAGGATATCATGCCTGCGGGGGGGCGTCTTCGCGATATGGCCATGACGGCGCGGCAGGAACTGAAGCCAATGAAATCCTGACAGCAGCCTAGGTTCAGCAAACTTGCAGAGCCGGGCAGCGCCCGACCGCAGGGTGGGCATTACAGCAATGGTAGCCTGCCCTTTATCCTGTACCCCCGCATGACGCTGAATCCACAGGATAACCTCACCCGAACGCCCGCCAAAGGGGCGGTCGGGCACCGCCCGGCGGGTCTCCGGCCCCCGCTCCCGGGCGGAAGAAACGGCAGCGCCGTTCCGCTTTGCTTTACGTTAATGCGGAACGGCGCTGGCAAGTTGTTGCACTGTCACCAGAGGATCAAAGCCCCGGATAGACCGGAAAGCGCTGGCAAAGATCGGCAACCTTGGCCTTGACCTGCGCCTCGACCTCGCCGTTGCTATCTTCGCCATTGGCCACCAGACCGTCCACCACCTCGATGATCCAATCCGCGATCTGGCGGAATTCGGTCTCGCCGAAGCCACGGGTCGTGCCGGCCGGGCTGCCAAGCCGGATGCCGCTGGTCACGGTGGGTTGTTCCGGGTCGAAAGGCACGCCGTTCTTGTTGCAGGTGATATGCGCACGGCCAAGCGCGGCCTCGGTCGCCTTGCCGGTCACACCCTTGGGGCGCAGGTCGACAAGCACCACATGCGTATCGGTGCCATGCGTCACCGTGTCCAGACCGCCCTTGATCAACTGATCGCTCAATGCCTGCGCATTGGTGATCACCTGACGGATATAGGTCTTGAACGACGGCTGAAGCGCCTCGCCGAACGCAACGGCCTTGGCCGAGATCACATGCATCAACGGTCCGCCCTGAAGGCCGGGGAAGATCGCCGAGTTCACCTTTTTCGCGATTGCCTCGTCATTGGTCAGGATCATCCCGCCGCGCGGGCCGCGCAGGGTCTTATGCGTGGTCGTGGTGGCGACATGCGCATGCGGGAAAGGGCTGGGATGTTCGCCCGCGGCCACCAGCCCCGCGAAATGGGCCATATCCACAAGCAGATAAGCGCCGACCTGATCCGCGATCTGCCGCATCCGGGCGAAATCGATCTGCCGGGGAATCGCGCTGCCGCCAGCGATGATGAGCTTTGGCTGATGTTCTTTCGCCAGCGTCTCGACCTGATCGTAATCGATCATGTTGTCCTGTTTGCGCACACCGTATTGCACCGCATTGAACCATTTTCCCGACTGGTTCGGAGCGGCGCCGTGCGTCAGGTGGCCGCCCGCGTCAAGGCTCATCCCCATGATCGTATCGCCCGGCTTGCACAGCGCCAGAAAGACCCCCTGATTGGCCTGACTGCCCGAATTCGGCTGCACATTGGCAAAGCCGCAACCGAAAAGCTGCTTTGCCCGGTCAATCGCAAGATTTTCGGCGATATCCACGAACTGGCAGCCGCCGTAATAGCGCCGGCCCGGATAACCCTCGGCATATTTATTGGTCATCACCGAGCCCTGCGCCTGCATCACGGCACGGCTGACAATATTTTCGGACGCGATCAGTTCGATCTCGTCCCGCTGGCGGCCCAGTTCTTTCTCGATCGCGTCGAAAATCTGCGGGTCCCTTGCGGAAAGATCTTCGGTGAAGAAGCCGGAAATCAATTGCTGTTCGTTCATGTCATTTCTCCTGTTGCTCTCTATCCGGTCCAGCCAAGCGCCGCCGAAATACTGTTCATCGATTGCATCAGCGGCACTGACAGGCCGCGTTCCGAACCGCAACGTATCCCGCGCAGCAAAGTGATCTGAAGTTCGTGGACCCGGCTCAGATCGTGCTGAACCCGGTCGAAACGGGTCGCCATGTTGGGAAAGCGCGCCCCGATCTCGGCACCCTGATTCAGGAACCGAATCGCGGCGCAGCTTTGTTCGTATTCCTGCCGGATGCGGCCGAAAATCTCGTCGCGGATCATCTGATCGGACACCAGAGCGGCGTATTTGCCGGCAATTCGCATATCCACCTGAAACAGCGATTTCTCGACCTCGTCCACGATCAGGCGAAACAGCCGGGATTTGCTGAACATCTTGTGCAGCAACTCGTCCCCCGCTTCCCCGCGATACCGACGAAACGAACTTACGGCCGAGCCGAAACCATACCAGCCGGTGATCAGATGGCGGTTCTGCGACCATGCAAAGACCCATGGGATTGCCCGCAGATCGTCAAGGCTTTGCGCCCCGAACCGACGTGCCGGGCGCGATCCCATCTTCAGCATCGCCAATTCCTCGACAGGGCTGGCCTGCTGGAAATAATCGATGAAACCGGGCGCGTGCAGCAGGGTGCTGTAGGCGGTTTGCGACATGCCCGACAGGGCCTCGAACGTGTCGTTGAACTCCGGGCGGGCCGGGTCGGGTTTCGTTTTCAGCGATTGCCCCAGAACCGAGGAAACCAGCAATTCCAGCTCGTTTTGCGCGGTGCCGCGATTGGCGAATTTCGAAGAAACCACCTCGCCCTGTTCGGTGGTGCGAAGCTGGCCGTTGATGGTGCCGCGTGGCTGGGCCGCGATAGCACGCTCGGTCGGCGCTCCGCCACGGCTGACCGAACCGCCGCGACCATGGAAGAAGACCGGCACAAGATCATGCGCGGCCAAGACACGGGTAATGCTGCGCTGCGCCTTTTCCAGCTCCCAGTTGGAGCAGAAGAAACCGCCATCCTTGTTGCTGTCGGAATAGCCCAGCATGATTTCGATCCGGCTGTTTCCCGCCGTCAGGCTGCGCCGGGCCAGGGGAACGCGCAGCAATTCGTCTAATATCTGCGGCGCGGCACGCAGGTCGTCGATGGTTTCGAACAGCGGCACGACACGCAGATCAAGCCGCTCGGCGCCGAATCCGGCATAACGAGCCAGCAGGAACACCCCCAGCAGATCGTCGCAGGACCGGGTCATCGACAGAATGAATGGTCCCATTGCCTGCGGATCGACGCTGAACCGGGTCTTGTGCATCAGCACAAGCAAATCAAGCAATTCGCGTGCCTGCGGGCTTTGCCGCTCGCGGTCGATCCAGGGCAGCCCGGCTCCTGCCAGCTCGGTTCGCAATCGCGTTGACCATTCCACCGTGCCATAACTGGGAGCGGTGCGGTTCAAATCCCAGATTTCCGCCAGAACCTGCGTCGTGACCGACGAATTCTGCCTGACATCCAGCGTGACGATCCGAAATCCGAAGACTTCGGCCAGCCAGCGGATAGGGCGGATCAGACGGGCAGCCAGACCATCGGCGTCGATCGCCGCCAGAGCGGCCTCGACCGAACGAAGCTCGGCGGTGAATTCCCCTACATGGGCATAGGCGGGACCATCGCCCTCGCGCAGGGCTTTGATGCGCCGCTGCATCGCGCTTATTGCCTGACGGAACAGTTCGCCCGGATTGCGATATTCGTCCCCGCCTTCCGGCGGCGCAGCTTCGATTACCTTGGTCAACCGTTCCTGCGCCGCATCGGGCAGACGTGAAATCGAGCTGCTGATGCTCAGATGCCGTGCCGCCACCGCAAGCACGGCCAGATATTTATCGAGGATCGCCGCCTTGTTGCGCGCCAATGCGGCCCGAGTGGTCTCTATCGTGACATTGGGATTGCCATCACGATCGCCACCGATCCAGGAATGAAAATGCAGGCAGGGCCGGAAATCCTCGGCATGGCCAAAGCAATCGGCTACCGCGTCATTGAATTGCCGGAACAGGTCTGGCATCGCATCGAACAGACTGTCGCGAAAGAATTGCAGCCCCCAGTCGATCTCATCGATCGGAGACGGGCGCTTTAGCCGCAACTCGCCGGTCAGCCAAAGCAGATCGATCTCGCTTTCGATATCGGCCAGAAGCCGAGCCCGTTCCCGGGGTGTCCAGCGTTGCGTTTCAAGTGTCACCAGCGCCCGATAGATGCGCCGGTGGATTTCCAGAACCGTCACCCGCTTGGCCTCGGTCGGATGGGCGGTCAGGGTGACGCCCACGGAAAGTTCGCCGGCGACCTGCCGGAAAAGCTCTGGCGGCATATCGGCGCAACCTTGCAGCACCTTTGCAAAGCTGCCATCGACCGCCGCTGGCCCCTCGCGCGTTTCGGTCATGCGCCGCGCGCGCATGGCCGCGTTCTCTTCGACAATCTTCAGAAGCTGAAACCAGATATTTAGCCCCTGAAGATAAGAGGTGAGATCATCGCCTTCCGGCAAGTCCCCGCAATCGCCCGACAATAGTGGCAGGATGGCGGGCGCGCGGCGGGCGATGACATTCTGCCATAACCGGCGCAATTCCATGCGCAACCCGCCTGCATAGGAACAGTCCGCCTCATCCGGCCGTCCGGAATCGATATAAGCGGGATCCCCTTGCATCAATTCACCCTGTCGCGCGGTTCGCGGCCATCGAAGAAATCACGCAAATTGTCGAGAACGCGAAAGCCCATCGCCTCGCGGGCCTCGCGGGTGGCGCTACCCAGATGTGGCAACATCACCAGCTTCTCGCAATTCCGCAGCGCCGGGTTGATGTTCGGCTCTCCGTCGAACACGTCAAGCGCCGCACCGCCGATGGTCTCGAACCACAGCGATTGCGACAGGGCCATTTCGTCGATGACTTCTCCTCGGGCGGTGTTGATCAGGAAGGCGTCAGGCCGCATCAGGTTCAGCCGGTCGGCATTGATCAGATGCCGGTTTTCCGCCCCGCCGGGACAATGCAGCGAGATGAAATCGCATTGCGGCATCAACTCATCGATGCTGTCGACTTGCGTGGCATCGCATTGCGCAAGGATATCGGGCGCGACCCTGCTGCGGTTATAGGCCAGGATCTTCATGCCGAAACCATGATGCGCCCGCCGGGCCATCTGCCGCCCGATCCGGCCATAGCCGATGATGCCCAACGTCTTGCCCGAGACCTTGGTGCCGACCAGATGCGTCGGCCGCCATCCCGTCCAGTCCCCCGCGCGCAATTCACGCTCGCCCTCTCCGGCGCGGCGGGCCACCATCAGCAGAAGCGTCATCGCCAGATCGGCGGTGCATTCGCTAAGCACATCCGGCGTGTTAGTCACGACCATGCCATGCTGCCCGACCCGATCCAGATCGATATGGCTGTACCCGACCCCGTAATTGGCAAGGATCCGCGTCTGCGGTTTTGCCAGTTCCAGCGCAGGCGCCCCGATCTTGTCGGTCACCGTGGGCAGCACCGCGTCATAATTCTGCAATGCCGCCTTGAAATCTTCCGGCGTCATAGGCTTGTCCGATGTATTGAGATCCGTATCGAACAATTCCGATAGCTGCGCTTCGACAGCCTCGGGCCAGCGCCGGGTGACGAGAATCTTGGGTTTTGCCATCGCCCCCTCCTATTGCATGACGCGGGCGATGGTCTCGCCGATGACAGCCGGGTTTTCGGCAACGGTCACGCCTGCGGCACTGAGGATTTCGACCTTCTCGCTGGCGCTTTCGCCAAAGGCCGAGATGATCGCACCCGCATGCCCCATGGTCCGCCCCTTTGGCGCGGTCAGGCCCGCGACATAGGCCACCACCGGCTTGCTGACGTGACCGCGGATATATTCTGCCGCCTCGGCCTCTTGCGGGCCACCAATCTCGCCGATCATGCAGATCAGATGCGTCTCGTCGTCATTCTCGAATTGCTCCAGAATATCCCTGAACGAGGACCCGTTGATCGGATCGCCGCCGATGCCGACACTGGTCGAGACACCGATGCCGCGCTCTTTCAACTGCGCCGCCGCTTCGTAACCCAATGTGCCCGAGCGCCCGATGATGCCGACATTGCCCTGCAGATAGATATGGCCCGGCATGATGCCCAGCAAAGCTTTGCCCGGGCTGATCGTCCCGGCGCAATTCGGGCCGGTCAGCACCATGCGCCGTTCCTTAGGATAGCGGTACATGTAGCGCTTGACGCGGATCATGTCCTGCGCGGGAATGCCGTCGGTGATGCAGACACAATAGCGGATACCGGCATCCGCCGCCTCCATGATCCCGTCGGCAGCAGCCGGAGGCGGCACGAAGACCAGCGTGGCCTCTGCCCCGGTTTCGGCGACGGCTTCCTTGACGGTATTGAAGACCGGCACGCCCTCTACTGTCTCACCGCCCTTGCCGGGCACGACGCCGCCCACCACGTTCGAGCCGTATTCAACCATCTCGCGCGCATGGAACCGGGCCATCTTGCCGGTGATCCCCTGAACGATGATCTTGGTATCGCGATCCAGAAAAATGCTCATTGGACGGCCCTCAGATTGGAATTGGTCTTCATATCGCTTTGCCAGGCGGCAACTGCCCGCTCGGCTGCTTCGTTCAGCGTTGTCGCGCGGATCAGCGGCAACCCGCTTTGCGCAAGAATCTTCTGGCCTTCCTCGACATTGGTGCCGGCCAGACGCACCACGACAGGCACATCCACCGGATTTTCGCGCAATGCCTGCACGACGCCTTCTGCCACCCAGTCACAGCGGTTGATCCCCGCAAAGATATTGACAAGGATCGCCTGCACATTCTTGTCCGACATCACCAACCGGAACGCCTTGGCCACCCGCTCGGGCGTGGCCCCGCCGCCGATATCCAGAAAATTCGCGGGTTCGCCACCGGCCAGCTTGATCGTGTCCATCGTTGCCATCGCCAAACCTGCACCGTTGACGATACAGCCGATATTGCCGTCCAGTCCGACATAGGACAGCCCCCGATCGGCGGCACGGGATTCGCGCGGATCTTCCTGCGACTTGTCACGCAGTTCCGAGATCTGCGGATGCCGGAACAGTGCGTTGTCATCGAAGGTCATCTTGGCATCAAGCGCCAGAATGCGGCCGTCGCCGGTAATCACCAGCGGGTTGACCTCGACCATGGTGGCATCAAGGTCGCGGAAGGCGCGATAGCAGCCCTGAAGCGTGCGCACCATCTGCTGAACCATACCCGGCGCGATTCCCAGGGCAAAGGCGATCTCGCGGCACTGAAATTCCTGCAACCCGACGGCGGGCTCCACCGTCGCGCGAACGATACTGTCGGGACGCTCGGCCGAGATATCCTCGATCTCCATCCCGCCCTCGCCGCTGGCGACAATCATCACCCGCTGGCTGGCGCGGTCCAGGACGAAACCCAGATAAATCTCGCGTTCGATCGGCACCGCCGCCTCGACATAGACACGGTAGATGCCCTTGCCTTCCGGGCCGGTCTGATGCGTGATCAGCTTCTGCCCAAACATGCCTTCGGTCGCGGACTGAATCTCGGCATCGCTGTCGCAGACCTTGACGCCACCGGCCTTGCCCCGTCCTCCGGCATGCACCTGTGCCTTGACCACCCAGCGGCTGCCGCCCATCTCGCGGGCGCGGTAAGCCGCCTGTTCCGGGCTATAGGCTAACGCGCCCTGCGGGACGGCCACACCGAAATTGCTGAGAATTTCCTTGGCCTGATATTCATGGATATCCATCTTTGCTCCTCCCTTGAGCGCCGTTATTCCGCCGCCATCGCGGTATCGAAATGCCGGTTCACCCCTGCGGTGACCGCAGCCATGTCGATATCCGCGCCCATCTTGTTCAGCGCCGCACCGAAGCGGGTGACGATTTCAGTGATCGCCGGTTGGGTAAGCAGGTTGAGAATTCCGATACGCACCTGAACCGGCTCGGACAGGGTCGGCCAGATGCCGAAACCTGCGGCCCGGCAGGACTGCACCAGCTCCGCCTCGCGTCCGGCAAGTTTTTCCGGCAGGTTCAGCACCACCAGCGAAGTCATGTTCGACGTCACCTTGCAGCCCATCGCCGTGACGGCTTCGCGCAGCGCGGCCTCGTGAAAAGCGTAATCCTTCGCCCGCTGGGCAAGCGTCTCTTGCAACAGGATGCGCAGCGCCTCGTGAAAGGCCGCGACGGCATAGGCGCTGTGGGTGCGGTGATAGGTGCCCTTCTCGACATCCTTGCCGTCGATGATCCCCCAATGCCGCGCCTCGAGAATCGGATGCGCCGCGAATGTCCGGGTGCCGCTGGCGCGGAGCGACTGAATATACTGATCGGTAAAGGATACCGGCGCATAGGTCAGCGGCAGACAGCAGATGCCCTTTTGCGGGCACGAGGCCCAGCCATGCACGCCCGGGAAATCGTCGATCCGGAAATCCTCGACCCCAAGCGATGACACGGCGTCGATCAGCCCCATCACCCCGTGCTTTTCACAGGCATCCGAAAAGCCGCGCAGGTCATTGATCCGGCCCGAGCCGGTTTCCCAATGCGCCATCGCGGCCCATTTCGGTTTGTGCTTGGCCAGCGCCGCCTCGACGATCTCGCCTGTCACGGATTCGCCATGCGGCACATCGACGATCGTCACCGAAGCCGGTTTCGGGTCCAGCGAATTGGCGGCCAGTTCCTCGGCAGTGGCCGCCTTCATGCGAACCGTCAGCCCGTCGATGCCCGAAAAGGTACCGTTGGTGAATACCACCACCTTGTCGCCGGGCATTACGGCGCTAAACATCGTGTCGAGACCGCTCCACCCCGTTCCGGCTACACCGAAAGTATGAATATTGCCGGTTCCCATGATTTCGCGTAACATAATTTTCGATTCGATCATGCCGCGCAGGACATCTGCCTGCATGTGATCCGCAACGCCGGCGCTGGCAAAGCGCTGCAATACTCGCGGATCGGTGTTGCCCGGGCCAGGGCCCGCTGCGATCGTCTCGGGAATCTCAAGCTGCGGAAAGATCGTAATGTCGGCCATCGGCTCATTTCCTCCAGATAAAATTTATTTAACCTAAGGAAACACCTTCTGGATAATTTCCGCAACGTAAGTTAATCCTGCTTTTAGGTATCTATATGGATGGGAAAATGCCTACCTATTTGGGTAGCAATTCGGCTCCATACGAAGATCTCACTACCCATATGGGCGGGTGATTGGTAAAAAGGCGAGGAAATGCAGATAGCTGAAGGTTCCAACCCCAAGATCACGGTCATGCTGGCGGACGGTAATCCGCTTGTCCTGTCGGCCATGTCCGAGGTTTTCGAGCGCGACCCCCGATTCTCTCTTGTGGCCACTTCAGCGACCGCCGAGGGTTTTCTGGGAACGGTGATGCGCGTTCCCTGTCAGGTCGGGATCATCGATTGGAACCTGCCGGTCCTTGGCGGCAACCGGTTGCTTGAAGTTCTGCGCGAACAGGAAAGCGCGCCGCGCATCGTGGTTTACGCCGATCAGGGAAGCGATGCCCATCGCGCGGCGATGGGCGCAGGCGCTGCCGGGTTCGTAGCCCGCAACGGCCCGGTCGAGACCCTGCTGGATACTTGTTCCGCCGTGGCTGCGGGAAAAATGATTTTCCCCTATCTCGATGTTCGCGAGTTGCAGCAGGACCCCATCCATTCATTGTCCCGCCGCGAAGCCGCCATACTGGAAGCCCTGTCCAAAGGTTTGACTAATCGGCAACTTTCACAGGAATTGGGGATCACGACCAACACCGTGAAATTCCACCTGTCGAACCTTTACGACAAGCTCTCGGTCAAGAATCGCGCGCAGGCAATCGCCTTTTACTACTCTAGTCGCATTCCCGGCGAGCGTAATTTCAGAGACAACGAGTAACCATGACCTACCATCCGCCGCGAAATATTCGGGAAATATTTTTTCTTGACAGGAAATATTATTTCTCCTTTGTATAAGCGCCATCGACCTCACTTCACTGCAGGAGCATCCCACCATGAGTTTCTTTCCCATCGAACAAGCCCCCGCACGGCTCAATCGAAGCGAGCTCGCCGTTCCGGGAAGTCAACCGCAAATGTTTGAAAAAGCGGCGAAATCCGACGTAGACGTGATCTTCCTCGATCTCGAGGATGCCGTCGCCCCGGATGAGAAGGCACAGGCCCGCAAGAACATCATCAAGGCCCTGAACGAGATCGACTGGGGCAAGAAATCCATGTCGATTCGAATCAACGGTCTGGACACGCATTACATGTATCGCGATGTCGTCGATATCGTCGAACAGGCCGGCGAACGGCTGGATCTGATCATGATTCCGAAGGTCGGCACCGCAGCCGATGTCTATGCCGTCGACATGATGGTGACCCAGATCGAGGACGCAAAGGGCTACAAGAAACGCATCGGCTTCGAACATATCATCGAAACCGCGCTCGGCATGCAGAATGTCAGTGAAATCGCGGCAGCGTCCAAGCGGAACGAAAGCCTGCATTTCGGCGTGGCCGATTATGCCGCCAGCACCCGCGCCCGCACCACGGTGATCGGCGGCGTGAATGAAAACTATGCCGTGCTGACGGATGCCGATCTGGATGGGAATCGGCAGGTTCATTGGGGCGATATGTGGCATTACGCGCTGTCGCGCATGGTGGTTGCCGCCCGCGCCAACGGGTTGCGCCCGATCGACGGACCTTTCGGCGATTTCTCGGATCCCGATGGCTACAAGGCCGCCGCCTATCGCGCCGCAGTCCTTGGCTGCGAGGGCAAATGGGCCATCCATCCCAGCCAGATCGCGCTTGCCAATGAAGTCATGAGTCCTTCGGCAGAAGAAATCGCCCGCGCGGAGAAAATCCTTGCCGCGATGGCCGAAGCCGAAGCCGCCGGCAAGGGCGCCGTATCTTTGGATGGCCGCCTGATCGACTATGCCTCGATCCGGCAGGCAGAAGTCCTTGTCGAAAAAGCGCGGCAAATCGCCGCATAACGGATAATGTTGGCTGATATGCGCGCATTGGCAAGGCAGCTTTTTGACCGCGCCATCGCGGCGGCGGATCCTGCTGATGCCGTGGATCGGCACTTTACTCAGCACCCGCCGGCCGGTCCTCCGGCTGGCGGGCACAGCTATGTCATCGCGATCGGCAAGGCCGCTCCGGCCATGCTGGATGCAGCGTTGCGCCATATCTCCGGCCCCGTGACAGCGCTGGGCGTTACTCATCATCAGAATCCCCAAACCCTTCCCGGTGCTCGAATCTTCACGGCAGGCCATCCCGAACCCGATGAAGACGGATTACGGGCAGGCCGGGAAATTATCGCCTTGTTACAACAGGCCGGTCCCCGCGATCAGGTCATTGCATTGATCTCTGGCGGGGGCTCGGCGCTTGTGCCGGCCCCAAAACCGCCGCTTACGCTGAAAGACAAGCAAGACGTGAACCGACTCTTGCTGGAAAACGGGTTGGATATCACCGAGATGAACCTGATTCGCCAGCAATTATCCGACCTGAAGGGGGGCGGCTTTCTGCGTTATGCCGCCCCGGCCCCGGTGACCGCGCTGATCCTGTCGGACGTGATCGGCAACGAACTAAGCGCGATCGCCAGCGGTCCGACCACCAAGCCGCTTGGCGATCGCGCCCAGGCACTAACTCTGTTGAAGGATCGCGGTTTGCTGGAGGCGCTGCCCGCCGCTGCCCGCAACCTTCTGAAAATGTCGGAACCTTCCGCCGCACGGCTTACCGCCGATAATCACCTGATCGGCAGCAATGAAAAATCACTGGAGGCGATGCGCACTGCGCTTAGCGATGACTGGGTCGCCCGGATCGTGACCGACCGGCTGACCGGGGATGTAGAGGATGCCGCCACGCGGATCCTGCAAGCCGCGGAAGCAGCGGAATCTAGCGGCCCGACCGCGCTCATATTTGGCGGTGAAACCACCGTCCACCTGCGTGGAACCGGACGGGGAGGCCGCAATCAGGAGCTTGCCCTGCGGGTCGCCATGCAAGGCGACCGGCTGCCGGCGGGCTGGACCTTTCTCAGCGGTGGGACCGACGGCCGGGACGGCCCCACCGATGCGGCGGGCGGGATCGTCGACGGCGGCACCATCAGCCGGATCAGCAGCAGCGGAAAGGACGCCGGGGCGCTGCTTGCCAATAACGACAGCCATGCCGCCCTGAAAGCGGCAGGCGACCTTCTGATCACCGGCGCCACGGGCACCAATGTCGCAGATGTTCAGGTGATGCTGATCCCAGACCTCAGATATTCCGCATAATCTATTAATATAGAATGCTTTTATGAATATCGATGTGCCGTATCCGAATATCATCCATATCGCCGCATTGGCAGGGAAAGCGGCTCGACCGGGTCCTGACACTCCCCGGTTTTGAAGCATATCCAAAGAATGATGGCACAGGCCGGTTCCAACATCACTGATCGGCGGATATCATGCAACGGAAGGAATAATCGGGTCCTCCGCGAAAAGATAAGGCTGTAACCATTCCATGAGCAGATCGACTTTCGCCCAGAGGCTGGCTGTCAGCGGCTCCTTGCCCCGTCTTGGTGCAACCAATCGATCTCCTGTGCGGATCGGGGCCCTGACACCACTGTCCGGAGACGAACAATATTGGGGGCGGCCGGGGCTGGATGGCTGCCAGATATGGGCTGACTGGATCAATGATCGCGGCGGCATGATGGTGTCGGGCAAGCGTCACCGCGTCGAGATCATCGAGTTCGACAGCGCGCAAGGGGCCGAGCAGACGCTGGAAGCTGCCCGCGACATGATCGAGCGCCTGCATGTACGCCTGATCCTGACCCTTGGCGGCGACAGCTTCGCACCCGCCCTGCGCTACCTGATGGAGCGCCGGGCATTGGTCGCCACGCTGCTGCCCTCGGATCTGACCCCGGACACTCCGTTCCTGATCGCACCGGCCGAAGTGCATCCGCTGTTCAACGTCACCGGCGTCGAATATCTCGCCCGCCAATTGCCGCCAGCCCGCCGTGTCGCGCTATGCAGCCAGCGCGACAGTCTGGGACTGCCCTCTCTTGCGGTATACCGGGCGGCTTTCGATGTGGTCGGCTGGTCGCGGATCAAGGAACTGCGCTACGACCCGGGTGAAACCGACGCCGAATCCATCGTGGCCGCGATGATGGAGGACAAGCCGGACGTGCTGTGCTGGTGTTCATCCACGCCGCCAATGATGCTTGCCCTGACCGAGGCCGCTTTCCGTCTGGGCTTCAAGGGGCATATCCTTGCCTGCACGGCGGATGATTACCCGCAGATGATCGCGCGGACGTCTGCGGATTTCATGGAGCGTTTCATCTTCCAGTTCCCGGATTTCGACGACCCGAAACTGGCCGATACCGCCTTCTTCTTCCGTCAGCCCCGCGCCTTCTTCGACGCCTATAACCTGCGCTTCCCGGAAAAATGGAGCGCGGTCAGCTGGGAATATGCCTCGATCCTCGATCTTTGGCACAATGCGGTCGAAATCGCCGATACGGTCGAGCCGATGTCGGTCCTCGCCTCGATGAAACACGCCCAGCAGATGCCCCATGCCTTCGGTCCGGCAACCTGGACCGGGCGCGATCTGTTCGGGATCGACAACGCATTGGTCGGCGATTGGCCAGTCGTGGCGATTCGCGACGGTCGTGCCCGGATCCAGGAATTCGGCTCGGTATCGCGCTGGCTGGAAAAACACGGCGAGAAGCTGGTTCGGCAGCTCGAAGATCTGGGTCAGCTCTGGCATCAGCGGCTTGGCGATCCGCTCAGCCGTCCTGCAGCAAAAGTTTCTGGTCCTCGATCAGGGACAGCTTCATGAATTCACAGGCTTCGTCGATATCGCGCGCGGCGATTGCATTGAACAACGAGTTGTAACCGCGTTGATAGGTGGCGATGCGCCTCGGGGTCAGATGGCGGCGATACATCGGCGCCCGGAACGATTGGCGGCGGGCATCGATCACCAGATTATAGCAGGCGATCAGAAGCGGGTTCCCGGTGCCCGCCGCGATCTGGCGGTGAAATTCCTCCTCCAGCCGCACAAAGGCCATCGCATCGATCTGCACCGCCTCCATCTGCGACAGGGTCTGCCCCAGGGCCTCGATCTGCCGCGGCGGCATGTTGACGATGGCCAGCCGCACCATCTCGGGCTCGATGATTCCGCGCATCACCTGCAATTGCAGCGGCCCGGTTTCCGCCGCGACCGGGGCCAGCGATTCACTTGCCCCGTCAGGATCATAGATGACGAAGGAACCGGCCCCGGCGCGGCGGCGGATCATGCCCCGCACCTCGATCGCGTCCAGCGCCTCGCGCACGGTATTGCGCGCCACCCCCAGGTCCTGCGCCAGTTGCCGCTCGGAGGGCAGACGCTCGTCCAGACCATATTCCTGCGACACGATCCGCATCATCAGCGTATCGATGACATATTGAACGGTCGCGCCAGGAAGAGACTCGCCGCGTCCCGGATGCGTGGTGATATGAGTGGCAGGCGGCACCTTATACTCCTCCGAAACCCCCGATCATGTGGGCGACTGGAGGATAGCTTACCCTTCGCCGGAGAATCCAGCGGTCAATCGTCGCATCATCCCATGCGCTCGCTCGAGAAGGATCCGGGCGAGGCGGGGAAAACCACCGTCTTGTTGCCGTTCAGAAACACCCGGTGGTTCGCATGCGCATGGATCGCCCGCGCCAGAACCTGGCTTTCCACGTCGCGCCCAAGGCTCACGTAATCTTCGGGCGATTGACCATGCGTCACCCGGATGATGTCCTGCTCGATGATCGGACCCTCGTCCAGATCCGCCGTCACGTAATGCGAGGTCGCCCCGATCAGTTTCACACCGCGCTCATAGGCCTGTTTATACGGGTTCGCGCCCTTGAAACTCGGCAGGAAGGAATGGTGGATATTGATGATCCGCCCCGACATTTTCGTGCACATCTCGTCCGACAGAACCTGCATGTAGCGCGCCAGAACGATCAGTTCCGCCCCGCTTTCCTCGACAACGCGCATCTGCGCCGCCTCGGCCTCTGGCTTGTTCTCTTTCGTCACCTTGATGTAATGAAACGGAATATCGTGGTTAACCACCACCTTCTGATAGTCCAGATGGTTCGAGATCACCGCCACGATATCGATCGGAAGCGCCCCGATCCGCCAGCGATACAAGAGATCGTTCAGGCAATGCCCGAAGCGCGAGACCATCACCACCACCTTCATCTTGGCCGACTCGTCATGGAACTGATAGCTCATGCCGCCCGATTTCGCCGTCTCGGCAAAGCCCTTGCCCAGCTTGTCCAGCGTGGTCCCCTTTTCCGAGGCGAAGCTGACCCGCATGAAGAACTTCCCGGTCTGCGGGTCGTCATATTGCGAGCTGGCGGTGATATTGCAGCCCTGATCGGCAAGATAGCCGGAAATGGCCGCAACGATCCCCCGGGTGGATTCGCAGGCAACGGTAAGGCAGAATTTCGTCATGAATGTATCCTCTCATGAGCGGGGAGTGCATCCTGCCCCGCCAGATCGTCTGTTTTCTCTAGCGCACAGAGGCGCCGCATTAGGCGGTCAAAGCTGGAATATCTGGTTGGCGATGACGACCACGGTCACACCCGCCGCAAGCGTCAGATAGGGCAGCATCCCGGCTTTGCGCACGCTCAGGTCGCGGGAGCCGCCAACGGCAAGATCCTCCAGCATCGCTTCGGGGAATTTTCCCTTGTCCGTGATATAATGCCGATAGGCGAATACCGGCAGGATCAACGCGATGGCGATCGCAGCCGAGCGCAGCGTGCCTTCGCCCCAGACATTCGCACCGGCGCCCAGCAGGACCGCGTTGACAAAGGCGAGGGAGCCTCCGATCCATAGCAGGATCGTGGGCGCTTTCCATGGGCGATGCGCGCCACCATTGTCGATGCGATGCAGCCAGCCGGAATGCAGGTTCAGGAAGTTGAACACCAGATAGCAGCAATTCGACACCGCCAGAACAAACAGATAGTCGGACATCATCAGCAGGATCAGGTTGAACCCCAGATCGGTCCACATTGCGCTGGTGGGCGCGCCATGTTGATTGGCATGGGACAGATATTTCGGCAGCCAGCCATCGACCGATCCCTGATACAGGGTCCGCGACGATCCGGCCATTGAGGTCATGATGGCAAGCACCAGCGCCAGGAACAGCATGACGACCATGATCTTGGCGACCACCCCGCCGCCGCCGACCATGCCGGCCATCGCACCGGCGACCGCAGAACCGTCGACGATGCCCGGCTGCAACATGCCATCGACACCCAGAACGCCCTGAAAACTCATCGGGACAAGCGTATAGATCACCACGCAGACCACACCGGCGGCAATGATGGCCCGAACCGTATCCCGCTTGGGATCCTTGAATTCGCTGGTATAGCAGATCGCGGTCTCAAAGGCATAGGCGGACCATGCGGCAATAAACAACCCGCCAAGAAACAGGGTCGTCCCCTCTATATCCCATGCGCCCGAAACCGGAATGAGCGGCGTCAGGTTTTCACTCAGCACCGCACCGGTCAGCAGCGGCACAATGCCGACGATCAGAAGCGGGATCAGAACAGCCAGCCCGACGACAGTCTGGATCTTCGCCGCCCGGGAAATGCCGTGATGCTGCAAGGCGAACACGGCCAGCAGAATCCCGGTTCCGACAACCGAGGTCGTATTGATCCGCAATGTCAGGCCGGAATTGAGGAAGTCGAGATTCAGCAGGGTGATCTGCCAGGCGTTGATCGAGGAATCGGCTCCGAACAGCGCCGTCAGGACATAGCCCGCCGCCAGCCCTCCACCGATGGCCAGAACCGGAGTCCAGGCCAGCCAGTTGCACCACACTGAAAGCGGCGCGATGATCTTGGAGTATCGCACCCAGGCCGCCGCGCCATAAACCGATGCGCCGCCGGATTTGCTGGGAAACAATCCGGCGATCTCGGCATAGACGAAGGCTTGCAAGAAGCCGAATGACACCGACAGCATCCAGATGATCCAGGACGGGTTGCCGATCGTGGCCGCAATCCCGCCGATCGAGAAAAGCACAAGCGCCGGCACGCCGGAGGCCATCCAGAAGGCATCCTTCCAGCCAATCGCCCGATGCAGGGTGCCACTTTCCCCCGCGTCTGTATTCGCTTCGGTTGTTGTTGTCATTTCGCTCTCTCTGCTGGTGATCCCGGCCTTTCACGCAGGTTATTTATCGGGTGATGCCGACCCTGTTCTGGCGGGACTTGTTGCGTTGCCACCTATTCGTCGGGAAAAATCCCCGGCGAGGTGGGTTTTCCGTCATCGAACCGGGACAGGTATTCAACAATGAGCGGGCGGTTGACGGTGAAGCCCTTGTATTCTGCAAGCTCGTCGGGCAGGTCGCGGATCACGCGGTGCAGGCGGCGGCCCCATTTCGGCACCGTGACCAGATCCTGCAGCGAAATCAGGTAGCAGCGGATCGGGAAGGCCAGCCCGTTCGAGCGCGGCAAACGAAAGAAGGTTTGCAGCTCGACCCGCAGATATTGCTTTTCACCGACATTCTCGGGTGTCAGCGTGCGCTTTTCCGGACCCCATTTGTGATAATTCTCGGGGCTGGTATCGAGCCGCGGATTGACCGTCATCGTCCAGTTCAACCGCCGCGACGGCGCGTCCTGCTGAATCGCCAGCAGGAATTTCAGCGCCCGCTGGAAAATTCCCATCTCATGAGCCAGAGGCACCGGCGCGTGCCATTCGAAGAAATTCATCCCGATGTCGAAATCAAGGCTCCAGTCGGCCTGGCTGGTCACCATACCGGCCTCCATCCACAGATTACCGTCGCGCTGGTCCAGCACCGCGAAATCGCCCTGCGCCTGGCGGGTGATATATTCCATCGGCCCGTAAGGCAGCGTGGTCGGGTCGAGGAAGGTGAATTTGTGGTCGATCCCCAGCGGCCGGTTGATCCAGTGCCAGCGGTCTCCATCGCGATGCAGGCTGAACAATTCGGGGTAATCCTCGGATTTCGCCTCCATGATCAGTTCCAGCAGATCCCAGCCCGCCAGTTCCATATGCGGCAGCGACTGACAGCGCAGCGGATCCTCTTTCAGGGTGATTTCGCGATCCCGCATCTCGGCGACGTAATGTTCATCGACGTCGAAGCGGTTCTCGAACGGGCTGCCCGCCCGCCCGCTTCCATGCGGTTCCATATTGACCGCATACATGTAGTCGTCCTTGTCGAAGGGGAAGGGAAAGCGCCGGATCGCGTCGGGTGAGTTGTGATAACTGTAATCGTCGCGGAACGTCTCGTCGTTGAACTGCAAGGTCATGGCAGCCTCCTGGGTTGGGTCGGACGGGATGCGGAGGGGGGGGGGGGGGGGGGGGGGGGGGGGGGCGGGGGCCCCCCCCCCCGGACCCCGAGGTATTGGGACAAAGAAGAAGGGGCGGGCGATTGCGGGACATGGTGCTACCGGTCGATGATCAGTTCGCGACCGCGGAAGCGCGATACGCAGGGCATGATCTTCGTCTGCGAGGAATGCTCGTCCTCGGAAAGCCAATGATCGTTATGTTCGATCCGGCCGTGGCACGAGACGACATCGGTTTCGCAGCGGCCGCAGGCACCGCCCCGGCAGCTCCAGTCAATATCGACCTCGGCTTCTTCCAGAGCTTCCAACAGGCTTTGATGCGGGCCGACCGTGACGGTCCGGCCGGATTTGGCCAACGTCACCTCGAAGGTGCGGCCGGGGGGAGGAGCCAGGAAGACTTCGGAATGCAGCGAGCCGCGCGGCCAGCCCAGCCGGGCGGCGCATTGCGCCACGGCGGTGATCAACCCTTCGGGGCCGCAGGTATAGACATGGGTGCCGATCGGCTGGCGGTCGAGGATCGCCCCCAGATCCATCCGGTCACCTTCATCGGAAATATGGCTGTGGATATGCGGCAGGCGGGGTAACAGCCGCAGGCCGGCGGCCTCGCTGCGCGAGCGGGCGGCATAATGGATCTCGAACCGGTCCTGCATCCGCAGAAGCTGCCGCATCTGGGCAATGATCGGGGTGATCCCGATGCCACCCGCGATCAGCACATGCTTGCGCGCCCGCGCATCAAGCGCGAACAGGTTCAGCGGCGTAGAAATCCGCAGCGTATCGCCCTGGCTGACATTTGCGTGCATGAATCGGGAACCGCCCCGTCCGCCATCCTCGCGGCGCACGGCGATCTCGTAGCCCGAACCATCCTGCGGATCCGAGATCAGCGAATAAGCATTGCGGCGCAGCAGATCGCCATCGGGCATCTCGACCACGACATGCGCGCCGCCGGAAAACAGCGGCAGTTTCTTGCCGCCTGGATGCTCGAAGCGAAAACGCTTGACCAGCGGCGACAGGGCCTCGATCTCGGTGACACGCAACATCTGGGCGCTCATGCCTTGATCTCCTGCTTTGGGGGAACTTCGCCAGGGGTTTCGGCATCGACGCAAACACCCTGAAACGCGGCATAGCGGCGCGAGTAATGGTCGCGCACGAACAGCGACAACCCGCAATGCGAACAGGTGAACGGATCGGTGGTGACATCCTCGGTGATGCCCTTGCAGTGCACGCATTGCATGCGCCGCGCAAGACTGCCGCGATGCTCGGCCTCGATCGCCTCGAGTAGCATCCCCGCCGCCAGAGCCTCGGCGGTGGCCTGACCGATCAGCCCCTCGGTTCCGGCCAGATAAAGCCGGGTATTCATAAGCGCTTCTGCCAGAAGCTTGCGGAACCGCGGCAGGATCGAGGCGTAGCTGGCTGCCTCGACATAGCTGGCCGGACCCTGCGCCTCGAGCCGGGGGCCCAGATCGCTACCCTCCGGGATATAGATCACGGTGGCATGAGGCAGCACCGCCGGATCGGCCGCGATCAGGTCCAGCAGCGCCTCGCCGCCGGGGCCGCTGGCAAGCATCAGTGCGGGCACGGCGCCATGCGGCGTCAGCCCGCCATAGATCGGGCGGCTGATGATCGAGGGGGTGAATTTCGTGGCTGGCATTGGCTACATATTCCCTGTCAAACGGTGGGCGGGGCGGTCTTACGCCGCCCTCTGTCCCGGATTTTGCGTCAGCCCTTCGCGGTGCGGCGCTTTTTGTCCTGATCGTAGAAGGGCATCGGATGGGCGATGGCGGGGATCTGGCCACCCGAGTTGCGGATCGTCAGCTTGGTTCCTTCCACCGCGCAATCGACCGGCATCCGTGCGATGCCGACATTGTGCTTGTTCAGCGGACTGTTGAAGCCGATGGTGACGACGCCGACCTCCTTGCCGTCCTTGAGAATCACGGCGCCTTCCTCGGCCGCCTCGGTCCCTTCAAGCTTGACGCCGTAGATCTTGAAGCGTTCCTTGCCTTGCAGGCGGTAATGCTCTTCCGCGCCGCGGAAGCCGGTCTTGCCCTTGGAGACGGTAAAATCCAGCCCAAGTTCCCACAGCGTATCGCCGCAGGCTTCGTTCTCGAACGGGTATTTCTCGGAATTGTCATAGGGGAAGAACAGCAGATAGCTTTCCGCGCGCAGCAAATCCAGCGTGGTGAAGCGGGTCGGGATGATGCCCATCTCGGCGCCCTCGGCCACGATGGTGTCCCAGATTTCGGGCGCGTCCTGACGGCGACAGAAAATCTCGTAGCCGCGTTCACCGGTATATCCGGTCCGCGAGATGGTCACGGGTTTGCCGAACAGCGTCGTGTGGATATGGCTGAAATAGACCACGTCGCGGATGCCCGGCACATGCTTTTCCAGATAATCCACCGCCAAAGGCCCCTGCAGCGAGATATCGTGCAGATCGTCATCGAACATCACGCTGACATTGCGCCCGGTCGCCGCCATGGTCAGCTGCTCATGCCCCTGACCCGCGCCATGCACGACCATGAAGCTGTGCGGTCCCATCCGGTAGACCACGCAGTCATCCACGAATTTGCCCGCATCGTTCAACATGCAGCAATAGGTCGAACGGCCGGGCTTCAGCTTTTCGATATCGCGCGTCACCGCCCGGTCGATCACATGGCTGGCATGGGGGCCGATCACATGCACCTTTTTCAGACCCGAGACATCCATCACCCCGGCCTTGGTGCGGATTGCCATATATTCTTCCATCTGGTCCTTGTCGTAACTCCAGGCTGTGCCCATTCCGCTCCAGTCCTCGAGCTCCGAGCCCATGGCCCGGTGCCGGTCCGCCAGAGCCGAAAATCTCCACGATGCTGTCATGACGTCTGTCCTTCTCTCGCAATGCGCCTGTTTCGAACCCGGTGCGGAGACGCGCCTGCCAGCCGCCCCACAAGGTGCTGGAAAACTCTCCGGGGCACCGGTTCCCGATATTCCGTGACGGATGTTTCGAATGTCGCGCGGCAAAATCGCGCCGCATGACCTGCCGCCGGGGCGTCAGCGCCCGGATATCGGTCATCACCTGCAATCTCGCGAATAACCACGACCTCGACACCTCCCCTGTCTGGTCCAACCAGTATGATAAACTGGTCCATTCGACTGAACCTATTACAACATGGAAAATTCCTATAGGGCAATATTTTTTCGCTTGAGGAACTTTAGTGATTGTTTTCCTGCAAATTCTTTGGGCAAACGGGAGGCAGGTTCTGTGCCCAAGGACCACATCGGGCTCGAAAATTGGTCAACCGAAACCCTTTTTTCAGACCACAATACCGCGAATCACCCCTTGTTCTGGATCGAAACATCAGTTCCGGGGCTAGAAAATCCGATGACGGTTAGGAACGGACGCTTCCGGAAATAGACACAGCGGACAAGCAAAGCCATTGCCGCGGTCAAAGGGAATTAATCAGCAACAGGTTATTTTCCTATAAGGAATATCAAATTCCTTGAGGGAATATTCATTTCATGCTATCTACAGGATCGGGTTTCCGGGGGAGGGCAAGCCATGTATTACGCCGCTCAGCAGAAGCAGTCCCTATATGACAAGCTTGGAGGAGAAGACGGGATCCGCGCCCTGGTCGAGGAATTCTACGATATCGTCGAACAGGATGAGGCCGCGAAGGAGCTGCATCTTTTGCATCTGCAAGGTGCCGGAGTCGCCCATTCCCGAGAAGAGCAGTTCAACTATCTTTGCGGCTTCTTCGGAGGGCCGCAATATTATGTGATGAAACACCGGCATTCGCGGCTGAAGGACATCCATGAACATGTGCCTGTCGGCCCGGAGATGCGCGATCTCTGGCTGGAATGCATGAAGAAGGCCATTGCGAATCTCGGTATCGACGGCGATCTGGCGAGCCTGCTGATGCGCCATTTTTCTACGGCAGCCGAAACAGCCAGAAACATGGACTGACATATTCCGCCGGTAAAGAAACGGACCGCTGCCGAGTTCCCAGCAAGCGATACCCGCCCATCACGATAGATGCGACAATGCAGGTGTCGCCTGTCGGGATATTTGGCTTTCCGTCAGATTTTCGACCCAGGCGGCGCGCCTGCCGCTGTTAGGCTGCCGCCCGCTTCCAGCCCGCGGCCAACACGCCTGCGCCGATCATCAGAGAACCACCGACGCGATTTACCGTTCGTTGCACGCTTGGCTTGCGGATCGACTTTCGGGCCATCGATGCCATCAGCCCGTAAAATCCGGCGTTCAGAATCGCCAAAACAAGGAATGTCGTCTCGAAGATAATCATCTGTGGCAACAATGGCAGCGCTGTGTTCATGAACTGAGGCAGGAAAGCAACAAAGAAGATGATGCTTTTCGGGTTAAGAGCCGTCACGACATAGGTGTGCAGGAAAATCCGTATCGGTCTTTCTTTCGGCACGGCTTTGGCACCCGTGCTGGCTGCGTCTGCCAAGACCGGCGCGCGCCAGAGCTTCACACCAAGGTAAATCAGATAGGCTGCCCCGACCCATTTCAATATCGCGAACAACATCGCGGAAGCCGCAAGCAGCGCCCCAAGGCCAAGCATGGAAGCTGTCATGGCGGTGAAATCGCCAAGAGCGACGCCGCCGACCGTCGCGCCAGCCGCCTTCTTGCCATGGCCGAGCGCGTAGGAGATCACCAACAATATCGTGGGGCCGGGAATTGCCAGCAAGACCGCAGACGCAGCCGCGAAGGCGAGCCATTGTTCAAAAGCCATTGCATTCCTCCTGTTGGAAGTTCGAGCAAGCCATAGGCCAGAATCTGGTGCAAGGGATTTGTGAAATATCCCCTCTGCCCCGCATAACCAACCGCACCACCACAGGAAACCTCGACAAACCTGACTGACGCTTGGGATGCTAACCTGACGGTTCTGTACCCCGAAAGCCATCGATCCCGCGTTTCACGAGTTGAAGTCTTGTGGCCTCATCCACCCGGGCCTCACGCGAATGTCCGGTAAAGCTGCCCCCAACCCGGATCATGCATATGCGCCCGCAGGCCCGCGCGCTCGACAAACGCGGCGGCCTCGCGCTGCCCCTGTGCAAGGGCGTCGCCGATATCGATCGCCGTGATCTTGCGATTCTCCATCACCAGACGGCCATCGACCATCACGGTATCGACATCCGCGCCGCTCGCCTGATGGATCAGGCGATGCACCGGCATCCAGTCCGGCGTCAGATGCGGCTGAGCCATGTCCAGCACAACCAGATCGGCCTTCTTGCCGGGTTCGAGCGATCCGATCTCATGCCCGATGCCCAATGCATTCGCCGCATCGATGGTAATCATCTCCAGCACCTTGCCCGGGGGAAAGAAAAACCGGTCGTGGTTTCGCAGCACATGCTGGACCGATTGGAACAGCCGCGCGGTCTGAAGCATGTCGAAATGACGGCTGGGCGCGGTGCCGTCGGTCGTGATCGCCAGATTGATGCCCCGCGCCATCATCTCGATCACCGGTGTCGACCGGCCGGGGGGCGCATGGGTCACTTGGGTGCCGGTCTCGGCCAGGATGTCGATTTCGGCGGGCGAGATCCCCCAGCAATGCTGAAGATGGATATCGGGGCCGAGAAGTGCGTTTTCCTTATCCTGAAAGGCAAGCCGTATATGGCCCGCGAAGGCGTCGGAATGCAGACGGATGCCATATTTGCGGGCCAGTTCGCGGGTCACGCGGGCATGCATCCTGTCATCCGGCGTCAGCGTAACCGCCTGATCGGGGGCCGAGATATTCGAGGGATCGAGCGAGGGCACGATAGTGAATGGCGTCAGGTAGACGCGGATCCGGCCGTCGTCGCTGCCGTCCAATGTCTGAATCGCAGCTTCGGCGCCTTCCATCATCTCGGCAAAGCTGATGCTGCGCCGCCTTGGGCTGCCATCTTCCCAACGGGTCACGTCGCGCGGCCATGGCATACCGGCAGGACCGGTGCAGATAATCTCGCGCAGGCCCATCTGCGAATAGGCCCGGGCGTGGTTGACCGCGAATTGCGGATCGTCGCTGCGTGGCATGGATGAGATGATGCTGACCCCGGTCGTCACCCCTGCCCGCAACCGCTCCAGCCCCGAAACCAGCCCGTCCGCATACCAGAATTCACGCGTCGTCGCGTGGTAATAGGCGGGCGTGACGATCTTCATCCATGCGGGACTGATATCCGATGCAAGACTGCGGATCAGGCAATGCCCGGCATGGCCATGCGCATCGATCAGGCCGGGGATGATCAGCTTGCGCCGGCAATCGATCACCCGGTCGCCCGGCTGCCCCGCGACATCGGCATCCGGCCCGACCTGATCGATCCGGTTCCCGATCACCCGCACCGCGCCATCCTCGATGATCCGCCGTTCAGGGTCGACAGGGATGACGGTGGCGTGGCGAAAAACGGTGGAGATCATGGGAAGCCTCGTGGCGAAGAACCGGCGCAACTGGCGCCGCGGGAAGTTGCAGCGCCCGTCACCGGGCACCGCTTGGCGGAACTTGCGAGGGTCGGCCTTACTCGGCCATCTTGGTATACCAGTGACGGGCCTTGTTATCGGCGCGCAGATCGATGCTTTCCACATTATCGCGCGTTGCCCAGGCGATGGGCTGCTGATGCAGCGGGATCAGCAGCACCTCTTCCTTGGCGATCCGCAGCGCCTCTTCTTCAAGTTTCAGCCGCTCTGCCGGATCGGTCGCCTCGGCCGCCTGTTTGACGAAGCCGTCCAGTTCAGGCGAGGACCAGCCGCCATAATTCGACACGCCATAGGCGTCTTCCTTGGTGGCCAGCACCTGTGACAGCAGCGAAAACGCGTCCAATGTTGGTTCATTCGCCCAGCTCAGGTTGAACATCTCGGTATTGCCCTGTGAACGCTTGGGCGACTGGACCGAGCGCGGGCCCATATCGATATCGACCTGCATCCCTGCCCGCTGCAACATATTGGCGATACCCTGGCACCAATCCTCTTCGTTGATGCTTTCGTCATTCATGCAGGTATAGGTAAAGCGCAGCCCGTCGGCCCCGGCCTCCTGCAGCAGGGCTGCCGCCTTCTCGGGATCGGCGGGTTCGAATGTGTCAAGCGATTCCACATAGCCAGCGACCTCGGGCGCGATCAGCGACCCGGACGGGCGCGCCAGCCCGCGCATGACACGCTGGTTGATCAGATCGCGATCGATCAGAGCCTCGACCGCCTGCCGCACGCGAATGTCGTTGAACGGGTTCGGACGTCCGTCAGGCAGGGTTTCGCGCCGGTTCATCGCCAGGAAAACCGTGCGTAATTCGGTCAGCGTCAGCACATCGATCGAAGGGTCCGCCTCCAGCCGCTCCAGATCCTGAACCGGGGCGCTGTCGATCACGTCGACCTCGCCTGACAGAAGCGCGGCAATGCGGGTCGCGGCCGAACTGATCGGGATGAATTCCAGCCGGTCGATATTGTGCTGCGCCTCGTCCCACCAGGTTTCGTTCGCCAGCAGCACGGTCTTGCTGTCGGGGGCGCGGCTTTCCAGTTTGAACGGGCCGGTGCCATTGGTGTTATTGGTCGCATAGCCCTCGACGCCCGCGCCGAAATCGGTCGGGGCCTCGGTATTGTTGTTCTTCAGCCAATCGGCATCAAAGACGAAAATATTGGTGATATCGTTCAGAAACAGCGAGGACGGGGTCGAGACCTCGATCTCGACCGTGTAATCGTCGATCTTCCGGATATCCTCGTAAAGCGGCATGTTGCCCTTGAGCGGCGATGCCGGATCGGCGGCGCGCTTGAACGATGCCACCACGTCATCGGCGGTCAGTTCGGCGCCATCGTGGAATTTGACCCCTTCGCGCAGCGTGAATCGCCAGAAAGAATCGTCGACAAGTTCCCATTCTGTCGCCAGAGCGGGCTCCAGCCCGAACTCCTTGTCATAGCGGACCAGCCCTTCGTAAATGTGGTTCAGGAAGGCAAGGTTCGCGGTCGAGGGAACCGAGTTCGGATCCAGCGAATAGATATCCGCGCGGGATCCCCATTTGACGACTGTCTCGGCATGAACGGCGACGGCACTGACGGACAAAGCCAGTGCTGCCGCGATGGTCTTGACGATATTCATTGAACTCTCCTGTTGGTTTTTCTGATTGGTTGGCCGGTGCGTTATCCCCTGCGCATCACGCGAAATGGCAGGCGACACAGGCGCCATCCGGCATCTGCCGCAATCGCGGCCGTTCAAAGCTGCAGCGGTCCTGCGCCAGCGGGCAACGCGGGTGGAAGCTGCAACCCGAGGGCGGCGCAAGCGGGCTTGGCACCTCGCCCGCGACGATCTCGCGATTGCGGTTCGGGTCGTTCACATCCGGAATCGTTTCCAGAAGCAGCCGCGTATAGGGATGCTTGGGATCTGCGAACAGAACCTCGGTTTCGGCCTGTTCGACGATCCTGCCCAGATACATGACCGCGATCCGGTCGGACATGTGGCGAACGACGGACAGATCGTGGCTGATGAACAGATAGGTCAGCCCAAGCTCATCCTGCAATCGCCGCATCAGGTTCAGGATCTGGGCCTGCACCGAGACATCCAGCGCACTGGTCGGTTCGTCGCAGACCAGGAATTCCGGCTCGGACGCCAATGCCCGCGCGATCGAGATCCGCTGTCTTTGCCCGCCCGAGAATTCATGCGGAAACTTGTCGCCATCCGCCACGTTCAGCCCGACGATGCCCAGCAATTCCCCGACGCGATCCTGAATTTCGGCATCGTTCCGGCGCAGTTTCAATTCGCGCAGCGGTTCAGCGATGATATTCCTGACCCGCCAGCGCGGATTCAGCGAGGCATAGGGATCCTGAAAGATCATCTGCGCGGATAACGGTACTCCGGCTTTGCCGGGCGCAAAACGAACCTCGCCTGCGCTTGGCGGATAAAGCCCGGTCACCAGTTTGGCGACCGTCGACTTGCCGCAGCCGGATTCGCCCACGAGGCTAAGGCAGCCGCCACGGGGAACCTCGAAGCTCACATCGTTGACGGCATGCAGATAGCTGCGGCCCTGACGATACAGAAGCCGGTTCAGGAACGGCGCCGATACGTCGAAGACGCGGTCGAGATTGACGACCTCCAGCGCGGCGGTTCGGGTCGCGGTCATTCGACACCTCCTTCGTAAAGCCAGCAGGCGGCCTCTCTGGCGGTGGTCGGCACAAGATCGGGACGCTCACTGTAGCATCGCCGGCCTGCGGATTTGCAGCGGGGATTGAAGGCGCAGCCTGCCGGAATGGCGTTCAGCCGCGGCATCGAGCCGTCGATCTGATGCAGCTTCTGCACCCGTGCCCCAAGCGCCGGGATCGAGGCCATCAGACCGCGCGTATAGGGATGGGCTGGCGATTTCAGCACCTGATCAACCGGTCCGATCTCGACCATGCGCCCTGCATACAGGACCGCGACGCGATCTGCGGTTTCGGCGATCACGCCCATGTCATGGGTCACCAGCATGACGGCGGTGCCATGCTCCTTGCAAAGCCGCCTGAGAAGCCCGGTGATCTGCGCCTGAATCGACACGTCCAGCGCTGTGGTAGGCTCATCCGCGATGATCAGCCGCGGATTTGCGGCCAGCGCCAGGGCAATCACCACACGCTGACGCATCCCGCCCGAGAATTGGTGCGGATAATGGTCGATCCGCTCGGTCGGGCCGGGAATGCCTACTTCGCGCAGCAATTCGATCGCGCGCGCCCGGGTCTGCGCGCGCGTGATGCCCGGTATGTGCTGACGGATGGTTTCGGACAATTGCGCGCCGACCGTGAACAGCGGATTCAGCGAGGTCAGCGGATCTTGAAAGATCGCCCCAATCTCGCGGCCGCGAACCTGTTCCATCTCGCGGTCGCCAAGGCTGTCGATCCGGCGGCCGGTCAACAGGATCTCTCCGCCCGCGATATGGCCGGGACGCTCAAGCAGTCCCAGAATCGCCGCGCCGGTCATCGATTTTCCGGCACCGCTTTCGCCCACGACGCCCAGAATCTCGCCCGGCTGAATCGTCAGCGAAACATCGTTCAGGGCGGTCAGCGTGCCGTGACGGTTCGGAAACTCGACCACCAGGTTACGGACCTCCAGACAGGGATGTCCTGCATCAAGCATCTTGGCTCTCCTTTACCGGATAGCTGGGGGGAAAGATGTCTTCGACCGGGGGATGCTCCCATGTCCGCGCCGGATATTGCGCGACCAGCCGGTCGTATTGCGCCTGCGCACGGTTGCGGGCCGCCTGCATGTCGATGCCCGCGACGTCGCCCCCCCGCATCGACAACCGCCCGTCCACGAAGACGGCATCGGTCACCTTGCCCGACCCCCCGACAACCAGTGTCGTCACCGGGTCAACCGACGGGGCCATGATCACATCGTCCAGCCGGAAAATCGCAAGATCGGCCTTCGTTCCCGCCGCGATCCGTCCGATATCGTCGCGGCCAAGCGCCATTGCGCCGCCCAATGTCGCCGCATCGAAAAGATCGCGGCAGGCAATCCGCTCTGGCCCGCCGTCATTCATGCGGCAGGCGATCAGCCCGGCCAGCAGGTTCATCAGCATGTCGGGCGGCGATGTATCGGTGCCCATGGCGATATTGATCCCCATGTCACGCAGCCGCGAGAAACTTTTCAGACTGCCGCCGCTGCGGGCCGAGACCAGCGCGCAATGGATGACCGACACCCCGTGCCGCGCATAATGGGCAAGATCCTGATCGGTGGCATGTGTCGCATGGGGTGCGATCAGCCGGTCGTTCAGCAATCCCTCCCGCGCCAGCCAGTCCGGCCCGGTCGTGCCGTAAAGTTTCTGCAGTGTCTCGGTTTCCATCGCGCCCTGCGCCATGTGCAAACGCACCTTCACGTCCAGATCGCGCGCCCGCTCGAATGTCGCCCGCAGCAGATTTGCAGTCGATGTCTCGACCCGGTCCGGCGCCAGCAATCCCTGCACCAGCCCCTGATGACGCCCCGCCTGCCGGGAGATGTAATCTGCGGCCTCGGCCAACCCCCGCAATCCGCGCTCTTCGTCGAAATGAGGGCGCATATCGCCCGGACCATGAAGGACCATCCCGCCCGAGCGATAGGCCGGGCTCAGATAAACACGCAGGCCCAGATCGCCCGCCGCGTCGGCAGCGGCGTCGAATTCCGCCACCGTCTCGCCCCATTCGCGATAGAACAGCGATGCGATAGGCGCGGCTGTGGTAATGCCGTTCAGCAAAAGCTGGCCAAAGGCGAAGCGTTTCTGAAAGGCAAGTTCCTCGGGCTATACATCTCGTAGGGGCCGCGCTCGACATAGGATATCGGCCAGACCCGGCCTTTCTTCCATGACGGAAAGTGATCGATGCCCAGCAGCGTCGTATCCAGATCGGACAGCGCATCCAGATCGATCAGCCCGGGCGAGATCAACGCTGCGCCGAAATCGATACGGCGGGCGACCTCGCCCTGAAAGCCGTGACCGGCGAAGATCACCCGGTCATGCTCGATCACGACCTCGCCGCGCTTCAGCATGACAGGTTGCGTGCCGTCATGGGCAAGCACCCAATCGGCAGTCAGCAGGCTGCGGCCTTCGGGGCGCGCGCCAAGTTCCAGTTCGGAAAGAGGATGGCGGTTCATGATCAGGGCATCTCCACAATGCAGGTACCGCCGCGCGCCACTACGCGCCCGCCCTTGACCACAAGGGGGCGCGGCGCGCGGTTCACGACGGCATGGGCGACGGTCTGCCCGTCCAGCAGGGTGAAATCGGCCTTGCAGCCAAGCCCGACCCCGTATCCCTCCAGCTGCATGGCATCGGCTCCGCCCTGCGAGACGAGCTCCAGCGCCAGCCGCAGATCAGTGTCCGAGCGGAAGCCGTTCCGCATCCCGATCACCGTCGCGCGGTCGATCATGTCGGGTTGCCCCCACGGCCCCCAGGTATCGCGAATACCGTCGCATCCCGCGCCCACCCGGATCCCCGCCTCGCGCAGCCGCTTGACCGAGGGCACCGTAGCCGAGGGCGCACCGGTGGTCAGGATGGCGATATCCAGCTCGGCGATCTCGTCGATCAGCCTGCCGACGCGCAGATGGTCATTCATGCCAAGCGCAAAAGCGTGGCTGATGGCGAATTTGCCCTGCATGCCATTCGCGCGGACGCGTTCAAAGATCAGTTCCATTGTGAAGGCGCCAAGCTCGCCCGGCTCGTGCAGGTGGATATCGATGCCCACGCCGTGTTTCACCGCCAGCGCGAACAATGCGTCAAGCTGCCCCTTCGGGTCACGGTCGATGCCGCATGGATCGATACCGCCCAGAACCTCGCAACCGGAAGCCAGCGCTTTATCCAGCAATTCAAACGTTCCGGGCATGACCATCACGCCGGATTGGGGAAAGGCCACTATCTCGATATCGATAATGCCGCGCAGTTTCTCGCGCGTTTCCTGCACACCTTCGACCAGCCGCAATCCGTGGGTGGGATCGATATCGACATGGCTGCGGATATGACTTGCGCCATGCGCCGCCAGCCCGATCGCATGGCGCATGGATTGCCGGTGCGGATCGATGCCGATGGCGATGCGGTTCTCGCGTTCGAAATCGATCCGGCTTCGCAACACGGCCTCGCGGTCGTTCTCGTGCCAGTCCATGCCCCATGTGGTCTTGTCCAGATGGGTATGGGCGTCGATCAGTCCCGGCCACAGGATCGCGTTACCCCCATCCTCGACGGCAACGCCATCCGCCGCCCCGATCCGTCCGATCTCGGCAATCACGCCGTTACGGATCAGCACGTCCGTGGCATCGGTGCCCAGCGGGCGGATATTCTTCAACAGCAGATCGGACATGCGTGGATTACCTCAGCTTTGGATTAAGGGCGTCGCGCAGCCAGTCGCCCAGCAGGTTCACCGAGATGACCAGCAGCGACAATTGCAGCACCGGGAAGATCACGATCCACCACATGCCCGAGAACAGGTATTGATTGCCGATACGGATCAGCGTTCCCAGAGAGGGCTGCCCCGGAGGCACACCGATGCCCAGAAAGGACAGCGTCGCCTCGGTCAGGATGGCCATACCGAAGCTTAGCGTGGCGGCGACCAGAACCGGGGTCAGCGTATTGGGCAGGATGTGCCGCGCCATGATCCGCCGCGACGAGACGTTCAGCAGCTTGGCCGCCATCACATATTCCTTGCCCTTCTCGACAACGCTTTGGGCGCGGACGGTTCGGGCATATTGCACCCAACCAGAGATGGTGATCGCCAATATCAGTACGGCCGACGCACCGATTTCCCGCAGATCGGGCGGCAGCATCTGGCGCACCACGGCCGAAACCAGGATCGCGATCAGGATTGTCGGGATCGACAGGACCACATCGCCGATCCGCATCAGGATATTGTCCAGGATGCCGCCGAAATATCCCGCGACCAGACCGATCGTCAGCCCGATCATCAGCGACAGCGCGACCGAGACGATGCCGATCATCACCGATGTCCGCGTGCCGTAAAGCATCACCGACAGCATGTCCCGGCCTTGCGTATCGGTACCCAGAAGATAGGGCCATTCGGAACCATCCAGCCAGATTGGCGGCAGCTCTGATTTCCACATGTCCAGCTGCGCCGGATCATAGGGGTTCTGCGGGGCGATCAGCGGCGCCAGAAAAGCCGTGACGATCAGCAGCAGCAGGATCGCCAGCGCGATCCGCGCCGAGACTGAATGGGTGAAGGACCACCACAGGTCACCGGATCTAGCGCGGGCAAACCGCGAGGGGCGTACAGGCATCGTATCGGTGTCGGCCATGGGATGATCCCCTATTTCGCGTTGCGCAGGCGCGGATCGATCATCGCGTAACTGATGTCGACCATGGTGTTCAGAAGCACGAAGATGAAGGCAACGATGCACAGATATGCCGCCATCACCGGGATATCGATGAAGGTGACGGCCTGGATAAACAGCATCCCCATGCCCGGCCACTGAAACACCGTCTCGGTGATCAGGGCGAAGGCGATCAGCGTGCCGATATTCATCGCGGTCAGCGTGACGACCGGCATCAGGCAGTTGCGCAGGGCGTGGCGGAAATAGATCCGGTGGCGCGGGATGCCGCGCGCCCGGGCGAATTTGACATAATCCGAGCGCATTACTTCAAGCATCTCGGCCCGCACCAGCCGCATGATCAGCGTCACCTGATAAAGCGACAGCGAAATCGAGGGCAGGATCAGTGCCGTCAGGCCCGATTGCGTCAGGAACCCGGTCGACCACCATCCCAACTGGACCACGTCCCCGCGACCGAATGCCGGCAGCAGGCCCAGCGTTACCGAGAACACGAGGATCAGCAGGATGCCCACGACGAAGCTGGGCAGCGAAACACCGATGATCGATCCGAATTGCAGCGCCTCGGAATACCAGGTGCCGCGCTTGATCGCCGTCAGAACGCCCATAGGCAACCCGATCAGCAATGACAGAATGGTTGCGACGATGACCAGTTCCATCGTGGCGGGAAAGCGCTCGGCGATCAGGCCAAGGACTTCCTGCCCGTTGCGGTAGGAAATGCCGAAATTACCCTGCGCCGCATTGGCGACGAAGCGCAAATACTGCACGAAGAAATTATCGTTCAGCCCCAGCTTTTCCCGCAGCGCATCACGGTCGGCCTGCGTGGATTGCTCGGTCGACATCATGTCAACCGGATCGCCCGCAAGCTGGAATATCAGAAAGGCCAGGAACGAGACGGCCAGCATCACCAGCGCCGCGTTCAAAAGTTTCTTGATGACAAATACAAGCATCGCCTAGCGTCCCCTCCCGCGGATACAATCGGCGCGGACAATCCATCGGGATGGCGCGCCTGAATCCCACATGGCCCCGATGGACCGGATCGCCCGCATCCTCCTGTGCTGCCCTTCGGCTGTCCGCCCGCTTCGCAAGTCCGCCTCCCTTTCGCTACCCTATGATGTCGGCTTCAATTGTCAATTATATTGTCGACAATATAGCCTACAATAAATTCCTCCGTCATCGCACGCATTCTCGTCAACTGGCCTTTCGGCAGGCAGAACGACGCCCGGATCAGCGTTCAATTGCCAACTTCCCGGGCAGTCTGGACATCATTTGTGACCGGGCCGCCTCTCCGGCCCGATTCGATCTTTTGCCGGGGAAAGTCGTAGGCGTTGATCTTCGACGTCCGCAGGCCCGCTCCAAGCAGCGCCTCGGCGATCTTGACCCCGACGATAACACCGTCGATCACGACGACACCTGTCGCCTCGAACAAGGCAGGGGCCAGTTCGGACATGCCGGCACATCCCAGAACGACGGCCTCGGCTCCGTCCTCATCCCGGGCGCGGCAAATTTCGGACAGAAGCAGATCATACGCATTCCCCATATCCGCTTCCAGTTCCAGCACCGGCAGATTGATGCAGCGCACCTTGCGGCAGTGGCGATGCGCGCCATAGCGCTGCACCAGTTCCTCGATCGCCGGGACCGACCGGGGCAGCGTGGTGATGATCGAGAAACGCTTGGCCAGTATCATCGCCGCCTGGATACCGGCCTGACAGATGCCGATGACCGGCCCCGCCGCCACCTCGCGCGCGGCGTCAAGGCCCGGATCGTCGAAGCAGACGATGACCGTCGCCTGCGCACCCTGTGCTTCGGCCGAGCGAATCTGGGCCAGCATGCCGGGAACCGACATTGCCTCATCCGTGAAGCCTTCGATGCTTTGGGGGGCGCCCTGCCCTGTCGCCACGGCAAGGCGCGTGGTCGGCAGCACGACCTGCAACGCACTGCGGGCCGCCTGTTCGGTCATCGAGACGGTCGCATTCGGATTTATAAGAAGAATATGCATCGGCAACCTGATTACCTGGCGATTTCATCAAGACTGGGTGGCTTCAGTTCGAATTGCCGGTCCGCCACAATGTAATTGTCGGCATGAAGACGGGCGATCGGATGGTAGGTGCCCGCATCGACATATCGGCCCTGCGCGTCCAGGCAGTCGCGCCGGACATGCATATGCACCACCTCGCCCAGAATGATCACGCGGCGTGGATATTCGATCAGGCGGTCGACGCGGCATTCCATCGCGCAGGGGCTGGCGGTCAGCCACGGACACGCCACCTGAGCGCCGGGCGAGATCTGTTCGCGCGCAAGCTGTAGCTCATCCACGTCGCTGTCCACGCCCAACCCGCAGATCAGCATGGTCTGAGACAGCGCCATGTCGACCATGTTCACCGTGAATTCGCCGGTATCCCGGATATTGGCAACCGTGTCCTTTTCACGCCCGTCCGCGCGCGGCTGAATGCCCAGCGCAAGAATGGCCGGATCATGCGAGAAGACGTTGAAGAAACTCATCGGGGCGCCATTGCCGCGGCCCGCAGCCGAACGCGTGGTGACCAGCGCAATCGGGCGCGGCCCCACGAAGTTGGTCAGCAGCCGGTAGCGATCCTGAGGATGCAGTTCAGTCAGATCAAATTCCATGTCACCCCGCCAATCTCATTCTCCTTGTTTCATTATGTATACATAATTGTCAACAATAATGATGGCATTTTGATCTGGACCGCATGAAACCAGATGAGCTATGACGGTTTGACCCTAAATCGAGACCGCGAATGGAAACGCTGACCGTCGAACAGATCGCCGAACGAATCTGGCTCTCTATCGCCGAGCGCCGCCTGCGTCCCGGCATGCGCCTGAAAGAGATCGAACTCGCCGAGGTTTTCGGGGTCAGCCGCGCGCGCGTGCGTCAGGTTCTTGCCATGCTGGAGCGTGACGGGCTGGTTGTCATCGAAAGCAACAAGGGCGCGGTCGTCGCCAAACCGGGCGTAGAGGATGCGAAGGATATCTTCCATATCCGCTCTGCCGTCGAACAGCGCGTCCTCGAACGCCTGACCGGCCAGCTGGACGCAGCCAAGCTCGTCGAGATGTTCGAACATGTGGCCAAGGAGCGGATCGCCAATAACAGCAACAACCAGCGCGAGATCATCAAACTGTCGGGTGGTTTCCACGTCATGCTGGCCGAGATGGCCGAAGCCGAATTCCTCTGTGGTCTGATGCGCGATCTGGTCAGCCGGACATCATTGATCACGGCCGCGTTCCGCGATTCCAACAAGCATAATTGCGGTCCTGACGAACATGAAGAGATTTTGCTGCATCTGAAGAATGGCGATCTCGGGGCTGCCAAGAAAGCCATGGCGGACCATCTGGAACATGTCGAAAGCGAGTTGAAGCTTCTTCAGGATCGCGCTCCTCCCAAAAGCCTTCGCGACGCGCTGGTATAGGATTCGCCGAATCAATCCGCCGCAAGCATTTCCCGCATCGCAGTCAGGAAGCTGTTCAAAGCGGGTGTCCGGTCATGCTGGCGATAGACGGCGAACACGTCCGAAACCGGCGGATCCGGGTGGATGGGCCGAAAGACCAGTGGCCCCGAGGTCAGCCTGGCGATCGCCGCAGGAACCACGCTGACGCCGAAGCCTGCGACAATCAGGCTGGGGATGGATTGCGCATCCATGACCTGCTGGGAAATCCTGGCCCGATAGCCGCTCGAGGAAATATGGGACATGACATAGGCGGCGAAATCCGAACTGTCCGGCCGCAGGATCACATGCGGATCATGGCGCAGATCCCAAAGCGAGACGCTTGCCTGACTGGCGGCAGGATGATTCTCGGGCAGTAATGCGACAAGTTCTTCGCGCCAGGCGAATTCATAGGTAAGTTCATCGTCAGAGGGGATCGAACGGTTGAAACTGACATCGGCGCGGCGGCTGATCACCTCGCTGATCTGTATGGCGGGCGATTGTTCATGGATCCGCACCGTGATTCGCGGATGATCGCGGCAGAAACTGGCCAGCAGATCGGCCAGACCGCCGCGCAGGATGGATCCGGTCGTGCCGATCTCGATCAATCCGTCCTGCCCGGCATTGATTTCGCGGATTTCCAGCAGGCTTCGCTCGTGCTGGGCCAGAATGTTGCGGGCACGCTGAAGAAATGCCTCACCCGCAGGGGTCAGGGTCATTCTGCGACTGGTGCGATTGATCAGAGCAGCGTCAACCTCGCGCTCAAGCGATTGAATCAGCGTGCTTAATGGCGGCTGCGACATATGTAGCCGTCTGGCTGCGCGAGTGAAATTGGCTTCCTCGGCCAGAACCACGAAACATTGCAGCTGACGTATTCTCATATCGAAACCGAATAGATATGTAATAATTCGATATTAGACTCAAATATCGAATTGACCAATATCCCCCCAATTAAAAAGCGGCCTGTCAGGGTATCCGGACGGACGCGACGCATTCGGCAGGGCGGGGCCTGCCGATAGTTCGTGCAATGTCGGTCTTCCGCAACGGGCCGCCCGTTTAGGGAGGACGGAATATGCCAAACTGGTCCAGATCGCTGTTCGGACAGGTCTGCATTGCGCTGGTGCTGGGGGTCATTGTGGGTTTCTTCGCCCCCGCGTTCGCCGCCAGCCTGAAACCTTTGGGAGATGGCTTCATCAAGCTGATCAAGATGCTGATCCCCGCCATCGTGTTCTGTGTCGTGGTTCACGGCATTGCCGGGGCCGGTGATCTGAAAAAGGTCGGCCGCGTCGGCGTTCGGGCGATCATCTATTTCGAGGTCATCACAACGATCGCGCTGGTTCTGGGGATCGTGCTGGCCTATATCTTCCAGCCTGGCGCAGGCATGAATATCGACACCAGCACGCTGGATGCCTCGGAACTGGGGGCCTATGTGGATCGCGCCCACGAGGTCAGTCAGGGCGGCACGGTCGAGTTCCTGATGAAGCTGATCCCCACCACGATTTTCAGCGGTTTCGCGACCGGAGATGTGCTGCAGGTGCTGCTGGTCGCCGTCCTGTTCGGCTGCGCGCTTTCCCTGGTGGGAGAGCGGGGACGCCCGCTTCTGTCGATGATCGAGCTGGCCGGTGACACCACGTTCAAGATCATGGGCTTCATTGTCCGTCTGGCACCGCTTGGGGTTTTTGGCGCGATCGCCTATACCGTGGGCAGCTACGGCATCGGATCGCTGGCGATGCTGGGCTATCTGGTTGCGCTGTTCTATGTGACGGTCGCGATCTTCGTCGTCGCGGTGCTGGGCACCGTGATGAGAATTTCGGGCTTCAGCATCTTCAAGCTGATCCGCTATCTGCGCACCGAAATCGGCATCGTCGCCGGCACCGCAAGCAGCGATGCGGTCCTGCCGCAAACCATGCGCAAGCTGGAACATCTGGGCATCAAGGATTCGACCGTCGGGCTTGTTGTTCCCACGGGCTATTCGTTCAATCTCGATGCCTTCTCGATCTATCTGACCCTTGCCGCGCTGTTCATCGCGCAGGCGACGAATACCGACCTGTCATTCATGGAATTGCTGACGATCCTTGGGGTGGCACTGATCACCTCGAAGGGCGCGCATGGGGTGCCGGGTTCGGCTATCGTGATCCTTGCGGCGACCCTGACCGCCATTCCGGCCATTCCGGCCATCGGTCTGGTTCTGGTTCTGTCGGTGGACTGGTTCATGGGCATCGCCCGCGCGCTTGGGAACTATCTGGGCAATTGCGTCGCCACAATGGCGGTCGCCTCCTGGGTCGGTGATATCGATCGCGACCGCGCTCAGCGCGTCCTCGACGGCGAGGAGCTGAACAGCCCCGACATTCTGGAAGAACCCGCCACGTCGAGCAAAACCGAAGAACAGGTGCAGCATGTATGATTCTATCGAAAAAGAAGCCGGATTGCCCGAGCAGGCGCCGTCCGTGACCGATCTGCCCCTCGAAGGAGCCCCCTCTAGCAACCCGGCGAAACCGCCACAAGAGCAACTGGCGGGCCCCTATGCCGGACCGGTTGCCGGCCTGCCGCCGCAGAGCGGTCTGACCACTGACACGGCAGTTTTCACCGATGCCTATGCAATCGTCCCGCGCTCCGTGATGCGCGATATCGTCACCAGCTATCTGCCCGGCTGGACAGGGATGCGCATGTGGGTGCTGGCCCGCCCGCTTTCGGGGTTCGCCGAGACCTTCAGCCAGTATATCGTGGAACTGGCCGAAGGCGGCGGCAGCGATCAGCCCGATGACGATCCCGAGGTGCAGCACGCGCTGTTCGTCACCGGCGGAGAAATCTGCGTGACGATCGACGGCACCGATCACCTGCTGATGCCCGGCGGCTTCGCCTATATCCCTCCGGGCATGCCATGGCAGGTGCATAACCGCGCGTCCGGCAATGCCGGCTTTCACTGGTGGCGCAAACGCTGGCAGCCCTGCAATGG
>NZ_JAUUTZ010000029.1 GCF_030678915.1 Paracoccus wurundjeri | reverse complement strand
CCACGCCGGGCCAAAACCCCCCGCCCGTTCCAAATTTCGCAAAAGCCGGCCCGCCCGCCCGGACGGCGCCCGTCTGGCAGCGGGGGGGGGGCGCCAGGGGTCTCGTACCGACCGGCGCCGGCGCGGGCGCCGAAGCCAGCATCCGCAGGTGCTGCCCCTGCATCGACATCGACGCGCTTGAGAAAGGCGGGGTCGATCACATTCGATCCGGCGTGATGCCAGTTATCGCCGAATTGCGGCACGCCATCGACCGTCACGGCAAGGTTGGATTGCTCGATCCCGAACACATGCACACGCTTGGCAGGCCCGGTCCCAGCCGAGACGCTGACAGCGGAATCCCGTGCGAAAACATCCGAGATATCCGAGGGTTGCAGCGCTTCAAGGTCTTCGCGATTGACGATCACGCCGCCGGTTGCCTCGACGGATTCCTGTCCCTCTGTAACCAATGTGATCGGCGCAAGTACCGTAATCCCCGGATTCTGGGAGATCTGTGCTTCCTGCGCCAGAAGCGATGTCGAAAGCGCAATTACCGAAACCCCGGTCAACGGAGCGAGATGACACAAGTTCATTGCCAGCACCTTTGTTTTTATTGATTCTGGCTGTGCATTATCTAGGTGTGCCGGCAATTCCAAGTATTTTTATAAGGAATCTGGTAGGGTGGGCTTTGCTGTGGTTTTTCAGGCATCACCCTTTACGCTGATAAGGGTCTGCATACCGGTCGCCACATGAATGCGCTGCACGCCATCCACGCCCCAGACATCCAACTGACACACCGTCAATGTCCGTCCCGGCTTGATCACGCGGCCCATGGCTTCAAGTCGTTCTCCGCGTGCGGGATTGATCAGGTTCAACTTGAATTCCACCGTCAGCACTGCGTTGCCCTTGGGGAATAAGGTATAGCCTGCGTAGCCGCCGGCGCTGTCGGCAATGGATGAGGTGCCGCCCGCGTGGAAATACCCATGCTGCTGTGTCAGTTCTTGCCGGAAAGGCAGGTGGATTGTCACTTGTCCGGCCCTGATCTCGGCCAGTTCTGCGCCCAGATGCGCCATCAATCCTTGCCGGTCGAAACTGTCCTGCACACGGCGAATGACGGCCGGGTCCAGCTTTCCCCCTATTTCCATGCCGGTGATCTCCCTGTCAGATTTCCAGAAGCGCGCGCCGAAAGCCCGGCTCGAACAGGATCACCTCGCGTGCGCCGATCGAGCGGGCATGATCCAATGCCCGGCCGGTCATGGCCTGCGCCATATCCACCGCCTCGGGCAGCGGATGATTCCGGCCAAGTCCTGCCACGACAAGCCCGGTGAACAGATCCCCGGTGCCGGGCAGGGCGACCGGAATATGCGGAGTCGGATGACGGCTGATCCCTTCTGGTCCCAGGATGACCGATTCCAGATAATGTGCGGGGGTATCGGCCAGGGCGCATCCGGTGGCGATCAACTGCGCGTTCGGGGCCAGCCTCAAACCCGCGGCCGCTTGCTGCAAGTCTTCCAGGGTTCTGATCGGGCAGCCGGTCAGATGGCCCAGTTCAAAGGAATTTGGCGTGGCGATATCGGCCAAAGGCAGTAATCCATCCTGCATCACTCCGGCGATTTCCTCGGGCACATACAGGCCCGGCGCGTGATCCCCCATGACCGGATCGCAGATATAGATCAGGTCGGGGTTGGCCTTTTTGCAGCGGGTCACGAAATCCCCCAGCTGTCTGGCGACCTCGACCGAGCCGATATAGCCTGACAAAAGATAGGTCGCGCGCTGCGGCAATCCGCGCTCGTCCGCCCCCAGCAGAAGATCCGCAAAGAGAGACGGGGTAACCGGGGCGCCGCGCAGGGTCGGGTAATCCGGCGTATTCGAAAAGATCACGGTCGGGATCGCGGCCACTTCCAGTCCGGCGGCTTGCATCGGAAACAGTGCCGCCGAATTGCCGACATGGCCATGCACGACCTGACTTTGTACGGAAATTACCAGTGGCGGTCTTGGTGTTTCTGTCATGAAGATCCCTCCAACCTCTTGCTCCAATCTTCGACCCGGCCGCTTTCCAGCCGCCGCCGCGCATAGCGCTTCCAACCCTCGGCCAGAACATCCAGCGCGGCCATCTGCGACAATGCGTCGATGTTCATCCGGTCCACATACATCACCTGCCACAGACGGTGGAGGGTCCAGTCGGGGGCAGGGCGCTCAATCAGGGTGAGAGCGTCGCCGGGGCCTGCGCTGCCTGTTTCCAGGACGCGATAATACCAGCCGCTGCGTCCGCTGCGCTGTACCCGCAATGCCATGTCCGCGACGCCAAAGCGATGGTTCAGCTTCCAGCACGGCTGACGCCCCTGTGACACCTGTATCAAGGCGCTGCCCAGCCGGAAGATATCGCCCACGGCCACGTTCTTCTCGGTCAGTCCCGATGCCGATATATTCTCACCAAATGCACCCGGCGCGTTCAGCAGATCGAGTGCGCCGATGTCAGCCTGCCATGTCGGGTAATGATCGCGCGGATAATGATGCAGCGCCTTTTCTGGACCGCCATGCACCCGCCGGTCAGCCTGTTCGTCGCCCGCAATTCCTTCGGCTTCGATCATGACCGGTGCTGTGACAGGAGTCTTTGCGATTGCGCTTTGATGTCTGGTTCCGGCAAGTGCGGCGGCAGGTCCGGTCAGCAAGATCACAGCAGTCATCCTGCGCTCCTTCCCGTCAAAACGCGACCCCGGACCACAGGCAGATATTGGCATATGGGGTGAATTCCCCGGTTCTGACAATCGCGCGGGCGCTTTGGCTGATCCGTTTCAGGTCTTCATGTGTCAGCCGCTCGACCGATCCAAGCGGTTTACCTGACAATGCGCCGATCAGATCCGAGCCTGTCTCATGCGCCAGGGCAGAGCGTTCCACGATCAATTCCGACAGCACCGCATCAAGCACATCCATAAAGCGGGGAATGCCGCGCGTGACGGCAAGATCGATACAGCGTGTATCCGGCGGTATCGGCAATCCGGCATCCCCGATGACCAGCAGATCCCCATGTCCCATTGCCGCGATCAGGCCGGATAATTCGGCATTCAGCAATATTCCGCGTTTCATTCCGGCTCTCCTTCACGCTTCCGGCAGGACATCTCCCAGAAAGCGCATCATATTCCCGCCCATGACCTTTGCAATCTGAGCTTCGCTTAGCCCGGCATCCATCAATGCCTGCGTCAATGCCGATAAATGCGCGGCGTCGAACGGCGCGCTGACCGACCCGTCGTAATCCGACCCGAGCGATACGTGCTCCTCGCCTACAAGCGCGATTGCAGCCCGGATCGCCTGGGCAATATCGGCAGGCGTCCTGCCACAGACGACATCCGCCCAGAAGCCGATCCCGATCACGCCGCCCTTGGCGGCAATCTGTCGGACCAGATCGTCGTCCAGATTGCGATGGCTGGCGCAATGACTGTGGATGCCGGTATGGGACAGGATCGGCTTCGTTCCCTTGATCGCAAGCACATCGCGAACCACCTGCGGCGAGGCATGCGCCAGGTCGATGACCATGCCCTTTTCGATCATGCCCCCGACGACATGATGGCCGAATTCCGTCAGCCCGGCCCCGCTGCCGCCTTCGCCATGCAAGGAGCCGCCCAATTCGTTGTCGAAAAAATGTGTCAGTCCCATCAGCCGGAAACCGGAATCATAAAGCACATCCAGATTGGCCAGATCACCCTCCAGCGGATGCCCGCCCTCTGATCCCAGCATGACGCCCAGAACCTGCCCGCCGTTCCTTCTGGCGTCCAGCAAGCCGGTCAGATCTTCGCGCGTGCGGATGATCCGCAGTTGATCGGGCGCGGCCTTCGCCATTCGTTGTAAATCCCGGGCCTGAACAAGCGCCCGCTCGCGCAGCGAAAACCACGAGCGAACCGGCCTTAACTGTCCCATGAAAAGCGGCGTGATATTGTCGGGCGCCTCGGTGCTGTTCTGATCGTAATTCTGTCCGCGAGGGCTTTTCGTCACCGTCGTGTAGACCTGCAAGGCCACATTGCCCTCAAGGAGCCTCGGGACATCCGTGTGTCCGCGATCCGCAGGTTTCAGCAGATTGCGGTCCCACAGCAGCGAATCCGCATGCCAGTCCCCGATGACCAGTCGCTGATGCAGCGCCTTGGCCTCATCGGAAACAGGCCATCCCTCTTCTGGCATGGTCGTGGGATTCAGCCCGCGCTCGACATAGGCGGGCGCGAAAAGAAAAAACGCTGTCGCCCCTAGTATGACAAGCCCGCCGACCCCGATCAAAATCCGTCTGATCACTTCCCCGCCCCTGTTTCGTCCACCTTTTCGCGAAATCCGCGCCTTTTTCGTCATCCGAATATCCGCTGGGGGCGGGCGCGCCTGATGGTGCGACCGGGGTGGAAGCCCTCATTCTTCCAACGACATGAACATGATCATCTGCGGCCCGGCTTTCCCATGCAACCAGATTTCGCCAGTCTCGGTAAACCCGGCCTTGCGATAGACCGCAGCGGCCGTCGGATTGGCCATATTGACCGTCAGCCAGACCCGCGCCCGGTCCGGGTATCGCGAGGCCAGATAGGTTTTCAGCACAGTCATCGCCGCCGATCCAAGTCCGCGCCCCTGCCGGTTCCGGTCCAGGATCATGCCGCGCAATCCCAGATCTTTGGGCGCTGCGAAATCATGGGCCAGATGATAGGCGCGGTCGATCTTGAAAAGCCCGACAGCATGGTCATGCTCGCGAATTTCATGCAGATCGACCGTTGTTTCCGGCTCGGCCAATGCCGCCGCTACCGTTCCGGCGAATTTCTCCTGATCGGGCCGCACCGCAATATGCAGGACTGCATCCGCCTGTTGCCGGTTCAGCGGATGCAGCGAGATCATTCCTCGAGAGCTTCCAACTGATCGATGAAGCCCGCGATGATCGACAAGCCCTTGTCCCAGAACGCCGGATCCGAGGCGTTCAGCCCGAATGGTTCCAGCAATTCCTTATGGTGCTTGGACCCGCCCGCCGACAGCATTTCGAAATATTTGTCCTGAAAATCGGGCAGCCCCTGCTCATAGGCGGCGTAAAGCGCATTCACCAACCCATCGCCGAACGCATAAGCATAGACATAGAAGGGCGAATGCACGAAATGCGGGACATAGGTCCAGAATGTCTCGTAACCCGGCATGAACTCGAAGACCGGGCCCAGCGATTCCGCCTGCACCGACATCCACAGCGCGTTGATATCGTCCGGCGTCAGTTCTCCCTCGGCGCGGGCCGCATGCAACTTGCACTCGAAATCGTAGAAGGCGATCTGGCGCACCACGGTATTAATCATATCCTCGACCTTGCCCGCCAGCAGTGCCTTTTTCTGCACGGGATCGGTGGTTTTGGCCAGCAATGCGCGGAAAGTCAGCATCTCGCCGAAGACCGAGGCGGTTTCAGCAAGCGTCAGGGGCGTGGCCGCCAGCAATTCGCCCTGATCCGCCGCCAGACGCTGATGCACGCCATGGCCAAGTTCATGCGCCAGCGTCATCACGTCACGCGGCTTGCCCAGATAGTTCAGCAGCACATAGGGATGCGCGGTAGTCACTGTCGGATGGGCGAAAGCGCCCGGTGCCTTGCCCGGTTTGACACCCGCATCGATCCATCCGCGATCAAAGAAAGGTTCGGCCAGTTCGGCCAGACGGGGCGAAAACCCCGCATAAGCGTCCAGAACGGTGCTGCGCGCCTCGTCCCAGCCGATGGTCCGGGGCGCGTCCGTGGGCAGGGGCGCATTTCGATCCCAGACCTGAAGCTTGTCCAGCCCCAGCCATTTCGCCTTCAGGGCGTAATAGCGATGCGACAGGCGCGGATAGGCCGCTGTCACGGCATTGCGCAGCGCCTCGACCACTTCAGGCTCTACATGGTTCGACAAATGCCGGCCATATTGCGGCGTGGGCATCTTGCGCCATTTGTCCTCGATGGCCTTTTCCTTGGCCAGAGTATTGTGGACGCGAGAGAAGAGCTTGATATTTTTCTTGAAAACCTTGGCAAGCGCGTGTGCTGCGGTTTCGCGCCGGGTCCTGTCGTGATCGGTTAGGCGGTCAAGCGTCGCTTCGATTCCCAGTGTCTCGCCGTCTACCTCGAATTCCAGCGCGGCAGTCGTCTCATCGAATAGCCGGTTCCACGCCGCTGCGCCCACGACGGAATTGTCGTGAAGAAATTGCTCCAGTTCATCCGAAAGCTGATGCGGGCGCATTGCGCGCATCCGGTCGAAAACAGGCTTGTAGCGGGCAGGACCGTCGGCGGCGGAAAAAAGAGTATCATAGGTTTCGTCAGCTATGCGGTTGAATTCCAGACTGAAGAATACCAGAGGCGTTGTGATGTCGGTGATCCTGCCTTGCAGATCGCCCAGCATCTTGGCGCGCTCCGCATCAGTTGTGTTCTGATAATAGCGCAATCCCGCATATGACATGATCCGGCCCGCGATGATGTCGATCCGTTCATAGTTTTCGATGCAGGCCAGCATTTCCGGGGCAGACAGGTCTGCAAGCCTGCCTTTGTATGTCTTGGCAAAATCAGCGACGTCGCGCGCGAGCTTTTCGATGTCTTCGTTCAGTTCGGCGGAGTCCGGGGCGGGGTATAGGTCGCTCAGATCCCATTCGGGCAATTGTCCCAGATCGTTGCCTTTCGCCGCATCGCGGGAATCGAATGTCGCTTTCAATGTCATATTTGGTCCTTTCCCAGTTCCCCTAGATTTGGACCCTAATGCCGGCTCCCGCAAGGCTTGCGCGACGTGATCGTCAGATGGTTGTCATTAATGGCCGGGCAGATGGAAAGGGCCGGAACAGCGATGTTCCGGCCTGCCTTGAAATATTGATCGGAATGGCGGCTTACGCGCTCCATTCCTTGTTTTCGGCGATATCCCAGCCGGCCAAGGTCTCGGCGCCGGCCGCACCTGAATCTTCCTGCAAGGTATAGAGCACTTCGAATTTGCGGAAATTCAGCGTCAGGGTTTCCTGAATGCGATCCAGACCGTCTTTCGCGCCGCCGGTGTTATAGCTGGTGATCATGATGTTTTCCATCTTGATCCGGAAATACTCGACCGGTGCAGCACCGCCCGATTTGCGGACGATCAATTCGCCATTCTCGATATGCTCGCCCGAAGTGGCACGCTTGATCAGGTCATTGGTGGCCAGATCGACATATTTGGTCAGGGTGATGTCCTGCACATTGACCTTGCCGCCGCCGCCGCCCGAGCCGATATGCGTCGTGCCGGACTGGGTCAGACCCCAGTTCCATGCCAGAACATCGATCTCGTCGCGATGCTTGTCGTCCTGGGATTCACCTTTGATGTTATTCGAGAGCTTCAGAAAAATATCGACAGCCATGAAAATCTTCCCCGAGTTATGGCATATGATGAAAGCCGCCCGATCATCATCAGAGTCTTATCGTCCAGACAGCCTGCGGGGACCCTATCACGTTTTCTTGCCTGCATCCATCTTGACGTAAGGGCAGGCGAGGGCAATTTTTGCGCTATTTCTTGCGAATGTAAAGAGATTGCAATGTGCCGTGCCGTCAGGAAGCTTGGGCGTCGAAGCCGTTCTGGACGGGCGCGTTGTTCAACAATTTCAATCATCACAGATGAATCAACAAAATAACATAATTTATGTTGAATTATGTTATTTTTGTGTTACAAGCCTGCGGCACCACATAGGAGGCGATTGTTGAAACGCGACGGACGCAGGCAGGCGATCATGGATTTTCTGATCGAGGCGCGGGCTGTCGGGCTGGATGATCTGGCCGATCGTTTCGGCGTCTCCAAAATGACTATTCACCGGGATCTTGACGATCTTGAACAGGCGGGCCTGCTGCGGAAGGTGCGCGGCGGTGCCACCATCGAAACCGGCACCAGATTCGAAAGCGATTTCCGGATCCGCGAGTTGCAGGATGCCGATGCCAAGACCCGGATGGCCGCCGCCGCGCTCGATCTGGTCGAGCCGGGGATGACGGTGATGATCAATGACGGCTCGATGGCGGCGGTTCTGGGCGCGCGACTGCCCGAGAAAGCACCCCTGACGGTGATCACCAACAATGCCGCGGTCATCGACAGGTTGAAGGGTCTGCCTCGCATGACCCTGATTGCCCTTGGGGGCGAGTACAGCGCCAAATTCAACGGATTTTTCGGAGTTGTTACGGAAACGGCATTGTCACGCTTGCGCGCTGATCTGGCTTTCATATCGACTCCTGCCGTGGCAGGGTTGCAGGCATTCCATATGGACGACGCGGCGGTGCAGGCCAAGCGCGCCATGATCGGGGCGGCGGAACGTTCCGTCCTGCTTGTCAATCATCGCAGATTTGGCCGTCCGGCGTTACATCTGCTTGCCGATCTGGCCGAATTCGATGCCATTATTACCGATGCGTCGCCATCGGTCGAAATTCGCGATGCAATCGCCGGGGCAGGGCTGCAAGTGACTATTGCAAAGGATTAGGAAAATGGCGGATTTCTGGATTGGCACAAGCTGGAAAATGAACAAGACGCTGGCCGAGGCAAGCAGCTTCGCGGAAGCCCTGGCGGCGGCAGATGGCGACCGTGACCCCCGCATCCAGAGATTTGTCATTCCCCCGTTCACCGCTATTCGCGAGGTCAAGTCGCTATTGGCGCAAACCAGCGTCAAGGTCGGAGCGCAGAATATGCATTGGGCCGATGAGGGCGCATGGACGGGCGAGGTTTCGCCGCGGATGCTGACCGATTGCGGGATGGATATCGTCGAACTCGGGCATTCCGAGCGGCGCGAGCATTTCGGCGAAACCGATGAGACCGTCGGCCTCAAGACCGAAGCTGCCATTCGGCATGGCCTTATTCCGCTGATCTGTATCGGAGAAACCCTGGCCGAGCGGCAAGAGGGCCGTGCCAGCGAAGTACTTGAGGCGCAAACGCGTGCCGCGCTTGGGAAACTGTCACCCGAACAGACATCCGCCGAGATCCTGCTGGCTTACGAACCGGTCTGGGCGATTGGCGAAAACGGCATTCCCGCGACCTCGGATTATGCCGATGCAAGACAGGCCGAGATCGTCTCGGTCGCCCGAGAGGTTCTGGACCGCCCGGTACCCTGTCTCTATGGCGGCTCGGTCAATCCGGGAAATTGCGAGGAACTGATCGCCTGCCCGCATATCGACGGGTTGTTTATCGGGCGCTCGGCATGGAAAGTCGAAGGTTATCTGGACATTCTCGCCCGTTGCGCCGCCATATTATAAAGGAGAAAGACATGAAGCTTGCAATCGCAGGAGACAGCGCTGGTGAAGGTCTCGCCAAACTGCTGGCGGATCATCTGAAGGACAAGCATGAGGTGGCCGAGATCTCGCGCACCGATGCCGGCGCGGATCCGTTCTATGCCAATCTGTCCGACCGCGTGGCAAGTGAGGTTCTGTCGGGGGTCTATGACCGCGCCATTCTGGTCTGCGGCACCGGCATCGGCGTTTGCATCTCGGCCAACAAGGTGCCGGGTATCCGTGCCGCCTTGACCCATGATACCTATTCCGCCGAGCGCGCGGCGCTATCTAACAACGCTCAGATCATTACTATGGGCGCACGGGTCATAGGGCCGGAACTGGCCAAGGCCATTGCTGACGCATGGCTGGCGGAGACGATGAATTTCGACGCGAATGGCCGCTCGGCGGGCAATGTTGACGCGATAGATCAGGTTGACGCGAAATATAACAAAGCCTGACAACGGGGATAGTTTGCCGCACATGATCCTTCAGTAACGAAAGGGTGGGGCCGAAGCGCCTCACCCTTTCTCGTGACGGTTAATGCGGCATGATTTGCGGATTTTGCATCCGGGCGCGATGCCGGTTTAGTCAGGGACGCAATGTCTGGATGGTCACATATCCCAATGCCGGGCCAAGCCATTGGCGCGAGACCGGAATCTGTCCGCCTTGCACCATGAAGCTGTTCTGGAAGCTGATGCCGTGGCCTTCGCAGCTTTCGGCCATGACCGAAGGGTTGGGCCCCGCTGCCACGGTGCAAGTGAAATCGATCGGACGCTCCAGCCCGTCGCCGCTGTAGTAATGCATGACCCGTCTTGCACTGCCCGAGCGGCTTGCCCGGATCAATGCCTCGGTTCCCGGTTCTGCGACCGACAGATCGTTCCCCAGGCCGCGCGTTCCCGTCACCATGCCCCCCCGCATGATCAACGCCTCTTCCGCGGGCGTCATATAGGTGCGCATTCCCCCGTTTTCCTGAGTCAGTGCCATAACCTGGGTCCGGCCAAGGGATTCGAATCCGACCATGATCAATGGTCCCGGATTGACCCGCAATGCCTCGGCGGCCATTTGTTCCGGCGTTTTCGGAGGCGCTGCCGGTTCTTTATTCGCGGCGCGCCGGGCCGCGACCGCTTGCGCCGTGGTTTTGGCCGCGATCGCGAAAGGACTGGCGTTCTGGTCATCGCCCTGATTGCCGCAAGCCGACACTATCACGGCCGCCGCACAGGCGAGGGCGGTATTTCTGATCGCTGTCTTGCTCATCTCCAGAACCTTCCCCAGCCTTCATAGAGTTTCACGGAATGACTGTCGCGAACCTTTTCGTAAAGCCGGCCATTCACATCGACCCGCGCACCGCCATCGCGTGACAACGACCGCAAGGTGCTGCTCGCGCGTTGACGCGAGGGCTGGCCAGTCGCCCAGGAAATCGGGATCGACATGGTGATACCCTTGTCAAAGGAGCCTTCGCCGAATTCGTCTTCGCTCAGATCGGTTTTCGTGGCGAATGCCCCGATCCGCCAGCCATTGGCGAATTCGCGCGTCAGACTGATCGTGGCGCCCTTGTCCCCGGCAAGATACTGGCCGACATCAAGCTGTGCCGTGAAGCCCTGTGCGAAACCTTCGGTGAATTCGTAATAGGCCGAGATATGCCCGGTGGTGACCTCGTAATCGCGGAAACCGAAGACATCCTCGAAATCGCGTTTGCGGACGCGGTTGATCTCGACCCCGATGGCCAGGGGCGAATTGACCGGTTTCCACAACGCTTCAGCCGAGACGCCGCCATAGGCGCGTTCCAGAAGACCGGCGGTGACGCGGGTATAGATCGTGTCGCTGGGCCGCGCATACCATGCCAGCGTGAGTTCCGGAATGGTCGGTCCGTCGCTGCGATACATTCGGGTATCGGAACGAACCCGCGGTACGCCTTCCGGTGAAGTCTCAAGGCTTGGATCGGCCTCATATTCCTCGGGTGTGTAATGTTCGCCGCGTTGGCCTGGAATACCCGGCCCCTTCTGATCAATGCTGCCGAATGCGCGTTGCCGCAATGCGCCAGTCAGGATCAGCCCCGGCATGAATTCATAGCTTGCCCGTGCCTCGGCGCCGACTTCATAGCGCAAGGGTTCGCCGGGATCGAACAGACCCAGATCGAGATAGGGGCCGATGCTCCAGCGGAAGCGCGGATACAGATCGTCGGACATCACCAGATCGCCCGGGTATGGACGGGCATCGGTCAGCACCGCCGCATCCGCGATTTGGCCCGCCTGCGTATTCTCCAGCCGCTCGACATCGGCGCGGTTCAGCGTCACCGACGAGGTCGGCACCCCGTCCGCAGAGGAGGTGATGACCAATGTTTCTACCGAGGGCGGCAGCGCCCGGGTCATCAGCCGTGCAGTCCGTCCGATCGCTTCGGCCTGCTGGATATAACGCTTGTTCTGGATGCGCACTTCGGCCCGGTTTGCGGAAAGCGCCATGGATTCCAGAACCTGTCCCTCTTTGGCAAGCGCATCGCCCAGTGCCGTCTGGATTGCGGGCTGCGCTGTCGGATCCTGGGCCCACTGGCCCGACCAGCCTTCGGGATCGGCACTGACAGCCGGACGCGGGCGAACCGGGGCAGGGGCCTTTTCCAACCCGGAAGGATAGGGGGACCTGCGCGGGTTCAGCGAGAACGAGAATTGCGCGCCGAAGGTTTCGCCGCCAAGCGAATAAAGCCCGACCTCGTAGTTCTGGCCAAAACGGTAATAGGCGGCGAGATTCAGATGACCCGGATCACCGTCTTTGCCGTTCCGAGTTTCGCGCATGTAATCGTCGTTGGAATATTCGGCGGCAAGGCTCAGCTTGTCATTGACCTGCCACGAGATGGACGCGAATGGTTTTGCGCTGCCGGTGAACCAATCGTCGATCTGGGGCTTGCCGCCCTGATCGCCGTCTTCCAGCAGCGGGCGGGTCTTGCCCGCAAGACGCCCCCAGCCCAGACCGGCCGAGGCGCGGATCGTCGGTGTGATGTTCTTCGTGGCGACGATATATTCGCCCGAATAGACGCCGGTGCCCATGAAATCCTGCAAGCCGATCGCAACGGCAGGACGCCAGCCCGATTCATCCAGTGCCTGAAAGCGCAGATCGAAGGAACGGTCCCAGATATGGCCCAGATCGTTGTGGTCGTTGATCCCTTCGACGCGCGAATAACGCAGCACCGTCGTCAGTCGCGGCATCGCCTGAAACACGATATTGTTGCGCTGCGAATAATCCGACCATGACAGTGTCGCGCCAAGCGTCCCATCGGGCAAAGCCTCTGCGGTGGGTGTTTCGATTCCGCCGGGCAGGCCATAGGTGGACATGTTGCGCGCAATCATCGGCTCGGCGATGGCGGTGCCAGTGACCGACCCCACCAGAAAGGCAGTAGGCAGGGTGGTCGCCATCAGGCGGCTTGTCAGACGGGAGCGTCGCATGGGCGGCATCCTTGGTAACAATGTTTCAACGCATATTAACGGGATCGGAGCAGTGGAACAGCCCATATGTTCCGATTTCGCGGCTGCGGATGTTTCCGTGCCACATCGACGGATTTATCGTGGCTCAGCCCTGAGCGGCTTCGGCTGGCGCGGCGCAGCCTTCATGGGTTTTCCCGCCGACGGTCAGCGATGCGCTCATCGGGAATTTCTCGCCCGACATGCTGTCGGTGCAGTCGGTGCCGCGAACCGTCAATTTAAAGACCAGCCCGTCCAGCGTGCCGACATATTCCACGCCTTGCGCGAAGAACAACCGGTTCACATTGACCTGCCGGCCGGTTTGGTTTTCGGGCGTTTTGTAGACCGCGGTGCTGCCGCTGGCATCGACGCTCCAGAACGGTTCATTCCCGCGGGCGGCGAATGCCTGCGTGTTCAGGGTCTCGGCATTGGCGTTGGTGGCGGGAACGGCTTCGCCCGCACCCGTTTCGATCGGCACTTCCAGTGGTGATACCGCGGGCGGGCGTGGCTTGGCCGGGTCTTCCGGCTGGGCCTCCTCGGCCCCCATTCCAAGCCCTTGCCGTAAATCGGATCTTGCCGCCTCGTCACAGGCGGCGAGTGGGGGAAGCAGCAGGGCAAGAAGGGCAAAACGCGGATTCATGGGCTGGGCCTCTGGTTGAATGGATCACTGTCTTTGCAAGGGTTAACAATCGCGGGCCTCCGGGGCAAGCGCCGCGCCGGATTTTGGCGGGCTGTTGCCAGCGCGATCTTCCGGATGAACCCGCCTCGCCAGGCGCATTCCTACGCTCAGGTCAGCATCTTCTTGACCCGTTGCCTGAAATGGGGAACGGCTTGGGGATGAACAAGGAATTCCTCGATCGGCATCATTTGCCATTCCTGCCCCTCGTCGCCGAAACGGATCGCGGCGATCTCGGCAGGGGTGAGGTCGCCCCGGAACAGCCACGAAAATTCACCCGGCCGTTGAAACGAGGGAAACCGGCGCCCGGTCAATCGCGCCGGCTGCAGCCTAATCCCAAACTCTTCCTGCAATTCCCGCAGGGCGCATTCGATCGGCGTCTCCTGTCCTTCCCGTCCGCCGCCCGGCAGATCCCAATGGGCGGGAAAGGGGATATGTATGAAATCGTCCCGCAGATAGGTCAGCAAGCATCCACCTTCGGTCAGTACCAGCTTGGCGCCGTGGAAACGGGTTTCTTCGTTGTGCAAATACCTGCTCCTGCCTTGACTGGCGGCCCGGTCAATCGTTGATGTCGCGATCCCAGATTCGCACCTGACCCTTTCTGACGCCCGCGAATCTGCGCAGAAGTAACCAGACGAGTCCGGAGACGACCGCAGCGACGACCAGCGTTACGGGCAGCCCCGCAGTCCAGAAGCCGCTGAGCATGAGCAATCCCATGATCCCAAGGGCTGCCGCGATGCCCATGAAAATCCAGCCTGGGGCGAATAACTCGAATATCGCCAGGATCAGGGCCGCGACAATCCATAACCAGCCATTCATCCAGGTCATTTCGCCCGGCCCTTCAGCAGATTGAAGGCTTCGGTGAAGGAATCGAGGGCAGAAGCGGGCAGGATAACAGTTTGCTTGCCATTACCCTTGCCGACTTCTGTCAGTGCATCCACCTGCCTGATCGCGATCTGATATTGGGCGGCCTCAAGACCGTTTGCGGCAATGGCTTCGGCGATGGCGGATGTCGCATAGGCTTCCGCTTCCGCCAGAACGCGCTTGGCCTTGGCCTGTTGCTCGGCGGCATAGAGATCGCCATCGGCAGCCAGTTCGACGGCGCGGCGTTTGCCTTCGGCTTCGGTTACCTGAGCGCGGCGGGCGCGTTCCGCATTAAGCTGCTGAAGCATGGCGGCGCGTGTCGCTTCATCCAGATTGACGTCCAGAATCTCGGCCCGGGTTACCTCGATTCCCCAATCGTCGACCACGTTCACGACCGATTCCCGGATGCGCTCGATCAGTTGGGCCCGGTTCGACTGGACCTGATCCAGCTCGACCGTGCCGATTTCCGAACGTACGATACCGGCGACCGTCGTCGCAATGGCGGCATCGATATCGCGAATGCGGTAAACGGTCTTTTCCGGCTCGATGATACGGTAGAAAACCGAGGTTTCGACCTCGACCAACACGTTATCGGCGGTGATCGCATCCTGCCGATGCGTGGGAAGCTGACGTTCGAGGATCGAAATCTTGTGCCGCACCCGGTCGATGAACGGGACGATGAAATTGATCCCGGGACCAAGAACCGATCGTAGCCGGCCAAATCGTTCGACGACATATTTTTCGGATTGGGGAACGATGCGGACCGCCGAACTGATTGCCAGAAAAAGGACGATCGCCAGAACGACCAGAGCGAGATTCTGGCCAAGAAGCTCGCCCAAGTTCTCCAGGATATCCTGCATGTTCGAAACCTTTCTTTACATTATTTTCAGTAACTATTCGGCAGCAATGCTTTCATCGGAATTCATGCCGGCGTCGAATGCCGACAACTTGCGGATGATGTTGCCCAACCGGTCTGCGAATATGTTAAAGCAGGGCAGCGGGCTGATCGTCGTTTCGTCCATATACAGGGAACGGTCAATCTCGACCTGCACGACATGAATATTCCGTCCGGGACGCCCATAGGTCGAACAGATATAGGCTCCCGAGAAGGGGGAATTCCGCCGGACGGTCCAGCCTTCCGACTCGATCGTGTCCGCGACCATATCCAGCACCCGAGCCGAGGCCGACAGACCATAACGGTTCCCCAGAACGAATTCCGGCCGGTGCCCATGCAGATGAGACAGAGCGTCCCGCGGCATCGAATGCATGTCGATCAGGATCGCCTGCCCGAATTTCGTGCGGGCTTCTGCGATCAACGCGCTCAGCGTATGGTGATAGGGGCGCCAATAGGCATCGATCCGGCTCTCGGCTTCGGCGCGACTAAGCGGGCGATTGTGAATGATCCGGCCTTGTGCGACCACGCGCGGAATGACGCCGAGTCCCGCAAGGGTTCGTTGATTGAGCGGATGGCGCGGAACGCCGCGCACGACCAGCGGATCGATTTCGTCGGGGCCGCGATTCAGGTCGATCAGGCAGCGCGGCATTCGTGCTGATAGCGTGACCGCGCCGTATTCGCGGGCACAGTCGATCAACCGGTCGACAAAGGCGTCCTCGGATGAGCGCAGGACCTTCTTCGGCAGCGAGGTGCTATCCAGAAACCAGTCGGGATATTCCTTGCCGGAATGCGGAGATGCGAATATCACGCCGCTCATCCAGTGACTGGGGCGCTTCAGAATAAACGGCATGTCAGACTTGGTCACAAGGCGTTTCCCAATCTCAGAGGCACGATTCGGTTATAATCCACTATGTAGGTGTTCCAATAGGTCTTGAAACCCGCTTACGGCCTATGTATAGACGCTCGCACCGAGGCGGTCACGCCTGCAATTCCTAAAAGGAATGGCGGCAGAATCACCAAGGGAACGGGCGGTTAGCTCAGCGGTAGAGCACTACGTTGACATCGTAGTGGCCACTGGTTCGATCCCAGTACCGCCCACCATTATTTCGCCGCCCCCGGCCGAAACCGGGGGCATTTCGTTTTCCTGGCGGCTGCGACGCGCCGCGATGAAGGAGAAGACCGATGAAGGTTCGTAACTCGCTCCGCTCGCTCAAGAGCCGGCATCGCGACTGTCAGGTCGTGCGCCGCAAAGGCCGTGTTTATGTGATCAACAAGACCAATCGCCGTTTCAAGGCCCGTCAGGGCTGATCGGCGGGATCACCGCAGGTACGAAATGACCCGCCCGATCCGGCGGGTTTTTTCATTTTCGAATGGTCATGATTATACGGCATCACCAGGATGAAGGAACGCGCTCCTGCGCCATATTCTCGGATTGCGGCGGATACCGGTATTCGCTGACCCGGGAATGGGGACCGGGAGACCGGCTGCTTTACGTGATGCTGAATCCGTCGCGGGCGGATGAGCGGCAGAACGATCCTACGGTTGAAAGATGTGAGCGTCGGGCCCGCGCTATGGGTTTCGGCGCGTTTCGCGTCGCGAATATCTTCGCGTGGCGTGCCACTCGCCCCGAAGATTTGAAGCAGGCCGCCGATCCGGTCGGCCCCGGGAATGATGCCGTGCTGCTTGAGGGGGCGGCTTGGGCGGATCGGGTGTTATGCGCCTGGGGTGCTCATGGCGCGCATCTTGGCCGGGGCGCTGAGGTCGAGCAGTTGCTGCGTCAGAGTGGCTGCGGCCTGTGGCATCTGGGTCTGACGAAAGACAGGGCGCCGCGCCACCCGCTTTACGTGGCCTATGCCAGATTTCCGGTGCCATGGCTTTGACGGCTGGACGGCGCGGGATGCCGAACATTTGTACCGGATTGAGCACCGCTTCCACTAAGCGGCAATCAGCGGCGAAAATCCGGCTTGCGCTTTTCCAGGAAAGCGGCCAACCCTTCGGCGGCCTCTTTTCCGAAACGCGCCGTATTGATCCCTCTTGCCTCAAGATCCAGCTGCGTCGCCAGTTCGTTGCAAGAGGCCGCTCCGATTTCCGCCTTGATGACGGCCATGGCATTCATTGGCCCATTGGCCAGTTTCGCGGCCAGTCCTTTCGCCGCCGCGAGTGCCCCGTCCGCAGGAACGATACGATTCACGATCCCGCATGAATGCAGCCGCGCCGCGTCAACCGGCTCGCCCGTCAGGCACATTTCGGTGACAAGCTGTCGCGGCAGGCCATCGCACAGGAAATGTGTCAGCCCGCCATCGGGGGAGAGGCCGATCTTGACATAAGCTGCCGTGAATTTCGCATTCTCGGCGGCCACGATCATGTCGCAGGAAAGCGCCAGCGACAGACCTGCTCCGGCGGCGCCTCCTTCGACGGCGGCAATCACCGGTTTGCGACAATTGCGTATGGCGAGGATCATCGTGTTAAGCGCGTCCGTGCCCAGCGCAGCTTCGGCCATGCTGCCTTGCGCGCTTTTCTGTAAATTGACGATATTCCCGCCGGAAGAGAAAAACCCATGAAGCCCGGTCACCACGATGGCGCGGATATCGGAGTTTTCACTGGCATCAAGCATTTGCGCGCGGATCGTTTCATAGACCGGGCGGCTGATCGAATTGCGGGTCCGGGGACCATCAAGGGAAAGGATCAGGACATCACCTTCGCGCCCTACACGGATTTCGGTGACAGGAGCGGTGGCTGTGGTCATGGGGTGATCCTTTCCTGCGTGGACGGTTTTCGTGCGTCATGCCCGGCCATTCATTTATCTGATGCCCGATCGTCGGAGCAATGCTGCCCGACCGCTTCAATCAGTCTGGCCGCAAGAATATCCAATGAAGATTCTATCCGGAACAGCGGACCGGCAATGGTTGCCGCCAGCATCCGCCCCTTGATCGATAGCGGGACAGAGACGCCCCCAAGATCCGGGCTGTATGAGGATGCGCTCATGAACCATCCTCTTTGAAGCGATTGCTCGATCAGCGTCTCGACCTCCTCGGCGGACATGGGCGTGCCGGATCCGTAGCGCCGGTATTCCGCCTGCCGCAACATCGCCGCACGCCGTCTTGCGGGCATCTGGGACAGGATGGCCTGACCGGTCGCCGTTGCATGAAGCGGCACACGTTTTCCGGGTTCCGCCGTATAACGGATGGCATGCGGGGATTCGATGACCGACAGAAAGACCGCATGCATTCCCGCCGGTCCTGCAAGCCATACGGTCTCGCTGCTCAGCGCGGCAAGTTCACGCAGCAGTTCCTGCAAACTGTCCGCCAGCGGTTCTGCCTGCGCGATATCCTGCGCAAGCACCTGCAGACGTGGGGTCGGATAAAATCCCTGGCGGGGCCGCGGTTCATAAAGGAAGCCGCGCTCTGACAGGGTGACGATCAGATTGAAGGTGCTGGATTTGGGCCAGCCGAAATGATCGACGAGTTCAGCCAGCGTGGCGGGCCTTCCCTGTGCGGCGAAAAACTCCAGTAGATCAAGGACATTTGCAGCTTGTTTCACGATTGTCGGCATGTCGCGGCATTCTTGGCTGACAGGATGAATCACTGCACCGCTTTCGGCGCCCACCCGGATTGAGGGCATGAAATTGCCCGGGAGCAATACTTGACAGAGTGGAAAGCTGAAGTCTAGGGTTCATGTTAGTGAACTTAATGTTCAAATATATGAACTAAAAATCAGCACTGGGGAGGAAGGCATTCGACATGGGGCCACTTGACGGACTTCGCGTCATTGATCTGACTTCGGTTCTGATGGGGCCCTATGCGACGCTGACGCTTGGCGATTTCGGTGCCGATATCATCAAGGTCGAAAGCCCGGAAGGCGATGTCGTGCGCCAGATCGGACCATCCCGACACGATGATATGGGACCGATCTTTCTTCATGCGAACCGCTCGAAACGATCCATCATCCTGAACCTCAAGACCATCGACGGCCGCGCGGCCCTGCTGCGGCTTTGCGAGGATGCCGATATCCTGGTCTATAATATCCGGGCGCGGGCGATGGCGCGGCTTGGGCTGTCATACGAGGACATCTCGGCGGTCAACCCGCAGATCATCTATGCCGGGATGTTCGGTTACGGTCAGACGGGGCCATATGCCGACCGTCCTGCCTATGATGATCTGATACAGGGGGCCAGCGGGCTGCCTTACCTGTTTTCCTGCGTGAACGATGGTCAGCCGCGCTATGTGCCCTCGGCCATCGTGGATCGGATCGTGGGGCTGGCCGCGGTCAATGCGATCCTTGCCGCGGTGGTCGAGCGGAATCGCAGCGGGCAGGGGCAGCGGGTCGATATTCCGATGCTGGAAACGATGGTCAACCTGATCATGGGCGATCATATGGGCGGCCTTACCTATGACCCGCCGCTGGACCGGGGTGGATACCGTCGCCAGTTATCGGTGGACCGGCGGCCATACCGAACGAAAGACGGTTTCGTCTGTGCGCTGGTTTACAATGACGGGCATTGGCGGCGGTTTTTCCAGGCGATCGGGCGGCCCGAGATGCCCGAAGCCGATCCCCGGTATCGTAGCTTTGCAGCCCGCATGGCCCATATCGACGAGGTTTATGCCGAATTAAGCCGGATATTCGAAACCCGTAAGACTGCGGAATGGATGGCGCTTCTGGAGATGGCCGATATTCCGGCGATGCCGATGCATGATTTCGAAGGGATGCTGAACGATCCCCATCTGACCCAAACCGGATTTTTCGAAATGATCGACCACCCGACCGAGGGTCGTATCCGGCAGATGGCCGTTCCCGCCTATTGGAGCAGGACACCGGCCAGCCCCGGCCGCCCGGCGCCAAAACCGGGTGAGCATGGGACGGAAATTCTGTGTGGTGCCGGATTTTCCGAAGAAGAAATTAACGGGATGCTGCGTACGGGCGCATTGGTGGCGCCCGCCCATGCCCAAAATGCCAAAGAGCAAGACCGCCAACGCGAAAGAGAGTGATGCATGGATTTTTCCTTGACCGAAGAACAGGATTCCATCCGTGACGCAGTCGCGGCGATCTGCAACAGGTTCGATGATGGTTACTGGTTGAAGCTGGATGCGTCGGGCGAGTATCCGCATGAATTATATGCGGCGCTCGCGAAAGACGGCTGGCTGGGGATCTGCACGCAGGAAGCCTATGGCGGCTCGGGTCTTGGGATCAGCGAAGCGGCGATCATGATGCGGACCATCGCTGAATCCGGTGCGGGGATGTCCGGCGCTTCCGCAGTTCATATCAATATTTTCGGTCTCAATCCCGTGGCGGTTTTCGGAACCGAGGATCAGAAACAGCGCATGATCCGCCCGATGGCAGAAGGTAAGGAAAAAGCCTGCTTCGCCGTGACCGAACCGAATACCGGCCTGAACACGACGCAGCTTAAATTGCGGGCCGTTCGTCAGGATGGCGGATATCTGGTCAATGGTCAGAAGGTCTGGATCTCGACAGCGCAGGAGGCCGACAGGATCCTGCTGCTGGCGCGCACGACGCCTTTGGACGAGGGTAAAAAACCTACCCACGGGCTAAGCCTGTTCTATACCCGTTATGACCGCGCGCGTATCAGGACCGTCGAAATCGAGAAAATGGGGCGCAAGGCCGTTGATTCGAATGAATTGTTCTTCGAGGATTTTTTCATTCCTGAGGAAGATCTGATCGGCGAAGAGGGGCGCGGTTTCGAATATATCCTTCATGGCATGAACCCCGAGCGCATCCTGATCGCAGCGGAAGCCGTCGGGCTTGGCATGGCTGCTGTCAATCGCGCCGCCCGCTATGCCAATGAACGGATCGTCTTCAATCGCCCCATCGGGCAGAATCAGGGAATTCAGCATCCTCTGGCGAAATGCTGGGCCCAGCTTGAGGCCGCATGGCTGATGGTGATGTCGGCGGCGTGGAAATACGACCATGATGCGCCGCTTTCGGTTGTCGGCGCGGCTGCCAATGCCGCGAAATATCTTGCCGGAGAAGCGGGTTTCGAAGCCTGCCAGACAGCCGTGATGACGCATGGGGGCTATGGATATGCCAAGGAATATCATGTCGAAAGATATCTGCGCGAAGCCTTCGTGCCCCGGATCGCTCCGGTAAGCCCGCAACTTTGCCTGTCCTATCTGGCCGAGCGTGTGCTTGGCTTGCCGAAATCCTACTGACCGGGATCGACCTGGGAGGAGGGTCACAATGCCGGAAAACGCTGAACCTGTCGACGCGGCATCGCTGGACCTTGCCGAGTTTCTGAAGCCGGGCGATCATGTGCTGATCGCTCAGGGCGCCGGGGAGCCGCTGACACTGTCCCGGCTTGCCGCTCTGGCTGCGCGAACGGTGCCTGATCTGACATTCTGCGTCGGCACGATGATTTCGGATTCGTTGCAGGCATGCGGCGATAATGCGTCATTTGAAAGCTATGGCAGAATGGGGGAACTTGCGGCGCTTCCCCGGGACAAGGTCAGGATATTTCCGGGACATTATTCCGAATATACGCGCAATTTACACAGCGGGAAGATGAAGGCGGATGTCGTGCTGATCCAGCTTTCCTTGCCGGATAAGTGCGGGCGGCCCTGTCTGGGCATGGGAGATCTGTATCTTTTCGATGTTGCGCGTCGCGCCCGTCTGGTGATCGCCGAGATCAATCCGGCGACTCCGCGCGTTCCGGGCACGGGGTGGCCCGACGATATTCCAATTCATCTTCGCGTGGCCGCGGCAGCCGCTCCGCCATCCTTGCCATCGGGCCAGCCCGGCCCGCGTGAGACGTGTATCGCTGCGCTTGTCGCCCGCCTGATTCCGGATCGTGCCGTGCTGCAACTTGGCATCGGCAAGCTGCCGCTTGCGATCATCCGGGCGCTGAAAGGGCACCGTGATCTTGGCCTGCATAGCGGCGCATTGCCTGATGGAATACCGGAACTGATGGAATGCGATGCCCTGACCAATTCCTTCAAGGAGACCGACACTGGCCGGTCGGTCACCTCCATGATCATGGGCGGCCCCGGAGTCTGGGCCTGGGCGGACGGGAATGACGATATTGCCATATGCCGAACGGATTATACGCATGACGGAAGGGTTATCGCCGGGCTGTCGCGTTTTACGGCGATCAACTCGGCCGTCGAGGTTGATCTGCTTGGCCAGATCAATTCCGAACGAGCCGGAAATGGCGGGCCTATTATCGGCGGCATTGGAGGTCAGCTTGATTTCACGCGCGGGGCACAGATGTCGGAAGGAGGGCGCGCCATCATCGCACTGCCCGCGACGACTTCCCGGATGACGGTTTCGCGAATCGTGCCGCGCGTGGCCGAAGTGACGATTTCCAAAGCGGATGCGGATACGATCGTGACGGAATACGGCATTGCGGAACTGCGCGGGCAGGCGATCGATGAGCGGGCAAGGCGGATGATTGCCATTGCTGCGCCGGAGTTTCGCGATGAACTCAGCCGCGAATGGCATGACAGGGGACGGCATCTCTATGGATAGGCAGGGGCCATTGAAGGGATTACGCATCGTCGAGATGGAGGGCATCGGGCCGCCGCCTTTTGCCGCGATGCTGTTATCGGATATGGGCGCCGAAGTGATCCGGATCGCGCGCATTGCCGATTCCGGGCTTGGGATCGACAGACCGGATGAACTCGATCTGCCGGCACGCGGCAGGCAATCTTTGGCAATGGACTTGAAGAATCCGCAGGCGGTGGAATGTCTGCTTGATCTGATTTCATCGGCGGATGGGCTGATTGAAGGGTTCCGCCCCGGCGTCATGGAAAGGCTGGGCCTGGGGCCGGATATTTGCCTTGGGCGTAATCCACGCCTGATTTATGGGCGCCTGACCGGATGGGGGCAGGACGGGCCCATGGCGCTACGCGCCGGTCATGACGTGAATTACCTTGCGATTACCGGGCTGCTGGACATGATCGGCCGCGAAGGGGAACCGCCGACCATTCCCGCGAATTTTCTTGCCGATTATGCCGGTGGCAGCCTGATGATGGTGATCGGCATGCTTGCGGCATTACTGCATGCGAAATCAACCGGGCAGGGGCAGATCATCGACTCGGCGATGGTCGACGGTGCTGCCTTGCTGGCAACCGCCATGGCCGGGTTTCGGGCCGCTGGGATGCATGACGGCCCGCGCGGAACAAATCTGCTTGATGGCGGCTTGCCTCAGTATTCAGTCTACGAATGTGCGGACGGGAAATATCTGTCCATTGGCGCGCTGGAGCGTAAATTTCAGCTGATCTTGCTGGCGGGGCTTGGGCTGAGTGACGAAGACGCGCCGCTGCAAGGGTCAAAGGAGGGGCGGCGGCGAGCGCGCCAGGCAATTGCCTATCGGATCAGACAGCGCAGCCGGGATGAATGGATCACGCATTTCGAGGGAAAGGATGCCTGCGTCGCGCCGGTCCTGACCTTCGAAGAGGCCGCGCGGCATTCGCATAACCGCGCGCGCGGCACCTTCGTCGAAATCGATGGTGTCACGCAACCGGCCCCGGCTCCGCGGTTCTCTGCGACACCGTTGGCGATGCCGGTTCCCCCGGAACGGCCCGGAGCAAGTGGAAGGGCGGTATTGGAAGCCTGGGGGATAGATGCCGATCGCATCAAGGCTCTGGTGGAGGCGGGGGCGGTTCTGGATGGTGAACGACCGGGGAAATGAGACCGGATCAACCGGCATGCGCAACCGCCGGATGCCGACGATAAAGGCCAGAAACGGGAGGATAGGCAATGACGACGACACCGGAGGATAACGCGGGGACGCGGCTTCTGTCGGCGATTGAAAGATTGTTTGCGCTTTTTTCCGGAATTGCGATCGGTGTCATCATGCTGACGGTGGTGGCGGATGTTTCGATGCGCTACCTGCTTCGGCAGCCGCTGGCATGGTCCTATGACATGATCGGCACCTACCTGATGGTCGCAGGTTTCTTTCTGGCATTGTCGGATACGCTGCGAAATCACGGCCATATCGCAATCGACATGTTCACTGACAAATTGCCGCGCCCTATGCTGCACATATCGCTGGGTGTCGGCTATGCGCTGGCGGTTGTTATCCTGACAATCATCGCGTTGCAAGCCGGGCATCGCATGATCGCGGCATGGCGGGGCGGAGACTTGATCAGTGCAAGTGTCTCATGGCCGACCTGGCCGTCTTATTTCCTGGCTTTTATCGGGACCGCCCTGATCGCATTGCGCTGCCTGATCCGGGCAGCCTTGCATTTCGGTTCATGCGTGACCGGAAGAGACCGGCCGGGACTGCTTTATTCCCCTCATGAAGATCAGCCGGAAAAGGAACAGCTATAATGACGGTTACACTTGTTCTGCTGCTGTTGTTCTTGTTTCTGCTGACCGGTCTGCCGGTCGCGCTTGCGATGGCGATTTCCGGAGCGGCCGGGCTTTATATTCTTGGCGGGTGGAGCTTCGTTCAGGGCATCCTGCGCACGACTCCGATTTCCACCGCCAGTTCATACGAGATCATCACGATCCCGATGTTCATCCTGATGGCCGAATTCGTGATCCTGTCCGGCGTCGCGAAAGACCTGTTCAGGGCCGCCGCCATATGGGTCGGGCGGCTGCGCGGCGGTCTGGCGATGGCGACCGCGATTGCCGGGGCGGGGTTCGGTGCGATTTCCGGTTCCAGTACGGCGGCTGCGGCAACGCTTGCCTCGACCTCGCTTCCGTCGATGATGGAGCAGGGTTATGATCCGAAGCTTGCTGGCGGCGCGGTTGCGATTTCGGGAGCGCTGGCCATGCTGATCCCGCCATCGATCGCGCTGATCCTCTACGGTATCATTGCCGATCTGCCGATCAGGGAATTGCTGATTGGTGGCGTCATCCCGGGTATTATCGTGACCCTTGCGATCATTCTGACGATTGCGGTCCTGCTGCATTTCAATCCCGCCGCGGCTCCGGTCGGGCGGGCCTATACCATGCGCGAGAAATTCGCATCGCTTAAGCATGTCGGGCCGATGTTGCTGTTGTTCCTGGCGGTGACCGGCGCGATCTATACCGGGCTTGCGACCCCGACCGAGGCGTCAGGGATCGGGGCCTTCGTCGCGATGCTGCTGGCCGGGTATGAGCGCAAACTGAATATGGAAACCCTGCTGACGGCGCTGCGAAATACCGCGCATACGACCGCGATGATCCTGTTCATCATCCTTGGCGCGCATATCTTCGGCTATTTTCTGACGCTCTCGCGGGTCACGAATGATCTGGCAAGCTGGGTCGGCGGGCTGGGCTTTGCCCCCATGGCGATCATGGCACTGATCCTGATCGGTTATCTGATCCTTGGCTTTTTCATGGATCAGATCGCCATTCTGATCCTGACGGTGCCGGTCATTCTGCCGGTTGTCTTGCAGCTTGGTTACGATCCGATCTGGTTCGGGGTCATGGTCATCGTCACCGCCGAGGTCGGGATGGTGACACCGCCCATGGGAATGAACGTCTTCGTCGTCGCCCGTTATACGAAACGCCCACTTGGGGAACTGTTCAGAGGGGTGATGCCGCATGTCTGGGCGCATCTGATCGTGCTGCTGTTATTGCTGCTGTTCCCAAGTCTGATCCTGTGGCTGCCATCAACGATGTGACGGTCAGGAGAACATAAATTCAACAGGAGGAGGAAATGAAAATGCATCACGGAAAATTCGCGTCTGCGGTGACGTTATCGGCGCTGCTGACTTGTCCGTCGCTGGCGTCGGCGGAAACCCTGCGGGTCGCAGACAGTTTCCCGGTCGGTCATTACATCGCCGAAAACATGACCAAGGTCTGGATGGAGAAGGTCACCGAACTGACCGGGGGAGAGGTCGAGTTCGAATATTATCCGGCCGAGCAATTGGGGAAATCGAAGGATCTTCTGTCGCTGGCCCAGACCAACACCGTGGATATCGGTTATGTCGGGGTGTCCTATATCGCCGATAAACTTCCGCTTTCGGCGGTTGGCGAACTGCCCGAGGCATTCAATAAATCCTGTCAGGGAACCGAGGCTTATTGGTCGATAGCCAAACCGGGCGGGATTCTTGATCAAGCCGAGCTTGCACCGCAGGGAGTCCGCATGCTGCTGGTCATGGTCCTGTCACCCTACCAGATCATGACCGCAAAGAAGGAAATCTCCGGGGTTGACAGTTTCGATGGTCTCAAACTTCGTGCGACCGGGGGGACCAAGGAAATCGCGGTCGAACTGATGGGCGCGACACCGGTCACGATCCCGGCCCCTGAAACCCGCGAGGCCCTGACCCGTGGCACCATCGACGGTGTGCTGTTCCCGCATTCGAGCGTTCTTCCCTATGAGCTGGAACCTGCGCTGGCCTATGGGACCGAGGATATGAATTTCGGCTCTTTCGTCGCCAGCTATGTCATCAGCGAAGATCGTTGGAACCGGCTTGATCCCACGGTGCAGCAAGCCATGACTGACGCCGCGGAAGAGGTGATCCGCTCGGCCTGCAAGATCAGCGAAGAGCTGGATCTGGAAGACAAGCAGACCATGGCGGATGCCGGGGTCGAATTCATCTCCTTTTCCGACGACGACAAGGCCGAGATAAACGAGCGGATGGGAACCATTGGCGAAAAATGGGCGGAAGAGCTTGACGCCCGCGGATTGCAGGGAACCGAGGTGCTCGAGGCGTTCCGCAACGCCCTGGCCGAACAGAACGGTGCATCAGAATGAGCTGCGGCCATCACAGGATCCGCGGTCAGGCTGTTAGAAAAAAGGAAAACGAATGAAGCTGGTTGGTGAAGGGTTCCACTGGGACGAATTGACGATCGGAGACAGGTTTCAGACCTTTGGCAGGACTATCACCGAAACCGATATCGTGAATTTCGTCAATTCTGTGGGAATGCTGGAATCGCTTTTTGTCGATGCCGAATATCGCGCGGCCCATTCCGCGATTCCCGGGCGGCCTTCACCTGCGGCCCTGACGCTGTCTCTTGCGGAAGGGCTGGTACTGAACGCGACGGCACAAGGCACCGGGCTGGCATTCCTGCATATGGAAATGAATGTCGAAGCGCCGGTCCTGCAAGGCGATACGATCCATGTCGAGATCGAGGTCACCGAAATCCGTCCGGCGAAGAAAGGCGGTCGCGGGCTGGTGCGCACCCGCAACCGGATCGTGAATCAACGCGGCGAGACGATCATCACCTACACGCCGTTGCGCCTGATGGCGGGCAGAGGGGATGGCAAGGACGCCTCGTAAGCCGGGATAAGCCTTACCTGAGCGCCTTTGCTTCCTTGCGCCGCGCATGCAGGGCAGGTTCGGTGTAGCCCGAGGGCTGGCGCGCACCCTCGAAAATCAGGTCGCGTGCTGCCGCGAATGCCGCGCCGTCGAAACCTGGCGCCATGGGAATATAGGCCGGATCGCCTTTATTCTGGCGATCCACCTTGGCGGCCATGCGGCGCAGCGCGTCCTCGACCTCGTCCTGAGACACCAGACCATGTTCCAGCCAGTTCGCCATATACTGGGCACTGATCCGGCAGGTTGCGCGATCCTCCATCAGGGCCACGTCGTCGATATCCGGCACTTTCGAGCAGCCGATGCCCTGATCGACCCAGCGCACGACATAGCCCAGGATACCCTGACAGCTATTCTCGACCTCGCGCAGAATTTTGTCGCGCGCAGGCCGGTGATTGCCCATCTGGGCGGGGGTCAGCAACTGATCCAGTTCCGGCATCGAATTGCCTGCCAGTTCCTCTTGCCGTGCGGCTACATCAATCTGATGGTAATGCAGTGCATGCAGCGTTGCGGCGGTCGGGCTGGGCACCCATGCGGTATTCGCACCGGCTTTCGGGTGGCCGGTCTTGCTGTCCAGCATCTCGGCCATCGCGTCGGGCTTGGCCCACATGCCCTTGCCGATTTGCCCCTTTCCGCGCATCCCGCAAGCAAGCCCGGTCAGCACATTGCGATCCTCATAGGCGTGCAGCCAGCCTGCGGCCTTCATGTCGTCACGCCCGACAAAGGGGCCGGCCTGCATGGAGGTGTGGATTTCATCCCCGGTACGATCAAGGAAACCTGTGTTGATGAACACGACCCGGTTGCGGATTGCGTGAATGCAGGCCGCAAGATTGGCCGAGGTGCGGCGCTCTTCATCCATCAGCCCAAGTTTCACGGTATTTGCAGGCAGGCCCAGAACGGCCTCGACGCGAGTAAAGACACGATCGGTAAAGCCTGCCTCATCCGGCCCGTGCAGCTTCGGCTTGACCACATAGACCGATCCCAGGCGGCTGTTCCGCGGCCCTTCGGTTTTTCCAAGATCATGCAATGCGCAGGCAACCGTGACCATGGCGTCCAGCAGCCCCTCGGGGGTTTCCTTGCCATTGAGCCGGACGATATCGGTGGTCATCAGCAATCCGACATTGCGGACCAGCATCAATGCACGCCCCGGCAAGGTCAGCTTGCTGCCGTCCGGTGCCTCGATCTCGCGATCTCCGGCCAGCCTGCGGGTCATCGTCTTGCCGGCTTTTTCGAAAGTCTCGGCCAGATCGCCCTTCATCAGTCCCAGCCAGTTGGCATAGACGCCGATCTTGTCTTCGGAATCGATGGCAGCAACGCTGTCCTCGCAATCCTGAATCGCGGTCAAAGCTGCCTCGACGACGATATCGCGCAGACCAGATGGCGAAGCCGCGCCGATCGGATGGTCCGGGTTGATCACCAGTTCCACATGCAGCCCGTGATGGCGCAGCACAAAGGCGGTATCCTTGCCGTCCTGTCTGGTGCCAAGGAAGGCCGAAGCATCCGCCAAAGCGATTTCCGCGCCGTCCACGGTTGCGTGAAGCCCGTCCTTGTCGGCGCGATAATTCGTGACGGAGGCATGGCTGCCCGAGATCAGCGGAAATGTCTTGTCCAGAAATGCCGCAGCCTTCGCCACAACGGCATCACGGCGGGCGGGGTCGATTCCCTTGGTGGCCGGGGGCGGGCCCATGACATCGGTGCCGTAGAACGCATCGTATAGCGAACCCCAACGCGCATTTGCGGCATTCAACGCGAACCGGGCATTGCTGACGGGAACGACAAGCTGCGGTCCGGCGATATTTGCAATCTCGGGATCGACCGCGCCGTTATCGACACTGAAGGGCGCAGGCTGCGGGGCGAGATAGCCGATATCGGTCAGAAACCCGCGATAGGCGGCGGCGTCCCATGGCTGATTTCCACGCTCTTTGTGCCAGCTGTCGATTGCGGATTGCAATTCATCGCGCCGGTTCAGCAAGATCTGGTTCTCGTCGGCGAATTCATCCAGCAGGCCGGCATATCCCGACCAGAATCGGTTGGCATCGACTTTGGTGCCAGGCAGGACCTGCTCTTCAACGAATTTCACGAAGTCCGACGCGACTTCCAGGCCATGACGCTGATGATATGTGCCTTGCATGGTGACAGACCTTTCATCTCGAATCCAGTCATTGCCTTCCGCCGGATTGCTCTGCCGGAGAAAGGATTCGAGGTTCGGTATACCATTGCAGACCGAAACTCTAGCCCGAACAATTCATAGTTCCGCGATGACTGAAGGAATGGAGGCAGGCAGCTTGGCAATATCCGGAAATTGGTGCAGCTTGACGCGACATGTCGTGAAATTCGCAGAAGAAGGATGGCAGCTATGGCAACCGGGCCAGGAAGAAGATGGATGACGCCATGAATGCGGCGCAACCTGCAGAATTGCTGCGCAAAATGTTCGACCGGGCCGTTGAGATGGCCGATCCGATGCGTAGCCTTGCACAGCATTTGCCCGACCGTCCGGCGACGGGCAGGGTGCTGGTGATCGGGGCGGGGAAAGCAAGCGCCCGCATGGCCGAGGCGGTAGAGGCCGTCTGGGGGCCATGCGAGGGGCTGATCATCACGCGCTACGGTTACGAAAGACCGCTTCAGGGGATCGAGCTCGTTTCTGCGGCGCATCCCGTTCCCGATGCCGCGGGCGTTGCCGCGACAGGGCGGATGCTGGATATGCTTCAGACAGTGGGGGAAGGCGATTTCGTTCTTGCGCTGATTTCCGGAGGCGCGTCCGCCTTGCTATGCGCCCCGGCGGGCGAGATTACGCTGGCCGAGAAACAGGCGGTCAATCAGGCGCTGCTGGCTTCCGGCGCGCCGATTGGTGAAATGAACATCGTCCGCAAACATCTGAGCCGTGTGAAAGGCGGGCAGCTTGCCGCTGCCGCCTGGCCTGCCCGCATGCTGGCGTTGATGATCTCGGACGTGCCGGGGGACGATCCGGCGCTGATCGGTTCCGGCCCCACAGTAGGAGATCCGAACGGCCCCGAGACCGCGCGGGATCTGCTTGATCGATGGAACATCGCCGTGCCTGTATCGGTCAAGGCCGCGCTGACCGGATCGAACCGGGTCATCCCGCCTGAAGACGCAAGACTGGGCGCGGTGATCAACCGGGTTTACGCCGCCCCGCGGATGTCCCTTGAAGCCGCTGCCGAACTTGGCCGAGCGGCGGGATATGAGGTCGAGCTTCTGGGCGATGCAATCGAGGGGGAAGCGCGCGAAATCGCCCGTGCCCATGCCGGGATGGCCTTGCAATCCTCAGGCCCGAAGATCCTTCTTTCCGGTGGTGAACTTACCGTCACACGACGCGGAGACGGGATCGGTGGGCCGAATGCGGAATATGCGCTTGCATTGGCGCTTGCACTTGATGGAGCAAAGGGGATTCATGCCATGGCCTGCGATACCGACGGGGTCGACGGTGCGGCGGAAATCGCCGGGGCATGGGTCGGGCCGCAAATTCTTGAACAGGCGCGCAAGGCGGGATGCGATCCGGGCAAGGCGCTGGACACGAATGATGCGCATGGGTTCTTCGAGGCTGTCGGCGGGCAGGTGATTACCGGCCCGACCCTGACGAATGTCAATGATTTCCGCGCGATCCTGATCGATCCCTGAACCCGAACAAGCAGGGCAGGGATTTCACAGGTCGGGGCAGCGACCCGTCGCCCGGACGCGATGCGCCGGCCGGCCGGCTGGCCACACCATCTTACGAGGGACAGGCCGCGCCGGTGTCGATCCATGCGCGTGTCAGTTCACCGAACATATCCTGCGAACCCGGCGCAGGGGTGCGCCCCGCTCCCGGCTCCCATCCCCAGCCGACAAGCCCGTCCTCGGCCATATGTTCGTGCAATTCTTCCAGACTGCGCCCGCCATTCCGCTCGGGATCCTTGAGCTGAGCGCAGATTTCGCCAAGAGACAGATCAACCCATGCCATTTCCACCGGCGCAAGTGACCAGGGTTCGTGTCCGGGAATGCTTTCGATGCCGCCGACACCGGTCGTCTCGAAATTCTCCGAGCTGTGGCAGGTCGTGCAATTCATGCCCGGCGCGCCGAAATCGGCGTCGCCACGGATCACCGGAGGTTCGTGCGGATGCATGTCGTCGCCCTGTGTGGGGCTGTCCTTGGGATGGCAGTTCAGGCAGCGCGGATGGGTCAAAACCTTGCCCATCTCTTCGAAAAGCGCTGCCGATCGTTCGGTTTCGTTCTCGATATTCTCGAAATCGGCAGGCATGCGCAGATCCTGCGCTGCAAGTGGCGCCGCGAGTGCAAGGGTCATTGCAACGGAAAGGCTGAAACGTGTCATGCGGGTCTCCTTTCTCATGCAACCGGAATGATGGGCAGGCGGCGCAGCGCGGTGCCGGTCATGCGCCGCCATCCGTTTGCAATTGCAGGAGCAATGGGTGGAGTGCCCGGCTCTCCCACCCCTGTAGGTTCGGCTGTCGAGGGAAGGATCGCCACCTCGATGGAGGGCATTTCGGAAATGCGCAGGATGCGGTAGCTGTCCCAGTTCCGTTGCCGGATCAGCCCGCCTTCGTCAAACGTGACCTCGCTGTGAAGCGCGGCAGAGATGCCATAGCCGATCCCGCCTTCCATTTGCGCGCGGATGACATTGGGATTGACCGCCGTCCCGCAATCGATCGCGCACCAGACGCGGCGGGCATGGGGGACGCCGCCCCGATCCTCGATCTCGGCAATCTGGGCGACATAGGTGCCGAAGGATTTCACTACCGCGACTCCATAGCCGAAGTCGCCTGACTGATCGGCCATCTCGGCAACGCGCGTGAGCACCGCCTTTTCGCGGGCCTGTTCCTCGCCCATCAGGGCCAGACGGCCTTCGACCGGATCCTTGCCGGATTTTTCCAGCAACTCGTCGATAAAGCATTCCACGGCAAAGCCGGTATGCGTATGCCCGACCGAACGCCACCACAATGTCGGAACCGGCGAGTCCATCTTGGCCCAGCGAAGGCGATGATTGGCGGTCTGGTAGCGTAATTCGTTCGCGCCCTCGAATGCGGTGAAATCGGGCCCGCCCTGCAGCATCTGCTCGAACGGTGTTCCGATGACGACCGATTGCGCGGCGATGCCGTGATCCCAGGCCTCGATGCCGCCCTGTTCATTGAGGGCCGCCCGTATGTGATGGACGGTCAGGGGGCGGTAATAGCCGCCCTGCATATCGTCCTCGCGCGTCCACATCAGCTTGATGGCGCCCTTGCCGTTGGCTTTTGCGATCTCGGCCGCTTCGGCGGCAAGATGGCAATCCGGTGTGGCGCGGCGGCCAAAGCTTCCACCCGCAAGCATGGTATGGAGATCAACCTTATCGACACCAAGGATCTTGGCGAAGATGGCCTGATCGCCGGTCTGCATCTGGCTGCCCATCCAGATTTCGGCCTCGTCGTCGTGCAATTCGACCACGGCATCCAGCGGTTCCATCGGTCCGTGGGCCAGATAGGGGAAGACATAGGTGGCTTCGACGATTTCCGCGCCATTCAATGCGGCGTCGACATCGCCGGATTTCTCGACTTCCCATTCCCCTCCGGCCTTGGCGGCAGAGGTCCATTCGGCAATCATCGTTTCGGTCGAACGGGTTTCGGCTTTGCTTTCATCCCATTCCACGGTCAGAGCATCGCGCCCCTTCAACGCGGCGAATGTATTGTCGGCATAGACGGCAACGCCTGAGGGGATCTGCGCCACCTTGCGCACGCCCTGCACCTGCATCGCGGCGCTGTCGTCGTAGCTTGCGACCCTGGCGCCGAATTTCGGCGGATGGGCGACCACCACCGTCAGCATCCCATCGCGATAAACATCCAGCGTGAACAGAGCCGAGCCATCGGTTTTGGCGCTGCTGTCCACCTTTGGCAGATCGGTGCCGATCAGGGTGAAGTCGCCGGGATCCTTGACGGGAGGATCTTCGGGCGCGGTTTGCCGCGCGGCGGCCTCGGCCAGTTCACCGAAACTTGTGGATTGATCGCCCGCTTTGACGATACCCTTCTCGACGGTGATCTGATCGACGGGCACACCGAAACGTTCGGCAGCGGCGGCGACAAGCATCGCCCGGGCGCCGGCACCGGCCTTGCGCATCTGCATGAAACTGTTGGCCATGGCGGTCGAACCGCCGGTGCCCTGCATACCCATTGCGAGATTGGCATAAAGTTCGACATCGGCCGGCGCGGCGGCGGCGCGCATCTGTGACCAGTCTGCGTCCATCTCTTCGGCCACAAGTGTGGTCAGGCCGGTATATGGGCCCTGTCCGAATTCGATATGCTTGATCAGTACGGTAACGGTATTATCAGGGGCGACGCGGATGAAGGCATTCGCTGACATTCCGCCCGAACCGCCGGGAAGTTCATTGAAAAACGCGGCCGCACCGGATTTCTGCTGCGCGCGGGCAAGGCCGGGCAGGGCGACGGCAACGATCAGCCCGGTCAGGAAGCCACGGCGGGAGGTCTGGATATTCATCGCTCAGCCCTCCAGCGTTCTGGCGGCGTCATGGATCGCCTGCCGGATGCGGACATAAGTCGCGCAGCGGCAGATATTCCCGGCCATGGCGTTGTCGATATCCTCGTCACTCGGAGAGGCGATCTGTTGCAGCAACGAGGTCGCCGTCATGATCTGGCCGGATTGGCAATACCCGCATTGTGGTACGTCAATCGCGCGCCATGCTGCCTGAACCGCGTCGGCCTCGGGGCCTTCAAGACCTTCGATCGTGGTGATATCCGAGCCTTCGGCCATCGAGATGGGCGTGACACAGGATCGGCGCGTCATACCGTCCAGATGGACCGTGCAGGCCCCGCATTGGGCGATCCCGCAGCCGAATTTCGTGCCGGTCAGGCGCAATTCGTCCCGCAGAACCCAAAGAAGCGGTGTGTCGGGATCGACATCGACACTGCGTTCTTCGCCGTTGACTGTAAAGCTGATCGGCATGCTGGCTCTCCCTTTGGCTGGCACCCAAAGGTTAACGCGGATTCAAGCCGATTACGAGAAGAGAGCGCAAGGTTGCCTGCCTGTCCGGCAATCCTGAATATATCAGCCCTTTTTTGCCGGAGCCGGCGGAAGTTTGTCGAAATCCGAGGCATCATGGCGTTCGGGAAGCTGTTCCCATGCCTCGCCGGTCTTGCGATTGACGATCCTGCCGCGCTGCACGGCGGGCCGTTCGGCGATCTTGTCTGCCCAGTGGCGCAGATGCGTGTATTCCGAGACATTCAGGAATTCGCCCGCATCATATTGCTGGCCCATGACAAGATTGCCGTACCAGGGCCAGATCACTATATCCGCGATGCTGTATTCGTCACCGCCGATAAAGGGACGCTCTGCCAATGTGCTGTCCAGCAGATGCATCTGTCGCTTCGCTTCCATGGTAAAGCGATTGATCGGATATTCCATCGGATAAGGGGCATAGGCGTAGAAATGCCCGAACCCGCCGCCAAGATAGGGCGCCGAGCCTTGCAGCCAGAACAGCCAGTTCATCGCCTCGGTTCTCGCGGCGTGATCCCTGGGCAGGAAACGCCCGAATTTCTCAGCCAGATACAACAGGATATGCCCGGACTCGAACACGCGAACCGGCTTTTCGCCCGAACGGTCGATCATTGCCGGTATCTTCGAGTTGGGATTGGCACCGACAAACCCGGACGAGAATTGCTCGCTATCGCCGATACTGATCAGCCATGCATCATATTCCGCGCCGCTTTCGCCCGCCTCCAGAAGTTCCTCGAACATGATCGTGACCTTCTGGCCATTGGGCGTGGCCAGCGAGTAAAGCTGATATGGATGTTTTCCGACCGGCAATTCTCGCTCGAACTGAGCGCCGGATGTCGGGCGGTTCACTCCGGCCCATGTCCCGCCGTTCTCGGTGTCATATGTCCAGACCCGGGGCGGCTGATATTGCTTTTGGTTCATGATGAATCCTCCTGCGCGTTGACCGAGGCATAACCGAACCCGACCGGCAAGTGCAATTCGGAACCCTGTGCCGCAGGTTTCAGACCATCATTTCCTTGGTCGCGGAAAGCGTCAGATCGGGATAATCGCGCTCGACCCGGTCAATATCCCATTGCAGCCGGGTCAGGTAAACCTGATCGCCGTCATGATCATGGGCCATATGCCCCTTATTGGCATTGATGAACGCATCGACTTTTTCTTTCGGTCCCTGCACCCAGCGGGCAGAGGTGAACTGAGACGATTCGAAGCGGACGGGAATGCCGTATTCGATCTCGATCCTGCTGGCGAGGACCTCGAATTGCAATGCCCCGACCACGCCGACGATGAAGCCCGAGCCGATGGCGGGTTTGAAGACCTTGGCCGCGCCCTCTTCGGCGAATTGCATGAGCGCCTTTTCCAGATGCTTGGCCTTCATCGGATCGGCCGCGCGGACCGATTGCAGCAATTCAGGCGCGAATGACGGGATACCGGTAAAACGCAGCGCCTCGCCTTCGGTCAGGGCGTCGCCGATACGAAGTTGCCCATGGTTCGGGATGCCGATGATATCGCCCGCCCATGCCTCTTCCGCAAGCTCGCGGTCAGAGGCAAGGAACAGAACCGGATTCGATACCGCCATCGGCTTTTTCGTGCGCACATGGGTCAGCTTCATCCCGCGGAGAAAATGTCCCGAAGCCATCCGCACGAATGCCACGCGGTCGCGATGTTTTGGGTCCATATTCGCCTGAACCTTGAAGACGAAGCCCGTGACGGCCCTCTCCTCGGGGGCGATTTCACGCGATGCGGAGTTTTGAGGCTGTGGAGCCGGACCAAAGGTGCTGATGCCCTTCATCAATTCGCGCACGCCAAAGCTGTTGATCGCGCTGCCGAACCAGATCGGAGTCAGATGGCCTTCAAGAAGGGACCGCTGATCGAAGGCGGGCAAAAGTTCGCGCGCCATCTCGACTTCCTCGCGCAGCTTTGCCAGCAGATTTTCCGGCACATGCTGCGTCAGCTGCGGATCGTCAAGGCCGCTGATCTTTACCGATTCCGCGACACGGTTCCGATCGGCACGATCCATCAGTTCCAGCCGGTCGTTCAGCATGTCGTAACAGCCAAGAAACTCGCGCCCCACGCCGATGGGCCAGCTTGCTGGAGCCACGTCGATGGCCAGGTTTTCCTGAATTTCATCGATGATCTCGAATGTGTCGCGGCTTTCGCGGTCCATCTTGTTGCAGAAGGTCAGGATGGGCAGATCGCGCAGACGGCAGACCTCGAACAGTTTGCGGGTCTGGCTTTCGACGCCCTTGGCCCCGTCGATCACCATGATAGCGGCATCGACGGCGGTCAGGGTGCGATAGGTGTCTTCCGAGAAATCGCTGTGACCGGGCGTGTCGACCAGATTGAAGCGATGCCCGTCGAAATCGAATGACATGGCCGAGGCGGAAACCGAGATGCCCCGATCCTGCTCCATCTTCATGAAGTCCGACCGCGTCCGCCGCGCTTCGCCCTTGGCCCGGACCTGTCCGGCCATCTGGATGGCGCCGCCGTAAAGCAGGAATTTCTCGGTCAGCGTGGTCTTGCCCGCATCGGGATGCGAGATGATCGCGAACGTGCGGCGACGGGCGATTTCGGGCGGGAGTTCGGGGCGGTTACTCATGATGTGGCCATGTAGCGCGTGGAACTGCAGGGTGCAATCACCCTTCAACCGCATCCTTCCAAGGCCAACCGTTTCGCCCCCTTCTCTTCTTCTTTGCGGCAAATACCTCGGGGTCCGGGGCGGCGCCCCCCCCCCCCCCCATCGCGGGACGAAGGGTCGGGAACGTCCGAAAACCCTATTCCGCAGCCTCATTCACCGTGGATTCCGAGCCGGGCTTCATCTGGAATCCCCGTTCAAGCTGATCGAACGGTGCGACCGGATAATCGCCCGAGAAACAGGCATCGCAATATTGCGGGCATTTGCGGTTACGTCCCTTGGCTTCCCCGACTGCCCGGTAAAGTCCATCCAGCGACACAAAAGCAAGCGAATCGACGCCGATCCATTCGCGCATTTCCTCGGGCGTCATTTGCGCGGCCAGAAGCTTGTCCCGGTCGGGCGTATCCACACCGTAGAAACAGGGCCATGCGGTCGGGGGCGAGGCGATGCGGAAATGCACTTCAGCCGCACCCGCATCGATGATCATGTCCTTGATCTTGCGGCTGGTAGTGCCGCGAACGACGCTGTCATCGACCAGAATGACCCGTTTGTCACGGATCAGGGCACGGTTCACGTTCAGTTTCAGCCGTACGCCCATATTGCGGATCTGGTCGGTCGGTTCGATAAAGGTCCGACCCATATACTGGTTGCGGATGATCCCCATGCCGTAGGGGATGCCCGATTCCTGTGCGAAACCGATGGCGGCGGGGGTGCCGCTGTCGGGGACGGGGCAGACCAGATCCGCCTCTACCGGGGATTCGCGGGCAAGTTCCACGCCGATCTGACGGCGGGTTTCATAGACCGAACGACCGCCGATGATCGAATCGGGGCGCGAGAAATAGACATGTTCGAAAATGCAGAAACGGCCTTGCGACGGGCCAAAGGGGCGCGAGGTCTCTACCTTACCCTTGGAGATCACGACCATCTCGCCCGGATCGATTTCCCGCACGAATTCGGCGCCGATAATGTCCAGCGCACAGGTTTCCGAGGCAAGCACAAAACCGTCATCGCTCAGCTTGCCAAGCACCAGCGGGCGAACGCCGAGCGGGTCGCGAACGCCGATCAGCTTGGTCCGGGTCATGGCGATGACGCTGAACGCACCCTCGACGCGGCGCAGGGCGTCTTTCATCCGTTCGGGAATGTTGCGCTGGATCGAGCGGGCCATCAGGTGAATGATGCATTCGCTGTCTGATGAGGACTGGAAGATCGAGCCGCGCTCGATCAATTCGCGGCGCAGCGCGGCGGCGTTGGTGATATTGCCGTTATGGGCAATCGCGCAGCCGCCCATCGAAAACTCGCCGAAAAAGGGCTGAACATCGCGAATGGCGGTATTCGCCTTGGTCCCGGCGGTTGAATAACGCACATGGCCGATGGCAAGCGGGCCGGGCAGAGTCGCCATCACATCGGTTTTCGTGAAATTGTCACGAACATAGCCGAATCGGTGGGCGCTGTTGAAACCCTGTTCGGAATCATGCGCGACGATTCCCCCGGCTTCCTGCCCGCGATGCTGAAGGGCGTGAAGGCCAAGCGCCACGAAGTTGGAAGCGTCGGCCACGCCGATGGCACCGAAGATTCCGCATTCCTCGTGCAGGCGGTCCGAATCGAACGGATGGGCCAGGAATGGTTGCATGGGCGATCCTGAATGGCGACGGGCTATCACCCGCTATGTAGTGCGGCGGATAGTGAAAGTCACGCCCTCGCAACCCGGCAAGGGCAGATTTCATTCATTAATCCGTCATAAAGCGGAGTCCCGGCCCGTCCGGATCAGTTCGATGCCGGCGGAATCGGTGCTGGCTCAGCCTGTTCCGGCGCCGTTTCTGCCGGTGCGGTCTCGGCCGGCGCGGTTTCTGCTGGCGGGGTCTGGGTCGCATCGACCTCTTCACCGGTTGCGGTGCAATCGCCGACCAGCTGTTCGTAACGGCGAACCAGCCAGCCGGGCGCGTCGTCGGGAATCTGCTCGTTCATTTCGCCGCTCAGGCGCGCAAAGACCTGTGCCGAGCGCGAGTTATCGACCATCGGCGACTGCGCCGTGGAAATGACGCGCTCATAGACGATGAAGGCGATGGCCACGATCAGGATGCCGCGGGCGGCTCCGAACAGGAAGCCCATTCCCTGATCGATCCCGCCCAGCGCCGATCGCTGGACCACCGAGGAAAACAGTGGGGTGATGATCGAGAAAACGACCAGAGCAAGCGCAAACACCACCGCGAAACCCGCGATTGTGGCCAGTTCGCAACTATCGCCAAGAAACCTGTCAAGCACTGGCAGTTGTGCAATCATCGGGCGCAGGGTTGCTGCGAAGAGAAAGGCCAGAACGGCGGCGGCGATCCATCCCAGTATGGCAAGCGATTCGCGGACGAAGCCGCGCGACCATGCCAGAATCGCGGAAAGAATGATGACCACGGCGACAACCGCATCAATAATCGTAAAGCCGTCCATGTCGTTCTCCCGCGCGGGTTAGCGCTGTATTTTCAGGCGATTCAGCCGGCGCCGAAAAGCTCGCCCACAAATCCTGTCAAATCGGCAATCCGCATCACGCTTATGCCGTCCAATCCCTCGAGTTTTTGGCCTTCGGGTATAATCGCCTGTGAAAAACCAAGTTTTTGCGCCTCTTTCAACCTGTTTTCCACTCCGGCGACTGGCCGGAGGGCGCCAGACAGGCTGATTTCGCCGAAAAGAACCGCCTCCGGCGGAAATGCGCTGTCCTCACGCGCCGACAAAAGCGCGCCAGCGATGGCGAGATCGGCTGCTGGTTCATTCACCCGCATCCCGCCCGCCACGTTCAGGAAAACATCAAGCCCCGCAAAGGGAATTCCGCAACGCGCTTCGAGCACGGCGATAATGGTGGATACCCGGCCGGAATCCAATCCGACCACCGTGCGGCGCGGCGAGGCAAGGTTGGAGGGGGCGACAAGCGCCTGTATCTCGGTCAGGACCGGGCGGGTACCCTCGATCCCGGCGAAGACAGCGCTGCCGGGGACGGGCTGACCACGTTCGGAAAGGAAAAGCGCAGAGGGGTTGGCGACTTCGGCAAGGCCCGCGCCGGTCATCTCGAACACGCCGATCTCATCGGCGGGGCCGAAGCGGTTCTTGACGCTGCGCAGGATGCGGAATTGATGGCCGCGTTCTCCTTCGAAATACAATACGGTATCCACCATATGCTCGACAACGCGAGGGCCGGCGATCTGGCCGTCTTTCGTGACATGGCCGACGAGAATCACGGCGACGCCCCGGCGCTTGGCGAAGGTAACCAGTTCATGGGCGGCGGCGCGGACCTGTGCCACGCTGCCCGGCGCGGCTTCGACGTGATCGGCCCAGAGCGTCTGTACTGAATCGATGATCGCCAGGTCGGGGCGTTCCTGATCAAGCGTGGTCAGGATGTCGCGCAGGTTAGTTTCCGCTCCCAACCGCATGGGCGCGTCGCTCAGCCCAAGCCTGCGCGCGCGCATGCGGACCTGCGCACTGGCTTCTTCACCGCTGATATAGATCGCGTTCAGCTCCACCCGAGCGAAGGCGGCGGCGGCCTGCAGAAGCAGCGTCGATTTGCCGATTCCCGGATCTCCGCCGACCAGTATGGCTGAACCGGGCACCAATCCGCCGCCAAGAACCCGATCGAGTTCGGCCATTCCGGATTGCGCGCGGGGCGGTGCCGGTTCGTCCGATGTCAGTCCGGCCAGCGGAATGCTGTGTCCTTTGGCGGCACCCAGCCCGCGCCCAGGCCCCCGCGAGAGCGGAGCCTCTTCGATAATGGTATTCCATGCGCCGCAGGCATCGCAGCGCCCGGCCCATTTCTTATGAGCGGTGCCGCAGGCGGTGCAGGTGAAGGCGGAAGCAGATTTGGCCATGCGCCGCTTTTCGCATCTGACGGAGGGTGCCGCAATACAGGTATTTGGACAAAGAAGAAGACCTCACGGCATTGTCGGCTTGATCTTTTCAGGCTGCGGCGTCAGGGTCTGCGCGCAAATTCAGAGGCTTCACGCATGTCCAGCCCCTCGGCTTTTTCAAGATACGAATTCCTGATCGCCTGGCGATATCTGCGCGCGCGCCGCGCCGAAGGCGGTGTCAGCGTCATGACATGGATCAGCCTGATCGGTATTGCCCTTGGGGTCATGGCGTTGATTGCCACTTTGGCGGTGCGGGCCGGATTCCGGGCCGAGTTCGTGGACACGATTCTGGGCGCGAATGCGCACACGACCGTTTACATGGCGCCGCAGCGGGTCGAGAACGAATTTACCGACGACGTTTATGTCGTTCCGGGGCGGATCAAGGATTACGATGCGATGGCCGCCCGCCTTGCGGAACTGCCCGGGGTCGAGCGGACCACGCCGGTCATACGCGGACAGGTGATGGCGACGGCGCATGATTCCTCGAACGTGGCCGAAATCTTTGGGGTCACATCCGATGCGCTCAGGGCGATGCCGCGGATTGCCGATCCCGAGACATCTCAGGGCAATATCGAGGATCTGGACAAGGGCGTTGCCATCGGCGCGGGGATTCAGCGTGAATTGAATCTGAACATTGGTGACAAGATCAAGCTGATCGCGCCCGAAGGCGCGAAGACCCCGGTGGGCACGACGCCCCGGGTCAAGTCTTACGAGGTCGTGTATGTCTTCAGTGCCGGTCGTTACGATATCGACCAGACGCGAATATATATGTCCATGGCCGAGGCGCAGGACTATTTCAATCGCGAAGGCGTTGCCGACGAGATAGAGGTATTCGTATCCGATCCCGAAAGGGTGGATGATTGGACGCTGCCGCTTCTTCAGGCCGCGGGCGAGGACGCGCAGATCTGGAATTGGCGGGATTCGTCTGGCAGCTTTCTGGCCGCGCTCGATATGGAAGATGACGTGATGTTCGTCATCCTTTCGGTTCTGGTGTTGATCGCGTCGATGAATATCACCTCGGGGCTGATCATGCTGGTCAAGAACAAGGGCCGCGATATTGGCATTCTGCGGACCATGGGCCTGACCGAAGGGGCGGTATTGCGCGTCTTCTTCCTTTGCGGTGCCTTTACCGGGATTATCGGGACGATCGCCGGGGTGATCCTTGGCGTGCTTCTGGCGCTGAATGTCGAGAATATCATGGCGGGGCTGAATGCGCTGACGAATGGCGGCGCGTGGCAGCCCGAAGTGCGGGGCATCTATCATCTGCCTGCCGAATTGCGGGCGTGGGATATCTTCCGTGCTGTCGGGCTGTCACTTGCGTTGTCCTTTATTGTCACGATCTTCCCGGCGCGACGGGCGGCGCGGATGAACCCGGTGGAGGCCCTGCGCTATGAGTGACGTTCTGAGACTCGCAGGGGTTTCGAAAACCTATGGCAAGGACGGCCCCGCGCCGGTAGAGGTGCTGCACGGGCTGGAACTGAATGTCGCCCGTGGAGAGGTGGTGGCGCTTGTCGCACCCTCGGGGGCGGGAAAATCCACGCTTCTGCATATTGCCGGGCTGCTGGATACGCCGGATTCAGGGCTGGTGGAGTTGAACGGGCGCGATATGCATGGGCTTCCTGACCGTGCGCGGACCGAGGCGCGCCGGCGCGAACTGGGTTTCGTCTATCAGTTCCACCATCTGCTGCCCGAATTCAGTGCCGCGGAAAATATCATCCTGCCCCAGCTTGCCAATGGCGTCGGGTCGGGAATGGCGGCAAAGCGGGCTGCAGAATTGCTGGACCGCGTCGGCATGACTCATCGCGCCGATCATCGTCCGGCGCAGCTGTCCGGCGGCGAGCAGCAGCGGGTGGCGTTTTGCCGGGCGCTCGCAAATGAGCCATCATTGCTTCTGGCCGATGAACCGACTGGCAACCTGGATCCGGAAACCTCTGACCGGGTCTTCGAGGTGCTGATGGGGCTGGTGCGTGAAACCGGTCTGTCGGCACTGATCGCCACGCATAACCATGCCTTGGCGGAGCGAATGGATCGGGTTATCAGGCTGGGAGAAGATATTTCCTGACGGGGGACCAGATGATGAGGGCAATCATTCTGGCGGGGCTGTGCGGAATGACGCCATTGCCGGTCGCGGCCGACCCGTTCGAGGATTTCGGCACGGCGATGAAATACGGCTTGCCAGCGGCAGCAGCGATCTGCGCGGCCCGTGATGACCGGCTTGAAGATTTTGCGGTTCGGGGAATATTGCAGGCGGCGGTTGTTCTTGCACTGAAATCCTGGACGGACGGCACCCCGATGGCCCGCCGGCCTTCAGGAGAAGGCAAGGGATTTCCCTCGGGCCATTCGGCGGCCGCAGCGTTCGGAGCGGCCGATCTTGCGGGAAAATGCTTCCGGGATGATCGTTTCGCCGGAGCAGCGGCATATGGCGCTGCCGGACTCACCGCTGCAAGCCGGGTTCACGCGGGTGAACACACGGTGGAGCAGGTTATGACCGGCGCATTGATCGGATTCAGTTTCGGCGCCGCAAGTTTCGGAATTGGAAGCGAAGGCGCCGCGTTCAGTATCGGAATGAAATTCTGAATAGGACAGGGTGCATCTGTGCGCCTAGGTAGTGGCGACGACCGGGTAAAGAAAAGCCCGCCAATGAAGGCGGGCCATTGTCATACGACAATCAAGAGCATGATCTTCTTAACGTAAATACGTTATCGGTGCTGTCGATACCGGCAGGAATAACCCGCGACGGATATCGGATCAGCTATCATCGTCATCCGCCGCAACGGCAGCAACTACACCCAGCAAAAGCAGGGCCGGAACGACCAGACCAGCGTTTGAGGATGCGGGTTCTTCTTCGACGATAATGGGTTCAGGCTCGACAACAGGAGCAACATAGCCACCGGCCAGCGCCGAAGTAGCTGACAGGCCGATAACAGCGGTCAGGGTTGCAAACTTGGTCATCAGAAAGCTCCATTACGTTTCCTATAGGTACAGATAGTTAGTACGCGAGCCGTGCAAATGTATAGAAACATTTAATCTGAGCCCGGAAAACGGCGAACAAACGCTTAGGCGGCATCGGCAAAAGGGGCTTATGCTGCCGATCGAACGTGAAATACGCCAACATCAATCATATGTGCCGCCGTCAGCGACGTCTCGCGAAGTTCGCTGATGTCATTTTATTCGATACGGTGCTCGACGTCGTGAAAGCCGGTTTCAGGGGCTGCAGCGACCATTAATAGATATGGGTGCCAATGATGGCCAGGATTGCCCGGTCCAGAAGGAAAAAAATTGCCGAGATAAGCTTGAGACCCGGGAAAAGTCCCAGGAGGATGAGGGCGATGCTGCTCATGGGTCAGTCGTCGGTGTCGAATTCGATCAGGCGGCCGTCGGCGGCGAATTCGGCATCGAATTCGCGATCATCGGAAAGACGGCCTTCGATTTCGATTCGTCCATCGCTTTCGAACTCGATTTTCTCGAAACGGGCATCGGCGGGCCAGGACTCGTTTTCCATGACTTCGGCAGGGATAAGAGCGCGGATATCCGCCGGAGGAAAGAGATCGTTCCCGCGAGCCTCGATATCCTCGATCACGTCATCCCCATTGAGATCGATCTCGACAACGGAGCCGCCAGGCAGGGTGCCGCTTACACGGCGGCCATATTCGGCATGCGGTTTTTCGCGAATCTCGATATCGGTCAGGTCAAGATCGATAACGGGTTGCGGCAGATCTTCAGCAAAACCGATGGCCGGACTGGCGAGGCAGGCCGCAACAAAAACGATCCGGAATGCGTATCTCATGGCTTTCACTTTCAATCTGACAAGTTCGGCAGGGGGCGCGATTCAAATGCCCGCGCATTCGGCTAATTGTACAGCCCCCCGACAGCGGAGGCGAGTCCGACCATAACCACCGTCTCCGCGCCCTTTGCGATATGTGCAGCCTAATCTGCCACCGGAACGTCTGCAACAATGCCTGTGAACAGGGGCAGGACACCGGGCCGGTTTCTTAGACGCAGCCCATCGTCTTGTGCTCGTTCATCATTTCTTTGATGAGTATCATAACCATTTCGTCAAAGCGGCTGTTAAGCTGGGTCCGCCTGATTTTTGCGAGTTGAACCATGACAGCGGCCCGTATGTTGCGCGGACGAATGATCGTGCGCGTGACAAGGCGTGCGCGGAAGTGATCCATTGATATCACGGTCGCCAGCATCAAGGCTTCTAATGTCTTGGATTGTGCGGATACGGATATGGCAGCAGGTCTGTCGAACTGTTCGATCTTTACGCGGACGGATTGCGCCTTTCGATTCCGAAGGAATCCGATATTCCAACCCAGTCCGATCCCCGGTTCCCGGGTCGGGTCGATACGTGAAACATGGCCTCCGTTTCGCATTATCCTATGCGCCAGCCAGTCAAAATCGACGATCCTGTCAAAAAGGACTTCGGCCGGAACGTCCGTGTCGAAAGACGTTGAAAGTTTCAATGAAAAAAATCTACCGTCTCCCGGAACTGCAAGATAACGGGAGCCTGCCGGATTCATGTGCCGATAATGTACTCCTGGAGACGTATTTGACCATGTTGACAGCATAACTTACGTCCATCCGATATTGCTTCCTGAAGAGGCCCGAAACACAACCAAATGACGGAAAACCTTACCCGAATCTTTTTGCTTGGCGGAACCCGAATGCTTCCGGTCGCCGAGGAATATTTTTCCCGAGATGCTTTCAGAAGAACATGATCCAGAAAAATATCATCGCCACCAAAGCGCCCGACCCCATACCAATTCGAAGAAGAGTACTGTTTCTACCTATCCGGTTCCAGAAATTCTCTGCAGGCCGGCTTTCAGCATATGAACGACGATACGCTGCGGAAATCGATGGCCCTCGGTAGTTTTGCCCTATGTCTCCCATGTAGGCGGTGGAATTTTCCTCCGTCTGTAGAATATGTGTCATTTGTCTTCCTCCCGAATTTGTTTTACCGTTATCTCGGTCGCGACAAGAAAAGGGAGTGGCTTTCGCCCGTTCCGAAGCGCGCGTGAAGCTGACTGAACACCGGTTGCGGACCTTCTATCTATTGCCCTCATTCTCCCACTGGATCCGGGATATCGGATCAGGAATGAAATCCGGCGACCGGCAAGCTATCGCCTGTGCGATACAGATCCAGTTGTTTTTCACAACCTACACGCATTACACTTCCCCAAGCATTCGAACACTTTGGTGAATCGCTCGAATGCATCCTTCGTTGCACCGAAATGAAGGCTTGGCGGTCGGAGTGTGGCACCACCCTGACCGCCTTTCCCGCCAAGATATTTCCCGGGAATGAGGCCCGGACATCGCGGGATCGCCGTATGAGATGCCCGAATTACACCTTCGGGCATCACCAATCGTTGTTTTACGACACCAGCGGCTTGCCGTGCTGCAGATGGCGCGTCGCAAGCTTGCGGGCCTTGCGGCCCGAAGGCAGTTCGCGTGCTGCCGACGGGACGGTTTCCGCATCCCTGAGCTGCGGGAAAAGCGAGAAGATTTCCTCGCGGGCCGCAATGTTCACGGATTTCAGTGCCTGCGGACCGGTATAAAGCGATTCCGTTTCGGCACCATTCGAATACACCACCTCATGCTGATCAAACAGGAAATGGAAATATTCGACCTCGGAAACCTCCGCGATATCAATTCCGTCCAGTTGGCAGAGTTGTTTGGCCGCAACCAGGACTTCCATTGTTCCAAACATGCGCTGTGCGATCTTCGAGCGCACGAGAATGCGATGTTGCGGAGAAACTAACAAATCCGATGACGGCGTATTTTCCCCAAGAGCGCCGGCTCTGATCCGGATTGGACGAAGATTCGGATTACTTTCCAACACGGAAGAACCCAAAGACGTCGAACCGATCCAGCGGATTTCCTGAATACCATGATCACGGGTAATAATCCGGTCCCCGACGCTCAGATGTTCCACGGCAACCGGCCCGTTTTCCGTTTCGATCAGCGATCCGCGAACGAAGCAGACGACGGTGTGCTCGTCGTCGCCCAGAAGCTTGGTGCCGGCAGGGTCGGTTGTGGAGGTTATGATCGCCGTATCCATGATATACTGGCTGAGGTCGGCGGCACTGCCCAGAATAGGTCCCAGAAGTCCGGTCGGATCAAGATCAGCCAGAGTATCCGTCAGTTCCGAAACGGGGACTTCGACCGTGATCATGTTATTCGATCCAGGCAGGTTGACGCGCAGAGAGGCCATGATCCGGTCATCGCTCAACGGCTCGTCGGTGATCGCATACACATTCCCGTTTTCATCAGCGAAATAATCCACGTCGATCGGGTTGACCGATACGCTGACGCCTAGCCCCAGCAAGTTATCGGTCATGCTGCCAAGGGTGAGGCCCGCGTTTTCGATCACCCCCGTGCCGACATAGGTCCCCGGAGTAGCGGTTCCGTTTGTCACCGGAGCCAGATAATCGCCTTGTTCCAACGTGGCGGCATCACCATCGTCCTGCACGTTATATTGAGTGATTTCGTCGGAATTTCCGAAATTATTTAATACGGAAGTCGGAGGGATTTCCACGATCGTCAGATCGAGTTCATCCAACGCGAGCACTGCGCCCGCGAGCTGAGTCATATAAGCCATGAAGGCATCCTTTTCGTTAGCACCGAAGTACGCCCCAGGAAGGACGGCAAAATACAACACAGGCGCGCAAGTTGGCACACTCACGCAAGCTAACGTCACGGGAAACAATCGATCGGAAATATTGCAATCAACCCGGAAGCCCTGCTATGCAACGGAAATACGGCAAATTTGTCAATAGGAAATGGTTAATGAAATCTTATTTTCAGTTTTTTCGAATTATGCGAAGGATGTGAAAAATAGGACAGGCAGTGATCGCTATGAAAAACAATAAAATGGATGTTGCATTTTAGAAAATATCGCCTGAAAATCTGTCGTTTCCCACAGTCTATACTCTGAAACTGACCTGTGCCTCGGATGTCGGGAGTGCCCAAGGATATCAGGGCATGGTGATTGGATGGCGAGAAATATCATCACCGGTTTTTTCGCGGATGAGGGCGTACGGAAAACGGAAGAAACCCAAGTTCCTCACTTGTCGATGACCGGCTGAATCTACGCGGTGACTTCATAGCATTCGGCCGCAGGAGGCCAGCGCATGGCAAAAAACAAGGTAAATTTATTGTTCACATCTATACTTTTTGATTTTCAGACCTGATGCAGAGATGGCGAAGATGCATCGAAGCGCCATGTCGCAATCCTTGCGACACAAGCGCATAGCGTTCGTTCTTCGGTGATCTGAGGTGCTGCTGGACAGGATTGAACTGTCGACTTCCCCCTTACCAAGGGACAGGTCACGCCCAGAAATGCAACGATACAAGGCCAATCATACTCCGTCAATATGCCGTAGTTCTCGCTGTGTTCCGGCATAACTGTGCGGTTTCTGTGCGGACAGCCGGTCTGCCGGAGGTGCATCATGACTGACCTGTTCGAAAAGAAATCCAGGCCAGTGAAACTGAAAGCCCCGGACCTGACTGCCGCCATGGCGAAACGATGGACCACCCTAGAATATGCGATCATATAGGAGGTCGGGGAGGGAACCGGCGCGCGGCGGGTACGCCGATACTGTCATCATGTCGCTCTGGCCGTCCCGAGGGTTGGAACTGCATGGTGTAGAAATCACGATCAGCCGCAGTGACTGGAAGTGCGAAGCGACGAATCCGCAGAAAGCCGAGGCAATCGCCAAATATTGCGATCAATGATGGATCCACATTCCGCCCGGAATCGTAGACGATCTATCCAACCTGCCGCCTGCTTGGGGGTTGCGCGAGTTTAATGGCAAGCGCTGGCAAACGATTCGCGAGGCCGACAAGACCGACGCGGAGCCGATCAACCGGCATTTTCTTGCCGCGCTCCTGCGCAGGGCGGATGGGGTAACGAAGGCCCTGATGGATCATCAGGCAATGCGAAACGCCTGCGAAGCCCAATGGGCGGAAGCCGAGAAACAGCGGGAACGATACCGGAAAGATGTTGAGCAGGCCGTTGAACACCGCACGCGCAAACTGGCGGAGGGCGCGGAAGCGGCGGCCGAATTTGAAGCCGAGTTTGGATCAGAGGCAAACTTTCGATCCATCTATAGCGGTATCCGTGATCCGAAGTCGTGGGAGCGCGCCGCTCGTGCATCGGCTGTCGGATTCATGGTCGATGACGATGCAGATCAGATCATCGCGCAATTCCGCCTGCATGGGCGTGAGGTAACGCTTCCTGTCCGTGTCGGCGCCTATGCCGAAGCGTGGTTCCGTGAAAACAAGAAAGGCCCGCGGACGAAAGAGGCCGATCATGCGGACAGTAGACGAATACGATCCGCCGTTTCTTTTGAAGGATCGCGGTGATGTCATAAGCTTGCAAGTAATCGACATCAAGCACCGCGCCCGCGTTTACGTACATCCGGGCGCGGCTATAGTCGCCGGTCGCCGTGAGCTGCCGGGAACAGTTTCCGATATCGGTAAAACCGGAGCCTGCCGTAGCCGTATTGGAGAACTGGAACCCCGTGAACAGATTACCGGACGTGCGAGACACGACGGACGCCAGAACGCCATATTGATTGCCCGTAACGGCAGGTGGAGAGATGTCGATATTTGAAATACTTGTACCCGTGTTTGAGCCATCCCATTTCGCCAGGCCCGCCCCGTCATCGATTGTCAATCTTGTGGCAGCATCCCATCCAGTAGCCGTGTCGGAATTGCTGGCGTCTTGCGGGATTAGGTTTGCGGGATCGGATTGCGGGTGCTCCGGCCAAGTATCAACTGAAAGCGTTGGAGTAGAGACCGCGAGGCGTACCGAACCAGCGGCCAATGCCCGAATATGAAGGCGGCATTCACAGGACATAGACCCCGATAATCGCAGTCCGGTTTTGCCTCGGTTTGAACGTGTACGTTCCGCCTGTCTCGATAAAAACTGCCTGATTGAAGGCCGGGATGATAAACCCGTGATCTCCACCCTGCGGGCACATTTCGACTGTGCCCGTGCTCCTGTTCTGGACATAGGCACCTTCTCCTACGACGATCTCGGCATCCTCGGAAATGGTGTGCGGCACCATAGGAAGTTCCTCTTGCTCGAATGCAAGGGCGCAATTCCTATATGCCCGGTGGCCTCAACATACCAGATATGGCGCGCATTCGTCTAATGGGAATCATTGCGGACACTGGAGATCATTGAGCATGGCCTGACGCACTATTATGAATGGCCACGTTCATGTGATGTACATTGCAATTCCGCGGGACAATTCTCACAACGTCCGAAAGAAGGACACTGCCGCTTCGTAACGGTAGCTATGCGAATATAAGCCAGAATAATATAATCGATATAATCGCGGCTAAACCTATGCCAATTTTAATAAGGTAATTGTTCCGCGCGACCCAAATCCTGAAATCTTTCCTAGGATCATTTTCTGCATATGATCGACGGTGCGATGCAGATATTGATGGTCCATGACTTTCTGGATTTATGTTGTGCTTCGTGTTTGCCGAGTTTTCCGTTTGCGCAAGTATGTATACCACTTGCCTCCCTCCCATGTCGTTGTCAGTTCCTCTCGATTACAGTAAAATAAGCCGTGATTTTCTAGAGAACTGAAGTTACATGAAAAAAACGAATTGACGTTTGGCTGGAAAACTGTCGAGAGTATTATATACATCAGTTTACTGAAAAAAAAATAATGATGGTTAATTTTAAACTGATTGACTAACTATCAATAAACTTCGGCGTATCCCCTTGCTTCCCTAGCCGCTACCGAGTAAAATATATACGAGCATTTATGCAGCCGTAGACTGGATGAATGCTTCCTTCGTTGCACCGAAATGAAGGTTGGCGGTTAGGGTGTGGCACCACACTAACCGCCTTTTTCATCGGTGCTATATGAGTTGCCTCGATATATATTAAGCAACTCATAATAGTTTTAGGACACCAGGGGTTTATTATGCTGGCGATGGCGTACCGCAAGCTTGCGCGCTTTGCGTCCCGAGGGTAACTCGCGGGCAGCTGACGGGATGGTGTCTGTGTTCTTGAGCTGCGGGAAAAGCGTGAAAATCTCCTCAAGGGCGGCAGCCCCTACGGATTTCAACGCTTCGGGCCCAGTATAAAGCGATTCCGATTCTGCGCCGTTCGAATACACCACCTCATGCTGATCAAACAGGAAGTGGAAATACTCTACCTCTGAAACATCATCCGCGATATCAATTCCGTCCAGTTGGCAGAGTTGTTTGGCCGCGACCAGGACTTCCGTTGTTCCGAACATGCGCTGTGCGATCTTCGAGCGCACGAGAATGCGGTGTTGCGGAGAGACCAGCAAATCTTGTGCCGGGGTGTTCTCACCGAGCGCGCCTGCGCAAATACGGATTGGGCGCATATTGGGGTGAAGGTGCAAGGTATTCCCATTGATCTTCCGTCCGCCAATCCAGCGCACCGGCTGAAGACCATGGTCGCGCGTCAACACGAGCATGCCTTCGGACAGTTCCTCAACTGGAACTGCCCCGAAGTCGGTCATGATGAGCGTTCCGCGTGCGAAACAGACAACAGGCAAGGTGCCGTCACCTTCAGCAACGTTTAGCGTTACAGCATCGAGAACCTGCTGAGTTAGATCTGCGCCGCTGCGCACAGTAGCGGCGAGCGTGCTGAACGGCAGTCCAGCGATCGGACCCAGCGAGTCTGCAATACTATCAAGCTCTCCCGCGATGCTTTCATTTATCTCGGAAAGCGGCACATCTAGTAGCTCGATGTTTTGACCAAGAACCGATACAGAAAGAGTCGCACCGAGACGGTCATCCTCCAATGGTTGATCGGAAACAAAGTAGTTGCTGCCATCTTCGCCGCGGATGGCGTGACCGTCGATGTCATTCAATTTGACGTTGATACCTGCTAGCGCAGGAATGCCAACTGTAACGTTCGCACTGGATAGCGTAACCGGACCAACATAAGTTCCTTGAACGTCACCCGAAGCTTTCGGAACGGTAACTGTTTCGCCTGCCTCAGCAATGCCGCCATCACCGCCTTCATTTGTTGCTTCGATATCTCCGGTAGTTTCTTCGGCACCGTCGAAAAAACCGGTTAAAACGTGTTGCGCATTTGTATCAATGACCCAGGCATCAGCATCTAGGGTCAATAGTCCGTCAGGCACTTGGGCAATATAAGCCATGTTTCCAAAACCTCGTCATGAGAGAAACGACTCTCGGGGTTACGACACTTCGGCGGACCTAATTGGGGAAATAAGGTATTAGTACCTTGGACTATCGAACAGACGAGCCACCATCGATTGCTGGATGCCTAAATTCCGGCCAAACTTGGCGAAGAATCGCTGTAGGCAAGAAAATGCCAGCATAGAAACCATATATGGCAAATAATAGCTGTCAAGCACTGAGTTGTGATCTCGGAGGAAAGTTTCAGATTGCCACTTCCTCTCACGCTTATGATCCATGGATCCGCGCTTCATGGGGTCATTTTCTGAGCGCGAGGGCGTGCCGGTGGCGGGAAGGTTATTTTTTTAATCTGTTGAAAATATTTGTAAAATTAAAAAGTATAGGGAATGGTTCACTAATGAAGGGCCTCATTCCGTTTTCATGTAAGTAACGACTTCAACTCTCGTTTCGAGAGTCATCCTTTGCGTGTTGCAAAACCTTCGATTGTACGGATAATAGGCAATAAATCGCCGATTCCCTGCGGGTCTGACATAGGTTTCGTTCATTGATGTGCGGATATTAGCTTATGGGAGGATGGGATGGTGGTCGTCGGTCTGTGCCGCTTCTCTCTGGTCGGTCGGGGGGACTGGAAAGTTTACCGTGACAAAACTGATGAAGAAATTCTGCCAATCGCGTTGAAACAGGCTGAGCAATTGTTTCAACCTGAACGGATAGAGGCTCGCTTAAAAACCTTCGAACATTTAACGTTGGCCTCGATGCGGGCGCAAACGGATGAAGATTTTCATTTCATTGTCTTGGCCTCAGAAATGATGCCGCAGCAGTATCGTGAGAAGCTGGAAGAAATATGCTCAGGGATTCCGCAAGTCACGCTGCGCTTTTTTGGGATGTTGGATGCGGCTTCAGCACAAAAGCAAGTCTATCGCGAACTCAAACTGTCGCTTTCCGAAACCATTCAATTCCGACTAGATGATGACGACTGTGTTTGCGCGGATTTCGTTGAGCAGTTGAAGGCGCATGCAGAGCCGCTGTTAGAATCCGAGGAACCTTTTGCGATCTCCTTGTCCAGTACGCTTTACTGCGCCTTAACTGACGGTAAGCCAGAAACCTATCATTGGCCGATTAAGTTTTTCTCTGCAGGTGCGGCACTTAAGCACGACAGGAAAAGCATATTTGGCTTTGGGCATTTTGCTTTGGAACGACGATTTCGTTCCAGTATAATTCCGGACCGAATGTCGCTAGCTACTCACAACGGAAACAACGATACGGAATTTACGGCTGAAATCGCACATCAACGTGGTTGCGTACGCCTTACTGACGAAGAAATCGCTGACCGACTCGTGATTAATTTTCCCTTTTTGACGATGCAAGCAAGAGCGCTTGTTGGATTGCCGAATTCCTTGCAATCTCAGCAGGTACCGCGACAGCAACATCCTCCGCGCGCCCCCGCGCCCTCATGGTTAAATTCACTTGCGGTGTCTAAGTACCGGAGAGGGTTTTACGTATCAGGCGACACTTTTGCCGTTCAGCATACCCACCGAAAATCCAGCGTTTTATATGTTGGTTTCGACGACTTATCTCGCGCTCGTGATAAGAATCGGCTTCGCGATCCATGGGGTTATGAGTTCGCCGAAAAGCGCGACTGGTCGAGCTTGGGTGTCATGGCTTATCGGCCGGACTGGTTTCGATCCGATGAGTTGTTCGGTTATCTCGACAGACTGCGCGGCGATGGACTTTTTGAGGGATACCGCAAGGTAGTTTTTTCCGGAGTCTCTATGGGGGGGATATGCGGCATGCGCATTTTCTTCTCTCGCTCCTGGCAGCACGGTCATAGCCTTTTCTCCTCAGTCAAGTTTGGCCCCTTCGGTCGTAAATTGGGACGCGAGATATCCAAGCGGACTACGCTCAAATTGGTCCGGACCCTATTCGGATGCGGCCGACGAATTACATAATGTCGGCAAAGCATGGATAATCTTTGATCCCGAAGTACCGGAGGATAGGAGACATGCCGCACGATTGGCAAATTCAAACGTGATCTTGCTCCACACCCGCTACGCAGCGCATTTTAGCGCTCAGTTCCTGAGGCAGATAGGCGTCCTATCGACTGTGGTGGATGGATGCGTGGAAGGCACAATGACGTCGTCGCGGTTCTATGAATTATATCGACCGGCGCGGACCTACCGGCGCTATCTTGGAGGAGTGATGCAAAAGACATTGTTGCGTGGTGGTGGTGGTGAGCTTGCGGAGCGGCTGCAAGCAACGATGCTACAGATGGGTAAGCCAGGATTGGCAAACGATATTCGCAAGGCCCTTGCCCGCGATGAATCAGAGCCTGCACGGGCTGTTTCCTGACACGAAATAGCCTGCCGCTATTTGGCAAGTATCAGGCCGAGGCTTGGGCGGCTCAAAGCGCGGGCCGGGCGTGATTGTCTCACCGGACTGGCGTACAGCGAAATACTTCAGTGTTGCATGCAAATCGGAGGTCGAGGCAGTTTTACCGAATGTGAGCTCCGTCGGAGGAGCCATAGCTGGGACCGTCACAGCCTCATTGACCAATCGACCATTCGCCCAGATATTGGCAAGATTTTTCACCTTGTCCCAGACAAGACGGAGCTCCAATTCTGGTGCCGCCGGTGTCTTGCTCGAAGGGCGCTAAATCCGTGCATTGGCCTGGCTGGCACTCAGTGTCCACTCGTTGGTCCCGGAGTTGAGATAGAAGCCGAATGAACTCGTGCCATCCTCGAATTGTAGGGCCCATTGGTTTTGGGCAAGCGGGAAGCAACTCGCGTGCGGGATGTATTTGCCCGAGAACTCAACGACCGGGCCACGCGCAGAAAGCCGGTCGAACGCATCGGTCCTGCCAATCCGTCAGAACTGATGATCGGTGAAGTGCTGGCGCGATACGCGGATGACAAGGGTGAGAACTTGGCGGTGGCCGGAACATTGATTTATTCAATCCAGGCGCTCGCGCCGTTATGGGGCAGCCAAACTTGTGCCTCCGTGAAGGGTTCAACCTGCCGTCGCTATGAGCGCGAATGGGCGAAGCCGCGAACCACAACGACGATAACCAAAAGCGGCAGGGTACTTAATCGCCAAAGAAAGACGGGCTCATCAACCGTCCGCCGTGAACTCGGTGTTCTGCAGGCGGCAGAGTATTTCGGCACGACGTTTGAGACGATTCGTAAGCACTATTGGCATCACAGTCCGCACCATCAGCAAGAGGCTGTCGAAACCATCGAAAGGAGCAGATAACTGTGCAAAACTCGGGCGCAATGTCAGCTAAGCGCTGGTGCTGCTGGACAGGGTTGAACTGTCGACCTCTCCCTTACCAAGTGTCAGCATCCCACGCAGAATAAGAGAATACCCGCAAAAAAGCGGTTTCGTGAACAGGTCTGTTCTTGGTTTGTGCAGGGATCCGAGGTTCACGCAGGTTCAGCGAACCAAAAAGCACTCCCCTAATCTGCGGGGGGCGGTGTGATGGCTGACATCCCGATCCTTTTCAGCGGCCCGATGGTCCACGCCCTTCTCGAAGACCGCAAGATACAGACGCGGCGGGTTCTGGGGCACCATGGTCCAGGTCGCGGCAGGTTCAACATCTTCAATCCCGAAACCGCCTGGTCTGATAGCTATGTCATGGATGACGGCAACGCGGAATGGCGCGCGCGGGACACGCCTTATGCCTCCGGCGACCGACTCTGGGTGCGGGAAACGCACTTTGCCTTCGGCCATTGGATCACGACCGATGAAGTAACCAAAACCGGCAGGCGGAAGCGCAAATTTGTACGGGCGCGGAATGTTCCCGTCCGGTTCGATCGTCCAACTGAAACGCTTGCGGATTCGTCTGTCGATCACGTCGAAGGTGTCCGTCGTCAGAACATTATGCGCAGATGGTTGCGTAAATTAGCGGAGTATGGGCCTCGTCATTGGTTTGATATTATGCGGCGAGCTTGCGGTGCTGCAAGCGCCGTTGTTCGATGGTCTTTCGCTTTATCCTTTCGCGTTGTTTGATGATGGTTTCGGCCTTGCCAAAGTAGGCATCGGCGGGTGTCACGTTGTTCAGGCTCTCATGGTATCGCCGGTGATTGTAGTGTTCGACGAAGGCCTCGATTTGGGCTTCGAGATCGCCCGGCAGGAAGTAGTTTTCCAGCAAGATGCG
>NZ_JAUUTZ010000028.1 GCF_030678915.1 Paracoccus wurundjeri | reverse complement strand
CTCAAAGACTGGCGGCGCGTCGCAACTCGATACGACAGATGCCCGAAAGTCTTCCTCTCCGCCATCGCACTCGCCGCAACCGTCATGTTCTGGTTATGAGTCCTGACCCTAAGCCAGACGTTGAATGAATTGCAGGTAAGTCTTGTCGACGCAAGCAGGCGACCGGACAGTAATCTGAACCTGGAGAATGTGGTTCAAGCAGCCCGAACATTAAGCGATCGCCTGCGAAATGCGTCCGAAGCTGTTCAGGCCGCGCGCGTGGCGGCGGATTCCGCTATTGCAAAAGGCGTGGAAGAGCTGAATTTACGTGTTTCGCAAGTCGCGTATCTTAACCGGCGGATATCGAACCTGTCGAATCAGGGAAAAGCGACGGCAGCGCTGGTTGATAAGCGCCAAGACCTTATCAGCCAGATAAATGCATTCGTTCCCGTGCATGAAGTTCCTCGAAAATCCGAAAAAGTCGCCCTGTTTACGACTGGCGGCTTAGCTTTGCTGGATGGCACCATTCCGACACAAATAAGTTTCAGACCGGCTCGGCACCTTATACCCCAGGGCGATCTTTCCCATAATGCGGGCGGACATCTGATCGTCAACAATGAACAGCTCTCTGATACACAGATGAAACTCTTTGCGGGCGGTTCGATACATGCGAATTTTGCGGTCAGAGATGATCTGGCGCCACGGGTTCAGCATGAGTTGGATTCATTTGCGATAGAGTTGCATGATCTTTTTTCCGACCCGCAGACGGATCCGACGCTGACGGAGAATATCCCAGGACTATTTCTGGACGGTGAAAATAGAGCAAGTATCGATAATCTGAGTGGCCTATCATTGCGATTGAAATTGAATCCCAAAATTGACCCCGCTGCAGGAGGTGATTCCTGGAAAATACGTGATGGCTTGAATGCTGAAAATGAAGGTCCAACGGGGAATCCCGAGTTATTGGTGAAGTTGAGTAATATATTTTCTGTAAGTAATTCTCCGATTTTTGGTAGTGCATTTAAAGGAGATGCCTCTTTAAATGGAAGATTAGCGGAAATTGAAGCACATATCACATCAGATCGCTTGGCGTTTGAGAAGGATTATGTGAGCAAAAACAGTGCAGTTGATGCGTTGTCGGTAGGAGTGTGGGAGGATGGAGTGAATACGGATGCGGAAATACAAAAACTGATTACGCTTGGTCAGTCCTATGCCGCGAATGCACGTGTGGTTCAGGCGGTTGATGAAATGCTCGATCAAATTCTGAGGTGGTGAGATGCAAAGTAATTATATTGGCGATCAGGTGAGAATTTTTGCATTGCGATCGAGTACTGCGTACCTTGGCGAGCAATTAAATAAGCTGACGAAAGAAGCTGCAAGCGGAGAGGTTGCGGATCTCGGGTTGCGATTGCAGGGTGATACGGTTGTTCTGAACAATCTGGAAAATCGGATCGCCTTGATCGAACAATACGAAAAGAACACTCAAGATGCGGGTTTCGCCCTGAAATGGCAGCAACAAGTACTTACGGCTGCAAGTGATTCCTCCGTAGAATTCGCCAATAAAGTTCTGACGTTGCCGCAAGCCTATGATCCGGTGGCCGTTGATGAGCTCGTTCAGGAGGCGGCGGAGAAATTCTCGATCATTGTTGATCAGTTGAACCGGGATGTGTCGGGACGATATGCCTTTTCCGGGCAGAATGTGAGTGAGCGCCCATTACGGTCGCCGAATGATATTATCGGAAAAATGTCTGAAATTGTGGGTCAAGCCACATCGGCGGACGAAATTTTTCAAAAGATTTCAGTCTGGTTCGATACCGAAACCAATGGAGAAGGATTCGATGGTTTCGCTTATAATGGAGCGAGTGAAAATAATATCAGATTCAGTATTGCCGAGGGCGAGACCGTCAATATCGGAATCTCTGCGATAGATCCGGAAATAAAGAACATGTTGAAGGGGTTGGCGATTGCTGCACTTGCGGATCACGTCGATCTCGGTGACGATAATGTCGAAATTGGCAGATTGTTAAAAAATGGAGCGAGAGAAATCTGGAATAATGAGGTAAATCTTATTCAAAGAATCTCGGCTATCGGTGCGGCTCAGGAAGAGGTTGAGCGTGGTGAAGTCAGGAACGCCGCGGTGCTATCCGAACTGACGACAGCAAGGAATGATATCCGGCGAGTAGACTTATACGAAACGTCGTCCGCGATACTTGAAACAGAGTCGCAATTGCGTAATCTCTATTTGCTTACCGCCCGCATTTCCAGCCTGAGCCTTGCGGATTATCTGCGATGATCCGCATCATTTTCCTTCTTGCGATCACATTTGCATTCGCCTGGCCTGTGACAGCTGCCGTGCGGATCAAGGATGTGGCGGATTTTGATGGTGTTCGTGGAAATGATCTTGTCGGATATGGGCTGGTAGTGGGGCTTGACGGGACCGGAGACAGTTTTCGCAATGCGCCATTCACCGAGGAATTGCTTTCCGGGTTGTTGGAGCGGCTGGGAACCAATGTGACCAATGACGCTTTGCGGTCAAAGAATGTTGCGGCGGTGGTGGTGACCGCTGAATTGCCGCCTTTCGCGCGTTCGGGCAGTCGTATCGATGTTGGTGTTTCGACGATCGGGGACGCAAAAAGCCTTCTTGGCGGAACATTGGTGATGACTCCGCTTAAGGCGGCGGACGGCAATATTTATGCGGTTGCGCAGGGTTCGCTGATTTCCGGCGGAATCTCGGCGACGGGCGAAGCCGCGCGGGTCGTCGAGGGCGTTCCGACGGCCGGGACAATCCCGTCCGGCGCGCGCGTCGAACGTGAGGTTGCGTTTAATTTTCCGGAAATCGAGAATATCCGCATCGCATTGCGTAATGCCGATTTTACGACCGCGGCAAGGATAGAAGCCGCGATTAACCAGGATTTCAATCGGTCTATCGCGGCGACACAGGACAGCGGCACGGTTATCGTCCGTTTTCGTGATCTGGGAGACGTAAGCCCTGCCCATGTCCTGGGACGGATCGAAAATCTGCTGGTCGAGCCCGAGGATCGCGCCAAGGTGGTGATCGATCACAGATCGGGGACCATTGTCATGGGGGAGCATGTCAGGATCTCCAGCGTCGCGGTTTCGCAAGGCAATCTGACCTTGCGGGTGAGTGAGGCGCCGCTGGCGTCCCAGCCAAATCCCTTCGCGGATGGCGACACGGTGGTTCTGCCGCGCAGTTCTGCGGAACTCGCGAATGAGCCGGGGATCGGTTTCGTCAAACTGCCTGGCGATGCTTCGCTTGGTGATCTGATCGAGGGGTTCAACGCCTTGGGAGTGGCTCCGCGAGACATGATCGATATCCTCAAGTCCATTCATGCCGCCGGCGCATTGCACGCAGATTTGATTGTGGAGTGATATCTCCTGCCCGCTAATTGCAACAGGATGGCAATTCCCGCGATAACCTTACCCCGCTGTCAGATGCCGCAACCCGTGGGTCACATCGGCCCGGATCGCCAGCCGTAAAGCCGGTTCATCCCCGGCCCGTAGCGCGGCGAGGATCATCCGGTGATGGCGGGGAGGTTCATTGCGCCGGACACGACCGTAAAGCTGCCGCATCGTCGGTCCAAGCTGAAGCCAGATCGTTTCAAGCATCGCCAGCATGAGGGGGGCCTGGGCGCGAAGATACAGCATCCGGTGAAAATCGAGATTGCAGCGGATATACCCAACCGCGTCATGTTTTTCGACAGCATCGCCGATTTGGGCATTCACCGTTGCCAGCCGGTCGATCAGGGCGAAATGCGCCCGGGGAAGTGCGCGCGACGCCAGTTCGGGTTCAAGCAGGGCGCGCATGGCGGCAAGTTCCTCGATCCGCTCATCTGACAGTTCCGGCGTCGAAAGCCTGCCAGAGCCGGATAAGGTCAATGCACCCTCCGCCACAAGACGGCGGGCGGCCTCGCGCGCGGGGGTCATGGACATGTGATAATCCTGGGCAAGACCTCGCAATGTCAGGGCCTCGCCCGGCGGCAATTCGCCCAGCATGATCCGGCTGCGAAGGCTGCGATAAAGCCGTTCATGTGCGGCGGGGTCGGAGGTCCGGGGTGAGGTCATGGCGATATGTGATCACAACGCCGGATGGCGTCAATCGCGAAAACTCCAGGCCAGCAATTCGTTGCCGTGATCGCGCAACCATTCGCGTTCCGCCCGGTAGCCGGGCATCAGGGTCTCGACCCGGGCCCAGAATCGCGGCGAGTGGTCCATATGCAGCAGATGCGCGACCTCGTGGGCGGCAACATATTCCAGTACCCGGGGCGGCGCCATGGCAAGTCTCCAGGAAAACATCAGCCGTCCGTCCGAAGTGCAGCTTCCCCAGCGCGACCGGGTATCGCGAAGGGCAAGGGCACGATAATTCCGTCCCAAAGCAGAAGCATACCCGTCGCAGGCGCGGCGCAGGCGTTCCGCGGCAAGATGCTTGAGATAGGCCTGCACGATCGGCGCGGTTTGACGACCCTCTGGCAGCAGCAGTCGATCGCCCTCGACCCGGGTCCGGCGGATGGGGAAGGGGGTCAGTTGCAGCAGGCGGCCCTCCACGGGCAATATGACGCCGAGGCAGACCTTCTGCGGCGGAACCTGTTTTGATCTTGCGCGGCGCAGCCATTCTGCCTGCATTTCGGCGAAGGCGCGGCCCTCGTTCAGGGAAACGCGGACCGGTAATGTCAGCACCGGCTCGCCGCCGGCGCGGGGGACGCGCAGCGTCATTCGCCGCGCTCTGGCGGACCTGCGCAACGCGATACGGATACCGTCGGAGAGCGTGATGGTATCAGTCAATTGTCCTAATCTCTTTCACCCAGACGAAAAGAAAGCCTTTGACAGCCCCGGGCCCTTGTGGCAGGGGGTCGCAAAATTCCCTAATCGCGGCGGAAGGAGATTACCATGCCCAAAGAGGAATGGGGCACGAAACGTCTGTGCCCGCATTGTGCCACCCGGTTCTACGACCTGAACAACAATCCGATGACCTGTCCGGCCTGCGGCAGCGAGATGACACTGGAAAGCCTGAAAGAAGGCCGGACCAAATCGCTGGTCAGTGACAAGACGGCTGCAGATAGCGATGATGATGCCAATCTGGTGGATGATGATGACGATCTGGACACGGATGGCGGTGATCTGGACGATGATCTGCTGGAAGACGACGATGACGACGGCGACGTGTCCCTGGACGATATCGCGGACGTGTCCAACGAGGACGACGAGTGACCAGCCCATTCCGGGCAGCGCTTGATTGCACAGAGGATGGAAATGACATGTCTTTGAAATCTCTTTCGCGCTATGCGCCAATCTTCCTGAGCGTGCTGCGGATCGTCGCGGCACTGATCTTCATGGCGCATGGCACGCAGAAGTTGCTGGGTTTCCCGGCCAGCGATATGAGCCCTGCGGTTCTGTCGCTTCCGTGGATCGCCGGAGCCATGGAACTGGTGGGCGGAGCCTTGCTTGTCCTGGGCCTGTTCACGCGCCCGGTGGCCTTCCTGCTTTCGGGCGAGATGGCCGTCGCCTATTGGATGGTGCATGCGCCTCAAAGCCCGTTCCCGGTGCTGAATGGCGGCGATGCTTCGATCCTGTATTGCTTCGTATTTCTGTATATTTTCTTTGCTGGTCCCGGGCCGATCAGCGTGGATGCCCAGGGTGGCCGCGCCTGAGCCGGAACAGGCGGCAAATTCGGGAAACGGGGCCTTGTGGCCCCGTTTTCATTATGATGCGACCTGAGCTCACGAAAACGCGGGTTGATCGTCGGGCGGCGGCTGCCTAGCGTTGCGCGTGACAATTACCTGCAGGAGCCTGTCGATGCGCCATCTCGTCCTGATCGCCACCCTGACCCTGGGGGCAGCCCCGGCGGCGCTGTCACAAGAGGCGTCAACCGAGGAAGAGACGATCGTCAAGTCTCATGGCATTACCTATTTCGGCGAGCCGAACCTGCCTGCGGATTTCAAGCATCTGCCTTACGTGAATCCCGACGCACCCAAAGGGGGGGAACTGTCGCAATTCGGGATCGGCGGATATAACAGCTTCAACCCCTATACGTTCCGGGGGCGGGCGACGGCGCCCAGCGTCATGGCGATCGAGAATTTGATGATTCCGGTCGCCGACGATCCTCTGGCCAGTTATTGCCTGCTTTGCGAAACGATTGAATATCCGGAAAGTCGCGACTGGGTGATTTTCAATCTGCGGCCCGAGGCGAAATTCAGTGATGGCACGCCGCTGACCGCCGATGACGTGAAATTCACCTATGAAACGCTGCGCGAAAAGGCGTTTTCCTCTTATCGCACCATGCTTGAGGAATATGTCGCGTCGGTAGAGGTGCTTGACCCGCATCGCGTCAAATTCGTCTTCACGCCAGAGGCTCCGCGCCGGGATATCATTTCGCAGATGGGCGGGATGAGCGTATTCTCTGAAAAGGATTTCGAGGATAATAATTACGATCTGGAACAGCCGACGAAAAAGCCGTTTCTGGGCTCCGGTCCCTATGCGCTGGAACGGCAGGATTTCGGTCGCTCGATCACCTTGAAAAGAAATCCCGATTATTGGGGGAAGGATTTGCCGATCAACATCGGACGGAACAATTTCGACAGGCTGCGCTTTGAATATTTCGACGATTACGATGCCGCTTTCGAAGCGTTCAAGGCCGGGATCTATACGTTCCGGGCCGAGCAATCCGATCAGCACTGGGCAACACGCTATAATTTCCCTGCTGTGGAAAACGGTCAGGTGATCAAGGAAGAAATCCCCAATGGCGATTTGGCGGATGCCGACGCATGGGTATTCAATCTGCGGCGCGAGAAATTTCAGGATCCACGTGTGCGTGAAGCTATCGGACTGGCCTTCAATTTCGAGTGGAGCAATTCCGCCCTCTTCTACGATCTGAACGAGCGCGTCACCTCACTTTGGGAGAATTCGGATCTCAAGGCCAGCGGTACCCCGTCGGAAGCCGAACTGGCCTTGCTTGAACCTCTGGCGGACAGCTTGCCCGAAGGCGTTCTGACCGATGAGCCGGTGTCTCCGCCGGTTTCCGGCGAACGCCAGCTGGACCGCAAGAACATGCGTCAGGCCGGTGTGCTGCTGGAAGAAGCCGGATGGCGCACTGGCGATGATGGAATGCGCCGGAATGACAAGGGGCAGACCCTGAAGGTTGAATTTCTTTATTCCAACCAAAGCGTCGAGCGATACACGACGCCCTTTGTCCAGAACCTGCGGACGATCGGCGTGGATGCCGTAGCCACCCGCATTGATCCGTCTGAATTGACAACCCGCACCCGCTCGCATGAATTCGATATTGTGGAAGCGACGCTGGGTGGGGCCTATGTCTTTGCCGGCGGAATGGAGCAGCGTTACGGATCGGATGACGCCAATGATGTCTTCAATCCGATGGGGCTGGCCGATCCTGCCGTCGATGCCCTGATTGCGCATGGTCAGAAAGCGACGACGCTGGAAGAAACCAATATCGTCATCAGTGCCCTTGACCGGGTGATGCGGGCTTTGCGCTTCTGGGTGCCGCAATGGTACAAACCGGATTATCTGGTTGCATATTACGATTACTACGAACATCCCAAGGAATTGCCGCCCCATGCGCTTGGAGTGACGGATTTCTGGTGGGCCAACCCCGAGAAACTCGATAAGCTCAAGCAAGATGGCGTGCTGCAGTAACGATCACTTGGCTTGATTTCGGGTGCCGGATTGCCCACAAGGCAATATAATCGAACAGGGCCGGTAAGGTCCGCGACCCCCGAAGGGGTGGGCAGAAGGACAGGCTGATGGGCGCCTATATCCTGCGGCGAGTGCTGCTGATCATCCCCACGCTGATTGGCATCATGCTGATCAATTTCACGCTGACGCAGTTCGTGCCCGGCGGCCCGATCGAGCAAATCGCCGCGCAGATGCAGGGCGAAGGGGATGTCCTCGCCAATCTCTCCGGGAGCGGCGCCGACATGGGCGGCTCGGAAGAGATGTACAAGGGCGCCTATGGCCTTCCGCCCGAATTCATCGCGAAGCTTGAAAAGGAGTTTGGCTTCGACAAGCCCGCGCATGAACGTTTCCTGATGATGATGGGCAATTATCTGCGCTTCGATTTCGGGGAAAGCTGGTTCTATGGGCGCGACGTGATCGATCTGGTGATCGAGAAACTGCCGGTGTCGATAACACTGGGGTTATGGTCGACGCTTCTGGGGTACCTGATCTCGATTCCACTGGGGATCCGCAAGGCTGTCCGGGACGGTTCGCGGTTCGACAACTGGACCTCTGGCATTATCGTCATGGGATACGCGATCCCGGCCTTTCTTTTCGCGGTGCTGCTGATCGTGCTTTTCGCGGGCGGCACCTATTGGAAGATTTTCCCGCTGCGCGGCCTGACCAGCGATGCCTCTGTCTGGTCCGAGCTTTCGCTTTGGGGCAAGATTCTGGATTATATGTGGCATGCCGCGCTGCCGGTGATCGCCATGTCGATCTCGGCTTTCGCGACACTGACCCTGTTGACCAAGAACAGCTTCCTGGATGAGATCAGCAAGCAATATGCCATGACCGCCCGCGCCAAGGGCCTGACCGAGCGGGGGGTGCTGTACGGCCATGTCTTTCGCAATGCGATGCTGATCGTGATCGCGGGCTTTCCGGCCACCTTCCTCGGCGCGTTTTTCGGATCCTCTATTCTGATCGAGAATATCTTCTCGCTTGACGGCCTGGGCCTTCTGGGCTTCGAGGCGACGGTCAAGCGCGATTATCCGTTGATCTTCGGCACGCTTTACGTCTTTGGCCTGCTTAGTCTGGTGATCGGCATCCTGACCGACCTGACCTATGTTCTGGTCGATCCAAGGATCGATTTCGAGAAGAGGGACGGATGATGGCGATCTCGGAACTCAATCGTCGCCGCCTGCGCAATTTCCGCCGCAACCGTCGGGCGTTCTGGTCTTTGGTGATCCTGACGATCCTGTTCGTGATCTCGTCTTTCGCCGAACTCGTCGCCAATGACAGGCCGATCGTCGTCAGCTATCGCGGAGAGCTTTACTGGCCGGTCAAGAATTTCTATCCCGAAAGCGCATTCGGAAGCGATTTCAATACCGAAGCGATCTATACCGACCCGGCAGTGCAATGCCTGATCAAAAGCGGCGGACGGGAAGCCTGCTGGGACGAGCCCGAACAGATCATCGCGTCGATCGACAACGGGACCAGCGATGTCCCCAAAGCCGAGCAGGGATGGATGATTTGGCCACCGATTCCCTATCACTACCGGACGATCAATAATGTCGGCACGGTGCCAAGCGCCCCCGATGCCGATCACTGGCTTGGGACGGACGATACCTCTCGCGATGTGCTGGCGCGGGTGATTTACGGCTTCCGCACATCGATCCTGTTTACCCTGATCGTGACGACATTGGCATCACTGGTCGGGGTCGCGGCAGGGGCGATTCAGGGCTATTTCGGCGGGCGCACGGATTTGATCCTGCAGCGCCTGCTCGAGATATGGGCCTCGACGCCGACACTATATGTCATCATCATCCTGTTTGCCGTTCTGGGGCGAAGTTTCTGGCTGCTGGTCTTTGTCATGATCCTGTTCAGTTGGCCCGCCCTGGTGGGGGTGGTCAGGGCTGAATTCCTCAGGGCGCGGAACTTCGAATATGTGCAGGCGGCGCGCGCGCTTGGCGTTTCGGACCGCAAGATCATGTTCCGCCATATTCTGCCTAATGCGATGGTCGCCACGATGACGATGCTGCCCTTCATCGTGACCGGGACGATCAGCACGCTGGCCGGGCTGGACTATCTGGGTTACGGCCTTCCGACCTCGGCCCCGTCGTTGGGAGAACTGGCACTGCAGGCGAAGCAGAATCTGCCTGCACCATGGCTGGCATTCACGGCGTTTTTCACATTCACCGTCATGCTGTCGCTTCTCGTGTTCATATTCGAGGGTGTGCGCGATGCCTTCGACCCGCGGAAGACCTTCAAATGACCAGTGCCGAGGATACAATCATTCGCCCCGAACAGCCCTGTGAGGCATCTGGCGACCCGGTGCTGGAGGTGCGGGATCTGCGCGTGGCCTTCCAGCAGGACGGCAAGCGTGTCGATGCCGTCAAGGGGGTGAGTTTCCATATCGGGCGTGGCGAAACGCTTGCCCTGGTCGGCGAGTCCGGTTCGGGCAAGTCAGTTTCGGCGCTGTCCACGGTGCGGCTTCTGGGGGACGCCGCCGAAGTTTCGGGCTCGGTGCGCTATGAAGGGCGGGAAATGATCGATGCGCCTGAAAAACTGCTGCGTACCATCAGGGGCAACGATATCAGCTTTATTTTTCAGGAACCGCTGACATCCCTGAATCCGTTGCATACGCTGGAAAAGCAGATCACAGAAAGTGTCAGGCTGCATCAGGGCCTGACCGGCGCAAAAGCCCGGGAACGGGTGATCGGGCTTTTGAATCGCGTGGGCATCCGTAACCCCGAATCGCGGCTTGCGGATTATCCGCATCAGCTTTCGGGGGGCCAACGGCAGCGGATCATGATCGCCATGGCGCTGGCCAATGGCCCCGAACTGCTGATCGCCGATGAGCCGACGACGGCCCTTGACGTAACCATTCAGGCGCAGATCCTCGACCTGCTGGCCGAATTGAAGAAGGCCGAAGGGCTTAGCCTTCTGTTCATCAGTCACGATCTGGGCGTCGTGCGCCGCATCGCCGACCGGGTCTGCGTGATGAAGGACGGCGTGATTGTCGAACAGGGACCGACCGAGAAAATCTTCTCGGACCCGCAACATGAATATACAAGGAAACTTCTTGCGGCTGAACCGAAGGGCATGGTCGGGCCTGTTCGCGACGATGCAAGGACGATGGTCGAGACCCGCGATCTGAAGGTCTGGTTTCCGATCAAGCGCGGCCTGCTTCGCCGGGTGGTGGGGCATGTGAAAGCGGTGGACGGCGCGACCCTGTCCGTGCGGCAAGGCGAGACATTGGGGATCGTCGGAGAGTCCGGTAGCGGCAAGACGACGCTGGCGCTGGCGATCATGCGGCTGATTGAAAGCCGGGGGCCGATCCTGTTCATGGGGCAGGATATCGCAGGCCGGCAGGGCAGGCAGTTGCGCCGGTTGCGCCGCGACATGCAGGTTGTGTTTCAGGACCCTTTCGGCAGCCTGTCGCCCCGGATGACGGTTGAGCAGATCATCGCGGAGGGGCTTGGCGTTCACGAGGTCGATCCGACCCGCGATCATCGCGAAATGGTCGCCGAGATCATGACAGAAACCGGGCTGGATCCTGCGGTAATGCATCGCTATCCGCATGAATTCAGCGGTGGCCAGCGTCAGCGCATCGCCATTGCCCGCGCGATGATCCTTCGTCCCAAGGTCGTGGTGCTGGACGAGCCGACATCGGCGCTGGACATGACGGTGCAGGTCCAGATCGTTCAGCTTCTGCGCGATCTTCAGCGAAAACATGACCTGACCTTCCTGTTCATCAGCCATGATCTGCGGGTGGTCCGCGCCATGTCGCATCAGATCATGGTCATGCGTGCGGGCGAGGTGCTGGAATGTGGCGATGTTGCCGGAGTTTTCGACAATCCGAAGACCGAATATACCCGGACTCTGCTGAAAGCGGCCTTTCCTGAACGTGATCTATGAAGATTTTATTTGTTCACCAGAATTTTCCCGGACAGTTTCCCCATCTCGCCCCCGCTCTTGCCGATCGCGGGCACGAAGTTCTGGCGCTGACGGATGCGAATAACCAACGGCTCTCTCCGGTCCGAACGGTCCGCTACAAGGAGCCGAACAGGATTCAGACCGATGGTGTTCTGGGCCGCGCCTATTCGGTCAATGCGGAACGTGGATTGATGGCAGCTCGCGGCGCACGTGCCCTGCGCGACGATCACGGGTTTACTCCGGATGTCATCATTGGCCATTCAGGCTGGGGCGAGACGTTGTTTCTGAAGGAAATCTGGCCCGAAGCGAAACTGCTGATCTATGCTGAACTGATGTACCGGACCACCGGTGCCGATGTCGGGTTCGATCCCGAAATGTCTCCGGAAAACCTTGAAGGACGGCTGATGACCGTCGCGCGTTCGGCGCATCTGATCCAGGGCATCGTCCAGGCGGATGCGGCAATCGCGCCGACCCGGTATCAAGCTGACAGCTTCCCACCGGAGCTGCGCCGGAAAATCTCGGTGATCCATGACGGTATCAATACGCAAAGGGTGCGTCCGAGTCCCGATGCGCGACTGATCCTTCCCAATGGGCGCGAATTGCGGACCGGTGACGAGGTGCTCAGCTTCGTTTCGCGTTCGCTGGAGCCCTATCGCGGATTTCATGTTTTCATGCGGGCGTTGCCGGATGTATTGGCGCAACGGCCCGATGCACAGGTGGTTCTGGTCGGCGGGGATGGCGTTAGCTACGGCAAGCCGCCTGAAGACGGTCGGAACTGGAAGGATGTCATGCTCGAGGAAATCGGAGGCAGGCTTGATCCCGACCGGCTGCATTTTGTCGGGCGTCTGCCCTATGGGCAATATCTGTCGCTGATGCAGCTTGCCCGCGTGCATTGCTACCTGACCTATCCATTCGTTTTGTCCTGGTCGCTGACCGAGGCGATGTCCGCAGGCGCCTATATCGTGGCGTCGGATACTGAACCCGTGCGCGAGGTGATCCGCGATGGCGAGAACGGGCGGCTGGTGCCGTTCTTCGATCAGGCGGCACTGTCCGCCGCGATTATTCGCGGATTGGAAGGCGATCCCGAGGCCGACCGGCTGAAGCGGGCCGCACGCCAGACGATCTGCGACAGCTACGATCTGCATCTGCACTGCCTGCCGCGCCAGATCGAATGGGTGGAAGGTTTCGACCCGGCGCGATAGGTGCGTGTCGCCCTTGCATGCAGGATGGCTCCGGGTGGGTCTATGGGTAGGTTTTCAGCCGCCCATAGCCTGCGTCAGATCTTGCGCAGCGGCGGCTACGGCGGCGCCAAGCGTCTTGACATGTTCATGTCCGATCCGATGCGTCGGACCGCTGACCGATATGCCCGCGACGGCCTCTCCGGTCAGATCGAAGACAGGGGCGGCGATGCAGCGCATGCCGCGCGTCTTCTCTTCGTCATCGAAAGAGAAACCACGGGCGCGGATACGGGTCATATCCTCTTGCAGGGCGGCGGCCGTCGTCAGGGTCTTGTCGGTGAAACGGACCAGTTCGCCCTCGTCCAGAAGCGCCCGCAGGGTTTCAGGACGCCCGAAGGCCAGAAGCGCCTTGCCGATGCCCGATGCATGAAGCGGCGAACGTGTGCCGGGCGGGAAGAAGGCACGGATTGTCTCTTGCGTTTCGGCTTGGGCGACGAATAGCACCGCATCGCCGTTCAGAATACCGAGATTGGCGGTCTCGAATGTATGTTCCATCAGGCCGCGCAGGATGGGGCGGGCACGTTCGACGATCCCCGAACGGCGCATAAAAGCCGAACCCAGCCGGAATGTGGCCGGGCCGATATGCCATGTCTGTGTTGCCGGATCGGTTTCGGCCACGCCGCGGGCAGCCAGCGTGTGCAGCACCCGGTGGACCGTCGATGGCGATTGTTTCATCTGCTCGGCGATTTCACTAAGCGTCAGGCCGGGCTGGGCCGCAAGCAGGTCCAGCATGTCCAGAGCACGGTCCAGCGCCTGAATGGTGCCGGAAGATTCGCCTGAATTGCGCGGACGGCCGCGGCGGCGGGTAGGTTCGGGCATTATTTACCTCTGCTTGATGATGTATCCTCATTGCGGCGAAAATGGCCTTCGGCAAGTGGAAAATGCCAACCATCTGTAATAACGCCAGATTATGGCATAATTCTGCCTATTGAAAATATTTTCCAGAAAAATTGCAGCATTGCAATGCCCGAGTTAGTCTGAGGATAACTCGCAGGAGGAATGTCATGACAAATCAGAATCCCGTTTTCATCCCCGGTCCGACCAATATCCCCGAGGTCTTGCGCAAGGCCGTGGACATGCCGACCATCGATCACCGCAGCCCGGTTTTCGGTGAAATCCTTCATCCCGCGCTTGAAGGGGTGAAGAAGGTTCTGAAAACCGTCAAGGGACAGATCTTTGTCTTTCCCTCGACCGGGACGGGCGGATGGGAAACGGCCATCAGCAATACGCTTTCCCCCGGCGACAAGGTGCTGGCGACCCGCAACGGCATGTTCAGCCATCGCTGGATCGACATGTGTCAGCGGCATGGGCTGGATGTGCAGGTCGTGACGCAGGAATGGGGCGATGGTGTTCCCGCCGACAGGTTCGAAGAGATCCTGACCGCTGATAAAGAACATCGGATCAAGGTCGTTCTGGCCACGCATAACGAGACCGCAACCGGCGTGAAATCCGATATCGCCGCCGTTCGCCGCGCGCTCGACGCAGCGGGACATCCGGCAATGCTGTTCGTCGATGGGGTCAGCTCTATCGGCAGCATGGATTTCCGTATGGACGAATGGGGCGTCGATATCGCTGTCACCGGCTCTCAGAAAGGCTTCATGCTGCCCCCCGGTCTGGCGATCGTCGGTGTCTCGCCCAAGGCGATGCAAGCGGCGGAAGCGGCGAAACTGCCGCGCACCTTCTTTGATATCCGCGACATGGCCAAGGGTTATGAGAATAACGGTTATCCCTATACCCCGCCGGTCGGGTTGTTGAACGGGCTGAACCTGTCCACCCGGATGTTGCTTGACGAGGGGCTGGAGAATGTCTTCGCCCGCCACCATCGCATTGCCGAGGGGGTTCGTCAGGCGATTGCCGCGTGGGGAATGCAGCTTTGCGCCCTGCGGCCGGAACTCTATTCCGATAGCGTCAGTGCGATCCGGGTGCCTGAAGGTTTCGACGCGAATCTCGTAGTCAGCCATGCGCTTGAAGCCTATGGCATCGCATTCGGTACGGGACTTGGCGATGTCGCGGGCAAGGTGTTCCGCATCGGCCATCTGGGCAGCCTGACGGATGTCATGGCGCTGTCCGGTATCGCAACCGCCGAAATGGTGATGGCCGATCTGGGATTGCCCGTGACACTGGGCAGCGGTGTGGCCGCCGCGCAGGAGCATTACCGCCAAAGCGCCGCCGCATTGAAAAAGGCCGCGTGATGAAGGATCAGGCCATGTATATTCCAACCCTGGACGATATGAAGGCGGCGCGCGAACGGATCGCGCCCCATATTCATCGCACGCCGGTTCTGACCTCGCGCATGCTGAATGAACTGACCGGGGCCGAATTGTTCTTCAAATGCGAAAACCTGCAAAAGGCTGGCGCGTTCAAGGCGCGCGGGGCCAGTAATGCGGTGTTCGGTCTGACGGATGCGCAGGCGGCCCGTGGTGTCGCCACGCATTCCAGCGGCAATCATGGAACCTGCCTGTCCTATGCCGCCGGGCAAAGGGGGATACCCTGCACGGTGGTGATGCCACGCACCGCGCCTCAGGCCAAGAAGGACGCGGTTCGCGGCTATGGTGCGCGGGTCGTCGAATGCGAGCCGTCAACCAGTAGTCGCGAGGCGGTCTTTGCCGAGGTCGTGGCCGAGACGGGGGCCGAATTCGTGCATCCCTATAACGATCCGCGCGTGATCGCGGGGCAGGGAACATGCTCGGCGGAACTGATCGAGCAGATCGAGGATCTGGATGCCGTAATCGCTCCGATCGGCGGGGGCGGGATGGTCTCGGGCACCTGCCTGACGCTGTCGAACCTTGCCCCGAAGGTGAAGATTTATGCCGCCGAGCCCGCGCAGGCAGATGATGCCATGCGCAGCTTCAAGGCCGGGCATATCATCGCCGATGACGCTCCGAAGACGGTTGCCGATGGCCTGCTGGTGCCGCTGAAGGAGCTGACATGGCATTTCGTGCAGCGCCATGTCACCGACATCCTGACCGCCTCGGATCCCGAGATCGTCGAGGCGATGAAACTGATCTGGAAGCGCATGAAGATCGTGATGGAGCCGTCAAGCGCGGTGCCGTTGGCCACGATCCTGAAGAACCGCGATATTTTTGCCGGCAAGCGGGTCGGCGTCATCATCACTGGCGGTAATGTCGATCTCGACAAGCTGCCGTGGAATCAAGGAGAGTTGCAATGAACGCGCCTGTGAATTTCGACAATCTTGAAGTGGGTTTCGACGTTCCCGCCCTGCCGGGGATGGATGAGGCCGATATCCAGACGCCCTGCCTGATCCTGGATCTGGATGCGCTGGAGCGGAATATCAAGAAGATGGGCGATTACGCCCGCGCGCATGGGATGCGCCACCGCGCCCATGGCAAGATGCATAAATCTGTCGATGTGCTGAAATTGCAGGAAAAGCTGGGCGGCGCGATTGGCGTTTGCTGTCAGAAGGTCAGCGAGGCCGAAGTTTTCGCACGCGGTGGAATCAAGGATATTCTGGTCAGTAATCAGGTTCGCGATCCGCTGAAGATCGACCGGTTGGCGCGTATGCCGAAGCTGGGCTGCCGGGTGATTGTCTGCGTCGATGATGTCGCCAATATCGCCGATCTGTCGGCTGGTGCGCAAAAGCATGGCACCACTCTGGACATTTTTGTCGAGATCGATTGCGGAGCGGGGCGCTGTGGCGTCAGAACGACCGAAGAGGTCGTGGCGATTGCCAAGGCTGCGGATGCCGCAGAAGGGCTGAAATTCCTTGGAATTCAGGCTTATCAGGGCGCGATGCAGCATATGGACAGCTATGAGGACCGCAAGGCCAAGCTGGATGCCGCGATTGCGCAGGTGAAAGACGCGGTCGAGGGCCTTAAGGCCGAGGGGCTGGAGCCCGAACTGGTCTCGGGCGGCGGTACCGGCAGCTATTATTTCGAAAGCAATTCGGGTGTTTACAATGAATTGCAATGCGGTTCCTACGCTTTCATGGATGCCGATTATGGCCGTATCCTGGACGAAAACGGCAAGCGCATCGACAAGGGCGAATGGGAGAATGCAATGTTCATCCTGACCAGTGTCATGAGCCACGCCAAGTCCGACAAGGCGATCTGCGACGCGGGGTTGAAGGCGCAATCGGTCGATAGTGGCCTGCCTTTCATCTATGGCCGCGACGATGTGGAATATATCAAATGCAGCGACGAGCATGGCGTGATCAGCGACCCCAATGGGGTGCTGAAGGTCAATGAAAAGCTGCGGCTGGTTTCGGGGCATTGCGACCCGACCTGCAATGTTCATGACTGGTATGTGGGTGTTCGGAACGGCAAGGTCGAAACGGTGTGGCCGGTTTCGGCACGGGGGAAAGCCTACTGATGTGGATCGTTCCGGAAAAAGAGATCGCCGGGCTGATGACGCCCGAAGCGGCGTTCGATGCGGTTCAGGCGGTATTTGCCGCCATGGCAAGCGGGGAAGCCAGCAACTTTCCCGTGGTTCGTGAAGCCATCGGGCATGAGGATGCGCTTTACGGCTTCAAGGGCGGTTTCGACCGCAGCGCCCTGAACCTTGGTTTGAAGGCGGGCGGCTACTGGCCCAACAACCAGAAACGCGAGTTGATCAATCATCAGTCCACCGTGTTTCTGTTCGATGCCGATACCGGCCGGGTTCAGGCAGCGGTCGGGGGAAACCTGCTGACCGCGCTGCGCACCGCTGCGGCAAGCGCCGTCTCGATCCGGCATCTTGCGCCCGAAGGCGCGAAGGTGCTTGGCATGATCGGCGCGGGGCATCAATCGGCGTTCCAGATGCGGGCCGCCGCCCGTGTGGGTAATTTCGAGCGCGTGCTTGGCTGGAATCCGCACCCCGAGATGCTGTCCCGCCTTGCCGATACAGCCGCCGAACTGGGCCTGCCTTTCGAAGCCGTGGAGCTTCCGCGTCTGGGGGCAGAGGCGGATGTGATCATCTCGATCACCTCGGCGTTCGAGCCACTGTTGCTGGATGGTCAGGTCAAGGGCCGTACCCATATCGCCGCGATGGGAACGGACACCAAGGGCAAGCAGGAACTCGACCCGAAGCTGGTCGCGCGATCGCGACTGTTTACCGATGAAGTTGCCCAATCGGTCAGCATCGGAGAGTTTCAGCACGCATTTACGGACAAATCCATTTCCACTGACGATGTGACCGCGATAGGTCAGGTGATTATCGGTCAACACCAAGGACGTGGAGATGCAGAGGTTACGATTTTTGACGGTACCGGGGTTGGATTACAGGATCTTGCAGTCGCGGGGGCCGTTCTGGAACTGGCAAAACAACAAAAAAAGGCCGTCGAGGTCGATATCTGACACGACAGCGACATCAGTGGAAAGGGAGGTCCGCAATGTCTGATGCAAGCATCGGAGCAGGAGAATCAGGGGCGGTGCATGCTGTCGATGAGATCCTGCCCGCCCCGAAACTTCTGACACTTGGGTTCCAGCATGTGCTGGTCATGTATGCGGGCGCGATTGCGGTTCCGCTGATCGTTGGCCGGGCCTTGCAGCTGACGCCCGAAGAGGTCGCGTTCCTGATCTCGGCCGATCTGTTCGTCTGCGGGATCGTCTCGATCATCCAAAGCTTCGGCACGACCCAGTATTTCGGGATCAAGCTGCCCGTAATGATGGGGGTCACCTTTGCCTCGGTCGGGCCGATGGTGGCGATCGCCTCTGCGACGCCGGGGCATGAAGGGGCAAGGGCGCTGTTCGGCTCGATCATCGCGGCGGGCCTGATCGGAATCGTTCTTGCGCCGCTGGTCAGCAAGATGCTGCGCTTCTTTCCGCCCGTCGTGACCGGTACCCTGATCCTGACCATCGGAATTAGCCTGATGCCCATCGGGATCAACTGGATTTTCGGTCTGCCTGCCGGCCCGACTGCGCCCAAACTTGTGGACCCGGCCGCGCAGGAATGGCTGCAACAGGCGATTGCCGCGGGCGGCGTGCCTGAAAGCGTTCAACTTGCGCCGACGGTGAATAATCCGGCCTATGCCTCAAGCCAGAATATCATGATCGCCGTGCTTGTGCTGGGAACGATCCTGCTGATCTCGCGCTATGCCAGCGGTTTCCTTGCAAATATCGCTGTGCTGATCGGTATTGCGGTGGGTGGCGTGGTTGCGACCATGCTGGGCATGATGCATTTCGAAAAGATCGGCGAAGCAAGCTGGTTCGCATTGATCAAGCCCCTGCATTTCGGGATACCGACCTTTGATCCGATCATGATCCTGACCATGCTGCTGGTGATGCTGGTCACGATGATTGAATCCACCGGCATGTTTCTTGCGCTCAGCGATATCTGCAAGAAGCCTCTATCTCAGAAACCTCTGGCCGCCGGCCTGCGGGCGGACGGGCTTGGTACCGCGATTGGCGGGCTGTTCAACACCTTTCCCTATACGTCCTTTTCGCAGAATGTCGGGCTGGTGGGTGTCACCGGTATCCGCTCGCGCTTTGTCTGCGTGGCGGGCGGTGCGATCATGATCGTGCTGGGGCTGATCCCGAAAATGGGCGCCCTGGTCGAGTCACTGCCGACCACGGTTCTGGGCGGTGCGGGGCTGGTCATGTTCGGCATGGTCGCCGCAACCGGGGTGCGCATTCTGGCGCGTGTCGATTTCGCCGGTAACCGGCATAACCTGTTCATTGTTGCCATCTCTGTGGGTATCGGCATGATCCCGATGGTCGCGCCCGATTTCAACCAGTGGATGCCGCACGCGCTTCACCCGCTGATCCATTCGGGGATCCTGCTGGCCGCGATTTCGGCGGTATTGCTGAACTGGTTCTATAATGGCGCGCCTCATATCGACGAAGAAGCCGTGAAAGAGGCGGGGCACGCGAATGAAGGCCACTAGGACGCTGATCCGCAATGCCGATATCGTCGTCACCATGAATGACGACCGGCAAGAGATCGCGGGCGGGGATATCCTGATCGAGAACGGCAGAATCGCAGCGGTGGGGCACAACCTGCCGCGCGAGGGCGCCGAGGTGATCGAGGCCGGGGGATGTGTTGTCACCCCCGGTCTGATCAATACCCATCACCATCTGTTCCAGACCCTGACCCGCGCGGTTCCGGCCGCGCAGGACGCGGCGCTGTTCGGCTGGCTGCGGACGCTTTATCCGATCTGGGCGCGGATGGGACCTGATGATATCAGGCTTTCGGCACAGGTCGGACTGGCGGAACTGGCGTTGTCGGGTTGTACCTGTTCGTCGGATCATCTTTATCTGTTCCCGAACGGCGCAAGGCTGGATGATTCCATCGAGGCAGCCTCTGAAATCGGTATCCGCTTCACTGCCACAAGGGGCGCGATGTCCATCGGCGAAAGCAAGGGCGGGTTGCCTCCCGATGCACTGGTCGAGGATGAAGCCGCCATTCTGCGCGACAGTGAACGTGTAGTGGACGCATTCCACGATCCCGGCGAGGGGGCGATGGTTCAGGTGGCGCTTGCCCCCTGCTCGCCTTTTTCCGTCAGCCGTGAGTTGATGCGCGTTGCCGCCGTTCTGGCGCGTGAGAAGGGCGTCCGCCTGCATACCCATCTGGCCGAGAATGATGAGGATATCCGCTATTCCCTGGACAATTTCGGCATGCTTCCGGGGGATTACGCTGAAAGCCTTGGCTGGACCGGTGACGATGTCTGGCATGCCCATTGCGTCAAGCTGTCCGGCCCGGAAATCGACCTTTTCGCCAGAACCGGAACCGGTGTGGCGCATTGCCCCTGTTCGAATGCGCGGCTGGCCAGTGGAATCGCGCCGGTTCGGGCCATGCGCGATGCGGGGGTGCCTGTGGGTCTGGGGGTGGATGGTTCGGCCAGCAATGATTGCAGCCATCTGGGGCTGGAGGCGCGGCAGGCGATGCTGGTCGCCCGCCTGAAAGACGGACCGGCCGCGATGGGCGCGCGAGAAGCGCTTGAGATCGCGACGCTGGGCGGCGCGCGCGTGTTGGGCCGCAGCGATATCGGGGCGTTGAAGCCGGGCATGCAGGCGGATCTGGTTCTATGGGATGTCAGCGATCTGCCCTTGGCCGGGCAATGGGATCCCGTGGCCGCATTGACATTCTGCGCACCGATCCGGCCCCGGGCGGTGTATGTGCAGGGCAGGGCGGTCGTTCAGGATTACCGCTTGCAGACCGCCGATCCCCGGGACCTGTATGCGCGGGCGAAAAAATCTGTCGCGCGGCTTGCGGGCGAGACCCCGACTTAACGATATGTCGCGGGCCATCCGTTCTGGAAATCATCCTCAGTCGCGCCAGGGCAGGACACCGGGCGGCAGCCGGCGGCCGAATATCAGGCTGACCAGCATCAGGATCAGGACAAGCGCGACCATCAGGCAGCCCACCGCTGCCGCCAGCGTGGAGGAACCCGCCTCTTCCAGAAAGATGATCATCGGCCCGATGGTCTGCGCCCGCGATGTGACCAACAGGACGGAGACCTGAATCTCGTTGATCGCGGTCATGAAGACCAGCACCGCCGAGGCCATGACCGAAGGGGCGAGGCTGGGCAGGGCGATATCGCGCAGGCGGGCGAAAAGACTGGCTCCGGTCAGTTGCGCCGCCTCGTCCAGAACCCGGTCGATTTGCGCATAGCCGCCCAGTATCGGTCGCAGCGCGAGGGCCAGAAAATTCGACAGATAAGCGGCAAGGATCACCCAGACAGTGCCGTAAAGCCCGGTGCCGATCAGTGGCAGAGGGCGCAGAAAGAACAGGATCATCGCCACCCCGATGATGATACCGGGCAATGCGTAGGCCAGTTCCGAGGCCAGCATCAGCCCTTGCGCCAGCCGTCCCCGGCGCCAAGTTAACACATAGCCAAGCGCGACCGAGGCCGGGATCAACACCGCTACCGCCGCCAAGGTCAACCACAGGCTGGTCAGAAAGGCGTCGCGGATGCCTTCATGACGAAACAGTGCATTGGCGAAATTCTGGAAGGTGACGGTTTCGGCATTCAGCGGTTGCCCATAACCGCGCACCAATGCGCTGCCCAGCAATGCAGTCAGGGGCAGGATCAGGCAAAGCGCCAGATAGCCCCATGCCAGCAACATGACCGGTACGCGCCATGCGCCCAACGACAGGCGCGGTGGCCGGCTGCTACTGTCCACACGCTGATCACCACGCTTGCCCAGCCAAGCGGTCAATGCCATTCCCATGACGGTCAACCCGGCCAGCACAAGCGCGAGAAGCGCCATATCGTTCAATGCCGAGGGACCGTAGGAATTCATTTGCCGGTAGATCAGCGTGATCAGGGTGGGCACCCGCGCGGGAATTCCCAGCATCGCCTGAATACCGAAATTGCCGATCGAGGATACGAATGCCAGCGCCGCTCCGGCAAAGACGCCACTGCGAATCAATGGCAGCACGATGTCGCGGGTGACGGACAGAGGGCCCGCTCCGGTCGAGCGGGCCGCTTCGATCAGCGGTGCGGGCAGGCGATACAGGCTGGCGCGAACCGACAAGAATACCAAAGGCGCGTTGTAAAGTCCCAGCAGGAAGACGATTCCCCCGGCGGAATAAAGCGGATGGCGCGTGCCCGGCGTCAACGACAGGCCAAGCGGTCCCAGCAGCGGGCTGGCCGGAGAAAACGCCTGCAGCCAGGCAAGCGCAGTGACTTGCGGCGGAATCATCAGCGGCAGCATGAAGCCAAAGACCCATAACGTGCGCGCACGCATATCGGTCAGCCCGGCCAGTAGCGCCGCAGCGGTTCCGATCACCGTGGCCAGCGCGGTAGCCGAAACCGATATCCAGATGGTGTTGAGCGTCGCATCGATCACCCGGCCCCCGGCAAGCGTCCGGAGAATACGCTCAATATCGAAGCCGCCATCGGGAATCAGCGCCGCATATCCCAGCCGGGCAAGCGGTGCGATCGACAGCAGGCCCACGAACAGGCTCAGCAGCAGCATGACAACGCGTTCGTCCTGCGTCTGCAAGAATGTCCGAAGCGCCCGCAAGGGGCGCCTCGTTTGTGTCATCGCCCGATCCAACGGATCATTGACCGAAAGTGTCCGAGAATTTCTCACGCATTTCGGCGTCGTTCCTGACGGCCTCCTGGACGTCGTAATCCAGCAGCTTCATATCCGAGAGTTTTGGAAAACCCTCCGGGCCTTCGACACCAGGCATGATCGGCAGATAGCCCTGTTCGGTGACCAGCTTCTGCCCGTCCTCGCTCAGCAGGAAATCGACGAATTGCTTCGCTGCATCTACGTTGTCGGTTGTGGACATGATGGCCACCGGCTCTGTGATAAAGGAAACGCCGTCCTTGGGTGCGATGAAATCGATTGGCGAGCCGTCAGCCTTGGCGTTCAACGCATTCGCATCCACGAGAATGGCGTATTTCGCCATGCCCGACGCGACCGCCTTGGTGGCTGGACCATTGCCGCCCTCGGGCACGATATCGAGATCGTTCAGCCCTTCAAAGAACGCCCAGCCAATATCGGGCGCATTGGTCAGCGCATGCAGATGGATCAGCGCGGCGCCGGAATAAAGTGGGCTGGGCATGGCAATCTGCCCACGGTTTTCCTCGGTCAGCAGATCGGCCCAGTTTTCGACCGGCTCGGCGATATCGGGGTTATAGGCAATGCCGGTGGTCAGGGCCTTGGTGCCAAAATAGCTCATGTCGGCATCATAGGTCGCCGGATCATAATTCTCGACCGGCGCGTCGGGATACGCCATCAGGTGCCCGCCTGCCTTCAACTCGCCCAGATTGATATCGTCGGCCACAAGCAGCACATCCGCCTGAACCTGTCCGGCCTCGATCTCGGCGCGGATCACGTTCATCAGCGCCGAAGTGCCGTTGCGGGTCCATTCGACCTTGATATCCGGATGGGCCGCCTGAAAGGCGTCCACGGTGCTTTGCGCCTGTTCGGGCGGCTGGCTGGTATAAAGGGTCAGCGTGGTTTCGGCATGGGCCGCGCTGCAAAGCAGGGCGGTGGCGAGGGACAGGGAAAGGAAACGCATGGGAGATTTCGTCCTTCGGTTGGAGGAGGGTTAAAACTGGGCCTGCGCGGCGGGGGTGGGTATGACCCAGCCATCGCGAAGGGCAACGCGGACCCGTTGCCCTTTGGTCAGCGAAGCCTGCGCGGCGACATTCAGCGACAGAGGCACGGAACCCGAGGGTCCGGCCATAAGCTCTGCCCGCAGATAGGCGCCGCGATAGGTTGCGCGGGTGACATGGGCGTCAAAGCCCGGGGCGGTGTCTTCCGCCAGCAATTCCAGATCGTCCGGATGGAACGAGATTTTGCCGCTGCGCTGCCCGCGCTGATCGGGTGCGCATCGCAGCCGGACCGATTGCCCCAGCAGCGAGGCCGAGGCACGGCCATCGCCGATCGGCTGGATATGTTCGGCCTCGATCACGCGGCCTTCGCCGATGAAGCCCGCAACGGTTTCGGTTGCGGGTTGGCGAAACAGCACATCGGGACGGTCGAACTGGACGATGCACCCGCGATCCATCACTGCGACCCGATCGGCCAATGCAAGCGCCTCGGCCTGATCATGGGTGATATAGAACATCGTCGCGCCCGAACGGGCATGGAAATTCGCGAATTCGGCTTCCAAGGCGCCGCGCAGATGCACATCCAGATTGGCAAGCGGCTCGTCCAGCAAAACGATCCGGCTTTCCATCGCCAGGCACCGCGCAAGCGCGACACGCTGTCGCTGGCCTCCGGACAGATCGGCGGGGCGCCTGCTGGCAAACCCGCCCAGTTCGACCAGATCCAGCGCATGGGCGGTGCGGGTCTCGCGTTCCCTGCGCGGCATGCCCGCGATCTTCAGACCATAAGCGACATTCTGTGCCACGGTCATATGTGGCCATAGCGCATAGTTCTGAAACACCACGCCGATGCCGCGCTGCTCGGGTGGCAGATGATGATCCGGCGAGGAGACGAGATGGCCATCGACAGAGATTCGACCGGAATCGATCCGCTCGAATCCTGCAATACATCGCAGAAGTGTCGTCTTGCCGCAGCCCGACGGACCAAGGACCGAGACGAACTCCCCCGAACCGATGGACAGAGCGATCTGATGCAGAACCTGTGTCTGGCCAAAGGATTTATCCAGACAGGCAATGTCGATCGCGCTCATCCCGGCCCCGTATGCTTGCATTGCAAAGCTGTGCAGCTTGGGGCGTGTTTCGGAGGATTATGCGACAGCCTGACGACGAAAACATGACGAAATCATGAAATCCCGTCATGGCAATGCGTCCGGCCGGGGATGCTGTCCGTCACATGCCGGCTCTGCCCCGGACTCCGGGATATTTGGATGAAGAAGAACGGGCAGAGGGGAATTCGATCAGATGCGGCAGGCGATGAAAATGCAGGCTGGCGCATAAGATCGTGAATAGGGCGCGATCAAGGATGGCTTTCGCCAAATCATCCGCGATTTATCGGGCAGATCTTATGGACGGAGATATTGCGGCGGGATCTCTCTCAGTCCCAGATCGAAGCTAATGCGGCGGTAGGATCGTCTTCGCCCCAGATCTCGGAGCCGACCGCGACGAAATCGCAGGCGGTGGAGAATTTCTGGATCAGATCGCGTGACAGCGCGCCCTCTGCGACGACCGGCAATTCGATCATGTCGCTCCACCATTGGAACAATTCGAACGGCGCCTGCTCGCCACGGCCCAATGCGGTTTCGCCGACCGGGCCGAAACTGACATAATCGGCACCGGCCTCACCTGCATTCATGGCGTCATGGCGGGATGCGCCGCAATAGGCTCCCACGATGGCATCCGCGCCAAGTTCCTTGCGGGCCGCGCGAACGCCGCGTGCGCCATCGGTCAGATGGACGCCGTCCAGCCCGTGCCGCTGCACCAGCCGTATATGATCTTCGATCACCACGGCGACATCGCGGGCATGGGCGATTTCGCGCGCCAGATCAGCAAGCCGGCCAAGTTCATCCTCTTCCGCGCCGCTGCGGATTCGCAGGCAGGCGACCGGGAAACGGTCCATCACCTCGGTCAGAAGAGGGCCAAGCGCGGATGCTTGCGCGCCTGCGGGGGTCATCAGGTAAAGCTGTGGGGCCTCGGTCATGATCTACTCCTGCATATCCCCTGCAGATAGCGCAGCTTGCCCGCCGCTGCCAGAGCGACTATTGCGCATGCCATGGAAAACGATCGTCAACCCGTCATTATCCTTGTCCGTCCACAAATGGGCGAGAATATCGGTGCCGCCGCGCGCGCCATGCTGAATTTCGGACTGACCGAAATGCGGCTTGTCGCACCGCGTGACGGTTGGCCCAATCCAAAGGCGGTGGCCATGGCCTCGGGGGCTGCCGGGCAGGTTCTGGACCGGGCGAGGATCTATCCGACTCTGGCCGAGGCGATGGAGGGCGTGGATTTCGCGTTCGCCACCACCGCGCGCGGGCGGGAATTGTCGAAACCCGTCCATACGCCGAAAAGCGCGATGGAAAAGGCGCGTGCTCATCAGGGGCGGGTCGCGGTCATCTTCGGTCCTGAACGTGCCGGACTTGAGAACGAGGATGTCGCCCGTGCGAATGCCATCGTGACGGTGCCGGTCAATCCCGATTTCCCCTCGCTCAATCTGGCGCAGGCGGTTTTGCTGATGGGATATGAATGGGGCCGCGACGATTTGCCGCCGGAGCCGTCGCCCCATGCCCGCCGTGAACGGGCCGAGATGCTTGCCGACAGGGTCGAGATCGAGCGGCTGGGCGATCATTACGAGGAAAAGCTGGCTGAAGCCGGGTTTTTCTTTCCTGAAACCAAGGCCGCGAATATGCGGATGAACCTGCGGAACATGTGGGCGCGGCTGGTACTGACGCGCGGCGATATACGTATCCTGCATGGTATCTTGCGCCAATTGACCCGCCGATAAGCCCGGCATACTGTCCGCCCGATCTCAAGAGGAGCAAGCGATGGCCAAGCGCCCCGTTTTCGAGGAAATCTCGGATGACAAAGCCAGCCAGCCCGCCATTCAGACCGGCATGATCGACGCTGCGCCGAAGGGTGCGCGCAAGGCCATCAGGTTGTGGATGATCGTGCTTTTCATTCTGGTGGCGGCGATGATCGCGCTTGGCGGGGCGACGCGGCTGACCGGCTCGGGGCTGTCGATCACCGAATGGGCGCCGGTGACCGGCGCATTGCCGCCCGGCTCGGACGCGGATTGGCAGGCGGAGTTCGAAGCCTACAAGCAGATCCCGCAATATGCCGAGGTCAACCCGGATATGGATCTGGCCGGTTTCAAGCAAATCTACTGGTGGGAATGGTCGCACCGTCTGCTTGGCCGCGTCATTGGTCTGGTCTGGGCCCTGGGTTTCCTTGGCTTCCTGATCACCCGCCGGATTCCGGTGGGATGGGCGTCGCGCATGCTGACGCTTGGCGTTCTGGGCGGGATGCAGGGTGCGCTTGGCTGGTGGATGGTCAGTTCCGGGTTGGTTGCCGGTATGGTGCGCGTCGCCTCGTACCGGCTGGCGCTGCATCTGGGGCTGGCGTTCCTGATCCTGGGACTGATCGCCTGGTACGCGAATCAGCTCAGCCGTAGCGAGGCGGAATTATTGCGCGCCAGAAGGGCAGGCGAACGCAAGCTGTTCGGCATGTCCACCGGCCTGATGCATCTGGCCTTCGTGCAAATCCTGCTGGGCGCACTTGTCGCGGGGATCGATGCGGGACGGCAATATACCGGCTGGCCGACGATGGGTGGCGAATGGATTCCCGCCGCGATATGGGACGCCGCGCTGGGCTGGCGCAATTTCTTTGAAAACCCTGCGCTTGTGCAGTTCATTCACCGCATGGCAGGTTATCTTGTGGCGATTTTCGCCGTGGTCGACTGGCTGCGTGCGCGCCGTTCGCCTCATCCGGTGACACGCGGGGCGTTCACGGCGATGATCGTGATGGTCGCCGTACAGGTGGGGCTGGGGATCATGAATGTGCTGCATGCCTCGCCCCTGCCTCTGGCGCTGACTCATCAATTGGGCGCGATTGCGCTGTTTACGCTGATCATCCGGGCGCGTCATCATGCCCGTTACCCGTTTGAAACCTCGGTCAGAGGAGACCGCAAATGACTGTCATGGACGATTTGCTTGCCTTTCAGCGCCGGACCGAGGCGCTGTCCTCGGTGGCCGAGCGGTTGGGATGGGATCAGGAAACGGTCATGCCGCGCGGCGCGACCGAACAGCGATCCGAGGAAATGGCCGCCATGGAGGATGTGCTGCACGAGCGCCGCACCGACCCGCGGATCGGCGAATGGCTGGCCGCCGCGCTGCCTCAGAACGAGGCGGAATCCCGGATCGTCGAGCTGATCAACCGCGATTTCACCCGTGCTTGCCGGATTCCCGCGCGTCTGGCGACAGAGCTTGCCCGGACGACTTCGCTTGCCCAGGGCATCTGGGCAGAAGCGCGCGCGAATGATGCCCCGGACGATTTCCTTCCGGTGCTGGATCAGGTCCTGTCGCTGAAACGCGAAGAGGCGGCGGCGCTGGCGGATGGTGGCGATCTGTACGATGCCTTGCTGGAGGATTACGAGCCCGAAACGACCGGGGCCGAGATTGCCGCCTTGTTCGACGCCATGCGACCCCGGCTTGTCGCCTTGCGCGAGGATGTGCTTGGGGCCGAGCATCAGCCCGAGGCTTTGACCGGGCATTTCCCGCAGGAAACGCAATTGCGGCTTGCCCGTATCTGCGCCTCGGCTTTCGGCTATGACTGGACGCGGGGTCGCATGGATCTGGCTGTGCATCCGTTCAGCAGCGGGCGCTGGCAGGATAGCCGGATCACGACTCGTGTGGTGGAAACCGATCCGTTCAATTGCCTGTATTCGACCATCCACGAGGTCGGCCATTCCAGCTATGAACTGGGAATCGATGAGGATTACGCTTTCACGCCCCTTGGCCGCGGCGTCTCGATGGGGGTCCATGAAAGCCAAAGCCGGATCTATGAGAACCAGATGGGGCGGGGTCGGGCGTTCACGGGATGGCTGTTCAGCCGCATGTCGGACGCGTTCGACGGGCTGAATATCAGCGATCCCGACAGCTTCCATGCCGCCGTAAACCGGGTGACATCCGGTTATATCCGTACCGAGGCGGATGAGATTCAATATAACCTGCATATCATGTTGCGGTTCGATCTGGAGCGCGACCTGATCGCCGGCAAGATTGGCACCGATGATCTGGTCGAGGCATGGAATGCGCGTTTTCTGCGCGATTTCGGCGTCGCCGTGGATCGCCCGGCGAATGGCCTGTTGCAAGATGTTCACTGGTCGGTGGGCCTGTTCGGCTATTTTCCGACATATGCGCTTGGCAATGTCTATGCCGGCTGTCTGAACCGTGCCATGCGCGAAGCCGTTCCCGATCTGGATCAGGGGCTTGCGCGGGGGGACGCCATGCCCGGCGTCGAATGGCTGCGTGAGAATGTGCAGCGTCATGGCGGGCTGATGCCCCCGCGCAGCATCATTGAAGAGGCTACGGGTGCGCCGGCAGAGCCTGCGCCGCTGCTGGATTACCTTGAAGAGAAATTCACCCGGATCTACGGGCTGTAACGCTTTCCCCCAAGGCCGGCCGGGAAGCTGCCGGGTCGGCCTTGGGGCGGATTTCCACTCGGGGCGGGCTCGGCCGAATTGTCTTGGAGATCTCCTGCAGGATTTCGGGGCGGATTTACCGAAGCGCTCTGGGCGCGGGAGCGGGTGGTAGGGGACAGAGGAAAGATCGCCTGCCGCGACCGGTTTCGGGAATGCGAAATGCCGGCCCTGAACGTCTTTGTTCTTCGTTCACACGGGATTTTGCCTTAGCGCAGCCCCAGAGCCGAGAGGATGAAAAGCACCACGACGACGAGCCCTACGATATAGATGATGGAATTTATCATGCAGCCTCTCTTTTTCCGGCTGTTGGCCGTTTTCGGTTGTTCATGCAGTTTACAACAAGCATCCGGGCAAGAGCAATCGCGGCCGTTTATCCGCGCGGCAGCCAGCCAAGGCCGTTTTCGGTCAGATGCTCGGGATCGTATTCCCCGCTGACCCATCCGCGATAGCCCGATTGATCGAGTTCGGCGAAAAACGCGGTGAAATTGAATGCTCCGTCAATGGGTTCGTGGCGCCCCGGAAAGCCTGCTATCTGGATATGGCGGATGATTCCTGCGTGTTTGCGCCACAAGCCAAGCGCATCCCCAGAGAGGACTTGCGCGTGATAAGTGTCGAATTGCAGGCCAAGATTTGGGGCGCCGATCTCTGCGATGATCTCTGCCGCAAGATCGAAATCCGACAAGAAGTAGCCGGGCATGTAATCCCGGTTGATGACCTTGATATTGAGGCTGGCGTGAGGTGCGCGTTTGACCGCCCATGCCAGATTTTTCGTGAAGGTCGCACGCGCCTCGGGGCCGTCCGCGGCGCCCGACATGATATGGATCTGACGGGCGTGAAGAACCTGAGCAAAGCGCAGTGTACGGTCGAAATTGTCCCGGAAACGCTGCTCTTGACCGGGGATTGCCGCGAAACCGCGCGGCCCGCCGGACCAGTTCGGGGGCGGCGTGTTGATCAGCACGATTTCCAGCCCGGCAGCCAGAGCAAGCCGCGACAGATGATCGGCAGGGATATCATAGGGAAACAGGATCTCGACGCCGGTGAAACCTGCCCGGGCGGCGGCGTCGAAACGCTCGTCCATCGGCATCTCGGTGAACAGACGAGTCAGATTGGCAGCGAAGCGGGGCATCCGGTTCAGACCTCGAGCGCGAAATGCTGCCCGCATGAGCGTACGCCCGCGCGTCCATCCGGGCCTTCTTCGGCAGCCGCTGCAAGCCGGTAGAAGGTCTTGCGATCGATCAGTGCCTCAAGTCCGGCGCGAATATGGACATAGGGCCGGGGTTCATACCGGTCGCCCCGGATGACGATCGGGTGATCGGCATCCGCGACGACCTCGTCGCCGACATTGGTGGTAAATGTGATCCGGTCCAGGGCGATATCCGCATCGGTTGCGATGAATGGCGCGTCCTGAACGCGAATCCCCACCTTTTCGACTGGTGTGACAAGGAAATACTTGTCGCCCTCGCGCTTCAGCACGGTCGAGAACAGGCGGACCATTGCCGGGCGTCCGATCGGGGTGCCTTCATAGAACCATGTACCGTCGGCACGAATCTCCATATCCAGATTGCCGCAGAACGGAGGATTCCAAAGGTGAACCGGCGGCAATCCGCCTTTTTTTGCGGCTTTGCTGGCCTCTGCCGCAATTCCGTCGGCACTCACGTTATTGTCAGTCTTATCCGGCATTCGATATGGTCGCCCGCGCATGTCTTCCTTATGCTTCGGTCTAAAGCAACAGAAGGGCATTGTCATGGCTTCGGATGAAAATCTGGTTCGCGAGGTCGAGGCGCTCGGGCAGCGACTCGATGAGGCGCGCAGCAGTATCGAGCGGCGCTTCGTAGGTCAGCATGCGGTGGTCGAACAGGTTCTGGCGGCAATTCTGTCGGGCGGGCACGCCCTGCTTGTCGGGCAGCCGGGACTGGGCAAGACGATGCTGGTCGATACGCTGGCCACGGTCCTGGGGCTGAGGAGCCAGCGGGTGCAGTTCACGCCCGATCTGATGCCCGCCGATATTCTTGGATCCGAGGTGCTGGATGTTCTGACAGATGGCAGCCGTGCGTTCCGTTTCATCGAGGGCCCGGTTTTTACACAGCTGCTGATGGCAGATGAAATCAACCGCGCCTCACCCCGGACGCAATCCGCGCTGTTGCAGGCCATGCAGGAGCGCGAGGTGACGGTCAGCGGTCAGCATCGCCCTCTGGGCCGCCCCTTCCATGTGCTGGCGACGCAGAACCCGATCGAACAGGAGGGCACCTATCCGCTGCCCGAAGCGCAACTTGACCGTTTCCTGTTGCAGGTCGATGTGGGCTATCCCGACCGCGAGACCGAGCGTGACATCCTGCTGGCCACCACCGGGGTCGAAGAGGGGGCCGCGCATGAATCTTTCGACGCCGAAGAATTGATTGCAGCGCAACAGCTGATCCGGCGGATGCCGGTCGGTGAGGCCGTGGTCGAGGCGATTCTCGATCTGGTCCGCGCCAGCCGACCGGGCGATTCCGAGGCCGAGGGTTTCATTGATGATACGCTGATCTGGGGGCCGGGGCCACGCGCTGCACAGGCCCTGATGCTGGTTTCGCGGGCACGGGCAGTGCTGAACGGGCGTTTTGCACCGACGCTGGAAGATGTCGAGGCTTTGGCGGCGCCGGTCCTGCGTCACCGAATGGCGCTGTCCTTCACTGCGCGGGCGCGTGGGGAAAGCGTGGATGCGGTGATCGACCGGCTGGTCGGATCGCGTCTGGGCGCACGGCAGGCGGCATGAGGCGATTTTGATACCCAGTTCCACCGAACTTCGGGCGCGCGCGCAGGCTGTAAGCGCCCATTTGCCCGGCCTGATCCTGTCGGCAGAGCGTCTGGCGGCGATGGTTGCCCCGGGCGCACATGGATTGCGCCGCGCCGGACCGGGTGAGGATTTCTGGCAATATCGCCCCGCCACTGCGGGCGATACCGCGCGCAGCATCGACTGGCGCCGCTCGGCCCGTTCGGATTCCGAATTCGTCCGGGACCGTGAGGCGCAGACGGCGCAGACAATCGCCCTTTGGGTCTCGGGCGGGAAAGGCATGGGATATGCCGGGGCGAAGGACCGCCCGAGCAAGGGCGCGCGGGCGCAATTGCTGGCGCTTGCACTCGGGATGGTTCTGCTGCGCGGAGGAGAGCGCGTCGCGCTGCTTGGCCAGCAGGCCCGGTCGGGACGTGCGCAAATCGGGCGGCTGGCCGAGGGGCTGGCTGGTCAGGCCGTGGCCGAGGGCGATGAAGATGCGCCCTCGCCAGAGGTCTTGCGCCCGAATCAGCGATTGGTGGTGCTGTCGGATTTCCTGACCGATCCGGCATGGATCGAAGCTTTGCTGGAGCGGGCGGCGGCCATGGGTGTCCGTGGTGTGCTGATGCAGGTGCTTGACCCGGACGAAGAAAATTTTCCCTGGTCCGGCGCCGTGCGATTCCGCTCGCTTTCCGGCGCGCTTCGTCATGACAGCCGCGATGCCGCGGGATTGCGCGACGCTTATCTGGCGCGGCTGGCCGACCGCCGGGATTGGCTGCGCACACGGGCCGAGGGCGCGGGATGGCATTTCGGGCAGCATAGGACCGACCACCCCCCTGCCCACGCGCTGAACTGGCTTTTTCAGGTGCTGGAGGGCTGATGCTGATCCTTGGCCCTCTTGGGTTTGCGACGCCCTGGATTTTGACGGCACTGCTTGCGCTGCCGGTGCTGTGGCTGATCCTGCGCGCAACCCCGCCCGCGCCGCGTCATGTGGCCTTTCCCGGCGTGGCGCTGCTGAAAGGGCTGCTGGACAAAAGACCGGTCGCGCGCCGCACCCCGTGGTGGTTGCTGTTGCTGCGGCTGTTGGCGGTTGCCGCGCTGATCATTGCTTTCGCGGGGCCGGTCTGGAAGCCGGTTTTGCGCACGGGCACAGATGGGCCGCTGCTGGTGGTAATGGATGCAGGCTGGGCTGCCGCGCCCGATTGGGCCGCCCGTCAGACACGGGCCGAGCGGGCGCTGGCCGAGGCCGCTTCCGATGGCCGCGCTGCCGCGCTTTTGCTGGCCGATGGGCGGGGCGAGCCGGGAGCGTTGCGATTCGCGCCTGCCAATACATTGCTGGCAGGACTGCGTGCCGCGAACCCGGTTTCCTGGGAGACGGTATTGCCCCCCGATCCGGAAGCCGCATTGTCCGATCTGCCCGAGGGCGGGCTGTCGACTTTATGGCTTGCCGATGGGTTGGAGCATTCGGGACAAGCGGAATGGTTGGCCGCATTGAACGCGCGTGGTCCCGTCACCGTAGTGCCGCCTGCGCATTCCATCCGGGCGCTGGGCCTGGAAGGCGGCGACACACCTGCGCTGACGCTGACATCGATGGATGATGCTGAGCCCGAGATCCTTGCAATTGGCCCCGATCCGCAGGGGATCGAACGAGAACTGGCGCGACTGCGCCCGGGCGATGCGACAACCGAAGGCGGCGTGCTGACCCGCCCGGTCGCCATCGACATGCCGCCCGAACTGCGCAACCGTATCACCCGTTTCCAGATCGACAAGGAAGCCCATGCGGGTGCCGTGGTGCTGGCCGATGACCGGGTCAAGCGGCGCAAGGTGGGGCTGGTTGGTGATCCGGATGCCTATGCCGAGGGGCAGCAGCTTCTGTCGCCGCTGTATTATCTGCGCCGTGCGCTTGCTCCGACCACGGATCTGGTCGAAGGGGGGCTTGGCGATGTACTGGATTCCGCGCCCGATGTTGTTGTCCTTGCCGATCAGGTGGAACTGGCCGAGATCGGGGAACTGGCGGAATGGGTCGACAAGGGCGGCCTGCTGATCCGTTTCGCGGGGCCGCGCATGGCGGGTTATGATCGGCTGATGGACGAACCGCTGCTGCCGGTGCCGCTGAGACAGGGCGGGCGGGATATTGGCGGCGCGCTGAGCTGGGGCGATCCCAGGGGGCTGCAACCTTTCGATGCCGACGGTCCCTTTGCCGGGTTGACCCCGCCCGAAGACGCGACGGTGCGGGCGCAGCTCATGGCGCAACCTTCGCCGGAACTGGCCGAGCGCACCATTGCCTCGCTGACCGACAATACCCCGGTCGTCACGCGGGACCGGCTGGGAGAGGGGCAGGTGGTACTGTTTCACATCACTGCCAATGCCGAATGGTCAAGCCTGCCGCTGTCGGGCCTGTTCGTGCAGATGCTGGAACGATTGGTGGCGACCGCGCGTGTCGGAGCGGCCGACAAACAGCCGGACGACCGCGAACATGCGTTCTGGACGCCTGAAACCGTGTTGGACGGTTATGGTCGCGCAGGACCGGCCGAGGATCTGGCTCCGGTTTCCTCCGATGATCTCGAGAAAGGATCGGGTCCCGAACGCCCCGCAGGGATTTACGTATCCGGCGAGCGCCGCGTGGCATTGAATGCCGGCGGTGGATTTACCCTCGCGGAATGGCCCGGCGCGACGGTTGAATCCCCCTCGGCTACGGCAGAGCGCGATCTTTCGGCATGGCTGATCGCTTTTGCTGCGCTGGTTTTTGCACTGGATGCACTGGGAACCGCGGCGCTTGCGCGCGGGGGGCGGATTGCCGCGATTCTGCTGATCGGGATTGCCGGTATTTCGGGTCAGCCTGTCAAGGCGCAGGACGCCGAGGTCGATCCCGACGTCATGCGTGCGGCGGGCGAGATGGTGCTGGCCTATGTCGAGACCGGCGATGAGGAACTGGACCAAACCTCCTATCAAGGTTTGCAAGGTCTGTCCGCCGCCCTGCGGAACCGCACCACGGTCGAACCCGGAGAACCCATCGGGATCGATCTGGACAATGACGACTTATCGGCGCTGACCTTTCTTTACTGGCCGGTGACCGAAGATCAGCCCATGCCCTCGCCGCAGGCCTATCTGCGGCTGAACGATTATCTGCGGACCGGTGGAATGATCCTTTTCGATACCCGTGACGGCGATGTTGCCGGTCTGGGTGGACCAGACGGATCTGCGGCATTGCAGACCCTGGCCGCTCCGCTGGAAATTCCGCCTCTTTCGCCGATTCCCGAAGACCATGTTCTGTCCCGGAGCTTCTATCTGCTACAGGATTTTCCGGGAAGATGGCAGGGTGGCCCGGTCTGGGTGGAGGCGCCACCGGCAGGGGTCGAGGCTGGCGCAGGACAATCGTTCCGGCATCTGAACGATGGTGTCAGCCCCGCGGTGATCGGCGGCAATAGCTGGGCCGAGGCATGGGCGGTCGACGACAATGGTTACTACAGCTTCCCCATGGGCAGCGGTTTCGAGGGCGAGCGTCAGCGCGAGATGTCGCTTCGCTTCGGGATCAACCTCATCATGTATGCGCTGACCGGGAATTACAAATCCGATCAGGTGCATGTGCCCGATCTGCTTGACCGGCTTCGTATGGAAGAGGAGCAGGTCCAATGACCGCGTTGCGCTTCGATCCCGGATTGCCATGGTGGGCCATCGCAACCCTTGCTGCGCTTGCCGCCGTGGTTGCCGGTTTCGCTTATTGGCGCGGGTTGCGCGGCTGGGCATGGCGCGGCTGTGCGGGCCTGCTTGCGGCGGCGGCGCTGGCCGCGCCTGCGCTTGAAAAGGGCAACAGGACCGGCCTGTCCGATATCGTGATTCTGGCCGATGATCGCAGCGCCAGTCAAAGCCTGCCCGGCCGGGGTGAGCAGACGGATGCCGCCATCGACCGGATTGCCCGGCAGGTCGAGGAGTTGCCGAATACCGAATTGCGGCGGGTGACGGTGGGCGACGATCCCGACGGCACCCTGCTGGGAGACGCATTGGCCCATGCCGTTGCCGCCGAACCGGAGGGACGGCTGGCCGGGGTGATTTCCGTCACCGATGGACGGTTGCACGATGCTGAAATGCTGCCTGCCGATCTTCCGGCGCCTTTTCATGTGCTGCTGACCGGGCGCGAAGAGGACTGGGACCGCCGCCTTGTCATCGAGGAAAGTCCGGCATTCGGCCTGATCGATCAGGAAGTGAAGATCCGCATCCGCATCGAGGATCAGGGCGGGGTTCCCCCGGATGTGCAGGCCGGATCGGTCAATCTGCGCATCAGCGTTGATGGCGAGGATGAGCAGGTCGTTTCCGTTCCCATGGATCGCTCGCTGGAACTTCCGGTGACGCTGACCCATGCCGGCCAGAATGTCGTGCAGCTGGGAATCGATTCACCTGAGGGCGGCGAACTGACCCGGCGGAACAATATGGCCGCAGTCAGCATCAACGGCGTGCGCGACCGGCTACGTGTCCTGCTTGTCTCGGGGGAGCCACATCCGGGCGAGAGGACATGGCGGAACCTGCTGAAATCCGATGCATCCGTCGACCTGATTCATTTCACCATCCTGCGCCCGCCGACGAAATCCGACGGTGTGCCGGTCAATGAACTGGCACTGATCGCCTTTCCCACCCGCGAATTATTCCTTGAGCGGATCGATGATTTTGACCTGATCATCTTCGATCGCTACAGCGTTCGCGGTATTCTTCCGCCCGATTATTTCCAGAATATCGTCCGCTACGTGGAAAACGGTGGCGCGCTTCTGGTCGCTGCCGGGCCGGAAATGGCAACGGTCGAAAGCCTCAACCTGTCGCCGCTGGGGGCGATTCTGCCCGCCCGGCCGACAGGCCGGGTTATCGAACGCCCCTTTACGCCCAAACTCACCGATGCGGGCAGGCGGCATCCTGTCACCTCGGGGCTTTCGGGCGCGCCCGGTGAAGGGTCCGGAGATGAGGGTGAGACCTGGGGTCGTTGGCTGCGCATGGCTGAGGTTCAGCCCGAACCGGGCGCCGAAGTGGTCATGACCGGCGCAGACGATCTGCCGTTACTGATCATGAACCGGGTCGGGGAGGGACGTGTCGCGACATTGGCCTCGGATCAGGTCTGGCTTTGGGGGCGTGGCTTCGAAGGCGGCGGTCCGCAGCTTGAGATGCTGCGCCGGATCGCGCATTGGTCGATGAAGGAGCCCGAACTGGAAGAAGAGGCGCTGGCGGCGGATGTCTCGGGTTTGGAGGTCAGTTTCACCCGGCGCAGTATGCAGGATCAGGTGCCGCCGCTGGAAATCACCCGTCCCGATGGCGAAACCGAAAACCTGGATCTGTCCGAGGCCGAACCGGGCCGGTTCACCGGCAACTGGACGGCGCCCGAAGAGGGGCTTTACCGGCTTCAAAACGGTGATCTGCGGCGTGTTCTGGCGCTTGGCCCCGCTGCGCCGCGGGAATTCGAACAGACGGTTGCGAGTGGTGACGCCCTTGCACCGCTGGCCGAGGCGACGCAGGGCGCGGTGCTGCGGTTGTCGGATGGCCTGCCCGATCTGCGCACCAGCAGGCAGGGCCGGCCCGCGCATGGCAGGGGTGTCAGCGGCGAGTGGATCGGGATCACGCCGCGCGATGCGGCGACCGTAAACGGTTTGGAACGAACCCCGTTGCTTCCGGGTTGGGTGTGGCTGATACTGATTGCGGGGCTGATCCTCATCGGGTGGCTGGTCGAAGGCAGGGCGGGCATCGGCGCAGGAAACGCTGCGCGAGACGATGCCGGACCGGCCTGAAGCTTGCCAACCAACGGGCTCGTTGATACCCCAAGAATAACCGCTGCAAGGAATGTACATGGCCGACGACACCCAAAGCCCCGCCCTTTACACCGAAGCCGATCTGGCGCTTATCAAACGGATCATCCCGCATCGCTATCCTTTTCTGTTCATTGATAAAGTTCGCGATATCGTGGCCCATCAGGGCGGCGTCGGCATCAAGAACGTCACCTGCAACGAGCCGCATTTCGCGGGCCATTTCCCCGATCAGCCCGTCATGCCCGGCGTGACCATCGTCGAGGCGATGGCACAGACATCGGCGGTCGTGGTCGGCGTCAGCAGGAATATCATCGACCAGCCGATGCTGACCTATTTCATGGGCATAGATAACTGCAAGTTCCGCCGGATGGTGGTGCCCGGCGATGTGCTTGAATTGCACGTGACCTCCAAACGCGGTGGTGGCAAGATATGGAAATTCGAAGGCAAGGCGCTGGTCGATGGCCAGCTTTGCGCGCAGGCCGAATTTACCGCGATGATGGCGCCGAAGGCTGATGGCTGAAGCGAAAATTCACCCCAGCGCCGTTATCGAGGATGGGGCCGAGATTGGCGATGGCGTCGAGATCGGGCCATTTTGCGTGGTCGGCCCGCAGGTTCGGCTTGCCCGGGGCGTGGTGTTGAAATCCCATGTGGTTGTGACTGGGGAAACCTCTGTCGGGGCCGAGACAGTGATCTTTCCCTTCGCCTCGATCGGCGAGATTCCGCAGGATCTGAAGTTCCGCGGAGAGCGAGCGCGACTAGAGATCGGGGCGGGTAATCGTATCCGCGAATATGTCACCATGAATCCGGGTACCGAAGGCGGCGGCGGCGTGACGGTGGTCGGAGATGAGGGCCTGTTCATGGCAGGCGCACATGTCGCCCATGACTGCCGCATCGGCAATCGTGTCATTCTGGTCAACAATGCGTCGGTCGCGGGGCATTGCGTGCTTGAAGACGATGTGATCGTGGGCGGTCTGTCGGGCGTTCATCAATTCGTCCGCATCGGGCGGGGCGCGATGATCGGCGCGGTGACGATGGTGACAGCGGATGTTATTCCCTTTGGATTGGTGCAGGGTCCTCGTGGGCATCTGGACGGGCTGAATCTGGTCGGGTTGAAACGCCGCGGCGCAAGTCGTGCGGATATCGCGGCGCTTCGTGATCTTCTGGGCGCATTGGGGCAGGGTTCGTTCCGGGATACTGCCCGCGCGCGATCCGGCAATGATGTCAGTGCGATGGAGCGTGATGTGCTTGACTTTATTCTCGGTCCTTCCGACCGCTCATTCCTGACGATGAAATTATGACCCGTACCGCAGTTATCGCAGGGCAGGGAGCATTGGCTCCGGCTGTCATCGCCGCTTTGGACGATCCGCTGGTTTATGCGCTTGACGGTTTCGCGCCGAACCTTCCCGCAATACCGTTCCGGCTTGAGCGACTGATCCCTTTTCTTGACGATCTCGTCGAAAAAGGCGTCGGGCGCGTGGTTTTCGCGGGCGCGATCCGCCGGCCACGGCTTGATCCCGAACTGTTCGATCCACGTACCGCACAGCTGGTGCCGCGTATCCTGACGGCGATGCAATCGGGCGACGATGCGGCTCTACGCGAGGTTCTGAAGGTTTTCCAGGAACATGACCTGACGATTGCCAGTGTCGAAGAGATCATTCCCGACCTGATTCCCGCCGAGGGCGTTCTGACCGGACAGCCGGAGGATGCGGATCGGCGCGATGCCGCCAAAGGCGCAAGCATCCTTCAGGGACTTGGAGCATTCGACATCGGACAGGGGATCGTGGTGGCGCAGGGCTTGTGCCTTGCGATAGAGACATTGCCCGGAACCCGGGCCATGCTGGAATTCGCGGCGGCTCATGGCGGGTTGAAACCGAATCCGAACGGTGCGCGGGGCGTGTTCTACAAGGCACCGAAACCGGGGCAGGACCGGCGCGTGGATCTGCCGACACTTGGTCCCGACAGCGTGACGCAGGCGGCGGAAGCAGGGCTTGCCGGGATTGCGTGGCAAGCTGGTGGCGTGATCCTGCTGGAACGCGATGAAGCCGTTCGGCGGGCGGAAGCGGCGGGGATGTTTCTTTGGGCGCGCGGAGAATAGGTATTTATCGCCATGAAGAAAGGCTGGTTTCTTCCTCGTTGCTGACATACCCATGAAGCGATGCAGCAAGTGACGGGACGCCATGAAGTTCTTTCTGATTGCGGGCGAACCCTCGGGGGATCAACTTGGCGCGGCTTTGATGGCGGGCCTGAAACAGCTTGTGCCGGATTGCCGTTTCGTTGGTATAGGCGGTCCGCTTATGGCGGAGCAGGGGCTGGCCAGCATGTTCCCGATGGATGAGTTGAGCCTGATGGGTATCTGGGAGGTGCTGCCGAAATACCGTCATCTCAAGCGCCGGATTGCCGAGACCGCAGCAGCGATTGCCGAGCAGGTCCCCGACGCTTTGATTACCATCGACAGCCCGGATTTCTGCCTGCGCGTGGCGGGCGCGGCCCGGAAACTGAATCCCGGGCTACGGACGATCCATTACGTGGCACCCTCGGTCTGGGCATGGCGACCCGGCAGGGCAAAGGGAATGGCGCCGATGATCGACCATGTGCTTGCGTTGTTGCCCTTCGAGCCGCCCTATATGCGAGCGGCAGGAATGACCTGCGATTTCGTAGGCCATCCGGTGGTGGATATGGAGATCGGGGGGCCGGAAGATGCCTCGCGGTTCCGCGAAAGCCACGACATTAAGCCGGATGCGCCGGTTGTTCTGTGCCTGCCCGGATCGCGCAGATCGGAAGTCGGGCGGCTGGCGTCACGATTCGACGAGGCATTGATGCGGTTTCGGGATCGGGTTCCGGAAATTCGCGTGGTGCTGCCGACGGTTCCGGGCGTTTCGCAGATGGTTCACGAGATGACCCGGAGATGGCCGAGTGAGCCGATCGTGGTCGAGAATAGCGGGGATAAGCGTGCCGCCTTTGCGGCAGCGGATCTGGCATTGGCTGCCTCGGGGACGGTCAGTCTGGAACTGGCGGCGAATCGCATTCCGATGGTGATTGGATATGACATGGCGCCGATCAGCCGGTTGCTGATCGGGCTGCTGCTGCGGACCGATACGGTGACGTTGGTCAATCTGGTAAGCGAAACCCGCAGCATTCCCGAATTCCTGGGCCGCGACTGTCAGCCGGGACCGATGGCACTGGCGCTGCAGACTGCTTTGGAGGACATGACCTCACGCAAGGCGCAACTGGATGCGATGGACCTGACGATGGAGCGTCTTGGCAAAGGCGGCGAAGCCCCCGGGCTGCGTGCGGCGCGCTCGGTGTTGCGGGCAATCGCCGATAAGCAGCGAGACTGAATCCGGCGAGAGCGGATGTATTGCCGCGGTCTTGGGATCTGAAACGGAATGGATCGCAAGAAGGTGGTGGCAGCCGTGATCCGGTGGCGCTAAAAGACCTGCGAAACAGTGAGGTCCACGATGTCACATGCTGCCGATCCCCAACCTATGATTTCCCGGAGCGGAGGGCCTCTTTCCGGTGCGGCTCAGGTGCCCGGAGACAAGTCGATCAGCCATCGCGCATTGATCCTTGGCGCCCTGTCGGTCGGAGAAACCCGCATCACCGGGCTGCTTGAAGGGCAGGACGTGCTGGACACTGCCAAGGCGATGGCGGCCTTCGGTGCCGAGATCGAGCGGGTTGGGCCGGGAGAGTGGACAGTCCACGGCGTCGGCGTCGGTGGGTTTTCCGAGCCTGCGGCGATTCTGGATTGCGGCAACTCGGGAACCGGCGTGCGGCTGATCATGGGGGCGATGGCGACCACGCCGATCACCGCGACCTTTACCGGCGACGCCAGTCTGTCGCGCCGCCCGATGGCGCGTGTCACCGATCCGCTGTCGGAGTTCGGGGCACAGATCACAGCCCGGGAAGGCGGGCGTTTGCCGATCACGATACAGGGTGCTGCGGACCCGCTTCCCCTGCGCTATCGAACCCCGATCGCAAGCGCACAGATCAAATCAGCGATCCTGCTTGCCGGGTTGAATGCACCGGGCGAAACGGTGGTGATCGAATCCGAGCCGACCCGCGATCATTCCGAGCGGATGCTGGCCGGTTTCGGGGCCGAGATTCACAGCGAATCCACCGAAGAGGGCCATGTGATCACGTTGAAGGGGCGGCCGGAACTGCGTGCCCAGCCGGTTGCCGTGCCGCGTGATCCGTCCAGCGCGGCTTTCCCCGTGGCCGCCGCCCTGATCGTTCCCGGCTCCGAGATCCGGGTTCCGGGCGTTTCCCGGAATCCGACACGTGACGGGCTTTATGTCACCTTGCTTGAAATGGGTGCGGATATTCGCTTTGAAAATGAACGTGAAGAAGGCGGTGAGCCGGTCGCGGATATGCATGTGAAACATGGGCCGCTGACTGGGGTCAGCGTTCCGCCCGAACGCGCGGCCAGCATGATCGATGAATTCCCGATCCTTTCCGTGATCGCCGCTTTTGCCAAGGGAAAGACGGTGATGAATGGTGTAGCCGAATTGCGGGTGAAGGAAAGTGACCGCATCGACGCCATGGCGCAGGGGTTAAGGGCGAATGGTGTCCGGGTCGAAGAGACCCGGGACACCATGACGGTTCACGGCATGGCCGCGGTGCCGGGCGGTGGCCTGGCGGTGACACATCTGGATCACCGGATCGCGATGTCGTTTCTTGTGCTTGGGTTGGGAACCGACTCGCCCGTTGCGATTGATGACGGCAGCCCGATCATGACCTCTTTCCCCGATTTCATTCCTCTGATGCGGGGATTGGGTGCCGATATCGCCGAGAAATCGGCCTGACCGGATGGCGGGCCGATCCCCGCCCGATCCCCATCCGGGGTTTATGGCAGATATATGACGGCTTGCAGTTTCGTTCACTTTATGTTCACATGTTCCGGTTGCTTTTTCAGCCGCTGATATTATGTCTGGCGTCGGATCGTTCGAGGCACGCCTATGGAACAGAAGTTCATCGAGGTTCGCGGCGCGCGCGAACATAATCTGAAGAACGTGGATATGGATATTCCGCGCGACAAGCTGGTGGTGATCACCGGGTTGTCGGGTAGTGGAAAATCCAGCCTTGCCTTCGACACGATCTATGCCGAGGGGCAGCGACGCTATGTCGAAAGCCTGTCGGCCTATGCGCGGCAGTTCCTTGATATGATGGGCAAGCCGGATATGGACCATATCAGCGGCCTGTCTCCGGCGATCTCGATCGAACAGAAAACCACCTCGAAAAACCCGCGCTCGACCGTTGGCACGGTGACCGAGATTTACGATTATCTGCGCTTGCTGTTCGCCCGCGCGGGCACACCCTATAGCCCCGCCACCGGCCTGCCCATCGAGGCGCAGCAGGTGCAGGACATGGTTGACCGGATCATGGCTATGGAAGAGGGCATGCGCGCCTATCTTCTGGCCCCGATCGTGCGCGACCGGAAGGGCGAGTACAAGAAAGAGTTCATCGAACTTCGCAAACAGGGCTTTCAGCGGGTCAAGGTGAACGGAGAGTTTTATGAACTGGATGAGCCTCCGGTTCTGGATAAGAAATTCCGCCACGATATCGACGTGGTTGTCGACCGGCTGGTCGTGCGCGAAGGGCTTGAGACGCGGCTGGCCGATAGTCTGCGGACCGCGCTTGATCTGGCGGATGGGATCGCCGTACTGGAAACCGCCCCGGCTGACGGTGAACCGGAACGCATCACCTTCAGCGAAAATTTCGCATGCCCCGTCAGCGGTTTCACCATTCCGGAAATCGAGCCGCGCCTGTTCAGCTTCAACGCGCCTTTCGGTGCCTGTCCGGTCTGTGACGGCTTGGGGGTCGAACTGTTCTTTGACGAAAGGCTGGTGATTCCCGATACTGCGCTGTCGGTGGGGAAAGGGGCGATTGCGCCGTGGTCCAAGTCGAAATCCGCATATCTGACCCAGACGATCAATGCGCTTGCCAAGCATTACGGTTTCGACAAGAAAACCGCGTGGAAGGATCTGCCGGAAAACGTTCAGAACCTGTTCCTTTACGGTTCGGGCGAAGAACAGATCAAATTCCGCTTCGACGATGCGGGCCGGGTATATGAGGTCACGCGCGCTTTCGAAGGTGTCATCCCGAATATGCAGCGGCGCCTGCGCGAATCGGATTCGCAATGGGTCCGCGACGAGTTCGAGCGTTATCAGAACAACCGTCCCTGCGGCGCCTGCAGCGGCTATCGCCTGAGACCTGAGGCCCTGGCGGTGAAGATCGCCGGCAACCATGTCGGTCAGGTCGTCGAGCTTTCGATCAGGGAGGCGCTTGCCTGGGTCGAGGATGCGCCGAAACATCTTGGCAAGCAAAAGAACGAAATCGCTGCGGCGATTCTTAAGGAAATCCGTGAGCGGCTTGGTTTCCTTGTGAATGTCGGGCTGGATTATCTGACGCTTTCCCGCGCTGCGGGAACGCTTTCGGGCGGCGAAAGCCAGCGGATCAGACTGGCCAGTCAGATTGGCAGCGGGCTGACCGGCGTGCTTTATGTTCTGGACGAGCCCTCGATCGGGTTGCATCAGCGCGATAACGACCGGCTGCTGCAAACGTTGATGAACCTGCGTGATCAGGGCAATTCGGTGCTGGTGGTCGAGCATGACGAGGATGCGATTCGCCATGCCGATTATGTCTTTGACATGGGGCCGGGCGCTGGGGTTCATGGCGGCACAGTGGTCAGCCACGGCACACCCGATCAGATTGCCGCCGACTCGAAAAGCCTGACCGGTCAGTATCTGTCGGGCGAACGCGAAATCGCCGTGCCCGCCGAGAGGCGGCAGGGAAACGGAAAATCGGTGACGGTCGTGGGGGCCACCGGCAATAATCTGAAACATGTCGATGCCGAGTTTCCGCTTGCCAAGTTCATCTGCGTCACCGGTGTATCGGGCGGCGGTAAATCGACCCTGACCATCGAGACATTGTTCAAGACCGCATCGCTGCGGCTGAATGGTGCGCGTCAGACCCCGGCGCCATGCGAGACCATCAAGGGGTTGGAGCATCTGGACAAGGTTATCGATATCGATCAGCGTCCCATCGGGCGCACGCCGCGCTCGAATCCGGCCACCTATACCGGCGCGTTCACTCCGATCCGCGACTGGTTTGCCGGTTTGCCTGAATCGAAGGCGCGTGGCTATAAGCCCGGCCGTTTCAGCTTCAACGTCAAGGGCGGGCGCTGTGAAGCCTGTCAGGGCGACGGGGTGATCAAGATCGAGATGCATTTCCTGCCCGATGTCTATGTCGAATGCGAGACCTGCAAGGGTGCGCGCTACAACCGAGAGACCTTGGAAATAAAGTTCAAGGGCAAGAGTATAGCCGATGTTCTTGATATGACGGTCGAGGATGCGCAGCAATTCTTTGCAGCCGTTCCCTCTATTCGCGAAAAGATGGATGCGTTGATGCAGGTCGGGCTTGGTTATATCAAGGTCGGGCAGCAGGCGACCACGCTTTCGGGCGGTGAAGCGCAGCGGGTCAAGCTGTCCAAGGAACTGTCTCGCCGTTCGACCGGGCGTACCCTGTATATCCTTGATGAGCCGACGACGGGGTTGCATTTCGAAGATGTCCGCAAGCTGCTGGAAGTGCTGCATTCGCTTGTCGATCAGGGCAATACGGTGGTGGTGATCGAGCATAATCTTGATGTGATCAAGACCGCTGACTGGATCATCGATATCGGTCCCGAAGGCGGTGACGGCGGCGGCAGGATCGTCGCGACCGGCACGCCGGAGGATGTCGCCACAGTGGATGTCAGCCATACTGGGCATTACCTGGCGCCCATGCTGAAGCCTGCGCGGATCCGGGCGGCGGAATGAGTCCGATAACCCGTGAGCGAAGAAAAAATCTGCTGAATTAGCGCATTTCCCCCTTGCACCCTTCGGCGCAGTCCAATAAATCACCCCTCACCGAAGGTGATACGGCCTCGGGACAGGATGCGGGCGTAGCTCAGGGGTAGAGCGCAACCTTGCCAAGGTTGATGTCGTGAGTTCGAATCTCATCGCCCGCTCCAAATTTTTCCATAAAAAACAATTTTTTAAGTTTACCGTTTGCGGCAATTCCCTGCTGGTGCGACTTTTTCGATGGTCGCGTGTAAGCGGCGAAGCCTGCTGGCGGTGGAAACATGGAACCCAAATACAACTTTCCATGTTGAGATAGGGAGGCAGCATCTGACGCAGTCGTCGTCAGTTCCGGTAATCGCCTCTACGTCGCTTTAGGAGGGGCGGATTATGAATAACATCATTTATCTTGTCGGCCTTGTGGTCGTCGTTCTGTTCATCCTCTCGTTTCTTGGTCTGAGATGAGGAAGACAGGCCGCGAGTCGAACTTGACCAACTCAAAGTCAGTGCAGAATCGTTGCTGCTTCCCGCTCTGCGTCACGAGATGCGGGTTTTGACGGCAAGAATGTAGCCTTGGGGCTGTTTCGTCTGTCGCGGTGATAGTGGCAGGAATCCGCAGTTCCCTTGCTCACACGGTTTCTTCCGCTATTTCCGCGATCTTCGCGGCGCGTTCCTCGACCAGTTGCACGATATGATCGATCATCTGGTCATTGGTCATCTTGTGACTTTGCTTGCCGGCCATATAGACCATGCCGCTGCCCGCGCCGCCGCCAGTGAAGCCGATATCGGTCATCAGGGCTTCGCCCGGGCCGTTCACCACGCAGCCGATGATTGAAAGACTCATCGGCGTCTTGATATGCTCAAGCCGCTTTTCCAGTTTCTCGACGGTCTTGATCACGTCGAAACCCTGTCGCGCGCAAGAGGGGCACGAGATGATCTGAACGCCCCTTGTCCGCAGGCCCAGCGATTTGAGGATTTCATAGCCGACCTTGACCTCTTCCACAGGATCGGCAGACAGGCTGACGCGGATCGTATCGCCGATGCCCATCCAAAGCAGATTGCCCAGCCCGACGGCCGATTTCACCGTGCCGCCCACAAAGCCGCCCGCTTCGGTGATGCCCAGATGAATCGGCGCATCCGTTGCCTCGGACAATTGCTGATAAGCGGCGGCGGCAAGGAAGACGTCGCTTGCCTTCACGCTGATCTTGAACTCGTGAAAATCGTTGTCTTGAAGGATCTTGATGTGATCCAGCCCTGATTCCACCATCGCGTCGGGGCAAGGCTCGCCGTATTTCTCAAGCAGATGCCGTTCAAGCGAACCGGCATTCACCCCGATCCGCATCGAGCAGCCATGGTCACGGGCCGCCTGAATGACCTCACGCACACGCTCGGCGCTGCCGATATTGCCGGGGTTGATCCGCAGGCAGGCCACGCCTGCTTCTGCGGCCTCGATGGCGCGCTTGTAGTGGAAATGGATATCCGCGACGATCGGCACGGGGCTTTCGCGGCAGATTTCCCTCAATGCGCGGGTGGTTTCCTGATCGGGGGCGGAAATGCGCACGATATCCGCACCGGCATCGGCCGCGCGGATGACCTGTTCCAGCGTCGCCTTGACGTCGTGGCCATCGGTATTGGTCATGGTTTGAACGCTGATCGGCGCATCGCCACCCACCGGCACGTTGCCTACCATGATCTGACGGGATTTCCGCCTTTCGATATTTCGCCATGGACGAATCGGGTTCAGCGACATGAATGCCTCCGGGCAGCTTGGAACAGCAGATAAGACATCGCGAGGGCCGCGACAACCGCTGCACGGGTCTGTGATCGGCCGATGCCCGGACCGTATCAGGTCAGGGCGGCTTTCAAGGCTTCTGCCCGGTCCGTCTGCTCCCAGCTGAAGGCGGTCGCGCCGTTCAGGAGATAGGCGTCGCGCCCGAAATGGCCATAGCTTGCCGTAGGACGGTAGATCGGATGCAGAAGATCAAGGTCGCGGATGATGGCGAATGGGCGCAGGTCGAAGACCTCGCGCACCGCGGCGACGATCTTGTCATGCGCGACGGTTTCCGTTCCAAAGGTGTTCAGCGAGATCGAGGTCGGTTGCGCCTCGCCGATCGCATAGGAAACCTGAAGCTCGCAGCGGCTGGCCAATCCGGCGGCTACGATGTTCTTGGCGACCCAGCGGCCCGCATATGCCGCCGAGCGGTCCACCTTGGATGGATCCTTGCCCGAGAAGGCGCCGCCGCCATGTCTGGCCATGCCGCCATAGCTGTCAACGATGATCTTGCGCCCAGTCAGGCCGCAATCGCCTACCGGCCCGCCGATCACAAACTTGCCGGTCGGATTGATGAAATATTTCGTCTGATCCGACAGCCATTCCGCGGGCAGAACGGGCTTGATAATCTCTTCGATCACTGCTTCGCGCAGATCGGTCAGCGTGATGTCGGGATTGTGCTGGGTCGACAACACAACCGCGTCGATCGCTTCGGGACGGCCATCCGCGCCGTAGCGCAGGGTCAGTTGCGATTTTGCGTCTGGGCGCAGCCAGGGCAGGGTGCCTTCGCGCCGAACCTTTGACTGACGCTCGACCAGACGGTGTGCGTAGGTGATCGGCGCGGGCATGAGAACATCAGTCTCGTCCGAGGCATAGCCGAACATCAGCCCCTGATCGCCTGCGCCTTGCTGCTCAAGGCTTTCACGGTCCACGCCCTGATTGATTTCGGGCGATTGCTTACCGATGATATTGATGACCGAGCAGGTGGCGCCGTCAAAGCCGACTTCCGATGATGTATAGCCGATATCGCAGATCACATCGCGCACGATGGATTCAAGATCGACCCAGGCATTGGTCGAAATTTCGCCGGAAATGATCGCGACGCCGGTTTTGACCATCGTCTCGCACGCAACGCGGGCGCGCGGGTCTTCGGCCATGATCGCGTCAAGGATGGCGTCGCTGATCTGGTCTGCGATCTTGTCGGGATGCCCCTCGGAGACGGATTCCGAGGTAAACAGGGAATATTCGCTCATGTCTCAATACCGGTAATGATCTGATTTGAAGGGACCTTCGGGAGTGACGCCGATATAGGCGGCCTGTTCAGGAGAAAGCTGTGTCAGCTTTACCCCGATCTTGTCCAGATGCAGCCGGGCGACCTTTTCGTCCAGATGCTTGGGCAGGATATAGACGCCGGGCTGATATTCGTCGCCCTTGGTCCAAAGTTCGATCTGCGCCAGCACTTGATTGGTAAAGCTGGCGGACATCACGAAAGAGGGATGCCCGGTTGCATTACCAAGGTTCAGAAGGCGGCCTTGCGACAACAGGATGATCCGGCTGCCCGAAGGCATCTGAATCATGTCTACCTGATCCTTGATATTGGTCCATTTGTGGTTCTTGAGGGCGGCGACCTGAATTTCGTTGTCGAAATGGCCGATATTGCCGACGATGGCCATATCCTTCATCTCGCGCATATGTTCCAGCCGGATCACATCGCGGTTGCCGGTGGTGGTGATGAAGATATCGGCCGAGGCGACGACGTCTTCCAGCGTCACCACCTCGAACCCGTCCATGGCGGCCTGTAGCGCACAGATCGGGTCGACCTCCGTCACCTTCACCCGCGCACCGGCGCCTGCCAGCGACGCGGCCGAGCCTTTGCCGACATCGCCATAGCCGCAGACCACGGCGACCTTGCCCGCCATCATCACATCGGTGGCGCGCCGGATGCCGTCTACCAGCGATTCCTTGCAGCCATATTTATTGTCGAATTTCGATTTGGTGACGCTGTCATTCACATTGATCGCGGGGAAGGGCAGAAGGCCCTTCTTGTGCAGATCGTACAGGCGATGCACGCCGGTCGTGGTTTCCTCAGACACGCCGCGAAGCGCGTCGCGCTGTGTGGTGAACCAGCCAGGGCTTTCCGTCAGACGTTTGCGGATCTGGGCAAAAAGCGCCTCTTCCTCTTCGCTGGTGGGGGTGGCGATCAGGTCGGTTTCACCGGCCTCCACCCGTGCGCCCAGAAGAACGTAGAGGGTCGCGTCGCCGCCATCGTCAAGGATCATGTTCGCCGTACCTTCGCCGAACTGGAAGATACGGTCGGTATAGGACCAGTATTCTTCCAGCGTTTCGCCCTTGATGGCGAAGACTGGCACGCCTGATGCGGCGATTGCGGCGGCGGCATGGTCCTGCGTCGAATAGATATTGCAAGACGCCCAGCGAACCTCTGCGCCAAGAGCTGTCAGTGTCTCGATCAGCACGGCGGTTTGCACCGTCATATGCAGGCTGCCCGCGATTCGGGCACCCTTCAGCGGCTGCGCATCGCCATATTCCGCGCGCAGAGCCATGAGGCCCGGCATCTCGGTTTCGGCGATATCCAGTTCTTTCCGGCCGAAATCAGCCAGAGCGATATCCTTGATAATATGATCGGTCACGGAAATCCTGCCTTGTCGTTCACGTGCAAGCTACTGCTGCAATAATGGAAGAAGAGTTAAAACAAAAGAGTCGGTTAATGCCAATCACTCCGGCATGACGGCAACATGGTGGAATCCGGGGAATAAATCAGATTTGGCCGCCGCCGGCGGGACAATATATATGGTCTGTCACAAGAAAAACCCATGACAGACCAAGGCAAGGTGCCGGGACGCGTTCAGCCTTCGCTGCGAGCCTGCCGCTTGCGTTCATGCGGATCAAGATAGCGTTTGCGCAGCCGAATGCTTTTGGGCGTAACCTCGACCAACTCATCGTTGTTGATATAAGCGATCGCCTCTTCCAGCGACAGGCGGACCGGTGGAGTCAGGCGCACGGCCTCATCCGTGCCGGAAGCACGGACGTTGGTCAGTTTCTTGCCCTTGAGCGGGTTTACTTCCAGATCGTTGTCGCGCGAATGCTCGCCGATGATCATACCCTGATAGACCTGTTCCTGCGCACCGATGAACAGTTTGCCGCGCTCTTCCAGATTCCACAGCGCATAGGCGACGGACACCCCGTCCTCCATCGAGATCAGCACGCCCTGCCGCCGCCCCTGGATCGTTCCCTTATAGGGAGCCCAGCCGTGGAAAATCCGGTTCAGGACGCCATTGCCGCGCGTATCGGTCATGAATTCACCATGATAGCCGATCAGTCCCCGCGACGGTACATGAGCGACGATCCGGGTCTTGCCGTGACCCGCCGGATGCATGTCGACCATGTCACCCTTGCGGTCGCCGGTCAGTTTCTCGATGACCGCGCCGGTATAATCGTCATCCACATCGATGATGACTTCTTCGACGGGTTCCAGCCTCGCGCCGTCCTCTTCGCGAAAGATCACGCGCGGACGGCTGATCGAAAGTTCATAGCCTTCGCGGCGCATGTTCTCGATCAGAACGCCCATCTGCAATTCGCCCCGGCCCGAAACCACGAAAGCCTCGCCTCCCGGAGTATCTTCAACCTTGATGGCAACGTTGGATTCGGCTTCCTTCATCAGCCGTTCACGGATCACGCGTGACTGCACCTTCTTGCCGTCGCGGCCCGCAAGCGGGCTGTCATTGATGCCGAAGGTCACGCTGATCGTGGGAGGGTCGATGGGTTGCGCGGGCAGGGCGGTGGTGATCTCGGGCGCACAAAGCGTATCGGCCACGGTTGCCTTCGACATGCCCGCAAGCGTGATGATGTCACCGGCCACGGCCTCGTCGATAGGCTGCGGGGTCAGGCCGCGGAAGGCCATGATCTTCGAGATGCGGAACTGCTCGATCCGTTCGCCGTCGCGGCTGAGCGCCTTCAGCGTGTCGCCCGCTTTGGCGCGGCCCGCTTCGACGCGCCCCGTCAGCTGGCGGCCCAGAAAGGCATCCGCGCCCAGCGTCGTAGCCAGCATCTGAAATGGCTCGTCAGCCCGTTCGATCTGCTTTGGCGGTTCGACATGCCGCAGAATCATATCGAACAGGGCGGTCATGTCCTTGCGCGGCCCGTCAAGCGTTTCATCCGCCCATCCCCCGATACCCGAGGCGTAGAGATGCGGGAAATCAAGCTGTTCGTCGCTGGCGCCCAGATTGGCGAACAGGTCAAACACGTCGTTCAGGGCATCGTCTGGCTCGGCCGCCGGTTTGTCGACCTTGTTCAGCACCACGATGGGGCGCAGCCCAAGCGCCAATGCCTTGGAGGTCACGAATTTCGTTTGCGGCATCGGTCCTTCGGCGGCATCCACCAGCAGACAGACACCGTCGACCATCGACAGGATACGCTCGACCTCGCCGCCAAAATCGGCGTGCCCCGGCGTGTCGACGATATTGATCCGCGTCCCTTTCCATTCGACCGAGGTCGCCTTGGCAAGGATGGTGATGCCCCGTTCGCGTTCGATATCGTTGCTGTCCATGGCGCGTTCGGCCACGGCCTGATTTTCCCGGAACGAGCCCGACTGTTTCAAGAGTTGATCGACCAGCGTCGTCTTGCCGTGGTCAACATGGGCGATGATGGCGATATTGCGGATATCCATAAGGCTGCCTTCCGGGTTTGCGCCGCTGCCCTAGCCGAGAAGGCGAAGAAACGCCAGCATTAAGTTGTCGGCAGGCGCGGGCGGCTTAGCCAGATCCCGGCGAAGGCATGGCGCGGATCGGCCTTGTCAGGACGCGCCGCGTCAAACCGTGGCGATCAACTGGATCTCGACCGGCGCATTGCCGGGTAGGGTGGCGACCCCAACGGCGGCGCGCGCGCCTACGCCCTGGGGGCCGAGTCTGTCGCGAAGATAATCCGAGGCGAAATCGGCCAGTTTCGAATGTGCGGTAAAATCCGGATCGGCGGTGATAAAGACCGAAAGGCTAAGAATCGCGGCGATCCGTTCACCCTTTCGAAGCTGCGCATTCGCGGCGTTCAGTGCGTTGCCGCAGGCCAGTTCGACAGCTTCTCGATAATCATCGAGCGGGGCGGCGGAACTGACATTGCCGGTCAGGATCAGAACACCCTCGCGACGCGGAGTCATGCCAGAGGTCACGATAAGACTGCCATGACGTTTTGCCGGAACGTAATTTCCCTGTGGAATCGGAAGTTCGGAATTCATGCGCGATATCTTTCGGTCAATGCGGCCATACGTTCCACTGCTGCCAATGCGGCATCGTGATCCTGCGAGAAATTCAGTCTTACGCTGCTTGCGGTATGCGGGCTGAATTCGGTGCCGGGGGTGACGATCACATTCGCCTGAAGCCGCAGGATCTTGACGAAATCGGCATAGCTCACGGCCAGATCGGGAAGGCTGGGGAAAAGATAGCTTCCCGCCTGCGGTGTGCGGGCAAAGACGCCATCGACAGCGCGTAATGCAGACAGCAGATGATCGCGGATCTCCTGATGGCGGCGGATGCGCTCGTCCATCCAGCCATCGGGTTCCGCGAACCAGCCGCGCAGGACCGCCTGACTATAACCGGGTGCGCGCAGGCTGACGATTGCCTGAAGCTTTTCCATTCGTGCGATCATTGTCTTTGACCCAAAGGCCACGCCCAGCCGGTAACCCGAGAGTGACTCGGTTTTCGAGGGTCCCATGATTGTCACCACATTTTCGGGATCGATATCCGCCGCCCGCAGATGTGTATAGGTCGCGCCGCTGTAGCGCAGACGGGAATATAGCTGGTCGGCAATCACCGTCACGCCATATTGCCCGGCCAAAGCCGCGATCTGGCGGATCTCGTCGGCGGAATAAACCACGCCCGCCGGATTGTTCGGATTGGAAAAAAGGAAGGTTTTCGCCCCGGCGCGAAAAGCGGCCTCCAACCCGTCCAGGTCAAGTCCGGCGCTGCGATCATCCGCATTGACGTAATCCATCTGCACGGGAAGCATTTCGCCTTCGAAGAATTCCACCAGCTTGCGGTTGGCGAAATAATCGGGCTGGACGATGGCCACCTTGTCGCCGCGACCCACCGTCGCGGCGATGGCAAGAAACAGCGCGCCCTGTGTGCCCGGCGTAATGATCAGCCCGTCCTTTGCATCGACCGGAGCGCCGGTGAAACCGGCAATGCGCGGCGCAAGCTCTTCCCGGATGCCCAGATCGCCGCGATATTCGGTATAGGCCTGTGCCCCGCCCGTCGAAACCCCGGCCGAGAAAAGCTCGAATGCGCCGGGCGTGGGTTCATGTGCATCCACATCGCCATGCGAGAAATCCACCTTGCGGCCTTCCAGCGGATCGCCGCGCAGCAGCGCTTCGGTGCCCGCAGCATTCTGGCGGGTCTCCTGTCCTGGGGCGTTGTCGGTGCCAAGCTTGCGGAATTTGGCGTCGATGGACATGATGTTTCCTTATCTTCGAAAGGCTGGCGATGGGTCTGGGACCTCGATTCGCGGGCAAATTAGAGCAGAATATAAAGCAGGTTAATATTGCTTTTTATGCTTTCAAAAAATAGAAAACATATCTTATGGACATCCGCTTTCTTGAAAGCTTCGTTGCCGTCGCCGATTGCGGCTCGATCGCCGAGGCGGCGCGGCGGCTGAATCTTACACCTGCCGCGGTGGCGCAGCGGTTGCGCACGCTTGAGCAGGATCTGGATCATGCTCTGGTTGCCCGCGCGGGCCGGACGGTGCGGCCGACGGCATCGGGTCTGGCGATGCTTGAAGCCGCCCGCCAACTGATCGAAGCCGCCCGCGACCTGCGCGCCAGCGCCGCCAATGATGAACCGGCGGGACGGTTGAGACTGGGCGCGACCGCAACGTCGATGACCGGGATTCTGCCGGAAATTCTGGCTGGACTGCGCCTGTGCCATCCTCGGATCGAATATTTCCTGCGCCCGGATTCTTCGGCAAGGCTTTATCAGGGCGTGCAAGCGGGGGAACTGGACGCGGCGATCATCGTGCGCCCGCATTTCCCGGTGCCGAAATCAATGGGCTGGCAGACCTTGCGGCACGAGCCGCTGATGCTGATCGCATCCGAGGGGCTGGATCTTGGTGATCCGCATGGGCTGATCGCGGGGCAGCCCTTCATCCGATACGATCGCAACCAGTGGGGAGGACAGATCGTCGATCGCTATCTGCGTCGGCATGATCTGAATGTGCGGGAATGGCTGGAACTCGACGCACTGGATGCGATTGCTGCACTGGTAAGCCGGGGGCTGGGGGTTTCTATCGTTCCCGACTGGGCACCGCCCTGGCCGGAAGGATTGCCTTTGCAGAAAAAATTGCTTCCAGCGGGAGAAGTGCGTCAGACGGGCGTACTGTGGAATCGATCCGGGCCGCGTATCGCCGCAGTGCGGGCCTTTGTCGATTTTTGCATGGCTGAGGGAAAGGTGGCTCGGCTGGATGGCGGGATGAAATATGATTGAGTATCGTCACCCTTGATTACGCCTTTTCTTCTGACGGTCTTTATCGCCGTGCCGCTGACATATATCGTCCCCGATATCGCCCATTATCAACCAAGAGTATCCTATGGCAGCTGACCTGACCCAAGCCGACGTCACCGATCTGCGTGAGCGCCTTGCGCAAGGCGGAATTTCGGCGGTTGAATTGACGACTGCATGCCTGAACCGCATCGAGAAAACCGAGCCGCAGTTGCAGGCATGGGCGTGGCTGGATGGCAGCGATGCGCTTGAACAGGCGCGCGTCCTGGATGAGCGGCGCAAATCCGGCGCCGTCCTTGGCGCGCTGCATGGGCTGCCGGTCGGAATCAAGGATGTCATCGACACGGGCCGGATGCCGACCGAGAACGGCACCGCGATCGACAAAGGTCGTGTTCCATCCGAAGATTCGGGGCTGGTCGCGCGTTTGCGTGCGGCGGGCGCGGTTATCATGGGAAAGACCGTGACCACCGAACTGGCCTTTATGGAGCCGTCGAAATCGCGGAATCCGCATGATGTTTCGCGGACGCCTGGCGGGTCGTCGGCGGGCTCTGCCGTGGCGGTTGCGGCGGGGATGGTGCCGCTGGCCGTCGGTACGCAGACTGGTGGATCCGTCATTCGTCCCGCGTCATTCTGCGGAGTGGTCGGCTATAAGCCCAGTTTCGGCATGATCGGACGTTCGGGCGTGCTTCAGCAATCGCCCTTTCTGGATACGATCGGGGTCTTTGCCCGCTCGGTCCCCGGTGCCGCGCTTCTGGCCGAGGCGATGGCGGGCCATGATCCCGCCGATCCGGCGACCACCCAAATGCCTGCGCCGCGACTGTATCAGGAGGCGCTCTCGGCTCTGCCCGGGACACCGCGACTGGCCTTGGTTGATCTGCCGGCGCCGCCTGCAACGGATCCCCGCATGCGCGCGGCATTGGACGAGTTGGCAGGGTTTCTTGGCGATATGGTGGAAAGGATTGAACTTCCCGCGATATTTTCCCAGGCGCAGCAGATGAGGACGCAGATAAATCAGGTCGAGATGGCGAAATATTTCGCGGGTTATGAACGGCGCGGACGTCATCTCATGTCATTGAAACTGACCGAGGCGATAGATGCCGGAAAGGCAATCCTCGCCGGTGATTACATGGCGGCCCTGGATTGGCGCGAGGATTTGAATGCCGGGCTGGACCGGATATTCGACCGTTGCGACGCGATCCTTTGCGCGGCCAGCCCCGGCCCTGCACCGGAAGGTCTGGGAAGTACCGGCGATTCCGCATTCAATGGTATCTGGACGCTTTGCGGAACCCCGGTCGTGACCCTACCTCTGTTCCTGACCCGGGACGGTCTGCCCATGGGGTTGCAGATTGTCGGGCGGCTGGGGGATGATGCCCGCCTACTGCGGATAGCGGCATGGCTGATGCAGCATGTGGGTCCGGCCGGAGAACCGACCCGCAAGGAAGAAATGACCAACGCAGAATGTTGATGCCGTTCTGGTCTGATAGCCCGGATGGGCGCTGCACGGCGTGGCTGCGGTAACCCGGTTCTGAGCAGGCATCGGCAATCGGAATGTCGCACTGAATCGGGAACGCCGGTTACTGCGTCCCGCGACGGGGGGGGGGGGGGGGGGGGGGGGGGGGGGGGGGGGGGGGGGGGGGGGGGGGGGGGGGGGGGGGGGGGGGGGGGGGGGGGGGGGGGGGGGGGGGGGGG
>NZ_JAUUTZ010000027.1 GCF_030678915.1 Paracoccus wurundjeri | reverse complement strand
TGCCGCAACCGTCCCCCCCCCCGCAGGCTTACCTCCCCCACCTCCGGGAACAGCGAGTGTCATGCCGCCGCCGATGATCAGGGCCAGCCCCTGATCGCGGGCGATGCTTCGCGCGATGTCCTCATAGGGCGCCAGCACGTTCTCTGTCGAGTTATATTCCACAATATGCGCACGCTCGCGCGCGGCCACCGCGTCAAGCCTCGGGTCGCCGCTGTTCTCCGCCCCGTATTCGCCGTAGCGTATGGGAGCTTCGGCATAACCATTGCCAGCATTGAGAATGAAGTCGCCCGGCAGACGGTCCTGCGCGATCAGTGCATCGCGCACAAGATCGCGGCAGTCCGAGCCATTGCGATCAGCCGTGCAGGCCCCTGTCAGAGCGGCATCGCGTTCGGCATCCACCTGATCCCAATAAGCAACGGTTTCCGTAAGTTCGGCAACCTGTTCTGCCGAGCAGTTGCTGCTATCGTTGCAGGCTTTCAGTGCTTGTTCTGCATTGATACGGCGGGTGTTTTCCGCGTGGCTCAGATAATTATTCGCCAGCTGGCTGCTCTGGACACCGAGATTGGTGCTGTATTGGCCGACATCTCCGCCGGAGGTGAGCGCGGCGAGGATCGGATTGACGTAATGCTTCATCGCCTCGCTGGTGGCGAGCATATCTCCACCATTCTGCCGGTCCAGCGCGCCGGTGGCGAGTTCCGCCCCTGCGGCAGCCACGAACCCGGCGGCACAATCCTGATCCCCCGCAACGGCCGCCGCACAGCCGGCGAGGCCGTGCATCAGGGCGCCGTCCAGCGAGCCTTCGCCGGATTTGAGATCGCCCACCTTGCCCTGACTCAGCGCGAGAAGATCGTTGATCGCCCGGTCGCCAAGGCTGCCGAGGACATGATCGGTGAACTCGCCACCATAGAGCGCGGTTTGCACGGCCCCATCGGCCAATCCGGTCACCAGCCATTCCTGACTGAGCGTGCCGGTATTGAACAGCCCGGCATCGGACAGTTTCAACCGATCGATGGCACTGTCGAGGCCACCGAACTGCGCCCCTTCACCAAGGTTGAAACCAGCGGTGACCGCGGTAAACGCCGCATCCTTGACGATATTCTCGAGATCGAGTTCACCCGAGATGACCCCATCGACAGCGGTATTGGTCGCAAATGTGGCCCATGCGCCCTGGCCATAGGTAGCGACGGCAATGAGCGCCTTGGTAAGGACGCCTGCCTGGCGGGTGACCTCCTCATACTGCACATCGAGGAGTTCGACCTCATCGCCATAGGTGACGCGGCCTGAGGTATCGGCTCCCAGCTCCCGCAGATATCCCGTTCCCGGCCCGGTGACATCGGTCAGGGCGGTCAGGGTCAGTTCGGCATCATCGCCATATTGATCCTTGAGGCTGGCGGTCCAGTGTTCGCCACCCGCGCCGCCATCGCCCGTTCCATCGCCTGTCTCCCCACCCACCATCGGCAGGATGCCCTGCGGACCAAGCGCCTCGATGAGTCCGCCCCGGGTCAGTTGGTCACTGCCGGAGGTCTCGTCACCGCGCCCGCCCAGATGGATGGCCGGCCCAATCGGGTCCAGCAAGCCGTTGCGGCCCCCGGTGGTGATCCGGGGCGCATCGGCAGTCTCGGCAAGCGAGACCTCGGTGCGGTCGGTGATGACGAAGCCGTTGTTGTCGTTACTATGCGCGAAACTGTATTCGGTATCGATGATCCCTTGCAGATAGACCTGATCGGTCCTGGTGATCAGATCGCCACCGATCTGCAAATCCCCGCCTTGCAGCAGGACCGAACCGTCCACCGCCGAAAGATCGAGATCGCCCGTGGTGGTGACAGTGACACCTTCCATATCGGAAAGGACATCTTCCGTCGTGCTGCTGGATGAGAACAGCCCGCCAAGGATCTTCGAGGATTCCTCGTGTTTCTCGGCATGGATGCTTTCAACCGCCCCGAAATCGATATTGCCGGTCTCGGCTGTGATCCGCAGGTCGCCGCTGTCGACGGCATCCTGGCCGGACCGACCTCCCGCGGTGAAGCCGGTGCCTTCGGCGATGACATCGCGCTCGGCCGAGATGTCGATCTCATTGCCGGCAAGCGAGACGGTATTCTGCGACAGATCATAAACCCGGTCGCGGCTGCTCTTAGCATTCAGGCCGAAAGCGGATGAACTGCTCCTGGCCCGGTCGGAATAGAACTCATCGGCCACCGAGAGAAGTTCCACATCGCCCTTTGCTGCCGCGATGCCGATGGTTCCGCCTGCTTTCAGATCAGAGCCGGCGAGCGTGACATGGGCCAGCCCATCGGCACCCGGCGCGGCCCCGGTCGAGATCAGCGAAATATCCCCGCCCGCCGTGATGTCAGTGGTCAGGTGGCGGGTGGTGCGCAGGTAATCGTAATTGTCACCCTCGGTATCGCCGAGTTCGGCATCGAGCCGGACCGTGCCGAGGCTCAGATCACCGCCAGCGATGGCGGTGACATCCCGGCCAGCGGCAAGTTCCACGCCTGCCAGCGAGATGTCGCGGATCGCATTGAGACCGATATCGCCCTTGGCGCGGATGCCTGCAGCGGGTCCCGCAATATCGGCGAATCCCGCCGCCGTTTCCAGACGGGTCGCGCCGGTCTCGATCAGGATATCGCGGGCCGAAATGACGATATCATCGCCGGTCACCAGACCGGAGGTGCTGAGATAATCCCCGTCGGCCGAGAGCACGACCGAGGGCAGGGCCAGACCGGTCTCGGGATCGGCCGCGCCGTTCCCACCGCCAAAGATCAGACCGGCATCATTGCGGATATCACCTGTAGAGGCGATCACGGTCTGGCCCCCGGTCGAGCCGATGGCACCGCCGACGTTGACCAGCCCGCCGGTATTCAGGTTGATACCCGCATCCCCGACAATCTGCGCGCCCCCATGGGTATTCTCACGGATCGTCTCCTCGGTCAGATAGACTTGCGGGACCAGCACGCGCTGGCCGGAAACCACGCGCTCCTCGAGCCAGACGATGTCCGAGGTGAGCGCCGCCACCTGATCTGCCGTCAGGCTTACGCCCGGCACCAGCCCGAGGGCTTCCGCCTGCGCGGCGGCATTGTCATACATGGCGCGGAGCTGCTCATATTCCGAGCCTTGGCCGGTGAGCAGGTTGCGCCCGGTCAGTTCGAATATCTGGTCGCGAATGAGCCAGGTCTCGACCATGGCATCGCCGAGCCGGCGCTGCGTGCCCTCGGGATCGAAGCCAAGGGAGTCGAGGAAATAATTCGAGGAGAGGAAGCTGTCCTGGTCGATGAACTCGTAGCGGCTCTCGACCAGGTAATCCGAGGACGGGTCCTGGTTGACCACGAAGAGATTGTCATTGCCGATGGCGCCGAGATCGACCCCGGCGCGGCCCGGCAATGCGACATCATCGGGACCGCCCGGTCCGGTGATCTCTCCGGGACCTGCGCCGCCCCCGTCGCCGAGTTCCAGCCCCGTCTCGACCGAGGCATCGCCGCCAGCCCGCCCGGAAACCTCCGCGCCTTCTCGCCAGCCAGCTCCGGTGCCGTTCCCGCCCGTGATATCCGCACCGCTCCGACCATCAAGACCCGCGATCTCCGTGCTATCGAGATCCCGGCCATCATGGGCAGTGATTTCTCCGCCGCTGGCATTCTCCCGATCCATTCCGGCCGCATCCGGTGTGAAACTGAGCATGGAGGCAGTGACCATCTTGTCGCCGCCGATCAGGGCGCCGCCGATGCTGGCCTCCCTTGCATTGGTGGCGGCGAGCACGGCAAAATCTTCGTCCCGGTCACCGGGGCGGTGAATTTGCCCCCCCGCGACGGCGCCATTGGTGAGAAAGCCAGAGACGTCCCCCGAGATGGTGCCACCGGCATGGATGGTGCCGAACGCATAGCCGGGATCGACGAAACCCCATTCCGAGTTAAAATCACCCCAGTCACCGCGGGCAGGGAAGGAAAAGCGGCCCTCGACATAACCAACATCCGTGGAGCCGTCCCGGGTATCGGAGGTGAAGCCAGAAAATTCCCGCAGATCCAGGATCCCGTATTCGGCATGTGCAAGAACGAGTTCATTGCCCTGGAACCAGATCTGGACGTCGGTGGGATAGCCTTCATAATTGATCCCGTGCTCGGGATCGGTCACGACCCCCAAACCTCCGCCCGCAGGGTCATACCACGCGGGGTCGCGCGATTCTTCAGTGCCGTCGCCGGTAAATTCCGAACCGGTATATCCGAAGGCACGGATATAAGCCGGCAGGTCGCGGCCTGAGCCGGCATTGCTGTCAAATGTGAACCTGAACCTGAGCCGCTCGCCGGTCTCGGTACCCATATTGGTGACGTTATCGACGTCAAAGCCGATATCACCCGCCGCCGAGATCAGGCTGTACTGGTTGAGAAGGTCGCCGCCGGTAAAGCTGATATCGCCGCCCGAGAGGATTTGCGCGGGTTGGGCGTCCTGGAAATCGATGCTGACCGTGCTCGACTGGATGCGCAGCTGATCGTTATCGATCGGTTCCCCATCGGCCTGGTTGCGGCTGTTGCTGCAATCCACGCCCACATCCGCGCAGAAGGACCAGGTGCCCCGGTTATTGTTCACCGCGCCATCCGGGTAATCATTGAACCCCTGCACCGTGGTCGTGGTGAACTCGCGCAGGTTCTCGAGCGTGCCGGTATGGAAGGCCATATCGCCGTTGACCGTCTGGATAACGCCACCATGACGGTTGATCAGACGTGTCAGTTCGTCCGGATTGCCATCCGATGTGGTCCCGCGACCGGCCACGAGCAGATTATCCTGCGCCAGGATCAGCCCGCCATCATTATCGATCAGATCGCGGAAGCGCAGCGCGATATCGCCCCCGGAATAGAGTAACCCGGTATTTATCAGGCGGTTGCCCTCGAGCGCCAGCCCACCCAGCCCGGCGATGGCGCCGGCATTCTCGATGCGGGCGGATTTGATGATCAGCACACCTTCGGTGACGATCTCGTCGCCCTGTTCAGTGACCAGCTCGGTGAGCAAGCCGCCATCGGCATTGGCCAGCTCCAGCGTGCCTTCCGAGGCGATCCTGCCCAGATCGGGCAGGCTGTCCGCATGCAGCGCCAGGTAACTGTCCTGCCCAAGCGCGGAAAACTTGCCGCTATTGGACAGGCTGCTATTCGCTGTGACGATCAGGGCACCCTGGTCATTGACGATCTCACCGGCATTGACGATCTCGGCCCCCGTCAAGCGACTGGCTATCACATCGCCGGTTCCGGTCGCGGCCGTACCGTTCTGGATCAGCCCGGTTCCGGTATTACGGATCTGGCCGGTCATGACGATCCGGTAATTCTCATCGGCGATGATCTCGCCGGCATTCGCCAGCGACTGGCCTTCAAGCCCAATCCGGGTCGCTGAAAGCTCGGCGCCCTCGGCATTGCGGATCGCGCCTGCATCACCGATCTCCAGCAGCGGGCCCGCATGCAATGTGCCGCGATTGGTGACATCCCCGCCATTCAACGCCAGGGCGATGCTGCCCGTGGTGGTGAACGCGCCGTTATTCTCGAGCGCGCCGATGTTCAGATCATGGCTGCCACCTTGAATCCTGCCAGTTGCCGCATTGATCAGGCTGCCGCCGATCTCGCCGGAGGTATTGGCGCTCAACATACCGGAATTGCGCAAATCTCCCGCCAGATCGAACCGGGCATCGACAAGCCCGATCGTGCCGGCATTCCGCATGTCCAAGGCGGATATGCGGGTGATACCGTCATGAGCGGCAATCTCGCCGCCCACCCGGTTGTCCACCATGCCGCCCGCGTTGAGATCGAGGCTGCCCCCTGAGGCGATCGTGCCAGCATTGGCGATCTCGCCGGTGGCGGCGATATTCAGGCTCTGGCCGCTAGTCAGCTCACCGTGGTTCTCGACGCGAGCCGCCTCGATTTCGAGACCGGCGGCCTCGAGCGCGCCCATATTGATCATCGCGCCGGTCGCCAGCACCTTCAGGATGGACCCGGAGGTGATCCGGCCGCTATTGCGGATGCCGCCTGCGGTGGCGGCCATCCCGACATCGCCTGCGACCAGATAACTCCCGGTGGCGGCGATCTCTCCCCCGGTCATGTTCAGCCCGCCAAGCTGCGCGGTGTTCTCAGAAGCGTCCCCCGGCAACTCACCGCGACCCATATCCGTCAACAGGTCTCCGGCCGAGAGCGTCAGGGTGCCCGGCGTCGTGATCCGGCCGGCATGGGTGAGATCGCCTGCCGCCGCGAATGTGATCGCGCCGGGGCTGACAAAGCGTCCGGCAAGCGTGGCATCGCCCGCCGCCTGCATTGCGATGGTGGCGGCACTCACGCTTCCATCGAAACTGAGATCGCCGGTACCTGCATCGACCCGCAAATCACCCCCGGCGCCGAAATCCGCCTCCGAGATGGACACGCGGCCGGCACTTGCATCGGCATCGCCCGAAGCGCGCCAGTTCCCGCCGCTGATCTCCAGCGCGCCATTCTGCCCGCGCAGAGTCAGGTTGCCGTTATTCGACTGCACCAGGCTGGCTGTATCCGATGTGACACTGGCCGTTCTCAGGGTCAGCCCATCTTCCGCCAGCAGGGCGGCCCGTGCGGTCTCTGAGGGCGAGGTCAGGGACACCGAGGCGGCCGCGACATCAAGGCTGCCCGCCGATTGAATGATCCCGCCATTGCTGGTGAGTGCGCCGGTCAGATCAATGCTCATGCGGTCCGTGCCTTGCTGGCTGATGAGCGCCTGTGATCCGAGCGCAAGATCACGCGCCGCCAGTTGCAGGGTCTCCCGGCCGATAACCTGCGCACCATCCCCAAGCACCGCATCACCGGTCAGGTCGAGATTTACGGCATTGCCCTGATTGGCGCTGGCACCGGCAAGCCGGAGCGCATCCGCCGAAACTTCAAGTACCGTCTCGGCCAGAAGCGCGGCAGTGGCCGTCTCCGAGGAAAGCGTGATCTGACCTGCGGAAAGGTCAAGACCGCCAGCGGATTGAATGACAGCATCCGTGCCGGTGAGATTGCCGGCCAGATCGAGTGTCATCACCCCCGTGCCTTGTTGGGCGATCAGGGCACCTGCGCCAAGCGTGAGATCCTGCGCCTGCAGGCTGAATGTCTCTGCCCCGATAATCTGGGCCTGCGCCCCGAGTTCCGCATTGCCGGAAAGAACCATATTCACCGCACGTCCCTGGACCGCACTGGCGCCGGTCATCCGTAATGTCCCTGCCGAGATGTCCAGCGCATCCTCTGCCAGCAAGGCAGCCGTTCCGGATGCGGATGAGGCCAGCGCAATGCCTGCCGCCGAGACATCGAGCGATCCGGCCGATTGAATAATTCCGTCATGACTGATGAGATTGCCCGCCAGGGTGAGCGACATCACACCGCTGCCCTGTTGTCCGAGTACGGCACCTGCCTCGAGGCCGAGGTCGCGGGCCGTGAGGGTCAGAGACTCCCGGCCGATCACCTGGGCGGCAGCCCCAAGCGCCACGGCATCCGCGACGTTCAGGGCGACCGTATCCGCCTGTATCGCGCTCGCGCCGGTCAGGTTCAGTACTCCCGCGCGCAGATCGAGATCGGTGTCGGCCAGAAGCGCCGCCACACCGAACTCCCCCGAAGAGGTCAGGGCAATCGTCCCGGCGGTGATATCGAGGCTGCCTGCCGACTGGATCATGCCGCCGGTGCTGGTGAGTGCATCTGTGGCAGCCACCGACATCACGCCGGTGCCCTGCTGGGCGATCAGGGCTTGCGCGCCGAGATCGAGCGCCCCCGTCACCAGCTGCAGTTCCGAGCCGCCGATGATCTGGGCCGATGCCCCGAGCTCTGTGCGATCCGTGGCGTTCAGATGCACAGTATCACCCTGGATGGCGCTGGCTCCGGTTAGCCGCAGCGTATCCGCCGAAAGGGTAAGCGCAGACCCGGCCAGCAGCGCAGCCGTCCCGAGCTGATCTGAAGAGGAGAGTGTCACACGACCAGCGGACAGATCGAGGCCGCCTGCGGATTGCACGATCCCGCCGGTGCTGGCCAGAGCCTGTGCGACATCGATTCCCATCACGCCCGCGCCCTGCTGGGCAATGAGGGTATCCGTCCCGAGGGTGAGATTGCGCGCACTGAGTTGCAAAGACCGCCCGCCGATAATTTGCGCCCCGTCGCCGAGATGGGCGTCCCCGGAAAGCGCCAGATCCAGTCTTCGACCTTGAATCACGCTGGCGCCATTCAAGTGCAGATCACCCGCTGAGAGATTAAGCCCCGTCTCGGCCAACAGCGCAGCCGTTCCCGATATGTCGGAGGAGGTGAGCGCGATCATTCCCGCCATCAGGTCAAGGCCGCCTGCCGATTGAATGACCCCACCGTTGCTGGTGAGGTCCCCGGTCAGGGCCACTGCCATCGGGCCTGCACCCTGCTGGCTGATCAGGGCTTGCGATCCAAGTGTGAGATCATGGGCGTTCAGGGCAAGCTGTTCCGTGCCGACAAGCTGAGTGTTCTGCCCGAGCGCAAGATCGCCGGCCAGAGCCAGGTCGGTCTTGCGGCCCTGCGCAGCGCTGCCCCGGCCCATCCGCAGGGACTCTGCTGACAGGCGCAGCGCTTCCGTTGAGACAAGGCTGGCCTGGCGTCCGAGTTCCGTCGTCCCGGCAACCTCAAGGGCGACGTCCCCCGTCCTGCTGGCGATCTGCGCATGATCACCCAGCTGCAGCCGGGCGGCCGAAACGGTGATGTCGGTCTCCCCGATCAGGGCAACGCCTGCGTCAGCGTCAGCCGCAGCTGCCAAGGTCAGGCTCCTGCCGATATCGGCAAGGATCGTATCAGCCGACCGGATATCCGCATTGAACAGCGCATCCCCTGCAGCGTGGATCGCGAGCGCACCGCCCGATTGCAGTGCCTGCAGGCTCAGATCGCCGCCTGCGCGAATATCCGTCGCTGTTCCGGAGATCACCGCACCCGCGATATTGGCCGCACCCGTAGAGGCGAGTGTCACCGCGCCATCCAGCGCCTGCACCGCACCGCTGCTCAACTGCCCGCCGCTGATCAGCGTGACACCCTGTTCGGCAAGGGCGGGACCATTGATGGTCAGATCGCCTTCGGTCTCGATCGCGATCCGTTCGCCCGATTGCACGGTCTCGGCCGTGAGTCCCGCGCCGCTGGTGACATCGATTGCCGCATTGGCGACAATTTTCTCCGCCGAGACCGCGCCCTTCACATCAAGCGTAATCGCACCGCCCGAGAGGATATCCCCCGTGACCGCCAGATCACCCTCATCCGCTGTCAATGCGATATCGGATCCGGCGGCCACTCCGCCCAACGTGAGACTGTCTGCCCAGAGGCTCAGGCTGCCAGGAGCCGAGATTGCATCCAGACTCAGCGCACCTTCAGTTTCGAGAGTAAAATCCCCGGCAAGAACCAGCGTGCCGATGCGGATTTCGCCCGTACCGCTCTGCAAGGCCAATTCGCCCCCCAGTTGAACGGCGGTAACGTCGATAAGTTCACCCGCATCAAGCCGGATATCACGCTCGGCAACAGCGGAATGGCCGATAACGATCCGGCCACCGGCACTCATGTCGATATCGCGTCCGGCCCGGACATCGCCGATCAGCAATCCCGGCGTGATCGTGAAATCGTCATCTCCGCCTGTGTCATCGTCGGTCAGGCTGGGTGGAACGGTTGCGCCATCATCATCCGGATTGGGCTCCGGATCGCCATCCCCGGAACTGTCTCCATCATCATCCGGCGTGCCTGTTTCCTCATGTGGCAGCAACGTTCCGGCCGTCTCTGGATCGTCCCCGATTAGGATATCGCCTGCGGCACGGGCCACCACATCCACGCCGGCATGGAGCGCAAGCCCGCGCAGGCTGCCGCCTGTCACAATCTCCATCATGCCACCGGCCTCGAATGCGTCCAGCCCGGTCACATCGCCCGCTGCCGCGATGTCCAGTGCCGCACCTGCCTGAACATGACCAAGCCGCATCACGCCCTTACTTTCGAGCGCAATATCCCCGGCAGCGGCAAGCATACTGGTAGCGTCCAGATCGCCGCGTGTGGCCGTGATCCGTAAATTGCCATCCCGGCTGGCGATGGTGCCGCCAATCGCGAGGCGGTCGGCCCGCAGCTCCGCATCACTGCCCGCCACGATCCGGCCCGCGCCGAGATCGATGGTCCCTGCCGTGAGCGACAGGCTGTCGGAGGCGGCCAGCACATGATCCTGCCCTGTAAGACTGCCTGTCGTGAGGCCGAGTGCACCATCGCTCTGGATCGTACCGCCCGCGATGGTCACTGTGCGGCTGTCCAGTGTGAGATCGCCAGCGGCCTGCAGAATGCCACCATTGAGCGCCAATTGGTCAAGCGTGACATCCGCAGCCGCGCCCGACGAGACCACCGCATCTTCCACCAGTTCCAGCCCGGTGCCATCCAGCGACAATGCGCCGCCGGATACCATCACGGCACCTTGCGCCAGAGCTCCTGCACCCGAGAGAGTGGCATCAATATCCGCTCCCGCAGAGATGAGCGCGTTCCGGCCAAGGGCGAGACCTCCGGCCTGCAATCCGATCTCACCCGCTGCTACCAACTGTGCCGAGCGGCCCATCGTAAGATCTCCGCCGATCTCTGCCTGCACATGCGCGCCCCGTGAGCCGGCCACCGCGCCGTCCCCCATCACCATGTCGCGGCCCGCACTCAGGCTGAGCGCCGCCTCGCTCACCAATTGGCCATTGGCGGCGATCACCAGGTCGCGCGCGGCGGCGATCTCGGCCTGCTCGGCGGCATAGATCTGCTGCCTGATCTCGACATCGGATTGGCGGGATTTGACGGTCAGTTTCTGTGCCGAGGCCTGTCCCATAACCAGCCGCCCGTCGGCGGTGATATGCATCTCGCCGGCATTCGACGCCATGGTCTCGGGCGCGCGCACACCCGCGCCGCGCTCAGAGGACATGATCGTGATCTTGTCGGCATACATGCCACCCAGCACTGTCGAGTCGATGGCAATGGCCGGCGCCTCGCCGCCATCATCGCCCTTCACCTCGACCGCGCCGGTCGCATAGATCACGTTGTTCCGCCCGGCAACCACGCGCACATTCTGGCCATGGATCGCACCCGCGAAACTGACCGTCCGCGACAGCAGGTCGAATTGCGACACGCCGGTGGCGTCCAGCCCGCGTTCACCAATCGCCACATGGCCCCGGCTCACGTCGATTGAGTCCAGTGCACCATTTGCCCCGAATTGCGGTGTCCCGGTGGTCAGCGTGGCATGATCGGTATTGATGAACCCGCAACTATCACAGGTAATTCCGTAGGGGTTCGCCACCACGACATCGGCCCGGGCGCCGCCAACCTCCAGGTAACCGCCAAGCTCGGACGGGTTGTCCGCGACCACCTCGTTGATGATCAGTGAGGCCGGGCCGCCTCGCAGGTTACTGTTGCCCTGGACATAGCCGCCCAGTTGCGTCTGGCCGTAATTGCTGTCGATATTGTTCAGAATAGCGCCGCGGCCATCGATATCGAAGCTGTCATAGGTGTTATGCGAAACACCCGCACCATTCGGCGTCTCGATCATGATCAGCGGCGTGTCATTGCCCGAGCGCAGCACCTCGGGGCCATTGGGGCCGGTGCCGGAAATTCCCTCCGCCAGCGCAAGCGGCGTCAGTGCCGGGGACAGGGCGACAACGATAGACGAGAAGATCCCGATGGACTGCCGTATCATGCGCTTCATCTTGTATCCTCCTGCCCGAAACGCCGCATCCGGTGCGGGCACAACCCTTAAAAACTCACATTCAAGGCCATCCTGAAATGACCTTCGGGCTCTTGCAGCCCATCCGAAACCGACAGCACTTCGGCATAGCCGATATCAAGCGATGTCCGCCCGCCATAGGTCCTGAGCCCGATGACGCCGCCGATCACCGAGCCACCCCGGATATCAAGCCCGCTTTGTGCGAAGACGCGACCCGCATCCAACCCAGCATAGAGCGCCGGCTGGCCCAGCCATTTGGATAGTTCATTCGGTTTTTTGCGGCCCGGCAGATGATATTCGATCTCGTTGCGCCAGAAGATGCCCGACGATCCTTCCACCAGGGCAATCTTCGATCCCCGGATCGTGGCATTGTCGCCCAGACGAAACTGCTGACCGCCATAGAGCCGGTCATTCGAATATTGCAGCTTGCCCGTCGAGATCCAGCGGACCCTTCCCCGGCGCTCTGGCAGGGTCCAGCTGCGTGTGTAATCGCCCCGCATCAGCAAAAGCAGATATTGCGCGTCGGGAAAGCCCTCCGGCTGCAAATCAGCATCTTCCGCGCCCAGCGCCTTGATGCCCTTTTCCAGTCGAAGCGTTCCCGAAAGCTGACCGCCGCGATAGCTGCGCTGGTGCGACAACTCGGCACCGATCGCAGTCAGCACCCGGCTGCTTGTCTCGATCCGCACGCCCTGGATATTGTTCTGCTTCTCTTCACGGCTGAGATCGAAGGCCAGATGAGTTTTGGAGGTCTCGTCGCGATGCAGCAAGCGACTGGCGCGCAGCATGGTTGTGAAGCTGTCGCCATCCGCCGGGATCGGTTCAACCTGTCCGGGAAGCTCGGTCTCATAGGCCGACCAGCTCTGGCGCAGCGTATAAGCCCATTTGCCATAGGGCACGGTGACACCGATCGCCGCCTGCTGTGACGACTGCCCCGGCTCGCCCTGATCGAAGAAAGGCGTCTGGTCAACCGCGCTCGTATAGCTGAACTCCCAGCTGTCATTGATGCCGATCAGATTGTCCCAGCCCAGGCTGAGCGTCGGGTTGAACTCGCCTTCGCCCTCGAAGCCGTAATTATCGGTCGAGACCGACAGCCGCCAGGGCTTCGGATCGGGCTCCGCCGCGACCTGCAGGACGGAAGTCCCGGTCTCTGCGCCCGCATCAAGCGTCATCTCGGCGCCCTGGAAACTGGGCATGCTGCGGATATTATCGAGCCCCTGCTCGATCTCGCGCAGATCACCGACATGCCCGCGAATGCCGGGAAAGGTGAAGCGCTCCCAAAGCCGGTCCTGCTTTCCGTTGAATTCGACCGCCTCGATACGGCCCTCGATCGCTGCCAGTTCCAGCACGCCATCGCGCAGATCCTGCTCGGGCAGGTAGACCCGCGAAGTGATCAATCCGGCCTCGATATAGAGATCGGTTACCGCCTTGAGTGCCGCGTTGAAATCCGCAAGCCCTAGGCAACGGTTCGCAAAAGGCGCGACCGCGCGATCCACCGCAGCGGCGGGCAAGCTGTCTGCGTCCCGCACCTCCACGCGTTGAATGGGCAGGCAGGTCATGCCTTGTGCAACGACAGGAGATGAGAAGGCCACGCCATATCCGGCACTCAGAAGCAAGCCTTTCCAGAACCGATGACCCGGCATGGCACAATTGCGGATTTGACGGCGGGTAATGGTTACAACGGAACCTTGGCGCATCTGCGCACCCGTTATTCAGCGGGAGGCGCTTCTTCGCCCTCAAGCGCGGCATCAGCAGCGTCACTGGCATCCGCCTGGTTCAACCGCGCTTCGGTCCAGGTTTTCGCCGCCGACTGCGCTGTCAGCACATCTTCGGCGCTCATCTGCGCCTCAAGCCGGTCGCGCAAACGTGCCGCATCGGGCAGCCCGCGGACCGCCGCAAGCGACGCATATTTATAGGCCTCCACCGCATTGACCGGCGTCTCGCCATCCTCACCGGGCACCGCGTCGAGCTGCGCCAACTGATAAAGGCCAAGCGCGTTGCCCGCCTCGGCGGTCTTTTCGAAATAGCCACGCGCTTTGGCGGGATCGGCAGCAATCCCAGCCGCTTCATCACCTTCCAGATAAGCCTGGCCCAGGAAGTTTTGTGCCGCGACATTGTCACCCTCGGCCGCCTGTTCCCAAAGCGAGACCGCCTTGGCCACGTCCTTCCCGACGCCTTGACCGTTGAAATACGCCAACCCGCAATTGAACTGTCCATTGGCATCGCCCGCATCCGCCGCCTGGCAGAGAAGCTTTGCCGCTTCCGCGTAATCGCGCAGCAGTACATTGCCTTCCTGGTACAGAATTCCGAGCCGGTTCATCGCCAGCACCGAGCCCTTTTCGACACCAGCCGCATAAAGATTGGCGGCCCGCGCCGGATCAGCCTGAGCACCCACCCCGGTTTCGAACAGCCGGCCCAGATAAAAGGCGCCGTCCCCGTCGCCGGCTTCGTAAGCTTCCTGGAACGTGGTTGCGGCTTGTTGCACCTGACCCTCTTCCAGAAGCGCCAGCCCCTCGGAAACATCTGCAAAGACGGGCGTGGAAAACAGAAATGCAGAGACAATCAAAATGCGGGGAAACGTCATCAAATGAACCACCTTCCAATTAAATAAGGACAAAATACCTTCACAGAACCGTTATATTCCCAAATATCGGAAAAATGCACATGCGGCAACGGTTCCACAGAAATATTCTGGAATATGTATACAACAGCCGAACATATCGCTCTGACTCTAATGAGATTTACATCTCTCGTCCGAACACCGGCCCGGTCGCTGCCCTGGATCAAAAAGGGGTCGGCCGCCTGGGTATTATCTGATCCCATTGTTGTCCGATTGATATCCGATCCCGAAAAATGCCTCTCGCTTTCCTCTTGGTCTTTCTGCCGTAATTCGCGAACCCATTGTACGAGGTTTCGAACGCGTGCGAATTCTTTTGCCAACGGCAGGCTGACGGCTCCGCGAGATAACGTCAAAGGTTCCCGGACAGATTTCCGTCCGGCTTCATCCGTCCTTCCCGGACATTGATTATACTTATCAACTGGACATTGGAGTGGATACCACCTCAGCGGGCGGAAAAATTCCTGCGTAACATCGGCGAGGACAGGCTGCCGTCGTGTTCATGATAGAAGTTATCAACATCAGCACATCAAGAACCCGGCCTCAGATTCAATGATCAATCAACACCCAAAGCCGAATACCCGACTATGGCAAGGCTGCTTTTTTACCTTGCAAATCATATTTCCTTCGACAGCCTATGATAGGTTCACCCAAAACGGGTCAGCCGGTCATGAATTGAGCGGATATGCATCTCCATCGCTTTACCGGCGGCGATCGCATCACGCTCGGACAGGGCCGCCAGAATGAGGCGGTGCTCGTGGCGATAGAGCTCTCGCGTGGCAGCAGAGAACGAGCCACGCTTGAACTTGTCCCATTCAGGAGTACTACGCAGATTGCGCAGCATTTCGTCGATGCTGGCAAAGATCGAATTCTGCGTCGCACGAGCAACAGCGCGATGGAACTGGATATCCCATTTCTCGAATTCGCTATAGTCATCGGCGCGTTCGAAAAGATCCAACAGTTTCTGCATCTGCTCAAGATCGGGCACCCGCGCCCGGAGGGCAGCTTCGCGCGCGATGACCGGCTCGATCAGCAGCCGCGCATCCATCAATTCGATGGGAGAGGACGCCGCGGCGATATCCTGCGGCAGTGCCGCCATCTCGGCCACGAAAGTTCCGCGCCCGACATGCCGTGTGATGCGCCCTTCGTATTCCAGACGGGCAAGCGCCTTGCGAATCGTTGCACGGTTGACTTGCAGCCTTGCTGACAGTTCGCGCTCGGTCGGAAGCCGCGATCCGGGCGCGAATTCCTCTGACTTGATGAGTTCGCTCAATGCGTCAATTGCACGGTCAGAAGTGTTTATCGGCATAATTGGTTGACCAATCTGGAATTTTGGTTGACTAATATTGAGCTATGCATAAAGATTGGTTCAAAATTGGTCAACCAGACCAAGTGATCATATCCGACCTGGGGAGGAGAATCGGACATGAAGAATTTCGTCAGAAATGCAGGCTTCACCGCCATCGCGGCAATGGCGCTTGCCACTTACCCGAGCGTGCCCGCATTGGCGCAGGATGCGGATTATCCCGATAGCAACATCTCTATCACGATCCCGACTGGCGAAGGCGGGGGTGCCGACAGGGATGCGCGCGCGATTACCAAAGTCTGGGCCAAATATTTGGAGCGCAACTCCGAATTCAGCTATTACCCCGGCGCGGCGGGACAGGTAGGCTATGAATTCTTCATGAAGAGCAAGGCCGACGGGACCCATCTGATGTTCAGCAACATTGGCCCCGAAGTCATAATGCTGGAGCTTCAGGACGTGCCGATCACGATCGGCGAGGACCTGGTATATATTCAGAAGACAAGCACCGAGCCGATGGCGATATGGGTTGGCGCAAATTCCAAGTTCGAGACACTGCAACAGTTGATCGAAGAGGCGAAGGAACGGCCGGTGACGATTTCTGTCAGCCGATTGCCGCATCCAGCCTCGATTGGGATGCTGGCGCTGGGCGAGGCGACCGGCGCAGAATTTAACCTGATCCCGTATGGCGGCGGCAATCCGACTGCCATGGCCGCAATCACAGGCGAGGTCGATGCTTCTGCGTTACCGCTCGCCAATCCGATCACCTTAGGACCGGAGGCCCGCGTTCTTGGCATTTTCGCAGACGAGAATCCGGTGCCGGACCAGACTGGCAATGCACCGACCGTGAACGAAGCCGCCGGAACCGATTTGCCGGCATTGACCAGTTCACGCGCCTTTGCCGTTCAGGCTTCGGTCCTCGAAGAATATCCCGAACGGGTCGAACTGCTGAAGAAAACCATCCGCGAAACGCTGGTCGATCCTGACTACGTCGCCGCGGTCGCGGCAGCTGGCGTTCCGGTCGAATTCATTGATCCGGGCGACCAGGAAGCGGCGATGGCCGAAGCAGCAGCGACGGCCGAACTGGCGACCAAATACCGTGACCTTCTGACCGGCGAATGATCGCTGAACTGCGGAACTGATTTTTTCAAACGGCTGTTCCGTACCTTTTCATCTTTCTTGTCTGGCATCACATGAGGGCAATTCGATGACCGAGAAACAGGCCGCCTCGAAACCGGTCGGTGCCGACCTTATACTGCCAGTTTGTGCCGCGCTCTATGCCCTTTACTATGTCTGGTCGGTCTGGGATTTCCCGGCCGAGGCGCAGTTCAGTGGCATCATGCTGGCAGGATTGCTTCTTTTGCTGGTGACCATCTACCTGATCCGCGTGCTGCGCGGCCTCGCCAGCGGCCGTTATTCAATGGGTTTCGGTGATTTGTTCGGGCCACGTGAATCCCGGCGAAACCGCTCCGTGTTCTTTTGTCTCATGCTGGCGGCGCTTGTGCTGGTGCCTTGGCTGGGCTTCACCCTGACCACATTCAGCTTTCTGGCTTCTTCATTTATCGCCCTTGGGGTGCGCCCGTTCTGGCGTGCAGTCCAGATTGCCGCCGTCGGCGGATTGGTCGGGTGGTTCTTTTTCATCTTTCTTTTGGGCACGCATTTTCCCAAAGGCCCGTTCGAGCTTCTGGTTGAGGCGCTGATCTGATGGAATACGATCTCGCTACGGTCTCAGGTCTGTTCGGTCATGCCTTCAGCATGTGGTGGATCATGATCCCGGCGATCATGGTCGGTCTCGTGGCGGGTGCCGTACCCGGATTTGCAGCGCATAACACGATTATCATCCTGCTGCCCCTGACACTGGCTTTGAATGTGGAATTGGCGCTGACCTTCATGGTTTCGCTTTATTGTGCATCGCATCTTGGCGGCGGCATCCCCGCGATCCTCGTCAACATTCCAGGCACAGGCGGCGCGGCGGCGACGACGCTGGACGGCTATCCGATGACCAAGAACGGCCAAGCGGTAAAGGCACTGGCACTGTGTTTCGTCGCATCAGTACTTGGCGGGCTCATCAGTTCAATCGTCACGCTGTTCGCTTTGCCGATGCTCTCGAAAGTCGGATATTACATCCACAGTGTCGAAATGGTCGTCGTCATGCTGTTCGGCCTTGCGCTGATTGCCTCTATTGCGGCGCAAGACATGCTGAAGGGTCTGATTGCGGGGGCGTTCGGGTTGATGCTGGGCGCAATGGGTGCGGACCATATCTATGCCACGCCCCGCGGCACCTTCGGCTTTCTGGCACTGTTCGACGGAGTGCCGCTGGTTCCTGCACTGATCGGGCTTTTCGCGATTTCAGAAGCGCTGGTCATGCTCGAGGAAACGACCCTGGTCAAACAGGGAAGTCAGTCCAGAGGCCGCGTGACATGGCGAGAAAGCGCGAAAGAAGTCTTTCATGCTTTTACGTATTGGTGGCAGATCGTCTGGACTTCGATCCTGGGATTGATCATCGGTGCCTTGCCGGGTGCAGGGGCAAGTATCGCCTCTTTCGTGGCGTATCAGCAAAGCCTCTTCTTCTCGAAAACACCCGAGAAATTCGGCACGGGCCACCCGCAGGGCGTGATTGCGCCAGAATCCGCGAACAACGGCGTCACCACAGGCACGCTGGTTCCGCTTCTCGCGATTGGTGTTCCGGGCGGCAGCACGGCAGCGGTGATGATGATCGTGCTGCAGTTTCACGGTGTTCCCTTTGGGCCGCGTCTCTTCGTCGAACAGCCTCAGCTGGCCTATGGGGTGATCGCGGTGATGGCCGTGTCCTATATCATGATGATCCCGTTCATGTTTCCAATGGTCCGCTACATGTCGCGGATCACCGTGATCTCGACGGTTTATCTGGCGCCCTTCATTGTGGCCTTTACCCTGGTCGGCGCGTTCGTCCCGCGCGGATTCATCTTTGACATGGGTGTCGCGGTCGCATTCGGGGTAATCGGCTATATCGCGCGCAAGACCGGCTATCATGTCGCGGCGATCCTGATCGGTGTGATCCTCGGGCCACTGATCGAACGGTCGTTTCTGCTGGCGATGCGGATTTCAGGCAACGATCCGATGGTGATGTTCTCGTCGACTATCGGCAATGTCCTTTGGGTCATGCTGATCCTGACCCTTGCCCTGCCTCCGCTGATGCAGCGGCGTCGCGCCTGGCTGGAACGGCAGACGCCAAAGTCGCATGCGGGGCCGGATGCATGAGTTCCGCCAACAAAAATCGCAGCGCCAGACCGCCACATGCCCACCGTGTACGCGAGATTGCAGCACTGGACATTCCCGGCGGCGGCCAGGTGGTGGTTCAGGGTAATCATGTGTTTGTCGGACATATGAAGCCTCCTCACGGCACCACGATCATCGACGTGACCGATCGCGCCTGTCCACGCATTGTGGTGCGGATCATGTTGGATGATGACAGTTCGCATACCCACAAAGTGCGTGTGATCGGCGATCTGATGATCACCAATGTCGAACAGAATGACCGCCATGCCAAACGCCGAGCCAATGCTATTCCCGGCGCCGAGGCGGCATTACGAAAAGAACTGGGCCGCGACCCTGACGAGGCAGAGATCGCGGTACGTATCGAAGCCGAAGCTGCGGACATGGCAAGGCTGCGGACCATGACCGGTCAGATCTATAACGACGGCGGCTTCAGGCTCTGGGACATCAGTGATCGCACGAACCCTCGGCTTTTGACGCATCAACGGACCGGAGGCGTCGGGGTTCATCGCTTTGATGCTGACGAACGCCATGCCTATATCTCAACTGAAATGGATGGCTACAAAGGCAACATTCTGGTTGTCTATGACATCACCAAGCCAGCGCAACCGGTTGAGATCGGTCGCTGGTGGCTGCCCGGCCAGCACCTCGCCGGCGGCGAACGGCCGACATGGACCGGGCTCAGGCACAGGCTTCATCATGCGATGAAATGCGGCGACGAATTATGGGCCGCGGTCTGGCACGCCGGGTTTCAGGTCATCGATGCCCGCGATCTGGCGCAGATGAAGACAATTGGCAGCTACGATTATCATCCCGCCGTACCGGAGCCGACACACACGGCCATGCCGTTCGAACAACAGATAGGCGGCCGCCGGATCGCTGCCGTCATCGACGAAGAACACGACCACCTTCATGGTCGCCTGCACGGTTTCCTTTGGCTCTTCGATGTGACCGACCTCGGCAACATGAAACCGCTGTCGATCTTCTCACTGGATGAAAGCGCCTCACCCTACAGCCGCTCGCCGGGCCGGTTTGGGGCGCATCAGTTCCATGAACGGCTGGACGGCACGCTGATCTATGCCGCGTGGTTTTCGGGAGGCCTGCGGATCATCGATGCTGCCGATCCGGAACTGCCGGTCGAGGTGGGATATTTTGTACCCGAACCCATGGGCGATGAACCTGCCCCGCAATCCAACGACGTGGCCGTGGGCGACGACGGCACCATCTATCTGCTGGATCGCAACCGGGGTCTCAGCATCCTGACATTCGAATAGCGCATGGCGGGCGACAGCCCCCACGCAACGCCGACTCATTTCAAAAGGAGGGCAAAATGGATGAGCTATATACTGCCGAGGCCGTAGAGGGCATTGCCCACGAGTCTGTGTCGCAGGGTCAGAAGCTGTTCATCTGGCAGAAACCCAGGGTGTTAGACGGTCCGTCCCGCGGAACCATCCTGTTCGTCCACGGCTCGTCCATGGCCAGCCAGCCAACCTTCGATCTTCAGGTCGAGGGCAAACCCTACGCTTCGGTAATGAACTGGTTCGCCAGCCGCGGCTTTGACACCTGGTGCTTCGACTGTCGAGGTTATGGTCGGTCCTACAAGGGCGACGACGTGCTGGCGACGATCAGCGACGGGGCCGACGATGCGCTGGCCGCCGCCGAATATATCGCCGATCAGGGCGCTGAGGGATCGCTTTTGGTTTATGGCATCTCGTCGGGCGCGTTACGCGCTGCCCTGTTTTCGCAGCGTAATCCCGACCGCGTGGCCCGCGTCGCGCTGGATGCCATGGTCTGGACCGGTAAGGGAAGCCCTACGCTGGAACAGCGCCGGACAAAGCTGGACCAGTGGCGCGGCACCACGCGTCGCCCGCAGAATGCCGAATTCATGTGGTCGATCTTCAACCGCGACCACCCCGGCACAGTCCACGACGATTTCGCCCAGCCATTCATCGACCAGGTGCTGGAACTGGACGATTCCATGCCGAACGGCACCTATATCGACATGTGTGCGAACCTGCCGCTTGTCGATCCGGCCAAGCTGGCCATGCCAGTGGCAATTATGCGCGGTGAATACGACGGCATCGCCAGCATGGAAGACCTGCTGGATTTCTTCGCACTTCTGCCGAACGCCGATAAGGAGTTCGCGGTGATGCCCGGTATTTCTCATGCTTCGTTCGCGCAGAAGAATTTCATGATCGCCTACCAGATCCTGCATGCGTTCTACACGCGCCCCAAGCAGTTGTATCGAGCTGGAGATCATTGAGAAGGTGTATCAAGAAAGGAAGACAGAATGAAATTTGTGTGCTACCGCGATGGCGGCGAAGAACTTCTGGGTCTGGTCGAAGATGACATGGTTCGTGCCCTTGACGGCTACCGTGGTGATCTCGTGGGTCTCATCGAACAATTCGACAGCTTGAAATTCTCGCTTCAACCCAAGGGCGAGGCGATTCCAATCGACGATATCGAACTTCTCGCTCCGATCCCGCGGCCGCGGCGCAACATCTTCTGCGTGGGCAAGAACTACCAGGAACATGCCCGCGAATTTGCCGGTAGCGGCTACGAGGCGGGGGCGAAGAAAGGTGCAGAAATCGACGAATTTCCTGCCGTCTTTACCAAGCCTGCCTCAACCGTCATCGCCTCTGGACAGGATGTCGATCTGCACGCCGACATAACCGATTCCGTCGATTACGAGATCGAACTGTCCCTGATCATCGGCAAGCGCGGCAAGAACATCGCGGCCGAGCGGGCGTATGAGCATATCTGGGGCTATACGATCATCAACGATGTGACCGCCCGGGACCGTCAGAAGCAGCACAAGCAATGGTTCTTGGGCAAGTCACTGGACACGTTCTGCCCGATGGGACCTTGGGCCGTGACCGCCGATGAGATAGAACCGGAAAACCTGGATCTCGAGACACGCGTAAACGGCGAAATACGCCAGAACGCAAACACCCGCGACCTGATCTTCAGCATTCCCAGCCTGGTCGCCACGATCTCGGCAGGGCTGACGCTTATGCCGGGAGACATTATCGCGACCGGGACACCGGCTGGCGTTGGCATCGGGTTCAACCCGCCCAAGTTTCTTCAGTCGGGTGACATAGTCGAAATGGGCATAACGGGACTGGGAACACTGACCAATACCTTCAGATGATCTTGCCCAAAAGAACCATGCGAGAGGCAGGTATGGATACGCGCCTTTTTCCGCATCTCCATAGTTGCAAGTAACCGCTGTGCAGTACCTACAGCAGTCACAAACCGCCCGAATGCCGGCTGACGCTGCTTACATCAACGGTGCTCGCACTTTTAGCGAATTGCTTTCTGTACATTGCGGCCCGCTGCGCAGCCTACAGCATCCTGATGCGCCATATCGGCAGTTGAAAGTCTGCTTCGGAGAAAACGGCTGCTGAATCTCGCAGATGGAGTGAAAGCAATGCAGCGCCATAGCCGAATGTCGTGAAAGGGCAGCACCCGATCCTCTGCACTTGCGGAGCAAACGAAACAAACGCGATAATCAAACCTTCCGCTCATCCCGACCGTCTTTTACCGCCGAGTTTCTGGCGAAACAGGCTAGCGCAATCTCAAGACCGGAGACAAAGCCGTGATCCAAACGTTTCTACAGATACTGGCACCATCAGGGGTCGGCGAACTCGCAATGGCTGCGCTGCTGGCAGCGAGCTTCGTGGCGTCGTTTATCACTGTGGCATTCGGACTTGGTGGCGGTGCGGTTCTGTTGGCTATCATGGCCTCGTTGGTTCCTCCGGCTGCGTTGATCCCCGCGCATGGCGTTATCCAGGCCGGCTCGAATCTGGGCCGCGCCGCGCTGACTCTGAAGCATGTTCACTGGCCAGCCATTCCGACCTTTGTCCTGGGTTCGATCATTGGTGCGGCAAGCGGAGGAATGCTGGTCATCGGCTTGCCGCCTGCGCTCGTGCAAACCGGTGTGGGGTTGTTCATCATCTGGTCAGTGCTGGGCCGCCCGCCCCGGCAACTTCGTGACTGGCCCGTTCTGGTTGGCGCGTTTTCGTCCTTCCTGACGATGTTCTTCGGCGCGACCGGCATGTTCGTCGCGGTCTATACAAAGGCGCTGAAACTGCCCCGACATGGCTTCGTCGCTACCCACGCAACACTGATGACGGTTCAGCACGGCATCAAGACCATAACTTTCGGACTACTGGGCTTTGCCTTTGCCGATTGGCTGCCGTTCATAGCCGCAATGATGATCTGCGGTTTCGCCGGGACGCTGGCCGGCCGGATGGTGCTGAATCGGCTCGACGACAGATGGTTCCGCCGCATCCTCGACGCGATCCTGTTGCTTGTCGCCGCCAGACTAGTGATTGCCGGTGTCGTTGATCTTTTCAGGCTATCATGACAGAGAAAACGCATAAACGCCGGGCGGGGTTCGGATCAAGCGCGGTATAGTATCCGCCCGCGCCGGGTAATCATCCTTACCCGCATCCAGCGACATGTCCGCAATCCTTTGCTGCCATTCCTCCTCCGCCGCCCACCCGCGTCATTTTGCCGTCATCTTCGGATTGGATGTTCGGGAAGCAAGCGACCAACAATGAGAGGGCCGCTTCATGGTGAGTGATTTTACAGGGAGGCGGCTCACTATAATTGTGTGTCCCAGAGCGTATTCGCACTATAGTGCACATTTCGGAACCGGCGGAACACCGTGTCATGTGCATGCATGCGACTAAACAGCTCGGAAAGTATCTTTGAAACTACGCGTTCTTGGCCGGCTGTGGCTGCAAGGCGCTTTTGCATGCAATGCATAAGATCTCCGCTTCCGATGCCAAAGACTGTCATACCATCGAACAACGGTGTTTGGGACACAACAGCACGGTATTCCTGTGCAATACCCCGGCGGCCGGTTGCCCAATTCTCCGTCTCGTATAATTTCACTGTATTTGCGAAAAGAACACCGGTCATGGCTAAGCTACGATCGACCACGTCTTGCGCATGATCTGCAAATGTATCGCAAGCGGACACAAGCCAGCGGCTATTGAGTTCTCGTAGAAGAAAATCCGTTTCTTTGATCCAGATCTCCTGAAAACACCGAAATGCCGGAGCGCTCTCTAATCCGCGCCGTAGCAAACTGATAAGGGCGGCGTGGTAGAAAAGAAGTTCTGATTTGGTCGCAAATTCTTCGCGGAGCGTTGCAAAATGCGATGGGATATCTTTGCCCTTGGGGCGCGGCGGAGCAGGAGAAATGCCTGGCACAATTCTACATCTTATTTCGCCCGCATCTTTTCCGCAGAGCCTATGTAAATCTTTGAGGCAGCTAATAGAGTTAGCCGGATCCGCAGGGCGTGGGACCCCCGCCATTGCAAAAACATCCAAAGGCAGTCGGTAAATTGCGTCTTTCAGTACCGGGCGTGCTTGTTCGATTCTTCTGGAAAAGCTACCCAACATCTGGATAAGGCTACGTAATACCTTATGATCACCAGCATGATAGGCCAAGACAAGCTCTTCGAACAAAGCACGCGGAGCTGGAGGAGGCCCAATCGCATTATTCATCGGATCGGAATACTTATAACCATCAACCTGTTTGATCGTATTCGCGCAATAGGGAGCGATATGCTCAGCGGCTGAAATCGTCTGTCCGGGCGGGGTAGATAAGCTGCGAGGGAACGTCGTGGGCTGACCTTTCTGGATCGCTGCGAAATAATTTCCTGCGTAGTGCAGGCGCTCTCTGATTGGCCCCATCCCGTTCTGGAGCGTCGAGGAGGTTTCGGCGGGATCGTCAAGAATCCTTAATGCATCCTCTGTGATGGTCGTCTGATCGTCAAAGGATCGAACAGGGGAAATGCCCCCAAGCATCGCGGACAACCCTTCGTTCTCGTAGGAATTACCCGGCAACTGAATCACCGGCGTGCCAGCGGCAAGCGCCATGATCGTCATGTGGTAGTGGCCGCTGAGAACGAAACGACATCGCTGCAGGGCGTAAGCTGCTGCCGTGTAGGGAACGTTTTGGGGAACGCTCACAAAGCCCTCGTCTCCCCAATGTCGTTGAGCAAGCCCAAACAGCGCCTTGTCCGCCGAAGTCGATACTGTAACGAGTGGGATCAGGCCAGTTGTCCGCTTAAGATGGTCAGCAGTTGCAAAAATTTCTTCATGGGCTTCATGCCCTGTCCAGGCTGCTCCGACGACCGCGAAATGTCTATCTGCCGGAATGTCCAGCGAGGCAGGACGCGGACGTGTCAGAAACGCTGCGTCTGGTATGTGGGTCACCTCCCGGATTCCTGCCTGTTGCGCCGCATCAAACGAGATATTCTCACGGACCGCCACAAGATCGAAGCTGTTATAGGCCGCTGCCATCACCGGAGTGAATGTCTCATCGCATGAATAAATGGTCTGATTGACCGACAGGACCGGTTTTTTCCAAACATTCTTGGCCACGAAAGGCAAAAGCAGTAACCTGGCGCCATTCACGAAATCCGTGCCTGCCATAGTGCCTTCAGCCTGGAAAATAATAAGATCTGCGCTTTTGACCTGAACAGCGTATCGACCATATCGCTCCAGAGCTAGCCGTTCGAGGTAATCGAGCGCCTTGCCCGTCATGTGGCCGGATTGGCAGGCAGCCAGCATGGCATCATAAATATTCTGCGAATGCTCCTGTCCTAGCTGCCGATCAATGTCATGCCGGGGAAGCAGAGGTACGAGTGAAATCTTTGGTAACGCTTCAATATCAAGGTTTCCGTTGAGTAGGCTTAGCAAGCCCCAGCTCGTTGCCTGACAGCCCCAATTCTCACGAAACCCTGTGAAATTGACAATCGCAATCTTTCGCGCTTGGTAAGTATTCAAGCTTGGCCCTCAGTCAGTAAATGATGCTTACGATAGGGAACAACCGAGATATACGCAGAAAGTTGGTGACGCCTGATCAGGCGGCGACTTGAAGTTGGCGTAGACCGTCACGGAACTCAATCCCTTGAATGAACCTGGGCAGGCAGTTCTGGCCGTCGAGTTTGCGATATTCCTTCTGCCCCGACATCATCAGCTTGAACGCCATGGCAATCCCGGCATTGCGGTTCAGACGGTCATTGGTGCTTCACTTCAGCATTGATATCGCCGAAGGGGCCGCAGGTTGACATCAATAGGACGCATAGCCATTGTCGCACGTCACAGTGCATCCAGCAGGCACCCGCTATAACAATGCTTAAATATCTGATCCGCCGAGCCCTTCCCAGAAACTATATAACCGCCCAGCACGGTGTTATCAGCCGCCTAGCGCTGGGCGGAGGTACATTCTGCGCGACCTTGGCCATCACATTGGATCTTGTCCTGGCGAAGGAAGTTTTTAACCGGATGCGGGCAGACGACTACGCCACCGGGCTGGCGCGCCTGGCATGGTATGTCCGTCGCAGATTTCCCCGGATGGACATGTCGGTGGACCCGCTGCATCTGTTCTGCGCCGGCATGACACCGCAGGAACTCGAGGCCATGCGCCGGTTCCTGTTGCGCCATGGCAGCCGTGTTACGCCTGAAACCCTGCTGGGCGAGTTGTGCTTCATTTCGGCCTGCTGCGCGCTCGGGACATTCGGGACACCGGCTCATACTGCCATCATGACCCGTCTGCGCGCGAATGCGGGGGAACTGCTATCCTATGGGCTGTACCGCCTGAAATCACCCGATCCGTCCGCCTCTGGCCTCCAACCCGTGGGCTTGCGAAAGCGGAAACCGACAGCAACCGCACAGCGGTCAGATTTCTCGCCAGAGCGGGCCGAGACCGCGCTGCGTGACGTCCTGAAATTGCTTGAGGACGGGGGCTTCAGGCCCTTCATCCTATCGGGCACCCTATTGGGTGCGATCCGCGAGGGCCGGTTGCTCGCCCACGATTACGATCTCGACCTTGGACTTTTCGCCGAGGAAACCAATCTGGACCGTCTTGAACGGTTGCTGAACCGTAATCAGCAGTTCCACTGTCTGGGGAAGGAATACCAGACGGTTATTCTGGATGATCACGACACGGCAGCGCGCCGCCGCGACATTCCGGTACTCTACAAGCTACGCCATGTCAGCGGCGTTATCACAGATGTCTTTCTACATTATCGTGAGAGTAACCGGATCTGGCACGGCACGAAGCTTTTCCGTTGGGTGAACAGCCCCTTCACGCTTGCCCCCTGCGATCTTGCAGAGCTGAGTCTGCTGGCGCCCACGAATGCCGAGCAGAACCTAACCGAGAATTATGGAGATTGGCGACAGCCGAAATACGACTTTCATTGTGCACTTGATACGCCCAACCTGGTACTGCATCCAAGTCCAATGGCTCTGGCGGCGGCAGTGCGGCGCTTTACGATGCTGGCCTCGCGTCCGGTCGAGGCAATGAAACTGCTTGAACAGATGGCGCAGGCAGGCTTCATCGAGCCCACTCCTGAAAAAGGCTGGCGGATCCGCGAACCATCTTACGAACCGGCCGAAAGGTGGGTGGGGTTGAATGCGGAAGCGGTCCGCGCCTGATGCTAGGCCAGCGAAACAGGAGGCCGGATCAGCGCAAAAGCGGTCGGAAAGCCTGCTGGGTCAGCGGAACGGGTACCCGCCGGCAAGGGCAGGAAAAACTCGTGCCATTCGCTGCGTATTGACATGGCCGGCTCGTACATGAATAAGCGCTCGCTGATGTTGATCCTAGCCGAGGGGCGCAGCAAGGCCCGGTTATTTATGGAAAAGATAGACAGCGCATCCGCCATCCATATTCCTGTCGACATTCCGGACGCGGAACTACGCGACCGGATTGCGTCGCTGCCGCGACTGAACTTCATCCATATCGCCCACGCTGCAATCAGCAAAAACACGCAGGATAACATCATCACCTTGGCGCGCCGTGACCCAGCGCTCAAGGAGAAGCTGATCACCATGGCCAATGCCGGATTTCATCTCTATGCCCTGCGCGAGGGCGTTTCCTCGATGGTGCGTCATCGCCGGATCAGCACCCTCTGGCGGCCGGCGATCGCGGGCGAAATATCGATCGATGCCAACGGGATATTCAGCAAACTGGCGCCGGCTCCCGACCACAGCGGAGAACCGCGCCTGCTGGTGGTGTTCTCCTCGATCGCGGGCACAATTTACACGCCCAGTCTGATCCGACATTTCGAACAAAACTTTGCGTCGATCGGCAAATACATTCCGAAGAACACATATATCTTGCGGATTGTCGATTTCGGCGGCGTACTGGGATCCTTCTACCTCAACTCCAACGCCCTGCCGCGGAACGAGGAACATATCGCGACCTGTATCTCCACCATCGCAAATGAACTGGGCGTGTCATCAGAAAACATTGTGCTCTATGGCACGTCGAAGGGCGGCACCGCGGCAACCTTCTATGCATTGCGCCAAGGCTGGCGTGGCATCGCGGTGGATCCAATATTGTCGGACGAGCATTACGTGCACAAGCATCGCGACCTGCATTTCACCGAGGGTACCTTTCCGGCGGCCAAGCAGGAACGTTTTGCGGAACTGGTGCAGCAGGTTCATCCGCAAGCGCGGCTGTCAGTGATCTGTTCGACCCGCTCGCCACAATTTCGCTATATTGAAGAGACTTTGATCGAGCGGTTCCGGGATCGTTTTCTGTTCCTGAATTCTGAGACCCCGGAGATCCGCACACATCCCGATGTGGGGCCGCAGACCCTGCCGCACACCCTGTCACAGATCAACCGGCATCTGGCCGGTCTGGAAGCGCCAGGCGGACTATACACCGTCTGGTGAAGCAGGCCGGCCTGACAGTTGCGGGGCTTGCTTACGATTGCTAAAGGCGAATGTGAAGGCCGGGAGAGCCACCAGATCCGGTCTATGTAAAAACCTTACTCTTTCGTAATGGAACAACATGAATCTCACCGTCCATATCGGAACGACGAAGACCGGATCGTCAAGCATCCAGAGATTTCTGAACTGCAACAGCGACCAACTGCGCATGAAGGGAATACTTGTGCCCTCGAGTCTGGGCAACATTATCCATCTCAACGCCGTCATGGCTTCACTGCCATTTGGGGAAAGCATGGATCTGGCGCGGGTCATCAAGTTGACTGATGCTCGCGACCATTTAGCCTTTCGCCGAAACACCATCGCAGCCTTCCAGAAAGAGCTGGCGGCCTCGCCTGATTGCCGCGAGGTCGTGATTACTGCCGAGTATCTACATTCGCGATTGCCCTTGCGGCAACACGTTCAGACCTTCCGGGATCTATTCTGCCGCGATTTCGACAAAATCCGCATCGTGGTCTATATGCGGCCGCAGCTGGATCAGATCGTCTCGTTGTATTCAACGGTGTTACGAAGCGGATATGCGCGCCCACTGAACCACTTCATCAGAAGCCGCATGAGCCCGGCTTTCCGGCCCTATTTTGATCTGCGCGACGTCATTACTCGGTGGGGCGATGTCTTTGGGGCGGAGAATCTCGTTGTCCGCCCCTACAAGGCTGTATCCGGGAAACTAGGCACCCTGGGTGATTTCTGCGAGGTTCTAGATTTGGATCTGAATCCGGATTCCGAAGAGTGGCGGATCGGCGGGCAGGTGAATACCTCGATCAATGTCGCTGGACAGGAACTGCTGCTGCTGCTGAATCAGACTGGTGCCCTCGACGCGGCCCATCGGCGCCAGGTGGTGAAATGGGCTGAACTCCATTGTACAGGTCATGGCGCGACACCACCGCCGAAGCTGGCCCGAGCCTTCCAATCGCAGTTCGACGAAAGCAATCACTGGGTGACAGAAACTTACTTCCCCGGCCACCCCGAATATCTGGAGCCGCGTTGGCCCGAGCGTGTCAGAGAGGGGGCACGCTGAGGGTGCCGCTACCGCCTCAGTGGATCTGCACCGGTTTCGCTCCGGTCTTTTGAGAGCGATACTCGCCGTCAAGGAGGCCAGATATGGTAGCGATACACAGCGGACTTCAGGCAGGATGCGGTTCGCATCGCGCTCGGGTGGACTGACATGGCGTCAGGTCGCGTCCAGGCTGGGCTCAATTTACGTGCCAGTCCGGTCAGCCGCAAAAACTCGGCCGGCCGCATCTGCTGTGCGAGCCAGGACGGTCCCGTAGAATTCGGCCATCGTATCGCGGGAATAAGAGGTTCTCACCTCGGCGTTCTTCAACGGCGGCAAGCGATGCTCGATGGCGGCCTTCATCGCCTCGGCGAATGCCTCTTCGGTCGGGAGGACGATATGGCCCAGCCCGTCCTTCAGCACCGCCCTTATCCCCGGAATGTCCGAGCCGATACAAGGTGTGCCGACGCACTGTGCCTCGAGCAGGGTCATGGGCTGGCCCTCGTAATCCGATGACATCACGCAGGCGTCAGCCCGGGCAAGCAACGGATAGGGGTTCGACACCTGGCCCAGGAAACGCACCTGGGCGGCGACTCCCTTGCGCCGGGCCAATTGCGATAGCCTTTCCAGCAAAGGGCCGGTGCCACAGATCAACAAAACGGCGTTAGGATACTCTGGCGCGATCCGGGCCAGCGCACCGATCATGCGATCATAGCGTTTCTCTGGCGACAATCGGCCCAAGGCGATGAAGCGATAAAGTGAACTGTCCTGAAACAGCGGGCCGGCCTCGGGATGGATCAGTGAGACCGGCAGCCGCGCCTTTTCCAGTACCCGTTTCACATCCAGCGTGTTGCGCACGGTGCGGGCCGTCATCGCGGGCGGATAAAAATGCTTCAGATGGGTTTCGTTCACTACCCGCGTCTCGTCAGATACAGCAACGATCTGGTCAAACCAGCGATAGATCTGGAACACCGCGTTCAACTGGCGATGATTGCGCGAGGCGTCAGGATTATTGTACTCGGCCCAGAGATGGTTGTGCTGGTAGCAAACCTTGCGGGTGGCATTGCTGCAGGCGATCAGGCCGGTCCAGTACGGCGCATAGCCACCGAACTCGATCGCGACATCGAAGTGGCTGTCGCCAAAAACTCGCCGCGCTTCGCGTGTAAGAATGTTGCGGATAACGGGCAGATCCCGATCGGCATCAAGGTCATTGCCAATGCGAAAACCATGGTAGACCGGCCGTTCGTCGGTGCTTAGCAGCATGTCGCCCGAGCGCAGGATCCAGTTGCACCGGGGGTCGAACTCCTGAAACTGCTCCATCCGGAGCGGTTCCTTGTCCATCACCGGCGCGTCGACCACGATATATGGATCGAACCGGTCGTAATCGAGATTAGCCATCAGGCTTTTAAGCGATGAGGTAATTCCGTTCGGAATGACGCCGCCAGGCCCGATCAGGATGCGGATGCGGTCGTCGGGCCGACGGTGATATGTCGCGCCTGCAGGATCAAGCAAAGCAGAAAGTGCGGTCTGGGCAGCCTGTCCGTCCTCGAACGGCGTGAAACGCCGCACCATTTCTGCGTGACCCGGGAAGTCCGAGGGTGGGCGGGCCACTTGAATTGCCTCGACCAGACCGGGCAGATCGGTGGTATTGGCGCAAGGGAGATCGGCGGGCTCCAGATATAATCCGCGCTCTTCTCGGTAATGCTCGATATCGGGCGTGAACAGGATGATCGGGCGGTCCAGAGGAAGGAAGTCGAACAGGATGCTGGAATAATCACTGACCATGACATCAACGATGCTCAGCACATCATTGATATTCTCGTCCTCGGCCAGAAGGGCCACATTGCCGGCCAGATCGGCGGGCTGAACTTTTAGCATCTGATGCGCCGAGAACAGCACAACGTAGCCTGATCCCAGGGCTTCAGCCATCTTGTTGCACAGCTGCGCCTGATTGCCGAAGACCTGGTCAATCCGAGTCGAATTGCCCCGCCATGTCGGTGCGAACAACACAACCTTCTGCCCCTCTTCGACGCCATAGCGTGACCGTAGCCGCGCTGCCGGCACTTTCGGCGTCAGAAGATCGTCGACGCGTGGCGCCCCACAAGGGATAAGCGCTCCGGCCACCAATTGGTCCACGTAATAGGGCCGGATTGTCGCCTGCCGATAAAAATCGCTCATCTCAGGAATGATGTCAGCCTGCAGGAAATTCCGCTGCGAATTGGCCATGGAGACAAGGGGCGCCACCATGTCGCGCCCCATCGCTTTCATGGGAATGCCGTGCCACGTATTACAGTAATGCTGTCCGGGACGACGGATGAACCAGGGCGGGAAGGTGACGTTGTTGACCAGAAATCCTGCTTCGAGCAGCGCGATGCCGTATTCGGGCGTCCCGGTGCGCACCAGTGTTACATCGGGATTGTCGGAAATTTCGCTCGGCACGATCGCGCTTCCACGAGCCACCCACAGGATGCGGAACTTACCCCGAGGCTGGATTTTGGTCAGAGCGCGATACATGGCCAGAGGATTGTCGGCGAATTTCTTGCCCCAGTAGCATTCGAACAGGATCGTATCGGACCGCGGCGCCAGACGATTGTAGTTTTCCACATATGCATGGGTGTCGAGGCCACCCGGGTTGGCGGCACCCTCACCTCCCATCATGGCATTGTAGCGAGCCTGCAAAAGGCGCGAGAAGGCGGCATATGGGCCGAAACGGCGCAGTCGGGCATCAAGGGGCCGGTAGGCAAGAAGAAATCTGCGTAGCAATATCTTCGTCATATCCTCACTTCGTTCTTCCCAAGTGCCGGTCGTTTGTATGAGCCGGATAGGCAGTGCGGGTAAAATGGCCTATTTGGCTCGGCTGAGCAATGGCAAGGGTAGTTTTTCATCTAACCGATTGTAATAATGTCTATGGGATGCAATACGCAGCCTTGCCCACTGGTCGACCACAATCGACCGCAAATGCCGGGAATCGACATGTCCTTTTTCGTTTTCGGTGGTTCCAATTCAATCTTTCGCGATGGTTGGATCACCTGGTTTGCCGAACGTGCGGGGCAGCCGGTCCTGAATCGCTCGGTCGGAGCGACAACCACTCTCACGGGATTGTTCCGGTTCCTGATGAAAGGCGAAGAACGCGCGCCTGAGGCGGGAGATTGCATCATCTGGGAATATGCTCTCAACGATGTCAATCACGTCGCGCGCGGCTATCGTCGCGAGATGCTGCTCAAGAATGTTGAGCATTTGATGGTCCTCTCCCGCGAGCGTGGCTGTACCTTCGTTCCACTGATCTTTACGCCGCTGTGGCAGGAACAAGCGCCGCGCCGTGACCTCTATTACGATATGCTGACCAAACTCTTTTTGGCCTATGGCGTTGTACCGTTTGATGTTTCTACCGCCTGGCGTCACCATTTCGGCAAGGCTCGGATGCCCGATTCCATGTATCTTAACAATCCCCATTATGCCCGCGTGCCGCAGGTGATGGATTTTATCGCTAATGGGGTTGCCGAAGCAGCAAACAATGCCAGGGTCCCGGCTGCAATCGCGCCTCACTATACCGAGGGACGAGGCGTCACACTGATCACCGGGTTAGGGCGGGAAATTCACCAGAATTCCATCATGCGGGTGCCAGTGACCCGAATTCCTCTGTCGATCGAGATGAATCAACATGGCAGGATTGCGGCCGTTTGCGCTCTGTGCCAGTCGGAGCCGGAACGCGGCATCCGGGTCCAGCTTGTTCCATCAGCCGGCGAGATCCGGCAGATGCGCTTTTCAACCACGAACCAGGACGACCAGCGCACGATTCTGAAGGCGATCTCACTGGAAAATGCTCTGGGCAAGCGATGGAGTGATCGCTGGGCCTTCAGTCCCGGCGATCGGCTTCGTCTCTCGCCGGCCCGCAAGCCGGGCGACTTCTACGCCGAACATGAATTGTCCAAGTCTCTTGCATCGCCAAACATCGGCGCGCCCGCGCGGATTACCGGGGTGCTGGTCGAAAGTGTTATGCCGGCGCCTTAGCACCGCCCATGCCGGTTACGACTGCAACGTGCCGATAAAGAGACCCGGCTTGCCCGCGTCCGGCTTCGGTTTCAGCGTATCTGTTTCAACGTCGCCGGATTTGCGTTGACAATATCTACGGAGGAGTCGTCGGACTGCAGACTGGTGCGGATCATCGTGCTGGAAATGCCGTTGGTACGTTCGAGGTAGATCACTTCACAGAGTGCGCCGAGTTCATCGAACTTCCCCTTCCAGTCAGTGCCCATGGTGAAGACATCGACATGGTAGAGTTTCACATCGTCAGGCTTCTGCTCCCATGTCTTTTCCGGGATTACCAGATCCACGTAGCGAAGCGCCTCAAGATGCGCCTTGCGCTCCTCCCAGCTATGGAATGCTTGCTTGTTCTTGCCTATATTGAACTCATCGGTGGAAAGGCCGACGATCAGATAGTCACCCAGAGCCCGCGCGCGCTGCAAAAGACGAATATGTCCGTAGTGCAGTGTATCAAAGGTGCCATAGGTCAGAACACGCCGCATCAATATCCTCCGGTTATTCGCACCTGAACTGGCCATTTCAGTAGAGGCTACCGAAGTGCGGACAATTCATCGTGTTGAGGCTGCACCAGTAAAGCACCTCTCACGGAACTACAACTATGCGCGCCACGCCAGTGTCATCAAAGAGCCATAATCCTTCGCTATTCTTGGAGGCGAATCTATCAACGAGGCCAGCATGACTTCCCCAATCGCACATCCTGTATCCCTGTCGGACGATCGGAAGCGACTTGCCCAGCTTATCGAGATCGAAATCATATCTGGCATGGAGAATTGCCTTTCGGCAAGCGAGATCGCGACGTGCGTTGCCGGTATCCTGGTCCACTCTCGCGACTTGGGTTCGGCTGAAAACCGAACCGCTGGATGCCGGAGCTGAACACCCCAGGAGAATTGGGGAATGGACGGGTTAATCGCTTTGCCAGCGTGAAGCAGTCAAGTGTCCGTCGCCAGAACAATTGGCACATCTCGCGGCATAAATTAACAGAGAATTGGCTGAAGAAAAACGGTAGTATCGTGCATATGACAAAGATCAGATGAACAGGGATCACGGCGATCATGGCAGGATGATCGGGGTTTACATGCCAGAGTATCACAACGATAACCGCGTAGAACACGGAAAGCGCCAGACCTCCCGCCAGCAGGAATCCGCGTGAATTAAAGGTTTGAAGGTAAATTTTCATTACTGCCATTGAATTGCTTCACCGTTACGGGTTCTGGCTTGTTCGCTATTTACTGCAGCACGAAACCCATCTTTAATTTTGTATGTATCATCGGCAATATTTATAATCGCTCCGACGGCCATCGACGCACCCGCGCCTATCGTAGTTACAAATCAAAACGCCGCCCCCGTCAGACCAAGGCAGCCGTCAAACCTGCACCTATAATCGCAGACAAGACAGTCTTCGCCATTTCGATTCCCAGCCCGACAAACAGGTCAGACCAATCTCCCCCGGTTTCCGGGTCCAGAAAATCACGGATTTCGCTGTAAACCACGATTCCGATCCCCACCGCTGCAAGCCCTTTGAACGCGCCGCCCGCAACACTCGCGACCCGTCCGCCTGAGATGCATGCGGATGCTTCGAGGAAACTCGTTCTGTACTTGCTGCGTAGCGTCAGCCTCCCATATGCGGTGCGAAGCCGTGCCTTTGCTTCAAAAGCCAGAACCGTATCCCTGATGCAATGAGGCTCCAGATCGGACAAACTCGTACTTCAATGGGAGTGATCTGTGTATTCAGACCATTTTCAGCATGACGGGAACGGCGAACGGTTGCCCATGACCCTATGCAGGGACCGGCTCACGCGCAGCTTGCAGTGACCGACCCTCGGCATCGAAGCGATGGAGGTTCGCGGTGTCGAAATCAAGTTGCACCTCATCGCCGGGTTGCGGCCCCTCCTGCCCTTCCGAAAGCACGAGGAACCTTCCCGCCCCCTCCATCTCTACATGGAGAAGCGATCCGCCCCCGGTATATTCACTTAGCGCGACCTGCCCTTTTATGAGTCCACCGTCGGGCACGATCCGCAAATGCTCGGGCCGCAGGCCGATCTGCGCCACGCCTTCCATCGGAATCCCGGCACGGGTCAATTCAGGGGCAAACGCGTCGGCGGAACAGATATTCATCTTCGGGCTGCCGATGAATTGCGCGACAAAGATATTGTCCGGATGGGCATAAAGTTCCTTCGGGTTGCCCACCTGCTCGATCCGGCCGTCGCGCAGGACGACGATCCGGTCCGCGAGCGTCATCGCCTCGATCTGGTCATGAGTGACATATATCATGGTATTTTCCAGCCGGCGATGCAGGGATGCGATCTCGGCCCGCATATGCACGCGTAATTCGGCATCCAGATTGGACAGCGGTTCGTCGAATAGGAATACTTTCGGATCTCCCACGATGGCCCGGCCGATGGCTACCCGCTGCCGCTGCCCGCCGGAAAGCTCGCGCGGATAGCGATCGAGCAGTTTTTCAAGCTGCAGCGTCATGGCCGCTTCATCTACCTTACGCGCGATGCTGTCGGGCTTTTCCTTGCGCACCTTGAGACCGAAGCCCATGTTCTGCCGCACGGTGAGATGCGGATAGAGCGCGTAGGACTGAAACACCATGGCGACCCCGCGACGCGCGGCCTGCACCTCATTCACCTGCCGTCCGCCGATCCAGAGCTCGCCGCCTGATATATCCTCAAGTCCGGCGATCATCCGCAACAAGGTCGATTTACCGCAGCCCGACGGGCCGACAAAGACCACGAATTCGCCTTCCAGAACATCGAGATCGATGCCGTGGATCACCTTGGTCTTGCCGAACGTCTTGGTCACGTTTCTGAGTTTCAGACTGCTCATGTTATACCTTTCCGTGTTCCAAGAGGGGCATCAGCCCTTCACCCCGGACATTGCAAAGCTTTCGATAATTTGCCGCTGTGCGATCAGATAGACAATCAGGATGGGCACCACGGCCAGGCTGGTAGCGGCCAGTTGCAGGTGCCAGAGCGGTGAACCATAGGGATCCGTAAAATTCGACAATGCCAGCGGCAGGGTGAAATTCTCGATACTGGAAAGAAAAACCAGCGGTTCCAGAAAAAGATTCCACGAGAACAGGAACGTGATGATCGCCACCGCCGCCAGCGCCGGGCGCGACATTGGCAGGGCGATCTTCCACCAGACCCCCAGGCGTGAGAGCCCGTCCATCTTTCCCGCCTCTTCAAGCTCCTTGGGCAGCGACACGAAATACTGCCGCATCAGAAAGGTCGCCATCACCCCATGCGGTCCGAAGACCGGCAACAGGACAAGCGGGATATGCGTATCCATCGCCCCCAGCCACTTCATCAGAAAAAAGTTTGGCACGATGGTCACCTCTTCCGGCACCATCAGCGCCGACAAGAGGAAGAGCATCAGCAATCCGGCACCGGCGAAACGCATCCGCGCCAGAGCATAACCCGCGAGCGAAGACAGGATCAGCGTCAGGCCGGTCACCAGAACCGCGATATAGATCGAGTTGAAATACTGCCGCGCGAAGGGTTGATACTCGAAGACCTCAACGAAGTTGCGCCACCGCCAGACATCGGGAATGAGACTGGGCTGACCAAAAATCTCATTCGCGTTCTTGAATGCCGAGGAGATCATCCAGAGGAACGGGAAAAGAAACGGCACCGCCACTACCGAGAGCGCCAATGTCCAGCACAGTTTCTTGACGATGGCGGCCTGTCGTATCGTCAGTTCCATCACGCGGATCCTTTCTGCCGCAACATGATCTGCACCAGCGCCAACACCAGAACGATCGCGAACATGATCATCGCCAGCGCGGAAGCATAGCCGACATTGAAGAACTCGAATGCCTGCTCATAGATGTAAAAGGCCAGCACAAGCGTGCCATTCTCGGGGCCGCCACCGGTCATCAGATAGATATGGTCGAAGACCTTGAACGACCCGATCGTGGTGATCACCATGATGATCAGCGTGCTGGGCGCGAGCAGGGGCCATGTCACCATGCGGAAGATCTGCCAGTTTCCCGCGCCCTCCAGCCGCGCGGCGTCTTCATAATCACGGGGAATGGATTGCAGCGCGGCGATATAAAGGATCATGTTCAGCCCGACCATCTTGAGCACGCGGGTGGCGATCACCGCCACCATGGCCCAATCGGGCTCTCGCAGCCAGTTGGGCCCGTTGATCCCCACCGTGGCCAGCATCTGGTTCACTGCGCCCGCCTCTCCCTGAAGCAGGAACTTCCAGACGATAGCCCACGCCACCGCCGAAGTAACCACGGGTGCAAAGAAGGCCGTGCGGAAAAACACCACGCCCCGTCCCGGACGGCAAAGCGCGAGAGCAAGGGCGAGGGCGAGGGTCATGTTCAACGGCACCAGCCCGGCGGCGAAAATCACCGAGTTGCGGATAACATGCCAGAAATCGGGATTTTGGGTCAGCGCGTCCTGATAATTCGCGGTACCGATATAAGTCATCTGCTGGCTGAGCAGGTTCCATTCCGACAGCGAATAGATAACGATCGCAATCAATGGCCCAAGAAAAAAGATCAGGAACCCGATGAGAGTCGGGCTGACGAAAAGCCAGCCTTCAAACATCTCTCTGCGACGAAGGGTCAGCCACGGCGCACGCGGCGCCGTGGTCCCGGTCCGAACATGGCCCGTCATGCCGCCGCTCACAATTGGTCTTCAATCGCGGTGCAAACCGCTTCAAGCGAAGTCTGGACATCAGCATCCGCACGCCAGAGCGCATCCATGCGCGGCTTCATCGCCGCATAAATCTGGGCATAGCGCGGATGACTCGGCAGCACATGACCTTCCTCAATCGCCTTGCCGACATAGGCCATCTGCTCGCTGGGGATCAGCTCATTGGCGGCGACGAAGGTATCGCTTTGCAGCACCGAATGACGGGCGGGTGGAAAGAATTCCGCCATAAGCTCGGAATTTTCGGGATTGGTCATATAGGCCACGAACTCCTGAGCCAGCTCCTGCTTCTTGCTTTGGGAAAAGACCACGATTCCGGCTTGCCCGATGATCGGCGAAGCCCCTGCGGGGCCTGTCGGCAAAGGCGCGATACCCCATTCGAAATCGGCATCAGCCAACAGCGAGGCCCGCGAGATCTGGTTCACGGTCATTGCCGAATTTCCCGAGAAGAAATCTCCCTGCTCGCCCGGTGGTACGATGGATTTGTCCTTGAAGACCATATCGTGCAACTGGGTGATCGCCTCGACGGCTTCCGGTTCGTCGAAACCGCAATCTCCATCACGCCAGGCATAACCGCCATACACCCTGATCGCAGGCATGATCGCGTGCAAAATGCGCGAGTCATACCCCTGGCCGTCCTTGAACTCGAAACCCCATTTACCGGAATTCGCCTCGGCAAGCGCCATCGCGACCTCGCGGAATTTCTCCATATCCCATTCGCCTTTCCCGGCCAGTTCGGGCGGCGTTTCGAGACCGGCGGCATCGAACATGTCCTTGTTGTAATAGATCATGAATGGCGATGTAGAGAACGGCACACCGTGAATGGCATCTTTCTCGCTCCAGAGGGCCATCGCCGGCTCGGAGAAATCTTCCAGTTCGTACCCCTCGGCAGCTTCCAATGCCGGGCGCAGATCCTCGACCACACCCGCCTCGACGAAACCGGGAATTACATCCTCGAACATCCAGCCCAGATCGGGCGGATTGCCGCCCGCAAGCTGGAAGGTCAGCTTCTGCGTATAATCCGCTGCGGGAATGGATTCGAACGAAACCGTCACATCTGGATGGGTTTCGGTGAAGCCCTTGGCGATCTCGTTGAAAATCGCCAGATGGGCATCATTTCCCGTCCAGAGCGTGAAGCGCAGCTCTTCCGCCGCAAGCGGCGCGGTGATGAACGTCATGGCCGCAAGCGTCGTCGCGGCAAGTCTCCTGGGGTGCATCTGATCTCCTCCCATTCTTTCGTTCGGTATTATCAATCCTGTCCTGGCAGGACCGAGACGGGCGTCGGCAATGCGCCCGCGGTTTCAACCTCGAATGCCAATAACGCGCCAGCGAGTGGCTCTCGTGCCGGATCACTGTCCTCTGGCAGAATCGACATGCTGGTGACGCAGATGGTGCGCAGGTCAGGCCCGGCAAAAGCCAATTTTGTAGGCCGGCTGACCGGCAGTTCCACAGTCGCGATCACCTGCCCGTCAGGAGCCAGGCGGACAAGACGTCCGGCATCAATCTCCGCGAACCAGTAGCAATCCTCCGCATCGATCGCGGCGCCGTCGGCGCGACCCGCCCGGGGTTTGTGGAAAACCCTCTGGTTCGATAATGCTCCAGTCGCCCGATCGAGATCGAATGCCCAGATGGCATTCACCTCTGGATGACTATCCGAAAGGTAAAGCGTGGTCCCGTCCAGCGAAACCGCTAGCCCGTTCTGCGTCCGTAATCCGCCAAGCACGGGCGCGGCGCCCGCTGCATCCAGCCGGTAGAGGCAACCCTCCGCCCCCGACCCCCTCGGCTCCTCGATCCGTCCAGTCCAGAAGCGACCGTCGCGATCCGTGCAACCGTCATTCATGCGCCAGCCCTCTTCCGATCCCGAGGGTGCGGCGAGCGCGGTCAGGCGGTCGCCGTCTTCAAGCCGATACCACCCGGTGCCGGCAGCGACGATCACTTCGCCCGCCGTGTCGAGGGCAAGGGCGGCGGGGGGAATGTCAAAGGTCACGCTGCGCGGCTCGCCCCCCTCAAGCGGCATCCGATGCAGCATGCGGGAAAGGATATCGACCCAAAGCAGCTCCCGGCGCTCGGGATGCCAGATCGGCCCTTCCCCCACCATGTCCGGACCCCGATGAAGCACCCTGATTTCGGGCGTCAGCTTCATCTCCTGCCCTCCGGCGAAGCACCCGGCGCATCGCCAAGGGTCCAGCCACCATCGACCGGGATCTCTGCCCCGGTGATATAGGAAGCGGCCTCGGAGCAGAGCATCAGCACCGGCGGCACGCAATCTTCGGGGCGTCCCGGCCTGCCCGCCGGGATTTTGGCAGTGACTGCCGCCATGAAGTCGGAATCGGCATATTTCGCGGCGTTGCGCTCGGTCTCTATGGCGCCCGGAGCGATGGAATTCAGTGTCACCCCTGCCCCCGCGACCTCACGAGCAAGTGCACGCAAAGCCGTAAGCTGCGCCGATTTGAGCGAGGCATAGACGATGGTCTCGGCCCGAGGCCGCGCCGCCATGACGCTACCCACGGCTACCACGCGCCCCCAGCCTCGTTCTGTCATCCCAGGCAGGAAACGCTGGCAAAGCGTCATCAGCGAAGTGAAGTTCGCCGCCACATGATCGGCCACCGTGCCGGGCGTGACATCCCGCCAGTCTCCCCGTCGCTCGATTGCCGCATTGGCAATGAGAATGTCGATGTGGCCATTGTCCAATACGCGGTCGGCCAGTGTCTCCGCCGATCCTGGCAGGGTAAAATCTGCCTCGTATATTTCGACATCCGGTAGCGTGATCCGCGCATGATCGGCACCGCCAAGGTGATGTATCACCACTTCCGCGCCTTGCGCATGCAGCGCCCGGGCAATGGCCCGGCCGATCCCCTGATCCGCCCCGGTCACAAGCGCACGACGCCCTTGCAGAGAGCCGATCTCAGGCATCATCGCCATCCATGTCACCCGCGACCTCGAAAGAGGCGATATCGGCGGCCTCGTAATGCCTGTCGATCATCTCGACCGCCTTCGCGCCATCGCCATCGCGAATGGCGGCGAAAAGATCTTCATGCCGCACGACGGTCGCGTCCCAATCCGTCGGGCTGCGGTTCGAGCGGCGCGAGAACAGTTCAGACACTTCACGCTGAACCGATCGCATACCCTCCGCCTGCATCCGGATCATCGTGTTGCCCGTGGCTTCGGCCATGCCCAGATGAAAGGCGATATCGGCCTCGATGAAGATCTCCGGTTCGCCAACGCCCTCGCGCATTTCCCGCACCGCCTCGTGCATCTCGGCGACGCCCTTCTCTGCGCGCCGCTCCGCCGCAAGCCGGGCGATCCCGGTCTCGAAAAGATGGCGCATCTCGTTGGCTTCGCGCAACCGCGCCAGGCTCGATCGGACAGCATAACCATAGATGCGGTCCAGCGGCTCTCCGGTGATCGCCGTGGCGCGAGCGACCTTGCCACGCTGCGTCTGAATCAGGCCCACACCCGAAAGCTGACGCAACGCCTCGCGCGCGATGGGCTTGCTGACGCCGAACTCTCGCGCGATCTCACCCTCTGACGGCAGCTCGTCACCCGGCGTGATGCGCCCATCGAAAAGCGCCGCCGCGATCGCCTCTGAAACCGTGTCCGCAAGGCGCGGCGGGGTCAAAAGCTTGGCAGAAAAAAGCGGCTTGTCACTCACGTTATCAGGCATGGAGTCCCCTCATCTCCGCCATTGGGTAGCACAGCTTAGTCAACATAGCAACTATGTTTATAGGTTGCTTAGTTAGAAAGATCACGTTACATAATCGGCAATTTCAGTGAGCCAGGGATTTACGCCATGCCAGCGCAGCCGTCCGGGAAGCCAACGACGTCCACCAGCCCATCGGCCCACGACACTCAGGGCAATCCGGCAGGAAGGACGGCCAGATGACGACCGGCAGCCAATCGGGAATCCGCATCACCGACGTGATTGCCCACCCCCTGACACAGCGGCTGCCGCAGCCGACCATCACCTCGTGGGGCAGCTATTCCGAAGTGTCGATCGTGCTGGTCGAAATACGCACCGACGCAGGTATCACCGGTGTCGGCGAAACGTTGGCCCGCTTCGCGCCGCGCGCCTATGCCGAACTGATAGAGACGTCGCTGAAACCCCGCCTTCTGGGGCAGCCGGTGCAGAATATCGCCGCACATTGGGCAACGATGCGCCGGGCCCTGTCGGGGCGCGCCGGCGGTATGCTGATCGAGGCGATTTCGGGAATCGATATCGCGCTTTGGGACATCCTGGGCAAGATCGCAGGGCTGCCTATCCACGCATTGCTGGGCGGAGTTGGGCGCGAACGCATCGATATATACGCCGCCGCCGTTAACTGGCGCGAAGATTCGAAAATGAAAGAGGAGCTCGACGCGCTCATCGCGCAGGGCTTCCGGCAGATCAAGGTCAAGATGGCCCGCCCGGTCAGGGATGCCTGCCGCCGGATCGAACTTATGCGACAGCGAGCCGGCGACGATATCGCCCTCTGCGTCGATGCGAATTGGGCATATAACCTCGACGAGGCGATTCAGGTCGGCCACGCTCTCGCGGATTGCGGTTACGTCTGGTTCGAAGAGCCACTGGCCCCCGAGAACGAGCAAGGCTACGAGGAATTGCGCCGCCGCTGCGATGTGCCGCTCGCCGCCGGAGAAAGCAACTTCACGGTCGATCAGGCGAAACGGCTGGTCATGAACCGCACGCTCTCCATCCTTCAGCCCGACGTTGCCCGCGCCGGAGGCATCACCGAGACCCGGAGAATGGCCGAACTCGCACAGGCATTCGACATTGGTTACGCACCGCATATCGGCATGTCCGGCATCATATGCGAAACCGCTTCGGTACATCTTTCCGCCGCCATGCCCGGCTTTCGTATCATGGAATGCGAAGGCGACCGCAGCCCGTTCAAGACCGAACTCGCCGATCTCGCCCCCGGCTGCATACGGCAAAGGGACGGCACGCTCGACGTGCCGCAGGCCCCGGGCCTGGGGCTCGAAATAAACTGGGACGCGGTCGCCCGCCTGCGCAGTCCCGAATGACAGACCTCATGGAGACGCATATGCTGAACGCCCCGCCAACCGACGATCTCGAAGCAACCCTGCTTAGGGCAATGCGCCTTTCCAATCCGGAACTCAGCCGGTTCGAACCGTTGCGGCGGATCATCAGCCATGACGATTTCTCACGGGGTCATTGTGGCTGGTCGCAGCTGGTCGGCAACTACGAGGACACATTGGATAGCATGCTTCCGGGCTATGCGCAGCACACTTCTGCGATGCTTTCGACACTGGGTCATTGGGATGCGGGCTCGCATGGCGGAGTCGACAGTTCCTATGCCCTGAAGATCGCCACCCGTCCCCGCCCCGGCGCGCAGAACGTAGCAATCAAGCGACTGGCCATGCGCGAACGCGGGCCGATCCGTTTCGAAGCCTATGTCACCTTCAAACCCGAAGCAACAGAGCTGAAGCTGGGCGATACCGACGTGCGCTCCTTCGGTTTTCTGTTTGACCTTCAGGGCGGCGACCGCGATCACGGGGTCGAACGTGTCATGCCGCATATGCGCTTTCTAAACGCCGGAAACGGCAAGCATGTGCAGAAATGGCAGTTCAAGTCGCAACTCTCGGAGATGCGCAAGCTGGGTGACACCGACAAGACGGCGACACATTACCATCTTGCGCCAGACGGATGGGAGGACCTGCCGAACGGCGATCAACGCCTGTGCTACAATGAGATCGCGACCAAGGTGAACTGGAACTACATCCGCTTCGACTTCGACCTTGCCGACATGCGGGCGACAAGCTTTCGCTGCAATGACCGTGAATTCGACATCTCGGGTTTCGAGCCAATGCGCATTCCCGCCATGAAGAACCTGTGGTGCATGCTGAATTTCTGCTTTTTCGCCGAAACGGATGTCGCCAAGCGCGCTTTTCTCTATGTCGATTCAGTCTGCATTTCGGGGGATTTCTGATGCTGCCAGAAAATATAACAGCCATCCTCGCACGTAACGAAACCTGGACCGGCGAAGCGGCCACCGAACCCTATGAGGCAGGCTGGGCCCGCGAAGCGGTGCTGTTCGTCCGCGCCCTCAAGACCCCCGTCGGGAGACAGCCAGAGGCGGTCATAGAAATTTCCCCGGACGGCATGCGCTGGCTCCCCGAAGGCAGCACACTGACGATGCCCGCCGAAAAGGATGGGCTTGCGGTGGCGCGCATAACTCATTTCGGCAATTGGCTTCGCCTTCGGACCCAAATGCCCGACGGCGCCGCGACAACGGTTCTGGTGACTTTGCACCTCAAGGCCTGAAAATTCCGGTCTGCAATGTCTGCCTGAACTGATGCTGTGGATGATCGCACAGTGCGCCCATCCAGAGGGAGGCCACCGCGTAGGCGATGCCGTATGGCTGGGCCTAAGTCGGCTTCAGCACAAAAATCGGTTCTTCGCCCTGACCCGCCCCGCGTGTTCCGTCAGTCTGATGTACAGCCTGCTCAACCGTGAAGGAGCAGACGCATAAGGAAAAGCCGTTTCAGGCAGAAGGTCTACCCTACCGATGTCGCGATGATCGCCTTGGCCACCGGAAGAGGCCGTCCGCGCAAAAACGCCATTCCCGATGTTAAGTCGATATCGGCCAAGGGGATGCCGGAGGCAGCGGCGTGGCACAAGGTCAATTGGCGACGGGGAACGATGGGGCCTTTAACACCTCCGTCTACACCTGCGGCGCCCTCAACGGCACATTAGCATCGGGCTGCGACTGAGCGAGGAAGTGAAGGGGATGGCGGGGCACGCACCGCGCTCCGATGCCGAGGTTCGTCGCATCACCCCGGCCGGCTTCGATGACGACATAGCAGGCGTAGAAGGCGGTGCGGGTCATGGCATTCTCCTGTCATTCGGCCTGGCGCATTCTCTACAGAGTGCAGGGTTCGCGTATCCCCGGATCATCAGGTGGAAAATCTTTGGTATTGCGGGTCACAAACAGGCGACCGGAGGTTTGCGCCGCGGCCCGGATCACTGCGTCAGGAAGGTTGATTCAATGCGCGCGCCGCAAAGCTGCCGGCCGGCTCTGGGTTGCAAAATTGTCGAACGACTACTACCTTCAAGTCATCCTAACAGAGAAACTATAGCTATGGATCTGAACCTCGCCGCCTTTACCCCCTCGATTTTGCTGCGAGAAGTCCAGATCCATGCCTGTATTCGTTTCCCTCTCCAACCTGTCGTGGTCCACGCCTGACGGCACACCGCTTTTCAAGGACCTCAACCTGAGCTTCGGTCCCGAACGGACCGGCATCCTTGGCCGCAATGGCTCCGGCAAAAGCACGCTTCTGAGCCTGATTTCCGGCGATCTACAACCCGCCTCAGGTCAGGTGCAGATTTCTGGTGCCATGGCGATGATGCGTCAGGATGTGATGGGTCATCCTGACGACACGATCGCCGACCTGTTCGGTGTTCGGTCCGCCCTTGATTTGCTGGACCGGGCCGAGGCGGGGCTGGCTCAGACCGATGAACTGGCCGATGCGGACTGGACATTGCCCACGCGGGTCGAGGCCGCGCTTTTGCGCTGTGGCCTGTCCATCGAGTCGCGTACACTGCTTGCGACACTCTCAGGCGGACAGCGTAGTCGTGCCGCCCTTGCCTCAGTAATCCTTGCGGAGCCGGATTTCCTGTTGCTGGACGAGCCCACGAACAATCTCGACCGTGACGGGCGCGAGGCGGTGATCGACCTCATCCGGCGTTGGACAGGCGGGGCGATCATCGTCAGCCATGATCGTGAGCTTCTGGAGGAAATGGACGCCATCGTCGAGCTGACATCGCTCGGTGCGAGCCGATATGGCGGAAATTTCAGTGCCTTCCGCCAGCGTAAAGACACAGAGCTGGATGCGGCGGCCCGTGACCTTGCCCATGCGGAAAAAACTGTCTCAGATACTGCGCTTCGTGCGCAGCAGGCGTCCGAGCGCAAGGCGCGCAAGGATAGTGCCGGGCGCCGGGCGCGGGCAAAGGGCGATCAGCCAAAAATTCTGATGGACGCTGCAAGGGGCCGGGCAGAGGCCTCGGGCGGGGCGGGCGCGCGTTTGCGTGACGCCCGACGCGAGGTGGCCGATGAGGCAATGGCCGCAGCGCGGGCGAAGATTGAAGTCTTGCAACCACTGCGCATGGACATTCCCTCGACCGGCCTTGCTCCCGGCAAGACGGTTCTGAGGCTGGGGGGCGTGAGCGGCGGATATGATCCCGACCGCCCCGTTATCCGCGATCTGTCGCTGACGGTCACCGGCCCCGAACGTATCGTTATTGCCGGGCCGAACGGCAGCGGCAAGACCACGCTTCTGAAACTCATCACCGGGCAGATCATACCGCAGTGTGGGCGGGTGGAGCTAATGGTGCCGTTCGCGCTGCTGGATCAGCATGTCGGATTGCTCACCCCCGCCCATACCTTGCGCGACAATTTCCTGCACCTGAATCCGGTGGCGGATACGCATATGGCCCATGCCGCGCTGGCCCGGTTTGGTTTCCGTGCGGCGGATGCGTTGCGTTGCGCGGGTGAACTGAGCGGAGGCGAGCACCTGCGCGCCGGGCTGGCCTGTGCCCTTGGGGCCATGCCGCCGCCGATGTTGCTGATCCTCGACGAACCAACCAACCATCTCGATCTGGACGGGATAACCGGATTGGAGGCCGCGCTGGCAGCTTATGATGGAGCGGTGATGGTCATCAGCCACGACAGAGCATTCCTTGAATCGCTCGCGCCGGACAGAGCAATTCACCTTGGGGAATGACCGCTAAGTCCCGCATCGCTGCCACGATGCCCCACATTTCGCTTCGGTCCCGGTCAAGCGGCAGCTTTCGGGAATGCCGCCACGCAGCATCGATCGAGCTCAACCGGCAGCAACGGGCCGGCTGCTTCGAGATTGATCGAATGCTTAGCCGGATGCGTGGGCCTCGGTCCCAATCCTGATCAACCGGACTTTCTGGTAGAGGCTCACTCTGCCGGGACTGCAGAATATTCTCGACCGGCGCTTAGCCAAGCGGCGACGGCCAGTCCAAGGGCCACGAGCGACAGGATTGCGCCCGCCCAGTTCGGGGAGGCCAGGCCGAACCCGGCCGCGATGGTCGCGCCTCCTGCCCAAGCCCCGATCGCATTCCCGAGGTTGAACATGCCGATATTCACCGATGCGGCCATGGTGGGCGCGCCCGCGTGGCTCGCACGATCCATAACCAGTTTCTGGATGGGTGACACGGTGGCAAAGCCGAAGGCCGCCATCAAAAACACCGAAGCCGACGCCACAGCAGCACTGCTGACACCGAGCCAGAAAACCAACAGCACCGCAGCCTGTGCCGTAAGCGTCACGAATAACGTCCCGAACAGCGAACGATCGGCAAAGCGACCGCCGATCCAGTTGCCGACAACCAGCCCGAGACCGAACAGAACCATGATCCGCGCGACACCTGCTTCCGAAAGGCCCGTCTCCTCGACCATCATCGGCGCGATATAGGTGATAGAGGTAAAGAACGCGGCAGGGCCGAAGATCGTGATGCCCATGGCCAGCAGTACCTGCGGGTCCATGAAGGCGCGCAGTTCGGCCTTCAGCGCAATAGCCTTGCCCGCCTCGACCCGGGGCACCAGCAGCGCGACGCTCAGCGCAGTGACAAGGCCGATCCCGGCGATCAGCCAGAACACCAGCCGCCAGTCATAGACCTGTGCAAGCCAGGTTCCGGCAGGCACGCCGATCAGGTTCGCCATGGTCAGCCCCGAGAACATGAAGGCGATGGCGCTTGCCTGCCGGTCCTTCGCCACCAGCGAGGCGGCGATGATCGAGCCGATGCCGAAGAAGGTGCCATGGTTGAACGCCGTCAGGATGCGGCCGGCCAGCGCGATGGGCAGCGAGGGCGCGAGGGCGGTCAGCGCATTGCCCAGAGTGAAGATGACGGCAAGGCCGATCAGCATGGTCTTGCGCGGGACTTTCGCGCCCAGAATGGTCAGGATCGGCGCGCCCACAAACACGCCCAAGGCATAAGTGGTGGCCATCAGCCCGGCGGCGGGGATGTCAACGCCGAAATCCCTGGCGATCTGCGGCAGGATGCCGGCGATGACGAATTCGGTCAGGCCGATACCGAATGCGCCGATCGCCAGCGCGAACAGTGCGACTGGCATGGGGGAGGTCTCCGTCTGCGATGTTTCAACCCGAACAATGTTCGGTTAAACTGCTCAAATAAGACATGATGTTCGGAGATAAACCCAAGATGTCGGCTTTGAAGAAAGAAACAGATGTGGTTCGGCAGACACGCCACCATCCGGCTGAACTTGACGCAATCGACCGAAGGATATTAGGCGCGCTGGCCAAGGATGCCTCGCGCAGCTACGCAGAACTCAGCAAGATCGTGAATCTTTCCGCGCCCGCCGTGCATGACCGGGTAAAGCGCCTGAAACGCGACGGAGTCATCAAGGGCACCGTTGCCATTCTGGACGGCTGCAAGCTGGGCCGCACGCTTCTGACCTTCCTCGTGGTCGACACCAGCAGCTACAAGGCCACGCGCGAATTACTGACCTTCGCCGACAGGCCCGAAGTCGAAGAACTCCACACTGTCGCGGGGGACGGCTGCGTTCTGGTGAAAGTGCGGGCGGTCGATACCGAATCGCTGGAAAACTTCCTGATGGAGATCCAGAGCCTCGAAGGCGTCCGCTCAGTGCGCAGTTACATCGCCCTATCCACATTTCTCGAAAGAGGTCCATCGCCGGATCAGGCGGTTCATTGAAAGCGGCACGGCAAGACCTCGCATAAAACGGGATGAACCGAACAGTGGCGTTGCCCCGCATCACGGCAGCGCTTCCTGCCTCAGCCGCTACAGCAAATCTGAGCGGCCGATTTCGAGATCCTGCATGGGAGCATATCGCCCGTCCTGGCCGGCGAGAACGGGCCGGCCCTGTCTTGCCAGAGGGCGGGGGCTCGCTTCGTCCACCCCTGTCCCTTTCTACGCCACGGTAAGTCGCCTGGAACCATCAGTTGCCGTTCACCCACTCCGCAGCATTGCCCTAATTTTGCGGTCGCAGCAGAGACGTGCTTATCAGGTTGCGGCTTTCAGGCTCACCCGTACCTCCAGCTTTGCCGCCGTTTCCTTCCGCTCACTGTATCGGTCAGTCAGGAACCCTGACAGGTCGCGGGTCAGCAGCGTAAACTTTACCAGTTCCTCTATCACATCAACGATGCGGTCATAGTAGCTCGACGGGCGCATCCGACCCGCCTCGTCGAACTCGTCATAGGCCCTGGCGATCGAGGACTGGTTCGGGATCGTGACCATGCGCATCCAGCGTCCAAGCACGCGCATCTGATTTACGGCGTTGAAGCTTTGCGAACCTCCCGAGACCTGCATGACGGCCAGTGTGCGACCCTGGGTCGGTCGGATTGCCCCCATCGACAGCGGGATCCAGTCGATCTGCGACTTCATCACGCCCGTCATGGCACCGTGGCGTTCCGGACTGGTCCAGACCTGGCCTTCGGACCACAGGCACAACTCGCGCAATTCCTGAACCTTCGGATGCGACGCCTCGGCATCGTCTGGCAGTGGCAAGCCGTTGGCATGGAAGACACGCGTCTCGCAGCCAAAGTGACGCAGAAGACGCTCGGCTTCCAGTGTAGCGAAGCGACTATAGGAGCGCTCGCGCAACGAACCGTAGAGCAGCAGGATGCGCGGTGGATGGCTTGCGCGCGACACCAAGGGCAGGTTCGGCTGACGGATGGCGTCGGACGACAGGTTTGACAGGTCGGGGATCATGCACGGGCCTCGTTGTGCAAGGTGGTCTTGGAAAACCAGCGGCTACCAAGCCGCAGTGCGACGTTGACCAGCAGGATCAGAACCGGCACCTCGACCAAAGGGCCAATCACAGCGGCGAAGGCGACGGGGGAAGCCAGTCCATAGGCGGCGATGGCGACGGCAATCGCCAATTCGAAGTTGTTGCCGGCGGCGGTGAAGGCGATGGCCGTGGTGCGCGGATAGTCCCGGGCGATCAGCCGGCCCATGGCGAAGCTGACCAGGAACTGGATGGCGAAATACAACACCAGCGGAATGGCGATCCGCACCGCATCCAGCGGCAGCCGCACCACGTCTCCACCCTTCAGGCTGAACATCGCGACGATGGTGAAGAGCAGCGCCACCAGCGTGATCGGGCTGATTCTGGGCAGGAACACTTCTTGATACCACCCTGCCCCTTTCCGGGCGATCAGAATGCGCCGGGTCAGGAAACCGGCAAGAAAGGGCAGACCCAGATAGATCAGCACGGCCTCGGTGACGGTCCAGAAGCTGACATCGATGACGCTGCCTTCCAGACCGAACAGCGGTGGCAGGATCGTGAGGAACAGCCAAGCATAGGTCGAGAAGAACAGGATCTGGAAGATCGAATTGAAGGCCACCAGACCGGCGACATACTGGTTGTCCCCTCGTGCCAACTGGTTCCAGACCAGCACCATGGCAATGCAGCGGGCAAGGCCGATCAGGATCAGGCCGGTCATGTATTCCGGCTGATCCCGCAGGAAGATGACCGCCAGCACGAACATCAGCACCGGCCCGATGATCCAGTTCTGAACCAGAGACAGCACCAGAACGCGCTTGTCGGCAAAGACCTGACGTAGCTCCTCGTAGCGGACCTTGGCTAGGGGCGGATACATCATCAGGATCAGGCCGATGGCGATCGGGATGTTGGTTGATCCGACCGACATGCCATGCAGGGCATCCGGTAGGCCGGTAAAGATTGTCCCCAGCACGATGCCAAGTGCCATGGCCGCAAAAATCCAGAGCGTCAGGTATCGGTCGAGAAAGGAAAGCTGGTTGGCCGGTCGAACGGCAGTCATGGCGATATCTCCCAAGATCAGGTCGAACGGGTGCGGTTGCCTTGGGCGTCAACCACCTGTTCACCATCTTCCTTGCTGAAGGAGGCTTTCTGGGGTGGCAACAGCTCCAGCACCTGCTCCGAGGGACGGCAGAGCCGCACGCCTTTCGGGCTGACCACGATGGGCCGGTTGATCAGGATCGGATGTGCCATCATCGCATCGAACAGCGCCTCATCAGACAGGAATGGATCGCCCAGACCAAGCTCGCCGTAGGGCGTGCCCTTTTCACGAAGCAGGTGGCGCGGCGTGATCCCCATGCGGCCGATCAGCTGTTCTAGCATGACGCGTGACAGCGGGCACTTCAGATATTCGATGACATGCGGCTCAATGCCGGCATTGCGGATCATCGCCAGCGTATTGCGCGAGGTGCCACAGTCCGGGTTGTGGTAGATGACAACATCCATGGGTCAGGCGCTTTTAACCAGATTGGACTCTCTGTCGCAGGCACAGCTCAGCGCTGCAATGGCAGGTGCGCAGATCTCGGGGTGGCCCTGGCAGCAATCCTTCAAGAGAAAGCCGACCAGACCGGCGAGGACGGAATAGACCGCGCTGTAGATGATGTAACGCCCGTCCCGCCGGGACTGGATCAACCCGGCATGTTCAAGATGGGTCAGGTGGAACGACAACCGAGATGTGGCCGCGCCGCCGAGGGCTTCGCCGATTGCACCCGCGGCCATGCCGTCCGGTCCGGCCTGAACCAGCAGGCGCACCACGCGCAGCCGTGTCTCCTGGGACAAGGCAGTAAAGGCGGCGAGAGCTTGAGACTCTTCCATCGAATCAACTCCTCAACAGGTATTGATACGTTTGATCAACTCACTTAAGAGGTCAAGGAGTTTTCGAAAGAGGTCGCTGATACGGCGACGCAGCGAACGGCAGCCAGGTCCGCACATCACCAGCCAGGCCGTGAACCCATTAATTTCAGCACAATGAAGCTGCCGAGTTTGATGCCCTGAGGTCGGCCAATCAGTTCAAATATTCCAAGTGGATGAGTGGATATGGCCTGCCCTGTCCGTCGATTGGCGAACGGCCTGTCTGTTTGAATCCCATTCGTTCATAAAAGCGAACAGCTTGATCATTCTGCTCGTTGACATCGGTTGTCATTTTTGGATGAAGCATTAGGCCGTGCCGTACAAGGGCAGCACCAATACCGGTTCCGCGCCAGGCAGGATCAACGAATAGCGCCTCCATGTGTCCATCGTCGATCAGCATAAAGGCCAGTGGGTAGTCATTTTCATCAACCGCTAGCCAGAGTGGAGCGTGCGGAAGGAAACCGCACACCATTTCGTCAATGGCGAGACGATCCTCAGGCGTTAGAAAGTCATGAGTAGCGCCAACTGCGCCTCGCCAGATTTCGATGATGCGGGCGCCCTCGTCGGGGCGAGAACGTCGGATCATAATCATAGTCTCCGGATACAATACTTTGATTAATTGAGTAAAGAGAGCTGCTGAAAAGACTTACATTTCGCCGCCGATTCTGATCCAGGCTCGCCATGAGCCGTTACGACATGACCGACTGCTTAAACGCGGTTGGTGAGCGGTGTCGTAGCATAATGCTGGAATGTCCGGTGTGGAAATGGCCGCATTGCGGTATCCGCTTCTGCTGAACGGCGGCAGTGCCCCCCCCGAGCGGTATTCATCCAAAACCTGACAGTAACGGAAGCCACAATCCGCGTCTGCTGGTCTCAGGAATAATGAGGAAACCGGAATCATTCGAAGCGCCGATAATCCACGCGGCGGGATCCTAAGTATGCTTGGTGCCAAAACCCGGGCAGTCACGGAACGAGCAGGTATTTCTCCCCCGTCGATTTCTTTTGGTACGCCGCCGCAATCTCGGGCTTGAGAGCGTCTTGCAGGCTGATCTTCGCGGTGTAGTGGCTGGCGAAGGTCGTGGTCATCTCGGCCCTGACGCGGTCGCGCATTCGTTTCGCGACACCCGGTTCCGCGCGCTGGAGGAAATTGAAGAGCAACCACCCGCCCACGTTCCAGGTAAAACCGAAACGCCGCCTGAGGATCGTCGGCCCGGTATCGAGCGAGCCGTAGACATAGACCTGCTTCATCGTGTCGGATCCGTAGCGGCTGTAGCTGTCCATATTGCGCGCCGCGGCGGCTTCCATCGCGTTAAGCATGGCGCTGGTCATCTCGCCCCCGCCGATCGCGTCGAAGCCCAGCATGGCACCGGTATCGGCGATGGCATTTTCAAGGTCCTGCGCAAAGCTCTCGGTGCTGCTGTCCACGATGTGCCTGGCGCCAATTTCTCGCAGCAGGTCGGCCTGTTCCTGGCTGCGGACGATATTGACGAGTTCGATCCCATCCGCCTTGCAGATCTTCACCAGCATCTGGCCAAGATTCGAGGCGGCGGGCGCGTGGACGATGGCGCTGTGACCCTCGGCCCGCATCGTTTCCACGAATCCGAGCGCCGTGAGCGGGTTCACGAAAAGGGCCGCGCCTTCGGCGGCGGTAGCCTCGTCCGGCAGAACGATGCAGGAATCGGGGGTGATCAGGCGATACTCGGCATACATGGCCCCGCCGATCATGGCGACGCGCTTGCCGACAAGGTGCTGAAGGTCGTTCCCGGCTTCGACCACCTTCCCCGCGCCCTCGTTTCCAGCAGGCATGGTTTGCCCCAGCCGTGCCTTGACAGCGGGCAGGAGCTGCGCAGGAACTTGCGCCGTAAGAACCGGATTTGCTTCCGTTCCTTGTGCCTTCAGCGTGCTCATATCCGCCGGTCCGAAGAGCAGGCCGAGATCGGATGGATTGATCGGCGCGGCCTCGACACGGACGAGCAATTCGCCCTCTGCCGGTTCGGGCACCGGCACACACTCGAGGTTGATCCGGAGCGTCCCATCTTCGGTGATCGTGGTTCTGAGTTCCCGGCCGCTGCGCGCCATGCTATCTCCCGCGTTTCCGTGGTCATTCTTCTTCAAGTTAACCGCATCAAACGCGGTCGGCACGGCAATGTCCAGCGACTGGACGACACGGAGACAAGGCTGGATCGCCGATAGCAATGGCCGATTAGAGCCCAAAGCGGACGGTCGGGTATTGACTTCATTTTTGACGAGAGCAGGCTGACTTTCTCAAATCGATAGGAGACGATATGAACCGCGAGAAACAACCCGCCATACGAGGGCATTGCCTTTGCGGGGCCTGTGCATTTGAACTGACAGGGGCGTCTAATTGGGTGGGGCATTGTCACTGCGAGAGCTGCCGCAGGGCGACGGCATCGCCTTTCACCACCTGGATCGGGCAGCAGAATGGCTCTTGGAAATTCATTGGAGAAGAACCTGTTGACTATGAAAGCAGTCCAGGGAATACACGTGGTTTCTGCGGAAAATGTGGATCACCAATCTTCTATCGCTCAGCACGTTTCCCGAACGAGACACATTTCTATGCTGCTTTGCTCGATCATCCCGCTGATATAGAGCCACGGGCACATTTCCACGCCGATGAAATGTTGTCGTGGATACATCTCTCTGATAGCTTACCATACGAATAAGAGTCGTTGATCGACCGATTTGTCTCGCATCTGTGCCGTTCAGGTTGCGTGCCGATCGCATGACAGAGACAAATGCCTTTGAATTCCAAATCGGCCGGTCGGGCGTTCGGCTAGCCCATCCCGATCAACAGGTGCTTGCTAGGGCGCCTTTTGACAAACTCATCCTCAATCCAGCGAAGAATCCGCCTTTGGCCACCAAAGGCAACCATTTCTACTGCTTCGTCGAAACTCACCCAACAGTAATCGCTATGCTCGTGGTTCAAAACCACTTTCGACGCGCTGTCGATAAAGCCGACGAACACTGGAGCTATCGTAATACTATCCCGACGCGCTTCGTAGAATTGCTCACACGTATCGGCTGAATACAAGGAAATGGGTTTCAAGCCCGTCTCTTCTTCGAGTTCGCGTAAAGCGGTCTGCCAAGCGGTTTCTCCCTCCTCGATGCCGCCTGCCACCTGACACCACTCACCCACCAAAGACTGTGATCTCTTCAGCAGAAGCACTTCATGCCGTGCTTCCGTTTTCCTGACAGCGACAAGAGAAGCAAGGAATGAGCGTATTGCAATTTCTGGCATAATTATTCTCTTGCTGAGTACGGTTTCATATCAATGTTTCGGCGATCTCTGCAAAGTGGCTAAGGTGAAAAGCGGACATTGCGTCCGTTAGAGCGTTTTCCTCATGGCGCAACGCTGTGCTGTAGGTAGTCCTGCTTGTCCCTCGGCGTCGAGCACTGCCTTTAGTCTGGGGACGAGTCCTTCACCTTTCAGCGTGACGAACCCGAGCCTATGATAGTGGAGTTCATTCCACGGCACTTCCCTGAACGTGGTCAAGGTCAGAGCGTTGATCCCATGATTGGTGGCGAACCGCTGCGCGGCCTTGAGCAGTTTCCGCCCGATACCCTGCCTTTGCTGATCCCGACGGACCGCCATCTGCCAGATGTGCAGGGCATCCGGCATCAGCTCCCCATTCAGAAAAGCTACAATTTCATAGCCTTGTATTTCCGCGACGAAGGCAACGCCGTCTGCGATCAGGGCGCGATGCCGCTCCGCTGATTGAACATCATCATCGGCGATCCATTCCAGCCCCGGCCACTGCCGGAATATCTCACCGGAACTGCGCTCGATCTCTGGCAGAAAAGGGGCGTCGCTCTCGATTGCAGGTCTGATGTTTGTCATGTGTGCAATTTAGCCGGAGGGCCAATGACAGAGAAGGGCTCTTCGTATCAACCTGCGGACGGAATTGTCATTAGGTTTCAGCTAGGCGATTAGGGATGAGTTCGGCTTTCATCCAATGGGTCTCTGACTGGACATGCCCTTCTCTGACATATTTGCCCACTCGTCTCGGCATTTCAGTTTCCGCAAACGAGTCTGTAATCCTCGCCACAAACCCTTCCTGCCTGCTAAAGTCGAGCGCCTCCGCCAGACCATTGAACAAACCCTGTCGGTAAGGGCGTCGATAAAGCGTCGGAACAGGCTGGATGCCGAGTTTCCCGAAACGCGCCAGCGTCAGATCCCATGTCTGAATTTCATCCTCCATTATCCAGGCGAAGCCGAGAAAATATGAGGGTAGCGCATCATAGGCGACCGAATGACGAGCATAGAGGTTCTCACCAACAATGCGTTCGTCTTCTGCCAGGTAGGGTGAAATTCCCGCCGCGAACGCTTTGATCCAGTCTCGGGACGGATGGTAACGGCTGTCCGGGCTGCGCGCATGAGAGCCGCCAGCGTGAATGGTCGTATTCTCACCGTCCATCTTTTCTGTGACAACAAGATCTTCCACCATCAGCCCGTCCAGCGAAGACATGATCTTGTCGTCGCTGGTGGCGCCGGGTGAAATCGGTAGGTGAAAGGTGCGGCCATATTTCTTCATGAGGAAGCGATAGCACACATGGCTGAGCGGCGGCTATGGGCCAGACAATGCCCTATCGGCGCATTACAAGCAGGGCATCATCGTGGAATAAGCGATATTCGGGCGTCACTGATAATGGCACTGCGCGATCCTCAGGAATGGAGCGCCTGCGGTAGCGAAAAATTCTGCGTTTCCCGCTCCACCGATTCCGACTATATTGCGCTTATATTTATATGGTTTCGGAAAATTTCGTCGATGTTCTTGCAGCAAGTTCAGATTGACCGGGATATGGTCAAGGTCAGCGGGCCGGATAATCTGGTTGAAGCCCTCCCCGACGCTCCACCATCCTTGCTGAATTTGCTCTACGGCTCAAACGCCCCTGCAGGCGTCTATATGCTGGTTGATGCCAGCCTGCGCCGGGAGATCAGCGGGCTGTTCGATCTGGACAGTATCGAGCTTCCGGCGCTTTGCCTGTTCGAGGGAAAGGCTGCCGAGGCCTCAGCGGATTTCGCGCCATGGCTGGTCGATATGTCGATCCCGGAGGTGGAAGAAGCATCTTCTCTTCCCTTTCACCGGAAGTACTTCGCAAAACACTGGCCCGCTGGCACCAGCCTGCTGATCCAGACGGATGCGCCATTCAAAGCCGTCCAGAAACATTTGCGGCGCTTCACCAGGCTACCCGTCCAGGACGATGGCGGATTGCGGTTCTTCCGGTTCTGGGACCCCCGGGTCCTGCATCCCTTCCTGGCGGCCGTTGCCGGGGACGCGCCCCGGATGCGGCGCATGATGATGACGGATCGCGGGGAGCCGCTGCATTATATCTTCCGTCATAATGGCGTGGATATCCGGTTTTCCCCGGATACCGGGGGATTGACCGGGACCCCGATCACGCCCATGCATCTGCGCTTTGCC
>NZ_JAUUTZ010000026.1 GCF_030678915.1 Paracoccus wurundjeri | reverse complement strand
CCTTGAGCAGCATGGCGTCGCAAAAATACTGGCGCGACGGCGTGCGATTTGCGGCTCCCAAGGATAAATGAACGCCTGCTCGCACAGCACAGGGTTCCAGCCATGTCCTGACCACAGATTAACGCGATTGCGGGCGGCAACGCAATATCCGTATGAGGAGTCTCGGGTCAAGATCTCGCCCGACTTTGAAAGATTGCAGGGTGGCGGGTCATGCCATAGCGGCCTGCAGAGCCGCATAAATGCGTGGGCTGTCCATTTGGGCGACGTTAAAGCGCATGAAACGGCTTGCGCTTTCGGTGGGGCTGAAGACGTTTCCGGGAGCAAGGATGATGCCATCGCCCAGGCAGTGACGGGCGATTTCGGCCGTATCGATCCCGTCAGGAAAGCGGCACCACAGATAGAATCCTCCGCGCGGCTGCAGAATGGGTGCGATGCCCAACGGTGCCAGATGTGCGGTTACACGCTTGCGCGCCAGAGACAGGCGCCGGTGAAGATCGGCGAGGTGCTTGCGGTAGCTTCCACCTGTCAGCACGCCGGCCAGCAATTCAGCAGCAACGGGGCTTGGTCCGCCGAAACTGGTTGCGACCTGAAGGTCGATCAGCGCCTCGATCCAGTCCGAACGTCCCGCGACATGGCCACAGCGCAGCGAGGCCGAGAGCGTCTTGGAAAAGCCGCCGATCCGCAGCACCCGGTTCAGCCCGTCCAGTACGGCAAGGCGCGGCGAAGGCTCGGGCTCAAGATCGGCGAAGGTGTCATCCTCGACGATGATGAGATCCTGCTTGGCGGCCAGCGACAGCACCCGATAGGCGACCTGTGGCGAGATCGTCGCTCCGGTCGGATTATGCAGCGCGGAATTGGTGATATAGAGCCGCGGTCCCTGCTGCAATGCTGCCGCAAAGGCATCAAGGTCGGGCCCGGCCGGTCCGTGGGGCACACCGGCGATCTGGACACGATGCGCGCGGAGCAGCGCATGAAAGTTGAAATAACCCGGATCATCTACCAGCACGGTGTCTCCCGGATTCAGGAAAAGCCGGCAGATCAGGTCCAGTGCCTGCGAGGCGCAACCGGTCAGCATGATCTGATCCGGTGCAACCGGCAGGCTTTCTTCGGCAAAGCGGGTCTGCAGCACCCGCAGCAGCGTGTCCGGCACCTGCACGCCGGCATAATTCGTCAGCACCGTTCCGTCAGCTTTCGCCAGAGCACGCAGGCCTTTGCGAAGAGCATTCTGCGGCATCCAGGCCTCGGGCAGCCAGCCGCAGCCCGGCTGCAAACTGCCCGGTGCCGCGCTCAGCGCCTGGCGTGAGACCCAGAACGGATCAATATCCCGGTCACGCGATGCCCCCATCTGCGCTACCTTCATCGGCGGCATATTCGCATCCGCGACATAAAAGCCGGCACCGCGCCGCGCCCGGATCACCCCTTCGGCAGCCAGCCGGTCGTAGGCTTCGACCACGGTCGACGGCGACACATTCATGGTTTCGGCAAAGCGCCGGATCGAGGGCAGGCGGTCGCCGGGACCGAGAGCGCGGCGTGCGAGCCGGTCGCGCAGAACCTGTATCAGGGCTTCGGTTTTCGTTATTATCCCGGTCATGATGTTCAGATTGTTTGGGTTTTCGTCACGATACAGTATGGTAGAATTGTATGGGATTGTTTCTGTCCCCACCAGTTCCCATCGCTTATCCCGAAGAAAAAAGGGTAAAGCGCAATGCAAGACAGATTGGTAGGCTGGGGTAATGGTCTGGTCGGGGTAGTGATCTTCAGTGGATCGCTGCCTGCGACGCGGATGGCAGTGGCGGATTTCTCGCCCCTGTTCCTGACATCCGCGCGCGCCGTCATCGCGGCGATGCTGGGCGGGCTGGCCCTCTCGCTACTGAGCCAATCACGCCCGGATCGGCGCGATTTCCTGTCGCTGGCGGTAGTGTCATTTGGTGTCGTGATCGGATTTCCGCTGCTGACTGCGCTGGCGCTGCGCCATGTCACAGCCGCCCATTCCATCGTCTTCATCGGGCTGCTGCCGCTGGCGACGGCCTTCTTCGGCGTCATCCGCGGCGGGGAGCGGCCACGTGCAATCTTCTGGCTGTTTTCTCTCATGGGCGCTGCGACGGTTGCCGGCTTCGCATTATCACAGGGCGGTGCAGGATCCCTCATCGGCGATCTGCTGATGCTGGCGGCCATCCTGGTCTGCGGGCTGGGTTATGCCGAAGGTGCCACGTTATCGCGCCGAATTGGCGGATGGCAAGTTATTTCCTGGGCGCTGCTTCTGTCGCTGCCCATGATGACCATGCTTGTCGCGATGACCTGGCCCGATAATCTGCGCAACGTCACATTGCCCGGCTGGCTGAGCTTCGGATATGTCTCCGTTTTCAGTATGTTGGTGGGTTTCGTCTTCTGGTATCGTGGACTTGCCCTTGGCGGTATTGCGGAAGTCGGACAGCTGCAACTGCTGCAGCCCTTCTTTGGTCTTCTGCTGGCAGCATTGGTTCTGCACGAACCCATCTCGTGGCCGATGATTGCTTGCGCCTTTGTCGTCGTGATCTGCGTCGCGGGTGCCAAAAAATTTGCGGTCTGAACTGGCCTCTTATAAGGTTTTCTGCCGGTCGAGAGTGAGTACCGCGCCGTTTTGCCTGACTGCGATGTAGACTCGCCAGCAGTACAATCATGCGGTGCAGCCGAAATGTTGTACAATGAGCAAGCGCCCGGCCCGGGCAATGGTGTTTCTGGCGGCGCAATTGGCTTTGACGGCGTTGTTGCTGTTTTTCTTGACGCCATTGGCGCGTCTGCTGGCGGTTGGTGTTCTGCCGCCGGTGGTCATCTATCTCTTCTGCAAACGCTTTACCCGCTGGCCGCAGGTGGTTCTGGGGGTTGCCTTCAATTGGGTTATGCTGGTGGCGTGGGCACAGATCGAGGAGCATGTGCCGTAGGTGCGGTGTTGATGTGGCTCGGGGCTCTCGCATGGCAGATCGGCTATGACACGACCTATGGCTATGTCGATGTGAGGGACGACAAGCGCCTTGGCCTCAAATCCACGGCGATTCTGTTCGGAGCGCATGGCTAGGCACTCATCGGGCTGTTCTACGCTTTCACGATGCTGGGCATGTCATCTCTCTATGCCATCGGAATGGCGGTGATCGCGGCACATCTCGGCTGGCAGACGCGACGGTTCGACTTGGACCGACCCGAAGTCAATTTCCGCCTGTTCTTCGCAAACATACTGACTGGAGCTTTGCTGGCTGTTGCAGCCCTTGCTGGAACGCTTTAAAGTTCCTCCGCCAGCAGCTTCGATGGATAGTGCTATAGCGTCACGAGGGTCTGACGAGCGACCGCTAATGAGATGTGACACCTGTTACCCCACCGTAAGATTATCCTTTATCGGGTTATCGCCGGTCGCACTGGCTGCCATCAGACTATCACCGATCTTACTTCCGATGACACGCTCGATCTGTCCGACTGGGCCGGCTTCAACCGGTGTCTGTCGTGGAGGATGACAGCCATGTCATCGTTTTGGCCACGCTGGAACGGATAATCTGTCGGGGCGTGACGGGGGCAACATGACTGCAGCGATCAGCGGCGCGACGGTGGCATGATCGTTCTGCGAGGTGCGGCTGGTCGACGGCGTGCTGAATAGCGAAACCGGCATCATGCTCAGCACGATATGAAGAAAGGCATGCCAACAGGGCGGGACTTGTAGGTCACACCTGGCGGGCGACTAGGTCACACCTGGCGGGCGACGATGCCCATAGCTGTGATAATGGTGCGCGCGAAGGTTAGTGCGCCTATCCCGTCGATGTCGCGTTCCGGCATGAATTCCACGAAATCCATTGCCCGGATACGGCCCTTGCCGGCAACGATGCGGATCAGGTCGCAGACCTGGTAATATTCTAGCCCGCCCGGCCCGCGCGCAATTACCCCTGGCAGGTCAGAGGAGGTGAAGGCATCCGCATCGATGCAGACGACGATATCTGTGTCCTCGGGCACTGTTGCCAGCGCTCGCTCTGCACCAATGCGGTGCATCTCTGCGGCGGTGACGATGTGGGCGCCCCAAGCCAGCGCGTCTTCCAGATCGGTGGTCGCCCCCGAGCCGATGCCGCGCGCGCCCACCTGCACGATATGGCGCACCTGAGATAGTTCTGAGGCGCGACGCATGGTCGAGGACAGGCCAAGGCTTTCACCCATATGCGCCTGACGCCAGTCGATATGAGCGTCGATCTGTACAATAGTCAGGTAGCGCCCCTCAGCCGCAGCCCTGGCATTCACCGCCTGCAGCATGGGGATCGGGACGGAATCGTCGCCGCCCATCAGCAGCGGTACGACGCCGCGGTCCAGCAGCATGGCCACCGCATCGCGGATACGCTTGCGGTTGCCGGGGGCGTCGGCCTCGTCAAAGGTCAGGTCGCCGCAGTCGACGGCGCGCAACTGCGGTGCAGGAAAGACCTTGCCACCGATGTCGAAATCATGGCGGTCGATATTGGCGATGAAGCTGGCTGTCGCCGCCCGCAGCGCCGCTGGGGCATTGCGGCAATAGGCCCCGACCGAGGCATAGGGCGTGGCGCAACCCGCGCCTAGGATCGCTATGGGTGCCGTGACCGCGCTCAGGTCGCGCACCTCCTCAAGGCCAAGAAAGGTGGTGGCTTCCGTGCTGGCGCCGAACAGCGCGCCCAGGTCAACCTTGTTCATGCGGGCTCCTCCCTTCGTGGATATATCAGTGGTCTAGACGCAGAAAGTTGGCAAAGCGCCGCTCGGCCAGTTGCACCGCCGCGACCAGAATGGCGGTCAGCGCCAGATAGATCAGGGCGGCTGCGACATAGGGTTCCAGCTGGATGTAATAGTTCAGCGTGATGTTGCGGGCGACGCCGGTGATCTCCATCAGTGTGACGGTGCTGGCCAGCGAGGTCGCGTGCATCAGCATAATCATCTCGTTGCCGTAAAGTGGCAGCGAGCGGCTGAGCATCCCCGGTATGAAGATGCGCAGCGCAGCGCGCAGGGGCGTGAAGCCATAGGCCTGCGCGGCCTCGATCTCGCCCTTGGGAATGGTGCGCAAGCCGCCCGCGAAGATCTCGGTGGTATAGGCGCCGCTGTTGAGCACAAAGACCAGCAGCGCGCAAACCAGCGGGCTGGAAAGCCAAGGCCACAAGAAGCTGCCGCGCAGCAATTCAAACTGCGCCAGCCCGAAATAGACCAGGAAAAGCTGCACCAGCAGCGGCGTGCCGCGAAATACCGTGGTATAGGCGATCACCGACCTGCGCAGGAACCGGCTGCGGCTGTTGCGCAGGAAGGCCAGCGGTAGGGCAAGCAGGAAGGCTGCGCTGAGCGACAGCAGGGTCAGCCAGATGGTCAGGCCGGCGCCCTGCGCGTAAAGACGCAGATTCTCCACTACCACGTCCCAGTTCATGTGCGCCCCGCTTGGTTGGTCTGCTCAAGGCGCCGCGCCAAGGCGAGCAGCGCGAAGGTCGAAACCAAGGTTGCCGCCAGATAGAAGCCGCCCGCGATCAGGTAATAGGTAAAGGGCTGGCCCGTGGCCTCGGCCGCGCCCTTGGCGCGGAACATCACGTCCTGTAGTCCCAGCAGTGACACCAGCGCGGTGGCCTTGACCAGAACCAACCAGTTGTTGGTAAAGCCGGGCAGAGCCAGTCGCGCCAACTGCGGCAGGGTGATGCGCCAGAAGATGCGCCGGGGATGTAGGCCAAAGGCTTGCGCAGCCTCCAGTTGGCCGCGCGGAATGTTCTGCAGAGCGGATTTGAAAGTCTCGCACATATAGGCGCTGAAGATGACGCCCAGCGTGAACATGCCCGCCCAGAAGGGCGGAAACTCGACCCACAAATCGCTGCCCGTCCATTCCAGGAACTGGTTGATCGCGGCGGGCAGGCTGTAAAAGACCAGAAGCATCAGCACCAGGTCCGGGATGCCGCGGATGACGAAGGTAAAGCCCTGGACTAGCCGCATCAGCCAGCGCCGGCGCGACAGCTTGCCATACGCCAGCGCCAGCCCCAGGACCGAGGCCAGCACCAGCGCCCCCAGCGCTAGCAGCAGGGTCAGCGACCCCGCTGCCAGGATCGTCCATGCGAAAGCCGCGAACATTACTGTCCGAAATATTGCTGGTTCAGCGCGTCAAGCGTGCCGTCCTCGCGGATTTTGGCAAGGCCCGCATTCACCTTTTCGACCAGTTCGGTATTGCGCTTGCCAATGGCGATGGCGACGCCCTCCCCGAATTCCGGCGCGTCCTTGCCGGTCAGCTCCGGACCGACCAGTTCATAATCCTTGCCCGATTCCGATTTCAGGAAGGAATGCACGATCTGCGCCTGATAGCTGATATGCACATCGGCCCGGCCGCCAGTCAGCTCCAGATAGGGCGCGCTGCCGGTGTCATAGCGCTTGATCGTCGATTGCTTGTAATGCGCAGTGACATAAGCGTCCATCGGCGTGCCGGTCTGCACGGCGATGGTCTTTCCGGCCAGCCCCTCGGGCGAGATATGCAGCGCCGCGTCCTTTTTCGCCACAAAGCGGAAGGTTGGATGGCTGTATATGTCCGAAAAAGCGATGACCCGGCGGCGCTTGTCCGTCACCGTCAGTTGCGAGATGAGCGCGTCATATTTGCCGTCGATCAGGCCGGGGATCATCCCATCCCATGCGGCATTAGCGATGTTGCATTCCAGTTCAGCGGCTTTGCAAACCGCCTCCATCAATTCGATGTCATAGCCTACCAGCTTGCCGTTCGCGTCGATCGACTCGAAGGGCGGAAAGGTCGCGTCAGTGGCGATGTTCAACGGCGCGGCCAGGGCCGGGGCGGCCAGCAGCGAAAGCGCGAAGACGAGTTTCAGGCGAAGCATGGTGGACCTCTCTGTTGTTGTGCTTCAATGCCGGGCGCGGTCGATGAAACGCGCCAGTCGTTCCGTGCGGGGCGCCCCGAATACCTGCTCGGGGCTGCCCTGTTCCTCGATTACGCCGCCCTGTAGATAGATAACCTGGGTCGAGGCGTGGCGGGCAAACGCCATTTCATGGGTGACGACGATCATGGTCCGGCCTTCTTCGGCCAGCGACTGCATGACCTTCAGCACCTCGCCCACAAGCTCGGGGTCGAGCGCGCTGGTCGGTTCGTCGAACAGCATTACCTGCGGCTCCATCGACAGCGCGCGAGCGATGGCCACACGCTGCTGCTGGCCGCCAGACAACTGGCCGGGATAGCGGGCCAAGTATTCGCGACCTAGCCCGACCTTTTCCAGATTCACGCAGGCGCGTTCGCGGGCCTCCTCGCGGCTCAGTCCCAGGGTGCCGACCGGGGCCTCGGTGACATTCGCCTCGACCGTCATATGCGACCACAGGCAGAAGTTCTGGAACACCATTGCCAGCCGTGTCCGTATCCGCCGCAGCTGCTTGGCGCAGGCGGGCCGCAACGCCCCGTCACGTCCGCGGGTGGTTTGCAACGCCTCGCCCTCGACGGTGATGGTTCCAGCGCTGGGCGCCTCGAGAAAGTTCATGCAGCGCAGCAGCGTGCTTTTGCCTGAGCCGGATGAGCCGATGATGCTGATGACGTCGCCTGCACTGGCCGACAGGGAAACTCCTTTCAGCACTTCATGTGCGCCATAGGATTTGTGAATTCCCGATACGGTCAGCTTATCCATGATCTTCCTTGCGCGGCTTGAGCCTGATCGAGTTCGCATATCCGCCGGGAGAAGCGCAAATGATGGATTGTCATGGTATTGATGAAAATTCGTCACCTAACTGAATGTTTCATACAGAAAACAGCATAATATTTTAATATTACAAGCTTTTATTTGCTATAGATATCTGCGAGTTCTACACTGCACTTTCTGCGCAAAAGTGCGGTATTTGCGATAGAAGTCTTCACTCCGAGAACCGACCGGCCAGAGATTGGCCAAATTTGCTCAAGAGCCAGTACAGGAACATCCGCACACGCGGACGCGCGAGATTCTCGGGCGAGACAACCGCATACCAACCGCCATTCGGGTTGATCGTATCGACGAAAGGCCGGATAAGGGAGCCGTCGCGGATATTCATGCCGGTCAATGTCTCGCTGGCTAAGGCACATCCCGCGCCATGCACCGCCAGTTCGATCGCGGCACCCAAGTCGTTGCAGTAGAGGTTACGGGTGAACAGGCCGATATCCATCTGCCCCGCCTGTGCCAGCCAGCGTCGCCATTCCGAGCCATTGTCCCAATGCAGCAGGAAGACGCGCTGCAAATCCTTGGGGCTGCGCAGGCCATTCGCTGCCCCGCTCATCAGGACGGGGCTGCATACCGGGCCGATGAGGATATCCTCCAGTAGGATGGCGTGCAGGTCAGGCCATGCTCCTGCACCGAAGAGGATGCCGATATCAGCATCGGGGAGTTTAGTAATGGTTTGGTTCTCGGCAAGCCGGACATGACATTCGATCTGTGGATGGTCGTTGCAGAATTCGGCGATGTTGCGCGACAGCCAGCCGCTGGCGAACATGGGTGGACAGGTCAGTTTCAACCGACCACCTTCCTCTTCGGGCCGTTCTGACAGACGCAGGGCGGTACCGTAAATCTCCTGCAATGCACCCGTGACGGCGGCGGCGAAGCTGCGGCCTGTATCGGTCAGCCGGATGCCGCGGCCAGCCTTTTCGAACAACGCAAATCCCAACGCGCTCTCCAACCGGCTGATTTGGTGACTGATCGCGCTATCACTAAGGTGCAGTTCTGCTGCAGCCTTGGTAAAGCTGCCGCATCGCGCCGCTGCCTCGAAAGAGCGTAGATTGGCAAGTGGCAGGTGGCGGATACTGTTTTTTGTATCGTAGGTCATGTTGGCAGATGGTTGGGTCATGGCTTGGTGCCAATCCCTTGTCTCAGCGGGATGGGAGCAGCCACGAATTTCGCCGCAGAGAACGAAGCTCCGGAGACCGCGGTATGGGGCGTGTCACCCGTGTAACCCGGCAGAGCGCTATACGCGAATGCGTTAACCGCAATGTAGTTGCGATGTTCGGCTAGTTCTGTCAGCCGGGTCCGGACCAATTTCGCAGACGAGCTTTCTTGCCGAGGTGGCTCCACATATGTTGAGAAAATCGGAATCGCCTCCGTTGCAAACGCGTTCAGTAGAACCGAACGATAGTGGATGTGGAACTGCGGCATTTTACTGAGGCGCTGTGAAGTCGTGATGCAGAAGAGCGTAGAGGGGTGAGTCGTTTCAGTCCAGAGTGGTGTCGCCCTTGGATTCGAAGTAGCCAGTCTCAGCGTTCACTGGGCCTGATCTACTTCGTTTCAGTCGGCATATTATAATCAGGCATCTTGTGAATCGGTGTCGGGTCTCGGCGCAGATAGGCGTCATAGGTCATTGAGTTTCAAACGGGGGCGAGGTTAGTCGCCGAAGTCTATTCCGACTATTGCTTTCGTTGCCCGCGCTATTCTTGCTCCGGCGCGAGTTGATCGAGCGTCACCTGTCCGAAGCACTTTATGAACAAAGCCTCTGCCTGCGCCATTATGTCCGATAGAGTGACGTCGACACTGTTCTGAACCTGAATCTGGATTTTATAGCGGTTGCCAATCGCAAATAACATGGGCCGCTCGAGGGCTTCGTAAACGGCGAGCAAGGTTCTCTCGGTAAGCGTCCGCGCCAGTTGCCAGCACCGCCATGTCCCGCCAGACTGGGCAAGGAGGGAGAGCGTTGCGAGATACCGTGCCTGAAACTCACCTGCCACGCATGCCCTTCGAAGCTGCGCTGCTGCTGTGGATAGCCTATTCAAGCTATCGCCCGCAACCGGTTAGCAAAGAGCCTCACCAAGACGGTTGTGACTCGCGAACCATGCTATGAGGTCACGGTTCCTGCCCCCCGGTTGCGAGCAGTCCTGACATGCGGGATATGATATCGTCCAGCACAGAAATCTGGCGGGTTCCGGCGGGGCGGGCCGCGAAATACGAGACGTTGATCGCAGGTCGGAAAGGACGGCTGCACAGATTGGCGCCGGCGGCATGCATTGTCGTCTGATCGACAATGGCAACGCCCAGACCGGCTGCCGCAAAATGACAGCAATGCAGCATCGCGGTTTCCATCGTGCTGATCGGAGCATGTTCTGAACTGGCGAAGGCGCGATCCAGCCCGCGGCGAAGCGGAGAGTTTCTTCCCGCAGTTAGAACGCGGTAATCGACAAGATCAACTGGTGTGATCACCTCGCGCACCGCCAAAGGATGATCGGCAGGCATCGCGGCGACGGCCTCGGAACTGTGCAGATGCACGGTCTGAAGATCGCCCGTCGGTGCGGGGCCGAAGGCAAAGCCCAGATCGTAGTGATTGTTTTCGACCATGTCCCAGATGTGACGGCTGTTTTCCACATCCAGCACGATCGGCAGATCCAACCGGTCGCCGATCACGTCGATCAGTGCCTTGTGCAGGTAAGGCCGGACCAACGAAGTGACGCTGGCCAGACGCAGCACGATATTCTTGTGCTGGCGGATATCCTCGGCCGCGCGGGCGATCTGGTCAATGCCGATATACAGGCGCTCGACCTCGTGAAACAGTAGGATCGCCTCGGGGGTTGGGGTCAGGCGAGGGCCTTGACGTGTGAACAGCGTGATCCTGACCGATGTTTCGATGTCGCGGATCAAACGGCTGACCGCAGGCTGGGTGATGTTCATCGCCTCGGCTGCGGCGGTTATGCCCCCGGCAAGCATCACATGTCGAAACGCTTCCAACTGGCGTGGCGTCAGGCGCATGAACAATCCTGCATAACATTTAGGCATGAACTAAAGCCTAAATACAATTTTTCAACCGAGATCAAAAGCTCTAAGCCACAGTGAGGTTCTGTGCAGGCCACGGCACGAGTGATGCGGAGGAAAAGGCTATCATGAAAATTCTTGCTACAGCAGCTGTGGCTATGTCGGTTGCAACCTTGCCGCTGACCGCGATGGCGCGGGATCTCACGGTCGGGCTTGCTGCATCGACAACCTCGATGGATCCGCAATTCTATGTCGTCGGTCCCAACAGCGCGATGGCCCGCAATATTTTCGATGGGCTGGTCAATCAGGATGCACGCCAGCAAATCGTGCCCGCACTGGCCGAAAGCTGGGAACGGATTGACGATATCACTTGGGAATTCAAGCTGCGTCCCGAGGTGACGTTCCATGACGGCAGCGATTTCACTGCCGAAGACGTGGTTGCAAGCATCAAGCGCGTGCCTCTGGCGGCGACCAACAGCCCCAGCTCATTCAACGCTTATGTCAAGGCGATCACCGAGGTGACGGCGGTCGGCCCGCTGACCGTGCGCATCACCACGGACGGGCCGACGCCGCTGCTGCTGAACAATCTAAGCCGAATCGCAATTATGCCGTCGGAACATGCAAAGACGACGACCGAAGACATGAACAAGGGCGACGGTGTGATCGGCACGGGACCTTTCAGCTTCGTGTCCTGGACGCCCGACGAATCCACCGTTCTCGCCAGAAATGACGCATATTGGGGTGAAAAGGCGGAATGGGACAAGGTGATTTTCCGCGTGTTCAAGAACAGCAACGCACGGGTTGCTGCGATGTTGTCAGGTGATGTCGATCTGATCGAAAGCATTCCCACTGCCGATACCCGTCGATTGGAAGGCTCTGACGGGCTTCAAGTCGTCATGACGACCGGCAACCGCCTGATGTATCTACACATGGATCAGGATCGCGACAACTCGCCCTATGCCAAGGCGCCCGATGGAACGAATCCGCTGCTGAAACCCGAAATCCGCCGTGCATTGTCGCTTTCGCTCAATCGCGAAGCCATCGTTGACCGGATCATGGATGGGCAGGGCACACCGGCAGGGCAGGTGGTTCCCGAAGGGTATTTCGGCTACGATCCTGCCCTGCCCGTCGAGACCTATGACCCCGAAAAGGCTAAGGAAATGCTGGCCGGGGCGGGCTATCCCGATGGGTTCAGCCTGACCTTCCACGCATCCAATGACCGTTATCCCAACGATTCGCGGATCGCGCAGGCGATCGGGCAATTCTTCACGCGCATCGGTGTGAACACCTCGGTTGAGACGCTTCCTGGCAGCGTCTATTTCACCCGCGCTTCGGCACAGGAATTCAGTTTGATCATGGGTGGCGCAGCCGTTGAAACCGGCGAAGCCTCGGGTGTACTTGGTCCGTTGCTGGAAACCTATGGCGATAATGCCGGACAAGGCAACCGCGGCCGCTATTCCAGCGCGGAATTCGACGCAGCGCTGGATCAGGCTCGTAAGACACTGAACGATGACGAACGTGAGGCGATGTTACAGAAAGCGACAGGGATCGCCATTGCCGATATGGGAATCATCCCGCTGTTTTTCCTGGATAATACGTGGGCGATGAAGGCCGGAATCAATTACGAAGGCAGGTCTGACGGCTATACGCTGCCCTATTATGTCACCGCCGAATAAGCGCCGGAAACAGGAGCCGCAGATGACTTTTCACGGAGTATTTCCCTATCTGGTCTCCCCGACCGACGAACTGGGCGGGGTGAATATGCCGGTGCTTAGCGATCTGGTCGAACATCTGATCGCGAATGGTGTTCACGGACTTGCACCGCTGGGCAGTACCGGCGAATTCGCCTATCTTTCGGATGAACAGCGCCTGGACGTGGTGCGGACCACAATTGCAGCCAATCGCGGGCGTGTTCCGGTGGTTGCTGGCGTGGCCTCGACCTCAATCAGGCACGCGGTCCAGCAGACCGAGGCGATGGTTGAGGCGGGGGCGGATGGTATCCTCGCCATCCTAGAAGCCTATTTCCCGATCAAGGATGACGGCGTTGAAGCCTATTTCACCGCCATTGCGCATGCAGCCAAGGGCCGGCCGGTCGTGCTGTATACCAATCCCCAGTTCCAGCGCTCTGATCTGAGTCTGCCGGTGATTGAGCGGCTGAGCCGGATCGACAATATCCGTTATATCAAGGATGCCTCGACCAATACCGGACGGCTCTTGTCGATTATCGAGCGCACGAAGGGGCGATTGGATGTCTTTGCCGCATCCGCCCATATCCCGGCCTGTGTGCTGATGATCGGAGGTCTGGGCTGGATGGCCGGTCCGGCCTGCATCGTGCCACGTCAAAGTATCGCGCTTTACGAGGCAGCAAAGGCCGGTGATTGGGCGCGAGCGATGGATTTGCAGCGTCCGCTTTGGCGGGTGAACGAGATCTTCGCCAAATATTCCATCGCAGCGTGCATCAAGGCTGCGCTTGAGCTTCAGGGATTCGCGGTCGGTAATCCGATCCCCCCGCAGGAGCCATTATCCGATGACGCGCGGGCCGAAATTGCGCAGGTCTTGCGCAGGGTCGGAGCGCTTTAGAGCGTGACGCGCTGAATCGAAAATGCCGGTTATTTGCGTCCCGCGATGGCCGGGGGGCGCTGCCCCCGGACCCCCGAGGTATTTGGACAAAGAAGAAGGGGGAAGAGGAAAGAAAGCGAATTCGGGCAGACGCAACATGCGCTGAATCGGGTCTCCCGCTGGAAACGACTCATCACCGAACCATCTGCCCGCCGGCGTTCCGGCGGTCTGTCGAATATTAGTCTTGTCAGGAAGAACAGAATGACTGCGATACCGATCATCATTGACTGCGACCCAGGCATTGATGACTCCATTGCCCTTCTCACGGCATTCGTGTCACCCGAACTGGATATTCTTGGGATCACGCCGGTCGCCGGCAACCAACCATTGTTGCAGACACTGCGAAATACGCTGCAAATCTGCGAATTGGGTGAGCGGAGCGATATCCCGGTCTTTCCGGGCTGCGCCCGACCACTGCTGCGCGAACCGATCTATGGCCAGTTTCACGGCGATACCGGTCTGGGCAATACCCGGCTGCCCGAGCCGGTGAAGCCGCCTGAGACCATCGGCGCGGTGGATTTCCTGATCGACCGACTGACTCTGGCGGCCGGTAGCGGGCATAGAATCACGCTGTGCTGCCTTGGTCCGTTGACGAATATCGCCGTGGCCTTGCGGATCGATCCCCGGATCGCGACCGGCGTCGATCGGATCGTGATGATGGGCGGCGCCTATCGCGAGCCGGGTAACCGTACCATGACAGCCGAGTTCAACATGCTGGTCGATCCCCATGCGGCGCATGTAGTGTTTTCCAGCGGAATCCCGATCGTGGCGCTGTCGCTGGACGCGACGCATCAGGTTATCCTCAGACCCGAGCATGTCAGCCAATTCGCCCGCGTCAGTGGCCGCATCGCGGACAGGCTGGCCGAGCTGATGGCGTTCTGGGACCGCGACCAGGTGGAACGCTACGGCTCCCGGGGGGGACCGCTGCATGATCCGCTCGTCATTGCCTGGTTACTTGTCCCCCGGCTTTTCCAGACGCGCCGTGCAAAGATTTTCGTTGAATATGAAAGCGAATTATGCATGGGCCAGACCATCGCCGACTGGTACGGCAAATCCGGGCAGGAACCGAATGCCGATATCGTTACGCAGGTGGATGCCGAAGGCGTCATCGCCTTCTTTCTTGATCGTCTGTCGCGCTATGCCGCCGAGGGTGTCGCCTGATGCCGGTCGAGATCATCATCGATACGGATCCGGGCGTCGATGATGCCGCAGCCATCCTGCTGGCGCTGGCTTCTCCCGAACTGACGGTTCTGGGTGTGACCGTGGTTGCAGGAAATGTCGGATTGGAAGCTAGCGTCAGTAATGCCTGCAAGCTGCTGGCGCTGGCCGGACGGTGTGACATTCCTGTTCATGCCGGCGCTTCTCGGCCATTACTGCGCGATCAGGTCATGGGGAAATACGCCCATATCGGTGTGTTTTCTGATCAGATCGTGCCGCCGACCGATCTGTTGCCGCAGCGGGTTTCGGCGATCTCTTTCATCGTCGATCAGGCCCGGCTCGCCATATCCGAGGGAAGGCAGATCACCATATGCGCGATTGGACCGCTGACCAATATCGCGCTGGCCCTGCGTCTCGATCCTGATATCGCGCAGGGTATCGATCGGATCGTGGTCATGGGCGGGGCCTTCGCTACGCCCGGCCATCGCACGCCGTGGTCGGAATACAATATTCACGCCGATCCCCATGCTGCTGCAATCGTCTTCGCATCGGGGGTGCCGCTGACATTGTTCCCGCTAGATGTGACCTTGCTGGCGCTGTTCACGCAGATGGATCTCGTGGAGCTGGAAGTATCGGATGGTCCTGCCGGACGGGCGCTGGCGGGGTTGTTGCGAAGCTTTGACCGCAGCGACATTCAGCGCTATGGCCGCCCCGGCGGCCCGATTCACGATGCGATGACGATCGCGTTTCTCCTGCAGCCCAGGCTTTTCACCGGTGCCGATGCCGCTATAGGGGTCACGCTTTGCGGACCCACTGCGGGGCAGACCTGGATAGATCCCTATGGCAAATCCGGGCTGCCGCCGAATGCTGTCGTCATGCGCGACGTTGACGAAGCAGCATACCGGCGGCTTGTCACAACCCGTATCGCGCGTATCGGTACACCACCCTACCCGATACCCGAAGGAAGGAAGATCAAGGCATGAGCAGCTATCTTCTAAGCCGCATTCTTCAGGCCATCATGACATTGATCGTCATGTCCGTTCTGGTCTTTGTCGGTCTGTATATGATCGGTAATCCGGTCGACGTGTTGCTTAGCCCTTCGGCGACGCCTGCCGAACGGCTGGAGATCATTCAGGCATTCGGTCTGGACCGTCCCGTATGGGAGCAATATCTTCTGTTCGTGTCGAAAGCGCTGACGGGCGATCTTGGCAATTCCTTTGTCTTCAACCAGCCCGCGCTGGATCTGATCCTGCAACGCATGCCCGCCACGCTGGAACTGGCATTCACGGCGCTTCTGATGGCGCTGGTGATTGGTATCCCGCTGGGCATTCGGGCAGGGCTGCGGCCGGATGGTCTTGTCTCGAAATCGATCATGACCTTTTCGATCCTGGGCTTCAGCCTTCCGACCTTCTGGATCGGATTGATCATGATCCTGAGCTTCAGCGTGCAGCTTGGCTGGCTGCCCGCTTCGGGCCGGGGCGATACCGTTGACATCTTCGGCGTACCCGTCAGCTTTCTGACACTGAACGGCTGGACGCATCTGATCCTGCCAGCCTTCAACCTTGCCCTGTTCAAGATCTCGCTGGTGATCCGCCTGACCCGCGCCGGTGTGATGGAGGTGATGCAGCTTGACTTCGTACGCTTCGCCCGGGCCAAGGGCCTGACCGAACACCGGATCCTGCGGGTGCATGTGCTGAAAAACACCCTTATCCCGCTGATTACTGTCATCGGGCTGGAGCTTGGCTCACTGATCGCCTTCGCGGTCGTGACCGAGACAATCTTTGCCTGGCCCGGCATGGGTAAACTGATCATCGACGCGATCGCAGTGCTAGATCGTCCGGTGATCCTCGCGTACCTGATGATCACGGTGGTCATGTTCAGCCTCATCAACCTGCTGGTGGACATCCTCTATTCGGTCGTCGACCCGCGAGTTCGCCTGGAAGGAGCTTCGCGATGACCCGGTCTTCTCAACCCGAGATCTCTGTGCATGAGGCAGTCGGAACGACAGCCCTTCCCGCGATCTCGCCGTTCCGTCGCACGGTCGGGGCAATGCTGCACAATCCTCTGGCAATGGCGGGACTGATCATCGTCGGCCTGCTGGTGCTTATCGCCCTGATCGCGCCACTGGTCGCTCCGCAGAATCCGTATGATCTGGGCCAGCTCGACATCATGGACGGCCGTCTGGCGCCGGGATCCGAAAGCATGACCGGCATGATCTATCTGCTGGGCACGGACGATCAGGGACGCGATCTGTTCAGTGCCATTCTGTATGGGCTGCGGACCTCAATCCTGGTGGGCGTCGTCAGCGCCGCAATCGCGCTGATGATCGGAGCCGGTATCGGACTGATCAGCGCCTATGCCGGCGGCCGGACCGACGCGGTGCTGATGCGGATCGTCGATATTCAGCTAAGTTTTCCGGCCATTCTGATCGCGCTGATCCTGCTGGCCGTTCTGGGGCAGGGGGTCGATAAGATCATCATCGCTCTGGTCGTCACGCAGTGGGCCTATTACGCACGGACCGTGCGCGGTTCGGCGCTGGTGGAAAGCAAGCGCGCCTATATCGATGCCGCGCGGTCGATGGCCCTGCCGGATCGCCGCGTCATCTTCCGCCACATCCTGCCCAATTGCCTGCCACCCCTGATCGTCGTCGCCACAATGCGCGTGGCCTATGCGATCATGCTGGAGGCGACGCTGTCCTTCCTGGGGATCGGCCTGCCGGTGACCGAGCCTTCACTGGGCCTGCTGATCTCGAACGGCTTCGATTACATGATGTCGGGCGATTACTGGATCAGTGTCTTTCCGGGGCTGACCTTGTTGCTTCTTATCGTGGGGATCAATCTGATCGGCGATGCCCTGCGCGATATCCTCAATCCCCGGCGGGAGGGCTGATCCATGTCCAATCCGATACTTTCGATTTCGGGCCTGACCACCTCATTCAGGACTGGCGGGCAGTGGCGCGATGTCATCCGTGATATCAGCTTCGATATCGGGCCGCAGGAAACCGTCGCCGTCGTCGGGGAATCCGGTTCGGGGAAAAGCGTGACCGCGATGTCGGTGATGCGGCTTCTGGGCGGCAATGCGCGATCCTCGGGACGGATCGGCTTTGACGGGCGCGACCTGCTGTCTCTGCCGTTAGAAGAAATGCAGAAGATACGTGGCAACCGGATCGGCATGATCTTTCAGGAACCAATGACCTCGCTGAATCCGGTGCTGAAGATCGGCGACCAGATCACCGAGGTTCTGATGCAGCATCGCGGGCTTGACCATGCGACTGCCACGACCGAGGCGGTCCGTCTGTTGGACAAGGTTCGTATTCCTTCGGCCAAGGCACGGCTGGGCGAATATCCCATGAATTTCTCAGGCGGGATGCGTCAGCGCGTGGTGATCGCCATCGCGCTGGCATGCGAGCCGAAACTGCTGATCGCGGACGAGCCGACCACGGCGCTGGATGTGACGATTCAGGCCCAAATTCTGGAATTGATCAAGACTCTCCAACAGGAAGAGGGCATGTCGGTTCTGTTCATCACCCACGATATGGGCGTGGTTGCCGAGATTTCAGATCGCACCGTGGTCATGTATCGCGGTGATATCGTCGAAACCGATACGACTCGGCAGATCTTCCGTAAGGCCTCCCATCCCTATACGCGCGCTTTGCTATCGGCGGTGCCGCAGCTTGGTTCGATGGCAGGTCAGCCGCGACCATTACGCTTTCCGGTAGTGGACATGAAAACGGGCGAGATCGCACCGGTGCCGCCGACGGCCGACACGGTTCGCCATGATATCGCCCCGGTGCTGAAGGTCGAACATCTCATCACCCGCTTCCCGGTACGCAAGGGCATATTGCGGCGTATTGCCGGACGGGTCCATGCGGTCGAGGATATCTCCTTCGATTTGCATGCCGGGGAAACCCTGTCACTGGTAGGCGAATCCGGTTGCGGAAAATCCACGACCGGACGCTCTCTGATCCGCCTTGAAAAGATGACCTCGGGCAGGGTGCAGATCGACGGGAAGGAAGTGACCAAGGCCAACCAGGGAAGCCTGGCCGAAATCCGGCGCGAGGCGCAGATGATCTTTCAGGACCCGTTTGAAAGCCTCAATCCACGAATGCGGGTGGGTCGGGCGATTGCCGAACCCATGATTGCGCATGGCCTTGCCAGTTCTTCCGAAGCGATCAGACGCGCCGGAACTTTACTGGAACAGGTCGGATTGTCGGCGGCGATGGCCGACCGGTTCCCGCATGAATTTTCTGGTGGCCAACGGCAGCGGGTCTGTATCGCTCGCGCGCTCGCACTGGATCCCAAGCTGATCGTCGCCGATGAATCGGTTTCGGCGCTGGATGTGTCGATCAAGGCGCAAGTAATAAACTTGATGTTGGATTTGCAGGAAAAGCTGGGGCTAGGCTATCTTTTCATCAGTCACGACATGGCGGTCGTGGAACGGATCAGCCATCGCGTGGCGGTGATGTATCTAGGCGAGATCGTCGAGATAGGCCCGCGCCAGTCTGTATTTGAAAACCCGCAGCATGATTATACCCGCAAGTTGATGGCCGCCGTTCCGATTGCCGATCCAACGCGACGCCAGACGCGCCGTATCGCGGATAGCGAAATCAGAAGCCCCTATCGCGCGGCTGATTACGAGCCGGCCAAGCGCCAATATCGCGAGATCAGTCCGGGGCATTTCGTGCAATTGACGGTCGAAAAATGATTACTGTGCTCGGGTCATTTCGACCGGGGCGGGTTGTCGGGCGGATATCATCAAACAGAAAACTGTCAGGCCGGAGGTGACCGCGGCATGGGTTTGCGCGTATCCTGCATCGATCTTCCCGCACAGCCATTGTTTCGGCTCGATCCCCGCCCAGGCCGGCATTTCCGCAGAATCGAAGGCGCTTTACGTTATCAATCTCGTGGGCGAGGATGGGGACGACAATAGTGGGGGGCGGCGGCGGTGACGGTGGAGGCGGTGATTGATCGCGCACGAAAAAGTCCGCGTTGGTTCCGTAGCACGGGCTTAATTGTAGTGTGAGTACCGAATAGAGAGAAGATATCGGGCCGGTCTGGGTGTTCCAATCCGTAAGATTACCTACGTAGAGTTGTGCAAAAAATAGCCCGCGCCATGTGGGGGCATGGGCTAAGGAATCCATCTTCGCTATACTCCTAATGTTTGATGCGGAAGCACAGGAGCCAATGAAAAAAACCCGCGCCCAAGAGGGAGGCGCGGAAGATAAGGACTACACATACTGCGGTGCCAAAACCGCAGTGCCGGACGTGTATGCGTAGAACTACCTATGCAGAATTACTCGCGAAACCGCCCCAGCCACTTTCATCAACGATAGCCAAAGTCTGGCCCATGTCCCATTGGAATACCCCAGCCAAACCACCAGTCCAGCCAGATGATGGCAATGACGGCGCCACCTAGAATCCAAGGGATGGCATGGGCAACGCGCCCACGGAAGAACTTCTTCATAAGCGCTCCGTTCTATCCATTTTGCTCAATCAACTCCGGTTCATCCTTGATCCTGAACCTCGCCGCTAGATTATACTATAGCTTCGTGCTTGCCATCCGCTCCAATTGAACTCCACGTAAGTAAATCTACGTGGCTAATCTTACGCATAGCCCGGCTACTGCCAGATCGAGTATACGCGCGGCATTAACGACGAGTATTTTAGGGTGAACATGTTGTTTTATGATCGAGCCCGCGCCTCCTCATGTGCGCAGGCTTTTTTGAGTTTACAGCGTGTCAGCGCCCTTGAATGCCCAGGACGGATCATCCGCCGAGTTCGCTAATCAGGTTCGCGTCCGAAATGGGGTATGCGAAAGCGGTCGAGCAGGAGCGGCAGGTCATTCGTTACAACAACCTGATTATGCACGATCGATGCGGCATCCAATACCACACCGAGTCTGGCGTTGCTGCGTTCGTTACCTCGACCATGATCGCCGGTATCGGGTACGGGCTTTCGTTTAACCTCGTGGCCGAGGTTGCAGTGTCCGCTGTTCCAGCGGAGCGGGCGGGCGCGGCGGGATCAATCGCTGAAACCAGCAATGAACTGGGCAATGCGCTGAGCATTACGCTGCTTGGGTCGCTAGCCGCATTGAACTTCCGGTTGCACGGTCCCGGAGTCGCTGGCACATTCGACGAAACGCTCGACAAAGCAGGCATTGCGCCGGACCTGGTCATGCCGGCCAGGGAAGCTTTCCTGATCGGTTTGCATATCGCGGCAGGCATGGGCGGAGTGCTCATGCTGATTGTCGGCATCGTCGCGTTGATTTGGCTACCAAGAAAATTGCCAGGGTAACGATGCAGCGACCACGATCAATCCCCTGATAGATCGCCAAGCATCAAAGGGCCCCGCGTCTCGCTTGCTCGGAGCTGATTCGAATGTGGCCCCCGTGAATGACCCGATTGGTCCTCAACATGAACATCTGCGCCTCCTGACCGACAGTTTTCCATTCATATCAAATGACAAATCGAGCTTATGTTCTGTAAATCAGGTTTGGGTACAGGGACTCACAACCGATCCTCACCAAACAGGTCATCCACTTGCATTGCAGTTTCCAACAAATCCGGGCGGCGTGTTGCGATACAGTCAAAAAGGATCTGGCCAAGGGCAACGCTCAGGATGCGGTCGTAGATCTCGGGACTGCCGCGGAGGCCATCGGCACGTGGCAACGCAACGTGCAAATCGGATATCTTGCTGAGCGGCGAAGCCGTGGCGGTGGATACGGCAACGACATGTGCGCCGGCTTCTTTGGCGGTGCGTGCGGCCCAAACGACGCTTTTCGAGCGACCGGAATAGGATACGACGATCGCCAGATCGCCAGTACGCATCATGCCGGCAACGGATACCTGGGTATGGTGTTCCTGACTGAACTGCACCGGCAGACCCAAGCGCATCAGTCGCAGGTAGATGGCAGAACATACCGCCGCGGATTCACCCGCCCCGAAGAATCCTATGCATCTGGCTGAAAGGATCCAGCTCACAAGCTGATCCAGAAGATGCGGCTGCGATAGACTGCGCATGAAGGGTTCAATCCGATCGCCCAGATCATGAAGCACCCTTTGGGCGATGCCGGTCAGCGATGATGTGTCCACATCCGCAGGTCGTAACCCGCCGCCTGACCTCTTTGCTTCCTCAAGTAGCGAACGTCGCATGCCCTTCAGGCCGCCATAGCCAAGCTTGCGCGACAGGCGGTCAATGCTGGATCGGCTTGCGCCTGACCTTTCGGACAGATCCGATGAGGTCATCGAGCCCAGGGTAAAGAGGTCGATCTCAAGCAGCTGTGTCAGAATTCGGCGCTCGGCCGGAAAAAGCTGCACGCTTTCTGCCCGCTCAGCCAGGCTCATCTCTTCTGTTATGACGTCGCTACTCGCCGCGGGTTTTTGGATATGGGACAAAATGAACCTCCATATATAAAAATTATCATTGCGGGACGTTTTGTTTCGTGTATTTTCTCATCGTGACTTGGGAGAGGCAATGCACAAGATCAGTGCGGTGTAGCCCGAGGCGACTGGGGGAGGAATCTATCATGAGATATCATATACTCACATGTGCGACGGCGATTGCTGCGGTATTGCAGGTTGCGATGCCGGCAATGGCCGAGGATGTTCCGTTGAAGGTCGGCGTGACGGTTGTGGATATGGGCAATCCGTTTTTCGGTGCAATCGCCAGCGGCATCGACTCTGCGGTAAAGGAACTGGGCGGTGAGGGTTCCAGCGCCACAATCGTCTCGGGCGATTACGATCTGGCCAAACAATCGTCCCAGTTCGACAATTTCATTCAGGCCGGTGTCGACATGATCATTGTATCGGCGGTTGATAGCCAGGCGATCGGCGGGGCTGTCAAACGGGCGGAAAGCGCCGGTATCCCGGTCATCGCGGTTGACAATACGGCAAGCGGTGCGGGTGCCACGATCACAACGGACAATGTCACTGCGGGAAAGCAGGCATGCCAGTATATTGCCGAGCAGTTGGATGGAAAGGGCAATGTCATCATTGTCAATGGCCCACAGGTTTCCGGTGTGATTGATCGGGTCGAGGGTTGTAAGGAGGTCCTTTCCGAACATTCGGATATCGCGATCCTGTCTGACAATCAGAATGGCGTCGGGACGCGCGATGGAGGGCTGGAGGTGACGACCGGCCTGCTGATTGCCAATCCAGATGTCGCTGCGATCTTTACGATCAACGACCCCTCCGCAATCGGTGCCGACCTTGCTGCAAAGCAACTAAACCGTGAAGGCATCATCATCACGACGGTCGATGGTTCTCCCGATATCGTGGATGCACTGACCGGCGATACCATGATCGTTGCGTCGTCGGCCCAACTTCCACGGATGCTGGCGCGTGCGGCAGTTGAAGCCGGTATCAAACTGAAGAATGGCGAGACCATCGACGAGCCGGTCATGCTTGTCGCACCCGAACTGATAACCCGCGATAATGTCGCGCAATATCAGGGATGGGACGCCGAACAATAACGGCGAGCCCGCGAATGCGCTGCGCCTTTCTGATGCGAGGGTGGCGTCATCCTGAGGCAGAACTCTGTCGGGTGACAGGGTTCTCCCAGGTAACTGCAAATCAACCAGAGGATTCCCATGCCGATCGTTCCGCTGAAACAGATGCTCACCCACGCCTCGGAGAACGGCTATGCCGTTGGGGCCTTCGTCAGCATGAACCTAGAAGTCATTCAGGCAGCTGTCGCCGCTGCGGAAGCAGAAAATTCTCCGGTGGTCATTCGCATCCATCCGGACAGTCGGCAGATCACGCGGTTCGACACGCTGACAGCGATTGCCAAGCATCTGGCGGGGATGTCGCGCGTTCCGGTGGGGCTGAGTCTCGATCACGGAGAAAGCCTGGCCGATACGATGGATGCTATACGGGCGGGATGCAGCAGTGTGATGCTGGATGCCGCGGAAGAAGCGCTGGAAGACAATATCGCCGCTGTTCGCGAGGTGGTTCGTGTCGCCGATCCGTTGGGCGTGATGGTCGAGGCTGCTATTGGCCATATGGAACATGGCGCCGTGCAGGGAGAAGACGATCTGGCCAATGTACAAGAGGCCGTGCGACTGGTGAAGGAAAGCGGCGCAACCATTCTGTCGCCGGCGATCGGCAATGTCCACGGCTCTGCCCATGGCGAGGAAAAAGCTACTCCCTCACTTGCGATCGACCGCATTCGCGAATTGCGGCAGGCGACGGGGGTACCGATTTGCCTGCATGGAGGCTCGGGCACGCCACCTGCCATGATGCAGGAGGCCGTGCAGGCCGGCGTTGCCTTGGTCATCCTGTTCTCGGATATGATCACGGCATACAATCGGGGAATGAAATCCGTCTACGATTCCAATTCGGACGGGATTGCAGTGATCGATGCGCTTGTTCCGGCGCAGCGTGCCGCTCAAGCTGTCATTGCCGAAAAGATGTCTGATTTGGGATCGAAAGGCCGCGCCAGTGCCTTCCTTGAATGGCAGAAGACGCAAGGCTGATCCTATGGAAGCGCGGACTCCGATCATCGTCGGCATTGATATCGGCACAACGAATGTGAAGGCCGTGTCAATCGATGCAGATGCACGGGTCCTTAGCGTCCACCGTCGGCCAATGGTGATCCATAGCTCTTCCGCCGATGCAAGCGAATTCGATCTGAGCAATCTGGTTCAGATGCTGATTGCGCTTCTGTCCGACACTGCCGCCGATCTGGAGGCCGGCGGATACGACCTGCGCCGGATCGCTGTGCTTTCGGTCGCGGCGATTGGTGAAAGTTTCGTTGGGCTGGACCGTGATGACCGGCCCGCATTGCCATGTCCCACATGGTATGACCGCAGGACCGGACCATACCGGGCCGACACAGGAATGGATGCGGCCTCTTGGTTCGATACGACCGGAATGGTGGATGACGACATCTACACGATCTGGCGTCAGATCTGGTGGCGTCGTCACCAGCCCGATGTTGTCGGTCGCGTGGCACGCTGGTTCTCGGTTTCGGACTATGCTCTATTCTGTCTTGGCGGTGCGCATGTGGCACATCCTGCGCTGGCTGCGCGGACGGGGCTTGCCGACCGGCACCGACTGGACTGGTCGGACGACCACCTTGCGATTGCGGGCGTCAGACGGGCAGCGATGCCTGAGCTGCTGCCTCAGGCCAGTGTTGCAGGTCATCTGTCGGCTGACATGGCGCGGCTGACGGGCCTGCCGCAGGGGCTGCCGCTGGTCAATGCCGGCCACGACCATCCCTGCGCCGGTCTGGGTGCGGGAATGACCCGGCCGGGAACCTTCGTCAATTCCGCAGGAACGGCAGAATCCCTGATTGCACTTGTGGATCACCCCCTGAGTTATGAGGAGGTTGGGGACGGAGAATACGACTGCTATCCCCATGCCGTTTCCGGTCAGTTCCTGTTGTCGGGGCATATCCCGACCTCGGGGGCTGCCATCGACTGGATAGCGCGGCAATTCGGCCTTGCGGACGATCAGATCGTCGCCGGAGTGCCGCCGGGTTGCCGTGGTGTTCGCGTGGCGCCTTACCTTCAGGGGTCCGGCTCGCCATGGAACCGGCGTGATGCGCGTCTGCGCATGGCGGGAATCGATGCAGGGACGAGCAAGGCCGAACTAACCCGTGCCACCTATGAGGGGCTGGCCGCGTGGCTTTCGATCAGCGTTACGCGGTTCGAGGAGCAGACGGGCTATTGCCCGCAGGAAATTCTGCTCACGGGTGGCGGCGGGAGACATCGAGCCTATACACGTATCAAGGCGGCAATTTTGAACCGTACCCTTGTCGCAGCAGATATTCCCGAGGCCGCCGGCATCGGTGCTGCCATGATCGGCGGTCTGGCGATCGGGATCTGGCACAGCTTCGAGGATTTGACCTCATGCGATCGTGGTCAGGTCAGCAAGATTCGGCCCGATCCACAGATGCAGACCGCCTATTTCGGGTTGAAAGGTGAAATGCAGGATTTCCTTGCGCCCTGACACATTTCATTGCCGGCCGCGAGAACCAAGCCGCAGAGCAGGAGAGCAGACAATGCCTACAGATGCCGATCCGATAGCACCGCCGCCGGCGGCTCCCGCTGTCCCGACCGCTCGGGCGCGGATCCAGACAGGTCTGGCCACTGCGGGGATGCTGCCCGTGCTGATCGCTCTCTGTCTTGTCTTTTCAGTCGCAAACGGGCGTTTTGCCACGCTTCAGAACGCTATTGTCATCCTTCAGCAGACATCCGTGAACCTCGTCCTTGCCTGTGGGATGACATTCGTGATTCTAACCGGTGGCATCGACCTGTCGGTCGGTGCCATTCTTGCCGCTGCCGCGATGGCGGGATTGATCGTCTCACTGGACCCGTCTATAGCGATCTTCGCAATCCCGGCGGCGCTGGCCGTCGGAGCAGGCTTCGGCCTTTTGAACGGCATCCTGATCGCCGGCATCCGGCTTCCGCCGTTCATCGTCACTTTGGGCGGCCTGACCGCCATTCGCGGTGTCGCACGCCTGATGGGCGGCGACCGAACGGTGTTCAATTCGGATCTTCCCTATGCGGTGATCGGTAATGACTCGATCTGGGGTATTCCCTGGTTGGTTATCATCGCGCTGAGCGTGGTTCTCATGTCATGGTTTGTCCTGCGCCGAACCGTCTTCGGACGATATGTCTATGCGATAGGAGGCAATGCCGAGGCGGCGCGTCTGGCGGGCATCAAAGTCGGTTTCATCCTGGTCCTGGTTTACGGGCTGTCTGGTATCTTGGCTGGGCTGGGTGGAGTTATGGCCTCCGCCCGGCTTTTCGCTGCCAACGGTCAGCAACTGGGCATGATGTACGAACTGGACGCGGTAGCAGCAGTCATCCTCGGTGGGGCTTCCCTGTTCGGCGGCGCAGGCTCTGTCTGGGGAACGGTCGTGGGCGCGCTGATCATAGGCGTGCTGACGAATGGACTGATTCTCGTTGGTGTATCCGATGTCTGGCAGTTCATCACCAAAGGCCTGATCATCATCGCGGCGGTCGCGCTGGACCGCTTCCGCAACCGGCGCTGAAACAGGAGGAGATGTCATGGAAAATACCCCTCTCGTCGAAATGCGAAATATCTCACTGTCCTTCGGCGGCCTGCATGCCGTGCGCAATGTGTCCATTGATCTTTATCCTGGCGAAGTCGTGGGCGTACTGGGACATAACGGTGCCGGAAAATCCTGTCTGATGAGGATTCTGGCAGGTGCATATCCCCGCGATGCCGGCACCATCCATGTAAACGGAGCAGAGGCCCGTATCGCGAACCCTCGTGACGCGCGCCGCTACAATATCGAGACAATCTATCAGACGCTGGCGCTTGCCGACAATCTTAACGCCTCCGCCAACCTGTTTCTCGGGCGCGAGCTTCGTTCGCCATTCGGCACTCTGCGTAGTGCAGAGATGGAGGAAGAAACCCGCCGCATCATGGGGCGTCTGAACCCGAATTTCCGAAAATTCGGATCACCTGTCGCGGATCTTTCGGGTGGTCAGCGACAGTCGGTGGCGATTGCCCGGGCGGTCTATTTCAACGCGCGCATCCTGATCATGGACGAACCGACAGCCGCATTGGGTGTCGAGGAAACCCGAATGGTGGGTGAACTCATTGAAGAGCTAAAGGCTCGGGGGCTGGGTATCTTTCTGATAGATCATGATGTACAGCAAGTCATGCGGCTTTGCGACCGCGCCAGCGTGTTGAAGAACGGCCATCTGGTCGGAACCGTGCGCACCGCCGACGTGACGGAAGACGATTTGCTGGAAATGATCATCCTCGGAAAAACACCGGCACAGGTGGCTTGAACGACAGTTTCAGGTTGTTTTCTTGGATTAACACCACCTGATCTCGGCAATTACAGATCCCAGCTTAATGATCCATCACCAACGGTGCCCTGTAGCTTTCAAAATTGCCGCAGACTCCGATGGACTGACCCGAAACATGTGGGGCGAGATCCGAGGCGAGAAAGGCTGCCATATCGGCGATTTCCTGCATCTGGACCATAGTATGCATCGAGATGTTATGCAGGAACATGCGGGTGTATTCTTCCGCTGACATGCCGCTCGCTGTGGCCTGTTCGGCGATCACCCGTTGTCCGCGTGGCCCGTCAACGAGACCGGGGAGAATCGAATTCACGCGCACGCCGATTTCTCCAAGTTCGATGGCAAGGGTCTCGGTCAGCCCGCGAATCGCGAATTTCGATACGGAATAGGGAAGTCGCAGCGGCATTCCCATGCGTCCGGCGACCGAAGACATGTTGATGATGCATCCACCTTCAGCCGAGCGAAGCAACGGAATGGCGGCCCGGACCATGTAGAACATGCCCGACAGATTAACGTTTAACGTCGCCGCCCATTCGTCGTCGGTGATATCTTCGACGGGTCTGGTCGGCCCGGAGATGCCGGCATTGTTGACCAGGACATCCAGACGTTCGAACCTGGAGGAAAATTCCCCGAACAACCGATGAACCTGCCCCGAATCGGAGATGTCGGCCTGAACCACCAGCGCGTCGGGAAATTGTTTCCGCGCGTCCGCCAAGGCATTCGGCGAGATGTCACAGAGGCAAAGCTGTGCGCCGTATTCGGCGAAACGCTCGGCTATCTTGAGTCCGATTCCGCCCGCTCCGGCAGTAATCAGGGCGATCTTGCCCGTCAGGTTCATGTGGGTTTCTCCGATTTTTTTGGGCGTCCGCGGGGCCTTTTCGGCGCCGGTTCGGGCTCGGGTGTATTGATCAGATCAACATCCCGCCGAAAGCGGCGGGCGGAATGCCAAATATCGCATGCCATTGCAGTTGCTGCGGCCTTTGGTGCCTGTGACTGGCAGGCAGTGATGATACGCTCGTGAAAGAGGGTTCCCGCACGGAAGAACGGTAACGGGTCGACCAGCTTGCGATGCGCGTTGGTCAGATAGGGACCGGCACGCAGCCATAATCCATTGATAATATCCAGAAGCTGGGGCATCTCGGCGATTTCGTAAAGTGTGAAATGGAAATTGCGATTCGCGGTCATTACCTGTGCCGGATCGCTGTTTTCTATGCCGCGAATCATTGCGGCATTCAGCTGGGTCAGTTTGCGCAATCCGGTTGCCGTCATGCGCCGTGCCGCCTGATCGGCCGCCAGACCCTCGACCGTCATGCGGACCCGCATCAGCTCCCGGAACATGTCAGGTGTGAAAGGTGTGACGCGGAATGTGCGATTGGGCATCTGAACCAGTGCGCGCTCTGCCACAAGTCTCTGTAAAGCCTCACGAACCGGCATCGGGCTGGTGCCCAGTACTGTCGCCAGATTTCTGATCGTCAGGCTCTCTCCCGGAGTGAGATCGCCGGTGAAGAGCGCTTCCCGAAGCCGTTGGTAAACCTGCGACTGTATTGTCGTCGAATCTATTTGACCAAGATCAGCCTTCATGCGTTCTCCCCCTCCATTTCGTCTTTTTCTTTCTTTGCCGACGCTATCGTTAGCATGAGAATAAAATAAAATAAATTGAGATCACAGATCACGAATTTTCTTGACCGATACTGGCAAACAAGTAATGGTCTGCGCAAGAGGAAAGAGACCGTGAAAAACTTAGGAGGAGTTGTTCATGAGGTCTGTTGCAATTGTTGGCACCGGTTTTATTGGTCGCGGCTGGGCCGTTTGTTTCGCCCGCTCTGGATGGGATGTACGCCTGTGGGATCCGGTTGATGGTGCGGCAGAGTCCGCGCGTCGTTATATCGCCGATATGCTGCCCGGGATTGCGGCCGCCGGTCTGCTGACAGGAAGCACGGAGCAAGACGTTCTGGCGCGAATTTCGATTGCATCGACCCTTACGGACGCAGTTGAAGGTGCGGCCCATGTGCAGGAGAACGCCCCTGAAGATTTGGCCCTGAAACGTGGCTTGTTTCGGGAACTGGATGGGCTTGCCGCGCCGGATGCTGTCATCGCAAGCTCAACTTCGGCCTTGTTGCCATCGGCGTTTACGGACCATCTGCCGGGGCGCGCACGCTGCATTGTTGCTCATCCGGTGAATCCGCCGCATCTGATCCCTCTGGTCGAACTTGTTCCTGCGGAATGGACGGATGAGACGACGACCGAACGGACCGAGGCCCTGATGACGGAAATCGGCCAGTCGCCCATACGACTGCAGCGCGAGATAGACGGCTTCCTGCTGAACCGTCTGCAAGCTGCAATACTGGACGAAGCTTTCCGGCTTGTCGCAGAAGGTTATGCCTCGACCGATGCCATCGACGGATGTGTCAAGGACGGATTGGCAATGCGCTGGTCCTTTATGGGGCCATTCGAGACCATCGATCTCAATGCCCCCGGCGGTGTCCGCGATTATGTCGAGCGCTACCACGGCATGTTTCGCGGGATGACCGAAACCATGCGGCACAGCGCGGACTGGGCGGGCCCCGTTCTTGACCGAATCGAGATGGAACGCCGCGAGAAGCTTTCTCAATCGGAATTGCCAGAACGTCAGATGTGGCGCGACAGACAATTGATGGCTTTGAATGTTCATCGCAGCACCCATCAGAGTGAATAATACAAAGGATTGAACTCATGGCAGAATCTGCGCCAGTTATCATCACCTGTGCGGTCACCGGCGGTATTCATACGCCCACGATGTCACCGGCTCTGCCTGTCACACCGGAAGAGATTATCGCGGATTCTCTGGGTGCTGTCGAAGCCGGGGCTGCAATTCTGCATCTGCATGCGCGAAATCCCGATGATGGCCGTCCCGAACAGAATGTCGAGGCATTCATGCGGTTTCTTCCGCGGCTGAAGCAATCGACTGACGCGGTGATAAACCTGACCACCGGCGGATCGCCCCATATGGCACTGGAAGAGCGTGTTGGTCCGGCGGCGAAGCTGCATCCCGAGCTTGCTTCATTGAACATGGGTTCGATGAATTTCGGTCTGTTCCCGTTGGTCGAGAAATATCCGCAGTTCAAACATGAATGGGAAAGAACCCATCTCGAAGCGACTCGTGACGTAGTTTTCCGAAACACTTTCAAGGATATAGAGTATATTCTGTCGACCGGCTACGAAAACGGGACGCGCTTCGAGTTCGAATGCTATGACATCTCGCATCTCTACAATCTTGCGCATTTCGTGGAACGCGGACTGGTAAAGCCGCCTTTCTTCGTTCAGTCCGTTTTCGGCATTCTTGGCGGGATAGGAACACATCCCGAAGATGTGGCGCATATGAAGCGTACTGCCGACCGGCTGTTCGGCAAGGATTACCGCTGGTCCGTGCTGGGTGCCGGCAGCAGTCAGTTGCGCATTGCGGCACAGGCGGCGGCTATGGGCGGCAATGTTCGCGTCGGTCTTGAGGATTCGCTTTGGGCCGGTCGCGGTCGCCAGGCGGAATCAAGTGCCGAACAGGTCACGCTGGTTCGCAAGGTGATCGAGGGGTTGGGGCTGCGGATCGCGACTCCGGATGAAGCCCGCAGCCTGCTTGAACTCAAGGGAGGGACCGATGTCGCTTTTTGACGAAGGTTGGATGGAAATCTGAAACATCGGTTCTGAATCAGGGAGAGACCAGATGATGAAAAGAAGAACAGTCTTGAAGGGCATTGCCGCGGGCGCGGGCGTAACCCTGGGCATGAATGCCACTTATCTGCGGGCGCAAACGGCTCCGATCCGGATCGGAGCATCCTATGCGCTTAGCGGTGTTGGCGCGCCGGTTGGAACGCAGATGTTGGCCGGCACGGAAATCGCGATACACCAGATCAATCGCGATGGCGGACTGCTTGGTCGCGAGGTGCAGCTTGTGACCCGCGACGACAAGTATAACAGCGCGGAATCGGTGGCCATCGCACGCGAATTTGCAGGGGATGGGATTAACCTGATGCTGGGCGGTTCGCAGACCGTGACCGCGTTGGGTCTGGCGCCGCTGGCGCCCGAACTGAACATGGTGGCGATCATCGTGGCGGCCGCCGGGATGCCCGTCACGCATGAATTGTTCAATCGCAATATTTTCCGGACGACAGCGAATAATTATACTCAATACGGCTCGCTCGGGCGAACCCTGATCGAGCAAAATCCGGAAATCAGGACATGGGTGTCATTGGCGCCAGACGGAGATTTCGGCCGGGATTCGGCGCTTTTCTTCGGCCGTGCTGTCGAGAAATATTCCGAGGCTGCTTCGGGTGAAAAGGCAACCGTGCTGGATACGATCTACACGCAGGCGACGGCAACGGATTTCCGTACACAGATCAATCAGTTGATGAGTTCCCAGGCCGAGGGGCTCTATCTGGGAATTGCCGCCTCGGCGCAGATCAGCTTTTTCCAGCAGGCCCGTTCAGTAGGTCTGTACGATAAGTTCAAAGCGATCGGCGAGGTCGGAAACAGCGATATTACCGGCAAAGCCCTGGGGCGGAATACTCATCCGAATCTGTGGTCGATCTGCCATTGGCTTTACAATCAGGAGCCGTTTGCAAGCAATCCGGTCAGCCAGCAGCTTTACAAGGATTACGTCGAACTCAAGGGTGATGATTTCCCGTCGGGTCAGGTTGCCGCGGGGCACCGCGCTGCGATTGCGCTGTTCGAGGGTATCCGCAAGGCGGAGACGACCGATACCGACGAAGTTATCGGTGCCATGGAGAATCTCAGCTTCGAATCCGCCGGGGGGCCTGTCGAGTTCCGGACCGAGGATCATCAGATGCTTGGACTGAATTTCTATTCGCAGATGGGGCCCTCGACCGAAGAGCCCTATTTTCAGTTCAACAAGGTCACCAGCGTCGATGCGGTCGAGATGATAGAGCCCGCAAATCCGGGGCAGCCCTTTGATATCAATGAGCTTCCTCAATGACCTCGCAGGCGGTTTTTGTCTTGTTCAACGGTCTGGCGTCCGGGATGGCGTTCTTTCTGGTCGCCGCCGGTCTGACCTGGGTGTTCGGGATCCTCAAGATCCTGAACCTCGCGCATGGGGCGTTTTTCATGCTGGGCGCATATATCGCCTTCACCGTAGGCGGCGCATGGCCCGCCTCGATCTGGAGTTTCGTGGGCGTGGCGCTCATTGCGGCGGCGGCGGTCGGAGCCTTGGGGTATCTGACGGATCAATTGGTTCTGAAGCGTTTGCGCAATGTCGATTACCACTACGCCCTGATCGCCACCTTTGGCCTGATGCTGTTCTGCGAGGGCGCCGCGAAGTTCATATGGGGCACGGATTATCAGGCCGTCATGCCCCCGCCCGAGATCGATCGCGCCATCGTTGTCGGCGGGTCCTATATTTCGCTTTACACATTGTTCGTCATTGGAGCGGGCATCGCGGTGTTCGCAGCGCTGGAGATGATCATGCATCGCACCTGGGCGGGCAAGATCATGCGCGCGGTTTCGAACGATCCCTGGATGGCGGGAACTTTGGGGATCAATGTTCCCATGGTGCTGATGGTTTCCGTCATCGCGAGTTTTGCGCTTGCAGGATTTGCGGGCGGTATTCTGGTTCCGAACCAAGCCCTGTCGCCGCATGTCGGCGCGTCTTTCGTTCTTTATGCCTTTATGGCGGTGGTTATAGGCGGGCTTGGCAGCATTCGCGGCACATTTATCGCCTGTATCCTGCTGGGGCTGGTCGAAAGCGCCAATGCCACCTTCCTGAGCCAATATGGCGGCATCGCCATCTATGTCATGCTTGCCGTTTTCCTTGTCTGGAAGCCGACCGGCCTGTTTCCCGCACAAGGAGCAACCTGATATGGTGCAGAATTCATCCACCTCAATTCAGGGCCGTATGACTACCTTCAGCCCGGTTCTCGGGCCGGTGGTTCTGACCGCCTTGTTTGCCTTTCTTTTCTTTGCGCCGATGATGCTGAACGCGGGTTTGCTGTTCTGGGTCGGGATGACGATGATTCAGGCGATCTTTGCGCTCTCCTGGAATCTGCTGTTCGGATATACGGGATTGGCATCTTTCGGTCATGCCGGCTTCTATGCGATCGGCGCTTATTTCACTGGTGCCGCACTCAGATATGACTTTCAGCTACCGTTCCTTGTGGTTCTTGCCGTCGCGGGAATTCTTGGGGCGTTGGTCGCGCTGGCAATCGGAGTCGTGGCGCTGAAGCGGCTGACCGGGATATTCTTGGCCGTGCTGACCGTGGCCCTGACCGAGGCAATGGCAAAAATAATTGGTCTTTCCAAAGCGTTGGGTGAACAGGATGGATTGGGAAATATCCCGCGGCCAATCATCGATCTTGGGTTCTTAGATCTCGATCTGACACATAGCCACGATTATTATCGCTTCCTTCTCATTGCGACCGTCGTGACCGTCGCGGCGCTGTGGTGGGTGGTTCATTCCCGTCTTGGCCGTAGTTTCCGTGCCGTGCGCGAAGATGCGGAGCGTGCGCGTTTCGTTGGCATCGATGTTGCGCGTGTCCGGGTAATCTCGTTCATGATCTCGGGGGGGACCGCGGCATTGGCAGGCGCGTTATCCGCACCATGGACGCGGATCGTGACACTGGATCAGGTGAACTGGCTGGCATCGACCCAGCCTATCCTGAATTCGTTGCTGGGTGGGTTCACCTCGTTCTGGGGGCCTGTTGTGGGGGCCGTTGCCTATACAGGCATAAATTACTGGACGCGGACATTCGCTGGTCTGTCCGAGATGCTGGTGGGCGGTATTCTGGTGCTGGTTATCCTGCTTGCGCCGACCGGTATCGTCGGTCTGCTGGGTAAGGCGACCCGGCGCATCCGCGGAAACGGAGGCAAAAAATGAACTCCGTACCATTGCTGGAAGCAACTGATCTGCGCGTCAACTACGGAACATTCGAGGTGATCAAGGGTGTCAGTCTCGCTGTGCAGCTGGGTGAGGCCCTTGCGATCATCGGTCCCAATGGCGCTGGCAAGACGACATTGTTCAAGGCGCTGACGGGTGAAATCGGCTGCCGGGCCGGGAAGGTCGTGTTCCAGGGCAAGGATGTCACCAAAGTGTCCGCGCACCAGCGCACAGCCGAGGGAATGGGCCGGACTTTTCAGGTCTCTCGCGTGTTTCTGGAACTGACGGCTTTGGAAAACGTGATCATCGCGCTGGAATCCCGTGACCGCAACCGGCGGCAGCGTCGGGGCGGCTGGTGGCGCACGTCTCCGACGTCCGGTCTGATCAAAGAGGCCGAAGCTCTGCTAACCCGGCTTGAAATCGGGAACCTGCGAGACGAGGTTGCCACCACGATCTCTCACGGTGACAAGAAGCGGCTGGAACTTGCCTTGACATTGGCATTGGAGCCGAAGGTTCTGATGCTGGATGAGCCCACGGCGGGCATGGCACCGGCCGACCGGATGCAGATCGTCGAGATGATCCGCAATATCCGCCGCGAACAGGGCGTGGCCGTTGTGATGACCGAGCATGACATGGACGTCATCTTCTCGATCGCCGATTCCGTCGTCGTCATGAATTATGGCGAGGTGATCGCCGCCGGGACTGTGGATGAAATTCGCAACAGTCAGGTCGTCCGTGACGTTTATCTGGGTAAGGATATGTATCATGCTGCGGATTGATCGATTGAATGCCTATTACGGGCAAAGCCATATCCTGCATAATGTTCAGCTTGAGGTCGGGACCGGCGGACGAAGCTCGGTTCTTGGCCGTAACGGCGCGGGTAAGTCCACGCTACTGAAATCCATCACAAATTCCGGGCCGAGGGTTGACGGAGAGGTGACTTTCAACGGTCAGCCGCTGGGCCAGAAGGCTTGGTTCAAGCGCGCGAAGGACGGAATCTCCTTCGTGCCCGAGGATCGGCGCATCTTTACCCATATCACTGTGGAAGAGAATATTGAACTGGGAAGATTTGGCGCATCCGCTGATCGCCCGGTGATCCCCCTGTCGCAGATTTACGACTGGTTCCCGATGCTGGGACCGCTGAAGGCCCGTCTCGGCGGGCAGTTAAGCGGCGGTCAACAGCAAATGCTGGCTGTCGCGCGGGCGATTGCATCGCGGCCGCGGATCCTGCTGCTGGATGAGCCGACCGAGGGGCTGGCGCCGGTCATCGTCGAGGATTTGGCAAGTATTGTGGCGCAGATTTGCACCGAGTTGCAGATAACCATGCTGCTGGTCGAGCAGAATATCTGGTTCAGCCGGCAGACTACCGATCATGTCTATGTCCTGGATACTGGTTCGGTCGTCTTTTCAGGAAGCTGGGCGGAATTTGATCAGGATGAAGCGATCCGCAACCGCCATCTGGCGCTTGCGTGACGCGTAACCATTAAGGAGGAACGGAATGACCCAAAGATTTGAGGGAAGGGTCGCGCTTGTCACGGGCGGCGCGAATGGAATCGGCCGGGCCAGCGCGCTCAAATTCGCGGAACAGGGCGCGAAGGTCGCGATTCTGGATATCGAAGACGGACCGCTGAATGAGACTGCCGAAGCGGTCCGTGCCGCGGGGGCCGAGGTTCTGCCGATCGTGACCGATATGCGTGATCGCGAAGCGGTCAAATCCGCGATCGACAAAGCTTCCGGTGATCTTGGTCCGATCGATATTCTTCTGAATAATGTCGGCCAAACAGCGCGAAAGAACGCCACAGAGTTTCTGGATTCGGTTCCCGAGACCTGGGATTTCGTTGTCGATCTGAACCTGATGGTGACTTTCTATGTCAGCTGGCTTGTCGCGCCCGGAATGCGTGACCGTAAATTCGGCAGAATCGTCAATATCTCGTCCGATTCCACGTTGATCGGCGAAAAGACCATCGTTGACTATGTCGCCGCGAAATCCGGCGTTACAGGGTTCACCCGGGGACTTGCGCGCGAGTTGGCACCTTTTGGCATCAATGTGAATGCGGTTGCGCCCGGCGTCACGAACACCCGGGGGCCGAAGCAATTGCCGAAAGAGGTTTATGACGCAGCCGTGCGGGAAATTCCGATCGGGCATTTCGCAGAGCCCGAGGATATCGCGAACGCCGTGTCGTTCCTTGCCAGCCAGGAAGCGCGCTGTATCACCGGGCAGCTTCTGGTCGTCAATGGCGGCCGCATATTCTACTGACAAAGGTACTGAACCATGCTTCATAATACGGGCAAGTCCCTGATCAATTACGATCTCATCGGTCCGGCGGATGCGTCGGTCGTTTGCATGACCCATTCGCTGACCTCGGATTTCGGAATGTGGGCAGAGCAGGTTCCGGCGTTGATTGCGGCCGGCTTTCAGGTGCTGCGGATCGATACCCGCGGTCATGGCGGTAGCACCGCGACCTCCGGCGACTACACGATCGAGGAACTGGCGGATGATGTTCTGTCAGTGCTTGACGCATTGGGCTTTGACAGTGGTGTCCATATGATCGGGTTGTCCATGGGAGGCATGATCGGACAGGTCATCGCGGCGGATCATCCGGGACGGCTGGCCTCGTTGATGGCATGCTGCACCGCTTCGAAATGGATGGGCGATACAGAGCTGATGCTGGGGCGGATCCGGGCGGTAAAGGAATCCGGGTCACTGGAAAGCATTGTCGCGGCCAATATGGAGCGCCGCTATGGTCCCGGCTATCGGGAGCGTCGTCCGCTGCGATGGAAAGCACTGCGTGAAACTTTCCTTGGGACGTCACTCGACGGATATTTCGGCTGTATGCAGGCTTGCCTGACCCATAATGTCGAGCCGCGCCTGCATCAGATCGATATTCCGACGCTGGTTCTGGCAGGGTCAGAGGATCCGACGACGCCGCCTGACGACAACAAGCTGATTGCCTCGAAGATTGTGGGCTCGCGATATGTCGAGATCAGCGGCGGATATCATTTCCCGAATGTCGAGTTCGATGAGGAATTCAACCGTATCATGCTGGACTGGCTGAATGAGGTGGGGGGGGGCGGGCCCCGCCCGCGCCGCAGGGGGGGGGGGGGGGGGGGGGGGGGGGGGGGGCCCCCCCCCCGCCGCCCCCCCCCCCCCCCCCCCCCCCACCCCCCCCCCCGCCCCGCGCCCCCCCCCCCCCCCCCCCCCCCCCCCCCCCCCCCCCCCACGTCGCATCAGTGGAAGGTGCGGCCGTTGTCGATGGCAAGCGCCACGCCGGTTACGCCCGACGCCTCATCCGACATCAGGAACAGAATGCCGTTCGCAATCTGATCGGGTTCGCAGATGCGTTTCATCGCATAATTGCTGGCAAGCGCTTCGCGTCCGGCGATATCGTCAGGAGACACACCGGAATCGGTCATCGGTGTCGCGGTTGCTCCCGGACAGATGACATTCACCCGGATGTCCGGCGCAAGTTCTTTGGCAAGGCTTTTGGAGAACATCATGACGCCCGCTTTCGACGCCGCATAGGCAGAGCCAGTGAGCGACGGCAACAGCGCCTGAGCCGAAGCAATATTGATAATCGTTCCGTTTCCTGCCTGTCTCAACCAGGGCAATGCTGCTTGGCAAACCAGGAATGTTCCTGTCAGATTGACATCGACCACTTTGCGAAACTCTTCGACCGATATGTCATCGACGGTTTTCATCGTCAGGATTCCGGCGGAATTCAGCAGGCCGTCAATTCCGCCCAGCACCTCGGCTGCTTTCGCGATAACCAAGGCAACTTCTTCGCCATTGGTCACGTCAATTTCGAACACGGTGCCGCCACTCTCGGCGGCAGTTTCCCTTGCTGCAGCGACGTCGCGATCCAGCAAGACCAGTTCGGCGCCTTCACGCGCAAAGATCCGCGCGGATTCCCGCCCGATCCCGGAACCGGCCCCGGTGATGATGATCTTGCGACCCTTCAATCGTTCAGTCATAGTTTCTCCTCGTTTCATCCGCGTGTTACGGATTGCGTGCCCAGTTTCGCGCGTTCGGAGGCCGATATGCCAATACCTTTGACGGGACAACCTGATACCGCGCAGGTATCGTGATGTTGCAGACCCGGCATCTTCGTTACTTCGTCGCTGTCGCCGAGGAACTGAACTTTCATCGCGCGGCCGAACGGCTTCATGTCTCGCAGCCCGCTTTGTGGCGGCAGATTCGCGATCTCGAAATCGAGGTCGGAACAGCCTTGCTGGATCGCGAGCCACGTGGCATCGGCCTGACCCGTGCGGGCGAGGCGTTTCTGGATGATTGCAGGGAAATTCTGGAACGGATGGCAGGGGCCCAATTGCGCGCAAGACGGATCTCGCAGGGGCAGGTGGGGATGCTCCATATCGCCTTTAATGAGATCGCGGGCCGTCGCCGTGAAATGCCCCGCTTCTTGCAGGCGTTTCGGGAAGCCTTTCCAGCGATCAGCCTGCAACTGCATTTTCTGATGTCGCAGGCTCAGGTGGAGGGGCTTCGGACAGGCGCGCTCGATGCGGGGTTCATTTTGCGTCATCGTGGCGAAAAGCACGATTTTAGATCGGTAAGGATCGGGCAGGATGATTTCGTACTTGCAATGCCTCGCGAGCACCGCCTTGCCCGGAAAACATCGCTGAAACTGTCGGATCTTGCGGGGGAGCCGCTGATCATGCCGAATCCCCGAAATAACGGCGTTACGCATGAAAAGCTGACATCCATATTGCGTGAGGCAGGTGCGGCGCCCCGGATCGCACAATATGCCGATAATGAGAACGCGATCATGAACCTTGTCGCGGCAGGCATGGGGCTGGCATTTCTTAATGCCTCCTGTCGACCGCTCGATATCCAGTCCGTTGTTCTGCGGCCGCTGGAGGACCTGTCATTACCGGTAAATCTTGAACTGGTCTGGCAGGATGCCAACGGAAACCCTGCATTGGAACATTTTACCTCTTTGGTTGACGAACTTTCCGGCGATGCCGATCAGGTCGAGGCATTGCTGGAAACCGGGATGGGCTAATATCGATACCTACAGGGTATCAATGCTGCGCGCAGACGGTATTTGCCGCAGCGCGAGCCAGCTTTCATCCTGACACAGAAGAAAAGATCGTCGCGCGATCCGATGGGAGGGCGTTGCGTCGGCCGCAACAGATGAGAATACCATGAACATGCAAAATACGATTTCCACCACCGGATCAGAAACCATGCTTGAGCGCGCGCGCCGTATCGCACCGCTTGTGCGCGCCGAAGCCCAGGAATCCGAAAGCATCGGCACCATGACACCCAAGGTTGTCGCCGCGATGAAGGAGGTCGGCCTGTTCTGGATGTTGCTTGAAAAGCAGGCGGGCGGATTTCAGGCGCCGATGGCGGACTGTATGGAAGCCTGGGAAGAAATCGCAGCTGCCGATGCTTCGGCGGGCTGGTCGCTGATGGCGAATTCGACGGGAACGGTGGTTCCATATGCCTTTTGCAGCGAAGAAGCCGTGGCGGATATGTATGGCGGACCGGAATTGCCGGTCATGGCAGGGATGCTTGGGCCCGGAGGCGCTGCGGTCGAGACCAGCGAAAAGCTGAAGGGCAGCGGCAATTACCGTTTCGGTAGCGGCTCGCTGCATGCCGATTGGCTGGGTGCGGGCATGTTCGTGATGGATGACAAGATCATGCGCAGGCTGCCCGACGGTAATCCGGTGGTTCGGGTTTGCTGGCTGCCGCGCGATAAGGCCGAGTTCAAGACCGATTGGGATGTTCTTGGTCTGCGCGGGACGGGAAGCGTGGATTATAACCTGACGGATGTCACGGTGCCCCGGGGATATCACCACGAGCGCAGCGCGACACGCAGTCTGCGGGAATGGCGGCTTTATGATATCGGCATTGCCGGACTTGCCTGCGCGGGTCACACGGGTGTCGCTTTGGGTCTGATGAAGCGGTCATTGGAGGAAATTACCCGGATCGCCTTTGCCAAGAAACGGCCCGCCTATCAGTCGGTTCTGGGCGAGCAGCAGGTTTTCCGCCATGATTTCGCCTATCACGAAGCAGCCTATCACGCTGCCAGAGACTTCACCCTGCGTCTTTATGCGGAAACGCAGGAATATCTTGAAGCGGGTCATGAACTGACCCCGGCGATGCGTGCCCGTTTTCGGCAGAATGTGATCTATGTGCACAAGGTCGCTGCCGAAGTGGTGCGGTTCTGCTATACGATGGGCGGCTCCGAAGCGCTGCGCAATCCCAGCGATCTGGGGCGCTGCATGCGCGACATGTATGCCGCTACACAGCATATCTTCGTCGACACGATCGCGATGCAGGATATCGCGGTGCCGATTCTGGACGAATGGAAGCAGCGCGCGGCAGGAAAATCCGGGGCCTGATCCGTTATGTCGGCAATGACAGGAAGGCTGGCCGGTCGGCGTATCGTCGTGACCGGGGCGGCATCGGGTATTGGCGCGGCGCTTGCGCGTCTGGCGGCGGATGAAGGGGCACAGATCGCTTGTCTCGACCGCGATCAGGCGGGCGCATGTGCGGTTGCGGCCAGTCTGTCCCGGCGGGGATTTGGGATCGGCGCCGATGTCACACAGCTGCAATCGGTTCGCGATGCGATACAGATGGCAGCGGCGGAAATGGCGGGTATTGACGGGCTGGTGAATTCTGCGGGTGTCGTGGCGCTGGGGCCGGTGGTCGAGATGACGCAAGCAACCTGGCAGCAGATGATCGATGTGAACCTGACCGGCAGTTTCCTGATGTGTCAGGCCGCGATCCCGCATCTGCTTAAGGCGGGCGAGGGGGCGTCGATCGTCAATATAAGCTCTGCACAGGCATTGATCCCTGTCGCGGGCGCCGGTGCATATGCAGCATCAAAAGGCGGTGTGCAAAGCCTGAGCAAGGCGCTGGCAGTTGAACTGGCACCGACAATCCGGGTGAATGCCGTTTGCCGGGGACTTATCGATACTCCGATGAATGCCGGTTTGAACAAGGCGGGCGACGATACCCCACCCGTTCCGCTGGATCGTTATGCCCTGCGTCGCTGGGGTCAACCCGCAGAGATCGCCGCTTGCATCCTGTTCCTTCTGAGCCAGGACTCGTCCTATATGACCGGTTCGTCGGTGGCCGTCGATGGCGGGCGCAGCTTTCACTGAGGAGCCGATATGACTGATTTGTTCGATCTGACGGGAAAAGTCGCGATCGTTACCGGCGCAGGCAAAGGGCTGGGGGCGGCGATGGCGCACGCGCTTGGCAAGGCCGGGGCGGTGGTGACGCTAAGCGGACGCAATCCGGATCCGCTGCAACAGGTCGCCTCTTCGATCCGTGCAGCGAACGGGCAGGCCGATATTGCCGTTTGCGATGTGACCCGACGCGCCGAGATCGATAAGATGATAAAAACCGTCGAGTCCCGGCACGGGAGGATCGACATTCTGGTAAATAATGCGGGTATCACCGACCGGGGACCAGTTGTCGATGTGACGGATCAGGCCTGGGAGGTGATGATGCAAACGCATCTGGATGGTCCCTTCATGTCCTGCCGTGCGGTGTTACCCGGGATGTTGGCCCGGGGTGCCGGGAAAATCATCAATACGGTTTCGGTGGTGGGGGAACTGGGTCGTCCTGGGATCGTGCCCTATTCGGTTGCAAAAGGTGGCCTGAGAATGCTGACCCGCTGTCTCGCCACCGAGGTTGCCGGTGCGAATATTCAGGTGAATGGGATCGGACCGGGCTATTTCGTCACCGAAATGAACCGGCAGATCATGAATGATCGCGCATTCTTCAACGAAAGGGTGGCGCGGATTCCGGCTCGCAGATGGGGTGAGCCGGCCGAACTCGGAGGCACCATCGTCTATTTGGCGTCAAACGCTTCGAATTATGTTTCGGGGCAGATCATTTACGTGGATGGCGGGCTGACTGCCTCGTTCTGATATTGGAAAATTTGATCTCAGGTGAGGGAAGATCAGCATGAATATGCCCACAGGATCAGTCGAAATGGATGGTTTCAAAGGCGCGATGTCCCGGCTTGCAAGCGGCGTCTCTTTGTTGACAACACTTGGCGATGGCGGCGTGCCGCTGGGAATGCTTGCAACCGCCGTTTCCTCGGTCAGTGCCGAGCCGCCGACCATCCTGATCTGCATCAATCGCCGGGCGAGCATGTATGGCGACCTGACGAAGTGCGGGGCGTTCTGTGTAAACTTTCTGGGCGTGATCCATCAGGATCTTGCATTGCGCTTTTCATCAACGACGGCGCGCGAATGCCGGTTCCAGCATGATCGTTGGGAAACGTTGTCGACCGGCTCTCCAGTACTGGCGAGTGCGCTTGCATCACTGGATTGCAGGCTTGATCGAGGCGTTGACATAGGCACGCATTGCGTAATCTTCGGCCGTGTTGTCGCTACAAAAATCGACTTCGATAGTGATCAGTCACCGTTAACTCACTTCAATCGAGCTTACGGCGGATGGCATCCGGTCAGATGATCAGCGGGCGATGACCTGCGGGGCGCTCGGCATCTATGTCAAGACTCAGCTTGTTTTGACGTTCGGCCTGCCCCCCCGTGGAATACGTCCTGGGAACTAGACCCAGCCATGCCGCAACGCTGCATCATGTCAGGCCTAAATACCTCCACAGCGACGGTCGTTGAAGGGCCAATACCGGGCATGGTTTACAGCTGGCGCGCCCTTGAGCGAGAAAGGCATCTTCGCGTGCATGATGGCGGGTCTCGCCGCCGAGCACGCTGAAGAGAAGGCCGTGATGATCGATGTGAGCAGGCGAACGCCATGCGTTCGAGTGAGGCTGCGCAAGTACCTGAAGGCTCATCGAACGGCGGCCAGCATGGCCGGCAAAAAGGGGGCCTGGTCGTCTGATCGGTCGAACCAAAGGCGGCATGAACACGAAACTGCACGCCATCTGCGACAGCCAGGGGCGCCCGCTCGACCTGTTCGTCACCGCCGGTCAGGTCAGTGACTACATCGGTGCGCGGGCACTGCTCAATAACCTGCCGAATGTCGAATGGCTGCTCGGGGATCGCGGCTACGACGCCGACTGGTTTCGAGAAGCCTTGAAAGACAGTAGGATACGCGCCTGCATCCCTGGCCGAAAACAACGCAAGACAACCGTCAAATACGACAAGCGCCGATACAAGCGGCGCAACCGCATCGAGATCATGTTGGCAGGCTCAGGGACTGGAGGCGCGCGGCGACCCGCTACGACCGCTGTCCCAAGGTCTTACTCTCAGCCATCGCCCTCGCAGCAACCGTTATCTTCTGGTTATGAACCCTGGCCCTAGTTTTCAGGCAGCAGATCGGTTGTCTTACTCGTCCCGGATCAGGGTGCCTTCATCGGTACGCCAGTTCAGCCCCTTCAGAATCTCACCGGAAATCACATCTACTGTGGTTCGTCGATCGTGGTAATCTTCGGCAGGTCCGCGATCCTCTCGGCCATGTCACCGATTTGCGGGTGAACGCGGCCGGTCTGCCGGTTCAGATGATGCGTCATGATGGGCTGATCGAGCTCCGCGAATATGACGATCATAACCGGCTGATTTCGATCCGCGATTTCAACAGTGCCGAGACGCGGTTCAGCTATGACGTGTTCAACCGCGTGACGGCGATCATTGATCCCCTCGGCCATGTCACGGGGCTTTCATATGAGGCGGGGGTGGATTTCCATGTCCCGACCCGCATTACCCGTCCCGACGGGGTGGAAACACATCGTTCCATCGGTGACACCGGGCGGGTAGAGGCGGTCACGGATGGCGAGGGACGCACCACTTCTTATCGCTACGGCCCCTATAATGTATTGGAAGAGATTACCGATCCAAAGGGCGGGACGCTCCGTTTTCAATATGACAGTGAAGAGCGGTTGATCTGCGTCACGAACCAGATGGGTTTGCACTGGACCTTCGAGCGGGACATCACCGGCCGGGTGATCCGCGAAACCGATTTCGACGGCCGCAGCCTTGGTTATCGCCATGATGATGCAGGCCGGGTTGTGCGGCGCGACAACCCTGATGGCGGCTGGCTGGAATATGATTACGACAAATCCGGCCTGCTGCTGGAACTGCGCGCATTCGCATCGGGTGCCGCAGGCCCCCTGGTGATCACATATGGCTATGACGGCAACGGTCGTCTGATCGCCGCCAGGAACAGTGATGCCGAGATCACGCTGGAACGGGATGCGCTCGGTCGGGTGATCGCCGAAACCGTGAATGGTCAACGCATCGAGAACGAAATTGACTGTTGTGGGCGTCGGATCGCGCGTCGGATCGGCGATCAGCACCTGTCCTTCCGCTATGATGGTATGGGCGGCTTGCTGCAGTGGGAACTGGAGGGGTACGCGCCTCTTTGCTTCGAACGTGACGATCTGGGACAAGAGCGGCTGCGGGCCTCGGAGCGGGGTTTCCGGCTGGCCTCAGACTGGGACGCGGTCGGACAGCTCGTCCATCAGCACGGCGCGCAGATCGAGCGCCGCTATGACTGGAGCCGTGCCTACGAGCCGCGTGTCATCACCGACGCGCGGTGGGGCGAGAAACGATACGATTACGACCGGAACGGTCAGATCGCGCGGACAGTTTACGGCGATGGCGGAGTCGAAGGCTTCGCCTATAATCCCGACCTGAACCTTGCGGCTGCGACCGGGGGCACCGATCGTTTCCTGAACTGGCAGACCTCAGCCGCGGGGGTAGTGAAAATCGCCCATGGTCCGCGCGGCGAGGTGGTGACGCTGGATCATGATCGTTGCGGACGGGTGGTTAAGCGCACGATTGCACGCAAGGGGTTCCGGTCGCAGACATGGCGGTTTGAATGGAACGCACAGGATCAGATGATAGCGGCGCATTGCCCGGACGGGGCAATCTGGCGCTACGGCTATGATCCGTTCGGGCGGCGGGTTTGGAAGGAGACCCGCGGCGTTAAGCACGACTTCCTGTGGGATGGAGATGTCATCGCGCGGGAAAAGGTCACGCGTGGTGGCACGGTTCAGGAGGTGGACTGGTTCTTCGAGCCGGGATCATTCCGACCGATGGCGCGGGTCGAGGGTGGGCAGCTTGGCCTTGTTGTGAACGATCATCTTGGGACACCAAAAGAGGTGGTCTCGGAAAGCGGCGTGCTGCTCTGGGCTGTCGATCATGACACCTGGGGGACATTGCGGCGGACAGGAAAGCAGGTCGTTGGCTCGGATGCCACGGAGCATGGCGATTACTGGGTCGAGGATCTGGCTCATGGCGCGTCGGTTGAGCTGCCGGGCTATGCACCGCCTCCGGATGCGATGTTCTGCCCGATCCGGTTCCAGGGGCAGTGGGAAGATGAAGAGACCGGGCTGTATTATAATCAATACAGATATTATGAAGCGAATTCTGGTCAGTATATGAGTTTGGATCCGATCGGTCTCTTTGGGGGTACTAGATTATCGAGCTATGTTGCCAACCCACTGAAATTTAATGATCCCTTTGGGCTGCAAGCATGGGGTCCGATGGGTTCTGGCATCTGCATTGTGCAAAAATTCCCCGCAGGAAGCGCTGCAGCTGAAGAGTTGTCCCAGTTCGTAGGCATGTGGAATAACGAGATTATTGCACGTGGCGGACGAATGACCGCGGGGCCGCTAACCGAATTGCAGGAACGACTGTCGGCGAGATGGAAGCGACAATTCCGAGAGATGCATTGCTGCTCGAAAGGTCAGGTTGCCGGGCATGTTCCAGATGCAGCGTCAGGTGGTCTCCCGAATCCCAGCAATGGAGGGTTGTTGCAGCGAGCAGATACTAACGCTTATCTTGGTGGGATAACTGGAGATATGGCTCGAAAAAAGCAAAGCTATACATGGGTCTGGCTGCGAGATGAATGCTAGAGGGAAAAATGGAAAAGTTAATAAATGAGATAAGAAAAAAAAATGACGAATGGGGTGATTCCCACAGGATGGAGGCTACAGGCGATATCAGCGGGCAAATTCTCATGATTGATGAGAAAACCTATCGTTCCTTATCGCAGCAAATGCGAGATTACTACACAATTGTTTCTACCTGGGAAAATGGTTTACTTGGGAAAACTTCCTATCCACCCAGTCAACTTAAAGAGTTATATAAACAGGATGACGTTAAAGAGGTCATAAACCTCATTGCTGAGAACTATCGCCCTGTCCCCCCTTCCGATAATTCTGATTGGAATAGAACCGCAATATTTGCTAAGGAGCAAGGCGGGCTTGGAGTCACATTTTATTGGTGGAGAAATGCTAATGACGATGAGCCTGCTATAATAAGTATTTCTGGTGGTGATGTAAAAATATTTGCAGATCTTTTAGAATATCTGAAATATTTGGCATACAATGAATTTTCAGAAGCTGGAGATGCTATATATTCCGATCTCGAGCGCGAGAGAGGAACATTAAGCGACTAGGCTGCAGAACGCATCGCCGCAGGTTTTATGGACAGTGATCCTGTTCCTAGAGTGTCTGGTCCGATTAATTCTGCGAGAAAAGGAAGTAACTGCAGATGACGCAATCACTTGATGAAATTCATCGCCGAATTGAAAGTGTAAGCGAAGTAGGATTTGCTCGATTCTGTGGCGAACCTCCGATAAATATTTCCCTTGATGTTTTTGTGAATTACCGTTTCGTCGATGCAGGCGATGCTCAAAAAAATATTGATTCAGATGAATTTGAAAGTTTTCTTCTTGACTTGATGCCGAATGCAGGTGGATTTGAGAGTGGCGACGTAGCAAAAGGATTTTTGCGTAACAGCAATTCAATTGCTGTACTTGTTGATCCATATGTTTCAGGAATAGCAGATGGCCTGGAAGTTTCTGGGCTTAATAACAACTCGAGCGGATTTTCTCCACCGAGACCTGTTTCAACAATAGAATGGTTGTTGATTGCGTTTGCCAAAGAGGAGGTTGCTGTTCAGGATTATAGGTATTACGGGTCTCGAAAATGCCGCGATCTAATGAGAATTTTGGAGGCCGGGCGTTTGCCGGTCGGATGGCAGATAAAACCTTTTGGAGGTGAGTTAATAATTTATTGACTGGCTCTTCGAGCCGGGATCATTCCGACCGATGGCGCGGGTCGAAGGCGTGCAGCTTGGTTTCGTGGCCAATGATCATCTCGGGACGCCTTGAAGAGGTGGTTTCCGAAGGCGATGCTCTGCTCTGGGCTGTCGATCATGACACATGGGAGACATTGCGGCGGACGGGGGCGCAGGTAGTTGGCTCGGATGCCACGGAGCATGGCATTACTGGGTGGAGGTTCTGGTTCATGGCCCTTCGGTGGAATTGCCGGGTTATGCGCCGTCACCGGATGCGATGTTCTGCCCGATCCGGTTCCAGGGCCAGTGAGAGGATGAAGAGACCGGGCTGTATTATAATCGGTTCAGGTATTATGAGCCGATCGCCGCAAAATATCTTACTTTTGATCCCCTGTCTTTGGTTGGAGGATTCAGGCCAGCATCATATGTTCCTGTTCCAACAGTTTACGTGGATTTTTTTGCCCTGACATGTAATCTGCCCGATGGTCAGCGGTTTGTCTATCGTGCATTGGCAACCGGGGAGGATATATCTAAAGGTCTATTTGCTCGCTGTTGTACTGCAAATATTTCTCCTGAAGTTCATGTAGGTGGCGCACGAGATAGTAATTGGATGTCAGCGACGAAAGATCCTACAGTTGCACATGGGAAATACAATCAAGGAAACGGCGTTGTAAGTATAGATTTATGTAAAGTTAAATCGGAAGTGGTGGATATATCAGGAGGGCACGGTTTCATTAATGAATTTATTGCAGATATGGCAATCGAGGATGCAGAGGTTCTGATAAAGGGCTATGTCCCTCCAGATGCAATAAGGCTACTTGCGAAATGACTGATGAATTAAAGAAATCCCTTCGATTCCATTGGGAGTCTGGATTTTTGCGGAAGTTAAGATATGGTGTATATGATGAAGGTATGGCTGAAGATTTTTTACGGATTATCCAGGGTGTTCCTAGTTTGAGTGAATCTAGGTTCGATAAGGAGCTCACTTACATTATATGGCATATTCCTCTTTACCTTGAGTGGCAATCTCAGAGGTTGTCAGAGAAGAATGTGTGTTTTGACAGGAGGGTTTTCGAAGAGATTAGGGAGATTATTTTGCGGAAATTTGATTCGCCGCATAATGGTGAAGGTTACGAAACAGTTGATAATGGTAGTGGATAACTTCGAATATGACGACGTGACGGAGTGCCGACACCTTGCACAGGAATTGGCCGATGCCTTGACAGTAACGTCTGCAACGACGCTGGCCGGTGTGGCGGCCAAGTTCGATATGATCCTGCGGGAAGGCCAGGGCTCGGAGGAATGCGAAGAGTTTCCCTGGCGGGAACTCCGCCTGGCGCTGTTCGATCTCGTGCAGATCGGGCAGAACATGGAGCCCGGCAGCTTCAGGCCGGGGAGGGGCTGGGCGGAGCCATAGGCTGTTATGTCGGAACAAAACTCGGCTGAAGGACTACTCGGAGTGGGGATGGAAAACCTCGAAACTCAGTCTGAATATGGTATCCCGGCTTGTTGATCATAGGCAGAGACTTGGCATCTCGTGCGAATCGCGCCACAGCCTCGGTCGGGAATCTGCTCTCGATCGCGGCGCCGACCTTGGTAGAGGGCACGGACTCGGCTTGCAGGGTTTTCCTATTTACCGCCGTTTCTTCGCTATAGGACAAAGCCGGTTAAATACCTCTTGCATAACGATAAACCCTTGCCCTGTCATGGTTCATGAGCAGCCAGAACCGATCAGCAGGAAGCATTGCAACCATGCCCGCGCCAGACCGTATCGTTCGCCTGAATACCGTCCTTGCCCGGACCGGCCTGTCCCGCTCCACCATTTACCGCAAGATCGCCGAGGGAACATTCCCGGCCCAGATCAGGATCAGCATCAACGGTGCAGGCTGGTGGGAATCCGACATCAACCGCTGGGTCGCGGATCCCGTCAGGTGGCGGCCAGGGGAAGAGGGCGGCAATGGTGGATGAGAGGAGGCGGTGTTTGAGGGCAGACCAACGGTTAACTTTTATTGCGCGGAGCAGCGCCTGTTAGGCGGTATTTGTGGCGCCGGCTTTGTGATCCCGACAATGGCGTTTCAACCTGCTACCCTGTGGGGCATAGTGTGCTCATATCGTCATTTGACGTGAATATGGAGAGCCAATGCCGGTAGCCTTTTCCTGTTCGATTTGCCGGTTCTTTTCGGCGCACGACGATAGGCAATATCCCCAAACGGTGTTGACGAGATAAGAGCCGTCAAATGCCTCATGGAAGCTGATCCGGTTTGCGAGCTACTTGTTTTCAGCTGAGACCTCATGCTGGGCTGGATGCTATACTCAAGGCTCCAGCCAGTTATCCAGGCGTAGCCTTGGATATGCCTGGAAATCGCGGATGTTATTCGTCACCAGTACCACGTCCAGTGCCAGGGCGTGGGCGGCGATCAGCTTGTCGAGATGATCCCGCTTCCTGTCCTGCGTTGCCTTCCGGACGGGGCCGTAGGCGCGCGCGGCCTCGATATCAAAGGGAGCTGCCGGGATCATCTCGGCGAGATCGTCGAGATTTGCCCGCTCCCGATCAGGAGCCCGGCTCACCGATACGCCATATTCCAGCTCGGCAAAGGTGATCGCCGACATGACGACATCGCCGACGACGCATTCGGCAAAGCGGCGCGCCACCTGCTCCGGCTGGTTTTTCATCAGGTAGATGCAGATATTGGTGTCGAGCATGAACTTCGGCATCAGATGCTGTCTCGGTCCGCCTGCTCATGGTCGCCACGCCCTTCTGACATGAAGTCGGGGCCGAATCTCCTGAAGCGTTCGAGTACGCCGGCAAGTGACCGGCGCGCCGGCCGGATGCGCAGTTCGTCGCCCACGCGCTCGATCTCCATTTCAACATCGGCGCGCTCATATGCCAGTTCGGCGGGGATTCGCACCGCTTGTGAGTTCCCGTTCTTGAAGACCTTGGTGATGTGCATCGGATGCCTCCTTCACATGTGCCGAGCTGGATTATAGCTCGTCATGCACAATATGTACATCCATGTGTGCACATTCAAGGGTTCATAAGGAATGCCGGCCCTTGGCCATTACGGGGGCTGGGGCAATGTCTGCTGCCGCGTCAAACCTGGCTGCCGATGTCGCTTCAATTTCGTAGTCTTTGTCACGAAACCGGACCTTGCTGGGGGGAATGTGTGATGTTTGGTCCTGTCAGCCATCCCGGCCCCCATCATCCGCCGTATTGCGCCTTTGGCGCTCGGCAAGCCATTGATAGAGCGCCCGGCGCTGGTAGCGCACCGAGCGCGCGCCCAGCTTGAGAAAGGGCGGCCCGCCGCCGCGCGAGCGCCAGGTGTGCAGCGTGCAGGGGGGGAAGCCGAGGATGCAGCTGGCTTCAGTGGTATCGACCGCCTCATCCAGCCAGCCGGGGCTGTCCTTCAGGATCTCGCCGAGGGTGTCGCTGCGGTCTGTCCCGCGAGAGTGAGCTGCACGGCATCTTGCCCTTCCAGGAAGCGGGGCAAGGCGTATCCCTTGAACAGCATCCAGGCGCGCAGCTTGGCCTTTGCGAGCATGATGCCACCGAGAAGGGCGCGGGCGTGTTCCGGAAAGGCGGGGTAGGGGATATGCGCCAAGGCGTGGAGCGTATCCTGTTCGATGGCGGGGCTGCGGGGCCATTGCGCGAAGGCTGCCCAATCCTCCGTGCGGCCGGGAAGAGCCCCGCGCTCGCACAGCACCACGGCGATGGAGAGGCCGGAGACCGCGACATATTCCTGCGGCTGGGCATCGAGGGGAAGCGATGGAACGAAACCGTTCCGGCACGGCGCTTGGATGCGCAGAAAGGGCATGTTCCCGTCATCGTCGGGCACGGCACCCGGCAGAGCCGTCTCCTCGCAGGTGAACTCTCCGCTAAGTTACGCCGCGAGATGTGCCAATTGTGCTGACGACGGACAGATCAAGCAGCCTTGCGCCAATCGCCATATTTACAGAGTGATATCAATGGAACAGATACCAAGGCATGGTCGCCAAGGGATTTATGCATCTCAAGCCGACCCCGTCGGCAGGGCTGCCCCAGACCCGCCTTTATCATCGTCCATCATGGGCCCCAACCAGACTTCCGATCAGGTTTCGGACCCAGTGGTGGCCCGCATGCCTATGACTTCTCTCGTGCCAAATCAGGCTGACATTGAAATGTTCACCTAGCCAGGGCACGTCAACCCTCATGAAATTTTCTGACTGTCTAAGAAATAGGCGCCGTGGTACGAGCGCAACCAAATCACTATCTAAGACGATCTCCGGCAGGAGCAAAAAGGAGGCCGCTGACACGACGACGTTGCGTCGGTAACCAAGTGTCGCCAGGGCACTGTCCACTGGCGTTTCGAAATAGCCGCCCCGCGGTGACACCACGACGTGTTCCAATTCGACATATTCGTCTATTGTCATCCCCGATTTCAACCGGGGATGACCGTGCCTTCCTATGAGGACATAACTTTCGTCGAATAAGTGACACGTCCGCAGGTGCGGGGCCGACCGTTCGGGAGTAGCGATAACAAGATCGACTTCTTTATTCTCTAATTGCTGCTGCACCAGTTCGGGCAACAGATGCCGTACGGTCACCCGTACTCCCGGCGCCGTCTGCCGGAGAGCCAAGACGAACGGCGTCACCACTGCTGCCTGGATATAGTCAGAACAGCCGATCGATACGGTCAGCTCTGCCTTGCTGGGATCGAAGTCCTGATGAGAATGCAGTGCGTCGCGCACGTGATCCAGCGCGCCTCTCAGTTGCGGTGCAAGTTCGATTGCTTTGGCGGTCGGGATCATGCCTCGACGAGTCGGAAGCAGAAGCGGGTCGTCAAACAAATCCCGAAGCCGTGCCAGTTGCGCACTTACAGCCGGCTGACTGAGGTGCAGTAGAGCTGCCGCTTTCGTTACGTTTTGTTCGGTGAGTAGCACTTCGAGCGTCGCCAAGAGATTGAGGTCGATGCGCCTGTCATTCAATCTGTCTATTCCTGGTCGCCGCTTAATCAATTCTATATATGATGATTGCGGCGCTGCCCGTCAACGGCTTGGCCGCCTAATGGGAAGCTGTCTGTGTCGGCGTCGAACCGATGGCACAAGAGCGATTGCTGTTGTTCTCACGATTGGCAGATGGCCGACAAACCGGTGCGTGTGGACCTGTGCCGCCCACGGGCCAATCGAACGCCCCCGTGGAAATGCCGCCAACGTGGCGATCAGCGGTTAGGTATCCGCCATATGGATATAACATGTCAAGATAATCGATTTCACAAATCTTACTCAGATGCTCATGTCGGGGTCAGCCGAGCTACCAATCTCGAGCCGGAGGCATCGAATGATCTTAGTCAGCATCCCATACCCTACTAGCTTACTGCGCGCTTTGGCGCGAATTGCTGCAACGAAACGAGCCTTCTGATGATGTTTGAGGAGCTTGGCCGCGCCATCAACAGCGCAGGTATCGATATCGGCATCATCAAGCTGAGCGCGGCTCCGCGGGCACGCAAATTCCTCGAAAACGTCTGTGTCACCAACGCGCAAGCCTCGGCGCGCAATTGATGCCGATCGGAAACATCAATCACGTGAACATGGCTATCAACAAACACGGAGACCATCTAGTGAAAAAAAATATTCTCATCGTTTACGCGCACCCTGAACCCACTTCGCTGACACGGCAGCTGGTCGACGTGACCGCCGAGACCTTGTCGGCAGCGGGACACACCGTGGTCCATTCGGACCTCTATGAGATGAAGTGGAAGGCGGTATTTGACGCCGATGACTTCCCAATGCGTGACAATCCCGAACGGCTGTCGTTCATCATGGAGTCGGGCCATGCTTACGCAAGCGGGCATCAGACGCCCGACGTGATCGCCGAGCAGCAGAAGCTGCTCGCGGCCGATGCTGTGATCCTGCAATTCCCGCTGTGGTGGTATGGCGTGCCTGCGATCCTGAAAGGCTGGATAGAGCGGGTCTATGCCTTCGGTTTTGCCTACGGCTATCAGAATGGCTCCAACGAGTTCCGCTTTGGCGAGGGCATCCTCAAGGGCAAGCGAGCGCTGGTCAACGTGCAGGCAGGCGGCCCAGCGGCCGACTATGGCCCGCGAGGGATCAACGGGCCGATCGAGCAGCTGCTGTTCCCGCTGACTCATGGCGCGCTGTTCTACCCCGGCATGGACGTGCTCCCGACACACGCGGTCTATGGCGCGGGCCACGTTTCTACGGCGGAGGAAGTGGAGGCGATCAAGGCAGCATGGCGTGTGCGTCTCGCCGGGCTATTCTCCGACACGCCAATCCCCTTCCGGTCGCAAAACGGCGGTGACTTCCCCGATCGCCACACCATGGCCGACCACGTTTCGCCGGGCCAAACGGGCCTCGTCGCGCACTTTGCCGATCCGGTCGGCGCATAAAGAGCAACACCGATGTCGCCTGCATTTATCGCGCTTGCCGTCGCGGCCTTCGCCATCGACACTGCGGAATTCGTCATGATCGGTCTTGTTCCGGAAGTCGCACGCGATCTTACGGTAACGATACCCCAAGCCGGCCTGCTTGTGACTAACCCACATGTCTCCGGCCGCAGTCAGCTTGGCGCTTATGGCATTCGGCGCAGCTGCGGTGGTCGGGAATGTGGGCGGGGGCCGGCTTAGCGACGCGCTCGGCACGCGGCGCAGCCTGATGGCAGCGCTGGTCGGTCTTGTCCTGGCGCTTGCAACGCTGCCCTTTTCGGCCCCGCACGTCCTGACGATGTTCGCCAACCTGCTCCTCTGGTCTGCTTGCGGCTTCTGTCTTGGCCCCATCGTTCAGTCTGGCGTGGTCGCGGCCGCGGAAGAGGTCGCGCCCGACGCGGTCGCGACTGCTTCGGGCTTCAACATCGCCACGTTCAACTTCGGCATCGCGACATTCTCGGCGATCGGCGGGGTGCTCGTGGCCGGGCCCGGCATCTTGATGACGCCTTGAGCAGGCGCAGCTGCTGGTTGTGCTGCGCTTGTCGCCAGTTTGTTTGTCCGCTCACGGCAGCCGGAGCACATGCAGATTTCCGGCGCACGGTCCGGTCCTGCAGCCCGATCAACACTTAGGGTCAAGACCCATTGATTTGAGATCTCTCTCGTGATTCATCGCTCGAAAAATAGAGCGGTGATATGAGCGATCTTCTGTGGTTGCCGTCCAAGGTGCAAGTAGCTTCTGACCCTCTTGTTGGCGGTGATCGAGTGCGGTCTTCTGTCAGGCCTGTGAAGCGCGGCATGTCATGAAGCCACTGGCCGGTATGGTGATCCGCGGATCGGGCCCAAATCTTTTCTTAGGTCATGTTGACAAATGACGCAGCCAGATCCGGATCGACGTGATGTCGATGAAGCCCAGGAAGCTCTCGGCAGTCTTGTCGTAGTGGGTGGCGACACGGCGGGCGTTCTTCAATTTGTTGAAGAACCGTTCGACCAGGTTGCGCAGACGATACAAGGCCCGGTCGACGCCAACGCGCTTCTTGCGTGACTTGCGCATGGGGATGACGGGTAAGACGTCGCGTTTGTCCATGGATTTGCGAATGCTGTCAGCGTCATAGCCTCGGTCGGCCAGCAAGACGCTTGGGGTGGGCAGGTTTTCGGCCATGACCAGATCGAAGCCAAGATAGTCAGAGGTTTGCCCCGCAGTGATCTCAGTCCTCATGGGCAGCCCTGCAGCATTGACGAGGAGGTGGATCTTGGTCGTGAAGCCACCTCTTGAGCGGCCGATAACCGGCGCTGTCAAGCAGGGGCCGGCAGACTCTCTGTTTTGCCCGTTCGTCGTGAGTGTGCGATCCCGGGGTCATGGCACTATAATCTTTGCACTTTCTGTCGCGTCCCGGCCAGGGCCTGGGCACGATGTTTCATTCCGCGGGGATCCGCTTATGGTCCTTGCGCCTGGCCGGGAGGGCTATGTTTTTACCGCGGTAAGCTTATCCTGTGTCTTCGTTTCGAAATCACTGGCGTCGTGCCGCTCGTGCAACTGGCTTGAAGGCTCGCCGGAGGTGCGGTTCACTTTCCGGCCGCGGGCGACGGCAGGTCGGGCAAAGATCTGATCCGCCCAGCGGACAACATTCTTGTAGTCTTGCACGGAAAGAAATTCGGCCGCGTCGTACTGCCAGCCTTTCACGAGACCGCCATACCAGGGCCAGATCGCCATATCAGCGATGGTGTAGTCGGCACCGGAGATGAATTCATTTTCGGCAAGACGTCGGTCGAGGACATGTAGCTGACGTTTCACCTCCATGGCGTAGCGGTTGATCGGATATTCCAGCTTACTCGGCGCATAGGCATAGAAATGGCCAAAGCAGCCGCCCAGGAAGGGGGCGGAGCCCATCTGCCAGAACAGCCAGGACAGCGTTTCTGCACGTGCCGCCGGTTCAACTGGCAGGAACGCGCCGAACTTCTCGGCAAGGTGCATCAGGATCGCCCCGGATTCGAACACGCGGATCGGCTTTGATCCACTACGGTCTGTTAGCGCCGGAATCTTGGAGTTCGGGTTGATCTCGACAAAACCCGAGCCGAACTGATCTCCATCACCGATCCTGATCAGCCAGGCGTCGTATTCCGCGCCTTCATGACCCAGCGCCAGCAACTCCTCCAGCAGGATTGTGACCTTCTGGCCATTTGGCGTGCCAAGCGAATAGAGTTGCATCGGATGCTTGCCCACCGGCAGTTCTTTTTCATGGGTTGCGCCGGCAATCGGGCGGTTGACATTGGCGAAGGTGCCGCCGCTTGCCTTGTCCCAGGTCCACACCTTTGGTGGGACATATTCGGTGCTGTCGCTCATGTTATGCTCTCCTGAAAATGTGCTTATGTTACGGGCGGAAAATTCGAGGGGAAAAGTGCGCGCTTCGTCTCCTCGTCATTGACCTGCTTGAAAGGATGATCCCTGCCGATGTCCCGCGCACGGGTCACGGCGGGCCGCGCATCTACTGTCTCGAACAGGCGCTTGAGATTGGGGAAGGCCGCGAGGGGGTCTTCAGTGCCCTTGCGCACGCGCGAAGCACGGTCGAGCCATCCCCAGGCGGAGATATCCGCGATCGTGTAGGTGTCGCCGACAAGATAGGCCCGACCTTCAAGGTGCGCGTCAAGCACCTGGTAGTGGCGCTCGGCTTCGCGGCGATAACGGTTCACCGCGTAATCGAGACCTTCCGGCGCAGCAAACTGGAAATGCACGGCCTGTCCGGAAAACGGGCCAAGACCCGAGGCGATGAACATCAGCCAGGAAAGCAGTTCCGGCCGCTCCGCGGGTCTGCCAAGGAATTTTCCGGCCTTCTCTGCAAGATAAATCAGGATGGCAGTTGAATCGAAGGCCCGTGTGTCACGACCGTCCGGTCCTTCGGTATCGATAATGGCCGGCACCTTTCCGTTTGGATTGATCGCCCGGAACGATGGTGCGTGCTGCTCTCCCTTGCTGGTGTCAACGGGTACCAGTTCGTAGGGCAGGCCCGCTTCTTCCAGAAGCAACGCGATCTTCGCCGGATTGGGTGTCGGATGGAAATAGAATCGGATCATGGACATCTCCGTTTGGCTTGAGTGGATGGGTCATGTCTGGCCGGCGGGATGCGAGTAGAACACCGGCGATGATGATTGCAATCGCCGCGAATTCGAAGCGGGATGGCGTCTCACCGAGAACAGGAACAGCAAGAAGCGATGCAGCTGCGGGAACGAGCGCGATGATCGCGGTGGCCGCGGTTGCGCCGAGCAGCGAGACCGCGCGGTTGAACGTAATAATTGCCACCCCACTCATCAGTACGCCCTGATAAATGACCTGCAATGCAATCTCGTTGACCGAGGCGTGGCTCATGCGGCTGAGGCCAAAAAACAGGTAGGCGGGCAGAAAGAGTACGGTTGACCAGCAGCAGATAAGGGCGGCGGACTCGATTGGGGTCAGCTCGCTATCGCGGAACAACAGCGTGTAGACAGCCCACATCGCGGCGGCGGTCGCCAGCGCACCAAGCCCTGCCGCGTTAGGTGGTCCGTGCGTTGTTGTTCCTGTCAATACAAGAAAAGCGAGCCCGGCAAAGATCGCTACATACCCGATCCAGCATTGCCGCCCCTGGCGTTCACCAAGGAAAGTCCAGGCAAAGATCCCAGCGAATAACGGCATCAGGGTCGGTGCGATCGATGCGGCCTGCGCGGCCGAGGTCAGGCTGAGGCCCAACGCGACGAGCAGTACGAAAGGCGCCCCCCAGAGCATGGCAAAGGCGGCGCCCTTTACCCAGGCGGCGAAGGAAAGAGTGGTTCGTTGCCGGATGAGAACTGGCCCGAGCAGCACTGTGCCGACCCCGAAACGCAGCGCTGTAATGTCCCAGATACCGAGTTCGCGGGTGACGCCGAAGCGTGTGACCACGAACCAGCCGGCGAAGATCACGACGGTGAGGGCCGCCCAAAGTATGCCGGTGAGGCGCTTGCGCGGGTTGTCGGGTGATCTGTCAGTTGTGGGCCAGGCCTTGGTGCCGGACATGGTTTACGCGCCCGAGGAATGCTGATCTGCCAGCATTATCGCGGCTTTGAGGCTGCTGCGGCCATGGATTGCGGCAAGCTCCTGTTCGAAAGCCATTGTGGATTTCCCTTTCGCGCGGCCCGATGATCCGGTGGGCGGCCGGCTTGTATTTTAGTTCGATTGTTCTAAAATAGATCACAAACTATTCGATAGCAAGATGTTGCTGACGCAGGCCAACAGGGATCGAGATGGCGAGACCGAGGAAATTCGATGAGGACGCTGTGCTCGACGCGGCAGTGCAGTGCTTCTGGAGCCGGGGTTACGAGGCGACATCGATTCGCGACCTGATCGCGAACACGGGCCTGACCGGCGCAAGTCTCTACAATGCGTTTGGCGACAAGCGTGCCTTCTATCAGCGTGCGCTTGATCATTATGTGGAGGGAAGCATTGGTGAGCGTATGCGGCGTTGTGAAACTCTGGAGCCCCGCGAGGCGATTGAGAGCTTCTTCGCGGAGATCGTGAAGCGATCTCTTGATGACACTGAACACAAAGGGTGCATGTTGGTGAATGCTGCACTTGATGTTACCTCCCATGATCCAGCCTTTCAGGAGGTTGTCGCCGGAGTGCTGTTGCGCATCGAGGAATTCTTTCTGCACAATGTCAGACAAGGTCAGGCTGACGGCTCGGTCACAACGTCGCTCGCGGCGGAGGATCTGGCAAGGCATCTGGTCGGCATATTGATGGGTGTTCGTGTGCTTGCGCGCGTGCGCCCGGACCGTGCCCTTCTGGAAGGGGCGGTGAGGCCCGCACTCGCGCTGCTGGCCGCAGAGAAGCCCGGCGCATCATGAGCGGCAATACGACGGAAACATTACGGCAGGAATATGAGATGTCGGTTCGCGCGATTCGATCCCGTGTTGAATTAATGCGGCAGGACGCGCGACCAATCGAAGAAATCGCCCGCGCCGCGCATGCCGAGCGGCGGAAACTTGCGGCAATCTTCAAGGCGCGAACTCCGGAGCCGATGCATTCATTGATCTGTCAGCGGACCCTGACGGTATATGGCGATCCCCGTGGGCCAACGATCGGGATGCTTCGTGCGAAGGGAAAGACGTGGGCAGAAATCCTTGAAAGCGCCATGCGGCCAGGGCGCCTCGACTGGGTTGATGATGGCTGAGCTTCTTGTGCATGGATCGCTGTCGGGTTTCCTGAAAGGTGTCGAAGCGCAGATTTGTTCGTTCGACATTCTCTGACGTCATGAAATCTACGCAGAGGGGGTATCCACGCCATCAACAAGGCTCTCGCTCACCGTAACCCGGGAAGGATTTCTCAATAATATTGGAAACAGATTGGACGTCATAAAGCGTACCATACGCGTCGAATATGAATGCCTTGATCATAGGATACTCCATTCTGAGTGTTGCGGACAGTGGTTCAGTGTGCCAATGGCGGCGTAAAAGTCGGCCACTTTCGGTGCGCGCATGAGACCGCCGGGAAGGCGTAGCCCGAGCGGGGGGCTCATGCGCGCGTGGCGATATTTGAAGGGGTTTCAGTCGACCTTTCGGGCGCGGCTTTGGGCGAGACGATAGCTCTGGCCATTCATCTCGAGAATGCTGACGTGGTGGGTCAGCCTGTCGAGAAGCGCGCCGGTGAGGCGTTCGGAGTCGAATGTCTCGGTCCACTCGTCAAATGGCAGATTGCTGATGATTAGAATCGAGCCACGCTCGTAGCGTTGCGAGATCAGCTCGAACAGGGGCTCGGCGCCGGTTTTCGACAAGGGCACGAAGCCGAGTTCGTCGATGATGAGAAGCTTGTATCCGGCCATCTGCTTCTGAAGGCGGAGCAAGCGGCGTTCGTCACGGGCTTCCATCATCTCGCTAACCAGGGCCGCGGCGGTGGTGAAGCCCACGGAAAGACCCTTTTGGCAGGCGGCCAGCCCGAGGCCGAGGGCGACATGGGTCTTTCCGGTGCCCGAGGGCCCGAGGGCGATGACGTTCTCGCGCCTGCCGATCCATTCGCAGCGTGCCAGTTCCAGCACCTGTATCTTGTTGAGCTTGGGAATGGCGGCGAAGTCGAAGCTGTCCAGGCTTTTGACCGCCGGGAATTTTGCGGCTTTGATGCGGCGCTCGACCACCCGCCTTTCCCGGTCGATGAGTTCGACCAGCCGGGCAAGATAGCGGACATGATCCACGCCTTCCGCCGCACATTGCCGGGCCAGTTTCTGATGCTCGCGCAGGAAGGTGGGCAGCTTGAGTGCCTTGAGGTGATGGGCGAGCAGGATTTCCGGGGTATCGCTCATGCCACAGGACAGCTCTCGCCTCGGGCAGAAGGCCGCGAGCGTCCTTTTCGACAGCATAAAACTGTGCAATCCGGCGGATGGCCTCTGCGGCGACCGCCGAACCCTGCGAGGCAAAGACATCGACGAACTTGCGCCGGATATGGGCCATGCAGGCCATCTCGCGGGCCTTGTTTCCACCGTAAACGCCGCCCATGCCGGCATAACCATCAGCATGAACCCAACCCGAATATCCGATCGGGATTCGGCAGGTCATGCTTCATCTGATGCGTTCACACGCAGCGGTACATGCCATGGATCGAACGATCCGAGTGGCACAGGATCAATAGATGGGCAAAGGGAGCAAGGCTCCCTTGCCGCAGAAATCGCGAGGGTGAAGATTAGAGTTCGTCCACTGCCTGCCTGCCGCTTGATTGAGGGATGCGTGCAATAACCTTGATCTCGAAATCGAAACCGGCAAGCCAATTGATACCTACAGCAGTCCAGTTCGGATAGGGAGGCCCACCAATTTCCTCCGTTCGGACGGCCTGCACAGTCTCAAACTGTTCGTCCGGGCTGGTGTGGAAGGTGGTCACGTCGACCACATCGTCAAAACTGCATCCGGCAGCAACCAAGACGCCACGCAGATTGTCAAAGGCCCGCCGAACCTGATCCTCGAACACGGGCTCAGGCGAACCGTCCTCCCGGCTTCCAACCTGACCGGATACAAAAAGGAGATCGCCGGAGCGAATGGCTGCGGAATATCGGTGAGCATCATACAAGGCATGACGGTTGGCCGGGAATATAGCGTCACGTGTGGGCATCTCATAATCCTTTTGTCTTTGAATGCGCGGATATGAGGCAGAGTTAGAACATTGTCATTGCGCATATTAGCCATTGAAATCGACATAAAGTGGTGCAAAATTCTCATCAATGTCCCGACCCTCACTTAACGATCTAACCGCGTTCGTGGCGGTTGCCACGCATCGCAGCTTCCGCCGAGCAGCGGATGAGATGGGCATGGCGCCTTCCACATTGAGCCACGCAATGCGCGCACTCGAGGAACGCATGGGCGTGCGCCTTCTGAACCGTACCACAAGAAGCGTCTTGCCGACGGAAGCCGGTTTTCAGCTGCTTGGTCGCCTTCAGCCGGCGCTCACATCACTTGATGAAGCGCTCGACAGCGTGGCGGGGTTCCGAGGCAATGTAGCAGGAACGGTCCGCATCAATGCACCACGATTGGCGGCAGGGTTTATCGTTCGCGAAATTCTTCCACAGATGGCGGAGCGCCATCCGGACGTAACCGTGGATATCGTCGTCGACGGGCAGTTCGTTGATATTGTGTCCCGTGGGTTCGATGCTGGCCTGCGTCTCTTTGAGTCCATTCCAAAGGACATGATTACCGTGCCGCTGCGGCACCCGCTGGCCTTCGTCTGTGTCGCATCGCCCGCCTATCTCGATCGTTTCGGCGAGCCGAAAACACCTGATGAACTTCAACGCCATCATTGCATTGGTCATCGTATGCCCAGCGGCAAGCTGTACCGATGGGAGTTCGAACGGGCCGGTCAGGAACTGATGATCGGCACAAACGGTCCCGTCGTCCTTGATGACGAAGAGCTGATGGTCGACGCCGCAATAAAAGGACTGGGCATCGCCTATGTAGCGGATTGGGCCGCCGAACCGGCCTTATTCGACGGCAGGTTGCGCAAGGTCTTGGCCCCGTGGATGCACGCTCCGGAAGATGTCGCGATCTATTATCCCGGACATCGAGCCGTTCCACTGGCGCTGCGAGCTTTCCTTGATGTTGTCAAGGAATTCCGAAGGAATTAGCTTTCGGCAAGTTGCTCACCTTGAGAATACATTGCGGACCCGGCTTTCCAGATCAAGGCATTGCTGCTGGCCGCTGGCTTGATGAATACCCTTGTTCTCCGATGGGCCATGGCGCGACAAAAATGCGCCGCGCCGTCGAAAGCCATGAGGCTTAGCGCTGTCTCGTCAATGGTGATCTGGGTCATGTCCGTCGTCAGAACATTATGCGCAGATGGTTGCGTAAATTAGCGGAGTATGGGCCTCGTCATTGGTTTGATATTATGCGGCGAGCTTGCGGTGCTGCAAGCGCCGTTGT